>NZ_JAPQNU010000002.1:0-1132959 GCF_030397625.1 Janthinobacterium sp. SUN026 | reverse complement strand
TTCGCAAGAGCAACTCGACGCGGTAGCCAGACGACTCAACGAGCGCCCCAGGAAGACGCTACACTACCAAACACCGGCTCAACGATTTGAACAGTGTGTTGCGTTGACCGATTGAATCCGCACCCCGAAGCGGACATTGTGGAACAACTTACGCGCCGTTAACCACGCCGAAATTTATCGTTGCAAATGGACTCAACAGCCGTATGAATTAGGGCCAATCTATCTTTGCTCGACGTGAAGGAACGACTCATTACAAAAAGTTGCGGGTGGCGCAGCAATGAAATTTTGTCGAATAGAGCGCGGAAGGGCTGCTGATCCACACGAATGTACGCTACAAATTGTCCAAGGTATAAGCGGTATGCATTAACGCCCTCCCATTTTTCACGTATTGGATCCATGAGCATATGGTGTCCGACTAGGTTATCGTCTTCCCATCGAGACAAGCAGGCTCCGAAACAAGCCGGAATTGGATCAGTAGAATCTTGAATCACTTTCGCCGCAGAAGCTTCGAACGGGCCGAGATTCACCCGTGAAAAAAATTCTCGAGATGACACGGACGCGCGCCAGAGTACGGAGATTAAGAATTGCATTATGAGATTTTGATCGACGTCATCCGCTTGGAATCCCACTACCCCCGAGCGAGTCTTTACCGCTCTGAAATGGCGATCTGTCTCATTAAGGAAAATTTTCGCGGCGTAGTCATCGAACGCTTGGAATAATTTTTCGCAGTCCTTGCATAGAATCGTCTGGTCGTAGACGCCATTTCTAGATTTTTTTGGAAAAGTCCCGCGAGTGTTTGAAGCTAAAATCGCTGCTTTTTTTTCTTCTTGATACGGTTTGTAGAAAGCGGCAGGAATTACATGAGAATTCCCTAGCTGCCGTAGTTCACCGCACAACTTACATTTTTTAAATTTTTCGGCTTTCATCAATTTTTTGGTCAGTATAGTTGGCGAGATGTCACTGCAGCACTGAGATCTAAATTTGTAGTCACGGTCCGCTTCTGGCCGTTTGCTGCCTTCAACTAGTGAGGCGCTTCTCGTCCCACCACGGCTTAGCCTGTTGTTCAACTAAGGAGGCTACTCTTGAAGCAATATTCTGGTAATCCGCCTGTCGTTTAAAGAAGCCAACTGGCTCAAACGAAAACCAATTGTCCGAACCGGGGCCACTTGCACCCAGTCGCAACCTTTTCGATGTCTGCGCAGCCCGTAGCTTGCTTACTGGGGCTTCTTTATCAATATACACGTTCTCTCTTCCTGGTTCTGCATACGACAACTCAGCTACAAAGCTGCCCCCTGCCAATCTAAACTGAAAGGAGAATAGGTCCACGTGTTGATTTAGCTCGCGATAAAAATGAGGGAATGTTCCTTTAAAACCCAATTTACGGAGCACCGGGACCACAACCTCCTTGAGGGCGTCATTCATCTCTTTTCTAGCATCGACCATGAGCGACTATTCAGTCCTTCCACATTTAGTAAATTTTTCAATGACCGGCCGCTTCTGGCCGATGGCGGACGAGCGCCTAAGCCGTGAACAGCCGATATGCGAGGAATACAATGACTGCGACGATGAGGCCGATTCCACAGTAAGTTGAGTACATCATGAACTTGCCCTCAGCGCTCCCTTCCTTGCTGAGCTTCGAATAATATGCCCAGGCATCGCCTGGTTCATATGCCTTTTTCTTTCGATGCTTGTAGTCGATGATTTGGTTCGGTATTCCAAAAACGATAGCAAACAACAACACAGCAATTTTAAAAAATATCATACTTTCCCGAGAGTAGTCTCGCCTGTCCAGTTGATGTCAAGCTAACCTGCTGACGAGATGAATGAACGGTGGCGATCGCCAACAGCAGTCCAATAGCATAATAAATTACCAAGTGGAAAAAATCACGCATTGTCACCGCAACGTGAATGGCCGCTTCTGGCCGGTTACTGACTGAATCACCCGAAGGTGGCATAGTTCTAAGCGTCAGTTGTCTTCACAGCATTCGCCAAGTGGCTTCGTTTATGTTTTTTTGAGAGCGACACACCCACAATCCAGGATATGGAAAATGCCGCTAAAAGCCTTCCAAAGGCCTGAGGGTTATTTGCCAATGCTGGCAGAGCGGCAATGGTTAGCGATAGCCAGTTGTAGACAGAGGCGCCGTTTACAGCGTTTCTTCCCAAGTGCTTGTTTAGCACTTCTCCCAGGCCATGGAAGGCCCATGCAACAAACGGCGTCAGAAACATTAATAAGGTGGTGGCAGCTTTTGGTTCCATGTGTTTTTCGTATTCAATTTTGAGAGGCTGCTCCTGGCCTGACCCGGTTGTTAATCAAAGATAATTCGCTGTCCCACTTCGAATTCATTCTCGTGGCAGTAAAACAGGATAAGCGGCGTGTCCTTCGAATAAACCATCGCGTCGTCACGTGACGGGACAAAAATATCCGACCAATTCTCGACCAGGAACACACTGTTGCACAAGAAACATTCGTCCTCTCCAAACACGACGATCAGCTGCTGGTTTCCTGGCATACGGGCACGTAACCATTTGCTTGCGATGGCCGCATCCTCTCCGGATGCGAACCGCTCGATCGCGTCAACGGTGTTAACGTTCAGGCCGAGATGCGTCTTCGAGTCGTGAAGGCCTGCTATCTCATAGGCGCGGCGGGCATCCTCGGCATGCAGCCAGGCGATATCCGCTGAGTGATGCTGTAGTTCCTGAACCCGCCAATGTGCTGTGTTCATCATTTCTCAAAGTTTCATATGCTCGTGGTTATGGCGAGCAGCGCGGTCGAATCCGGTGCATCCCTTGATCCTGGCGCCAAACAAGGCTGTCATCATGGCCCGGCTTTATCTGCGACCAGTATAACCAGAATCTAATTCTATTGGCATGATAAAAAAACAGTGTATCCTGCAATTCCAGCAGATATATTTTTTTGTCGAGGCAAAGAAAAAGCTGCGGCATTTGTTTTTGCTGGCGGAGTATCTTTGAATTGGCGCAATGGCATGGCGATATTGCGTGATGAATGCTATGCCGCAGGAAAATATGCAGACACTGCGCGGCGCCGGATAGCAGACCCAGTTACTTTCACCACAATGATAGGGAGATTCCCAATTGATGCAAATCAAAGAAAGCATTCACATTGCAGTCCCGCCCACGGTCGTCGACCAGATTTGGAGCGAGGTCGACCGATGGCACCTGTGGGATCCGGACACAAAGCAAGCCCGGCTCAATGGGCCGTTCGCGGTGGGGACGCATGGCAGGATCGTTCCCAGCAAGGGCATGGGCATTCCGTTGCTGGTCACGGAGCGCACTGCCGGCCGCTCGTTCACCGTCGAGGGCCACATCCCCCTGTTCCGCATCCACTTCGAGCACACGGTTGCCGCCGTCAATGGCGGGTCGGAAGTCGTTCACAGCGTGTGGTTTACGGGAGCGCTTGCCTTTCTGTTCGGCCCAGGCGTTGCCAGGCAAGTCAGGGACGGGCTTCCCAGGACGATGCTTTCGCTGAAGGCCTATGCCGAGAAGCGCAACGAAACACTCCATGATGGCGAGGCGGGCAGGGCGGACGCGACTACAGCCTGATAGATAGTTTCCCCTCGTCAATTCCTTGCAAAGCACTGCAGCAAATTAACGTGCCGTTCCCGTCATGATGGAATACAATTCTTGCGTGGCAGCCAGCTTGCCTGGCAAGGCCGGGCACGGCACCACGCTTTGACCTCGGAAAGATGTTGGCTTATGACTCTGCAGTTCCCCCAGCGAACGGCGCCTTGCGCGCCATCCACGCTCCGCCTTTCACGCAAGCCCCTCGTTTCCCTGTTCGTCCTGACGTTTTCGTGCCTGCTGCTCACGGCGCCCGTCATGGCGGCCACGCCAGCCAGCGGCAGCGTCATGCTGGAAGAACTGACCAGCACGGAGTTGCGCAGCCGTATCGACCATGGCGCGACCACTGTGCTGGTGCCGATTGGCGGCGTCGAGCAGAGCGGGCCGTACATCGCGCTGGGCAAGCACAATGTGCGCGCCGGGCTGCTGGCGCGGCAGATTGCGCAAAAGCTGGGCAATACCATCGTCGCGCCCGTCGTTTCCTACGTGCCGGAAGGCAGTATTTCGCCGCCGGCAGGCCACATGCGCTTTGCCGGCACGATCTCGATACCGCCAGCCGCCTTCGAGGCCGTGCTGGAAGGGGCGGCCGCCAGCCTGCGCCAGCATGGTTTCCGCGACATCATTTTTCTCGGCGACCATGGCGGCTATCAAAAGAACGAGCAGAACGTGGCGAATAAGCTCAACCGCGCCTGGGGCAAGGCTTCCACCGGCAAGGAAGCGCGCGCTTATGCCTTGCTCGACTACTATGACATCACGCAATCGGCCTATATTGCCGAACTGCAGAAGCGCGGCCACAGCAGCGCCGAGATCGGCCTGCATGCCGGCTTGGCGGACGCGGCGCTGATGCTGGCGACGGACCCGTCGCTCGTGCGCAGCGAGGCCATGGCCCACGGACCCAAGCCTGGCGTGGCGGACGGCGTGCGCGGCGATGCGACCCGCGCCACGGCTGAACTGGGCCAGATCGGCATCAAGCTGCAGGTGGACACCTCGGTGGCCGCTATCAGGCAGCTGCTGCAACGTCCTAAATAATTCCGCTGGAAGTGTTGAACTTCCGGCTTTTGCAACGAAACGACGCGAAATCACATGAAAAAATCTCAACGACGCACCATCGTCACCTTGTCCGCCCTGGCTGCCGCACTGGCCGGCCTGGGCGTGGCCAGCCAGGTCATCGGCGCCAGTACGCCGGCCCCGGCCGCCGCAGCGCCGGCCGCCGCCTATTCGCCGCTGCCGGGCATGCCGCCGCTGGTCGATCCGAAAAACGTGTACGGCAGCATCGCCAGCAGCAATATGAGTCCCGTCGTCAAGGATCACTTGCGCCGGGTCTACGTGCCCAACCTGCGCTCGAACGACGTGTATGTGATCGACCAGGACAGCCTGAAAGTGGTCGACAAGTTCAAGGTCGGCAGCGGCCCGCAGCACGTCGTGCCGTCGTGGGACTTGCGCACCCTGTGGGTGGCGAATAACGCCGAGCGCACGGACAAGGGCAGTTTGACGCCGATCGACCCCCTGACGGGCAAGCCGGGCAAGGAAGTGCCCGTCGATGATCCTTATAATATGTATTACACGCCGGACGGCAAGTCGGCCATCGTCGTGGCCGAAGCGCGCCACCGCCTCGATTTCCGCGATCCGAAGACCATGGCCGTGCAGTACTCGATCGACACGCCCCAGTGCGGCGGCATCAACCATGCCGATTTTTCCAATGACGGCCGCTACGCCATGTTCACCTGCGAATTCGACGGCACCATCGCCAAGATCGACCTGGTGGGCCGCAAGGTCGACGGCTATCTGAAATTGCAGATGCCGGCCAAGCGCTTTGCCGAATCGGGTCCCGTGGGCGGCCCGGCGAATGAAATCTGCAGCGTCAAGAAGGGCATGCCGCAGGACATACGCATCTCGCCGGACGGCAAGAAATTCTTCATCGCCGACATGGACGCCGACGGCGTGCACATCGTCGATGGCGCCACGCTGAAGGAAATCGGCTTCATCCAGACGGGCGTGGGCGCACACGGCCTGTACCCCAGCCGCGACGGCAAGAAATTGTACGTGGCCAACCGCGGCACGCACCGCATCCACGGCAAGCCGAAGGGCAAGGGCAGCGTCAGCGTGATCGATTTCGCGACGGAAAAAGTCGTGTCGAACTGGCCGATCCCCGGCGGCGGCAGCCCCGACATGGGCAATGTGAGTGCCGATGGTAAATATCTGTGGCTGTCCGGCCGTTTCGACGACGTGGTCTACCGCATCGATACGAACAGTGGCGACGTTTCCAAAGTGAAAGTCGGCCAGGAGCCGCACGGCCTGACCGTGTGGCCGCAGCCAGGCCGCTATTCGCTGGGGCATACGGGCAACCTGCGCTAGGCGAGGCGCGTGGCGCTCCCTGGAACCGCAGTGCCGGGTCTGCAGTTATGCTTGCCTAAAAAGCAATGTTGGCGCATACTGTATTCCCCATTCCACTACCTTCAGGGAGCACCAGCATGATTCTTGATCACATCGGTTTGAATGTCAGCGATGCACAGGCCAGCAAGGCCTTCTTTTCGGCCGCCCTGGCGCCCTTGGGCGTGTCGGTGGTGATGGAAGTGCAGGGCTGGGTCGGCCTGGGCAAGGATGGCAAGCCCGATTTCTGGTTCGGCGTGGGCGGCGCGCCGCATGCCGGCATGCATCTCGCCTTCGCGGCGGATAACCGCGCCCAGGTGGATGCGTTTTACCAGGCAGCGCTGGCAGCGGGCGGCAAGGATAACGGCGCCCCCGGTATCCGCGAAATTTATCACCCGAATTACTACGGCGCCTTCGTGCTGGGCCCCGACGGTCACAATGTCGAAGCCGTCTGCCACCGTCCCGAACCTTGACGCCGGTCATTACCTGAAGAGAGCAGCATGAAGCACAGCGCCACCCTGTTTGCCGACGATGCCGGCCGCTATGCCTACGTGAAAGCGGGCTTTTCCTGGCCGGCCCTGTTGCTGGGCTCGTTCTGGGCCGTCGCCAAGCGCCGCTGGTGGCTGTTGCTGCTCATGCTGGCCATGGATGCCTGCCTGTGGTTTGGCAGCCATCTGGCCACCGAACTGCGCATCGGCCCGATGATGCTGCTGATGGCCGCCGCGGAGCTCAGTTACCTGCTGGCGCGTGGCTGGTATGGCAACCGCTGGCTGGAAGCGTCGCTGCGCAGCCGTGGCTACAAGCCCGTCGTGCCGGGCTGAACCTGCCTGGCACAGATTTCCCGTCACGTCACTGACGTTTGCCAAAGGCAAGCCGTCCAGCCAAAACTTTCTGCGCAGCCTAGCGCACCTTTGATCCAGATCATCCCTCAACTGCGGTGCTCACGTAGCCTTGGGACTCGCGTTGCAAAGCATCGTCCCACCAATCGGATATGTTTTTTCGCGTTTCGTGGCGTAGCCCGGCCGTCTGCCTCACCGTTCGACAGCCGGTGGTGTCGCCATCTGTTTATGTCCACCCAACCGCTATCTAATGAGGAACTCCATGTATCCATATTCCCGTAGTGTTACCCCCGCCGCCAAAAACCACCTGGAAGCGCAACTGGCTTTTTTCAATGGACTGTCGAAGTCGCTGTTCCAGTCGGTGCAGCACTTCAGCGACCTGAACATGCAACTGGCGCAAGGCTTGCTGGAAGAAACCGCGGTCACCAGCCAGAACCTGCTGACGGTCGAGCGCGCTGAAGATGTGTTCCAGGTGGCTGCCGCAGCGGGCCAGCCAGCCGCCGAGCAACTGCGCAAGTACCAGCAACAGGTGTCGCGCCTGGCAGCCGATACGCAGGTCGAACTGGCCAACGTGGCAGAGCGTCATGTGAATGAAACGAGCCGTACTGCCAAGGCGCTGGCCGAAGAAGTGGCCCGCACGGCGTCGGAAGAAACGGAGAAAAACGTGCGCAAGCAGCAGGAAGCCATGCAGCGCATCGCTGAACCGTTCCAGGCCTATCAGCAAAACGGCGCCAGCCGCGACCAGCAACGGGGCGCGCAAAGCCGTGACGGCCAAAGCCTGCAAAGCGGCAGCCACCAGGGCAGCCAGCAGTCGGCCGGCAGCGAAGGCTCGGCCAGCGGCAGCGTATCGCAAGCGGGTTCCGCACAAAGCAAGAGCAGCAGCGCCAGCCGTAAAGAGTAAGTACGAGGCTGCTTGCGGCTGAACCGCTTCGCGAGGGCCGAGCCTTGAGTTGCGGCCAGCCGGCACGCAGCATCGTGCCTCCTGGTTTGGACAGAGCGCCCGCCCTTCACGGGGCGGGCGTTTTGTCGTATGCGTGCAGTTCAGAGGCCGGCGTGGCCGCGCCAGGTGAGCGGGTGGGCACGGTGATGCTTGCCGGCACGGCTGTCTTCGGCGAGACGGCGGACAAGACCGTATCACCGTTCCCGCTCGCGCTGTTGGCGTCGATGAAGGCGCTGACGGCGTCCAGGGTGGGCACCAGCCTGCGCAAGGGCGCGGCCAGCGTGGCGACCAGGGTGGCGTGGCCCACGTGGTCGAAATACGTTTCCGTCACGGGCCTGGCAAGCGTCCGCAGGGCCTTGGCCATGCCGCCCGTGTTGCGTCGCGGATCGACCAGTTTATCCTGTCCGGGCAGGGGGGCGATCAGCAGGGCGGGCGGGGCTGCGGCCGTCACGTGGTGGATGGGCTGTGACGCGGCGGGCGTGTCCGGGTAAAAGAAAACGGGCCGGGTGGTGGTGTTTTCGATCGGCAAGAAATCATAGGGGCCGGCCAGGCCTATCCAGCCCCGCAAGTCGTGCGGGTGCATGCCATGGCGCGCCAGCAGGCTGGCGTCGAGCGCCACCATCGCCGCATTGTAGGCGCCGGCGCTATGGCCCATGACGAACAGGCGCGTCGGGTCGCCGCCGTGGCGGCTCGATTCCATCGCGGCCCAGGCCACGGCGCGGGCCGCGTCCTGCAGGATTTCGGGATAGTGCACGTCCGGATACAGCCGGTAGTCGGCGATCACGGCCAGATAGCCGCGCGCCGCCAGCGCATGGCCAACGAAGGCATAGTCGGCGCGCTCGCCCGTCGTCCAGTTGCCGCCATAAAAGAACACCACCACGGGAACGGGCCCCGTGCGGGTCTTGGGGGCATACACGTCGAGCTTTTGCCGTGGCAGGGGGCCGTAAGCGAGGCCGCGCGTCACGTGCGAGGCGCTGCCGGACGAGAAGGCATTGATGGCCATCAAGGGCGAGCAGGCGGCCAGGCCGGCAGCCAGCGGGATGGCCGCCAGCAAACCGAGCAGGGTGGTGCGCAGGATCGTCATGCCAGCTCCTGATGGTGAGGGTTGATGCTTGCAGTGTAGGCCAGGCAGGGCAGGGCGCACACGGGGAAGTTGCTGTATAGCATAGATAAATGTGGCATGCGTCAATCAATCCTGCAACAGCCATTTGCGCGCCGTGGCGATGACGGCATCCGACAGGGTGCGCGTGAGCGGGGTCTGGATATCCCAGGCATGCCAGGTCAGGGGCACGTCGAGCGCCTGTCCGGCCGCCACGTCGACCAGCCTGCCGGCGGCCAGTGCCGTTTCCGCCTGCAGCAAAGGCACCATGCCGTAAGCATAGCCCGCTTCGATGAAGCGCACAAAGTCGCGCGCCGAACCGAGCACGTGGTGCGGATAGCGGCCCGTGTAGCCGAGGCGGTGCTGCAGGTAGCGCTCGTGCAGCGCATCCTTGCTGCCGAACGTGATGGCGGGCGCCTGGCTGACGGCTTCCACCGTAAATCCATGGGGAAACCATTGCTGCGCGAACGCGGGCGAGGCCACGCACAGGTAGCGCATGCCGCCCAGCGGCGTGGCCGTGGTGCCCGCCACCAGGTCGTTGGCGCTGGTGACGCAGGCAAACACGCGCCCTTCGCGCAACTGGCTCAGGGTGTGGTCCTGGTCGTCGAGGCGGATATCGAGCAGGCAGGACGGCGGCGACAGCAGCGGTCCCAGCGCTTCCGGGATCCAGGTGGCGGCGCTGTCGGCGTTGACGGCGATGGCCAGTTCCGGCAAATGCGTGGTGGGGCCGGGCTGGGCGTCGAGCGCCGCTTCGAGCAGCTTGACTTGCCGGTAATGGGCGATCAGGCGCTGGCCCGCTTCCGTGGGCAGGGGCGGGTGGCTGCGGATGATCAATAAAGTGCCTTCCAGGTTTTCCAGGGTGCGGATGCGCTGCGACACGGCCGGCTGGCTGATCGCCAGCGCCTGCGCGGCCTTTTCAAAGCTGCCCAGGCCGATCACGGCGTCGAGGGCGGCCAATCCACGGTAATCGACGACGCGCATAAGTTTCTCTTATATATGGTTAGAATCATTCATTATACTTATATTTACTTTTTCTTTACACTGTTGAAATAGGGTAACAACTCCACTCTCCCGCGCGGTCCTGCTGGTACCGCTACACCCTCCACCTACCTTTGATGACTTTGCCGTTGCCGGCAGAGCGTGGGCGGCCGTGCGCGTGATGGAAAGCAATAAAGGAATCGATATGGACAGCGCAATCTTCTTGAAAGGCATGGGGCTCGGAGCGAGCCTGATCGTTGCCATCGGCACGCAAAACGCCTTCTTGCTGAAACAGGGCTTGAAGCGTCATTACGTGCTCACCTGCATCCTGGTCTGCCTGGTGTGCGATGCGATCTTGATCACGGCCGGCGTGGCCGGCATGGGCACTTTCATTGCAGACAACCCCAATTTCCTGCTGTGGGCCAAGGCCGGCGGCGCCACCTTCCTGATCGCATATGGCTTGCGTGCCGCCAAGTCCGCCTGGCGCCCAACGGCCTTGACGGTGTCGGCTGCCAAGTCGCCGGAAGGCTACTGGGCCGTGATCGGCGCCGCACTGGCGTTCAGCCTGCTGAACCCGCACGCCTTCCTCGATACGGTCATCCTGCTCGGGTCGATCGGCGGCCAGCATGAAGGCGTGGGACGTTTCTACTTCGCCGGCGGCGCCATCATGGCTTCGGCCCTGTGGTTCTTCCTGCTGGGCTTTGGTGCCCGCTACCTGGCGCCCGTGTTTGCCAAGCCCATGGCCTGGCGCGTGCTCGACGGCATCATTGCGCTCGTCATGTGGGCCATCGCCGCCTCGCTGTTCCTGTAATCAGCGGGTCAGGAAGGCCAGCACGCGGCTGGCCAGCTTGCCATACGGCGGCCACAGCAGTTTCAACGCACTGTAGCGGGCCTGGTAAAACACGGGCCGCAGCTTGCTGAAGGTGTGAAAGCCTTCGACGCCGTGGTAGTGGCCCATGCCGGACTCGCCCACGCCGCCGAACGGCAGGTCGTGCTGGCCCACGTGGTACAGGGCGTCGTTGACGGACACGCCGCCCGACATCACGCGCTCGATCAGCAACTGCACCGTGTCTGTTTTGTTGCTGAATGGATAGATGGCCAGCGGCAGTGGTCCCGCATTGATGCTGTCGATCACGGTGTCAAGCCTGGCATAGCCGCGCAGCGGCAGGATGGGACCGAAGATTTCCCGCGTCAGCAGCAGGCTGTCCTCAGGGGCGCCGAGCACGATGTGCGGCGCGATCTTGCGCGTGGCGCGGTCGTAGGCGGGCCCCGGCAACAGCGAAATTACTTGCGCGCCCCGCGCGCGTGCTTCGTCGAGCGCCTGCAGCAGGCGATCAAAGGCGGCCTCGTCGATTATGGAGGTGTAGTCGGGCGTGTCCAGCCGCGGGTAGCGCGTGGGCACGATGGCGCGTGCGTGCTCGACGAAGGTAGGAATGCTGGCCTCTGGCAGCCAGGCGTGGTCGACGCTGGTGCAGATTTGTCCCGCGTTCAGAAACTTGACGAACAGGATGCGCTCGGCTGCCGTGCGCACGTCGAAATCGGCGCAGACGATGGCCGGCGCCTTGCCGCCCAGCTCCAGCGTGACGGGGCACAGATTGCGCGCGGCGGCCGCCATGACGGCGCGGCCCGTCTGGCCGGAACCCGTAAACAGCAGGTGATCGAACGGCAGTTGCGAAAATTCCATACCCACGCCGCCCGTTTCGTCAAAGAACTGCAGCTTTTCCGGCGGAAAGTAGGCGGGTATGGTGTCGATCAGCAGCCGCGCCAGGTGGCGCGAGTTTTCGCTCATCTTGACCATGGCGCGGTTGCCGGCGGCGAAGATGTAGGTCAAGGGCACCAGGCTCAGGTTCACGGGGAAATTCCATGGCACGATGACGCCCACCACGCCCAGCGGCTGCGGCATCACGCGGTTGCGGGCGCCAGGAAAGCTGCGCCAGTCCACGCCGCGGCGCTGCGGCCGCATCCATTTTTTCAAGTGTTTTAATACATGGGCGATGCCATCGATGGCGGGGAAGATTTCCGCCAGCAAGGTTTCGTGACGGGAACGGTTGCCGTAGTCGGCGCTGATCGCCGCGCACAGCGCGTCTTTATGGTCGTGGATGAAGCGCTGCAAGGTGTGCAGGTCGCGTTTGCGCTCGGCCAGGGTCGGCACGGGGTGGGCCAGGCAGGCGGCGCGCTGCAAGCGCAGGGCGGCGGCGAGTTCGGTGCTCAATAGCATGTTTTCTGCGACATCAGGCATTGTTTTCCTTGGCCGGCCCGGCAATGTGCGCGCCGTTTCATCACACGTTTCAGCACACTATAGTGGACTCTGCGGACAAGTGCCGCCAGCGTGCCGACGGCGCTGCACGATACGCCGTAAAATGTCCGGCAACTGTACGCTACTCTTTCCAGGAACGCCATGACCTCGACCACGCCAGACTCCCTGCACATCGTGTGCCCCCATTGCGACGCCGTCAACCGCTTGCCGGCGGCGCGCCTGATTGAACAGCCCACGTGCGGCAAGTGCCAGAAGGATTTATTTACGGGCCAGCCCGTGGACCTGGCCAGCGCCCGCTTCCTCAAGCATATCGAACGCAGCGACATTCCCGTGCTGGTCGACTTCTGGGCGCCGTGGTGCGGTCCGTGCCGCAGCATGGCGCCATTCTATGTGCAAGCCGCCAAGACCCTGGAACCCGCATTTCGCGTCGTCAAGGTGAATACGGAAGCGTCGCCGGACCTGGGCAGCCGTTTCAATATCCGCAGCATTCCCACCCTGGCCCTGTTCCGCAGGGGCGTGGAAGTGGCGCGCCAGCCGGGCGCCATCGATGCGCAAGCCATCATCGCCTGGGCGAGGGACAAGGCGCGTCTCTAGGCGCATGGGAAAACCATTGAGGTTTTCCATTTGACATTTAATATGGTGCCATATTATATTGCGCCATATGATAAAACTCGAACAGAAATACACAGCCTTGCTGGGCGACGTGCAGCGCCGCGCCAGCGGTCTCGACATGGCGCAGTCCACGGCGCGCTTGCGTCTGTGCTTTGAAGTGCTGGGCCTGGCCTCCGCCATCGATGGCGATTGCGCCGCGCGCCTGGGCCGGCATGGCTTGTCGGAAGGAAAATTTGTGCTGTTGTCCCTGCTGCGTGACGTGCCCGGCGGACTGTCGCCGCACGAACTGGCCGAGCAGGCCGGCGTGACGCGCGGCACCATCACGGGCTTGCTCGACGGCCTGGAACGCGATGGTTTCCTGGCGCGCCACGCGGACCAGGTCGACCGGCGCAAGCTGCTGGTGCGCCTGAGCGCCAAGGGAGACATGGCCGCCGCGACCCTGGTCGATGAACACGCGCAATGGATCGCCAGCCTGTTTGCCGATTTCACGCCGGAAGAAATGCAGTTGCTGAGTGCGCTGCTGGAAAAAGCCTGGCGCAAGACGGATAGAGGTGAAATGCAGGATGCGCCATGAGCCGCGGCGTCGCCGACATCGCTCCCGCGCGCCTGGCCCTGCTGAACGGCGGGAGCGTGGCCAGTACCACCCTGACGGAAGGGCTGGCCATCGATTTCAGCGTGCTGCTGGCTGCGGCCGTGCCCGCTATCGGCGCCGCCCGCCTGGATCAACTGCGCGCGCAGGCCGCAGCCGGCATCACCAAACGCATGGCGCTGGCGGCACAATTGCTGCTGGAAGCCAACACCGACCTGGCGCTGCTGCAAGCACATGCCTCCGACACGGTACGTGGCTGGGTCTGCTTTGCCATCGCCGCGCAGGCTGGCCTGACCTTGCCGCAACGGCTGGCGGCCATGCGGCCGCTGGCCGACGATGGGCACTTCGGCGTGCGCGAATGGGCCTGGCTGGCGCTGCGGCCCCATCTGGCGGAGAGCCTTGACGAGGCCATTGCCTTGCTGGCGCCGTGGACGGCTGACCCGTCGGAAAGAGTACGCCGCTTCGCCTGCGAAGCGCTGCGCCCGCGCGGCGTGTGGTGCGCGCATATTGCCCGGTTGAAAGAACAGCCGCAGCTGGCCTTGCCCGTGTTGCACGCCTTGCGCGCCGATCCGGCCGTCTACGTGCAGGATTCCGTGGCCAACTGGCTCAACGATGCGGCCAAGAGCCAGCCGGATTGGGTGCGCAGCCTGTGTGCGCAATGGCTGCAGGAAAGTGCCAATGCCGCCACCCAACGCATCTGCAAGCGCGCCCAACGCTCGCTTGCTTAACTTTTTGGAGGAAAACATGCATTACCTGTTAGAACTGTACAGCCCGAAACCCGCCTGGCTGGCCCTCGATGCCGCCGCGCGCCAGGCGTATTTCGGCACGGTGGGCGCCGGCATGGCAGCCTTGTCCGGCACGGGTGCCGAAGCGCTGGCCATGGGCGCCATCGATGGCGGCAAGCTGCATGGGGCTGCCCAGCAATTTTATGCCGTCTGGCGCTTCCCGGACGAGGCGGCACTGGATGTCTTGCTGGCCGGCATCGCGGCCACGGGCTGGCATGATTACTTCGACACCATCAATGCGGCGGGACCGGCCGTGGATTTTCCTGCCCACCTGGCGCAACTGGCGGGCATCTAGCCGTCCGCCGTTTTCCTTGCCGCTGCGGTAAAGTTGGCATTTTCATCCGACCATTGACGTTGATGCCAATCAAACTGCTCTCCATCCTGATGCTTGCCCTGGCGCCCATGCTGGCCTCGGCCATTCCTGCCACCCCGCAAGCCCTCGTCGCCGCCGCCCGCAAGCAGGTGGGCGTGACCCTGCAGTACGATCCGCGCTATGAACGCCTTGCCTATCCGGGCGGCGACGTACCGCTGGAACGGGGCGTGTGCACGGACGTGGTGGTGCGCGCCTACCGTCAGCTGGGGCAGGATTTGCAGGTGCTGGTGCACGAAGACATGCGCAAGGCGTGGCAGGTGTACCAGCAGCAGGGACGCTGGCAGATGAAGGGGCCGGACCGCAATATCGACCACCGGCGCGTGCCGAACCTGGGCACCTACTTTGCCCGCCATGGCACCAGCTTGCCGCCAAGCAAAGAGGCCAACGCTTACCGCGCGGGCGACATCGTCACCTGGCGCCTGCCGCGCAACCTCACGCACATCGGCATCGTCAGCGACAAGCAGTCGTGGAGCGGCGTGCCGCTCATCATCCACAACATCGGCGAAGGCGCGCGCGAGGAAAATATTCTATTCAGCTATCCCATCACGGGACACTATCGTTGGCAACCCCGCTGAGGGGCAGGGGAGCGATCTCTTGCAGGATCGCCAGCACCTGGGTCAGCGCCGTGTCGATATCGAGCTTGTCGATGGCGCCATAGCCGAGGAACAGGCCTGCGTGGCGTGCCACGCCATGGTAAAAGCCCGATAACGCATACAGGCTGATGTCGGCCAGGCGCGCGCGGCGCAGCAATTCGGCGATATCGAGCGGCGCCTGGGCCAGGGCCGCCACGTGGAAGCCGGCGCTGGCGGGCACCAGGCGGAACCACGGCGCCAGCGGGCCGTTGAACCAGTGCTGCAGCCGCTCGCGCCGCCCCGCATAGATATCGTGGCAGCGGCGGATATGGCGCAGCAGATGGCCGTCGCTGATGAACTTGGCCAGCGCATGCTGGCCCAGGCTGGCCGTGTGACAATCGCTCAGGTATTTCACCGTTTCCACGGCGGCCACGATAGCTTGCGGCAGCACAACATAGCCGAGCCGCAATTCTGGCAGCATGATCTTGGAAAAGCTGCCCACGTGCGCGACGACGCCGTAGCGGTCCATGCTTTGCAGGGAATCTTCGGGCCGGCCTTCGTAACGGAAGGCGCTGTCGTAGTCGTCCTCGATGATGATGGCGCCCAGCTGCTGCGCCCGTTCCAGCAAGGCATGGCGGCGCGCCATGCTCATCGGCATGCCCAGCGGAAATTGATGCGCGGGCGTGACATAGATCAGCCGCGTGCCGTCCGGGATTTGTCCGACGATGAGGCCATCCTCGTCCACGTCGATGCCCACCACGCGGGCGCCCTGGCTGGCGAACACGGCGCGCGCCACCGGGTAGCCGGGTTCTTCCACGGCAACCGTGTCGCCTGCTTCCAGCAAGGTCAGCGCCAGCAGGTGCAAGGCTTGCTGCGCGCCGCTGGTGACGAGCACTTGTTCCTCGGTGCAATGGATGCCGCGGCTGAAAGCGGCATGGCCGGAGATCGCCGCGCGCAAGGCCGGCAAGCCGGCAACAGGGCCA
Organism: Janthinobacterium sp. SUN026; assembly: GCF_030397625.1. Classification (NCBI taxonomy): domain Bacteria; kingdom Pseudomonadati; phylum Pseudomonadota; class Betaproteobacteria; order Burkholderiales; family Oxalobacteraceae; genus Janthinobacterium; species Janthinobacterium sp. SUN026. Next base: position 1,116,983 of record NZ_JAPQNU010000002.1, on the reverse strand, counting down.
TAGCGGCCGCGCGCCTGGCCACCCTGGCGCAGCGCGTGCAGCATGCAGGCGCGCCATTCATCCTGCGGGAAGTGCGCGGGCGTGGCGCGCCCGCCGATGAAGGCATAGCGCGCCGGCTCTTCCTGGCTGGCGCGGCGCAGGGGCGTGGGCGTCGCTTCCCAGCGGGCGATGCGCTGGGCGCTGGCCAGCGGCGTGCTGGCGTGCCGGCGCTGCGGCGACGCGTGCGGCGTCTGCACGAAGCTGCCCACGCCCACTTTGCCGACCAGCAGCTTTTCATAACCGAGCTTGTCATACACGTCGGACACCGTCTTGCGCGACAGGCCCAGCTGGCTGGCCAGCAGGCGCGAGGGCGGCAATTGCTGCCCGTCCGTCAGCCGGCCCGAGCGGATGGCCTCGCTGAGCTGGCGGTACAGCTGGCCGCCCAGGTCGCGCGTGCCGTCGATCAGGATGTGTAATTCCATGGAGTATCTGCTGGTGGTCTGCTGTTTTTCGGGGGGATTGGCCTGCCGCGTGCTGTTCCTGGGCTACTACAATGGTGCATCTCTACTCCCTCAAGGAATGCATCATGACACAGCAACGACTCGATTTTACACAAGCTTCGCCGGACGCCGTCAAGGCCATGTACGCGCTGGAAGCGGCAATCGCCAGGCTGGGCGTGGAACACTCGCTGCTCGAGCTGATCCGCCTGCGCGCCTCGCAAATCAATGGCTGCGCTTTTTGCGTGGACATGCACACGAGCGACGCGCGCAAGGCGGGCGAAACGGAGCGCCGCCTGTATGCCGTGTCCGTCTGGCGCGAAACGCCGTTCTTCACGCCGCGCGAGCGGGCCGTGCTGGCCTGGACGGAAGCGCTGACCCTGCTGCCGCAAAGCCAGGCGCCCGATGACGTGTATGCGGCGCTGGCGGAACAATTGACGCCGGCGGAAATGGTCAACGTGACCCTGGCCATCGGCTCCATCAATACCTGGAACCGCCTGGCCGTGGGTTTCCGCAAGATGCCCGAATAAATCCTGTGTTCGTTCGCGAACAGACGCCTGGCTGATCCCTGCGTAGTCTGGCAAGACAACTTGTCAGCGGGGGAACGGCCATGGAAGTCAATATCAGCGAAGCAATTGAAAAGACACCGGAACAGCTGGAAGAGGCGCGCCGCGAATTCATCGCGGAACTGTGGCGGCGCTTTGAAACCTTGCAGGAATGGGCCGTCAGCCACTGGCCCGACCAGGAACACCCGCTCAGTTCCGCCGACTTCGTCGAGGCGCGCAAGGAAATCTTGAGCCTGCGTTCGCCGGCCGGTTCCCTGAACCAGCCGGCGCAGCAAAATGAAGCGGAACCGGAGCAGGGCGGCGCGCAGTATGTGGATGTGACGCCCGCCCCCTGGCCTTGAGGAGCGCCTGAGAAAACGTCCATGACTGCGTTGCCGTGCCTTGCCGTACTAGCGTACTGCCTGCGGCACGGCGCCTTGTCCTGAACGTTTTTCAGGTGCCCCCGTCCTGAAAAATCCGCTGTAAAAGCTACTGCTTGACCACTTCCGCTTTCTTGCCCTGCGCAAACACCCAGCACAGCAAACTCACCAGCAATCCCGCCATCACGCCATACGCCAGGTTCAGGGCGCTGTCGAACAGCAGCGGCGCCACCAGGCCCGACACCAGCGCGAACAGCAGCATCTGGATGAACGATTGCATCGACGATGCCAGGCCGCTGTTGTTGGGGAAGTGGTTCAGGGCCATCAGGGTCATCGGCGGCATGGCGATCGACAGGGCGAACGAGTAGAAGAACAATGGCAGCACGGCCCACGGCACTTCGGCGGCAAAGAAGTAGTTGTAGCCGATGTTGACCAGCGCGGCGATCAGCATCAGGATGAAGCCTGTCCAGATCATCTGGCGCTGGCTGTAGCGGTGGGCGATTTTCGCCGACAGGGCCGAACCGAACACCATGCCGCTAATTAATGGAATGAACAGCCAGGCGAACGCCGTCTCCGGCAGGTGCAGGATGTTGATGATGAAGTAGGCGGCCGAACCGATGTACAGGGCGAAGCCGCCAAAGGCGGCGCCGATGGCCGTCGACAGCAGCAGGAATTGGCGGTGGCACAGCACTTTCCAGTAATTGACGGCGATGTCGCCCAGGTGGAAGGCGTGGCGCTGCTCCTTCGGCAAGCTTTCCGGCAGCGCGCGCCAGACGACGACGAACATCAGCACGCCGAAGGCCGTCAGGAACCAGAAGATCCAGCGCCAGCCCAGGCCCACCTGCAGCCAGCCACCCAGCACGGGCGCGATGGCCGGCGCCAGCGCGAACACCATCATGATGTGCGAGAGGATTTTCTGCGCGGCGGCGCCCGAATAGCGGTCTTGCACGATGGCGCGGCCGATCACGGAACCGGCGCCCGCCGACAGGCCCTGCAGCACGCGCCAGGCCAGAAGCCAGCCCAGCGACGGCGCCAGCGCGGCGCCCACGGAAGCGATCACATACAGCACCAGCGAGACGAGAATGACGGGACGGCGGCCGAACGAGTCGGACAGGGTGCCGTAAAACAGCATCATGAAGGCGAACGTGAACAGGAAAAAGCTCAGGGTTTGCTGCACCAGCAGGGGGCTGGCATTGAAATCATGCGCGATGGCGGGGAAAGACGGCAGATAGGTGTCAATTGCAAGCGGTCCGACCATCGCCAGGCCCGCCAAAATCCATGTTAATAATTTAGTCATGTTGAAGAGTGTTTTTGTTAGTCCGTCATTTTACGCTAGTGACCGGAATCAGGTTTGGCGCCGGCCTTTTTGCCAACCATATGCGTTTTTCGCATATAGAATCTTGAAATTCTTCGTTTGCATCGCTTGCCGCCGCCGCTAAGCTGGGGCGACCCGGCTTGTTTGCCGTTTTCTGGAAGTGATACGCCATGCACAGTATTTATCCCGCGGCGCCCGCCGACGACACGGCCCAGTGGAACCTGGGGCCCGTGATCCAGGCCTTGCGCAGCTCGCGCGAAGACAAGCACAAGATCCGCCATAACGGCAGGGTGCGCGAACTGCCGTCGCGCGAAGCCCTTACCACCATCGTCAACGGCCTGTCGGCAGCCTTGTTCCCCACGCATTACGGGCGGTCCAACCTGACGGACGAAAGCATCGATTATTTTGTCGGCGACACGCTCAACACCACCCTGAACCGCCTCAGCGAGCAGGTGCGGCGCGGCTTGCTCTTTTCCGTGCCGGCCGGCGATGAAGGCGATGGCGCCAGCGACGATGCGGCCCTGGCGCAGCAGGCGCGCGACATCACGCGCGCCTTCGCCGCCAGCCTGCCCGATATCCGCGCGCTGCTGGTGTCGGACGTGCAGGCCGCCTACGCGGGCGACCCGGCCGCCACCTCGGTGGCCGAGATCATGCTGTGCTATCCGGGCACCATCGCCATCCTGTACCACCGCCTGGCGCACCGCCTGCACGCGCTCGGCGCGCCCTTCCTGGCGCGCCTGATCGCCGACATCGCGCACACCTTGACGGGCATCGACATCCACCCGGGCGCGCATATCGGCGCCTCCTTCTTCATCGACCACGGCACGGGCGTGGTGATCGGCGAGACGGCCATCATCGGCCAGCGCGTGCGCCTGTACCAGGCCGTTACCCTGGGCGCCAAGCGCTTCCCGGCCGATGCCAGCGGTGTGCTGATCAAGGGCACGCCGCGCCACCCCATCGTCGAGGACGACGTGGTGATTTACGCGGGCGCAACCGTGCTGGGGCGCATCACCATCGGCGCGGGATCGACCATCGGGGGGAATGTGTGGCTGACGCAGAGCGTGCCGCCAGAAAGCAATGTATCGCAGGCGCAGATGCGCAACGATTGAAGCGTGGCCGAGAAAACGTCCATGGCGGCGCTGCGCTTTGCCCTGAACGTTTTTCGGCCACTCTTCGCGCCAGGAGAGGGTTCCTGGCTTTGTGATGACCTTACTTCACCGTCAGCGCTTCATAGCGCGCCACGGGCACGCCATCCTTCAACAGCAGCAATTCCTGGTCGGCGTAGCGGTAGCCATTGACTTCGCCCAGGGTGGTCAGCAGCAGGCGTTCCAGGTCCATGTCCTGCGGCTGGCACATCATCATGGTGCCTGCCAGTTGTCCAAAGTTCAAGGTGCTGACGCCATCGCTGGTGTAGCCGCCCATCATCTGGTTGCAGCCGCTGTTGCCGCTGGCGCGGCCTTCAGCCAGCAGCAGGGTCACTTCGCGCTGCTCGGGCGCCTTGCGCACCACTTGTTTGCCCTGCAATTCCTTCAGCTTCCACTGCGTGCCCGTCAGCTTGGGCGCCGGCTTGGCTGGCGAGGTGGCGCCTGGCGCGGCGGCGGCAGCGTCGCTGCGCACCGGTGTTTGCGCGCAGCCGGCGGTGATGGCGACGATGGCGGCGAGGGGAATCAGGCTGGCGAGTTTGAACATGGCGGTTCCTTCTTTAAATGAATGGCGCCAGCGTAGCAGATCGGCGCTGCGCCAGCGTGCACGGTTGACAAGCTCATTGGCAATCTCACTGCTGCTTTTCCTGTTCCAGCCGGGAGTCGAGCACGGTACGCGCCGCCGCCACATAGGCGCGGCAGGCTTGCGGGTCGACAAAGGCGTCGCTGCCGGCCGTGGCGCTCGCTTCCAGCCGCTCCCACAACTGTGCAGCCTCCGGATGCGCGGAAATGAGCACGTCGCAGGGCAGTTTTTCCAGGGTCTCGAAGCTGCGGCGCAAGTCCGCCACCGCGTTCGGATACTCGCTGCTGGCGCTGAACTTGAAGCCGGGACGCGAGACGGCGTTGAGGCTGTCCGCATAGACCATGTTCAGGCAGCGGGGGCCGTCGCACGATTGCCACGTCCAGCTCAAGCCTCCGGGTGTGTGGCCCGGCGTGGCGTGCGCCGTCAGGTTGACAGGTCCGACATTGAACTGGCCGCCGTCGCGCGCCAGGCGCATGTCCTTCACGGGCGGGTACTTGGGCAGCGCGTGGTATTGCGGGTCGTCCGGCCCCACTTCACCCGACGCCAGGTCCAGCGCCGCCGACGGGCTGGCGGCCACCAGCGCATTGCTGCGCCGCTGCAGTTCGGCCAGACCGCCCGCATGGTCGATATGGCCGTGCGAATTGAGGATCAGCTTGACGTCCTCGATGCGAAAACCAAGCGTGCCGATATTGGCGATGATCTTGGGCGCCGATTCCGGCAAGCCGCCGTCGATCAGCACGTGGCCCTGCGGCGACGTCACCAGCACGGAACTGAGGCCTTTGACGCCCACATAATAGGTATTGCCGAAGATGCGGAACGGCGCCTGGTCCGCATTCCAGGTGGCGCAGACGTCGCAGCCAGGCGTCGGCGGCGTGACTGGCGCCTGCGCCAATGCCAGGGAGCCATGGCCTGCCAGCAGCGCCAGTGCCAGCGCGCGCGTAAGAGTGGGGGGCATTGCGATCCTTATCCGTGGTACCAGGGTGGCATATGCTGACATGGAACGGGGCGCGACGCAAACGCTAAGGGGCGGCGGACGGCGTACCGGCGGCATCCTGCTGGTAGACCAGTTCGATCAGGGTATCGTCCGCATAGCGGGTGTCGCCCAAGGGGGCCAGGAAGGACGTGCCGCCATTTTTCACCTGCAGCGCGACGCGGCGCCCGCCATCGAGCAGGGTAGCGCTGGCGATGGCCGGATCGCTATACGTGCTCATCTTGAGTTCAACGGCGGAGCACCAGTCGGTGGTGCGCAGCTTGGCGGCGATCAGGGTGCGCAGCAAGAAGGGTGTCTCTTTCTTGGCAATGGCGATGCCGACCTGGCACTGCAGGCGCAGGTCGCCCAGGCGGCGCATGCCGGGCGGTACATCGTCGCTGCGGACGCTGGCTTGCCAGCGGTACGCGTCCTTCTTCCTGTTGGTGACCAGGTCCGCGTCTTCGCGCTCGGCTTGCGCGCTGCGCGGCAGCGTAAAACTGCCGTCGGCGGCAAGGGACAGGACGATTGAGGTCTCATTGCCGGCGATACGCAAGCTCAGATCCTGCATGGCGTTGTCCGGTGCGCCGGGGCCGGGAATCAGCTGGAAGCGCACTTCGCGTGCCCTGGGCGCCAGTGCATGGTGGTCGTCAAAGGCATCGAGGCCCGCGGTCATCACGCGGTAGGACTTGAGTTCCGGGTTGCGGATGCTGCTGACGTGGATGGACTGGCTGGTGTCGACCGCTGCGTCGGCAGGTATGTCAGCCTGCGTATCCGCGTGAGCTGCGATGTGGCTGAGGGCAAGGATGACGAGAACGGGAAGGAAAGGAAGATGCACGTAGCCGCCTGTTTGTTTTCAAGATGGCAAACTAACATGAATGATAAGGCTTGTCACTGACGGTGCAGCGCGAGCCTCAGATCGCGTGCGCGGCGTGCAGTTCGCCGAGGATGGCCTCTTTTAATTGCGCCTGTGCCGCTGGCGTGCGCAGGCGGGGCCGGGGCGCGGCCACGTCGTACTGGGCGCGTGGCGGTCCGGCGCGCGTGTCGAGCATGACGATGCGATCGCTCAGGTACAGCGCTTCATCGATATCGTGCGTCACCAGCAGCACGCTCAAGCCATGGCGCGCGGCGACGGCGGCCAGCAAGTCTTGCAGCTTCATGCGCGTAAAAGCATCGACGGCGGAAAACGGTTCGTCCAGCAGCAGGATGCGGGGCTGGCCAAACAGGCCGCGGGCAATCGCCGCGCGCTGCGCCTGGCCGCCCGACAACTGCTTGGGCAGGCTGTCCGCATGGCCCTGCAAGCCTACTTCCTCCAGCAATTGCGCGACCCTGGGATTGTCTTCACCTTTGGGACCGAGGCCGAAGGCGATGTTTTGCGCCACTGTCAGCCAGGGAAACAGGCGCGGTTCCTGGAAGATCAGGCCGATGTCAGCGTGCACTCCCGCCAGCAGCTTGCCGTCGAGGCGCACGGTGCCGCGAAAATCCGTATCGAGACCGGCCACGATGGATAGCAGGCTGCTCTTGCCGCAGCCGCTGGCGCCGATCAGGCTGACGATCTCGCCCTGGCGCAGCTGCAATTGCAGGTTGTGCAGCACGCGCCGCGCGCCATAGGCTTTGTCATGGATGGCGATGTCGAGCAGGGCAGTCATGCGTGGGGGCTTTCGTCAGGAAGTGGCATAGCTGTCACGCCAGGCGAGCAAGCGGGTTTCCAGGCGCTGCATCAGGCTGTCGCTGGCCTTGCCCAGCACGGCCAGCAGCACGATGGCTGCGAGCACGATGTCGGCGCGGCTCGTTTCGCGCCCGTCGCTGAGCAGGTAGCCGAGGCCCTGGCTGGCGGCGATCAGTTCGGCCGCCACCATGAACATCCAGGCCAGGCTCAAACCGTTGCGCAAACCCGTGAAGATGGCCGGCAGCGCGGCCGGCAGCAGCACGCGCCGCGCCAGCGCGGGGCGGCTCAAACGGTACAGACGGGCCGCGTCGATCAGCTTGCGGTCCACGTCGCGGATGCCCGAGGCTACGCCCATGTACACGGGGAAGAGGGCGCCGATGCCGATCAGGACCAGTTTCGGTGCTTCATCGATGCCTAGCCACAGCAGCAGCAAGGGCACCCAGGCCAGCGAGGGAATGGCGCGCAGGGCCTGGAACGTGGGGTCGAGCAGCGCTTCCGCCGTGCGGTTCAAGCCCACCGCCGCACCGAGCACGATGGCCAGCAGCGCGCCGCCCGCAAAGCCGATGGCCACGCGCGCGGTGCTGGCCAGCACATGGCCGGCCAGGCCCTGGCGTGCCAGTTCGGCGATGGTGGCGCCGATGTCGCTGGGCGCAGGCAGCAAATTGGCGGGAATGGCGCCCGTGCGCACGCCCAGCTCCGCTGCCAGCAGCGCCAGGGCGGGCAGAAGCAGGCCAAGCGCCGCGCGTGGCAAGGGCGGGCGAAAGAGTTTGTGCCGGACGCCCGTGTCGTGGGCCGGTGCCGGCGCGGCGAGCGTGTCTCTGGCCATGAGCGTCTACGCCTTGCTGATGAAGGGCGCGGCGAAGCGCGTGTCGACCAGGTCCGCGATGGCGCGGTTCACGTCGGCGCCGGGTTTGACCAGCGCTTCCTCGGCGAGGATGGGCGCGGCCACCAGCAGGGCCTTCACATGCTCGTTCGACGGCTGCGGATTGCTGAAGTCACTGCGCAGTTTCACCTGCAGCAGCGCTACCGGCAGGCTGACCTTGGCTTCTTCCGACAGGATTTTCACCGCCTCTGCCGGATTTGCGCGTATCCAGGCGCGCGCCCGTTCGTAGGCCTGTATCACCTTGCCCACTTCGGCGGGGCGGCTGGCCAGGAAGTCCTCGCGCACGTTCAGGAAGCCGTAGGTGTTGAAGGCCACGTTGCGGTAGATCAGGCGCGAACCGGCTTCCAGTTCGCTGGCGGCCATGTGCGGATCGAGGCCGGCCCAGGCATCGACCTTGCCCTGTTCCAGCGCCGCGCGGCCATCGGCATGCTGCAGGCTGACGTGTTCGATGTCGCCGCGTTTCAGGCCGGCCGTCTTCAATGCGCGCAGCAAGAACAGATACGGGTCGGTGCCCTTGGTGGCTGCCACCTTCTTGCCCTTCAAGTCGGCGAGGTTGCGGATGGGACTATCCTTGCGCACCACCAGCGCCGTCCATTCGGGACGCGAAAAAACATACGGCGCACGGATGGGGTTGCCATTGGCGCGCGCCAGCAGGGCAGCCAGGCCGGCGCTCGAACCGATGTCGATGCTGTTGGCGTTCAGGTATTCGAGCGCGCGGTTGCTGCCCGCGCTGAGCACCCATTTGATGCTGGTGCCGTCCGGCTTGAACGCTTCTTCCAGCCAGCCGAAGCGGCGCAGCACCAGGCTGGTGGGCGAATAATAGGCGTAATCGAGGCGCAGCTCTTTCAGGGGCGCTTGCGTGGCGGCGCGGGTGAGGCCGGGCAAGGCGGCGATGGAGGCGCCGCTGGCGGCCAGTTGCAAGATGGTTCTGCGTTTCATGGTGTCCTTGAGTGGGAAATCTGATGCGTCAGGCCGCTGCCAGGGCGGCGTCGGCGGGGGCGATGCTGACCTGACGGCCCGCGTGATCGGCGGGCAGGCGCGGGCCCTGGCCGAAGACCTTGTGGCGCAAGCTGCCTTCCTCGTAATGGGTACGGTAGCGGCCGCGCCGCTGCAGTTCCGGCACGATGTATTGCACCACGTCGGCCATGCTGTCGTGGGCGACGGCGAAGGCCAGATTGAAACCGTCGATGCCCGTTTCATCGAGCCAGCTTTCCAGCTGGTCGGCCACCTGGCGCGCGTCGCCGACGATGACTGGGCCGCGTCCGCCCAGGCCGATGTATTCGGCCGCTTCGCGCACCGTCCAGCGGCGGTCCGGGTCGGCTTGGCTGAACGAGGCCAGCGCCGAGCGGCCGGCCGGTGAATCGATGTACTCGATGGTGGCGTCAAGCGGGTAGCGGCTGAAATCGACGCCCGTCCAGCCGGACAGCAGCACGAGGGCCGCCTCGATATTCACGTGACGCAGGTAATCGGCATGCTTGGCGCGCGCTTCTTCTTCCGTGACGCCCGTGATGACCAGCGCTTGCGCGTAGATGAGCAATGCGTCGCCATCGCGCCCGCTTTGCCGCACGGCGGCGCGCAAGTCGTCCGCGTAACGCTTGACGACTGTCTTGCTGGGGCCACTGACAAAGGTGGCTTCCGCATGGCGCGCCGCGAAGCGCGTGCCGCGCGGCGAGGTGCCCGCCTGGTACAGCAGGGGCGTGCGCTGCGGCGACGGCTCGCACAAATGGATGCCGGGCACCTGGTAGTGGCGCCCGGCATGGTTGATCGGATGCACGCGGGCCGGATCGGCATAGATGCCGCGCGCCTTGTCGTTGACGACGGCGTCGTCGTCCCAGCTCTTTTCCCACAGCTTGTAGACGACGTCCAGGTATTCGTCGGCCAGGTCGTAGCGCTCGTCGTGGCCCAGCTGCTGGCTCAAGCCCAGGTTGCGCGCCGCGCTATCGAGATAGCCGGTGACGATATTCCAGCCGATGCGCCCTTTCGTCAGGTGATCCAGGGTGGAAATGCGGCGCGCGAACGTGTACGGGTGCTCGTAGGTGAGGGCGCAGGTGACGCCAAAGCCAAGGTGCGTGGTGGCCTGCGCCATGATGGGCACGAGCGCCAGCGGGTCGTTCAGCGGCACCTGCACGCCGTGTTCCAGGGCCGCATCGAGGCTGCCCCGGTACACGTCATACACGCCCAGCACGTCGGCGAGGAAAACCGCGTCGAACAGGCCCGCTTCCAGCAGTTGCGCCAGTTCGGTCCAGTGTTCGGGATCGGTATAGCGGTGGCTGCGGTCGCGCGCATGCGTCCACAGGCCCGGCGACTGGTGGCCGACGGTATTCATCTGGAAGGCGTTGAAGCGTATCGACTTGGCCATGGCTTATTTGGCCGCCGTCTGCAAGGCTTGCTGGTAATCGGGTTTCGAGTAGCCGGCAAAGTGCTTGTTCGTGATGTCGAGGAATTCGCGCGAGCGGTAGGCGGCCGCCAGGTCTTTCGCGAACTGCTTGTCCTTGTCCGCTGTGCGGATGGCCACCAGGTTGATGTAGTTGGGCGAGATTTTCTCGGCCACCAGCGCATCCGTCAGCTTCAGCCCTGACGCCAGCGCGTAATTGCCGTTGATGAAGGAGTAGTCGGTGTCGCCCAGCGAGCGTGGCAGTTGCGCCGCTTCCAGCGGCAGCAGCTTGATTTTCTTGGTGTTGACGGCGATATCCTTTTCCGATGCGCGCACGGGGTCGAAGCTGGGGCGCAGCTTGATCCACCCCAGCTGGTCGAGCAGCACCAGCGCGCGCGCCTGGTTGGTCGGATCGTTCGGCAAGCCCACCGTCGTGCCTTCCTTCACGTCGTCCAGGGTCTTGTGCTTCTTGCTGTAGATGGCGATCGGCGCCGTGGGTATTGTGATCAGGTCCGTCAGGGCCAGTTTGTGTTCCAGCGCGAATTTCTTCAGGTAGACGATGTGCTGGAAGACGTTGGCGTCCAGCGAACCCTCGGCCAGCGCGAAGTTCGGCTGGATATAGTCGTTGAATTCCACCAGTTTGACCTTGTAGCCCTGCTTTTCCAGGATAGGCTTGATACCCAGCTTGATCTGGTCCGCATACGGCCCGGCGCTGGTGCCGATGGTGATGTCTTTCGGGTCCTTGGCGTGGACGAAGCTGCTGGCCAGTGCCAGGGTCAGGGCGGTGAGGAGGATGCTGCGGCGGGCGATGGTCATGGTGGCTCCTTGGTGGGTGAATCAGGAATACGCCGTCGGCTCGGGCACGGTGCCATTCAAGGCAAAGCGTCCCAGGTCGCGCAGCTTGTAGTCGATGGGGTCGTGCAGGGTATGCACGCGCACGTTGCGCCAGTAGCGGTCGAAGCCGTATTGGGCCGAGGTGGAGCGGGCGCCCGTCAGTTCGAACATCTGGCTGCTGATCTCCAGTCCCGCCTTGTGCGCCAGGCACTTGGCTTCGGCCACGGCGACGGCCAGCAAGCCCCGTTCGCGCGCCGTCACCAGCGCGCCCTTGCGGAACACTTTTTCCAGTTCCTGCGCCGCCGCGTCGGCCAGCACCTGCGCGGGGCGCAGCAAGAGCCACAGCTGGCCATAGCGGTGCTGTACCAGAGGGTCGTCCGTTGCCTTGGCCACGCCCGAGGCAAACCAGGCTTTCGCCTGTTCGTCCGTGTAGTGGCGCGCCGCCTCGAATGCACCTTCGGCGATGCCAAGGTACAGGTTCGCCATAATCAGCTGTGCGATCTGCGAGCGCACGGTGGCTTGCGGCGTGGCGGCCTGCGCGGGCGCCTGCAGCACCAGTTCGCGCGGCAGGGCCACCGCCTGGAAATGCACATTGCCGCTGTCCGTCTGGCGTTGGCCGAAGGCATCCCAGTCCGCCTGCACGGTGACGCCATCCTGGCGCGTGGGCAGGGCGGCGATCAGCGCCGTCTGCGTGGGCGCGTGCCAGGCCGAGACGGTCAGCCAGTCCGAGCCCACGGAACCGGAAGAAAAGCTCTTGATGCCGTCGAGGGTAAAACCGTCGTCGCTGTCGGCCGCGGTGACCCGTTTGTCGAGGGGATTCAAGGCATTGCCCCAGAACAGGCGCTCGTCGACGGTCAAGGCGAGCAGGCGGCGCTGCTGCTGCGCGCTGCCATACAGCTGCAGGCCGGCCAGCTGCAGATGGTGGAAGCCGAAGACATGCGCCAGCGCGCTGTCGGCCCGCGCCAGGATGCGGATCACCTGGTACACGAGGGGCCAGGACGCGCCCTGACCGCCGAATTCCACGGGGATCGACAAAGTCAGCAGACCCGACTCGCGCAGCCATTCGCGTTCCTGCGCCGCGTGCCCGCCGGCCTGGTCGCGGGCATTGGCCGTTTCGGCCAGGCGCGCGGCCAGCTTTGTTGCGATGCGGATGGCGTCCTGCAGGGGTTCCGGCACAGGCGGCTGGGGACGGGCGGCATGGAGAAAAACGCTAGACATGAGTGACATTCCAGAAAGACGATGACGCCGATATTGCACCGCCAGGCGCGCGCCGTACACGAAGAAAACCGCGCATGGATATGCGAAAAAAGCCGCGCGGAAGCCGGCGCCTCCGCTGGCGGGGCGTCAGGCCCGGATAGTCGAAAAACGCATATCGAAGCGCGAAAGCATTCGTTTTGCCGGACTGCTGATGGCGATAGGCTGCAAGCATCCGAGCAACTCCACTTTTGACAACCTACAGGGACGGGCATCACATGAGCATCTTGTTATTGGGCGGTAGCCCGCAACTCCCCTCGAGTTCCAGCCGCCTGCTGCTGCATATCGGCGAACAGCTGGCGCTGCAGGGCCACAGCTACGCCAAGCTGCATGTACGCGACCTGCCGGCGCGCGCCTTGCTGCTGGCCGACTACGACGATGCGGCGATTGCCCGCGCCGTGCGCGCCGTGGCCGACGCCGACGCCATCGTGATCGCCACGCCCATTTACAAGGCGTCGTATACAGGGTTGCTGAAAGCCTTCCTCGACCTGCTGCCGCAAGATGGCCTGGCCGGCAAGCTGGTGCTGCCGCTGGCCACGGGCGGCGGCCATGCCCACACCCTGGCGCTCGACTACGCGCTGCGTCCCGTGCTGCATGCGCTGGGCGCCAAGCAAGTCTTCACCAGCATCTACGCGAATGCGCAGCAACTGGCGTGGCACGAAGAACGGGGCCTGAGCCTGGATGCGCCGATTGCCGAACGCGTGCAGGCGGGCATCGAGGAACTCTCCACCGGCCTGTTCGTGCTGCAGGGGCAGCGCCCGCCCGCGCCCGCCGATATTTCTGTCCCCGTGCGTTCGCTGCAAGACCAGCCTTACGCGCCCCAGTATCAAGCCGCCTGATTATTCACCGACCAAGGAACTGCCATGACACACCGCCACGCACAACGACTCTCGCGCCGTACCACCCTGGGTTTGCTGTTTTCTGCCGTCGCCGGCGTGATGGCGGCCGGCATGCCGGTCGCGGCGCAGGCGCAAGCCAAGGGGGAAGTGCAAGCCAAGGGCGAGGTGCGCATCGGCTACCAGAAATACGGCACATTGACCTTGCTCAAGGGGCGCGGCACCCTGGAAAAACGCCTGGCCGAGCAGGGCGTGGGCGTGAAATGGACGGAGTTCCCGGCCGGTCCCGTGCTGCTGGAAGGCCTCAACGTGGGCAGCATCGATTTCGGCACCGTGGGCGAGGCGCCCCCCATCTTTGCGCAGGCGGCCGGCGCCAACCTGGTGTATGTCGGCAATGAGCCGGCGTCGCCGACCAGCGAAGCCATCGTCGTGCCCAAGGGTTCCGGCCTGCGCACCCTGGCCGACCTGAAGGGCAAGAAAATCGCCCTGAACAAGGGCTCGAACGTGCACTACCTGCTGTTGAAGGCACTGGAAAAGGCGGGTATCGCGTATGCCGACATCCAGCCCGTGTTCCTGCCGCCGGCCGACGCGCGCGCCGCCTTCGAGCGGGGCAGCGTGGATGCCTGGGCCATCTGGGACCCGTTCCTGGCGGCCGCGGAAAAGCAGCTGGGCGCCCGCGTGCTGGCCGACGGCAAGGGCCTGGTGGCGAACTACCAGTTTTATCTCGCCTCGCGCACGTATGCGGAAAAAAATCCCGAGATCCTGCGCATCGTGCTCGACGAGGTGGCCAAGGTCGATGACTGGGGCCGTAACAACCCCGACGAAGTGGCGACGATTCTCGCCGCGCAGACGGGTTTGGGCAAGGATGTCGTGGCGCTGGCCGCCTCGCGCTATGCGTATGGCGTCAAACCCGTGTCGGTCGACGTAATCGCCTCGCAGCAAAGGGTGGCCGATGCGTTTTCCAGCCTGAAGCTGATACCGAAACCGATCGTCGTCAAGGACGCGCTGCTGCCGGCGCGCCAGCTGGCCACCAGCACAAAATAAACAAGCAAAGGAAAGCGCACCATGTCATTGAATGTCTTCTGGTTCATCCCTACCCACGGCGACAGCCGCTACCTGGGCACGTCGCAGGGCGCACGTCCCGTCGATGCCGATTACCTGCGCCAGGTGGCCGTGGCCGCCGATACCCTGGGCTACGACGGCGTGCTGCTGCCGACGGGCCGCTCCTGCGAAGATGCGTGGGTGGTGGCCTCGTCCCTGATCAGCGTGACGCAAAAGCTGAAATTCCTCGTGGCCATCCGTCCCGGCCTGTCCACGCCCGGCCTGGCCGTGCGCATGGCGTCCACCTTTGACCGCCTGTCGAACGGGCGCCTGCTGATCAACGTCGTCACGGGCGGCGACCAGGGCGAGCTGGAAGCGGACGGTCTGTTTGCCGACCACGCCAAGCGCTATGAAATCTCCGATGAATTCATCAAGGTGTGGCGCGCCACCCTGGCGGGCGAGGGCGGCGCGGCCGGCTATGATTTCGAGGGCAAGCATATCCAGGTGAAGGGCGCGAAAACCTTGTATCCGCCCGTGCAGAAACCGTATCCGCCGCTGTACTTCGGCGGCTCGTCGGAGCCGGCGCATGAACTGGCGGCCGAGCAGATGGACGTGTACCTGACGTGGGGCGAGCCGCCTGCCGCGGTCGCCGAGAAAATCGCGGACATCCGCGCGCGCGCCGCCAAGCGGGGACGCACGGTGCGCTTCGGCATCCGCCTGCACGTGATCGTGCGCGAAACCAACGAGGCGGCCTGGCGCGCGGCCGATGAACTGATCAGCCACCTGGACGACGACATCATCGCCAAGGCGCAGGCGGCGTTCGGCAAGATGGATTCCGTGGGCCAGCAACGGATGGCGGCCCTGCATGGCGGGCGGCGCGACAAGCTCGAAGTGTCGCCCAACCTGTGGGCCGGCGTGGGCCTGGTGCGCGGCGGCGCGGGCACGGCCCTCGTGGGCGATGGCCCGACGGTGGTGGCGCGCATGCAGGAATACGCGGACCTGGGCATAGACACCTTCATTTTCTCCGGCTATCCGCACCTGGAAGAATCGTACCGCTTCGCCGAACTGGTGTTCCCGTTGCTGGGCAAGGGTAAGGCCGTGGGTGAGCAGTCACTGACGGGGCCCTTCGGCGAAGTCATGGCCAGCAATATCGTGCCGGCCGCGCCGCAGAGAAAGGCGGCCTGAGATGGGCGCCGGCCCCACTTTCACCACCAAGCGTCTGCCCGGCACGCCGTGGCGCAATGCGCTGGCGCCGTGGGCCTTGCCCGTGGCGCTGCTGCTGGCCTGGCAACTGGCGGCGCAGTGGGGCTGGCTGTCGAGCCGCATCTTGCCCGAGCCGTGGGCCGTGGCGAAAGCCTTCTGGCACCTGGCCGTATCGGGCGAATTGTGGCTGCACCTGAAAACGAGCTTGTGGCGCGCCACGGTCGGTTTTACCGTCGGCGCCGGACTGGGCTTGCTGCTGGGACTCTTGACGGGCAGCTTCCGCCACGCGGAAACCCTGCTCGACACGACCCTGCAAATGGTGCGCAACATCCCGGCCCTGGCCCTGATCCCGCTGGTGATCCTGTGGTTCGGCATCGACGAGACGGCGAAACTGTTCCTGCTGGCCGTCGGCGTCTTCTTTCCCGTCTACCTGAACACCTTCCACGGCATCCGCTCGGCCGACCAGGGCTTGATCGAGATGGCGAAAAGCTACGGCCTGTCCGGCTGGCCCCTATACCGCGACGTGATCCTGCCGGCGGCCATGCCGTCAATCCTGGTCGGCGTGCGTTTTTCGCTCGGTCTCGTGTGGGTGCTGCTGATCGTCGCCGAAACCATCTCGGCGCAGGCCGGCATCGGCTACATGACCATGAATGCCCGCGAATTCCTGCAAACGGACGTGGTGCTGGTGGGGATTTTGCTGTACGCCTTGCTGGGCAAGCTGGCCGATTTGTTCTCGCGCCGGCTGGAACGCCACTGCCTGCGCTGGAATCCCGCCTACCGATAGTGACGAAATGAGGAAAGAACACCATGCTGCTCGCCCCCATCCAGATCGAAACGGATTTCCTGTCGCACTTCGTGCAGTACGACCCGGCTAGCGCACCGCAGGCCAAGGCCGCCCCGCAGGCCCCTCTGGCGCGCCGCGGCGTGCCGCTGGCCTTGACGCAATTGAGCAAGGCCTATGGCGAACGTCCGGTCCTGAAAAACGTCGACCTGCAACTGGAAGCGGGCGAATTTGTCGCCATCGTGGGACGCAGCGGCTGCGGCAAGAGCACCTTGCTGCGCTCGATCGCGGGCCTGGAAAGCGTCGATGAAGGCCAAATCGCCATCGGCAGCGGCGTGGGCGCGCCCGATATCCGCATCATGTTCCAGGAATCGCGGCTGCTGCCGTGGAAGACGGTGCTCGACAACGTGGCCCTGGGCTTGCCCCGTTCCGTCGGCGCGGCGGCCGCCTCGCTGTGGACGGTGGGCCTGGCCGAGCGGGCGGACGACTGGCCGTCAGCCCTGTCGGGCGGGCAGAAGCAGCGCGTGGCGCTGGCGCGCGCCCTTGTGCACGAGCCGCAACTGCTACTGCTCGACGAACCCCTGGGCGCGCTCGACGCCCTGACGCGCATCGAGATGCAGCAGCTGATCGAGTCGTTGTGGCTGGCGCGCGGTTTCACGGCCGTGCTGGTGACGCATGACGTGGCCGAAGCCGTGGCCCTGGCCGACCGGGTGCTGCTGATCGAGGATGGACAGGTCACCATGGACGTGCCGGTGGACTTGCCGCGCCCGCGCCAGCGCGGCCATGCGGCGTTCGCCGCGCTGGAACAGGCTATCTTGTCGCGCGTGCTGCAACCGCAGGGTCAGATAACTGCGCCAGCACGATGAAGCCGTCGCTGTCGAGCGTCGCGACGATGGCTTCATAATTGTCGATGGCCGGGTGGCGCGTGGCCAGCGGATGCGCATGCGTGGCGGTGACGACGATGACCTTTGCTCCAGCCGCTTCGCCCGCCTCGATGCCGACGGAGGCATCTTCGAACACCAGGCAATCGGAGGGCGCCACGCCCAGTTTTTCCGCCGCCAGCAAATAGCAATCGGGCCGGGGTTTGCCCGCCTTGACGTCTTCCGCCGTCACCATGATGGCCGGTATCGGCATGCCGGCCGCCTTCAGGCGGGCCGTGGCCAGCGCGCGCGGCGCCGAGGTGACGATGGCCCATTGCGCGGGCGGCAGCGATTGCAAAAAGCGCAGCGCGCCCGCGATTTCAATAATTCCTTCCACATCGATGATTTCGGCGTCCGTGATGCCCTGCGATTCGCGCTGCGCGTCGACGCCGGGCAAGCGCAGTTTGGCGATGGTGTCCACCGAGCGCGCGCCGTGGATCGTGGGCAGGAAGGCTGCCACGTCGAGGCCCTGGCGCTGCGCCCAGGTGCCCCAGATGCGTTCTGCGGCGGCGATGGAATTGATTACGGTGCCGTCCATGTCGAACAGAAAAGCCCGGTAGCGGCCGGCGGCCGATGGTGTCGGGGATGAAGACGGCGAGGGCAGTGCGGACATGGCTTCCTTCCGGATGATGGGCTGGAAGCCATTGTAACGGCAGTCGATTTTTATTTCACAGGTAGACCGATTCAAACCTGGCCACGGGCGCGCCATCCTTGAGCAGGATCAGGTACTCGCCTTCGAAACGGTAGCCCGTCACGCTGTTCAAGTTGGCCAGCACGGCGCTTTCCAGCTGCATCAGGGGCGGCGGGCAGGCCATGCGCGTGCCGGCCAGCTGCGTGAAGCGCAGGGCAGTGCCGGCCAGCGTGTAGCCGCCCATGACCTGGTTGCAGCCCGTGAAACCATGGACCTTGCCATCGTCGGTGAGGGTGATGCGCACTTCGCGCTCCTGCTGCGGCGCCATCGTCACCGGGGCGCCATCGAGTTCCGTCAGCTTCCAGTAGGTATTCGTCAGGCTGTAGCTGGGCGTCAGGCCGGTGTCCGGCTTGGCGCTGTCGGACGTGGCGGCGCAGCCGCCGGCCATGGCGATGGCGGCGGCGAGGGACAGGTATGTGAGGCGATGCAGCATGGCGAGCTCCAGTATCAAGGTGAATAGCCGCAAGATTAGCAGTTTTCCCGTATCTGCCCGCGTACCGCAGCGGCGAATGTTTCCATTTTGCCAGTACTGGCATTACACTCATGCTTTCTGCTGTTTCAACCTTGATCGGGGAGCCGGGCCGATGCTGCAAGCGCAAGCGCTGGATAATCGACTGGTCGCCACCAGTGCCGACGACGTGCTGGTCGACCGCATCGTGCCGGGCGCGCCGCTGGTCATCGCTTTCGGTTTTGTTTCGTGGACAACGCGTCCCGCCTTCGATTTTTACGGGCGCCTGCGCAAGCTGGAGCAGGCCAGCGGACAGCACCTGAACAAGATCCTCGTGCGCGATTCGGGCAACGCCTGGTACCACCGCCGCATCGCGGGCCTGGGCAATCATGTGGATGAAACGGCGCAAGCCCTGCGCGAGCTGGTGCGCCGCATCGCACCGAGTCAAGTCTCCACCCTTGGCCAGTCCATGGGCGCGTACGCGGCCGTCATGTATGGCTTGCTGCTCGAGGCGCAGCAGATCGTCGCCTTCGGACCCTTGTCTTTTCTGGACGTGCAGCAGGCGCGCCTGTACCACGAGCTGCGCTGGCTGCCCGTGATGGAGTCGCTGGCGCAAGACCCGCCGCCGTCTGGCTACTATGACCTGGCCGCCCTGTGCCGCGCCAGGGCGACGGCCGATACGCAGCTGCACCTGGTGTTCGGCACGCGGCCTGACGTGGCCCGGCCCGACGTCGCCAATGCGGGCGCCAGTGCCAGCGAATCGGTGAACCTCGACGCCATGCACGCGCAGCGCCTGGCCGCCTTCGGCCGCTGCACCCTGCACCCGTATCCCCAGTCGGGCCATGCGGTGGTGCAGCACCTGATCGACACGAAGCGCATCAACGGCTTGCTGGCCAGCTGCATACTCGGTCTCACGCTGGAAGAAGAACCCATGCCGGAGATCGGCGCCGCCTGGCAAGACTGGGTGGCGGAAAACCTGCGCCTCGGCTGCGCCGGCGAGCAGCTGGTGGCGGTGCTGCAGCAGCATGGCTTTTCGCTGGCCAGCAGCATGGCCGCCGTGGATGCGGCCCGCGCCAAGGCCCTATGACGCCGCAGTTCGAACTCGACACCCTGAAAATCCGCATCGCCGCGCCTGAACTGGCGGCGCTCGACTTGCGCGTGCGGGTGCAGCGCGCGCTGCGCCAGTTGATACTCGACGGCGTGCTGGCGCCCGGCCTGCGCCTGCCGGCTACGCGCGCGCTGGCGCAGTCGCTGGGCGTGTCGCGCGAGACGGTGGAAATGGCGTATGCGCAGCTGCGCCTCGATGGTTATGTGCGGCGGCAGGCGGGATCGGGCAGTTTTGTCTCGCCGACGATAGGCGCGAGCTTGCTGGGCAAGACTGCGACTGCGTTGCCGCCCTTGTCCGCGCAGCCGGTGGCCCTCAGCGCGCGCGGCGCGCAGATTCTCGCCAGCGGCGGCGTGGCCGACCAGCAGAGCGTGAAGGCCTTCGCCACGGGCTTGCCGGAAACGCGGGCCTTTCCGCTCGACGTGTGGGAGCGCTTGCGGCGCCAGGCCGCCGGCGAACACCATGTGCTGCTGCACGGCGACCCGCAAGGGGCCGGGCCTTTGCGCCAGGCCATCGCCGACTATGTGAACCTGGAGCGGGGCGCGCGGGCCACGGCGGACCAGGTGCTGGTGCTGAGCAGCACGCGCCAGGCCCTGTACCTGTGCGGGCAAGTGCTGGCCGACGCGCACGGTCCCATCCTGATGGAAGACCCCGGCTATTTCGGCGCGCGCAAGGCGTTTGAGATGGCGCAATTGCGAGTCGTGCCAGTCCCCGTCGATGCGCATGGCTTGTCCATCGAGCACCTGCGCGCGGACCGCAGCGGGGCCAACACGGTGTACGTCACGCCCTCGCATCAATACCCGACGGGCGCCACCCTGGCGCTTGAGCGCCGCCTGGCCCTGACTGCCTGGGCCGCCGAGCGCCAGGGCTGGATCATCGAGGACGATTACGACAGCCAGTTTCATTACGCGGGCTTGCCGACGGCTTGCGTGCAGGGGCTCGACACGCAGCAGCGCACGATCTACCTTGGCACCTTTGCCAAGTCGCTGTATCCGGGCCTGCGCATCGGCTACATGGTGCTGCCGCCCGCGCTGGTCAAGCCGATGACGTATGCGCGCAGCATCCTCGACGGGCATACGCCGCAGCTGGACCAGCTGACACTGGCCCGTTTCATCGCCGACGGCCATTTCGCGGCCCATGTGCGCGCCATGCGCAAGGTCTACGCCGTGCGCCGCGATGCGATGGCGCAGGCCGTGCAGCGGCACTTGCCGCACGTGGTCGCGGCGCAGCTGCCGCCGGGCGGCTTGCAGATGCAGTGTCTGCTGCACGGGGGCAGGGACGAGCTGGAAACGATACGCCTGGCGGCGCAGGCGGGCATCGTGCTGCCGGGCCTGAGCCGGCTGTACGCGAGGCCGCCGGCGCGGGGCGGCTGGCTGCTGGGTTTTGCCGCGCTCACGCCGCACGAGATCGACAGCGGCATCGTCCGCCTGGCCCGCGCGCTGGGGTGAGCGCTCGAGTGGTCTGCTATGCATGCGAAAAGTGGCCTGCCTGAGCAGTCCATGTGGCCGTTAAGATGCCCCTTTTGAACCTCAGGCAAGGGCACACGCATGCAGACCAGTTCCACATCATCGGCGTCGATCGACAACACGGCACGGGCGCGCTGGCGCGACCTGGCATCCCCCGCCATGGCGGCCTTCATCTCCGTCCTCGTCAACTATGGCGGCACCTTCGTGCTGGTATTCCAGGCGGCCCAGCTGGCCCAGCTGAGCGCAGCGCAGACGGCGTCCTGGGTCTGGTCGCTGAGCATCGGCGTGGGCGTGACGGGCATCTGGCTCAGCTACCGCTACCGCGCACCCATCATCACGGCCTGGTCCACGCCCGGCGTGGCCTTCCTGGCCACCGTCATGCCGCATACGCCGTATGCCGAGGTGATCGGCGCCTATATCGTGTCCGCCATCGCCTTCATCTTGCTGGGCATGTCCGGCGCCTTCGAGCGCCTGGTGCGCCTGATACCGGGCGGCATCGCCGCCGGCTTGCTGGCCGGAATCCTGCTGCAATTCGGCGTGAACGCGTTCGGCGGCGCCAGCGCCGATCCGCTGCTGGTGGCGGTATTGCTGCTGTCGTACGCCGTGCTGCGCCGTTTTACGGCACGCTTTGCCGTGGTGGGCATCATGCTGACCGGCCTGGCCCTGCTGCTGGCGCAGGGGCGCATCGATACGCAAGGCATAGCACTGGCCCTGGCCGCGCCCGTGTTCGAGATGCCGCGCTTTTCCGTGGCGTCGCTGCTGGGCGTGGCGCTGCCCCTGTTCCTGATCACCCTGACGGGGCAATACATGCCCGGCATGCTGGTGCTGCGCAATGACGGCTACCAGGTCAGCGCCAATCCCATTTTGACGGTGACGGGCCTCGGTTCGCTGCTCATGGCGCCATTCGGCGCGCACGCCTTCAATGTGGCCGCCATCACGGCCGCCATCTGCACGGGCAAGGATGCGCATGCGGACCCG
Source organism: Janthinobacterium sp. SUN026 (assembly GCF_030397625.1). NCBI lineage: Bacteria > Pseudomonadati > Pseudomonadota > Betaproteobacteria > Burkholderiales > Oxalobacteraceae > Janthinobacterium > Janthinobacterium sp. SUN026. Next base: position 1,095,092 of record NZ_JAPQNU010000002.1, on the reverse strand, counting down.
TCGAAGCGCTATGTCGCGGGCCTGGCGTGCGGCGTGCTGTACATCCTGGTGGGCATCTTCGGCGTCACCCTGGCCAGCCTGTTCATGGTCTTGCCGCGTCCCTTCATCACGGCGCTGGCGGGCCTGGCCTTGCTGGGCGCCATCGGCAACAGCCTGGCGCAGGCGATGGCGGACGTGCGCATGCGCGAAACGGCGCTGATCACCTTCCTGGCCACGGCCGCGAACGTGACCCTGCTGGGCGTGGGCGGCGCCCTGTGGGGACTGGCGGCCGGGCTGGCGGCGCATGCGCTGATGCATGGCTGGCGCAAGGCGGCATAGCAAGATAGGTTGCCCGTTTTGCCGGCCGCCGCATACAATTGCTGCGCCCGTGCCCGTTGGCACCGTAATCCGACTTGAGCCGAACGATGCCCGAGATCACTTCCCTGGCGCAGTATCTGCTGGCGATCACGCCCGCCTTCCTCGTCTGCGCCGCCTTGCTGCTGGCCGTTCCCCGGACGGTGCCGCTGCTGCGCGTGCTCGTGCACATCCTGTTCTTCGTGCTGGCGCGCGACGCGATGACGGCGCATGGCTATTGGCAAGTGGCGGCGGGCGGCTTGCGCTTCACGGCGCCGCCGCCAGTCTTGCTGGCGCTGGGCGCCATGTCGCTGGCCCTGGTGGCGAGTATTTGCTGGCTGGAAAGCGAGGCGCGCCGCCAGATCCGCTGGCTGGGCACGCGGCCGGCCCTGTCCGTGTTGCTGGGCGTGGCGGGCGCCATACTGATCATTGCGCTGGCGACGGGCTTGAAAGCCGTGTTTAACTTGCCCTCGCTGGCGCCCGTCGCGACATCCGCGCTGCCCTTGCTGCTGGGCTTTGCGCTGGCGGCCAACTGTTATGAGGAATTGCTGTTTCGCGGCTTGCTGCAGCAGCAATTGCGCGCCTGGCTGCCGGCCTGGCGCGCGGCGCTGGTGTCGGGTCTGCTGTTTGGCCTGTGCCACGCCTTTCTCGCCACCACCGTCACGCAGGTGGGCGCGCCCATCTTCGTGTTCACCGTGATCGAAGGCGTGGTGGCGGGGCTGGTATATTGCCGTGCCGGCTTGCTGGGCGCATCCCTGGCGCATGGGTTGGCGATTTTTGCGCTGGCCGCCGGCTGGGTGTGAATCCTGTTGTTTAATGTTAAAGAAACGAGAAGACAATGCCTGTAAGCTCTTACCTGAATACCCGTCCCGTGCTGGGCGAGCGCGTCTACCTGCATGATACGGCGCAAGTGATTGGCGACGTGCAGATCGGCGACGACTGTTCCATCTGGTGCAACAGCGTGCTGCGCGGCGATGTCAACCGCATCGTCATCGGCGAAGGCAGCAATATCCAGGACTTTTCCATGGGCCACGTGTCGCACAGGAATGCGGCCAAGCCCGACGGTTCACCGTTGACCATCGGCAAGTACGTCACCATCGGCCATTCCGTGATCTTGCATGGCTGCACCATCGGCGACGAGTGCCTGATCGGCATGGGCAGCATCGTCATGGATGACGTGGTGGTGGAAAAACACGTGATGCTGGGTGCGGGCAGCCTGGTGTCGCCGGGCAAGGTGCTGGAAAGCGGCCATTTGTACGTGGGCCGTCCCGCCGCCAAGGTGCGCGCGCTGACCGAGGCCGAAATCGCCTACCTGCGCTATTCGGCCGAGCACTACGTGCGCGTGAAGAACAATTACCTGGCCGGCGAGCCGGACTGATGCGTCAGGCTGGCGCCGTGGCCAGCGCATTGATGCGCGCCGCCATGGCGCGCGCGTCAGGCACGCCGAGTACCAGGCGCGCCCACTTTTCGCCCTGCAATTCGATGACGAGCGGCTGCGTGCCGCGCGTCATGAAGACAAACTGGCGGTCGCCACCCTTGTGGTAGGTGCCCGCCGAAATGACGCCAGGCAGGTTGGTGCCCGGAGCGCGCAAGCCCAGGGCCGTGCCGCGGAAGCCGTCATCGTCGGTGGCGCCACGCACATGCTGCAGGGGAATACGCAGGTTGCCGTGAAAGGAGGCCAGCTTTTCCCACAGGGCCAGGCGGATGGTCAGTGCATCGTCGTTCAATTCGAGGACAGGCATGGTGTCTCCTTTGGTGGTTGATCCAGATGGCTTAACAGGCGTTCGCCCAGCAGGCGGGCCGTCCCGGCGCCCGTGTCCTGCACGGCGGCGCGGCACAGCGCCGTGATGGCGGCGTCGGAGGGCGCCAGTTCCTTCAAGGCGATGATCAGCAAATCGACCGCTTCTTCCCGCGCCGGCCAGCCAGGCTGCAGCGCCTGCGCCAGCACGCGCTCGAACAGATGGCGCTTGGAGCCGAATGCCTTGTACAGGCTGCCGCGCAGCAAACCGGTCGCCTTGACCAGGTCATCGATCGATGCGGCGTTGTAGCCCAGGCTGCCAAAGACGGCGGCAGCCTGGCCGATGACGGTCGTTTCGTCGAAGTTGCGCGGTCTGGCCATGGTGCGTATGCAATGCGTGCGGCGGGGCGGGATGTCCCGTATCTGCTTCCACTATATGCATTGGTGAACGATTGGTCAATAACTATCGGCGGGCAGCCGTTGGCGCAGTTCCGGCCGCGGCGCCAGGTCGTGCGGCAGGCGCAGGCCGGAGACGAGGCCCAGGCGCCGCAACAGCAGCAGCATCCACCAGCCCGGGTCCCATTCGCCCGGCAGCAGGCCCAGCCTGGCTGAACCCGGATACGCGTGATGGTTGTTGTGCCAGCATTCGCCCATGGTCAGCAGCGAGGTCAGGCGGATATTCCGGCCTTGCACGGCGGCGCCGTCGACATGGAAGTGCATTTGCCCATGGTTGTGGGCGAAGTAGCCGATCAGCCAGTGGCCCAGCACGCCGGCGCTGACCCGCGCGCAGACGCCCCAGCAGACGTAGCCCCAGCCGCCCCAGGCGTAGAACAGCAGGGCCCAAGGCAGTTGCTGCAGCATCCACGTTTTTTCCAGGAAACGATAAAAACGGTCGTGCGCGATGCGCGGCTCGATGGCGATGTGCGGCGGGTGGTCGAGGTCCAGGCGGCAGTGCAATTGCCACCAGGCATCGCGCCAGAAGCCGGCGCCGTGGCGCAGATAGGGGTGGCAGTCGGGCAGGCGCTGGGCATAGTCGCGCAGCTCGTGCTGGCGCAGCAGGCCCAGCGGGCCGCTCAGGCCCACCAGCACGCCCAGGTAGACGAGTACATATTCCAGCCATTGCGGGCATGCGAAGCTGTCGTGGATCAGTTTGCGGTGGCTGCCCAGCGAGTGGCCGAACAGCAGGACGATGGCCGTGCTGACGATAAACAGCGCCACGCCCGTCCAGCTGAAGAAGAACACGGCGCCGGCAATGGCGCCGGCCAGCATGGCCGTCAGCCACAGCGATGGCAGCGGCGCGTAGCGCACCACGCCGTCCAGCACTTCGCCAGCGTGGCTGGCGCGGACGCGATGACTGTCCAGGCTGGCCGTTGGCATCAGCCCTTGGGGGCCGACGACGGTTGCGTGTACTTGTCGAAGTTGGTGATGTAATCGTTGAAGTTGTCGGTCAGCATGCGCTTGTACTGTTCCGTGAAGAAGGCCACGGCGCCTTCCTTCTCTGCCTGCATCTTGGCCACGTCGTTGCTCTTGCTGGCGACGAGGAAGGCGTTGAAGCGGGCGGCCGCGTACAGCAGCGAGGTGGCCACTTCATTGCCGCCGCTGTGCATGCATTGCTCATTGGCCAGGGCGATGACCTGGTCGGCGCGTTCCCAGAATTCCGGGCCCGGTGCTGGTTTTGTCGTTGGTGTGCTCATAGAAATCCTTCATGAAAGTGCGCGCCAGTCTACACAGGGGGCCGCGGGCTGTCCAGCCGCACGGCCGCCAGTCAGGGCGTTTGCAGGATCTGTTCGAGCAGCGCGGCCAGCGGCTGGCGGATATCGAGCACGATGCCGGCCTCGTCCGCCTGCAGCGGTTGCAGGGTGGCCAGCTGGCTGTCGAGCAGGCTGGCGGGCATGAAGTGGCCCGGGCGCTGCAAGCGGCTTTCCAGCACGGCGCGCGGGCCGTCCAGGTGGACAAAGCGCAGGGCCGGGTCGCCTGCGCGCAGCACGTCGCGGTAGGCGCGCTTCAGGGCCGAGCAAGAGACGACGAGGCCGCTGTCTTGCGCGCGCGCCGCAGCGATGCGTTCGTGCAGGGCGGCCAGCCAGCCGGCCCGGTCGGCATCGTCGAGCGGGATGCCGGCCGCCATCTTGGCCACGTTTTGCGGGGAATGCACGTCGTCGCCTTCCACGTAGGGCACGTGCAGGGCCTCGGCCAGCAGGCTGCCGACGGCGCTCTTGCCGCAGCCGGACACGCCCATCACGACCCAGCGCACGGCGGGCACGTCCAGGTGCAAGGTCAAGGTGCCGAGACGATGACGGTGACGCGGCGGTTTTCCGCCTTGCCCGTCTTGCTGGCGTTCGAGGCGACCGGTTTGCTCATGCCCAGGCCCTTGACGGTGATGTTGTCGCGCGGAATGCCCGATGCGCTCATGGCGTCGGCCACCACGTTGGCGCGCGCCAGCGACAGCTTGTTGTTGTACGCTTCCGTGCCTTCGTTATCCGTATGGCCTTCCACGCGCATGTGGGTAATGCCCACTTTCAGCAGGGCGGCGCTGATTTTCTGGATGGCGTTGCGGCTCGGTGCCGTCAGCTTGGCGGCGTCGAATTCGAACAGCAGCTTGTCCGTAAAGCTCAGTTCCCAGCCTTCGTCGGTCTGGTTGAAGCCTTGCTCCTTCAAGGTGGCGACTTGCTCGGCGTTGAACAGCGGTTTGATTTCTGGCGTGCTCTGGCAGGCGGCCAGCAGGCCCAGCATGAACAGACCGAGGACGCCGCGGCGTAATTGTGTGTAGAGAAATTGCATGGTGTTGCTCCTTGGTTCAGGGGTGAATATGGGGTTGCGGCAGGCGCGCCACCTGGCGCGTGCCGCGCTGCGCCTGCTTGGCGCGGTACATGGCTTCATCCGCCGCGCCCACCAGCGAGACGGCGTCGATGGCGTGGTCGGGGAAGACGGCCACGCCGATGGTCAGCGAGCTGACGATACTGTTGCCAGTGGGCAGCTCAATGGCTTGCGCCATGGCGGCGATGATGTTGTCGGCGATGTGCATGGCGTCGCTGCTGTTGCGCAGCGGCTTGAGCAGGATGGCGAATTCGTCGCCGCCCAAGCGCGCCACCAGGTCGCCCTCGCGCAATTGCTGCTTGATGCGCGCGGCGATCGTCACCAGCACCCGGTCGCCCGAGGCATGGCCGAAGGTGTCGTTGATGTATTTGAAGCGGTCGCTGTCGAGGAACAGCACGGCCACCTTGCCATTGCCGACCCGCGCTTCGAGGATGGCGCGTTCCAGCTCCGCTTCCATGAAGGCGCGGTTTGACAGGCCCGTCAGGCTGTCGTGGTTGGCGCGGTGCGACAGCGAGGCGTTTTCCTTTTGCAGATGGCTTTGCCATGCTTCCAGTTCGTCGAGCAGGGCGTTGAAGTCGTCATTGATCTGGTTCAACTCGGCAATATTGGCTGGCGGCACGCGCAGTTCGAACGAGCGGTCGCGCCGCACGCGGTGGGCCGTTTCCGCCAGGTGGCGCAGGGGCGACGTGATTTCCGTTTCCATGCGGCGCGACAGGCGCACGGCGACGGCCAGGCTGAGCACCAGGCAGGCGAGCAGGCAGGCCAGGCCGCTGAGCAGGAAGGGCAGCAGGCTGCGGCTGTGCGGCACCAGGGTGATGTTGCCGATGGCTTGTTCATTGCGCGTGATGGGGAAGGTCAGCGAATCGGGCAGCATCCAGCCCGTCAGCGCGCGTTCGATGTAGTAGCGCGTGCCATGTTGCCCCCGTTCCCAGCGGGCCAGCACCTTGCCGGCCGTGTCGCTCACCTGCGCCTGGTCAATATCTTCATTGACGCCGATCAAGGCCAGCGCTTCCCTGGCGGCCTGGGAATCGCCAAAGACGACGGCCCCTTCCACCGTGTAGCTCATCGAGCGGGCCACCAGGCGCAGGTTCTGGTCCGAATACACGCGCAGGGCTAGCAGCGCCACGGCCGTCAGGGTCAGGCCGGCCGCCAGCACGGCGATCAGCGATACGCTCAGGTGGGCGCGCCGCAGCACGCTGTCGAGCGTGGGGCGGGGTGCGCGGGCAGGCTTGGTGCTCATGCGGGCGCTCATGGCGGCGGTCCCTTGCGACGTGCAATTTGCAAGGCGTTCGGATGCACGCGCAGGCCGCTGCGGGCGATGGCGTCGAGGTTGACGTCAAAGCCGATCTGCGCCTCGTTCAGGCGCAGGCAGAACATGGTGCCCACGGTGCACGACGTGCCGGGTTCGGCGACCGATAAAATCGGCTTGCCGATGAGCTGCGCCAGCAAGTGCTCGCGCTCGCCCTCGGGCAGGCTGCCCAGGTAGACGACGTCGCATTCGCTGGCCGCGCTTGCCGCCGCCGGGACTTTCACGCGGATGCGCTGGCCCAGGCTGGAGGCGGGCGTGTCGACGATGGCCGCGCCGTAGCGGGGTGCACCGACCATGCAGACGCGCACTTCCTGGCGCGCCACGGGCCAGCGCACATAGCTGACGATGCCAAACAGGACCTGGGCCACCTCGGCGGGACGCCTGGCGTCGGCCGCCGCGCCCGCTTGCGCCCACGCCGCACACGGCGCCAGCGCGGTGCCGGCGAGCAGCGAAGCCAGCAGCACGACAGCGAACAGGGCTGGCGGCGCGGAGCGCTGCCGGTGGCGGGGGGAGGAGGGCACGGCGTCGGTGTCTTTATTCGGGTCGGGTGGCTACTTATACTGTTACTCAGCAACACAGACTCTACGGAAGTCCCGGTTGAAAGTAAATCACGGCGCTACGCCATACAACCTTGCATTATAAACACGAATGTGAAAACTTGCATTCTTTACCATGAGAATTACTTGTCAACACTGCCGTGGCACGCCAGAGTGTTGCTATTCTTCCAGTGTCGCTTCCAGCAAGTCGATTTCGCGCAGCAGGCGCAAATGGATGGTGTCGTCCAGTTCGCCCGAAATGCGGCGGCGGAACAGTTCATCGCGCTCCGCATTCAGCGCTTCCAGGCGCAGCGCGCGCTCGGCCTTGGCCAGTTCCTGCAAGCGCATCGCCTCGTCGTTGCTGCTTTCGCCATATGCGAGGCGGCGCCGGTAGGCTTCGATCAGGCGGTTGGCCGCTTCCGTGACGACTTGCTGCTTGTCATTCTTGTCGATGCCTTCGCACACTTTTTCCAGCCGCGCGATGGCCGCTTCGGCGGCTGCGGCGCGGGCATTGCGCTCTTCCGTCGAACGGCGCGCGGGCGGCGCGAACACCAGGCCCTTGGTCAGCAGGGGCAGGGTGACGCTGGCCAGCAGCAGCGACAGCAGGATCACGCCCATGGCCAGGAAGATGACGAGGTCGCGCGCCGGGAAACGATTGCCATCGGGCAAGAACAGGGGCAGGGTCAGGATGCCGGCCAGGGTCAGCGCGCCGCGCACGCCCGCGAACGACGCCACCAGCAGCAGGCGCAGGCTGGGGCGCGCCAGCAGCGCCGCATCCTTCGGTTCGCCCGCGATTTTCTTGTGGTGCTTGAACAGGGTCAGTTTCATGGAAATGAAGACCCAGAGGAAACGCATGAAGGTCAGCCCCACCGTGATGGCGATGACGAACAGGGGCAGCTTCCAGGCGCTGCCGGCGCCGATTTCGGCGGAGGCGGCCGGCAAGCCGGCGACGGTGGCGGGCAGCTGTGCGCCCAACATGACGAAGATCACGCCGTTCAAGACCAGTTGCACGGTATCCCACACGGCCTTGCGCTGGGTGCGCGTGGCGGCCAGCGGGCGGCCGATCAGGTCGGCGTAGTGCATGGACACGCCCGCCGTGGCGGCGGCCAGGATGCCGGAACCGTGGATTTGCTCGGCGCCCAGGTAGGCGGCGAACGGGATCAGGATGCTGATGAGGATTTGCAGGCCCGGTTCTTCGCCCACCTTGCTCACCAGCCATTTATTCGCCAGGCCCACGCCCCACGAGATGGCCAGGCCGATGACGATGCCGCCGCCCGCTTCCTGCAGGAAACTCAGCGAGGCGGCGCCGATGGAAAAGCCGCCCGTCATCATGGCGCCCACGGCAAACGTGAAGCAGACCAGGCCCGAAGCGTCGTTCAGCAGCGATTCGCCTTCGAGGATGTGCATCAGGCGCGGCGGGATCGGGTTGCCGGCGGCGATCGCCGAGACGGCCACGGGGTCCGTCGGCGAGAGGATGGCGCCCAGCGCGAAGGCGACGGCCAGCGGCACGCTGGGGATCAGCCAGTCGATGAAAAAGCCCATGCCCAGCACGGTAAACAGCACCAGGCCGATGGCCAGCATCAGGATCGAGCGCGCGTCGGAAAAGAAGGCGCCCTTGGGGATGCGCCAGCCGTCGAGAAACAGCAGCGGCGGGATGAAGAGCAGGAAGAAAATGTCGGGATCGAGCGGCACTTGCACGCCAAACAAGGCCAAACCCGTGCCGCCGGCGATCTGGATCAGGGGCAGCGGCAGCTTGACCCAGCGCGAGCGGGCGAGAAAGCCGCACAGGACGACGGTCAGGACGAGGATGAGGATGATGGTAACGGTATGCATGAAGGAGCGGCGGCGTGCTGAAACGCTGATTATAAGGCGCAGCCCGCCTGCGGCGTTGCCTGCGTGTCATTGCGTACATACAACAAGTCACAATCGCGGTAAGATTGTCACTGTGGCCCTGTTGCCGCCGCCGTTGGCCGGCGGCCCGTGCGCCTTGCTTACACCCTGGCCTTTACTTTTCACTGGTTCCTGTTTTGCTCAAGAAAATCTTCACCGGCCTGCTGTTGTCGCTGGCATTGCTCATCGTGGCGGCCCTGGGCGCGTATCTGTATTACTGGCGCCCCGCGCTGGCGCCCATCGATCCGCCTGCCGCCACGGCATTTTCCCCGCAAGTGGTGGAGCGGGGCCGCATCCTGGCGGGCATGGGCAATTGCGCCGCCTGCCATACGGCCAGGGACGGCGCCGATTACGCGGGCGGGCACGGCCTAGCCACGCCGTTCGGCACGATCTACGCGACGAATATCACGCCTGACCGGCAAACGGGCATCGGCCGCTGGTCGCTGGCCGCCTTCCAGCGGGCCATGCGCGAAGGCGTGGGCCGCGATGGCGCCCATTTGTATCCCGTCTTTCCGTACACGCATTTCAACCTCGTCTCGGAGGCTGACCTGACGGCCTTGTACGCGTATTTCATGACGCGCCCGCCCGTGTATGCGGCGGCGCCCGCCAACAGCGTGCCGTTTCCCCTGAACTTGCGCCCCTTGCAGGCGGGCTGGAAGTTGCTGTTTTTCAAGCCAGCGACATTCCAGCTTGATCCTGCGCAAGGCCTGGACTGGAACCGGGGCCGCTACCTGGCCGAAGGCCTGGCCCATTGCGCCGCCTGCCACACGCCGCGCAATGCGCTGGGTGCCGAGCTGGCCGGTTCGCCCTATCTGGGCTCGGCCATCGACCACTGGTATGCGCCGGCCTTGACCAGCGCCAACACGGCCCCCTTGCCGTGGACGCAGGACGAGCTGTACGCCTTCCTGCGCACGGGCGCGACGGCCCTGCACGGCGTGGCGGCAGGACCCATGTCGGCCGTCGTGCACGAAGGCATGGGCGCCTCGCCCGATAGCGATATCCGCGCGCTGTCCGTGTATTTTGCCGGCGTGGCCGGCGCTGAACAACGCCAGGTCGATACGGATGCCGTGGTGAAGGCCGGCATCGCCCGCTCGCAGAGGGTCAGCCTGGTCGACAACGACCGTGGCGCCAGCCTGTACGTGGCCGCCTGCGCGTCGTGCCACTCGAACAGCGATGGCCGGCCCGTGGCCCTGCGCCCGGAACTGAGCCTGAACAGCGCTGTCAGCGCGCCCGATCCCGCCAACCTGATCCAGGTGATATTGCACGGCATCAGCAAGGATGCGGCCATGCCCGGCGTGCTGATGCCCGGCTTTGCCGCTTCGCTGACAGACAATGACGTGGCCCAGCTGGCCGCCTATCTGCGCCGCAGCCGCAGCCACCAGCCGGCCTGGACGAACCTGGAAGCTGCCGTGGCGCGCACGCGCGCCGGCAAGTAACTCTTGAAAGTTTCTTATGTATAACATTACCGTCAATGGCCAGCCCTTCGGCACCGAGACCGATGCCGAGACGCCCCTGCTGTGGGTGCTGCGCGATGAAGTCAACTTGAAGGGCACGAAGTTTGGCTGCGGCATCGGCATGTGCGGCGCCTGCACCGTGCACGTGGATGGCCGCGCCATGCGCTCGTGCATCACGCCGATTGCCGCCGTGGCCGGCTGCGCCATCACCACCATCGAAGGCCTCTCGCCCGATGGCACGCATCCTTTGCAGCGGGCGTGGCTGGCCACGCAGGCGCCCCAGTGCGGCTATTGCCAGTCGGGCCAGATCATGCAGGCGGCCACCTTGTTGAAAGATTATCCGCAGCCGACGGATGCGAATATCGATGCCGTCATGAGCGGCAACCTGTGTCGCTGCATGGCGTATGTGCGCATCCGCAAGGCGATCAAGCTGGCGGCCGGCATGCAGGAGGCGCCCGGTGTTTAAGTTGCCGAAAGAAAATTCTGCTGCCCGTCCCAGCTCGCTGGGCCGGCGCGGTTTCCTGATCGCCGCCGCCGGCACGGGGTTTACTTTGGCCTTTCTGCGCGCCGACAGCTCCTTGGCCGACAGCAAGGTGGCACGCGTGCCGCCCGCCAAGCCGGCCGCGCCCGTGTTCGACCCCAGCATCTGGTTCCAGATCGGCCGCGATGGCATGATCACCGTCAATATCGCCAAGGCGGAAATGGGCCAGCATATCGGTACGGCCCTTGCGCGCATCGTCGCCGAAGAGCTGGAAGCGGACTGGAGCAAGATACGCCTGCATTATGTGGACACGGACCCGAAATGGGGTTTGATGGTGACGGGCGGCAGCTGGTCCGTCTGGCAGAATTTCGACCCGCTCAGCCGTGCCGGCGCGGCCGGGCGCCTGGCGCTGGTCGAGGAGGGCGCGCGCCTGCTGCGCGTGCCCGTGTCCGCCTGCCACGCCAGGCTGGGCGTCGTGCATGGCCGGGGAAGGTCGATCAGCTATGGCGACATTGTGCACCGTGGCAAGCTGGCGCGCCAGTACACGCCGGAACAATTGAAAGCCATCGTGCTGAAAACGCCGCAGCAGCGCAGCCTGATCGGCCAGCACGTGCAGGCGCTCGACATTCCCGCGAAAATCAATGGCGCGGCCGTGTACGGCATCGATGCGCACGTCGAGGGCATGCTGTATGCGCGCCCGAAGATCCCGCCCACGCGCTACGGCGCGAAAGTGGTGTCCATCGATGATGCGGCCGCGAAAAAGGTCAAGGGCTACCTGCGTTCGTTCGCCTTGCAAGACCCCAGCGGCACGGTGCCCGGCTGGGTCATGGTGGTGGCCGAAACCTATGCGGCCGCCATGCGCGCGGCCGACCTGGTGCAAGTGAAGTGGCGGGCCGGCGCGGCCGCCCACGTGGCGGAGCAGGATATCCTCAACTACGCAACCAAGCAGCTGGCCGATGCCAGCCTGGGCGCCCGCGTGGTCGATGATGATGGCGTGGAGCAAGCGTTCAAGGATGCCAGCCTGCAATTGGAGCGCCGCTACACGACCAGCACCGTGCTGCATTTCCAGCTGGAACCCGTGAATGCCCTGGCGCAGGAAATCGACGGCGTCTGGCACATTCATGCGGGCAACCAGTGGCAATCGTTGATCCTGCCCGTGCTGGCGCAAGCGCTGAAGGTGCCGGAGAGCAAGGTCATGCTGCACACCTATCTGCTGGGCGGCGGTTTCGGGCGGCGTCTGAATGGCGACTATTGCGTGCCGGCCGCCTTGGCGGCGCAAGCCGTGGGGCGCCCCGTCAAGATGATCTGCACGCGGGCCGACGATGCGCGCTTCGATTCGCCCCGTTCGCCGTCCGTGCAGCATGTGCGCATGGCGTTCGACGACGCGGGCAAGGTGTCGGCGATGGTGCACGAGGCCAGCGCGGGCTGGCCCACGCAAGCCATGATTCCCGCCTTCCTGGCCAAGGATAAGCAGGGCCATCCGTATGACCCGTTCGCCATCGCCGGCGCCGACCACTGGTATGCGGTGGGCGCGCAGCGCGTGCGGGCCGTGTCGAACGACCTGGCCAACAGCAGTTTCCGCCCCGGCTGGCTGCGCTCCGTGGGTCCCGGCTGGACGAATTGGGCTGTGGAAAGTTTCATGGACGAGGCGGCGCAGGCGGCCAAGGTCGATCCGCTGGCGTTCCGCCTGTCCTTGCTGCAGGCGTCGGGCCGCAATGCGGGCAGCGCGCCGAACGCCGTCGGCGGCGCCGCGCGCCTGGCCCACGTGCTGCAGCGCGTGGCGGACAAGGCGGGCTGGGGCAAGGCCATGCCGCCCGACACGGGCCTGGGCATCGCCGCCACGTTCGGCCAGGAACGCGACATGCCCACCTGGACGGCGTGCGTCGCCCGGGTCAAGGTGGACCGCAGCACTTGCATGGTGAAAGTCGAAAAATTGTTCATGGTGATCGATGCGGGCAGCATCGTCGACCCCGATGGCGCGCTGGCGCAGGCGGAAGGGGGCGCCCTGTGGGGCGTGAGCATGGCCTTGCATGAAGGCACGGCTTTCCTGAACGGCGAAGTGAAGGATACCAACCTGAATACCTACACGCCCCTGCGCATGGCCGACGTGCCCGAGCTCGACATCGAATTCGTTGCCAGCACGCATACGGCGACGGGCATGGGCGAACCGCCCACGACGGCCGTGGCGCCGGCCATCGGCAACGCCATCTTCGCCGCCGTGGCGTCGCGCGTGCGGCATTTGCCGATCCGTCCGGAAGCCGTGCTGAAAGGGCTGGACCGGCACGGCGCCGTATAGTCCTGCCTTGCCGGTGACGATGCGCGAACGGCTGCGCAGGAATGGCCGCGGGCTGCTACACTGAAGTTGGCCGCCCGGGGCACGCAGGCTGTCCCCGGCCCGGCAAGATCAGCGTAAAATCAGCGTACAGCTTGACTTCAGCTTTAGCTTGATCCCAGCTCGATTGCGGAGGCAACCATGCAAGAACAATTTGTCAGCATTACGGCCGATGAACTTCAAATGGATGGCGTGCTTGAAATGCCCGAACGGCCGGTGGGCATCGTCCTGTTTGCCCACGGCGCAGGCGCCGACAGCGACTATCTGGGCGCTTCCAGCCACGCCACTTCCCAGGATTTTTTGCGAGCGGGCATCGCCACCCTGCGCTTCGACCAGGGCGGTGTCGAGCCTGGCGGCGGCAGCAATGGCCACGCGTATTTCGTGCGCAGCGATATCGTGCTGCTGGCGCGCCAGCTGGAAAAAGCCCTGGGCTGGCTGCAGCTCGACCCGTCCACGCGGCGCTTGCCCTGCGGCCTGTATGGCTATGGCACCAGCGCGGCCGTCGTGATGCAGCTGGCGGCCTGGCGCAGCGCGGAAATCGCCGCGCTGGCCGTGTGCGATGGCCAGGTGGAAATGGCCGGCAAGGCGGCGCTGGAAAATGTGCGCGTGCCGTCCCTGCTGATCGTGGGCGGGCGCGACCCCGACGTGGCTGGCCTGAACCGCATGGCGTTCGCCACCTTGCGCTGCGACAAACAACTGGAACAGATCGCCGCCCCTGGCGGCCCCGACACGCGCCACCAGGCCGCCTTGCTGGCCACGGACTGGTACACGCGCCATTTCAACGGGCATACCAGCACGGCGCAGTAGCGCAGCAGCTCAGGCGGCGCGCAAGTTCTTCGCATGGAAGCGCACGTGCTCTTCCATGAAGCTGGCGATGAAGTAATAGCCGTGGTCGTAGCCGACATGGCGGCGCAGCTGCAGGGGCTGGCCAGCGTCGCGGCATGCCGCTTCGAAGACGTCGGGGAACAGTTGCTCGGGCAGGAACTTGTCGGCCAGGCCCTGGTCGATCAAGATGCCTTCGGGGAACAGCGGCGGCTGGCCCTGCAGGCCGCGCATCAGCGCGCTGGCGTCGTATTGCTGCCAGCTGGCCTCGTCGCTGCCCAGGTAGCCCGTGAACGCTTTCTTGCCCCACGGACATTGGCTCGGTGCGGCGATGGGGGCGAAGGCGGAAACGGAGCGGAACAGTGCCGGGTTGCGCAAGGCCAGCACCAGCGCGCCGTGGCCGCCCATCGAGTGGCCGAAAATGCCCGTGCGCTGCGCGTCGATCGCCAGTTCCTGCTCCAGCAGGGCACGCAATTCCAGGATGTAGCTGTACATGCGGTAGTGGCTGCTCCATGGCGCCTCGGTGGCGTCCACGTAAAAGCCGGCGCCCACGCCGAAATCCCAGGAGTCGCTCTCGCCCGCGATGTTCGCACCACGGGGGCTGGTGTCGGGGGCGATCAGGATCAAGCCTTCTTCCGCGGCCACGCGCTGCGCGCCGCCCTTGATCATGAACGTTTCTTCCGTGCAAGTCAGACCAGCCAGGTAAAACAGGGCGGGGCGTTTGGTAGCGGCCACGCTGCCTGGCGCCGTATCGGGAATGAAGGCCGAGAAACGCATGGGCAAGCCGATGGCTTGCGCGTCGTGGCGATAAAAGCGTTGTACTCCGCCAAAACAGGCGTGTTCACTCAACAGTTCCAGCATGAATTCTCCTCGTTAATCTCACAGTATAGCGAGAGTAACGCACCGCAGAGGCGGGATCAGTCCAGCATGGCCGTTAATGCAGGCAAGATGTCCTGTGCCGGCGCTTCCGTCTTGAAGGTCAGCAAATGGTCGGCGCGCGTCTTGCCCAGGTTGATGGCGGCCACGGGCTTGCCCGTTTCGGCCGCCATGCGGCACAGGCGAAAGCTGGAATACACCATGACGGACGAGCCCACCACCAGCAGGGCGCCAGCTTCCATCATTTTGCGCTCGGCTTCGGCCGCGCAGGCGGCGGGTACGCCATCGCCGAAAAACACCACGTCCGGCTGCAGGGTGCCGCCGCAGCGGGGGCAGACGGGCAGGTGGAAGGTGGCCAGCTGCGACGGCTCCAGCAAGGCGTCTCCATCGGGCGCCGGCGTGGCCGTGGCACCCAGCAGCTGCGGATTATCGTGTTCGAGCTGATCCTGGATCAGGCGGCGCGTGTGGCGGGCCCGGCAATCGAGACAGACCACTCCATGTATGCTGCCGTGCAACTCCGTGACAGCGGTACTGCCCGCTTGCTGATGCAGGCCATCCACGTTTTGCGTGACCAAGCCGCCTATTCTCCTGCGCCGGGCCAGTTGCGCGATGGCCAGGTGACCGGGATTCGGCACGGCCCGCGCCAGGGTTGGCCAGCCCACCATGCTGCGCGCCCAGTAGCGGCGGCGCACGGCTTCCTGGCGGCGAAAATCGGGGCCTTGCACGGGCGCATTGCCGCGCCGTACACCTTGCGTGTCGCGGTAATCGGGTATGCCGGACGCCGTGCTGATGCCGGCGCCCGTCAGCAGCAGCACGTCGGGATGGCGCCGCAGGAACTGCGCCAGTTGATCGAGGACAAGATCGTCGCTGGCGGACCGCTGGCTGGCTGAGGGAAAATTTTGCATGATGCGCCATGCTAACCGAAAAGCATGGCGCCGTTGCAGGAGGGAGGTTTATTCCAGCTTCATGCCGAAGCGCTGCAGCCGCGGCTGCCAATGCTCCTGGATATTGGCTGACACGAGGATGCGCTCGGCCTTGCCGATCAGCAACGCGCGCGGCACGAAGCCGAAGTAGCGCGAGTCGGCGCTGTTGTCGCGGTTATCGCCCAGCATGAGGAAATGGTCGGCCGGCACCGTCACGAGGGCAAAGCTGCGCGCCGCGCCGGCCATTTGCGGCAAGACCTGGATGCGGTGCTGCTCGGTCTGGTTGCGTTCGCGGATGCGCTGCGCCGTGAGCTGGCCCACGTGGGCGATGGTTTCAGGGGCCGTGTCGAGCGCCGTGTACTGGGCGGGCTGGCCATTGATGACCAGCTGCTCATTGCGCATTTCCACCGTGTCGCCGGGCAGGGCGACGATGCGCTTGATCAGGCGCGTACCGTCTTTCGGCGAGGAAAAGGTGACGATGTCGCCCCGCTGCGGTTCGCCCAGGCGCTGCAGCACGATATCGGTGAGCGGCACTTTCAGGTTGAAGGCGAGGCGGTTGACGAAGACCACGTCGCCTTCGAGCAGGTTGGGGCGCATCGACGCCGACGGGATGGGATTCCAGTCCGCCACGGCCGTGCGGAACACGCCGAACAGCAGGAGGAACATCAAAAAACCTTTGTTGGCGCGCATCCATGTGCTCATGTCGGCTCTTTCGCTGGGCAGTGCCCGTGAGGGTGAAGGGAAGCGCCATTGCTGCTGGCGCCATATCACGATGCACGGCGAGGCTGAAGCCAGTCTTAAATCAACGCAGGCGCGGCCGATGGCGTGACCATTGTTGCGTGCACGCATCACTACGCCGGTTTCAGGGATGCCGGCACGGCGCATGCGCGTCGTCGTCGCCGTTGCGTCGGCGCTTGCCGTGCATCTCGTCCCACAGCTCGCCGAGCGCCACCAGCAAGCCGCCGGCCACGAAGGGGATCGCCACCAGCCAGGGAATACTGTCGAGCCAGGGACCCAGCAGGATGGCCGAGGCCACGGCGATGACGATGGCGCTGCACCAGAAGCGGCGCGGATGCCGGAGCGTGAACAGGTAGTGAAGGTCGTTCATAAATCCTCCTTGGTGAGCAGGCGGAACAGCCGGGCGGCCAGAATGCTGCTGACGGCGATGACGATGCAGCCGTCCAGGAAAAACAGCACCTTGCCCACCAGATGCATGCCCTGCACGAGGTAGACTGGCAATTCCTGCGCTTCCGCCCACTGCGTCATGCGTGCCAGCACGATGGCGGCGGCAAAGATGACGACGGCCAATGCCAGCACCAGCAGCACATGTTCGAACAGGCGTAGCCGCACTTTCATGTTGGACTTTGCAAGATAGATAAGATTCCCGAACCTTGACGTTATCAGTCCATTATCACGGTGCCTTGCGCTGCCACAAAGTCGCGGACGATAGGAGGAAAACGGCATTGACGTCCGGGAATGCGGCTACTTGAAGGCCTTGATGACGGCGTCCAGCTTGACCTTCAGCGACTTGTCGTGCGCGTGGATGGCCGGCACTTCGCGCTGCACGCCCAGCAGCTGGTAGACGGCCGTTTGCGCCGCGCGCACCGAGTATTCCACGGTGAAGACGACGTCGTCGGCGATTTCCACGAACTGGCTGACGAAGGCCAGGTTGACGGAGTTGGCCGGCACGGGCAGGGGGCGGTCGCTCTTCGCGCGGGGCATGAACATGCTGGTGATGTAGGGCATGCGGCAGGGAATGCAGTTCGCCGTGGCCATGATGTCGAGGTCGAAGTTCAGGTGGCCGCACAGCTCGCGCAGGATGTCCTCTCCGCTGCAGTCGGACATGGGCTTGGCGACGAAGTTGCCGATGCGGTCAGGGTGCAGCGCGTAGCCCCAGAATACTTGCACCCCCGCGGGCTGGCCGGCGAAATGGGGCTGGTGCGCCAGCACGATGGACATGAGCCAGTTGCTGTCCTTGAAGGTGACGAGGCCGCCCGTGCCCGCGCTGTTGCCCGTGAAGCGCTCCATCCTGTCAAAGAAGGCGCCGTCCTTCAAGGTGACCGTGTACGAGGCCCAGTAGGATTCGGGGATGCTGCTGTTGAAGGCGGCGGGACGGCCCAGTTGCGGGCGTCCCTCTGCCAGCTTTTCCCACAGGCGCCAGCCATGGCTGTCGTGCTTCGTGCGCCTGGCGGGCGCGCGGTGCATGCTGCCATAGCTGGACGCATCCGTCATCGAGGCATTCTGGAAAAACACCAGGTCGCCCGCGGCGACGGGGACCACGTCGGCCAGGCCGCGGCGCTGGCAGGCAATGGCAGTGGCGCTCAGGCGGCCATCGGATTCTTGCACCTCGATATCGGTCACCGTGCAATCCATGATGAGGTTCACGCCTTGCGCCTGCAGCCAGGCGACCAGCGGGCGCACCAGCGAATCGTACTGGTTGTAGACGGTGCGCTTGACGCCGGCCAGGGTTTCGATGCGCGAAAACTCCAGCATGAAGCGGTGCAGGTAGCGCTTGAACTCGACGGCGCTGTGCCAGGGCTGGAAGGCGAACGTGGTGGCCCACATATACCAGAATCGGGTGTCGAAGAATGCGGGCGAGAGCCAGTCCGTGATGGCGCTGCTGCCCAGCGTGTCTTCGTCCGCTTCCGTCAGCTTCAGCAGTTCCAGCCTGTCCTGCATGGAAAAGCCCATGCTGCTGACGTCGACCTTGAAACGGTTGCGGTCGACCAGCCGCGCGCGCGAGTGGGGAAGGTGCAGTTCGTTGAAAGCGATGGTTTCGTCGTAGACGCTCTGGCCCGCATGCTCGAGCGAGGGGATGCTCTTGAACAAGTCCCAGGTGCACTCGTAATTGTCGGTGGTCAGCATGCGCCCGCCGCGCAGGGTATAGCCATCGTCGGCATTGCCGCCGCCGTCGAGGCTGCCCCCGGTCACGGGCGACGCTTCGAAAATGGTGATGTTGCTGCCTTGCATGCCGCCGTCGCGTAGCATGAAGGCGGCCGCGGCCAGCGAGCCGATGCCGCCGCCGACGAGGTAGGCTTTTTTGTCTGTATTGCGCATGTTGTTCCCTGAGTGTGAGTGCATCCGCGTGCGCGAAAGGCTGGCAGGCGACATGGCCGACGCCGCGCCATATTTGCCTATTTTACAACATCAGGTAAGGGCTGCCTGCTTTATGGAGCAGTTGCTCGGTTTTTCAGGCGCCCGCGTATTCCTTGCGCCGTTCAAAGTACAGCAAGTCCGACCAGGCATCCTGGAAGCGCATGGCTTTTTCCGAACGGCCATACTGGTGAAAGCCGTTGCGCTGCATGACGGCGACCGAGCCCAGGTTTTGCGGCCGCGCCGTCGCTTCCAGGCGCCACAGTTCCAGTGTGCCGAAGGCCTCTTCCAGCAGCAGGGCCACCACGCGCGTGGCGTAGCCGCGTCCGCCGAACCGTTCGCCGATGCGGTAACCGAGCGTCGCCTTGTTGAAATAGGGGCGCGTGACGGCCGTCAGGTTGACCCTGCCGATGATTTGCCCGTCCAGCTTGGCCAGATACTGGTAAGCGAGGTCCTGCTGGCGTTCGCGCTGCGCCTGCTCGATGGCGGCGGCGATGGTTTCCTGGTGGTAATAGGACGGCGCGCGCGCCGTGACCCAGCTTTCAAAATACGCGCGGTTTTCCAGTTCGAAGGCCAGCAAAGCGGGAAGGTCGGCGCTGGAGGGCGCGAACAACTGAAGGCGGTCGAGGTCTGGCATGGGATCGTGTGGGAGCATGAGCGAGGAAGGCGTCAACGCAGTCCCCAGACGTCGTCTTCCGTCCAGCCCAGTTCCGCAAAATCCTGCGCCCGCTCGCCCGCTTCGCCGGCGCAATAGAATTCGTCGAGCTGGGGCGGCGCGATGCGCGTGCCGGCCAGCATGGCGTGCACTTGCCCCCGGTGGTGGATCTGGTGCTGGAACAAATGCGCGAGCATGCGCTGGCGCGTATCCACTTGCGGCGTGTCGCGCAGGATCGTCACGGGCCGCGCCAGGTCGGCGTCGCACAGGCTGCGGCAGTGGGCGATCAGGCGCGCGTCAGACGCATGCTGGGCCGCCTGCAGCGTGGCGCAGTCGGTAAATGGCTCGTCCTGTTCAAAGAAGGCATAGCAGTCGGCATGCGGCGCCTCGCCGCGCAGCTCGCGCTCCAGCGCGTCGAGATAAAACCAGTCGCATGTGAGGATGTGGTTCAGGGTGAACTGGATGGTGGGGAAAAAACTGACGCGCGTCGCCTGGAATTCGGCCAGATTTAGCTCGCCGCAGGCTTTCAGCAGGCGGTGGTTGCTCCAGGCGTTGTTGTACGCCTGGGTGGTGACGTAGCGGGCCAGCATATTGCTCATGATTTACCTTGCAAGGAAGGAGAACTGCGAGAGCGCCACTGTATCACTTTTCGGCAGGTGGACCAAGGCGACCACGCCCGCCGCACCGGCACGGCTGTCATCAAGTAAAATCGCGCAGCGGATGTCGCGATAGTGATGCATATAGGGCTGGAAAAGCAAAATGGGTTGGATAGGAAAATTACTGAACGGCGGCGAAAAAAGCAAGCTTGCGCCAGTCACGGCAGCGGCGGCGCCCGAGATGACACGGCAGCCAGCGACCATCACTGAAATCGATGCCATCTACTACCGCTGGCTGGCGGCCGCTGGTTCGGCGCAGGCGACAGCGCAGGCCGAACAGCAGATTCTGGACGAATTGACGCGCCTGGCCAGTGAACCGATCGCCGGTGCCGCGCTGGTGCCGCGCATTCCGGCCATCATTCCGCAGTTGATGCGTACCTTGCAAAACGAAAACATGAGCGCGGCCGAGCTGTCGCGCCAGTTGGCGCAGGACGTGCCGCTGGTCGCCGAGGTCTACCGCGAAGCGAACCGGCCCCGCTACCATTCGCGCTACAACGCCAGTCCGTCGATCAACAATATGGAAGGCGCCATCATGCTGCTCGGGCAAAACGGCATGCGCATGCTGCTCGCCCGCGTCGCCTTCCGCCCCATCGTCAGCATGCAAAGCGGCGGGTTGACCATACGCACGGCGCCGCTGATCTGGCGCCAGTCCGAGAAATGCGCGCTGGCGGCCAACCTGGTCGCGCCCGCAATGCAGGCCAACGCCTTCGACGCCTATCTGGCGGGGCTGATGGCCAATGTGGGCCTGGTGGTGGCGTTCCGCCTGATCGACCAGATGCACGCGCCCGATGCCTTTCCGCAATCGGACGCCTTCATTGCCCAGGTGTTTGCGCAAGCGCGCATCTTGTCGGTACGGATCGCCGAGTTATGGGAGTTTCCCGAGTCCGTGACCCGCGCGATCGGGCAGGCCGATGCCGATGCCGATCCGCAGGCGCAAGCGCTGGCGCTGGGCGACCGCTTGAGCAAGCTGCGCATGCTGGTCGATACTGGCCGTTTTCCTGCCGATGATCCCTTCGTGATGACGGGACTGAGCAAGGCCGAGCTGCAGGTGTTTGACAAGCTGGCCGACGATGAGGACGACGAGGACGAGGACGACGAGTGATGGCCGCAGGCCGGTCGAACGGCACCCCGGCCCGGTAGCAGATTCTTGCGGCCAGGGCCGCGATTGCGTGGTAATCTGGCAATTAAATGAGCGGCCCGTCTGCCATTCCATCCTGTCGTATCCCCATGCTGCCGAGGAGGTTCCTTGCTTCCATTTCGCCGTTCCATGCTTGCCGCCGCGTGTTTGGTAACAGCGGCGCAGCCCTGCGCCGCCGCGCCGGACACACTGCCCGTCAAACCGGCCTTCGTACCGTCCGCCTGCGCAGTGCCGGTGCTGCCCGGCGAAAAGATAGAGTGCGGCATGCTGACCGTCCCCGAACATCGGGGCAAGGCCGATAGCCGCGCCATCGCCTTGCCGGTCATGATTTTCCGTAGCGGCGCGGCTACGCCCGCCGCCGATCCCGTCGTGTATCTCCCCGGCGGACCTGGCTTGAGCAGTATCGACGGGCGCAGCAGCGGCAAAGGCAATCCCTTCCTGCTGGAACGCGACCAGATATTGTTGGAAGGACGCGGCAACAAGCATGCGCAGCCTTCGCTCGCCTGTCCTGAGCTCAATGCGCTGCGGGCGGCTGACGCCTCGCCGGCCGCGCAGACCGAGGCCGTTGCGCGCTGCCGCGCCGGGCTGGTGGCGGCCGGCATCGACCTCGATGGCTACACCTCGGCGGAATCGGCGGACGACCTCGACGACCTGCGCCGCCTGCTCGGCATCGCGCAGTGGAACCTGATCGGCTACTCCTACGGCACCCGCCTGGCGCAGACGGTGCTGGCGCGGCATCCCGAGGGCGTGCGCAGCGTGGTGCTCGATTCCGTGCTGCCGGTTGATATCAACTATGACGAAATGGCCGCCGCGCCGCTGCGGCGCGCCATCGACCTGGTCCTCGACGGCTGCGCGACGGAGCCTGCGTGCGACGTGCGCTACCCGGACCTGCGCGGGCGCTTGGACGCGCTGCTTGCGCGCGCGGACCGCGACGGTATCGCGACGCCCGGGCGCGTGCTGCGCCGGCGCGACATCGTCAATGCCCTGGCCGAGGGCTTGCAGCAGCCCGCGCTGATCCCCGCCTTGCCTCGCCTGATCAGCGAAGCGGGGCAGGGCCGTCCGCAAGGCTTGCTGCCATTGCTGCGCAGCGCTCCTTCCAGCTTCAACTGGGGACTGCGCCTGTCGATCTGGTGCGGCGAGGAGATGCCGTTCGAGCAGCGCGACCGCATGGCCGCGCAAGTGGCGCCGGCCCTGGGGCTGGGCGGCGTGGATAACCGCACGGCGACGCCCGGGATGTGCGGCGCCTGGCGCGTTGCAGCGGCTGCGGCGCAGGCAAACGATGCCGTGAAAAGCGACGTGCCGGTGCTGATCCTGGCCGGCGAATTCGATCCCGTCACGCCGCCAGCCTGGGGCCGGCGCCTGCTGCGCAGCATGCCCAACGCGCGCTTCGTGCAGATACCGGGCCAGGCGCATGGCGCCATGTTCAACCGCTGCGGTGGACAGCTGACACTGGCATTCTTACGCGACCCGCGCGCGCCCTTGAACCTCGATTGCGTGGCAAAGATGCCGGGGCTGGTGTTTGCCGCCGATTAGCGCGCAAAGTAGAGCGCATGCAGGTGCTCGAGGTCGACCTCTGAGGCCGCCTGCGACAGCGCCACCTTGCCGCTTTGCATCAAGTAGACGTGATCGGCCACGCCGACGGCGCGCGCCGTGTTCTGCTCGACGAGGATGATGGTGCGCTTGCCGTCGTTCAGGCGCGCGAGGATCTCGAACAGTTCGTTGACCACCAGCGGCGCCAGGCCCAGCGACGGCTCGTCGATGATCAGCAGCGACGGATCCGACATCAAGCCCCGCGCCATGGCCAGCATCTGCGCCTCGCCGCCGGACAGGGACCCTGCCAGCTGCCTGCGGCGCTCGTGCAGGCGCGGGAACATGGCGTAGGCTTCCGCCAGGCGGGAGGGCATGTGGCTACGGTGCTCCTTCGGAAAGGCGCCCATGATCAGGTTTTCTTCCACGCTCATGTCGCGGAACGTCATGCGCCCCTCGGGTATCATCGTGACCCTCGCGTCGCTCATTTTCCATGTCGGCGTGCCGTTGATGGGCGTGCCATCGAGCGCGATGCTGCCCGCGCCCACGGGCAGCAAGCCCATGATGGCGCGCAGCAGGGTCGTCTTGCCGGCGCCGTTCGGGCCGATGATGGTGGTCAGCTTGCCCTTCTGGATGGACAGCGACACATCCCACAGCACATTGATGGCGCCATAGCCGGCGCGCAGATTCTCTATGTTAAGCATGCGCGGCTCCCGTGTAGCTTTCGATGACGGCTGGGTCGCGGAAGACGCAATCGGGCGTGCCGTCGGCGATCAGCTGGCCGAAATTGAGCACGGCCACGCGCTGGCACAGATTGCTGATGGTTTCGATATCGTGCTCGATCATGACGATGCCCACGCCAAAGGCGGCATGCAAGTCCTTCAGCATGCCCATGAAACGGCGCTTGCCATTCGTTTCCAGTCCCGCCAGCACTTCGTCGAGCAGCAGCAGTTTCGGGTTCGTCGCCAGCGCCTTGGCCACTTCCAGCGCCTTCAATTCCGTCAGCGCTAGTTCGCTGGCCGCGTCGCGCTGCGCCTTGTCCGCCAGGCTCGTGAAATCGAGGATTTCATCGATCTTGCGCATGTCCACTTTGCCGGTGCCGAAACGCTGCGCCACGACGAGGTTTTCGCGCACCGTCAATTCATGCATGGGCTGCGGGATCTGGAAGGTGCGGCCCAGCCCCAGGCGCGCGCGCTGGTACATGGGCGTGGCCATGATGTCGCGCCCCTCGAAGCAGATGCCGCCGCTGGTGGGGCGCACCAGGCCGGAAATGGCGTTGAACAGGGTGGTCTTGCCGGCGCCGTTCGCGCCCACCAGGCCGATCACGTCGTGGCTGCCCACCTTTAACGTGACGCTGTCGACGGCTGTCAGGCCGCCGAAGCGCACGGACACATTATCGAGTTCAAGCATGTGCTTTTTCCTTCGCATTGACGAGTTTGCGCAGCAGCGGCAGCAAGCCGTTCGGACTGAAGACGATCATCGCCACCAGCAGCACGCCCAGCACCAGCTGGTGGCCCGTGGGGATCAGCGACTTGAAAATCAGCTGGTCGACCAGGTAGACCACCACGGCGCCCAGCACGGGGCCGAGTATCGTGCGGTAGCCGCCGAAGATGGCCGCCACGATGGGCAAGGTCACCCACAGGCTGTTGAAGGCGTAATCCGGTTCCAGGAAATTGATGTAGTGGGCGTTGAAGGCGCCGAACAGGCCCGCCATGAAGGCCGACACGAGCAGCATGGCGCCTTTCAGCAGGGTGCTGTTGACGCCGACGACGCGCGTGGCGTCTTCGCTGTCGTGCATGGCGCGCAGGGCGATGCCGTAGTGACTGGCGCGGATGCGGCTGTAGGCAAACGCGCAGCATACCACCAAGGTCAGCACCACCAGGTAGGCGCCCGTCTTGCTGGCCAGGTCGAAGCCGAAGACGGTGGGCAGGGCCGGGATATTGTTGATGCCGCCGGCGCCGCCCGTGACGGAACTCCATTCCGTGGCCAGGATGCGGAAGATGTGGGCGTAGGCGAGGATGGCCAGCGCAAAATACGGACCGCGCAGGCGCAGTACGGGCAGCATGATGACGGCGGCGATGGCCGCGCCCGCGCCGCCCAGCAGCATGGCGGCAAACACGGGCAAGCCCAGTTTCACGGTGGCCAGCGCGGAGACATACGCGCCTACGCCGAAGAAGGCAGCGTGACCGAAGCTGACCATGCCGCCCAGGTTGCCCAGCAGGGCCCAGGACATGGCCACGCCGCCGATGATCAGGGCCGCCACCACCATGCTCATCACATACTGGTTGGCGCCCAAGGCCAGCGGCACGACGATATACGCGGCCAGCAGCAGGCCCGCCGTGGAAATCAGTGTCGAGCGCTTCATCCGCGCCTCCGTTGTGCGCCGAACAAGCCGTTCGGCATGATGAACAGCACCAGCAGGAACAGCACCATGCCCGATAATTCCTGCAGTGCGGAGCTGGCGAGGGTGACGGTCAGCGCCTCGGCCACGCCCAGCAGCACAGCGGCCAGCAGCACGCCGGGGATGGAACCGATGCCGGCCAATACCGTGATGATGAAGGCTTTCACCGTCAGCGCGCCGCCGTAGGCCGGCTGGATCACGCCATAGCTGAACAGGGCGACGCCCGCGAAGGCGGCCAGGATGCCGGCGACCAGGAAGGACACCAGTTCCGTGCGGCCCGGGTCGATGCCCATCAGCTTGGCCGCGTCGCGGTTGCTGGAGACGGCGCGCACGGCGCGGCCATACCAGCTGGTGGACAGCCAGCGCCACAGCGCCGCCATCAGCACCAGGCTGACGCCAAAGAAAATCACTTCGCTGCGCATGCTGAAAAACGGGCCGATTTCAAACCCTTCCTGCAGCCAGCTGGACGACGTCGAGCGGATGTCGGCCTTCCACACGAGCAGGATGAAATTGGTGAGGATGACGCCGATGCCGTAGGTGAGGATCAGCGAATTGATTTCGCGGTCCTTTTTGATGCGGCTGACGATCAGATACACGCCCACGGACGTCAGGCTGACGATCACCAGCGCGATGGGAATGGCGAACATGGGACCGAGTCCCAGGCCGGATTCGACGCTGTAGGCGATGTAGGCGGCCAGCAGCACCAGTTCGCCGTGCGCCAGGTTGATCACTTTCATGGTGCCGAAGACCAGCGCCAGTCCCAGTGCGATCAGGGCGTAGGAGCCGCCCTGCAGCAAGCCCGAATACAGGGCTTGCAAGATTAATTCTGTCATGTCGTCATCCCGTCAGGCAGCCGAAGAGCATCGCGAAGATGCGCCAGGGCTGCCGTTCATCGGTGCGCGCCCGGGCGGACGCGCGCGTGCGCAGCGGGAGGCTGCCTACCAGGGCAGGGCTGGATAGGCCAGCTTGCCCGTCGCGTGTTCCTTCGGCCAGACGATCACCACTTTCTTGTCCTGGTGCTGCGCCATGCGGTGCACGAAGTTCTGGTTGTCGCCGTTGGCGGCGAACTGCACCCGGCCGATCAGGGTTTCGCGGTCCGTCTTGCGCATTTCCTCGGCCACGCCGCCTTTCTTGATGGTGCCCTTGTCGGCCGCGCGCGCGATCGCTTCGAACAGCAGCATCGACTGCACATAGCCGAACTGGCCCAGGTAGTCCGGTTCCTTCTTGTACAGCTGCTTGTAGGCGTCGCTGAAGGCCTTGCCGTCGGCCGTCTTGAATTCGGTAGGGAAGGGCAGCAGGGCCGTGCCGAAGACGTTCGGCATCAGGTCGGGGAAGTCGGCCGCCATTTTTGGCGTGGCCAGCGACCACACGCCCACCATGGCCTTGATTTTTGGCTTCAGGACGCGGGCGGCGCGGATGATGCCCACATAGTCGTTTTCATAGCCGACCATGGCCACCACTTCCGATTTGTCCTGCAGCTTGATCTTGTTGATGATGGGTTTGAAGTCCGTAATCGCCGGGTCGAACGAGTGCGTCGTCACTTTCACGCCCTTGGCTGCCAGGGCTTTTTCCACGTCCTTCGCCAGGCCCGTGGTGGCATCCTTGGTCGAGTACACGATGGAGACGGACTTGGCGCCCACGTCCTGCAGCAGTCCCAGCATGGCTTTTTCGTAGCCGGCCGTGTTATTGATGCGGAAAAAATTCTTGCGCCCGCTGGATACCAGGCTATCGTCCACGCCGCCCGAGGTGATGTAGACGAGGCCCAGTTTATTCGCCGTGTCCGAGGCGGGCGAGATATTGTTCGAGCCATAGCCGCCCGTGATGGCCACCACGCCCTGGCTGGCCAGCTTTTCCACGGCGGCGATGGCCTTGGCGGGTGCCGATTCGTCGTCGACGGTGATGATCTTGATGGTGTGCTTGCCGTTGGTCTTGTTGAAGACTTCGGCCGCGACCATGATGCCTTCCTGCATGCCGGCGCCGACACGCGCCAGGTTGCCCGTCAGCGGGATTTCCGCGCCGACCAGGAATTCGTCGGCGCTGGCCTGCGTCATCCAGGCGCTGGCAACCAGTGCTGTCATGGCGATGCGTGTGTAGGTGCGTTTCATCGTGTCTCCTCCGGTGATGTGGCTTGGTTTTATTGTCGGTTCTGGTAATACATGGTCAACTTATCGTGCATTCTGCGCCATTTGCCGCAGCTGCCCCTTTAAAATCTTGCCCGTGGCGGCGGCCGGCAGCGCGTCCATGACGATGATGGCGGACGGGCATTTGTACGGCGACAGGGTCTGCGCCAGCCAGGCCTGTAATTGTGCCACGCTGGCGGGCTGGCGCGGGTCCAGCTCCACGTAGGCGATGACGTCCTCGTTGCCATCGGCCATAGTGCGTCCCACCACGGCCGACTGCACCACGGACGGGTGGGCGTTCAGCGCCGTTTCCACTTCCAGCGGATATACATTGAAGCCGGAGCGGATGATCAATTCTTTGGTGCGGCCGACGATGAAGAGGGCGCCGTCGGGATCCTGGCGCGCCATGTCGCCCGTATTGAGCCAGCCGCCATCGCGCATGGTGGCCGCCGTCATGGCCGGTTCGCGGTAATAGCCGGCCATGACGTTCGGCCCGCGTATCCACAGTTCGCCCGGCTCGCCCGGCGCCACATCAAGGCCGTCAACGCTCACCACGCGCACTTCCACGCCCGGTATCGGCGTGCCGACGGAGTCGTCGCGGCGCGGCGCTTCCAGGCGCGTCTGGCTGATGGTGGGCGCGCTTTCCGTCATGCCGTAGCCATTGTGCAGCGCGGTGCCCAGCAGCTTTTCCACCTCGTGCTTGAGCGACGGCGCCAGCGGCGAGCCGCCTGCATACGCGAAGCGCAGCTTCGTCGGCAGCGGGGTATCGGCGCCGCCCAGGGTTTGCAACAGTTTCGCGTACATGGCGGGCACTCCCTGCACGATGGTCAAGCCGTCGTCCTTCAGGGCCGAGAGCAGGCCATCGACGGAAAAGCGCGGCACCAGGTACAGCGCGGCGCCCGCATACAGGGTGCCCAGCGCCACCGAGGCCAGGCCGTACACATGCGAAATCGGCAGCACGCCGTAGGCGCGGTCGGTGTTGGTCAGGCCCCGCAATGTGCTGGACACGGCGGCGATGAAGAGCAGGTTGCGGTGCGTGAGCATCACGCCTTTCGACTGGCCCGTCGTGCCTGTCGTGTAGATCAGCGCGGCCACCTGTTCATTGCCGGGGACCGTATCTTCGACGATAGTTGTCTCGTTCAAGTCGCCGACCAGCAGCTCGCCCATGCCGTCGACCGTGGCGCTGGCCGCGCCCAGACGTACCGCATGCGCGGCCGCTTCCGGCGAGGCGCCAGCCAGGAACAGCACGCGCCGCGCGGAACTGTGCGTGGCGATGGTATCGATTTCGCGCGCCGACAGCCGCGCGTTGACGTTGACGATCCACGCATCGATGCTGGCGCAAGCGAAGATCAGCGCCACCTGCAGCGCGCCGTTCTCGCCCACCACCATCAGGCGGTCGCCGGCGCGCACGTCCAGCTGGCGCAGCAGCCGAGCGGCATCTTCCACACTGTGCTGCAGCTGCGCATAGGTCCAGCTGCGGCCAGCTTCATGCAGCGCGGGTGCGTCCGGCGCGCGCGTCGCCCAGTGGGCGGGGATGGCCGACAGGCGCGCCGGCAAGCCGGCCAGCAGGGCGGGAATATCCATGGCGGCCTCCTTCACTTTTGCGCTGCCTTGATCATGTTGCGGGCGATGACGATTTGCTGGATCTGCGTCGTGCCTTCATAGATGCGGAACAGGCGAACGTCGCGGTAGAAGCGCTCGGCCGCGTATTCGCTGATATAGCCGGCGCCGCCGTGGATCTGCACGGAGCGGTCGGCCACGCGGCCGCACATTTCGGAGGCGAACAGCTTGCAGCACGATGCTTCCGTCGAAATGTCTTCCTTGTTGTCGCGCCGGCGCGCCGCGTCGAGCACCATGCTGCGCGCCGCGTAGATTTCGGCCTTGCTGTCGGCCAGCATGGCCTGGATCAGCTGGAATTCGGCGATGGGCTGGCCGAACTGCTGGCGTTCCATCGCATACGCCAGGGCGTCGGCCAGCATGCGTTCGGCCGCGCCCACGCAGACGGCGGCGATATGCAGCCGGCCCTTGTCGAGCACTTTCATGGCCGTCTTGAAGCCCACGCCTTCCTTGCCGCCGATGAGGTTTGTCGCCGGGACGCGGCAGTTCTCGAAGATGACGTCGCAGGTATGCGCGCCTTGCTGGCCCATCTTTTTATCGATCTTGCCCAGCGAGAGGCCGGGCGTGTCCTTTTCCACGATGAAGGCGGAAATGGCCGATGCGCCCCGCTTGACGGGATCCGTGCGCGCCATGACGGTAAAAATGCTGGCCTCGGGCGCGTTGGTGATATAGCGCTTGCTGCCGTTGAGGATATAAAAGTCGCCGTCGCGCACGGCCGTCGTGCGCAGGGATGCGGCGTCCGAACCCGATCCTGCTTCCGTCAAAGCGAACGAGCCGATGATGTCGCCGGCCGCCAGTTTGGGCAGATAGTATTGTTTTTGCGCTTCCGTGCCGTCGATAACGATGCCTTGCGAGCCGATGCCGTTGTTCGTGCCGATCAGCGAGCGGAAGGCGGGCGAGGTGCGGGCGATTTCAAACGCGACCCGGACTTCCTCTTCCATGCTCAGTTCCAGGCCGCCGTAGGCTTCCGGGATCGACAGACCGAACAGGCCCAGTTCGCGCATCTGGGCCACGATGGCGGGCGGGATGGTGTCCGTTTCGGCCACCAGCGCCTCGTTCGGCACCAGCACTTCGCGCACGAAACGGGCGATGCTGTCGAGCAGGATGTTCAAGGTTTCTTCGTCGCGTATCATCGGGTTCCTCGGTACTGTAATTAAGAGGGGGCGCGCAGTCTAACCGCGGCCCAGGTTTTTTTCCACTGTCTTGACCAGGGCGACCAGGCGCGGTCCCAGGTCGGACTCGAGTTTTTCGCGCGACAGCAGGAAGGCGGGGCCGCCGCAATTGAAGGCCATCACCTGTTCGCCGTCGGCACCCAGCATGGGCACGCCCACCGCATGCACGTCGTTCTGCCACTCGCCGGCCGAGATGCAAAAGCCCCGGTCCTGGTAATCCTTGAAGCCTTGTTCGATGCCGGCCTTGATGCGCGGCCAGCGTTCCGTCTCGTGCACTCTGGCGTGATCCATCAGGTAGTCGCGTTCGGCCTGCGGCAGGATGCACAGCAGGGCCTTGCCCATGGCGGTCGTCATCAGGGGGATGCGCGAACCGACGTCGAGGCGCAGGGTGACGTTAGCGCTGCTGCGGCACGTTTCCACGTACACCATGCTGAGGCGGTCGCGCGTGCCCAGCGAAACGGATGCTTGCGCATGTTCGGCCAGTTCTTCCATCAGCGGACGCGCCATCTTGCGCACGTCCAGATTCGACAGCATGCGGTAACCGAGGGCCAGCACGCCGGCGCCCAGCTGGTACTTGCCCAGGCTGTCCGAGTAATTCAGGTAGCCCAGTTTGGTGAGGGTATAGGTGAGGCGTGAAATCGTCGGTTTCGGGATGCCCGTGCGCTTGGCCATGTCCGCATTCGACAGGAACACTTCGCCGGGACGGAAGCAGCGCAGCACTTCCAGCCCGCGCGCCAGCGCGTTGACGAACTGGCGGTCCTTGCCTTCCTCGTCATCGCTGAAGACGATGAGTTCCGGATCTGCTGCGGTCTGAATATTTGTCATATTTGCATTCATTTTCAGGCTCCCTGGAAATCAGTTTGCCTAGCCGAATCTGGCATGTCAACCGTTTTGTGAAACATTCGTTCGCACAGCGAAATGCTGCAGTGCATAAAATTTGCCTCGAAAATTGACTTGCGCAGGGGTTTCCCGCCTTGTCGCTTGAGCATCGCTATATACGTCTGTATATTGCGCTGTTGGGTGACGGCCACCGCATGCGTGGCCGCTTTTTTGAGTATCGCTATATAAGACGATATATAACGAGAGTGGAAAGATCTAGACGATGTTGAAACAGGTAATGGCAGGCGCCGTGATGCTGGCGCTGGCGCAAATGGCACAGACGGCGCAGGCGCAGCAAACGGCGGGAAACGATGGCGTGGATGCGGCGGCGCCGTTCGTACTGGGCACGGTGACGGTGATCGGCCAGCGCGAGCAGGCAGGCAAAATGGAACAACAGGTGGGCGCGCAGGTGAGCCGCGCCGAGATGCGCCGCTTTAACCGCGACAATGTGGGCGACGCATTGAATCTGCTGTCCGGCGTGTCGCTGTCGACCAATTCGCGCAATGAAAGAACCGTCGCCATCCGCGGCTTCGATGCGCGCCAGGTGCCGCTGTACATCGACGGCATTCCCGTCTACGTGCCGTACGACGGCTATGTCGATTTCAACCGCTTCACGACCAGCGACCTGGCCGCCATCCAGGTGGCCAAGGGCTACAGCTCCGTGGCGTATGGCGCCAATACCCTGGGCGGCGCCATCAACCTGGTATCGCGCAAGCCGTCCGCGCGGATGGAAGGCGATACGTCCATCGGTTTCGGCTCGGGCAGCGAGCGCCAGGTGTCGGCCAACGTGGGCACCAACCAGGGCCTGTGGTATCTGCAGGCGGGCGTGTCGTATATCGACAGCGACGGTTTTCCCCTGTCGTCGGACTTCCGCCCCACGGCCACGGAAGACGGCGGCATGCGCAACAATTCCTACCGCAAGGATCATAAACTGTCGTTCAAGGTGGGCTACACGCCCGATGGCGCGCAGGCGGGCGACGAGTATGCACTGAGCTACTACAAGCAGCATGGCGAAAAGGGTCAGCCGCCATCGACCAATCCCGTCGGCGCGCGCTACTGGCAATGGCCGTACTGGAACAAGGAAAGCGTGTACTTCGTCTCGCAGACGCGCCTGGGCGACGCCGAGCGCCTGAAACTGCGCTTGTACCACGACAGCTACGATAATGAAATCACCTCCTACACGAACGGCAGCTACGCGACCCTGAAAACCAGCGGCCAGGGCAGCGTCAGCGGCGGGCGCAGCATCTATAACGACCGTACGAATGGCGGCGCGGTGGAACTCGAATCGTTCCGCCTGGCCGCGCACAGCCTGCGTTTTGTGGCCAGCTACAAGGCCGACGAACACCAGGAACTCGACGCAAAAGGCGTGCGCACCACTTGGTACAAGGATGCCTTGTGGACCCTGGGCGCGGAAGACAGCATCGCCCTCGATGCGGCGACGGAACTGTCGCTGGGCGTCTCGCGCAATGAACTGCGCCCGGACACTGTCTACAGCGCCGGCAATGCCTACACCTTGCCAGCCAATCAATCGGCCACGGACCTGCAGGCGGGACTGTTCCGCAAGGTCGGTCTTGATGCGCGCATGTACGCCACCGTGGCGCGCAAGTCGCGCCTGCCGACTCTGAAGGACCGCTACTCGCAGCGCCTGGGCACGTATATCGAAAACCCGGCCCTGCGCGCGGAAGAGGCGATGAATTATGAGCTGGGGTATCAAGGAAACGTGCAGGGCGCCAAGGTGGAAGCGGCGCTGTTCTACAGCGACGTGAAGGACAAGATCCAGAGCGTGGCGAATGTCTCGGGCGTGCGCTCGCAGATGCGCAACGCGGGCAGGGCGCACATCAGCGGCGTGGAACTTGGCTTGCGCGGCAGCGCCGGCGCCTGGCTGGACTTCGGCGGCAATTACACCTACACGGACATGAAGAACGTCAGCGACCGTGCCACGCGCCTGACGGACGTGCCGCGCCACAAGCTGACGGCGCATGCCGTGCTGCACGCGGCGCGCCAGGTCGACGTGGTGGCCATCGCCGAATCGAACAGCGGGCGCTGGGTCTCGAACACCCTGGAACTCGGCGGCTTTACGACCGTGAACCTGAAGGCTGTGTACCGTCCCTTGCCGGCCTTGACCCTGGAAGCGGGCGTGGCGAACCTGGGCGACCGCAATTACGCGCTGGCCGACGGTTTTCCCAGCGCGGGACGCACCTGGCTGGCCAATGCGCAGTACCAGTTCTGATTTTTTGAATGTTTCATGAAAGGACACAGCATGTTGAAGACAATACTGACAAGCCTCGTTTCGGCGGCGCTGCTGGCGGCGGCGCCCGCGTGGGCAGACCCGGCGCCGGCACGCGACAATATGAGCCACGCGCTGACCGTGACGGGCGTGGTGGAAACGCCCTTGACCCTGAAGGTGGCCGACCTGCGCCAGCTGCCGCCGGCCAACGGTGAGAAAATCGCCGTCACGCGCCATAACGGAGACAAGGCCGAAACCATCACCAGTTACAAGGGCGTGCTCCTGCGCGATATCCTGGACAAGGCGGTGCTCGATGCGCCGGGCCATAACGACGTCAAGAAGCTCGCCATCATCGCCACGGCAACCGACGGCTATGCGGTGGTGTTTTCCTGGGGCGAGCTGTATAACTCGCCGGCCGGCGAGGGCGTGATCGTCTACTACGAAAAGAACGGCAAGGCGCTCGACGACAACGATGGCGAAATCGCCCTCATTTCGGCGAAGGACATCCGCACGGGACCGCGCCACGTGAAGTGGTTGAACGGCATCGAGGTGCGCAAGCTGGTGGAGTGACGATAATCTGATGGAAAAAACGCGCCGTGGAGCCATCCCCGGCGCGTTTTTTTTTATGCCGCCAGCGCTTGCCGCATGGCCTGGCCCGCCACGTCGAACAGGCCGCGCGCCGCTGGCGTCAAGCCCAGCATGTGGATCGACGCATGGATCATGCCGTCGAGCTGGACGCATTGCGCCGCCACGCCGTCGTCGCGCAAATACCGCGCATAGGCCTCGCCTTCGTCATGCAGCGGGTCGTACTCGCACACCAGCACGGTCGCCGGCGGCAAGTCCTTCAGCGACGTTGCCCGCAGGGGCGCCGCATAGGACTGCACACCTTCAGCCGGCTCGTTCAGGTAGGCCGACCAGCAAAAGCGCATGGCTTCCCGCGTCAGCGAATGGCCTTCCGCATAGCGCTGGTAGGACGGCGTGTCGAAGGCGAAATCGAGCGCCGGGTACAGCAGCAGCTGGTGCGCCAGCGCGGGACCGGCCTGGTCGCGCGCCATCAGGGCCGCGGCCGCCGCCAGGTTGCCGCCCGCGCTGTCGCCGCCCACGGCCAGCCGCTTCGCATCAATGCCCAGTGCTTCGGCATGGTCCGCCACCCAGCAGACTGCCCGGTAAAAGTCGTCCAGCGGCACGGGGAATTTGTGCTCGGGCGCCAGCCGGTAGTCGACGGAAAAGATCACGCAGCCGGTGGCGTTGGCCAGTGCGCGGCACGGATTGTCGTACAGGTCCAGCGAGCACAGGCACCAGCCGCCCCCATGCGCAAAGACGATGGCCGGCAGGGGCTTGCTTGTGTCCGCGCCGGCGGGCACGTAGGCGCGCACGGTCAGCGCGTGCTCGCCAGGCAGCACGTAGTCCTTGATCGAGGCGGCGTCTTCCAGCGGCCCGTGCAGCTGGCGCAGCCCCGTTTCTGTGGCGGCCCGCAAGTCCGCCAGCGAGGCGGGCGGCGGCGCATTCCTTGTCTGTTCCAGCCAGGCGGCGATCAGCGGATCGAGGCTCATGCGGCTTCTCCCGCCAGGAACGGCAACAGGTGGGCGATGAACGCTTCCGGCTGTTCTTCCATGATGAAGTGGCCGCATTCGGCGACGATGGCGCCTTTCAAGATGTCCGCCTTGCCCTGCATGGTCAGCAATGGCGCGTCGTTCGTCGCATGGTCGGCGCCGATGGCCAGCACGGGCATGGCCAGGCTCTTTTTCGCCCGCTCCAGGTTTTGCCGGATGGTTTCCGGAATGGCGCGGTAGTAGGCGAAACCGGCGCGCAAGGCGCCCGGCGTGGCGTAGGCGTCCGCATATACGTCGACGGCCACCTTGTCGCGGCGGTACGACCAGCGGTCCAGGATGAAGCGGATGTATTCGCGCTCCTTGCCGGCCGTGAGCATCTCCGGCAAGTCCAGCACCTGGTTGAACATGAAGTGCCACAGGAAGATATTGTCGGACGGCGCGACAAAAATCGGCGGCGCGGGCGCCAGACCTGGAATGACGGCTTCCGTCAGCGCCAGTTTCGTCACGGCTTGCGGGAAGTCGCTGGCCAGCGCATAGCCGACCCACATGCCGATGTCGTGGCCGACGACATCGTACTGCGCATGGCCCAGGGCCAGCATGGCGCGGTGCAGGGTGGCTGCAACGGCGCCCGTGTCGTAGCCGCCGGCCGGACGTTCCGAGTGGCCGCTGCCGGGCGGATCGATGGCGATCGCCTGGTAGCCCTGGGCGGCAAGGGCCGCCATCACGTAGCGCCAGGCGTACCAGGTTTGCGGCCAGCCGGGAATCAGCAGCACGGGTTTGCCTTCGCCGGCGATGACGCAATGCAGGCGCTGGCCGTCGATGCGCACATAGTCGTGGGTGTAGCTGTCTTCATTCTGATGCATGGCAAGTCCTTGTATTGATTCAGTTAATTAGTTGATTAGTTGTGCGTGATGCCGAGCAGGGTATTGATCTGCTGCGCGCTGACGGGGGCGCCGGCGAAGTCGTCGAAGATCTTGTCGGTCACGGGAATGATGTGGGCGTTGATGAAGGCCACGCCTTCACGCGCACCCACTTCCTGGTCCTTCAGGCAGCATTCCCATTCCAGCGTGGCCCAGCCCGCGTAGTCGTTTTGCGCCATCTTCGAGAAGATCGCCTTGAAATCGACCTGGCCGTCGCCCAGCGAGCGGAAACGTCCGGCGCGGCTTTCCCACGACTGGTAGCCGCCGTAGATGCCTTGTCGTCCCGTCGGATTGAATTCCGCATCCTTCACATGGAACATGCGGATATGGTCCTTGTAGATGTCGATGAATTCCAGGTAGTTCAATTGCTGCAGCACGAAGTGGCTCGGATCGAACAGCATCTTGCAGCGCGGGTGACGGCCCACGCGCTCGTAGAACATCTCGAAGCTGATGCCGTCATGCAGGTCTTCGCTCGGGTGGATCTCGTAGCACAGGTTGATGCCCTGTTCTTCGCACACGTCGAGGATGGGCAGCCAGCGGCGCGCCAGTTCGTCGAAGGCCGCCTCGATCAGGCCGGGCGGGCGCTGCGGGAACGGGAACAGGTAGGGCCAGGCGAACGAGCCGGAAAACGTGCCCATGTCGGTCAGGCCCAGGCGCTTCGAGGCCATGGCCGCCAGTTTCACTTGCTCGATGGCCCACTCGGTGCGCGCCGCCGGCTGGCCGTG
The DNA here is from genome assembly GCF_030397625.1 of Janthinobacterium sp. SUN026. NCBI lineage: Bacteria > Pseudomonadati > Pseudomonadota > Betaproteobacteria > Burkholderiales > Oxalobacteraceae > Janthinobacterium > Janthinobacterium sp. SUN026. The sequence goes on along the minus strand of NZ_JAPQNU010000002.1, from coordinate 1,058,901 downwards.
CAGGTGCGCCGGCGCAAAGCTGTCGCACAGCGCGTCGTAGGCCGGGTGCACGGCGACCAGCTGGCCGAGGATGTGCGTCGTCAGTTCGCTGATGACCAGGCCATGGCTGGCCAGCATGGCGACAAGGTCGTCGCAGTATTGCTGGCTGTGGGCCGCTTGCGCCACGTCGAACAGGCGTGCATCCCAGGCGGGAATCTGCAGGGCCTTGAAGCCCATGCCGGCCGCCCACTCGGCGATGGCGGGCAGGGTGTTGAAGGGCGCCGTATCGGCGGCGAATTGTGCCAGGTGCAGGCTTGGTCCTTGGATGGTTTTCATATCGGCTCCTATTGTTTGTCGATCGACAAAGAATAGGCGAAATTTTCTGCGCGGTCAAGGCCGTGATGCAAAATAAATGCGGAATCGGTGTGGCTTGCAAGCGTTATACTGGCCGCCAGTTTGCAAGCAGAGGATGAAAATGGCAGGAAGACCGAGGGAATTTGACCGCGCGCTGGCGCTGGCAAAAGCGCGCGACGCGTTCTGGACGCGCGGCTATGAAGGCGTATCGATGGCCGACCTGGTGGCGGCGCTGGGCATTGCCTCGGCGCGCATCTATGCGGCGTTCGGCTCGAAGGAGCAGCTGTTCCGCGAAGCCGTGGAACTGTATGAAACGGGCGAGGGCGCATTTGCCGTGCATGCGCTGGCGGCCAGCCTGAATGTGCGCGACGCCGTGGCGCGCATGCTGGAAGAAGCCGTGCTGCTATATACGCGCAGCGGCCAGCCGCAAGGCTGCATGGTGGTCACGGCCGCCACGAATACGAGCGCGGACAACGCGGGCATCGCCGACTGGCTGGCGCAGCACCGCCGCGCGCGCACGCAGGCTGTCATCGAGCGCCTGCGCGTGGCGCAGCTGGCGGGAGAATTGAAAGAGGAGGCGGACGTGCAGGCGCTGGGCGACTATTATGCGGCGCTGCTGCATGGCCTGTCGGTGCAGGCGCGCGACGGCATTCCCGCCGAACGGCTGCTGGCGCTGATCACGCCGGCGATGGCGCCCTTGGCGCTGGAAATGAAAAATTAGACTATCTTGCCGATAGTCGCCGTGGATGTCTGCTGCTTCAGGTCTTGACGTCGATCAGGCTGCCCAGGGCCTGGTCGGCCGCCTTGACGACATTCGCCGACAAATTAAAACCGGCCTTGTAGACGAGGTTATCCGTCAGTTCTGACGCCAGGCCCACGCCGTTCGGCCGGCTTTCGGCCGCCTTGGCCGCATTCGCACTGGCGCCGCTGACGCTTTCGCCGGCGGCCAGCTTGCGTCCTTCGACGGAGAGGGTGACGCCCGTGCCGGCCGGGCTGGACTCCTGGAACTCGGCTTGTTGCGGCTGGAAGCCCGGCGTATTCGCATTGGCGATGTTATTGGCGGCCACATCCAGCGCGCGCTGGTTGGCGGTCAGCCCCGAGGTACCGGTGGTGAGGGCGGATATGGACATGGCGGCTCCTTCAGAATGCCTCTAGTTTACTCCCATGCGGGCGCTATGTGGTTGGTGCAAGGCAACATTTTTCCGCGTCGTCGATGACCGCAAAAAAAGTTACCCATCCATAATGTTTTAATATTGTCCTGCGCCCTTTCACTGCCTAGACTGGCTGGGAAATCTCGCATGGAGCCTGCCATTTTCCCCCTCGTACGCCGCCTTTGCCAGGCTTTGCTGCTCAGCTGGCCTTGCCTGACCCTGCAAGCCCAGCCTGCTTCTGCCTCACTGCCGCTCGATGCGCGCTTGAACGAGCAGGTCATCATGGTGCCGGCCGGCGACGGCTTGCGCGACGTGCTGGAAACCACCGTGTTCCGCCCCGCCGGCCCCGGCCCGTTTCCCCTGTTGCTGATGAATCACGGCAAGCAGGCCGGGCCGGCGAAACTGCAGGCGCGCGAGCGCTTCATCTATATGGCCGCCGAATTCGTGCGCCGCGGCTATGCGGTGATGCTGCCCATGCGCGCCGGTTTTGCGCGCTCCACGGGCGCCTACCGCGATGCCGGCTGCGACATGCTGGGCAACGCCCAGGGCCAGGCGCGCGACGTGCTGGCCGCGCTCGCGTATGCGCGGCGCCAGAGCTGGGTCGACCCGGAACGCATCGTCGTCGCGGGCCAGTCGTACGGCGGCATGGCGGCGCTGGCGCTGGCCACCCGGGTGCTGCCCGGCGTGCGGGGCGTGCTCAATTTTTCCGGCGGCCTGCGCGTCGACATGCCCGGCTGCGACTGGCAAGGGGCGCTGGCCAAGTCCTTCGCCACCCTGGGCGCCTACAACCACATCCCCAGCCTGTGGCTGTATGGCGCGAATGACTCGTATTTTTCGCCGGCGCTGGCGCGGCGGCTGTTCAATTCCTTTACCGGTTCCGGCGGCCGGGCGCAATTGCTCGCCTATGGCCCGTTCAAGCGCGACGCGCACCTGACCCTGGGCAGCCGCGATGGCGTGGCCGTGTGGCTGCCCGCCACCGAGCGCTTCCTGCAGAAAATCGGCATGCCGGTGCGACAGGTCTACCGCGTGGCCGATGCGCCGTCGCCGCCCGCCACGCATTTCGCGCCGCAGGACGATATCGCTGCCGTGCCCTACCTGGAAGAGCAGGGGCGCGCCGCCTACCGCGTCTTCCTGGAGAAAACCGCGCCGCGCGCCTTTGCCCTGTCGGCCAGCGGCGCCTGGGGCTGGGCCGAGGAGGGCGAAAGTCCCGATGTGCGCGCGCTGGCCTCGTGCCAGCGGCGCAGCAGCCTGCCCTGCCAGCTGTATTCGGTCGATGAAAGCGTCGTTTGGCCGCTTGCCGGCACCAGCGCAAGCGCCGCCGGCGGCGCGCAATAGGCCGCCGCGCACGATAGTTGTCGCCGAAACGGGGGATGGGCGAATATACTAGGGGAAAAGGGAGGCGTTGCGCTTCCCGTCCGCCCTTATCATCAGCGAGAATTCACCCTTATGGCGTCATCCCCAGAAAACCTCAGCATGGCCGTGTTTTGCGACTTCGAGAACGTCGCGCTCGGCGTGCGAGATGCAAATTACGAAAAATTCGATATCAAGCCCATCCTGGAACGCTTGCTGCTCAAGGGCAGTATTGTTGTCAAGAAGGCATATTGCGATTGGGACCGTTATAAAAGTTTTAAGGGCACCATGCATGAAGCGAACTTCGAACTGATCGAAATTCCCCACGTGCGCCAGTCCGGCAAGAATTCGGCCGACATCCGCCTGGTGGTCGATGCGCTGGACCTGTGCTACACCAAAGCCCATGTGAACACCTTCGTCATCATCAGCGGTGATTCCGATTTTTCGCCGCTCGTGTCGAAACTGCGCGAAAACGCCAAGCAGGTGATCGGCGTGGGCGTCAAGCAGTCGACCTCCGACCTGCTGGTGGCCAACTGCGACGAATTCATTTTCTACGATGACCTGGTGCGCGAAAGCCGCCGCACGGCCGCCAAGCGCGACGCGCGCGATACGCCGGCGGCCAAGCGCTCGCCGGACGAGGAAGTGCGCCGCAAGGAAAAATACGAGTCGCGCAAGACGGAAGCGATCGAAATGGCTGTCGAAACGTTCGACGCGCTGGTGTCCGAGCGCGGCGACAGCGGCAAGATCTGGGCTTCGATGCTGAAGGAAGCGATCAAGCGCCGCAAGCCGGACTTCAGCGAGTCCTATTACGGTTTCCGCACCTTCGGCAACCTGCTGGAAGAGGCGCAGACGCGCGGCTTGCTGGAATTTGGCCGCGATGAAAAATCGGGCGCCTATGTCTACCGCAGCAGCGGTCTGGTGGCCGTGCCGGCCGCCGCGAACGCGGATACAGCCAGCGAGGCCAGCGGCGAGACCGGCGTGACGGCGGAAGAGGGGAATCACCGCGAAGGCGGCAGCCGCCGCGATTCGCGCCGCAATGGCCGTGGCGGCCGCAAGCAGAACGAGCAACGCCGCGGCGAGTCCGCGCCACAGGCCTTCGTGCCGGTGGCCGACGCCGAAGCCGTCGTCATCGAGCAGTATGCGCCGGCGCCGCAGCCGGAAGTGCAGCACGAAGTGGCCGAAGCCGCCGCCGAAGCGGTGGCCGAGGTGGTTGCAGAAGAGGGCAACGCCAAGCGCGGTTCGCGCCGCAATGGCCGCGGTGGCCGCAAGAATGGCGATGGCGCCCGCGAAGCGCGCGCCGAAGTCGTCGCCGTCGAGGTGGCGCCGGTGGTGGAAGCCGTGCCTGCGCCTGAGCCGGTAGCCGAAGTGCCGGTGGAAGCCGCCGCCGAAGCCAAGCCTAAGGCCAAGCCGCGTACGCCGGCTCGCAAGGCGGCTGCGGCGAAGAAACCGGCCAAGAAGGCGGCAGAAGCTGTGGTGGAAGCTGCGCCTGTCGTTGAAGCGGCGCCGGTGGAGGTGGCTGCCGTGGCGGAAGACAAGCCGGCCAAGGCGCCGCGCAAGACGCCGGCGCGCCGTCCCGCGCGCAAGAAGGCCGAAGTTGATTGATTGACGCCCCAAAGCAAGAACTGGGGTCAGACCCGTCGGGTCTGACCCCTGAACGTTGCTGCGTATCAATACGTTCGGTGCATGCGCACCACCGCCATTCCCCCAAGCGTGTACGATGAGCCTGTTTTTAACGCGGCGGGCGGTCAAGCATGTACCACGGTGAACGGTTCAACAGCATTTCCCATACGGTGGGCGCCGCGCTGGCGGCCATCGGCGGCGTCATCCTGATCGTCGCGGCGGCCCGCACGGGCGATCCCTGGAAAATCGTCAGCTGCAGCGTGTATGCGGCCATGCTGCTCACGCTCTACCTCACTTCCACCCTGTACCACAGCGTACGCGGCAAGGCCAAGGCCGTGCTGCAGCGGCTCGACCACTGCGCCATCTACCTGCTCATCGCGGGCACTTACACGCCCTTCATGCTGGTGACCCTGCGCGGGCCGTGGGGCTGGTCGCTGTTCGGCGTCGTCTGGGGCCTGGCCTTGCTGGGCATCGTGCAGGAATACGTGTACGCGAAAGGCGCGCGCATCCTGTCGCTGGTGATTTACGTGGCCATGGGCTGGCTGATCGTCATCGGCATCAAGCCGCTGCTGGCGGCGCTCGAGTGGAACGGCTTCCTGTGGCTGGTGGCAGGCGGGCTGTGCTACACGGGCGGCATCGCTTTCTATGCCACCGACCACAAGCTGCGCCATGGCCACGGCATCTGGCACCTGTTCGTGCTGGGCGGCAGTAGCTGTCATTTTATCGCCATTTTGTTCTACGTTGCCTGACGTTATCCCTTGCCATCACTGTTGCCATGATTCCATTATAATGGCGCGATATGTGAAAATAGCGCAACAATGCGGCAATAATAAGGCAACAATGGATATCAATTCGGACGATCTGAAAATCTTCGTCACCGTCATCGACAGCGGCACCCTGAGCGCGGCCGCCGTGCACCTGGGACAAACCACATCGGGCGTCAGCCGCGCCCTGTCGCGCCTGGAAGACAAGCTGGCCACCTCGCTGCTGACGCGTACCACGCGCCGCATGGAGTTGACGGAAGAGGGACAGCTGTTCCTGGACAAGGCGCGCGCCATCCTCGCGTCGATGGAAGACGTGGAAGAGTCGATCCGCATCCGCCGCCAGAAGCCGGCCGGGCGGCTGTCCGTCGATGCCGCCTCGCCCTTCATGCTCCATTGCGTGGTGCCCCACGTGGCGGAATTTCGCGCCATGTACCCGGACATCCGCCTGGAGCTGACCAGCAACGATCAGATTGCCGACCTGCTCGAACACCGCACCGATATCGCCATCCGCATCGGCGCCCTGGTCGATTCGACCCTGCATGCGCGCCCGCTCAGTGCCAGCCCGCTGCACGTGCTGGCCACGCCCGCCTACCTGGCGCGTCACGGCGAACCCGCCACGCCGGAAGCGCTGTCCGGCCATGCGCTGCTGGGTTTTGCGCAATATGAGCTGGGGAATAACTGGCCGCTGCGCCACGAAGCGGGCAACAGCCTGCAGATCGTGCCGGCGCTGGCCGCGTCCAGCGGCGAAACCCTGCGCCAGCTGGCGTTGCACGATCAGGGCATCGTCTGCCTGTCCGACTTCATGACGAAGGACGACATCGCGGCCGGCCGGCTGGTGCGGGTGCTGCAGCCGTTTTACACGGGCTACCGCCAGCAGATCCACGCTGTCTACTACCGCAACACGCAGCTGGCGCAGCGCATCAGCTGCTTCCTCGAATTCCTGCAACAGAAACTGTAAGGCCCGGACATGAGCGCACATGGCATGCAATGCCCCACCTGCGACGAATATGGCGACCTGGTGCACGCCACGGTCCGCAAGACGGGCCAGCAAGTGATCGTCTGCACGGAATGCGATTTCGTGTGGCCGCATCCGGAGCAGGACATTGATCCCGCGCATGCCACGGATGTTGCTTCCCTGCTGGCGCAATCCGGCCTGGACGACGACTGGGACGAGCTCGAACTCGGGGCAAGGGTGCCTGCCCGATAGCCCGTGATGGCTGCCCAGCGCAGCATCAGCGGTATCTGGCATTCCCGCAGCAATATCTGCAGTGGTCACGTGAGAATGTACGTATTTCTTATCAGATCAGACATGTTAGCATGTTGCAATTCAATACATTGCAAAAAAAGCATGAAAAAACCTCTTTTCCTGATTGTCTTGCTGTGTGCGTCCAGTTCCGGTGCAGCCGAGATCACTTACGCTGGCAAGGCGGATTGCCGCGTTGCAGAGCATGCGCGGGTTGCCGGGCACGTGGCGTACTGGAGTGGTGCCTGCAAGGACGGCTATGCCAGCGGACCTGGTGCATTGCAGTGGAGCAAGGACGGCAAGGCGACGGAACGCTATGAAGGTGTGTTGAGTGAGGGGAGGCCGGAGGGCGAAGGCATCGCGCAGTGGGCGGATGGTAGCTTGCATAAAGGCAACTATCAGAGTGGCATGCTGGAAGGCCCTGGCCTGATCGTATTTGCGGACAAGGCAAAGATGACCGCCACATTCGAGCGCGATACGCCAGCCGGTCCCGTGACGGTGACAGCGCGAAATGGCAACCGCTATGAGGGGGGCTGGCAGAATGGTCCGGAAGGCAGCGGCAGCATGACATTTGCGTTGGGCGGCATCTACCGGGGCGCTTGGCACGAAGGGCATCCTATGGGGGACGGCGAAATACTATACCCGAACGGACAAGTGCTGAAGGGACGCTTCCATGGCAGCTTTCAGCTGATGCAACAGCCTGGGGAGCTTGCGACACCGAGGCTGTATGACATCAAGCAGAAAGACGGATACATCGGCTCGAATATTCCGCCGGTTGTCAGCAGCGGTCATGTCGTACCGCCGGAAAAATCCTATGCCGAGTTGACGGGGGAGCAGCAAATGCTCATCAAGCGCCATTACCCCGTGTTGCAGGATGATGATGTGCCGCCCTATCCGGAAAAGGGCCAGCTGCCCGTGTTTCGCGCCATGCGCCATCTGATTTCGTATGGGGGCATTACCGGTGTTTTGCGTGCCAATGTCAGTATCAACGAAAATGGCGTGCCACAGAGCGTCGCCATGCTGGAAAGTCCCGACAGCGAGGCTACCAGGCTGGCAGCGTCTGTCTTCATGCTCACCAAATATACGCCAGGCCGATGCGCGGGCCAACCCTGCGCGATGGTGGTGCCGTTCAGTTTCTCGCTCAGTTTCATGCAGTAGCGTCGCTGGCGGGCCACAACTGCTGCATGCCTGTCATTTTGCATGAGTGAGATGCATACATTGCATATATTGCTGAAATAGTTTTCATTGTTCACTGCTGCAGGGCTGCCGATAAGCCGGACGCATGATGCTGAAGGGCCTGATTCAGGCGACCACGCTGATGTCGCTGCGCAGCAGCTGTTCCACTTCATGCGCGGGCAGCGGCCGGCTGAAATAATAGCCCTGCGCCTCGTCGCAGCCATGGCGGCGCAGGTAATCGAGCTGCTCCGCCGTTTCCACGCCTTCGGCCACCACGCGCAGCTTCAAATTGTGCGCCAGGGCGATGATGGAGACGACGATGGCCGCGTCGTCCGCGTCGCGCGCCACGTCGCCGACGAAACTGCGGTCGATCTTCAGCACGTCGATGGGGAAGGTGCGCAGGTAGGCGAAGCTGGAATAGCCGGTGCCGAAGTCGTCGATCGACAGCTGCACCCCGAGCGCCTTCATGTCGTGCAGCTGGCTGACGGCCAGCGCCACGTCGTGCATGAACAGGCTTTCCGTCAGTTCCAGTTCCAGGCAGGCGGGCGGCAAGCCCGTTTCCAGCAATACGTCGGCGATCGACGCGACCAGGTTCGGCTCGTTGAACTGGCGCGCCGACAGGTTCACGGCCAGGCGCAAGGTGTCCAGTCCCGCCGCATGCCAGCGCTTCACCTGCGCGCACGCTTCGCGCATGACCCAGGCGCCGATCGGCACGATCAGGCCCGTATCCTCGGCCAGCGCGATGAAGCGCTGCGGCGCCACCATGCCCAGGTCCGGATGCTGCCAGCGCAGCAGCGCTTCCACGCCGACGATGCGCCCGCTGGCAAGGTCCACCTGCGGCTGGTAATGCAGCACGAACTGCTCGCGTTCCAGGGCGTTGCGCAGCGCCGTCTCGATGCGCAGACGCTCCAGGGTGGCCTGGTTCATGGCCGTCGTGTAGAACTTGATGTTGTTGCGGCCCTGTTTCTTGGCGCAGTACATGGCGATGTCGGCCTGCTCGATCAGGTTCTGCGTCTCGCCATTCAGGGTCACGTCGCCGGGCGCGTCGTAGCGCGACATGTCGTAGACGGCCACGCCGATGCTGCAGGTGACGAAAAATTCCTTGCCATCCAATAGCACCGGCTGCGCCACGGCATCCATCACGCGCTGCACGATGGCGCCGCTGAGCACTTCGTCGGCCTGCTCGCACAGGATGGCGACGAATTCATCGCCGGACAGGCGCGCCACCGTGTCGCTTTCGCGCAGGCTGGACTGCAAGCGCGTGGCGATGGTTTTCAGCAGCAGGTCGCCGGCCTTGTGACCGAGGCTGTCGTTGACGAACTTGAACCGGTCCAGGTCGATCAACAGCACCCATAATGCGCGGTTCTTGCGGCGCGACAGGGCCATCGCTTGCGCCAGGCGGTCGCGCAGCAGGGCGCGGTTGGGCAAGCCTGTCAGCACGTCGTGGTGGGCGATGTGCTGGATTTGTTGCTCGGCCAGCTTGCGTTCCGTGATTTCGGACCCCGTGCCCCGGTAGCCGCGAAAGTCGCCCAGCTCGTTGAACAGCGGCTCGCCATTGATGCTGAACCAGCGCAGCTGGCCATCGCGGTCATGCATCGCATATTCGAGGTTGGAAAAGGGCAGGTGGGCTTCCAGGTTGGCGATGTGCTGCTTGCCCCAGCGCGAATTGCGCATTTCCGGGTTGTTGTCCCAGCGCGTCATGCCGATGAAGCGTTCCAGCGGCATGTTCGATTTGTCCGTGAAACCGCTGGTGATGTGGGTGAAGCAGAAGTTGGCGTCCTGTTCCCAGTACCAGTCCGAGGACAGGGCCAGCAGGCGGCGGAAGCGCTTTTCGCTTTCCTGCAAGGCGCGCTCCGTGCGCTGGCGCGCCCGCACGTCGGCGCTGAGCAGTTCATTGCTGCGTTTCAGGTCGGCCGTGCGCTGCTCCACCAGCAATTGCACGCGGCGCGAGCGCTGCGTCAGCGATTGCACGAAGGCGGCCGTCAGTACGCTGAACAGCAAACCCGTGATCAGGGTGAACAGGGAGCCCAGATGGTCGGCCAGGAAGGGGCGCGGATGGGCCACCACGCGCACATGCCAGGGCCGGCCGGCGGAAACGAAGGCCCGGTCGTAATGGCTGTGGTAGGCAAAGTGCAGCCAGCGGGGCAGCGATTCCCAGGCGCCGCCCGGTTCGTCGGCAGGCGCCTGGCCATGCCGGAAGATCAATTGGCGCGGATCGGCGCCGGCGTCCGCGTAGACGCTGAGTTCAAGCTGCGAGTCGCCCAGCAGGTCGGCGCCGGCGAGGATTTTCTGCACCAGTTCTCCCGCGCGCACGATGACCGCCGTATCGCCGATCAGCGCCGCGCGCCGCTGCTGTATCGTTTGCAGGGGCACGCCGTGGCGGTACACGGGGCGCACGATGACGAAGCCCCGTTGCGGCCCTTGCGCCAGGGCCAACAGGCCGGTGGCGGTGGTCTGGCCGCTGACGATCGCCTGTTCCAGCGCGCGCGCCAGCACGCCGTTCGGACTGACGTTCAGGCCGAAGGCGGGGCGGTTGCCCTGCAGGGGTTCGAGGTAGTCGACCACCAGGTAGCTGGCGCGCGTCGTCGCTGGCACGACGACGCCGTCGCGCATTTCCGTCATGGCGTAGTCGGGTACGATGCGCCGCAGCTCCGTCTCGAAGGCGGCGCGCTGCGCATGCGGCACGATGCGGTGGAAATTGAAGGCCTGGATGAACGGATGGCGCTGCAGCAGCGGCGTGGTGAAGTCGTGGAACTGTTCCCGGGTGACGGGCACGACGGCGGCAAACAGCTGGTTCGTTGTCGTCAGCACCTCGACCGCGTCGTCGAGCCCCTGCTCGATGGCGGCCACCCTGGCGCCGGCGCGCTGCTGCAGGCTCAGGCCCATCTTGTCGTATTCGAGCTGGCTGATGGCGGCAAACAGCACGGCCGTCACGCTGACGCCGCAGGCAAAGGTCAGCGCGGCCGCGGCGGAAATCGACAATGGCAGGCGGCCACGCAGCATGGTTTTTCCTATCTCACTTCATGGACACTTGGGTTCGGCGGCGCCTGCCGGCCCCACGCAGGCGGTAGTTTGTCATAAACCACATCCATCATGCGGATTTTGCACCAAATTACTGCCAATAAGCAACAATATCTATGACCGGGGAAGACGACTTTCAGTCGCTGCCCGCGCCTGACCGGCGGCGCAGGCGCCACAACTGCCATGCCGGCAGCCAGCGGTTCAGGAAAGCCAGGCCGCATACCCGGCGCCAGCGTACCAGGCGCACCACGCGCACGGCGCGGCCGTCGGCGCCTTGCCCGGGCCTGGCGGCGAAGACGATGCGGTTATTGCCGGCGATGCCGTCGAAGTGGCACACGGCGCCGCGGAAGGTGAGCATCAGGCGCGCCAGCATGGCGGGGTAGTGCTCGTCATAACTGAACAGGTTGGCCACCAGCACGCCGCCGGGCAGCAGGGCGCGCAGGCAGTCAGCATAGAAGCGCGCGCTGCCGAGGGCCGGCGGCAAGCCCGTTTCGTCATAGCCGTCGAGCAGCAGCACGTCGGCGCAGCCCGGATGCTGGCGGATATAGCTGACGGCGTCCGTCTCGATGATGCGCAGGCGCGCGTCGTCGGGCGGCAGCATGAATTGCTCGCGCAGGGCGATCACGTCGGCGCGCAGTTCCAGCACCGTGATGCGGGTGTCGGGCAGGTGGCGGTGGCAGAATTTCAGCAGCGAACCGCCGCCCAGTCCCACCATCAGGATGTGACGGGGACGGGGCACGAACAGGGTAAAGCACATCATGGCGCGCGCATAGCGCAGCAGCAGATGGTCGGGGCGCGACAGCAGCATTTCGCTTTGGATCATGCCGGGCTGGAATTCCAGGCGGCGCCGGTCGCCACAGGTATGCACCTGCGGGGCAAGCGGGGTGGTGCTTCTGTTTTCCGGCATGTGACGACTTCGCTGAGTGGACTGGGGGGAGATGCTTTGTTGCATTCAGAGAAATCTGATAAGCTCCCGTGAGCATACCCGATTAATCCGCGCCGAGCATGCGTATATCAGCGCGCGGCGGCACGGCCGCGCAGTCGGGCACCATGGAGACAAGCATGTTTTTGGATCACCCCATCATTACGGCGACGAACAGTTTTACGGAGCCCGACCGCATCGAGCGCTTGACGCGCGTGTACGGCTACGCGGCGGCGCTGGCCGACCAGGCCGCCAACGTCGGCTTCATTGAAAAAGTGGCGCAAATCCACGACCACAAGGGCACCCTCATCGTCTTCTGGCACGAGGCGCCCAGCGAGGTGGAAAAGCAGTATTTCGTGCAGGCGTGGGCCAGCAAGATCGGCGACGGCAGCACCAATGTCGAACACGAAATCTGACCTGGCCTGCCGCGCCTGCGCGGCGACGGCGTAACCCATGGATATCAAGACCCTGGTACTGGCCCTGGCGCTCGGCAACCTGAGCCTGTGTGCGGCCCTGTTCTTCTTCGAGTATGAGCGCAAGAAGTCGCTCAGCATGTCCACCTGGGCGGTGGCCAAGCAATGCCAGGCCGTGGCCTGGTGTCTGCTGTATTTCCGCGGCGTGCTGCCCGATTTTCTCTCCATCTTGCTGGGCAACAGCCTGCTGTTTGCCGGCATGGCGCTCGATGCGGGCGCACTGTGGCAGGCGGCCGGGCGCAGTGGCTGGCGCCGCACCGTGCTGCCGGCGCTGGGGCTGTCGGTGGCGTTGTTCGCCGCCTGCTATCTGTTCGACGTGGCGCCGCTGCTGCGCAGCGCCGGCGGTTCGCTGATCGTGGCCGGCTTTTTCCTCGCCGGCGTGGCGGCCTTGTGCCTGAAATGGCGCGAGGCGAGCATGCTGCGCCGCTTCCTCGTCGTCAGCATGGGTATTTTGTCGCTGCTGATCGCCGCGCGCGGCGTGCTGGCCGCCGCCGTGCCCGGCTTCGATGCGGAATTGATGCAGCTGGCCGGCTTCGGCGCCCTGTACCTGATGATGCTGACGAACGCTTTCGGCTATCTGCTGCTGTCGCGTGAAAAGCTGGGAGGCGAACTGGCGCGCCTGGAAGTGCTCGACGCGGCCACGGGCGTGCCGAACCGGCGCGGCTTTTACCAGGCGCTGGCGCCGTGGATGGCGCTGGCGCGCCGGCCCGGCTTGCCGACGGCGCTGGTGGTGCTCAATATCGACCACTTTAAAAGAGTCAACGACAGCTACGGTCATCCGGTGGGCGACGCGGTGCTGAAAACCATCGTCGACACTTGCCGCCAGCAGCTGCGCGACAGCGACCTGATGGGCCGCCTGGGCGGCGCCGAATTCGCCATCCAGCTGCCGCGCACGACCCTGGCCGATGCGCTGATGGTGGCCGAGCGCATCCGCGCCGCCGTCGAATTGCTGCCCGTCAAGACGGAGCGCGCCGTGCTGCAACTGACGGCCAGCCTGGGCGTGACCACCATCCGTGCCGAAGACAGCACCGTCAGCCTGTTCAAGCGAGCCGACGAGGCGCTGCAGGCGGCCAAGCAGGCGGGCCGCAACAGGGTCGTCGAGGCGCCAGGCGCCAGTACGCTGGACGTGTAAGCCCGCTTACTTCTTGCGCGAGCCGAGCCAGCTGGGTTCCTTGCCGCATTCCTTGGGCAAGAACAAGGCATCGAGGCCGGGATCGCAGCGATGGTCAGGCGCCTTCATCTGTTCGACGGTCAGCCATTCGCTCTTGGGCAGGATCTTTTCTTCGCGTGGTTCCACGGGCGGCGCGGGCGGCAGGCTGTCTTGCCACCTTGGCTCTGCGGCAGGCGCGGGCGCGGTGGCCCAGTTCGCGTCGACCTGCGCTGGCGGTGTGTCCGCGTGTGCGGCGGCGCTCAGCAAGCTGCCCGCGAGGATGAATGCACGCATGGCGGCGCTGTTTACGGAAATCATGGTCTGTCCTTGGTCGGTGCCGCGAGGGCGGGCCTTGCATTATGATGCCAGCCGGAAGCAAAAACACAAGAAAATTGCAACGGCATGTTACCAAAGGGACTATAGTTACTGGTAGCAAGCAGGTGCATCACAGCAAGGCGCTCGAACGGTGAGCAAGGCGCGGGGCGCCGCTGCCCGAACGTGTGCATTCCCTAACTTTCATTTAAGCTAAGCAAGTTATGCTATCGAGCGCACGCCAGGCTGCCCTGTGCCGTCCGCACCGCAGTTCCTCTTTCTTACTCTTGCCAGGCCCATAATGAAAATGCTCAAATCCCTGCCTGTATGGCCGCTTGCCGCCCCCGTTGCCGGCTGGCTGTTCCTGTTCGGTTCCACCTTCAATGTCGGCGGCGCCTACCAGATCCTGCTGGTGGCTGGCCTGATCGGCAGCGTGCTGGCCGCCGTGTACCACGCGGAAGTGGTGGCGCACCGCATCGGCGAACCGTATGGCACCCTGGTGCTGGCGCTGGCCGTGACCCTGATCGAGGTGGCGCTGATCGTCTCGCTGATGCTGGCCGGCGGACCGGAAACGACGGGGCTGGCGCGCGATACCGTGTTTGCCGCCATCATGATCATCCTGAACGGCATCGTCGGCATCTGCTTGTTGCTGGGCGCCGGGCGCCACCGCGAGCAGAGCTTCGGCCTGCTGGGCGTGAGCGCTTCGCTGGCCACCCTGGCGGCCATCGCCGTTCTGACCCTGGTGCTGCCGAACTACACCTCGAGCGCCGCCGGCCCCTTCTACAATTCCAGCCAGCTGATCTTCATCGCCGTCATTTCCCTGGTCCTGTACGGCACCTTCGTGCTGGTGCAGACGGTGCGCCACCGCGATTACTTCCTGCCCAAGGAAGCCGTCGGCGATGAAGAGGTGCATGCGGCGCCGCCCACGCCCACCGTCGCCTGGGTCAGCGCCGGCGCGCTGCTGGTGTGCCTGGGCGCCGTGGTGCTGCTGGCCAAGTCGCTGGCGCCCGCGCTGGAGACGGCGATTGCCGCCATGGGCGCGCCGAAAACCCTGGTCGGCATCGTCATCGCCGCCATCGTGCTGCTGCCCGAAGGCCTGGCCGCCGTGCGCGCCGCGCGCGCGAATCGCCTGCAAACGAGCTTGAACCTGGCGCTCGGCTCCGCGCTGGCCAGCATCGGCCTGACTATTCCGGCTGTGGTGGTGGTGTCGTTGGCCACGGGCCTGACGATTACCCTGGGTCTCGATATCAAGTCGACGGTGCTGCTGCTGCTGTCGCTGATGGTGGCCACCCTGTCGCTGGGCACGGGCCGTACCACGGTCATGCAGGGCACGGTGCACCTGGTGATTTTCGCCGTTTATTTATTTACCACCATCGTGCCGTAAGCGCCACGGCTGGCCGCCGTTTTGTCACAATCCTGTCACGCCGCTGTCATACGATGAGGGTAGTGTGGTAGGATTTTTAAATCGTTTAAATGATTTATATAGTTTAGTAACTGATTTTGCCAACTTTTTCAGTCGGCACAGTAATGACAAGACAAGAGGCCAGTATGTATGCAGCGGTGGACCTGGGGTCCAACAGTTTTCGTTTACACGTCGGCAAGCATGATGGCGACACGATCCGCGTGGTCAAGAGCGTGCGGGACCCGATACGCCTGGCCGCCGGCCTGGATGCCAATGGCGACCTGACCGAGGCGGCCATGCAGGGCGCGCTGGCCTGCCTGCAGCGCTTTCGCGCCATCCTCGCCGGCTTCGAACTCGATGCCGTGCGCGTGGTGGCCACGTCGGCCATGCGCGTGGCGCGCAACGGCGCCGTCTTCCTGCCGCTGGCCGAGCAAGCCATCGGCCATCCGATCGAGATCATCTCGGGCGAGGAAGAGGGACGCTTGATCTACATGGGCGTGGCCAATGCGCTGGCCATTCCCGGCGAACGCCGGCTGGTGATGGATATCGGCGGCGGCTCGACCGAACTGATACTGGGGCGCGGCAACGATATCGAGCGCGTCGAGTCCTTCAGCCTGGGCACCGTCAAGCAAAGCCTGTCGTTCTTCATCGGCGGGCGCATCGACGCGCCGTCGTTCGAGGCGGCCATCCTGTCGGCGCGCAGCCATTTCGAGGATGCCGCGCCGCCGTACCGCCCGCAGCACTGGAAGACGGCCTACGGCTCTTCCGGCACCATCCGCACCATCGCCGACATCATCGCCCGCAACAAGCTGGGCGACGGCTTGCTCACGAGCGCCAGCCTCGACGCACTGGCGCGCCGCTTCATCGAGCTCGGTCACACCAGCCGCATCGACATGCCCGGCTTGCGCCCCGACCGCGCCAGCACCATCGTCGGCGGCCTGGCCATCTTGATCGGCCTGTTCCGCGAACTGGCCATTCCCGTCATGACGCCGATCGAGGCGGGTCTGCGCATGGGCGTGATGTGGGATTTGTACCTGCGCTCGACCAAGCGCGACCGCCGCGAACAGTCGGTGCAGGGCTGCATGGAGAAATTCCATATCGACCAGCAGCGCGCCGGCCGGGTGGCCGAGCAGGCGCTGGCCATGTATGCGCAGCTCAAGCCCACGTCCGACGCCCTGGTGAAGTCCCTGCGCTGGAGCAGCCTGCTGCACGAAGTGGGCCTGGCCGTGTCGCAGACGGGCTACCACAAGCACGCTTCCTACATCGTGGAAAACGCGGACTTGCCCGGTTTTACCACGCGCGAACAGAAGATCATGAGCCGGCTGATCCTGGCGCAGAAGGGCAACTTGCGCAAGATCGGCGAAGTGCTGTCCGACCCCGATTTTGCCAAGGCCGTGCTGGCGCTGCGCCTGTCGATCCTGCTCATGCATGCGCGCATCGAAGCCGATTTCAGCGAACTGCGCCTGCGCATGAAGAGCCGCATCGAACTCGATATCAAGCGCGGCTGGGTGGCGCATCATCCCACCGTGTCGTTCTGGATCGAGAAGGAGCAGGAATTCTGGGATGAGGTCGGGGTCGATTTCACCATCCGCGCCAGCGCCTAGGAGGTCATGTCGTGCACATGACTTGATGTGCAGCAAGCAAGATTTCAAAAAACAGTATATATTGTTTATATTAATTACTAGATTGGAAAATCCATGACTAAAACCGTCCCAGCGAAAAAAGCCGACAGCGCGCCCGTATCGATGTTCCCTACCAGCGCTTCGATCAATGCGGCAGCGGCCAAGGCCGCCCCGGCTGCCAAGCCCGCCGCTAAACCAGCTGCGAAACCAGCCGCCAAGCCTGTGGCAAAAGCCGCCGTCAAGCCGGCAGTCGCCAAGCCAGCGGCAGCCAAGCCAGCGGCAGCCAAACCAGCGGCGGCCAAGCCAGCCGCGGCGAAGGCGCCAGCCGCCAAGCCGGTAGCGAAGGCCGCCGTTGCCAAGCCTGCAGCCAAAGCCGTCGTCAAAGCCGCCGTCAAGCCGGCAGCCAAGCCAGCCGTGAAAGCTGTCGCCAAGCCTGCGGCCAAGCCTGCAGTGAAAACCGTCGCCAAGCCGGCCGCGAAAGCCGCCGCCAAACCGGTAGCCAAGGCGGCCGCCAAGCCTGCGCCAGCGAAAAAGGCGCCGGTTGCCAAGGTCGCCGCCGTCAAGGAAAAAGCCCGCAAGCCGAAACTGGTGCGCGACAGCTTCACCATGCCGGAAGCGGAATACGAAGTCCTGGGCCAGGTCAAGAAAGCCTGCTTGAAGGCCGGTTTCGAGATCAAGAAAAGCGAATTGCTGCGCATCGGCGTGGCGCTGATCAGCCAGATCGACCTGGCGACCCTGCAAAACGTGCTGGCTGGCCTGCCGCAGCTGAAAACGGGCCGCCCGAAGAAGGATTGATGGCGCGGGCAGGGGCCGCCCCTGCCTGTCCATTCTGGTTTACCATGGGGCCTGTGATAGTTCCCCCATGGTTGCCATGTCAGAAGATACAGATATCGAACGCGCCGGCTTCGTCGAGCGCGCCATCGTCCGCCACCAGGCGGGCGTCTCTACCCCAGCCATCGACCGCGTCGCCGAGGAAGTCCCCGTCGCGCTGGTCTTCAATGGCATTTCCCACGTCGTCATGATGGCCACCCCGCGCGACCTGGAAGCGTTTGCCTATGGCTTCGCGCTGACGGAAGGCGTGGTCGCTTCCGCCGGCGCCATCTTCGATTGCGAAGTGTTCCTGCGTCCCGACTCCGCCGAAGTGGCTTTGAGCATCGCCCAGGAGGATTTCGTGCGCCTGAAGGACCGGCGCCGCCAGCTGACGGGCCGCACGGGCTGCGGTGTGTGCGGCATCGACAGCATCGAGATGCTGGACTTGCAGCCGCAGGCGCTGCCGCCGGCCCTGATCCATGTCGACCTGCCGGCCGCCCTGGCGCGTGCCTCCGCCGGCTTGCGCGCGCACCAGGCGTTGATGCGCGAAACGGGCGGCGTGCATGCGGCTGCGTGGTGCACACCCGACGGCGATATCGTGCACGTCTTCGAGGATGTCGGCCGCCACAATGGCCTGGATAAACTGATCGGCCATTTGGCACTGAGCGGGGCGGACATGCGGCGCGGCTTCGTCTTCCTGTCCAGCCGCGGCAGCTACGAGCTGGCGCGCAAGGCGGCGCGCATGCAGATTCCGCTGCTGGCGACGATTTCCGCCCCCAGTTCGCTGGCCATTTCCATCGCCACGCAGGCGGGCATGAAGCTGGTGGGTTTCTGTCGCCAGGATGCGTACGTCGATTACACGCCCGGCATCACCTTGTAGCTTCCGCTTCGTTCCAGTAAAACTGGCACGGACTTTGACGTCGGCGTGCCGGCGCCGTCCGCCGTGCTGGCCAGCGGCACCAGCGCATTCGTTTCCGGATAATACGCGCCCAGGCAGCCGCGCGGGATGTCGTAGGCGACGAGACGGAAGCCGTCGGCGCGGCGCGCCACGCCATCGTCCCAGGCGCCGATCAGGTCCACCAGCTCGCCATCGGCAAAGCCCAGCATGGCGATATCTTCCTCGTTGGCGAAGACCACCTTGCGCGTGCCGTACACGCCGCGGTAGCGGTCATCCATGCCGTAGATGGTGGTGTTGTACTGGTCGTGCGAGCGGGTGCTCATCAGGACCATCAGGCGCTCGCCATGGCGCTGTTTCGCGCGGTGCAGCGGCGTATCGAGGTCCAGCGGGGTGACGAGGAAGCTGGCCTTGCCGCTGGCCGTCTTCCACACGCGCTCGCGCGACGCCACCGTCAGGTGAAAGCCGCCCGGCAGCGCCACCCTGGCGTTGTAGTCGTAAAAATCGTCGAACACCTTTTCGATGTCGTCGCGGATGCGCGCATAGTCGGCCGCATAGGCGCGCCAGTCCACCAGGGCGCAGCCCAGCGTCGCTTCGGCCATGCCGGCCACGATGGCCACTTCCGAGCGCAGCTGCGGCGAAGCGGGCGCATTGCGGCCGTACGAGATATGCACCATGCTCATCGAGTCTTCCACCGTCACGCCCTGCGCCACGCCGTGCTGCAAGTCGATTTCCGTGCGCCCCAGGGTGGGCAGCAGCAAGGCTTCCTTGCCGATGACGAGATGGCTGCGATTGAGCTTGGTGGCCACCTGCACCGTCAGCGCGCACTGGCGCAGGGCGGCAAAGGTCAGCGGCGTGTCCGGTGTGGCGGCGGCGAAATTGCCGCCCAGCGCGATGAATACCTTGACGTCGCCGCGCTGCATGGCTTCGATGGTGGCCACCACGTCGTGGCCATGCGCGCGCGGCGGCTCGAATCCATACACCTGGCCCAGGCGGTCGAGGAAGGCCTTGGTCGGCTTTTCCTCGATGCCCACCGTGCGGTCGCCCTGCACGTTCGAGTGGCCGCGCACGGGGCACAGGCCGGCGCCCGGCTTGCCGATCTGCCCGCGTAGCATCATCAGGTTCGACAGCATGCGGATGGCCGCGACACTGTGCTTGTGCTGCGTCAAGCCCATGCCCCAGGTGGCGATGATGCGCTGGCCCTTGACAAAGATGTCCGTCAATGCCTCGATCTGCGCGCGCGCCACGCCCGACTCCCGCAGCAGCAGTTCCCAGCTTTCCATGCGCAAGTCGTCGCGGAAGGCGTCGAAGCCGCTGCAGTGTTCAGCGATGAAGGCGTGGTCGATGACGGCAGGGATGCCTGCCGCCAGCGCCGCATCGTCATGTTCGACGACGCGCTTGGCGACGGCCTTGATCAGGGCGAAGTCGCCGCCCAGGGTCGGCTGGACGAACAGGCCGGCCAGGCGCGTGCTGCCCAGGGTCGCCATTTCCAGCGCGCTTTGCGGGTCCATGAAGCGCTGCAAACCCCGCTCGCGCAGGGGATTGATGGAAACGATGCTGCCGCCGCGGCGCGCGCAGTCGCGTAATTCACCCAGCATGCGCGGGTGGTTGGTGGCGGGATTCTGGCCGAAGATGAGGATGGTGTCGGCCAGCTCGAAGTCGGCCAGGGTCACCGTGCCCTTGCCGATGCCCACGGTGGCCGGCAAGCCGCGGCTGGTCGCCTCGTGGCACATGTTGGAGCAGTCGGGGAAGTTGTTGGTGCCGTACAGGCGCGCCATCAGCTGGTACAGGAAGGCCGCCTCGTTGCTGGCGCGGCCCGACGTATAGAACGCGGCCTGGTTCGGGTCGGGCAGGGCGCGCAGGTGGCGCCCCACGAGGGCGCAGGCGTCATCCCAGGAGATCGGCACGTAGCGGTCGCTGGCCGCGTCGTACACCATCGGCTCCGTCAGACGGCCGTACTGTTCGAGCGCGTAGTCCGACTGTGCCAGCAACTGCGTGACGGTATGGCTGGCGAACAGTTCCGGGCCGGCGCGGCGGCTGGTCGCTTCGGCGGCGACGGCCTTGGCGCCGTTTTCGCAAAAGGCAAACGTGGACGCGTGGTCGCGGTCGGGCCAGGCGCAGCCGGGGCAATCGAAGCCGTCCGGCTGGTTTTGCGCCAGCAGCGCCTTCAGGTTGCCGGGCGCGACGCGCTCCTGGCGCAGGCTGATGGCCACGTGTTTCAAGGCGTCCCAGCCGGCGGCCGGCCTGGTGTAGGGCGTGATGTGCGGTGCGTCCTGGTCTTTCATGGGCTCTTTCGGCTGGGCGAGTGTGGTAATTATGCACGATCCCCGGATGACATTGACTTGCGTCATGGAAATGACATTCGGCTGTCATTTTCCTGACATATTAGACAAGTACGCTGGAGTCGTCTTGATCACAGGGGATGAAACCATGCAGAACATAGTCGCATCAAACGAAGCCAAGGCCCGGCCGGTCCAACTGGTGCTGAGCCAGGCCACGACCGCTGCAGAGTTGCGCGAAGTCCAGCGTTTGCGTTACAAGGTGTTTATCGAGACCATGGGTTTGACGTCGCTGGCCAACGCCGATGGTCTCGACAGCGACGAATTCGACGCGCACTGCGATCATCTGATCGTGCGCGACGCCGATACCCTGAAAGTGGTGGGCACCTACCGCGTGCTGAGCGCGGCAAAGGCAGCCAAGATCGGCCGCCTGTATTCGGAAAACGAGTTCGACCTGAGCCGCCTGAAGAACCTACGCGGACGCATGGTCGAAGCGGGCCGCGCCTGCATTCACCCTAAATACCGGGGCGGCAGCGTGATCATGCTGCTGTGGTCCGGCCTGGCCGAGTACATGCGCCGCGAGCGCTGCGACTACCTGGTCGGCTGCGCCAGCATCAGCCTGGCCGATGGCGGTCATAACGCCGTCGCCGTGTACCAGGCGCTGGCCGAAAAGCACATGGCTCCAAGCGAGTACCGCGTCACGCCGCACCTGCCTTTCCCCATCCACCAGGTGGAAGCGGCGCACAAGCCGCAGGTGCCGCCGCTGATCAAGGGCTATCTGCGTTCGGGCGCCTGGATTTGCGGCGAACCGGCCTGGGACCCTGATTTCGAAAGCGCCGACATGTTCATGATGATGCCGCTGGCGAATCTGGACGAGCGCTATGCGCGCCATTATGGCGTGGTGCCTGGCTAAGAGCGGGAAGTGAGGACTGCAGCTGGCTGGCCAGCGCCTGCACGGCGCTGCGCAAGCCGGTCTCCGCGCCGTCGGGCGGCAGCAGTTCGAGCAGGAAGCGCAGCGGCGCCGTGATCGCCTCGGGTTCGCCGATGCTGCCGTGGCGCCGCACGGCGTCGTGGTACAGGGCCAGGAAAGCGGCGCGCGCGGACGCGTCGAAAGGCTGGCCGTCCGGCGCCTGCCACAGGGCCGCCAGCAGGGCGGCGCGCACGGGGGCGCCGGCGTCGATGGCGCGGTGTTCATCCGCGTGGCGCTGGCGCGCATAGGCGATGGCGTCGTGCAGCAGGTCGCCCAGCTGCGGATCGAGCGCGCGCCAGGCGCCGCTGTCGCCATGGGCTTTCAACAGCAGGGCGCCCGCCAGCACCTGGAAAATCAGGTCGCAGTCGGCCACGCCGCTGCGCCGCCGCGCTTCTTCCAGCGCGGCCAGGCAGGCGTCCGTCATGGCGCGCAGGGCGGGCGCGCCGGAGCTTCCTGCGCGGCAGGCCAGGCGCGCCTGCAAGGCCCAGTAGCGGCCCAGCAGGGCCAGGCGCTGCGCCGTGGGCGCCAGCGCCACCAGCAGGTCGATATGCTGTTTTCCATCCTGCAGCAACTGCCGTCCCTGTGGCATATCCGGCACGGCCGGCACCTCGATGCCGGCGCCCGCATCGAGGCCGCACAGGGCCGCGCCCTGGCGTATTTCCAGTTCCGCCCAGTGCGCCAGCGCGCGCAAGCCCACCTTGCCGTCGGCCGCGCTGTGCGCCGCCCGGTAGTGTTCGATGGCGCGCAGGGTGTTTTCCAGGCCGCCGAGGCCGGCCCGCGTGGCGGCCATGTTTTCGCGGATGTCGGCGCAGCCGAAGAAGCGGGCGCGCACGGCTTCCTCGATGCTGCCCAGCTTTTCCTCGATGGCCGCGCGGCGCGCCGCATCGGCGCCCGCCAGGCGCGCGTGCAGGGTTTCCAGGTCGGCCAGCAGGTGGCCGTGGTAGTGGTAGTCGGGCGCTTGCCAGGGCCGGCTCTGCGTGTTCGGAAAGCGGTAGCGGTCGTCGCCATACGCCTGGTAGGCGCCCCAGGTGTTCGATGCCGGGAACTGCAGGTATGCCGCCTCGCGCGCCAGGCGCACGGCGTCGCCGAAATATTCGCCGCTCAGCATGGCGTGATAAAAGCTGTGCGCGAAGATGCTGGCCGCCTGGTCGTCGATGCGCCAGCCGGCCGCGATCACCGCCTGCGAGCCCATTTCGATGAAGGCCGTGGCCAGGCTGGCGGCCAGTTTCGACCACGGCGCGATGGCGTCCGGGCGCATGTCGCCCAGGTGGCAGCAATTGATGAAGACGAATTGCGGCACGCGCTTCAATTTGCCCACCTGCGCCGCCGTCAGCCGCGTCTTCGGTCCCAGTACCAGGCCCGTATGGGCGATGCCGGGGCCGGCCACTTCGCCGTGGCCGGCCAGGTGGATGGCGAAATAGCGCTCGTCGAACAGGTGCACCAGCACCCGCTGCGCCTGCGGGTGCAGCAGCTCGCGCACCTGGTAGCCGTACGCGCCGAACATGCGCGCCACGTCCTGCGCCTCGGCCTGCGCGGCGGGCAGCTCGGGCAGGCCGGAATCGGTGTCGCCGATCACCAGCACGCTGTTGCTGGGCGGGCTGACGGCCGATGGCTGCTCGCGCAGGCTGGCCAGCTGGCGCACCATGCCGATGCGCGTCGACAGCGGGCTTTCCTCGCTGCCCGCCTCGTCGCGCATCAGCTCCCACGGATAGATGGCGGCGCTCTGGTCGACGGCCAGGATCAGGCCGCGCATCTCGGGGATGGCCGCCTTCAGGCCATTGGGCAGCATCAGTTCATACAGCGCGCGCGACAGGCCCGGCTGGTCGGTGGTGTTGTCGGTGGCATCCATGATCAGGCCATCGACGGCTTGCCGTTGGTTCGGCTCTTCGTCGACGCTGTTGTGGGCGCGGTCCGTCAGCACGGTGAAGCGCAGGGCGCCGGACAGGTCGGCGGCGACGATCTGCACGCGGCGCCAGCCATTGTCGCCGCTCAGGCTGGGCAAGATGCGCCGGTAGCCGCCGGGGCTGTGGCGGATGCGCTGCTCGAACGTGAAGCTGCCCTGGTAGCGCGCCTCGGCCATGATCTGCTCGATGGCCATGGCGGCGGCGATGGCGCGCGCCTCGGACTGTTCGTAGATGGCGATATGGCCGATGCGGCAAGCCATGCCCGCGTCTTCCAGGCGCCGGTTGGCGCTGCGCGCGCCGTCGAGCAGGGCCCGCGCGCACAGGGCGATGCTCAAGCCGCCATAGCCGGAGCCGGACAGCAGGCTGGCCACGCGCAAGCCGTGTTCGCCCATCGGCGGCGCGGCCGCATGGCCGGCGGCGCGTACCTGCAGGCAGACGCACGCGTATTCGAGCAAGCCGCCGGCAAAGGCGCGCGCCAGTTCGCCCGGCGTCAGCTCGCCCAGCGCGCCCAGTCCGATGACGATGGCGCCGCCGGGCCGGCGCGCCGCATCGGGCTGCAGCACCACCAGGGCGGAGTCGGGGCGCTGCGGAAAGCGTCCCAGCGCGTGGATTTCCTGCAGCTTGCCCGCCAGCAGGCGGTCGAGAAAACTCATGCTGCCGCGCAGCGATTCGGCGGCGTAGCAGCCGCTCATGACGGGTGCGTCGGCCGAGGCCATGCTGCCGTGGATGATGGATAGGCGCAGCTGCGGCGCGCGGCTCTCCGGCGCGATGGCGGGACCGGCGGCGCCGAGGGCGGCGTCGAGCAATTCCTGCGGCTGCGGGTACAGCGGCGTGGCGTCGGGGGCATACGGATGGAAGCGGGGCGGGGCGCCGCCAGGCGCGTGCGGCGGGTGCCGTGGCAGGGCTGCGGCCTGGCCGCTGTCGAGCAGCTGCGCGATGGCCGGGTAGTATTCCTTTTGCAGCAGCAGGTCGCCGTGCGGCACCGGCAGGTAGCAGGCCGCCACGCCGTCCGGTACCGCGCCTTGCCAGGCCGTGCGGCCATCGCCGTCCGGCGACCAGGCTGTCTCGATGCCGCCGTCGCGCAGGCGCAGCGCCACCGGCGTATCGGCGCAGCCGGCCAGGTAGCTGCAATGGCGGACGTCGGGCGGGGCCGCTTCCAGCAGGGCCACGGTGGCGCGCGCCGCGGCCAGCGCCTGGGCCTCGGGCGCCTGCCAGCCGCCGGGCAGGCCCGCCTGCGCGTCGCCTGCGGCCAGCTGCGCCCAGGCGCCGGCGTCGAAGTAATCGATGCCGCCCGGCTGCGGCCACGGCAGCATGTCCAGCACGCCGGGAAAGGCGCGCACGAAGCCGAGAAACTGGCGCCGCGTGTGCTTCCAGCCTATCCAGCACGCCAGCATCTGCACCAGCCGGTCGCGTCCCAGCAGCACTTGCACCATCGCCTGCGTGCCGCGGTTGGCCGTGCCCACCTGCAGCAGGCGGCTGCCGGGCAGGGCGCCGAAGCGCTGCCAGCGGTCTTTCAGGGCCAGGCGCGCCACCAGCCCGCCCATGCCGTGGGCAACGATGCGCAGCGGCTGGCCGCGCTGTTCGGCGTCGCGCATGGCCTCGTCGAGCACGGGCAGGAAGGCGTTGCCGGAGTGCTGCAGCGACAAGCGCCAGTCATAGGCAAAGGGCCGCACTTCCTGGCTTTGCGCGAGAAAGCGGGCAAACGGTTCATAGCAGGATTCGACCCAGCCGGCGCTGACGATGTGCGGCTGGCCCACGGCCAGGCGTTCGATGCGCCCTTCGACCAGGTTGACGGGGTCGAACCAGATGCGGTTGCTGCCCACTTGCAGGTGGCTGCCCATGATGTCGGGCAGCAGCAGCACGATGGGCGCGTGCGCGCGCCGCTTCGGCACTTCGCCGCCGCGCGCCAGGGGGCCGTGCTCGATGCCGGGCAGCGGCAGGTAGGCGGTCTCGTCGCCGGTGAGCGCCTGCACGGCGGCCAGGCCGGACGGCACGCGCTCGAAATAGTTGAGGTGGTGCGCCTGCGGCCCGCGCAGCAGCAGTTGTCGCACGGGCGTGCTGCGCGTGGCGCCGCCGGCCATCGAGGCGCAATTGACCACCAGGTCGTTCTGTCCGCCATACAGCTGGTCGTCGAGGCAGTCGCCCAGCCAGCCCAGCAGGCCATCGCCGCTGCACGCGCCGGCCAGCACATGCAGCGGGCTGGCCACGCGCACGTCGGGCGCATTGAGCAGCGCCACCAGCGGCGAGTCGGGCATCATCGCTTCCAGGCCCGGCAGGATGCGCGCGTCGCAGCGCTGCTGCACCACGGCCAGCAGGAAGGCCATGGCGCCATCGGGCAGGCCGCCGTGGAGCAGCAGGTTGAACATCGCGCTGGCCCAGCGGTCGAGGCGGCCCGACATCAAGGTGGTGCCGCGCGCCGGGCAAGCCACGCGCACGAAGCGGGCGATGCGGATGGCGCGCGTCTTCAGCTCCATGCTCAGGTCGCGCAGGCGCGCCGCATCCCCGTCGTAGCCGCCGCGTCCGCCCAGCCGCGCTTGCGCCGTGAAGTGGTCGATATCGTGGCTGTTGAACGCTTCGCCGCCCACCGTGTTTTCGCTCAGCCGCTCCAGGCCGTCGCCTGCCAGGTCGACGGCGCCGCGGCTGTCGATGCGCTGCGCCCGCGCCAGCAATTCGCCCACCAGGCCGCCGCGCGAATGGCTCAGCAAGTGCAGCACGGCGCCGTGCGGCAACTGGCGCACGAGGGCCAGCGCGTTCTCGATGGGGCTGTCGCTGAGGCTGCGGTGCTCATAGCCATAGATGCGGTTGCCGTACTGCGCCGCCAGTTGCGGCGCCAGGCCGTTGCGCCACAGGCCGGCAAAGCTGCGCTGGGTCGACGAAGCCGTGCCGTGCAACAGCAGCAGCAGCGGTTCCGGTCCGGCGGGCAGGCTGGCGACGGCCGTCATGCTGCCCGCCTCGATGCCGCAGCGGTACAGGCCCAGGCGTTGTTCCAGCTGTCGGTCCTGGAAGGCGCCCGCCGCCGCCAGCGCCGTCATGGCGGCGCCGCCGCAGCGGTACACGCGCACGGCGCGCAGCATCCAGGCGCCCAGGCCGTCGCGGCTGGCGCCGGGCGGCGGGCGCGCCGCCTGCGGGCGCAAGGCCAGTCCCACTTCGATGCTGGCGGGCGCGCCGTCGCGCGCCAGCGTGGCCGGCCCCAGGTAGCGTGGCAGATCCAGGCTGCCGGCGAGCAGCGAACTGCCGTCGCACAGCAGCAGTTGCACGACGTCGTCCGGGCCGATATCGAGGGCGATGCGGCAACTGCCGATGCCGCGCGCGCCGGACAGCACATGGGTCTGGCTATGCCAGCCGGGCGCGGCGGGGCAGTCGCCGGCGCTGGCGAGGGGATCGCGCGTGAGCGTCAGGCGCAGCACGGGCGGCGCAAGGGGATCGCTGGACATGCGGTTGGGATCGCTGGTTAAAAGCTGACCTTGATGCCTGCGCGGACCATGCGTGTTGTGTCAGATCAAGTTTGAGTGGAAATGCAGGGGAGAAGCTGGGAGGGCGCTGGAAGGCAGAGAAACGGTCAGCATGGTTTGGGCTGGGTCTCTTCGCTATCGTGTCCGGATGCGGTGCGGTGAACGAACTACGCGAATTGTATGGCAAAAGTTCATGGCGCCGGGAACCTGGGTGCCTGGCATGGCATTACAACAGCGGGTAACTCAATGGACTGGCGTGGCGGACAGTTCCTTCAGTTCGCGGATGGTGATGTCCGATTTTTCATGCATGCGCAATAAAATCGTTGCACCGACCGACAGTTTGCCGTGACGAATCTTGCTGATGATGGGAGGCTGCACTTCCAGTACACGGCACAGTTCCGCATCATTTTTCAGGTTCATCTTCTCGATCAGGGTGTCGAGCAGCTTGTTGGGCACAAAACTCGATGGTTCGAGCGCACGCGCCCGGTTCATCGCTTCAATCATTTCCAGCTTCTTTTGCCGAACGTTCATTTACTCCTCCTTCAGGTTATGCAAGGGACGAGACCACTTTGGGTGGTCCCGGCTATAGTTCGTCATCGCAGTACGGCTGTCTGGGTGACGTAGTACAACATTCGCGTTAAAACATTGATAACCAGGCAAGTGTTTTCAATAATACTACGATAACAAAACTTGTGACAGATGGTCAGTTAAATTAACTGATTGTTTGATCAATTTGGTTGACGATTGTTGTATTTTGTAGTCCGCTTTTGGTCAATATCATGGTTCTGTCCGCCATTTCGGCGGCGGCCAGCGAATGCGTGACCATGATCGCGCAACTGCCGTTGGCCTTGATTTCGGCGCGCAGCAATTGCAGGATGCCGTGTGCCGTGTCCGGGTCGAGGTTGCCGGTAGGCTCGTCGGCCAGCACCAGCGCCGGCTTGTGCACGAGCGCGCGGGCAATGGCCACGCGCTGCATTTCACCGCCGGACAATTGCTGCGGAAAGTCGCCGCCGCGTCCGCCCAGGCCGACCGCCTCGAGCATGCTGGCGGCACGCTCCTGGGGCAGTCCGTTGAGCAGCAGCGGCAGGGCCACGTTTTGCAGCAGGGTCAGGTGCGGCAAGACGTGGAAAGCCTGGAAAATAAAGCCCATGCGGGCGCGACGCAGCCGGGTGGCGGCGGCGTCATCGAGGCTGGACATGGCAATGCCGTCCACCAGGATAGGGTGCGCTTCGGCACCCGCGTCGGGCGTATCGAGGCCGGCGATCAGGTTCAGCAAGGTCGACTTGCCCACGCCCGAGTCGCCCATGATGGCGATGAATTCCCCCGCCTTGAAACGGCAGGAAATATTGGCCAGCACGGGACGGGCATTGGCATAGGACTTCGACAGATGGCGCAATTCGAGCATGGTGTTAACGGCTATCGTAAAGGGAGGCACGCGGGGGAGAGGGGGGCCTGGGAACTGCAAAGGGGCGCGGATTGTTTGGCCGGCAATGTGTAGTATACGACAGGCTTATGCTTTTTGCTTGGCAATACCACTTTTGCGTGCACGCCGCCGATATGGACCCTAAGTTACCTGCCGCACGGCTGGCTTGCGCGGATTCCGCTATGATGGAAAAAAGTCATCGGCAAGGCGCCCGCCAAGCACTACGGCAGGGGCGGCGCGCCCGGTGGCCGACCGTGCAAGCCTTTCGTGAAACTAGTGAACCTAACATTGACGACGCCAGCCCATGACCATGCCACTTGCGCAACAGCAGTCCGATTTCCGCCCCGCCAGCCACGCCGCGGCGGCCAGCGCCACTCCTGCCACGATAGCCGAGATCAGCAGCGGCCTGCTCGCGCGTCAGGCCTGGACCTCGCCCAAGTACCTGTACGATGCGCTCGGTTCGAAACTGTTCGAAGCCATCTGCGCCTTGCCCGAGTACTATCCGACGCGCACGGAAGCGGCCATCTTCGCCCGCCACGGCGCCGAGATAGCGCATGCCGTGGGGCCGGGCAGCACCCTGATCGACCTGGGCGCGGGCAATTGCGCCAAGGCCGCCAGCCTGTTCCCGCTGCTGCACCCGGCCCAGTACGTGGCCGTGGATATTTCCTACGATTTCCTCAGCGAATCGCTGAGCCGGCTGCAGCAGCGCTTTCCGCACATCGAGATGACGGGCCTGGGCCTGGATTTTTCCAGCCGCCTGGACTTGCCCGACAGCGTGCGCGAGGCGAGGCGCCTGTTCTTCTATCCCGGCTCGTCGATCGGCAATTTTGCTCCAGAGCAAGCGACCGCCTTCCTGCGCCGCCTGCGCGCGAATGCGGATGGCGATGGCGGCCTGCTGATCGGCGTCGACCTGGTCAAGGACGACGCCATCCTCGACGCCGCCTATGACGACGCGCTGGGCGTCACGGCCGCCTTCAACCTGAACATGCTGCGCCACGTGAACGGGCTGATCGGCGCCGATTTTGACGTGCGCGCGTGGCAGCACCACGGCTTTTTCAATGCCGACGAGCGCCGCGTCGAAATGCACCTGGAAGCGCGCAGCGAACAGTTTGTCCATTGGAAAGGTGGCCAGCGGCGCTTCGCGAAAGGCGAGCGCATCCATACGGAAGACAGCTACAAGTACACGCGCGCCACTTTCGTCGGCTTGCTGGAGCAGGCAGGATTTTCCACCGTGCAAGTCTGGACGGACCCGCAGCAGTGGTTTGCCGTTATTTACGCACGCGTGATTCGAGACTAAAAGGCGACGATGCTGATCGATCATTACCATCAAGTGCGCCAGCATTCTCTGCTGCTGGCCGAACCCCTGTCCGACGAGGACTGCGGCGCGCAATCGATGCCGGACGCCAGTCCCGTGAAATGGCACCTCGCGCATACCACCTGGTTTTTTGAAACGTTTATCCTGGAAAGCATGGAAGCGGCGTTCGCGCCTTTCCACCCGGCCTTCCGCGTGCTGTTCAATTCGTATTACAACGGCGTGGGCGAGAAGCACCCGCGCGCCCAGCGGGGCTTGCTGACGCGCCCCGGCATGGAGGTCGTGCGCGCCTACCGTGCCAACGTCGATGCGCGCATCGCGCGCCTGCTAGCGGGCGAACTGGCGCGCGACGAGCGCGAACGGCTGACCATGCTGCTGGCGCTGGGGCTGGAGCACGAGCAGCAGCATCAGGAGTTGCTGTTGACGGATGTCAAGCACCTGCTGGCGCAAAGCGCGCTGTTTCCCGCCTACCTGGAGCGCGGGGACAGCGGGCTTGCGCCAGCGCAAGAACACGCGCAGCCCACGGCCTGGCTCGCCTTCGACGGCGGCCTGGCGCAGATCGGCCATGCGGGAGACGGCTTTTGCTTCGACAATGAATTGCCGCGCCATCCGCAATACGTGGCGCCGTTCGAACTGGCCAGCGCGCTGGTGACGAATGGCGACTATCTCGCCTTCATCGAGGCGGGCGGCTACCGCACGGCGCACCTGTGGCTGGCTGAAGGGTGGGACTGGGTGCGCAGCCAGCAACTGGCGTGTCCGCTGTACTGGCAGCGCGATGACGCCGGCCGCTGGCAGGAATTCACCTTGTTCGGCTTGCGGCCGCTCGATCTCCAGGCGCCGGTCACGCATGTATCGTTGTTCGAGGCGGACGCCTATGCGCACTGGGCCGGCGCGCGCCTGCCGACGGAAGCGGAGTGGGAAGTGGCGGCGCAAGGTGTCGCCGTGGAAACGGGCCAGCTGCATCCGGCCGCCGGTGCGCCGGGCGCAGGCTTGCGGCAAATGTTCGGCCACTGCTGGCAGTGGACCAGCAGCAGCTACGCGCCGTATCCGGGCTACCGCACGGCGCCCGGGGCGCTCGGCGAATACAACGGCAAGTTCATGCTGAATCAATACGTGTTGCGCGGCTCGTCGTGCGCCACGCCGGCCGGCCATGCGCGCGCCAGCTACCGCAATTTCTTCCCGGCCGGTGCGCGCTGGCAATTTTCCGGCATCCGCCTGGCGCGCCAGGTGGAATAAGCGGCTTAGTGCAGGCGCGGAACGGACGGGGCAGGGCGGCTTGGCGCCTGGCCTCCAGCGCTCTGTTCCAGCTTGAACTGGCTGACGAGGGTTTCCAGGTCGCCCGCCTGTTCATGCATGGCCGCCGCCGCCGCGGCCGCTTCCTCGACGAGGGCCGCGTTTTGCTGCGTCGTCTGATCCATCTGCATGATGGCGGCATTGATTTGCTCGATGCCTTCGCTTTGCTCGTGGTTGGCGACGCTGATTTCACCGACGATGGCGCTGACCCGGCCCACGCTGGCCACCACTTCATCCATCGTCGCGCCCGCCTGGCTGACCAGCTGCGCGCCCTGGTCGACCCGGTTGACGGAGTCGGCAATGAGTTCCTTGATTTCCTTGGCGGCCGCCGCCGAGCGCTGCGCCAGGTTGCGCACTTCGGAAGCCACGACGGCGAAGCCCCGTCCCTGTTCGCCGGCCCGTGCCGCCTCGACGGCCGCGTTCAGGGCCAGGATATTCGTCTGGAACGCGATGCCGTCGATCACGGCGATGATGTCGACGATCTTGCGCGACGAGGCATTGATGGCGTCCATGGTGCCGATCACTTCCGCCATGGCCGAGCCGCCGCGCTGCGCGATGGCCGATGCCGAGCGGGCCAGGCTGTCGGCCTGGCGCGCATTGTCGCTGTTGCTGCGCACGGTACCCGTCATCTCGATCATCGAGGAGGCCGTCTCTTCCAGCGCGCTCGCTTGCGCTTCCGTGCGGGCCGACAGGTCGGCATTGCCGCTGGCAATCTGGCTCGACGCCACGGCGATCGTGCCCGTACCGCCGCGCACCTGGCCCACCAGGGTGGCCAGGTTGGTGTTCATGTCGCGCAGCGCCTGCAGCAGCTGGCCCGCTTCATCCTTGCCGTCGGCCACGATTTTACTGCTCAGATCGCCTCCGGCCACGGCTTGCGCCACGCGCAAGGCATACGCGATCGGCGTGGTGATCGAGCGCGTGACCCACCAGGCAAAGAGCACGCCCAGCAGCAGGGCGGCCGTGCCCAGGCTGGCCATCAGCACATTGGCGGCGGAAATATTCTGCTTGATTTGCTGGCCGCCATGCACGACCACGCCGCGCTGGATTTCATTCAGGTGGTTGACCGTCTTTTGCAACTGGTTCAGGGCGGGCAGGGTGTCGTCGCGCACGTGCACGGCCGCTTCCGCCCGCTGTCCCGCCACCAGCAGCTTGTCGGCCTGGCTGAACGACACGACATAGGCCTTGCGCTGTTGCTTCAGGGTGGCCAGCAGTTCCTTGCCTTCAGGCAGCACGATCAGGCGGTCGAGCACGACCAGCGCATCGGTGATGGTGGCCTTGTTGGCGTCGATTTCGCCGTGGATGGCGTTGGCGCGGGCGGGATCTTCATGGATGAACAGTTCCAGCACCAGTGCCGCGTTCGAACGCGTGGTACTGCGGATGGTGGCGATGGCGTCGGCCTTGGCCCAGTCTTTTTCGATGATGGCTTCGCTGAGCGCACCGATCTTATCCAGGCGCAGCAGGCCCGTGCCCACCAGCACAGTCATCAGCAGCAGCACCACGCCGAAACCGGCACCCAGGCGCACGCCTATCTTCATATCCGTTAATTTCATACTGATTCCCTCGGTAGCTAATGATCTGTCTCCGGTGGTCTTGTTATGAAACAATTATACGGCTGGTGATACCTGATTTGCACTACTAATTGCCCTATAGAAATGAAAAAGCGGCACGGCGATCAAGCCGTACCGCTTTTTCTCCCTCTGGAGCGCGCCGAAATTGCTTAGGCGGCGCTGGCAGCCACGTCGGCCGCTGTTGTTTTTTCGGCTTCCGTTTGCCCGATGCGGCGGTTCACGGCGGACAGCACGGCCTTGAACGAGGCGGTGACGATATTGCTGTCGATGGCGGCGCCGAACAGGGTCGGGCCGTTGTCGAGGCGCAATTCCACGTAGCAAGCCGCTTGCGCATTGGCGCCGGAGCCGATCGAATGCTCATGGTAATCCATCAGCTTGATGTCGAGACCGAGCGCATTGACGAAGGCATCGATGGGACCGTTGCCGCCGCCTTGCAGGGCCAGCGGCGTCTGGCGGTGCGACAGGCTGATGTCGATCTGCACGGATTCGTCGCTGCTCGTGTCTTCCACCATGCGGTGCGAAGCGTAGGCGTACGGCGCCGTCTGCTCCAGGTATTCGCGCTGGAAGATGTCGTGGATATCCTGCGCGGCGATTTCGCGGCCCGTGGCGTCGGCCACGGCTTGCACGGCGCGCGAGAATTCGATCTGCAGGCGGCGCGGCAAGACCAGGCCGTATTCCTGTTCCAGCAAGTACGCCATGCCGCCCTTGCCGGACTGGCTGTTGACGCGGATCACGGCGTCGTAGCTGCGGCCCAGGTCGGCCGGGTCGATCGGCAGGTACGGTACTTCCCAGATGGCGCCGGCTTCTTGCTTGGCGAAACCTTTCTTGATCGCATCCTGGTGCGAACCGGAGAAAGCCGTGAACACGAGGTCGCCCGCATACGGGTGGCGCGGGTGGACGGGCAACTGGTTGCATTCTTCCACGCACTTGCGCACGGTATCGATGTCGGAGAAATCCAGGCCCGGATGCACGCCTTGCGTGTACAGATTCATCGCCAGGGTGACGAGGTCGACGTTGCCGGTGCGCTCGCCATTGCCGAACAAACAGCCTTCCACGCGGTCGGCGCCCGCCATCACGGCCAGCTCGGCCGACGCGACGGCCGTGCCGCGGTCGTTATGCGGGTGCACGCTGATGATGATGGAATCGCGGCGCGCCAGCTTGCGCGACATCCATTCGATCTGGTCCGCATACACGTTGGGCGTGCTGCATTCCACGGTCGATGGCAGGTTGATGATCATCTTGTTGGCCGGGGTCGGCTTCCAGATGGCGCTGACGGCGTCGCAGATATGCTTGGAGAAATCGAGTTCCGTGGTGGAGAACGATTCCGGCGTGTATTCGAAACCCCATTCCGTTTCCGGATGCTGCGCCACCAATTGCTTCACGAGGGTGGTGCCGGTGGTGGCGATATTCGTGATTTCTTCGCGCGACATGCCGAACACGACCTTGCGGAATACGGGCGCCACGGAGTTGTACAGGTGGACGATGGCGCGCTTGGCGCCGACGACGGACTCCACCGTGCGGCGGATCAGCTCTTCGCGCGACTGGGTCAGCACGATGATGGTGACGTCGTCCGGGATGCGGCCTTCATCGACGAGCTTGCGGACGAAATCGAAATCCGTCTGCGATGCCGATGGGAAACCCACTTCGATTTCTTTCAGGCCGATGGCGATCAGCATGTCGAAGAACCGCAGCTTCTTTTCCGCGCTCATCGGCTCGATCAGCGACTGATTGCCGTCGCGCAAGTCGGTGCTCATCCAGATAGGCGGTTTGCTGATGATCTGGTTCGGCCATTGACGGTCGGTCAATTTGACGGGAGGAAAGGCGCGGTATTTGGAAGCTGGGTTTTGCAACATCATGATCGGGTACTCCTGAAGATAGGGGAAATCAATGGTTGTGGCGCAAGCTTGCCGGGCGGCCACGCAACACTAGGCCAGGCAAGCGATCGGTAGCGATAGCAGTGCAGCGACGATGCCAGCGGGGGCGGTCGCAGTGGGGATTACGTGTACGAATGGGGATGGTGCAAACATCATCAAACCTTCCAGGGTTTTTGAAACACGCCGGCGTGTGGCCAGGCGAAGCAATGCGGCAAACTTATGCGCGTGCTAGTAGTAGTCGCGATAGCGACAGCAGGGAAGGGGAGGAATGTTTGAAGGAGGACATGCACTTAATGTACGGGAAATTGGGCGGGGCTGTCAAGCGTTTCCGTTCTACACGTAATGCACGTGCGCTGCCTCGTCCGGCACATCTTGCGCCATGCGCGCCAGGATGCGCTGCAGGATGGCCGCTTCGTCGGGCAGGCGCGCGGCGAAGGCTGGCCAGCCGCGCAGCTCCAGTTGTTGCGGCATGTCCACCAGGCCCGTGATGGCATCGTGGAAAGCATCCCAGTTCATGCCATAGAAGGAAGGAAAACCCAGCGCGGCGGCCAGTGCCGCGTGCAGCTGGCGCGGCGAGTTGATATCGCTCAAGTCGATCGACACAAAGGTTGGTCTCTTCACACTATTCCCTTGAGCAAGTTCTGCAGGTTTGCACGCATGCCGGCGACCACCGTTTCGTGCCGTTCCAGGATAGCGGGCGCATCCTGGAATGGCGCCGGGTCCAGATACAGGCGCGGCAAGTCGGCCACGGCCACGCCGCGCGGGCCGCCGCGCAGGATGTCGTCCGCATGCTGCTGGATCGAGTTGACGGCCGCCTGGATGCGCGGCGTCGCCGACGCGGCCAGGCAGGCGGCCAGCGCGGCGTCGAGGTCGGCGCGCGCAGGCGCCTGCGGCAGCACGGGGGCGGCGATCTGTTCCAGCGGCGACATATTGACGGCCGGCTTGCGGTAGGCGAGCAAGGTGTCGAGCGCCATCAGCCGGTGCGGGCCGCCGCGCTGCAGCCAGTCCAGGATGCGTGGCCACGGCGTGTCCAGCAGCGCCGCCGCCACGCCCCATTGTCCCGCCACGGGCGAGCCCACATTGGCGTCGATCCAGGCGAGGGCGGCCGGATTGCCCGTGTAGGCCAGCAAGGTGGCGTTCGACGAGCGCAGCGCGGGCGCCTGCGTGGCGAGGATGGCGGTCAGCCAGGCGAGGGCGCCGTCGGGCGGCTGCTGCGATAGCTGTTGGGTAAACGGGTCGCTCAGGGCGCGGCTGTCGGAAAATTGATATGCGTCGGACATGTTCTGTGATTCGGCGAGTGAGAAGAGTTTATAGGTTGACTGCCTGCCAGACCAGGGGCAGGGTTGAGCAAGCAGGGTTGAGCAATACATCGGACGCTGCGACGCCGGAGGGTTGGCGGCTACTGCGCCGATTTTTGGCAGCGTGCGGAAAAGTGCATGGTGGCGCTGTTTTCAAACGGGGAATTGATCTCGCCCTTTACCTCCTTCAATTTGCCGCTAAAGCGCATGGTCAGCGGGCCGCTGGCCGGTCCCGCGTCATACGTGCACGCCAGGTTGTCGCCGCTTTGCCGGCAGTCGTAGAAGTTGCTCGCCTTGCCGCGCTCGTCAACCATGAGGGTGCCTTGCGCCCCGTGCTGGTCGGGGGCGTCAAAGCTGAGCGCTATCGTGTGCTCCCCCGGATCCATGGGCATCTGCAAGTTCCCCGTACAGGTAAAGCCCGCCATTTTCTCCGCGATGTTATTCGGGCCCTGCGTCGCCGCGACGGCGTTGGCGCCGGCCGCACCCAGCAGGGCGGCAGCGAGCAGGCATGGATGGGCGATGAGGCGTAACAGGTCTGTTTTCATAAGCCGATCAATATAGTTTGGCTTGCGGCGCCAGGCTGGTGCGCGCAATTGATTGCATTAAAAACAACATTAATGATGCGGTAAGCCAGGCGCCAGTCTAGCAGCCGCAGTGGCGCGCACGATTCGGAATCTTGTCATTTATAAACATTTAAGGCGGCCTTCAGTGCGGGCGGCCCCGCTTGCGCTACAATCGGCTCTCCTTTGTTGCCACTGCCGCGCGCGGTTCTCATTTTCCACCATGTTCCCTAAACGCCTGACCCTGCTTGCCCTGGCCGCCTTTGCGCTGGCCGGCTGCGAAACCACCGCCCCGAAACCCGTCCAGGTATTGACGCCACCCGAGCCCATCGTCGTCACGCCGCGCAAGATCAAGATCGGCCTGGCCCTGGGCGGCGGCGCGGCGCGCGGTTTCGCGCACATCGGCGTGATCAAGGCGCTCGAATCGCAGGGCATCAACGCGGACATCGTCACGGGCACCAGCGCCGGCAGCGTGGTGGGCGCCATGTATGCGGCGGGCAATTCCGGCTTCGCCCTGCAAAAGATGGCGTTCGACATGGATGAAGCGGCCATTTCCGACTGGGCCTTGCCCCTGTTCGGCAAGTCGTCCGGCGTGCTGAAAGGCGAAGCGCTGCAAAGCTATGTCAACAAGGCCGTGGGCGGCGTACCGCTGGAAAAACTGAAAATTCCGTTTGGCGTGGTGGCGACCGACCTGAAAAATGGCCAGCCGATCCTGTTCCAGCGCGGCAACACCGGCATGGCCGTGCGCGCCTCGTCGGCCGTGCCCGGCGTGTTCCAGCCCGTGACGATCGCGGGCCACACCTATGTCGATGGCGGCCTCGTCGCTCCCGTGCCCGTGCGCTTCGCGCGCGACATGGGCGCCGATTTCATCATCGCCGTGAATATTTCGTCGCAAACGGATACGCAAAAGGCCATCAGCTCGATGGAAGTGCTGATGCAGACCTTCGCCATCATGGGCCAGCGCATCAACCAGTTCGAGCTCAAGGATGCGGACGTGGTGATCCAGCCCAGCCTGGGCACCATGAAGGGCAACGATTTCAACAGCCGCAACCAGGCGATCCTGGCGGGCGAGCAGGCGACCTTTGCCGTCATGGCGCAGCTCAAGCAAAAGCTGAAAGCCAAGCGCGAGCAGTAGGAGATAGCGCTGCTGCGCATTTCGTATACAATTTTGATTCAACATAACAAGGATGCACCATGCAATCGAAACCGATTTTGACCCTGGACGACGTAAAGAAAATCGCTGCTGCCGCCGAAGCGGAAGCGGTCAAGAATAACTGGGCGGTCACGATCGCCATCGTCGACGACGGCGGCCACCTGCTGTGGCTGCAGCGCATGGATGGCGTGGCGCCGATCTCGTCGCACATCGCTCCATCGAAAGCCAAGACGGCCGCGCTGGGCCGCCGCGAATCGCGCATCTATGAAGAGATGATCAACGGCGGCCGCGTCTCGTTCCTGAGCGCGCCGGAAATCGACGGCTTGCTGGAAGGCGGCGTGCCCATCGTGTTCGACGGCCACTACGTGGGCGCCGTCGGCGTCTCGGGCGTCAAGTCCGCCGAGGACGCGCAAATCGCGAAAGCGGGCATTGCCGCCCTGACGGCCTAAGTAGTAGCCGCAATTGCAGAATGAGCCGCCCCGCGCAAGCCGGGCGGCTTTTTTCATGAGGCGGGGGATTTATGCTGCTGCGCAAAAAAATGCCGCCGATTCCGAGTTTTCTTCCTTGTGGAAAAGCTTCCTTTTGGTTATAATTCAAAGGTTTAGCCAATCACACATATACCGTAGCGACTACCCATCCCCTCATTCAAAATGACCGTTGAAACACCCTGAGTGCATCTGGCTCGGGTATCTAGGCGGTCGGTCTGACGTGGCGCAGCTACGGTAACTTTATCAGGAGTTGCCCTTGCCGCCATTTTTTTCTGGCCCTGCCGTTCCAGCCATATTAGCGCTTGCTGATGGAACGATCTTTAAAGGTTTTTCGATCGGTGCCGCCGGTCATACCACGGGCGAGGTTGTTTTCAACACCTCGATGACCGGGTATCAGGAAATCCTTACCGACCCAAGCTATTGCCGCCAGATGGTCACCCTGACCTATCCGCATATCGGCAATACGGGCGTCAATCCGGAAGACGTCGAATCTTCCAAGGTTCACGCCGCTGGCCTCATCATCCGCGATCTGCCATTGCTGGCATCCAGTTTCCGTTCCACCCTCTCCCTGTCCGATTACCTGAAAGCTGAAAATATCGTCGCCATCGCCGGCATCGATACACGCAAGCTCACGCGCATCCTGCGTGAAAAAGGTGCGCAGGGCGGCGCCATCCTCGTCGGTACGCAAGGCAACGAGCCATCCGCCGCGCAAGCGCTGGAACTGGCCCGCTCCTTCCCCGGCCTGTCCGGCATGGACCTGGCCAAGGTCGTGTCCAGCAAGGACGCCTACGAGTACCGCGAAACGGAATGGACGCTGGGCGAAGGCTATGGCCAGCTGGCCGACGCGGACGCGAAATACCACGTGGTCGCCTTCGACTACGGCGTCAAGCGCAATATCCTGCGCATGCTGACGGCGCGCGGCTGCAAAGTCACCGTACTGCCTGCGCAAGCGACGGCTGCCGACGCCCTGGCGCTCAATCCGGACGGCATCTTCCTGTCGAACGGCCCCGGCGACCCGGAACCGTGCGACTACGCCATCGCGGCGACCAAGGAATTGATTGAGAAGGGCATCCCGACCTTCGGCATCTGCCTCGGCCACCAGATCATGGCGATCGCTTCCGGCGCGAAAACGCTGAAGATGAAGTTCGGCCACCACGGCGCCAACCACCCGGTGCAAGACCTGGAAACGAAACAGGTCTTGATTACCTCGCAAAACCACGGTTTCGCAGTCGACGCGGCAACCTTGCCCGCGAACTGCCGCGTGACCCATGAATCGCTGTTCGACGGTTCCCTGCAGGGCTTTGCCCGCACGGACAAGCCGGCTTTCTGCTTCCAGGGCCACCCTGAAGCGTCGCCGGGCCCGATGGATGTTGCTTACCTGTTTGACCGCTTCATCAACTTGATGGCTGCGGAGGAGAAAAAGAAAAATGCCTAAACGTTTAGATATCAAAAGTATTCTGATTATTGGCGCTGGCCCGATCGTGATCGGCCAGGCCTGCGAATTCGATTATTCCGGCGCGCAAGCGTGCAAGGCCCTGCGCGAAGAGGGCTACAAAGTCATCCTGGTCAACAGCAATCCTGCGACCATCATGACAGATCCGGAAATGGCTGACGTGACCTATATCGAACCGATCACCTGGTCGGTCGTTGAACGCATCATCGCCAAGGAGCGTCCTGACGCCATCCTGCCGACGATGGGCGGCCAGACGGCGCTGAACTGCGCGCTGGACCTGTTCAACAATGGCGTGCTGGCAAAATACAACGTCGAGCTGATCGGCGCGTCGCCGGAAGCCATCGACAAGGCGGAAGACCGTTCCAAATTCAAGGACGCGATGACCAAGATCGGCCTCGGTTCGGCCCGTTCCGGCGTGGCGCACTCGATGGAAGAATCGTGGGCCGTGCAGCGCACCCTGGGCTTCCCGACCATCATCCGTCCATCGTTCACCATGGGCGGCTCCGGCGGCGGCATCGCCTACAACGAAGAAGAATTCGAAACCATCTGCAAGCGCGGCCTGGAAGCTTCGCCGACGAAAGAGTTGCTGATCGAAGAATCGTTGCTGGGCTGGAAAGAGTACGAGATGGAAGTGGTGCGCGACAAGGCGGACAACTGCATCATCATTTGCTCGATCGAAAACCTCGACCCGATGGGCGTGCATACGGGCGACTCCATCACGGTTGCGCCAGCGCAAACCCTGACGGACAAGGAATACCAGATCATGCGCAATGCCAGTCTGGCAGTGCTGCGCGAGATCGGCGTCGACACCGGTGGCTCGAACGTGCAATTCTCGATCAACCCCGTCGATGGCCGCATGATCGTCATCGAGATGAACCCGCGCGTATCGCGTTCGTCGGCCCTGGCATCGAAAGCGACGGGTTTCCCGATCGCTAAGATCGCCGCCAAGCTGGCCGTCGGTTTCACCCTGGACGAGCTGCGCAATGAAATCACGGGCGGCGCCACGCCGGCATCGTTCGAACCGTCGATCGATTACGTCGTCACCAAGATTCCCCGTTTCACGTTCGAGAAATTCCCGACCGCCGACCACCACCTGACGACGCAGATGAAATCCGTCGGCGAAGTGATGGCCATCGGCCGTACCTTCCAGGAATCGTTCCAGAAAGCCTTGCGCGGCCTGGAAGTGGGCGTGGACGGCATGAATGAAAAGACCAAGGACCGCGAAAAGATCGAAGAAGAACTGGGCGAGCCTGGTCCTGAACGCATCTGGTACGTGGGCGATGCGTTTGCCCAGGGTTTCACTTTGGAAGAAGTGCACAACCTGACGAAGATCGACCCATGGTTCTTGATCCAGATCAAGGAAATCGTCGATCTGGAACTGTGGCTCGACACGCAGAAGCTGGAAAACCTGGACAAGAACACCCTGTACAAGTTGAAACAGAAGGGCTTCTCGGACCGCCGCCTGGGCTTCCTGCTGCAGACGACCGACACGGCCGTGCGCCAGCAGCGCCATGCGCTCAACATCCGTCCCGTCTACAAGCGCGTCGACACGTGCGCGGCCGAGTTCTCGACCGACACGGCGTACATGTATTCCACGTACGACGAAGAGTGCGAATCGAATCCGACCGACAAGAAAAAGATCATGGTGCTGGGCGGTGGCCCGAACCGTATCGGCCAGGGTATCGAGTTTGACTATTGCTGCGTCCACGCGGCCCTCGCCATGCGCGAAGACGGCTACGAAACCATCATGGTCAATTGCAACCCAGAAACGGTTTCGACCGACTACGATACCTCGGACCGCCTGTACTTCGAATCCTTGACGCTGGAAGACGTGCTGGAAATCGTCGCCATTG
The DNA here is from genome assembly GCF_030397625.1 of Janthinobacterium sp. SUN026. Taxonomy (NCBI): domain Bacteria; kingdom Pseudomonadati; phylum Pseudomonadota; class Betaproteobacteria; order Burkholderiales; family Oxalobacteraceae; genus Janthinobacterium; species Janthinobacterium sp. SUN026. The sequence continues at coordinate 1,017,777 of NZ_JAPQNU010000002.1, read as the reverse complement.
AAAAACCGGTGGGCGTGATCGTGCAGTACGGCGGCCAGACGCCTTTGAAGCTGGCGCTGGACCTGGAAGCCAATGGCGTGCCTATCATCGGCACCTCGCCCGACATGATCGATGCGGCCGAAGACCGCGAACGTTTCCAGCAGATGCTGCACAAGCTGGAACTGCGCCAGCCGCCTAACCGCACCGCGCGCACGGAAGCCGACGCTTTGGCGCTGGCGCAGGAAATCGGCTACCCGCTGGTCGTGCGTCCATCGTACGTGCTGGGCGGCCGCGCCATGGAAATCGTCCACGAGCAGCGCGACCTCGAGCGTTACATGCGCGAAGCCGTCAAGGTTTCGCACGATTCGCCGGTGCTGCTGGACCGCTTCCTGAACGACGCCATCGAGTGCGACGTCGATTGCATCTCCGACGGCGAAACGACGTTCATCGGCGGCGTGATGGAACACATCGAACAGGCTGGCGTCCACTCGGGCGACTCGGCTTGCTCCTTGCCGCCGTATTCGTTGGCACCGGAAACCATTGAAGAACTGAAACGCCAGACGGCGCTGATGGCCAAGGGCTTGAACGTGGTCGGCCTGATGAACGTGCAGTTCGCGATCCAGAAGCAAGAGATCGATGGCCAGCTGAAAGACGTCGTCTTCGTGCTGGAAGTCAATCCACGCGCGTCGCGCACCGTGCCATTCGTCTCGAAAGCCACCGGTCTGCAACTGGCGAAGATCGCCGCGCGCTGCATGGTGGGCCAGTCGCTGGCGTCGCAAGGCATCACGCAGGAAGTCGTGCCGCCATACTTCAGCGTCAAGGAAGCCGTGTTCCCGTTCGTCAAGTTCCCTGGCGTGGACACCATCCTGGGCCCTGAAATGAAATCGACGGGCGAAGTCATGGGCGTGGGCCTGACGTTCGGCGAAGCGTTTGTGAAATCGCAACTGGGCGCCGGCGTGAACCTGCCAAAATCGGGCAAGGTCTTCATCAGCGTGAAAGCGTCGGACAAGCCGCGCGCCGTGCAAGTGGCGCGTGACCTGGTCGAGTCCGGCTTCACCGTGGTCGCCACCAAGGGTACCGCCGCCGTGATCGCTGCTGCCGGCATCGCCGTCACGCCAGTGAACAAGGTGATCGAAGGCCGTCCGCACGTGGTCGACATGATCAAGAACCATGAAATCGTGCTGGTGATCAACACCGTGGAAGAAAAGCGCAGCGCCATCGTCGATTCGCGGGCCATCCGCACGTCGGCCCTGGCATCGCGCGTGACGACCTACACCACCATCGCGGGCGCGGAAGCGGCCGTCGAAGGCATCCGCCACCTGGATGAGCTGCGTGTGTATGATTTGCAAGGTCTGCACAAGACCTTGAACTAAGTGCGTTTGCAGTGGCCGCCGTTAGGCGGTACACTGCATGCTTATCAACCACAGAGTTCCGTGCAGAGCAGCGCGCGGCCTCTGTGGTTTTCACTTGGTAAGTCCGTTAACCGTGGCAAAACACGGACAGCGGCGCCGATAACTAGCAGATAGTAGAGATAACATGACCTCAGTCCCATTGACCAAATACGGCGCAGAACTCTTGAAGGAAGAGCTGCATCATTTGAAGACCAAGGAACGCCGCATCGTCATCGATGCGATCGCCGAAGCGCGTTCGCACGGAGATTTGTCGGAAAACGCCGAGTACGATGCCGCCAAGGAACGCCAGGCCTTCGTCGAAGGCCGCATCGCCGAGCTCGAAGGCAAGCTGGGCGCAGCGCAAATCATCGACCCGACCGCGCTCGACGCGGAAGGCCGCGTGGTGTTCGCCTCGACCGTGAACCTGGAAGACCTGGAATCGGGCCAGAAAGTCACGTACCAGATCGTCGGCCTCGATGAAGCTGACTTGAAAATGAACAAGGTTTCCGTGACGTCCCCGATCGCCCGCGCGCTGATCGGCAAGTACGCCGGCGACGTGGTGGAAGTGCAGGCGCCGTCCGGCCCGCGCGAGTACGAAATCCTGGAAGTGCTGTACATCTGATGCTGACGCGCGTGCGCCTCCTCGTTGCCACCCTGTGGGCCGGCAGCCTGTGGACCATCGGCTTCATCGTGGCGCCCACCCTGTTCGGCACCCTCAGTGACCGCGTGCTGGCGGGCAATATCGCCGGCAGCATGTTCCGCGCCGAGGCCTGGCTGTCTATCGCCTGTGCGCTGGTGCTGCTGGCCCTGTTGCAATGGGGCGCGGGCGCGCTGGAGTTGAAGCGCCGCCGTTTGCTGGCCGCATTGGTACTATCGATGCTGGTGTGCGCGCTGCTCAGCCATTTCGGCATTTCGCCCCTGATGGCCGAACTCAAGGCGCAAGCGCCGTCGGGCATCATGGACGAGGTCATGCGCAGCCGCTTCGGCATGCTGCATGGCGTGTCGACCCTGATCTTTGCCGTGCAGAGCTTGCTGGCGGGCGTGCTGATCTGGAAACAGCAGTAATCTTGAATCAGCAGCAATAAAAAAGCGGAGCAGGGAATATCCCGTGCTCCGCTTCTTGTTTCAAGCCCGGCCGCCTTGCGGTTGCCGGGTGAACAGGCTTACTTGCTGCCCAGTGCGCTTTTCTTGGCGCTTTTCTGACGCGGCTTGGCACGCTTGATGGAACCGCCTTCGGTAACGCGCTCATTGCCCTTGATCATGACTTTCGTCACGCTCGGGCGCTTGGTGCCGCTGGCGCTGGCCTTGACGATGGTCACTTCGCGCATGCCTTTGCCGGCGCTGACCTTCTCCTTAACCACTTCTTTTTTCGGACGGTAGATTACCAGCAGTTTGCCAATATGTTGTACCGGGGCGGCGCCGAGATTGCCGCAAATCGTATCGTACATTCCAACGCGGGCTTCGCGGTCGTCGCCGAACACGCGGACTTTAATCAGACCGTGCGAATCCAGGCCAAGGTCGATCTCTTTGAGGACAGCAGGTGTCAAGCCCGCTTCGCCAATAATGACGATAGGCTTCAGCGCGTGTGCTTCGGCGCGCAGTGCGCTGCGCTCTACGGGTGTAAGTTTTAGCATAATAATATTTAGTAATTCCCTTAAAAGCAGTATTCTACGCGAATGGCAAAGAAGAAATTAAACAAAAACTGGTTGCACGACCACATAAATGATCCATATGTGAAGTTGGCGCAAAAAGAGGGCTACCGCGCCCGGGCAGCATACAAGCTGAAAGAAATCGATGAAGACGAGAAACTGATCAAACCTGGCCAGGTGATCGTCGACCTGGGTTGCACTCCTGGCAGCTGGGCCCAGTACACGCGGCGCAAGCTGGCCGGCAAGGACGGCGGCGGGGTCAATGGTACCCTGATTGGCCTGGACATGCTGGAAATGGAGCCGATTGCCGATTTCCACTTCATCCAGGGCGACTTCCGCGAAGCGCGCGTGCTGCGCCAGCTGGAGGTGGTGTTGCAGGGCCGCAAGGTCGACCTGGTCCTGTCGGACATGGCGCCCAACCTGTCGGGCATCGCCACGGCGGATGCCGCGCGCATGGAACACTTGATCGATCTGGCCATCGAATTCTCGCAATTGCACCTGAAGCCGTCTGGCGTGCTGCTGGTGAAATGCTTCAAGGACATGGGTTTCAGCCAGATCGTGGAGAAATTCCGCGCCGAATTCAAGGTCGTCGTGCAGAAAAAGCCCAAGGCCAGCCGCGATAAATCGTCGGAAATCTTCCTGATGGGCCGTGGAATCAAGAATCCGCTGAAAAATGCCGTGGAAGAAGATGATTCCGCCCTTGATATTTAAGAGGGAATCCGCACATGGGAACGAGAAGTGCAGTAGCGTCTGATGGCATAAAAGCCTAAATTGTTTATACTGCATTTTTTTGCGTGAACGCGATTTTTTCGCGCGCACGGATCGGCGGGCTTTGGCACGGCCCGCTTATTGCGAGTAAAATCGTGTTTCTAGCTATAGGTAAAGAGATGCGCACTGCATCCAAGGAGTCTTCGTGAATAACATGTTTTCCAAATCTGCCATCTGGGTAGTCGTATTGCTGCTGTTGTTCATGCTGTTCAAGCAATTCGACAGTCATGGCGCCACAGGCGGCAGCAAGGCCATCGCTTATTCCGATTTGCTGGATGAAGTCAAAGCCAAGCGCGTCAAGGATGTCGTGATCGAAGGTTCGTCGATCACCGCCAAGCTGATGGACGACACCAAGGTGCGTACCACCGCCACCAGCCTCGACAAGGGCCTGATCGGCGACTTGCGCGACAATGGCGTGCATTTCGATGTGCGTCCGCCCGAGGAAGCGTCTTTCCTGCAAACTATTTTTGTTTCCTGGTTCCCCATGCTGCTGTTGATCGGCGTCTGGGTGTTCTTCATGCGTCAGATGCAAGGCGGCGGCAAGGGCGGGGCATTCTCGTTCGGCAAGTCGAAGGCGCGCATGATGGATGAAGCCAGCAACACCGTCACCTTCGCCGATGTCGCCGGTTGCGACGAAGCGAAAGAAGAAGTCAACGAAGTGGTCGACTTCCTCAAGGATCCGAGCAAATTCCAGAAACTGGGCGGCCGCATTCCCCGCGGCGTGCTGATGGTCGGTCCTCCGGGCACGGGTAAAACCCTGCTGGCGCGCGCCATCGCCGGCGAAGCCAAGGTGCCGTTCTTCTCGATTTCCGGTTCCGATTTCGTGGAAATGTTCGTCGGCGTGGGCGCCAGCCGCGTGCGCGACATGTTTGAAAACGCGAAAAAGCATTCGCCATGCATCATCTTCATCGACGAGATCGACGCTGTCGGCCGTCACCGCGGCGCCGGCATGGGTGGCGGCAATGACGAACGCGAACAGACCCTGAACCAGTTGCTGGTCGAGATGGACGGTTTTGAAGCGAACTCCGGCGTGATCGTCGTGGCTGCCACCAACCGCGCCGACGTGCTCGACAAAGCGCTGCTGCGTCCGGGCCGTTTCGACCGCCAGGTGTCCGTCGGCTTGCCCGATATCCGCGGCCGCGAGCAGATCTTGAACGTGCACATGCGCAAAGTGCCTATCGGTACCGACGTGAAAGCCGATATCCTGGCCCGCGGCACCCCCGGTTTCTCGGGCGCGGACCTGGCCAACCTGGTCAACGAGGCAGCCCTGTTCGCCGCGCGCCGCAGCAAGCGCCTGGTGGAAATGGCGGACTTCGAAGATGCGAAAGACAAGATCTACATGGGTCCCGAGCGTAAATCGATGATCATCCGCGAGGAAGAGCGTCGCAATACGGCTTACCATGAGTCCGGTCACGCCGTCGTCGCCAAGTTGCTGCCGAAGGCCGATCCCGTGCACAAGGTAACGATCATGCCGCGCGGCTGGGCCCTGGGCCTGACGTGGCAGTTGCCGGAACACGACAATCTGTCCGCCTACAAGGACAAGATGCTGGAAGAAATTTCCATCCTGTTCGGTGGCCGTATCGCCGAAGAGATTTTCGTGGGACAAATGTCCACGGGCGCGTCGAACGACTTTTCGCGCGCCACCAAGCTGGCCCGTTCCATGGTGACCCGCTTCGGCATGTCCGACAGCATGGGCGTGATGGTCTACGAAGACAGCGAAAACGAAGGTTTCTTCGGCGGCGCCACGAAGACGATCTCGGAAGCGACGCAGCAAAAGGTCGATGCTGAAATCCGCAACATTCTCGACAAGCAATATGCTTTGGCGCGCACCTTGCTGGAAGGCAACCGCGACAAGGTCGAAATGATGACCAAAGCCTTGCTGGAATGGGAAACCATTGATGCAGAGCAAATCAATGACATCATGGCCGGCCTGGAGCCGCGTCCACCGAAAGTCATCCCGCCACGCCGCAATGCGGGCGACAGCGGCACGGGCGGCATCTCGCCTAACGTGACGGCGCCAGCCTGATAGCGACCACTGCCTGATTAGCGGCATGCAAGAGAAGGGTAAGGAGCAATCCTTGCCCTTTTTCGTTGCCGCCGCAGTTTTTTCCTGACGACTACAAAGAATCACATGCGACACTATTTGCAATTCGGCCGTTTCGGCTTCAACCTGCAGGGCACGCAGGCGCTGGTGATGGGTATCCTGAACATCACGCCCGACTCGTTTTCCGATGCGGGCCAGTACCAGCACCTGGAATTTGCCATTTCCCGCGCCGAGCAGATGATCATGGACGGTGTCGACATCATCGACATCGGCGGCGAATCGAGCCGCCCCGGCGCGCCGCCGCTGCCGCTGCAAGACGAGCTGCAGCGCGTCATGCCGGTGCTGTACGCATTGCGCGACTGCGGCAAGCCCCTGTCCGTCGACACCTACAAGCCGGAAGTGATGCGCGAAGCCATCCTGGCGGGCGCCGACATGATCAACGATATTAACGGTTTCCGCGCGCCGGGCGCCATCGACGCCGTGCGGGACAGCGATTGCGCGCTGTGCATCATGCACATGCAAAATGTACCGGAAACCATGCAAGCCCAGCCGCAGTACGAAGACGTGGTGCGCGAAGTCATCGACTTCCTGCGCGAGCGCATCGACACGATGACGGCGGCCGGCATCGCCCGCGAGCGCCTGTGCGTCGATCCCGGCTTTGGCTTCGGCAAGACGGTGGAGCAGAACTACGCCCTATTGCGCGCCACGCGCCAGTTGCGCAGCGAACTGGGCCTGCCTGTGCTGGCCGGGCTGTCGCGCAAGTCGATGATCGGCGCCGTCACGGGACGTCCCGTCGAGCAGCGCCTGGCCGGCAGTGTTGCCGGTGCGCTTGCTGCGGTAGCGCAAGGTGCGGAAATTATCCGTGTGCATGATGTAGCTGAAACCGTCGATGCACTGAAGGTCTGGCGCATGGCACACTGAGCCTGTAAGATTTATCATAAACAACAAAAAGAGAAATACTATGACGCGTAAATATTTTGGCACGGATGGCATCCGCGGCCTGGTGGGCACGGCTCCGATCACCCCCGACTTCGTCATGCGCCTCGGCTATGCTGCCGGCAAGGTGCTGGCCAAGTCGCAAGGCGGCAAGACGCGACCGACGGTGCTGATCGGCAAGGACACGCGCATTTCCGGCTACATGCTGGAAGCGGCGCTGGAGGCGGGCCTGTCGGCCGCCGGCGTGGATGTGATGCTGGCCGGCCCCATGCCGACCCCGGCGATCGCCTACCTGACGCGGGCGCTGCGGCTGTCGGCCGGCGTGGTCATTTCCGCTTCGCACAACCCGTACCACGACAATGGCATCAAGTTCTTTTCCGGCCAGGGCACCAAGCTGCCCGACAGCGTGGAACTGGAAATCGAAGCGGCGCTCGACGAGCCCATGGCTTGCGTGCCGTCGGACAAGCTGGGCCGCGCCAAGCGCCTGGACGATGCCCAGGGCCGCTACATCGAATTTTGCAAGGGCACCTTCCCGAACGAACTGGACTTGCGCGGCCTGAAGATCGTCGTCGATTGCGCGCATGGCGCCGCCTACCATATCGCGCCGCACGTGTTCCATGAGCTGGGCGCGGAAGTCATCGCCATCGGCAACAAGCCGGACGGTTTCAACATCAATGCTGGCTTCGGCGCCACGGCAACCAAGGCCATGGCCGAAGCCGTCGTCGAGCACGGCGCCGACCTGGGCATCGCCCTCGACGGCGACGCCGACCGCCTGATCATGTGCGATGCCACGGGCCGCCTGTATAACGGCGACGAGTTGTTATACGTCATGGTCAAGGACCGCCTGGCGACAGGCCCCGTGGCCGGCGCCGTCGGCACCCTGATGACGAATATGGCGCTGGAAGTGCTGTTCAAGCAGCAGGGCATCGGCTTTGCGCGCGCCAAGGTGGGCGACCGCTACGTGCTGGAAGTCATGAAGGAAAAGGGCTGGATACTGGGCGGCGAAGGTTCCGGCCATCTGCTGTGCCTGGACAAGCACACGACGGGCGACGGCATCGTTTCCGCGCTGCAAGTATTGTCCGCCCTCAAGCGCAGCGGCCAGAGCCTGCAGCAATGCCTGGCCGAACTGGTGCTGTTCCCGCAAACCCTGATCAACCTGCGCGTGGCGCCCGGTTTCGACTGGCAAAAAAATGCCGCCATGGTGGCCGAGAAAGAACTGGTCGAGGCCGAGCTGGGCGACACGGGCCGCGTGCTGATCCGCGCTTCCGGCACCGAACCGCTGATCCGCGTGATGGTCGAGGCGAAAGATAAGGAAAAGGCCGAGTCGATGGCGCGCCGCATTGCGGATAAAGTGGCTGTGTAAAGGCAGGCGCTGATAGTTATTTCCATCTAATTCGTCTATGGCAATTGACGAAATTGGGTGGGGGCGTTATTATCTTGTCTTCGGAGTGTGGCGCAGCCCGGTAGCGCACCTGGTTTGGGACCAGGGGGTCCAAGGTTCGAATCCTTGTACTCCGACCAAAGTCATAAGCGGGCTGTCAGAAATGACAGCCCGTTTTCTATTCCGCGCTGGCATTTCATTGCTGGCGCGCATGGATTAAAATACTGCACCTCTCCGCCCATCGTTCAACGGATAGGACAACGGTCTTCTAAACCGTGAATGGGGGTTCGATTCCCTCTGGGCGGACCAGTTTCATACTGGCCACGATCATGCGGCGCCAAGCTGCCGCAACGCAACGCATCCCATCTTTCCCCCACATCCGGTTTTCGCGCAGCTGTTCAGGGCTGCGCGCCCAGCACCAAGCTCAGCAAATACAGCAGCGGCGCCGCGCACAGCAGCGCGGAACACAGCGACAGCACTTTCTTGCTGGCCAGGCGTGCCAGGCGCAGCCGTTCGCGCACGGGCAAGTGCTGGCGCAGCGCATGGCGCGCGCGCGGCTGGAATGGGGATTCATGCATGTGGGCTCCCTCGCAACGGTGACTGAAGATGCCGGTCAGCATAGCGGGAGAGGCATAAAGGCGGTGTAAAGAGTGGGCGGCGCGGCGCAAGCGCGCTGTAAACATGGGTGCGCCGGCGCCGTGTTGCGGGTCTTGCCCGATGCTCTTATTTTGCCTGGCGGCGGCGCGCCAGGACGCCGAGCAGGCCCAGGCCGGCGAGCAGCATGGCATAGGTTTCCGGTTCAGGGACGGCGGAAACGTAGGCGCGGTAATTGCTCAGGTCCTTAGGCAAGCCTGCCACCGTGAAGGTCGTGCCGGCTGCGACGGGCGCTGCCCATTGGAAGACCAGTTCGCCCTGGCCGAAATGGATGGCCAGGTAATCATAGGCCGCCGCACTCGTGAAGGAATTTACCCCGCCGCTGGCGCCTGCCGTGGTGCCGGCGGTGCAGCCTGAGGTGGCATTGTCGCAAAACGAGACAGCCGCACCCAGGCTGGTGCCGAAAACGCCGTTGATGTAGCCCTGGATGTCGGTGGGGCTCTGCGGCACGAGATTGTCGTTATAGTATTTCACCATGAGGGCAGGTGACGGCGAGTAAGTGACGGTGCTGCCTTCGATGCTGAAACCGCTGGCCGGTCCCACATCGACCCATGTAGCAGCCTGTGCCACGCCCATGCAGGCCGTCAGGGCGGCCAGCATGGATGCCCGTATGGCAATGCTTGTTATGCTTTTCATGAAAATCCCCTTTTATTTTATTGCAGACATTTCACTGCTTCAGGGTGCGCGCCGTCCGGTCAGGGAGGTCGACTTGTCGCCCGGTCGCCTTTGCGTGAGTACGCATATGCAAGCTTAGTCTTGATGTAAATTAATACAATTTAAATAATGCTATTGGCATGCTTGACAACATCGCATACGGCTATGTATGGCTGTGCTGGCGAAAGCCTGTACGGCGAGCGGAAATGGCGTGACAAGGCACGCTAGCTTGTGCTAGCAATGCATTGAGTAGGGAGAGGGGCGGCGGGTTTCAGTCGCTGTTATTGCTGACGCCGAACAAGCGATCCTTGGCATTGAGCAGCTTTTGCACCTTGGCGCCCATTTTCATCAGCTGCGCCATCGATTCGGGCGACAGGCGCTGCAAGTCGTCGAACCAGGTGTTGGCCAGGTCGACCAGTTCATACATTTCGCGCATGCGCTCCTGCGCATACTGGTCGACGGGTTCCGTGGCCGGCGCCAGCAGCGATTCGCGCAGCACCGTCAGGGTGGGCGCCACTTCGCGGCGGCGGCGCTCGGCGGCCACCACGCGGAAGATTTGCCACACATCGCCCAGCGAGGAAAAATACTCGCGCCGGTCGCCGGGGATGCGCGACTGGCGGATCAAGCCCCAGCCCTGCAATTCCTTCAAGCCGATGCTCACGTTCGAGCGTGAAAAACTCAGGTGTTCCGCGATTTCATCCGCGTGTAAAGGATGCTCTGCGACAAACAACAAGGCGTACACTTGCCCCACTGTCCGGTTAAAGCCCCAGCGGCTGCCCATCTCGCCGAAATGGCTGACGAAGGTCAGGATCAGCGGCGTCATTTGGATATGTTGAGTTTTCATAATTATCTGAATTTTTTCACGCCACACCCGCAGGGTCAATTGATATATGTCATGTTTCGCAGTATTATACAAAATATCGAATTTACAGAAAATTCTGAAAACTCAAAAAAGTATAGAGATGCCTACCACGCGACTGTCCTTGCCCCGCTTTATCCTTCCCCGTGCCGCCAGCCTGGCGCAGGGCGGCGCCGCCTTGCTGTGGCTGCCGCAAGCGGCCCTGCTGGCCTGGGCCGTGCAAGCCATGCTGGCCGGTGCACCCTGGCGCGCGGCCCTGTTGCCGGCCGCCGGCGTGCTGCTGCTGGGCGTGCTGCTGCTGGGCGTGCTGCGCGCCGGTTGCGAAGCGTGGGGCGCGCGGCGCATGTATGCGGCGGCGCGCGACCACCTGTCCACCTTGCGCGCGCAAGTGGCGCAAGCGCTGGCGCAGCGTTCGCCGCTGGACCGCCAGCGCGCCCAGTCGGGGCAGGCGGCCAGCGTCATCGCCGAACAGGCCGAAGCCATCGTGCCCTACCTGGTGCGCTACAAGCCCGCGCGCTGGAAAGTCATGCTCGTGCCGCTCGTGATCCTCGCCGTGGTGACGCCCCTGTCGTGGATCGCCGCGCTGATCCTGCTCATCGCCGCGCCCCTGATTCCCGTCTTCATGGCCCTCGTGGGCATGGGCGCGCAAGCGGCCAGCCGCGCGCAGATGGTGGAAATGGGCGGCATGAACGCGTTTCTGCTGGACCGCCTGCGCGGCCTGGCCACCCTGCGCGCGCTCGACGCCGTCGACGCCACGGCCGCACGCCTGGACGCCTCGTCGCAATCCGTGCGCCGGCGTACGATGGTGGTGCTGCGCATCGCCTTCCTGTCGTCCGCCGTGCTGGAACTGTTTTCCGCGCTCGGTGTCGCCATGGTGGCCGCGTTTATCGGTTTTTCCTTGCTGGGCAGCATCAATTTCGGCACCTGGGGCCGCGAACTGAGCCTGGGGCAGGGCTTGTTCATCCTGCTGCTGGCGCCCGCGTTTTTCGAACCCTTACGCGAACTGGCCGCCGTCTGGCACGACAAGGCGGCCGGCGAAGCGGGCCTGGCCGGCCTGCACGACCTGGCGGCCGAAGGCGTGCCCCTGCCCGGCGCCGGCGTGGCAGCCGCTGCCGTCTCCGCCGCCGCCATGGCCGTGGCGCCGCCGCCCGCTATCGAAATCCATCAACTGCGCTTTGCCCATCCCGGCGAGGCGCGCGTCTTCGACGGCTTCGACCTGACCGTGCGCGCCGGCGAACACGTCGCCCTGCTGGGCGCCAGCGGCGCCGGCAAGACCACCTTGCTGTCCTTGCTGGCCGGCCTGCTGCCCGCCAGCGGCGGCGAGATCCGCATCGGCGGCGTGCGCCTGACCGACGGCACCGTGAATACCTTGCGCCAGCGCATGGCGTGGATGGGCCAGCGTCCCCACGTGTTTGCCGCCTCCGTCAGCCAGAACGTGACCCTGGGCCGCGTCGGCGCGCATGCCGCGCAAGTGACGCAGGCGCTGCACCTGGCCGACCTGGCTGCCGTGGCGCAGGCGCAGCCGGCCGTCATGCTCAGCGATGGCGGGCAGGGCTTGTCCGGCGGCGAAGCCGTGCGCCTGGCCCTGGCCCGCGTGGCCCTGCATCCGCACGCGGACTTGCTGCTGGTCGATGAACCGACGGCCCACCTGGACAGCGAAACGGCGGCGCGCGTGACGGACGCCTTGCTGGAATTGGCGAAAGGCAAGACGATGATCGTCGCCACGCACGACCCCGTGCTGGCCGGCCGCCTGCAGCGCACGGTGCAGGTCGATGCCTTGGCGCAGGCACAGGAGTTGCGCGCATGAACACCACACTGATCTCGCATCCCGTCCTGCGGCAATTGCTGCTGGCCCAACCCGGCAAGCTGATCGGGGGCGCCTTGCTGGCGGCCCTGACGGCGGTGTCCGGCATGGCCTTATTGGGCTTGTCCGGCTGGTTCATCACGGCCACCTCGATTGCCGGCCTGCATGCCTCGACGGCCATCCTGTTCGACGTGTTCGGCCCGTCGGCCGGCATCCGCCTGCTGGCCATCGGCCGCACGGGCTCGCGCTATGCGGAACGCCTCGTCACGCACGACGCCACGTTCGCCGCGCTGGCCAGCATCCGCGTGCAACTGTTTCGCGGCTGGTCGCGCCCGGAAGCGGCCAGCCGGCTGCTGCGCCAGCCCGCCAAGCTGCTGTTCCGCCTGACGGCCGATATCGATGCGCTCGAATCGCTGTACCTGCGCCTGCTGGTGCCCGCCTTCACGGCCCTGTGCGCGGCCTTGCTGGCGGGCGTGGCGCTGGGCGTGATGCAGTGGCAGCTGGGCCTGGGACTGGCCGCGTGGCTGCTGGCCGCCGGGGGCGGCATCAGCTGGAGCGTGGCGCGCCGCGCCCGCCGCCCGGCCATCCTGCGCTCGCGCGCCATCGAAAAACTGCGTTCCGGCGCCATCGACCTGGTGGCCGGCCAGACGGACCTGGTGATGGCGGGCCGCATCGACGCCCAGTGCGCGGCGCTGGGGCGGATCGACCGCTCGCTGGCGCAAGCCGATTTCGCCCTGCTGCGCCTGGAAACGGCGGCGGGCGCCGCGTATGGCGTGGCCGGCAGCGCGACGCTGGCCGGCGTGCTGCTGGCCGTCGCCGTGCTGGTGCAGCAGCAGGCGCTGAGCGTGCCGGCCGCGGCGCTGGCCCTGCTGATCGCCCTGACGGCCGTGGAACCGTTTGCGGGATTGCGCCGCGGCGCGCTGGAGGCGGGGCGCATGCTGCTGGCGATGCGCCGCCTGGCGCCGCGCCTGGAGCAGCAGGAGGTCGCCACGCTGCCCATGGATGCCGCGCCGGGCTTGCGCCTGGAACACGTCAGCGCCGCGCATGCGGGCAGCCACGTGGCCATCCTGCATGACGTATCGCTGCACATCGCCGCCGGCGAGCGCGTGGCCTTGATCGGCCCCAGCGGCGCGGGCAAGTCCACCTTGCTGGCCCTGGCCGCGCGCGAGCTGGCGCCATTGTCGGGCAAGGTGAGCGCGCCGCGCGCCTGTCTGTTCACGCAGAAGACGGAATTGTTCCAGGACAGCTTGCGCGACAACCTGCGCCTGGCCGATCCCGCCGCCAGCGATGCGCAGCTGTGGGCGGCGCTGCAGGCGGCCGGCCTGGACGACGAGGTGCGCGCCCTGGCAGGCGGCCTCGACACCATGCTGGGCGAGGGCGGCCTGGGCTTGTCGGGCGGGCAGGCGCGCCGTTTGGCGCTGGCGCGGCTGTTCCTGCACGAATCGACCTTGTGGCTGCTCGACGAAGCGACGGAAGCGCTGAATGCGGGGACGGCAAGCGACGTTTTGCAGCGCTTGCGCGCGCGCTGTGAAGGGCGCAGCTTGCTGATCGCAACCCACTTGCGGCGCGAAGCGGCGCTGGCGGATCGGCTGCTGCGCATCCGCGACGGCCGCATCGTCGAAGAGCTGCGGCGCGGCACGGATGGCTTCGAAGCGGCCCTGGCGGGCTTGCGGGGGGATTGACAAGAACGGAGACAGGCGGTGCCGCACGCCGGCCCGAAGGCGGCGGAACCAATCGAATCGCATCAGATAGATACCAAGTTTACAATTACAGTAGGGAAACACCAAGGAAATCATATGGACTTCGATATTGTCGCTTTATCCAGACTGCAGTTTGCGCTGACAGCCCTGTACCACTTTATATTCGTTCCGCTGACGATAGGCCTGTCAGTGATCCTCGCCATCATGGAGACGGTTTACGTGATGACGAACCGCCCCATCTGGCGCGACATGACCAAGTTCTGGGGTGTCTTGTTCGGCATCAACTTCGCCATGGGCGTGGCGACGGGCATCGTCATGGAATTCCAGTTCGGCATGAACTGGAGCTACTACAGCCATTATGTGGGCGACATTTTCGGCGCGCCGCTGGCCATCGAGGGCTTGATGGCCTTCTTCCTGGAAGCGACCTTCGTCGGCCTGTTCTTCTTCGGCTGGGACAAGCTGTCGAAGCGGGGCCACCTGGTCACGACCTGGCTGGTGGCCATCGGTTCGAACTTCTCGGCCCTGTGGATCCTGATCGCCAACGGCTGGATGCAAAATCCCGTCGGCGCGGCCTTCAATCCGCAGACCATGCGCATGGAAGTGACGGATTTCGGCGCCGTGCTGACGAATCCTGTTGCTCAGGCGAAATTCGTGCACACGGTGTCGGCCGGCTATACGGCCGCAGCCGTGTTCGTGCTGGGTATTTCCGCCTGGTACCTGCTGAAGGGCCGCCACGTGCAGCTGGCCAAGCGCTCGATGACGGTCGCCGCCTCGTTCGGCCTGGCCGCCTCGCTGTCGGTGGTGGTACTGGGCGACGAAAGCGGCTACCTGTCGTCGGAACACCAAAAGATGAAGCTGGCAGCGATCGAGGCCATGTGGACCACGGAGCCGGCCCCGGCCGCCTTCACGGCCTTCGGCTTCCCCGACGCGAAAGCGCGCGAGACGCATTACGCCGTGCACATCCCGATGGTGATGGGCTTGATCGGCACGCGTTCGCTGACGACGGAAATCCCCGGCATCGAGCAATTGGTCGACCGCGGCGAACTGCTGATCAAGGATGGCATCAAGGCGTATGACGCGCTGCAAACCATCCGCAGCGTGGCGCCGGGCAGCCCCGTGCCGCAGGATGCGAAGGACATGTTCGAGTCGAAAGGCCAGTCCATGGGCTATGCCTTGCTGCTGAAACGCTATGTCGACGACCCGCGCCAGGCCACGCCCGAGCAGATTCGCAAGGCCGCGCTCGATACCGTGCCGCCCGTGGCGCCCCTGTTCTGGTCCTTCCGCGTGATGGTGGGCCTGGGCATGTTCTTTATCTTGTTGACCGGCACGTTCTTCCTGCTGTCGACGCGCCGCACCCTGGACAAGCACCGCTGGCTGCTGAAGCTGGCCGTATTCGCCATCCCGCTGCCGTGGGTGGCCATTGAAGCGGGCTGGATCGTGGCCGAAGTGGGCCGCCAGCCATGGGTGATCGAAGGCGTGCTGCCGACGGCCGTGGCCGTCTCGAACCTGGGCGCTTCGACCCTCCTGATCACGATTGCCGGCTTTGCCGCCATCTACACGGTGCTGTTGATTATTGAAATGAAGCTCATGCTCAAGGCCATCCGCAAGGGGCCGGAAGAGAAGGCGCCGGCCCCCGTGCCAGCCCCCGCAGCCATTCATACTCAACGCGCCTAAGGAGGGCCAGACCATGATTTTGCATGAAATGATTTCTTACGAAACACTGCGCCTGATCTGGTGGCTGCTGATCGGCATCTTGCTGGTGGGCTTTGCCATCACGGACGGCTTCGACCTGGGCACGGGCATCCTGCTGCCCTTCGTCGGCAAG
The DNA here is from genome assembly GCF_030397625.1 of Janthinobacterium sp. SUN026. Taxonomy (NCBI): domain Bacteria; kingdom Pseudomonadati; phylum Pseudomonadota; class Betaproteobacteria; order Burkholderiales; family Oxalobacteraceae; genus Janthinobacterium; species Janthinobacterium sp. SUN026. The sequence continues at coordinate 1,002,133 of NZ_JAPQNU010000002.1, read as the reverse complement.
ACGGACCTCGAGCGCAGGGTCGTCATCAACAGTATCGGTCCCGTGTGGGAAGGCAACCAGGTGTGGCTGATCCTTGGCGGCGGCGCCATCTTTGCCGCCTGGCCGCAGCTGTACGCCGTGTCGTTTTCGGGCTTTTACCTGGCCATGTTCGTCATCCTCGTGGCGCTGATCGTGCGCCCCGTGGCCTTCAAGTTCCGCAGCAAGCGCGAAGACTCCCGCTGGCGCGCCCGCTGGGATGCGGCCCTGTTCGTGGGCGGCTTCGTGCCAGCCCTGATTTGCGGCGTGGCCATCGGCAACGTGCTGCAAGGCGTGCCGTTCCGTTTCTCGCCAGACATGCACATCTTCTATGACGGCAGCTTCTTTGCGCTGCTCAACCCGTTCGCGCTGCTGTGCGGCCTCGTCTCGGTGGCCATGCTGGTGATGCACGGCGCCACCTGGCTGCAGCTGAAAACGGACGGCCCGGTTGCCGAACGGGCACGCCGCTACGGCAGCGTGGCGGCGCTTGCCACCGTCGTGCTGTATGCGCTGGCCGGCGTGGCCCTGTGGCTGTGGGTCGATGGCTACCGCATCAGCAGCACGGTGGTGGTCGACGGTCCGTCGAACCCGATGCTGAAAACGGCGGAAGTGCACCTGGGCGCCTGGTTCCTCAACTTTGCCGCCCATCCCTGGACCTGGATCGCCCCCGCGCTGGGCCTGCTTTGCCCGCTGCTGGCCTTCGCCTTCCAGCGCGCGCGCCGCGAAGTGCCCGCCTTGCTGGCCAGCGCAGCCGGCATCGCCGGCATCATCCTCGGCGTGGGCGCGGCCATGTTCCCGTTCATCCTGCCATCGTCGATCGACCCGCGCGCCAGCCTGACGGTGTGGGATTCCTCGTCCAGCCACATGACCCTGTTCATCATGCTGGTCGTCACGGCCGTCTTCATTCCCCTCATCGTGGCGTACACGACGTGGGTGTATAAAGTGCTGTGGGGCAAGGTTGATGCAAAAGCAATCAAGGACGACAGCGGTCACGCCTACTAAGAATCAACGAAAGGATATAACTATGTGGTATTTCGCCTGGATACTGGGTCTTCCGCTGGCGGCGACCTTCGCCGTGCTCAATGCGATGTGGTATGAAGTCGCCGATGGCGACACGACGCCCGAGCAGTACCGCGACACGTCCGATTAGGATGCTGTCGGTTTGACTGGCCCCGCCCCGTGCGCATGCACCGGGCGGGGCTTTTGTTTTGGATCAAAGCAGGATGAATTCGCCGCGGATGCGCAGCTTCATGCCGCGCGGCGCGTCGGCGCCCGCCGCCACGGCCCAGGCCGTGATCCATTGCGCGCAGCGTTCGCGCTCGGCCGCATCGTGCAAGCGTTGCAGGCGCGCATCGGCCCGGTCGATGCGCTGGGCCAGGTACATGCGCTGGTCCAGGGGATCCGTCTTTTTGCTGTAGTGCTGCATGGCGTTTCCTTTCCGCGTAGTAACTTCGTTCGGTCGTGGCATAGCCATCTACGCGGGGGCGGGGCGTCCGGATTCAGTTCAGGCAAAAAAAAGCCACCGCAACGGTGGCTGGCAAGGCGTGCCTTCAGGACGGCGTCTTGCCGGCTGGTTTTGGCGTGGCAATGGCGATCGGGTCGCTGGCCGGAAAGCTTTCCTTCAGCGCTTCATCGAGCGCTTCCTCGGCATGGCTTTCGCTGGCCGGCGTGGGCGAATCGCGTTCCGGTGGCGGGGCAGGTGCGGTGGCGGCGTTGGTGCTCGAATGCATGGTGATCCCCTCGCGGTAGTGCGCCAGGCGGCCGGAATGGGCATGGCGCGTGCTGATGCTTCCAGCCTAGCACATCGCGCAGCGTCCCGCTGCGCCTGCCGAAGGGGATGAGGACGAGGTCTGCTACACTGCGCTCCACTTTTATCGATGGAACCGCCATGACTGCCATATCCCTGCCATACCGCGCCACCGCCCTTGACGCCTGTGCCTGGCTGGCTGAACAGACGGGCACGCCGTGGACCCTGGCGCGCTTGCTGGAGCAGGGCGGTTTGCCCTACGTCTGGCTCGATTACAGCGAGGCATGGGCCGAGCTGTTCCATGACGGCGTGACGCGCTATGCGGCGCCCGTCGTGTTTATCGGGGACAAGCAGCACCTGGCCTCGGGCGCGGACGACGTGTGGCTGCGCTTTACGCGCGACTCGGGCAATATCGCCATCGAACTGAAGGCGCCGGGCTTGCGCGCGCCGCTGGACGGCTTGCACTTCCAGGAGCGCGATTTGTTGCGTTTGCTCAAGGAGTTGCAGCATCCGCAGCCGGATGTCGCAGAGGCGGACAAGGGCCCCGTGGTCTTGCCCAGCGCCGTGAAGGGCCTGGGGCGCGAGCAGATTCTGCTGGCCTTTGCCGGCGTGGGTAAGGTCGACCTGGACAAGGGGCTGGCCAGCGGCGTGGGCATCTTCGGCGACGATGGCGCGCGCGTGCGCAAGAATTCGCGCGGCGGCAAGAACAGCCATCTGTGGCATCCGGTGACGTTGGCGTTCGGCTTGCACGACGTGCATCGCGTGCCGATGGCGCACCTGAAGAAGGCGTTCGCCACGCAGCCCTTGCTGCGCGAGTGGAAGGCGGACTGGCTGGAATCGCTGCGCCTGCTGGGCGAGTAAGCAGATGCATCAAGCCTGCCGCGCGTCGTTCATCGCGCCTTGCGCTCGCCACGCGGCGTCCTGTTCGACGGCATCAGGCTGTCAGCGTTTATTCGCTTTCCTCGATCCTGCCGCCGCATTGCGTATAGCAGCTCCGGTAATCCGCCTCGCATTGCCACGTTGCAGAGTTATTTGATGAGCAATATTGGCGTTTCTTCGAGCACAGTTCCCGATCCGCATCTGTTTTCGCCACGGCCAGGCAGAGGGAAACGGTACTGACGTTGCGCATCTCGCAAGCTTGCGCCTGGGCCGCGGCAACTTGTTCCTTGCCGGCTATGCATATTTGCCGATTGGTCCCGCAACTCGTCACGCATTGACGCCCCGCATCGGAGTCCGGGGGAATAAAGCGATAGCTTGTGCAGCCCGCCAAGGTGATAGCGAAACAAATCGCGGCGGCAAGGCGGAACAGGAAGGAATTGTGGAATTGCAAGGTACGCATGGTCGAAAAGGGCTTTCCCGTGTAAATGAATTGGCTTGAATATCGTGAATATTGATATTCTGACAGGCGATCATTTCAAGAACAACGGGCTGCAATAATTGTTACATCTTGGCTTGCAGCGGTTTTACAGTTCGATGGGTGCCACCTCGGTGCCGATATCGGGCGCCGCGTAATGCGTGCTGAAATACACGAAGGCGCCGATATTGAGGGCAACCGTGATCCAGAACAGGATGCGGAACGAGCGCTTGCTGGACTTGTGGCGCAGCCATTGCTGGGCCAGCACGGCGCCCGGCCAGCCGCACAGCAGCCCCAGCAGCAGCAGGGTGCGTTCCGAGGTGCGCCAGCGGCCCCCTTTGGCGGCCGATTTGTCGATCGCATAGGCAACGAAACAGCTCAGGCTCAGCACGCCATACACGAGGGCAACCAGGGCGGGGATGTGAAAAAAGAACGTGGCCAGCAAATACAGGACGACAAAGAACAGGATGACAAGGTAGGGCATAGGGTGTGTTTGCTTGAACGGAGGGCGTGAGTATCCCACAAGGGGAGCGATGCCGCGTCTAAAACAAGCAGCCTTGCGCCGTATCGACGGGCACGGCGCGGCGGCGGGCGTGACCCGTTTTCAGCGCTTCGCGGTCGCTGGACAGGGCGATGCCTTCCAGCGCCAGCAGGGTTTCCTTGGCATGCAGGCCGCCCGCAAAGCCCGTCAACTCGCCCGTGGCGCCGATGACCCTGTGGCAGGGGGCGATGATGGAAATGGGATTCTTGCCGTTGGCGGCGCCCACGGCGCGCACGGCGGCGGGACGGCCGATCTGGCGTGCGATCTCGCCATAGCTGCGCGTCTGGCCATACGGTATCGTCAGCAGTGCGCGCCACACTTCCTGCTGGAAAGGCGTGCCGGCGAAATCGAGCGGCACGTCAAAACGCTGGCGCGTGCCGGCGAAATATTCCGCCAGCTGGCGCGCCGTTTCCTGCAGCACGGCGCAACCGTCATCGACGCGCATCGCGCCCAGGCGCACGCGGTTGGGCTTGTCATTTTCCCACAGGATGGCGGCCAGGGCCGTCCCGCGCGCCACCAGCGTCAGCTCGCCCACGGGCGAGGGCACCACGATGCAGTCGTATTCCATGTTGGTTCCTTGATCAGAGAGCGCCAGTGTAGCAGGATGGCGGCAGGCCGCGTATCGCGTGTAGGATAGTGCTTTTCGGCAAGGAGCACTGGCTGTGACAGACATTTCAACCTATGACGCTATCCGCGCGATCGCCGTGCGGCTGGTGCGTGAACGCTATCCCACGGCCGTGGCGGCCATCATCGGCGGTTCGTTCGCCACGGGCCGGCAGACGCCCACTTCCGACATCGACTTGCTGCTGCTGTTCGACCACGTCGATTGCGCCTGGCGCGACACCCTCGTGGCCGAAGGGCGCACGGTGGAACTGTTCGCGCACGACATGGCCACGTTCACGTATTTTTGCAAGGAAATCGATGCGCCGGGCGGCAAGGTGCCGCTGGTGATGATGGTGGTGGAAGGAGAAAACATCCTTGCACCCGGAGCGCAGCACGCGCAGCTGCTGGCGTTGGCGCAAGCCATCGTCGCAGCCGGGCCGCCCTTGCTCGACGTGGAAAACCTGCAGCGGCGCCGCTACGCTATCACCACGGCGCTGGAAGACCTGGTCGACAGCGCGCACCCGGGCGAGGCGCTAGCCGTGGCTTGCCAGCTGTACGAAGCGCTGGCCGACCTGCATTTGCGCGCGGCGGGCGTATGGAGCGGCGGCGGCAAGCATCTGTTCCGCCGCCTGCAGGCGTTCGACGCCGCCGTCGCCGGGCAGCTGGACGGCGCGCTGCGCCTGGTCGCCAGCGACTTGCCGGCCGGCCAGCATGCGTTCGGGCAGGTGGCCGCCGCCGTGCTGGCGCCCGTGGGCGGTCCTTTGCTCGAAGGCTTCACTTTGCCCGCGCCCGCGCACTGGCGCAGCGCGCCGGCAGCCTGATGCACTGCGTCCCGCTTAAAATGCCGTGCGCACGGCCAGGCTGATGTTGCGCGGTTCGCCCCAGAACACGCCGTCGAAGAAGCCCACGTTGCGGTAGTACTTTTTGTCGAGCAAGTTATTCACGTTCAGCTGCACGCTGGCATGGCGGTTGATGGCATAGCTGGCCATGGCGTTGACCAGCGCATAACCGGCTTGCGGGATGTTCGTCATCTCGCTTGACGGCGGACGGCCGTACCACGATTCGCTGTAGGTGGCGCTTTGCGCCGTCATGCTGGCGCCCGCTTTCAGCCCTGCCAGGCGGCCGTCGAAACGGTAGCTGGTGGCCAGGCGCAACAAATGGCGCGGCTGCGTGGTGGCGGCGCGGCGGCCATCGGCCTCGGCCGCGTGCAGATAGGTATAGCCGCCGCTCGCTTCCCAGGCGGGCGTTAACTGGCCGGAAACGTCGAATTCGACGCCCTTGGCCGTCACGCCGGCGCCGTTGGCCACCATGGCCTGGCCGCCGTCGGGCAGCAAAAAGCCGGGCGGCACGGAACGGTCGAGTTCCGCCAGGTTCTTTTTCTTCGTGTGGAACAGGGCGGCCGACGCATTCAGCTTGCCTTCATAGAATTCCCCCTTGACGCCCAGCTCGGCATTGTCGCCCGTTTCCGGCGCCAGGAACTGGTTGTTGCGGTCCTTGCTCGTTTGCGGGTTGAACAGCTGCGTGAAGCTGGCGTAGGCCGAATATTGCTTGTTGATATCGAACACGGCGCCCACGTACGGCGTGACTTCATTGCGCGTTTCCACAAAGTCGCTGCTGCCCGTGTACACGCCTTGCGTGTTGTAGCTGCGCGTGTCCGTGCGATAGGTGCTGCTGCGCGCGCCGATGATCACGTGCAGCGGGTCGGCCAGGCTCAAACGCGTGGCCACATAGCCGCCCGCCAGGCGCGTCACGCTTTCCGTGTGCGAGCCATCCGGGGTGAACACGGGGCGGGGGATGTTGCCCGTCCAGCTGCGGTAATCGGGGACCAAAGGTTCATAGTCGATTTTCGCCTTGCCGCCTATCGAATTGTCCTGGCCGTTATTGCCATTCCAGCCGACGATGGCCGTGTGCTTGCGTCCCAGCAAGGTAAACGGCCCGCTGGCGTAGACGTCGAAATTGTCGCTGTACTTTTTGCCCGCGCCCCAGGCGCCCGTCCACAGTTCCATGCCTTTGCCCGTGGCGGGATCGGGATAGCCTCTGCCCGCATAGAGCACGGTGGTGCGGTTCGTGCTTTCCGTGCGCGCATAGCCGAGGTGCATATTCCAGTTGCCCGGCAGGCGCTGGTCCACCGACGCGAATACCGTGTGCTGCTTGTTGGCCCAGGTGCTCCATGGCGCCGTCCAGCTGGTGTTGCGCGGCAAATTGGCCAGGCTGCCGTCCGCGTTCCAGTAGGGCACGGCGCCCCAGGTGGCGCCCGTGGGCTCGTTGTCCTGGAAGTCGACGCCGGCCGTCAGCAGGGTGCCGGGACGCAGGTCCGCCTCGACGATGAGCATGCCGACCGTCTTGCGTTCGTGATACATGTCCAGGTAGGAATCGCGTTTTTGCCACGCCAGGGCCGTGCGCGCACGCACGCTGCCTTGCGGGTTCAGCGGCGTGGACAGGTCGGCCTCGACGCGCTGGTCATCCCAGCGGCCCATGATGAGGCCGGCGCTGGCCTGGAATTCCTTCGTCGGCCGCTTGCGTATCATGTTGATGGTGGCCGACGGGTCGCCCTTGCCGCCCATCAGGCCGGTGGCGCCGCGCACGACCTCGATGCGGTCGTACAAAATCGTGTCTTGCAGCGGCGCATTGCCGCCGCGCGCCATGCCGTCGATCTGGATATTGTTGATGCCGAAGCCGCGCGCACTAAACGTCGTGCGTTCCGTGTCGTTCTGGTTCACCTGGATGCCCGTCGTCTGCGCCAGCGCCTGGTCCAGGCGCACGGCGCCCAGGTCGTCGAGCAACTGGCGCGTGATGACGCTGACCGATTGCGGCGTTTCGCGCAGGGACAGGTCCATGCGCGTGGCGCTGCGCGCTTCGCCTGTCGTGTACGACTGCGTGCCTTCCGTGCTGGCCATCGACTGGCCCAGCACGGTGACGGCCGGCATGGTGACGTCGGCCGCAGCGGCGTCGGCGGCCTGGGCCGGCAAGACGGTGCCGGCGGCTAGGCTCAGCAGGGCGACGTGTAACAGGCGGGGGAGGGGGCGCAAGGCGGGCTGGCGCGAAGGAGGGAAGACTGTCGTTGATTGCATCATTTTCCTGGCATATTGTAGTTGTGTATTTTCCTATCTCGTCTGGCGAGGTGCGCAGTAGCTGGGGGATGGCGTGACGCTGGCCCGTGGTCTGGCTTGGATAGCAGTTCCACCGCAAGGCCCGGCGCGTGCGGGCAGTGGAAAAGAAGGGCGCGCGATTCCCTCCACTTATGTGAATAAGAATCATTATCAATATAAGTTGTATTTGTTAAATAATCAAGCGTGAGCACCAAAAGAGTGCGACCAGGCCAAGGGCGGCGCATGGGCTGGCCTTCTGCGATAATGCAGGCGCTGATAAAATATTTTCCTCATTGAAAGAAATGCATGCGTACATGGATCGCTTGTGCCGGATGGTTGTGTGTCGTGTCGCTGGGCCAGGCCCAGGAGCACGCGCCGCCGGCTATCCCCGCGCCGCTGCAGAGCGCCAGCGTGCCGCCCGCCGCCGTCGCGCCGCCACCGCTTGTGCCGCCACCGCTCGTGCCGTCACTCCCTGCGCCAGCCACGCCCGTGGCGTCAGCGGCACCGGCGGGCGCGGAGGAAACCTTGCCATCGCAAACGGTGACGGTCACCGCCAGCAGCGACGCCAAGGCGCCGCGCGTGCGCTTCACGGCTTACCGCGACAGTTATCTGACGGCCCGGAAAGTGTGGCAAGTGTCGAGCGGCAGCGTGGTCATGGCCCTGCGCCTGATTCCTGCCAAGCTGAGCGCCACCATCGACGACGTGCGCGTGGCCTTGCAAGGCAATGGCGCTCCCATGCCGATCAAGGTGTCCGACGGCGGCGTGTTCGTCGTGCCGCTCAACGAAGACATCGCCGCGCAGGACGGTACTTTCCTGGTGAATAAGAGCAGGGGCGAGCTGACGGCGAATATCGTGCTCCAGCCGTCCGTGGCGCGCGATGCCTGGAACGTCAAGCGCGTGGGGCAGGTCTTGCAGGACGCCCGGCGCGCCGTGCGGGCCATCACGCCGTGGTACAAGCGGCCGTTCGCCAGCGACGTGCAATCGCTGGCGTTTTGCGCTGCCGAGCGGGGCAGCGCGCTGCAACTGGTCGAAGGCGAGCAGCTGATCGCCACCTTGCCCATGAACGAGGCAGCCGTCAACGACATCAACCAGCCCGTGTTTTGCAAGATTTTCGATGGCGAAGACAAATACCCGGGACACTACCGCGTCGTCTTGCCCGAGCAAGCCACGGTGCTGCTGCTGTAGAAGCTAGCTAGGCTGGCGCTGCACCAGCTCCAGCGCCGCCGCCAGGGCCAAGTCCATCGTGGCCTGGTGAAAGATCAGCCATTGCGGCAACAGCGACAGTGCATGGCGCCCCTGTTCCAGGTCGCCTTCATCGACGGCGGCCCAGGCATGGTGCAGGCCGCTGAGCACGCGCGCATGCTGTTCGCGGTGGTTGGCCAGCGAGGGAAAGGCGATTTGCTCCATCAAATCCTCTTCTTCGCGGAAATCGCGTTCGACGGCCGCGATCAGCTCGCGAAACGCCATGCTGAAATGCTGGTCGCCCAACTGCTGCAGCCGCGCCAGTTCCTGAAACAGCGCCTCATGCGCCTCGTCGATGACGGGAACGCCCAGCGCCATCTCATCCTTCCAATCCGATTTACCCATGCTGATGCTCCAGGTTAAGTCCGTCACGGTGCGAAGCGGACTGTTCCAGTTTGGGCGCAGCAAAGGTGGAAATCCATGATCTGGATCAAAAGTACTGCGAAGAGGGGGAGCAAATCAAGGCAAAAATAAATGGGAGGAGAGAACAAATCCCCATCCGCAAAACAAAGCGGTTTTAACGATGCAATCCACTACCGAGCGCCGCTGAAAAACGCCGCTGGCAAGGCGTCTTTGACGCAGACAGTACGCGAGTACGGCAAGTCAAAGCAACGCAGTCAGCGGTGTTTTCTCAGCCGCGCGTATTGCTATTGCTTGGGCCAGTGGGCCCACATGCCTTGCGCATCGACATTCGGCACCTGCAACTGCTGCCCGGCGGACGTCTGCATCGCGTCGCGCAGCACGAGGGGTACGAGCAGCAAGGCCGACAGGGCAAGGCAAGCCAGCACTTTGAGCGTCAACATGGTCGTCTCCCGGTGTCCCGGCGGCGGCGCGGGGATGCGGCGCCTGCCGGTCACTTCCTTATGTACTACCATGCTTGCAGTTTAGTTCATCTGATTGAAACTTCAATTTATTGCTGTGATGCACCGCACCAGTTCGCCCATTGCCAGGAGCTTATTTCGCCTTGCGGCTGCGCCGCGGCTTGCCTGTTGGCGGCAGGAAGGAATCGAACCACACTTGCGTCAATTGCCGCGTATTTTTCGCCGCTTCGCGCTTGACGGCGGCCGTCGCATGGCCGCGCGCCGTGTTGGCGATGCGGTTGGCGGCGCTCAGGTACATGCTCATCCAGGGGGTTTTCATGGGAAGCCTCGCAGACAGTGGGTGGGGCGGCGCGGGTTTATCGCCCGGCCGCCATGCCCTCACTGTAGTCCGATGGCAGGCGCCGACCGTGCGCCGGCCCACATAGCCGGGCGGCGCCGGTGATGGCTTGAGCCAGGTCAATACACGTCGCGGCGGTAGCGTCCGGCCGCCAGCAGGGCGTCGAGACCTTCTTGGCCCAGCATTTCTTGCAGTACAGCATCGATTCCTGCCGCCATGCCTTGCAGGCTGCCGCACACGTAGACGATAGCTCCCTGCGCCAGCCAGTCGCGCAGCGTCGCGGCGTTGGCGCGCAGGCGGTCTTGCACGTATTCACCCTTGCCGGCATCGGCGCCATCGCGCGAAAAGACGCGGTCCAGGCGCGCCAGGTGGCCAGCGTCCAGCCAGCCTTGCAACTCTGCGCCGCAGACGCTGTCAAAAGCTTGCTGGCGCTCGCCGAACAGCAGCCAGTTGCGGGCCAGTCCCGCCCGCTGGCGCGCGCGCAAGTGCGAGCGCAGGCCGGCCAGGCCGGAACCGTTGCCGATATAAATGCAGGGCACGTCGACCAGGGCGGGGGCGAAGGCCGGATTGGCTTGCAGGCGCAGGCGGATGGCGGCGTCCAGCGGGGCGAAGCGCGTCAGCCAGCCGGAGCCGAGGCCATGGCCTTGATTTTCCTCGCCCGCATGGCGTTCCTGGCGCACCAGCAACTGCAGTTCGCCATCGGACGGCAGCGAGGCGATCGAGTAGCTGCGCGGCGCGTGATGGACATTGCTGGCATCGCCATCGCTGCCGTCTGCATTGCAGGGAATGATTTCCGCCAGCGCGCCCGCTTCCCAGCTGGCGCCGGCCGGGCCCGTCAAGGTGATTTCATGCAGTTCGCCGCCCTGGCTGCCCGGGTTGAGCAGCACGCGGCGCGCCAGGCGCCACTCGGCATATGACGCTTCTTCCTGTACGCCGATGGCGTCGATGGCGCTGCCGCTGCAGCGGGCCAGCGCTGTGGACCAGTCGGCCAGGGCGGCGGGGTCGTGCTTGTCCACTTCGATCAGGGGGAACAGGGGCGTGGCGCCCAGCGTTTGCAATTGTTGCGCCAGCGCATGGCCAAAGCCGCAGAAGGCGCTGTAATGGCGGTCGCCCAGGGCCAGCATGCCGAATTCCAGGCCCGCCAGCGGCGTGCCGGAGGTGGCTTGCAGCAGGCGCGCGAAGCGGCGCGTGCCGTCCGGCGCCTCGCCTTCGCCAAAGGTGCTGGCGACGATCAGGGCCCGTTCGTACTGGCGCAATTGTGCGGGATCGAACTGGTCCAGCGACTGCACGTCGACGGCCACGCCCGCCTGCTGCAGGGCGCGCGCGCTTTCCAGGGCCAGGCGCTCGGCCTGCCCTGACTGGCTGGCGTAGGCTACCAGGGTGGGCAAGCCCGTGTCCGTCTTACCCGGCGCGCCGGCGCCCAGCATGGCGCGCTGCGCCTGCACGGCGCGTTTCGCCTTGCGGCGGCCCAGGTACAGCATCCAGCCCGTGATGGCGAACAGGGGCAGGCCCAGGCTGGCCAGGGTGACGATGATGCGGCCCGGCAAGCCAAAATACGTGCCCATGTGCAGCGGATAAATGATGTTGACGAGTCGCGCACCCAGCGCTTGCTGGCTGTACGGTTCGTTTTCCGTCACTGCGCCGTCGGCCGCTGCAATGCTCATGCGGCTGCGCGCCCGCTCGTGCGGCGCGTCGCTGGCCAGCCACGTGAATTGCACGGCTTCGCCGGCGCGTGTCGGCAGGCGCACGCTGGCCAGGGTCCAGCCGGCCGCGTGCTGCTGGAAGCTGCTCCAGGCCGGACCGAGGTCGACGGCCGGCGCTTCTTTCTTTTCCCTGGGCTGGCCTTGCTTGCCCGGCGCTTGCGCCACGCGGGGCGGCTTGCCGGCCCAGGCGTCGATATTGTCGCGCACCACGTCATAGCTCCAGTAAATGCCCGTCAGGGTCAGCGCCACGTAGACCACCAGGCACCACGTGCCGGCCACGGCGTGCAGATTCCACAGGAAGGAGCGGCCTTTTAATGCAGGGTCGAAGGTCAGCCAGGTGCGCCAGTCCAGCGGACGGCGGGGCCAGCGCAGATACAGGCCGGACAGGGCCAGTCCCAGCAGGCACAGGGCCAGCGCGCCCGCCACTTGCCGGCCCGGATCGCGCGGCAGCAGCAGCCAGCGGTGCAGCGATTCCGTCCACTCGAAAAAGCCCGCGCCCGTCAGCGCCGGCTGGGTCGCGCCCGTGTAGGGGTGGACATAAATGGACTCGCCGCGCCGCTGGCCATTCTTCGGCGCGAAGAATAAACGTGGCGCCGCGCCCGCCTCGGCGTACATGGTGATGGAGGCGACGCGCTGGCCGTGTTCGGCAGCGGCAATGTTGCTCAACTGGCCAGGCGTCAGCGGTGCGCGCGTCTCCACGGCCACATGGCGCACGCCGGGATTCATGACATCGAGCAATTCATCCTTGAACGCCAGGGTGGCGCCGCTCAGGCCGATGATCACCAGCACCGTGCCGGCCGTGATGCCGATGAACCAGTGCAATTGAAACCACACCTGCTTCCAGCTCCAGTGCCAACGCCGTTGCGGCGGGTTGGCGGCAGGCGTGCGTTGCTGTTTGCGGGTCTCCGGCGCCTCGTCGGCGCTGGCGCGCAACTGGGGTTGTGGAAGGGAGGAGGTCGTCATGGCGGCTTTCGATGGCGCCGCCATGCGGGCGCGTCAGGCATGGCGGGGAAGAAGGAAGGCTGACATTTTAACGCAAACGAGAATCATTCGCAAATGATGGAGCATTGGCACTGTTGCGCAAAATGCCCGTGCCAGGCCGGGATGATGCTTTTGATAATTTACATCGTCGTGAAATTGTGTGAAAATGAAAATCATTCTCATTCGTGATGCAGTGCTGACCCACTTGACCGGCAAGTATGGCAGCCCCTTTGTTTGTTTGCCCGTGTCCACCATTTCTCCCTCCCTCGATACCTTTAGCGACCTGTACGCCAGCCACCATGGCTGGCTGTATAACTGGCTGTGGCGCAAGCTCGGTTGCCGCGACGGTGCGGCCGACCTGGCGCAGGACACCTTCGTGCGCATGCTGGCGACGCAATCGGCGGACAGCCTGCGCGAGCCGCGCGCCTACCTGAGCACGGTGGCCAATGGCTTGCTGGTCAACCACTGGCGCCGCCTGACCCTGGAACGCACGTTCCTGGCGGCCCTGGCTAGCCATCCCGAAATGACGGCGCCGTCGCCGGAAGAGCGGGCCCTCGTGGTCGAAGCCCTGTGCCGCATCGACGCCATGCTCGATACCCTGTCGCCGCGCGCGCGCCAAGCATTTTTACTGGCGCAGCTCGACGGCCTGACGTATGCGCAGATCGCCGGCCAGCTGGACGTATCCGAACGCATGGTGAAAAAATACATGGCGCAAGCCATGCTGCAATGCATGCTGTGCATGGATGATGCCGCCTAAGCCAGGCGCCGCCATGCCGCCGGCCGACTACGCCATCCTGCAGGAAGCGGCCGAATGGTTCGCCGTGCTGCGCGGGGACGATGCCGGTCCTGCCGACCAGCAAGCCTGGGAGCGCTGGCATGCCAGCTCGCCCGCCCACCGCGCCGCCTGGCGCAGGGTGGAAGCCGTCAGCGCCGAATTTCGCCAGGTGCCGGCGGAACCGGCGCGCCAGGCGCTCGACGCCGCGGGCCCGCGCCAGAGCGATGCCGCGCGCCGCAGCCTGGTCAAGGGCTTGCTGGCGCTGTGCCTGACGGCCGGCACGGGTGGCGCCGCGCTGCTGCGGCGCGATACGCGCAGCTGGGTTGCCAGCCTGCATGCGGGCGAAAAAACGCCGGTCGGCACCATCCGCCAGCTGGCGCTGGCCGACGGTTCGCAACTGTGGCTGAACACGGCAACGTCCCTCGACATCGATTACAGCGACGCGCTGCGCCGCATCGCCCTGCATGGCGGCGAAATCTATCTCGCCTCCGCGCGCGACAGCCGCCAGCCGGCGCGCCCGCTCGTGGTCGACACCGTGCACGGCCGCCTGCGCGCGCTGGGCACGCGTTTCAGCGTGCAGCCGCAGGGCGATGCCACCTTTCTGGCTGTCTACGAGGGCAGCGTCGAGGTGGCGCCCCGCGATGGCGGCGTGCCGCGCATCGTGCCGGCCGGCCAGCAAGTACGCTTCGGCGACGGTCTCATCGGCGAGCCATACGCCGCCGACCCGAACGGGGCCGCGTGGATCGAGTACCGCCTGCAGCCGGAGCAGATGCGGCTCGATGATTTCCTCGCGCAACTGTCGCGCTACCGGCGCGGCCACCTGGGCTGCGCGCCCGAAGTGGCCCACCTGCGCCTGGTGGGCAGCTACCCGCTGGCCGATACGGACCGCATCCTGGCGGCGCTGGAAGCGACCTTGCCCGTGAGAATACATCGCCTGCATGACTGGTGGGTGACGGTGGAAGCCCAGCTGCCGCAGTCAAAATAGTAAATGAGAATATTTCTCAAAAAGTGGTTCCCTTTTTGAAAAGTTGTTTGGCAAGGTAGAAGTAAGCTGCTCAACATCAATAAGGAATGCCGTGCCGCCGTACCCTGTCTCCCTGCCGTTTGCCCGTCGTCTGCTGCCGCTGTCCCTGGCCGCGGCGCTGCTGGCCGTGCCTGTCATGCATGCGATGGCAGCAGCGGCGGAAGAGACCGTGCACAGCTTCCGCATCGCCGCCGCGCCCCTGGGCCAGGCCCTGCGCCAGTTCGCGGGCCAGGCGGGAATCTTGCTGTCGGCCGAAGGCGGCTTGACGCAGGGCAAACGCAGCGCCGGCTTGAACGCCACCGTGGCCACGGGCCAGGGCTTGCAGCAATTGCTGGCAGGAACGGGCCTCGTGGCCGTGCAGTTGCCGGACGGAAGTTACATCGTGCGCCTGGCCCCGACGCCCCTGCGCGCCGACCTGGACGGGGAGGGCGCCGGCTTGCAAGTGCTGGCGCCCGTCACCGTGCAGGGCAGCGGCGACGATGGCTACCGCCGTACCAGTTCTTCCTCCGCCAGCCGCAACGACACGGCCCTGCATGACACGCCGCAGGCCGTCAGCGTGGTGAGCCGTGAATTGATACGCGACCAGGACATGCGCACCCTGGCCGATGCCATGCGCTACATGCCGGGCGTGGGCACGGCCGCAGGCGAGGGCAACCGCGATACGGCCGTGATGCGCGGCAACAGCTCGACCTCGGATTTCTATCTGGACGGCATGCGCGACGACGTGCAGTACTACCGCGATTTCTACAATATCGAAGCGGTCGAGGCCATCAAGGGGCCGAACGCCCTGGTCTTCGGCCATGGCGGCGGCGGTGGCGTGATCAACCGGGCCACCAAGCAGCCGCAGTGGGTCAATGGCGGCGAAGCAACGCTGAGCCTGGGCGCCTGGCGCAACGGGCGCGCCGCCATCGATCTGCAACAGGTCGTGAAAGGCGACGTGGCCGTGCGCGTCAACGCCATGGCGGAAAACAGCGGCTCGTTTCGCCAGGGCGTCAAGGTGCGCCGCAGCGCCGTCAACCCCGTCGTGGCCTGGCGCCTGTCGCCGCGCACCACCGTGCAAGCCAGCTATGAACATTTTCGCGACGACCGCGTGACGGACCGGGGCGTGCCGTCGTACCGGGGCCGGCCGTTCGACACGGACCCGTCCACGTTTTTCGGCATCGCCGGCAGCAGCCCGTCGTGGGCCTACATCGACGCGCTGGGCGTGACCATCGAGCATGCGTTCGCCGGCGGCGCGGTCTTGCGCAACCGCACGCGCCTGGCCGATTACGACAAGCTGTACCAGAATGCCTTTCCCGGCCCAGTCAGCGCGGATGGGGCCAGCGTGACGGTGCTGGCGTACAACAGCGCCACCTTGCGGCGCAACCTGTTCAACCAGACTGACGTGGAGTGGACGGTCAGCAGCGGCGCCGTGCGGCACCGCCTGACGGCGGGCGGGGAACTGGGCCGCCAGACGACGGACAATCTGCGCAACACCGGCTATTTCACGACCCTGGGCGAGGGCGTCACGCACATCAGCCTGCCCACTTCGCACCCCGTGACGGACTTGCCCGTGACCTTCCGTCCCAGCGCCACGGATGCCGACAACCACGGCGTGGCCAACACGGCCGCCCTGTACCTGCAGGACCAGGTCCGCTTCAGCCCGCAATGGCAGGCGATTGCCGGCCTGCGCTACGAGCGCTTCGCCGTCGATTTCGTCAATCGCCGCAATGGCGCGCGCATCGTCCGCACGGATACGCCGTGGTCGCCGCGCGCGGCCCTGATCTATCAGCCCGTGCCGGCCCTGTCGCTGTATGCCAGCGTCAGCCAATCGTTCTTGCCGCGCGCGGGCGAACAGCTGGCGTCATTGACGCCCAGCAACGCCGTGTTTGAACCTGAACGTTTTCGCAATGTGGAAGCGGGCGTGAAATGGGAAGCCACCGCGGACCTGTCGGCCAGCGCGGCCCTGTATCGTTTGACGCGCAGCAAGGTCGCCGTCACCGACCCGAATGACGCCACGCGGGCCATGCTGGTCGATGGCCAGCGCAGCGAGGGGCTGGAACTGGAAGTGAAAGGCAAGGTCCAACCCGGGTGGAGCATCGCGGGCGGCTATGCCTGGCAGCGGGCCGTGCTGACGGCCACGCAATCGGCCACGGCATTCGAGGGGGCCACGGTGGCCCATGTGCCCCGGCACAGCCTGTCGCTGTGGAACCGCTACGATTTTTCGCCGGCCTGGGGTGCGGCGCTGGGCATCATTGCCCGCAGCGCCGTGTATGCGTCCGTGTCGAATACGGTGGCGCTGCCGGGATTTGCCCGCGTCGACGGCGCCGTCTACTTCAAGCCGCAAGGAAATTTTCAGCTGCAGCTGAATGTGGAAAACCTGTTCAACAGAAAATATTTTGCCTCCGCCCACAGCAACGACAACATCGCGCCCGGCTCGCCCCGGGCGTTGCGCATGACGGCGCTGTGGCGGTTCTAGTTTTGTCGTACCCAAGCAATCAACGAGCCAGCCAGGCGCCACGGCGCAGTAGCCAGCCATAATTTAATCCATCCGATAGAGTGAAAGATAGCGATGACATTGAAAGACCAAGCGGGCGCCGCCAAGCCGGCAGCCCTCATCCGCAGCCGCAAGCACCACAGCACTTCCGCGCCACGCATGCATGGCACGGCCCTGGCCGCGTTTGCCACCCTGGCCATGCCGCTGGCGCTGCACGCGCAAACGGTGGACAAGCCGCAGCAGTTGCAGGAAGTCAAGGTCGTGGGCACGGCTGACCGCCTGATCCAGGCGCCCGTCAAATCGGCCAACGACAAGCTGACGGCGCCGCTGCTGGACACGCCGAAATCCGTCACCGTGATTCCTGCCGAAATCATTTCGCAAACGGGCGCCGTCTCGCTGACGGATGCGCTGCGCACCGTGCCGGGCATCACCATCGGCGCCGGCGAAGGCGGCAACCCTGTGGGCGACAACCTGTTCATCCGCGGCTACAACGCGCAAACGGATACGTATATCGACGGCATCCGCGACACGGGTTCCCAATCGCGTGAAATCTTTGCGCTGGAACAAATCGAAGTCGTCAAGGGCCCGAACTCGGCCTACGGTGGACGTTCGTCCGCCGGCGGCGGCGTCAACCTGATCAGCAAGACGCCGAAAGTCGACAATTTCACCAACGCCACCGTGGGCCTGGGCAGCGCCAAGTACCGCCGCGCCACGGCGGACGTGAACCGCGTCATCAGCGACGACGTGGCCGTGCGCCTGAACGTGATGGCGCATGACGCCCACGTGGCCGGCCGCGACTACATCAATGGCGACCGCTGGGGCATCGCGCCATCGATCACCTTCGGCCTGAAATCGGCCACGCAGGCGACCCTCAGCTACTACCACATGCAGTCGAGCGAATTGCCGGACACCGGCTTGCCGTTCAACAACCCGTTCTCGTCGGGTGCGAATGTATCGAAAAACGGCAACGGCACCCCCGTCAACGTGCCGCGCGACACCTTCTATGGCCTGGTCAACCGCGATTTCCGCGACACGCAAAGCGATATCGGCACCATCGACGTGCGCCACGACTTCGGCAACAAGTTGATTTTGCGCAACGTGACCCGTTACGGCAAGACCAGCAATGACTACGTGTGGACCCAGCCCGACGATTCCAAGGGCAACACCATGTTGTACGGCACCGTCTGGCGCCGCGCCAACACGCGCACGACCGATACGGACGCGCTGGCCAATGCGACCAGCCTGGGTGGCGAATTCCTGGCCGGCGGCGTGAAACACACCTACACGGTGGGCCTGGAAATCGGCCGCGAGGAAACGGATCGCAGCTCCTATATGTTCAGCCCGGGGACGAACAACCCGCTGGAAAAAGTCGGTTCCAACTGCCCGACCTATGGCGCAGCCACCCTGTACAACTGCGCACCGTTGCTCAACCCGAACGCCAACGACCCATGGGTCTACACGCGCACGGTGTCGCCGGCACGCACGAATATCGTCACCAACACGCGTTCCGTGTACGGCTTCGACACCATCGAGTTCACGCCGCAATGGCTGCTCAACGTGGGCATCCGCTGGGATGACTACAAGAGTTCGCTGAACACGCCGCAATACACGCTCGACGGCAAGACCACCGCCGCCACCAGCGCCAAGGTGCACGCCACCTTCGCCAGCTACCAGGCCGGTCTGGTGTACAAGCCATCGACCAACAGCAGCGTGTATGTTTCCTACGGCACCTCGTCCACGCCACCGGGCAATGACGGCGGCGATGGCATCGACGGCTTGACGGTCGCCATCCAGAACCTGAAGCCGCAGGAGAGCAAGAGCTTCGAGCTGGGCACGAAATGGGAAGTGCTGCCGGGTGGCCGCCTGTCCGTGAGCGGCGCCTATTTCCAGAGCGACATGAGCAATGCGCGCGTGACGGCGCCGGACGGCAGCACGCAAAACGTGGGCGACAAGCAAGTCAAGGGTATCGAGCTGGGCGTGAGCGGCAATATCACCAAGGAATGGTCGGTCTTCGGCGGCTACACGCACCTGAACGCCATCGTGGAAAACAATGGCTACGTCAATACGGGCACGACGGCGGTACCCGTGTATGCACCGTCGCCATACAACGGCAACCAGTTTCCGACGACGCCGAAAAACAGCGCCTCGTTGTGGACGTCCTACCTGGTCACGCCCGCCATCACGGTGGGCGGCGGCGTGAACTACGTCGACAAGGTCTATGCGAACGTGGCCAACAACAAGTTTGCCCCGGCCTACACGCGCTTCGACGCCATGGCCAGCTATGTGGTCAACCGCAACGTGACCCTGCAGCTGAACATCCAGAACCTGACGAACAAGCTGTACTTCGACAAGGTTTCCTCGCCGCATTACGCTGGCGTGGCACCGGGCCGCTCGGCAACCCTGACGGCCAACATGAAGTTCTGATGGTTGCCGGTTTGAGGTAGCGCAAGGCGCCGTTCCAGTAGTCGGGAACGGCGCTTTTTTTCATTTTCCGGTTCCCTTTTGCGCTTCTCGCTTGGCAATGTCAGTAGAGCAGAACGCACAAGCGGAGAATCCCATGCAAGACATTCAATACCAGGGCGATGGCCGCGTGTTCGAGCGCTTGCGCGCCGTGCGCCTGCGCCCGACCAGCGCGCGCATCTGCATCTTGCAAGTGCTGGCCGGCACGCAACGGCAAGCGATGAATGCGGAAAGCATTTATCAGCAACTGCTGCATATCGGCATTGCCGTCAGCCTGGGCACGATTTACCGCGTGCTTAAGGAAATGGAACTGGCTGGCTTGCTGCTGCGCGAGCGCGAGGCTAGCGCCAGCGGCAACAAGGCGCGCTACTTGATCAAGCCCGACCAGGTGGAAACGGACAGTTGCTACCTCGTGTGCCGCGTGTGCGAACGTAGCGTGCTGGTGCAGGATGCGCCGCTGGTGGAGCAGCTGCGCCAGGCGGCGCTGGCGCACGGCATGGACATCGGCGCCAACGTGATTTCCGTGCAGATGCGCTGCAGCCAGTGCGCCGGGGAAGCGCAAGCAGGGCGGGGCAAGCCCTTGCGGGCCGCCTGACGGCGCCGCCTTTTGATGCGGCGCAACATTGCGGCAAGGCTATCCGCCGCCTCGCCGCGCGCATTAGGCGCTACAATAGGGAATCTCTTTATTCTCCCTGACTCGTCTTCTGCTGCCATGACCACTTCCACACCGAACCTCGTCGTCACCCCATCCGCCCACCCCCTGTCCGACGCCGAACGCGCCGCGCGCATGGTCAAT
Organism: Janthinobacterium sp. SUN026; assembly: GCF_030397625.1. NCBI lineage: Bacteria > Pseudomonadati > Pseudomonadota > Betaproteobacteria > Burkholderiales > Oxalobacteraceae > Janthinobacterium > Janthinobacterium sp. SUN026. The sequence goes on along the minus strand of NZ_JAPQNU010000002.1, from coordinate 982,169 downwards.
CCCGCCTTCGGCCGCATCTTCACCGACCACATGGTGGTGATTCCTTACCGCGACGGCAAATGGCAGCAGGGCGAACTGAAGGCTTACGGCCCTTTGATGCTGGACCCGTCCGCGTCGTCGCTGCACTACGGCCAGGCCATCTTCGAAGGCTATAAGGCGTTCGCGCAGCCCGATGGCAGCATCAAGACTTTCCGTCCGGAACAAAACGCGGAACGCTTCAACCGCAGCGCCGCGCGCCTGGCCATGCCGGCCATTCCTGTCGAGCTGTTCCTGGAAGCGGGCGACGCGCTGATTGCGCAAGACCGCAACTGGGTGCCGAAGAACACGGGCGAGAGCCTGTACATGCGTCCGCTGATGATCGCCACCGACCCTTACCTGGGCGTGCGTCCATCGGAAGAATACCTGTTCGTGCTGTTCGCCTCGCCGGCCGGCGCCTATTTCCCGAAAGGCGTGAAACCCGTCACCGTGTGGATCAGCGAAGACTTCGTGCGCGCCGCGCCGGGCGGCACGGGTGAAGCCAAGTGCGCGGGCAACTACGCGGCCAGCCTGATGGCCCAGTCGCAAGCGCAAGAGAAGGGCTGCGACCAGGTCGTCTGGCTGGACGCCGTGCACCGCGAATTCATCGAAGAAATGGGCGGCATGAACCTCTTCTTCGTGTACCAGGATGGCGAGAAAGTCACCGTCGTGACGCCGGAATTGACGGGCACCTTGCTGCCAGGCATCACCCGCCGCAGCCTGCTGGAAATGGCGAAAGACCTTGGCTATGCAACGGAAGAGCGTAAATTGTCTGTCCAGCAATGGCGCGACGATATCGCCTCGGGCCGCATGACCGAAGTGTTCGCCTGCGGCACGGCCGCCGTCATCACCCCGGTGGGCGTGGCCAAGGCCAATGGCTTTGAAATGACCATCAACAACAATGAAAACGGCGCCGTTACGTTGGCCCTGCGCGAAGCGCTGCTGGGCTTGCAGCATGGCACGGCACCGGACACGCATGGCTGGATGCACAAGGTTTGCTGATCAACTTGTTTGATTGATACCGCGCCGGCACTCAGTTGCCGGCGTTTTTATATCTTGAAGGAAACTCGATGAAAATCCGCCCTGTCTTGCCCGCGCTGGCCGCCGTGTTCCTCAGCCTGTCTGCCGGCGCCGTCCACGCGGCCGACGCCAGCTGCGCCATTCCCCGCAACGTCAGCTACTACGATTACGACGTCAAGCCGTCGGACGAGAAAAACACGTGCTACAAGCAAAGCACGAACGTGCCCACCGATTACTTCATGCTGGCGCTGTCGTGGTCGCCAGGCTTTTGCGACAGCCAGCGCCGCCGTGGCGCCGTGTCGAAGAAGGCCGCCTTCCAGTGCGCCGATAGCAACCACTTCGGCTGGATCGTGCATGGCCTGTGGGCCCAGTCGAACAACCCGGCCAGCTGCGACGACATTTCCGTGACGCCGCCGCGCAAGACGGAGATGCATCCGCGCTATTGCAAGGGCAATTTGCCGAAGCTGGCGCCGTCCGAGATCCTGCCCTATATGTGCATGCAGCCGGGCGAAGCCTTGCTGCAGGGCGAATGGGAAAAGCATGGCGCCTGCGATTTCGATACGGCCAAGCAGTATTTCGAGAAGGAACGCGAGCTGTTCCAGGCCTTGAAGTTGCCGGACTCCAGCATGCCCAAGAATGAGTTGTTCCAGTGGATGAAGCAGCATAATCCGCAATTGAAGGGCCGCTGGCTCGGCTATGAAAAGCACTCGGGCGAGTTGCGCATCTGCTATTCGAAAGATTTCAAGGTCATCGATTGCCAGAAGTAAGCTGGCCTGTCCTGCAGGTTTCTTACATACATGCCAAGTAACCCCCAATAAATTATTGTGATTTCTGACTTCCATAACCGGCGCTCTGCGGCGTTGCCCGCTGCTAGCAGTGCTCGCACTGCGTCGCAGCGTGCGCCTTGCATAGCATCCAGTTCTGTTCGTCATAAATTCACAATAATTTCCTGAGGATTACTTAGTGTATTACCCGGATCAACAAGATGAACAGGTAGTGTATTTATGCAGCATTCTATGCAGCAGCAAACGCAAGCCGTGATGGTGGGCGAGGACGGCTTGCCGCCCGGCGCCCGTGTATGGGCCATGCTGGCGCTGGCCATCGGCGTGGGCATGGCTTCGCTCGATACGGCGATTGCCAACACGGCCTTGCCGGCCATCGCCGGCGAGCTGCACACGACGCCCGCCGCTTCCGTCTGGATCGTCAACGTGTATCAGCTGGCCATGGTGGCGACCCTGCTGCCGTTTTCCGCGCTGGGCGAAATCGCCGGCTACCGGCGCGTGTTTATCTCCGGCATGTTCCTGTTTACGTTGGCCTCGCTCGCGTGCGCGCTGGCCTGGTCCTTGCCGTCGCTGGTGGTGGCGCGTTTGTTCCAGGGCGTCGGCGCCAGCGCCATGATGAGCGTCAATACGGCGCTGCTGCGCGCCCTGTACCCTAAACACTTGCTGGGCCGCGCGTTCGGCAACAATGCGCTGGTGGTGGCCGTCGCGTTCGCCATCGGCCCCACGGCCGCCTCCTTGATCCTGGCGACGGCCTCGTGGCCGTGGCTGTTCGCCATCAACGTGCCGCTGGGCGTGGCCGGCTTCTTCCTCGCCAGCCGCATGCTGCCGGCCACCAGACTTTCCGGGCATACCCTCGATGCGCGCACGGCGCTGTACAACGTGGGCGCCTTCGGCTTGCTGATCCTGTTGTTTGGCGACGCGGCCCACCACGCGGCGCTGTCGACCCTGCTGCCGGAGCTGGTGGCCGTGGTGGTGTTCTTTATTTTGCTGCTGCGCCGCCAGGCGGGGCATGCGGCGCCCATGCTGCCGATCGACCTGTTCCGCCGTCCCCTGTTCTTGCTGTCGTCGCTGACGGCCATCTGCACGTTTGCCGCGCAAGGGCTGGCCTTCGTCTCGCTGCCATTCTATTTTGAAGTCACGCTGGGCCGTTCGCCCGTCGAGACGGGTTTTTTGATGACGCCGTGGGCCGTGCTGGTGGCCGTGATGGCGCCCGTCGCCGGGCGCCTGAGCGACCGCTATTCGCCGGGCGTGCTGGGCGGCATCGGCCTGGCGGCGCTGGCCGGCGGCTTGCTGACCCTCGTGTGGATACCGGCCCACCCCAGCGTGTTCGATATCGGCTGGCGCATGGCCCTGTGCGGCATCGGTTTCGGTTTCTTCCAGGCGCCCAATTTAAAGGCCATCATGGGCAGCGCGCCGCCCGAGCGGGCCGGCGGCGCCAGCGGCGTGGTGGCCACGTCGCGCCTGATCGGGCAAGCGACGGGCGCGGCGCTGGTCGCGTATTGCTTCACCGTTTCCGCCAGCCGGGGCACGACGTATGCGCTGTGCCTGGCGGCAGGCTTCGCCGCCGTGGCCAGCATCGCCAGCTTCTCGCGCCTAGTGGTGGCGCAACCGGCGTGGCTGACAGGCAAGGGCAGCTAAGCTAGACGTCGATGGCCTTGTCCGACTGCATGCGCTTGCGCAATTCGAACTTCTGGATCTTGCCCGTCGACGTGCGGGGCAGGGGACCGAAATAAATGGCTTTCGGCACCTTGAAACCGGCCAGGTTGTTCTTGCAGAAGGCGATCAATTCCGCTTCCGTCACGGTGCCGCCTTCGCGCAACTCGACGAAGGCGCAAGGCGTCTCGCCCCATTTTTCGTCCGGCTGGGCGATGACGGCGGCGGCCAGCACTTGCGGGTGGTGGTACAGGGCGTCTTCCACTTCCACGCTGGAAATATTCTCTCCGCCGGAAATGATGATGTCCTTGCTGCGGTCCTTCAGTTTGATATAGCCGTCCGGATACATGACGCCCAGATCGCCCGTGTGGAACCAGCCGCCCGCAAACGCTTCCTGCGTCGCCTTTTCATTCTTTAAATAACCCTTCATGCAGATGTTGCCGCGGAACATGATCTCGCCGATCTGTTCGCCGTCGGCCGCCACGTGCTGCATGGTTTCCGGGTCGATCACGGCCACGGCGCTTTGCAAGTGGTAGCGCACGCCCTGGCGCGATTTGAGTACGGCGCGTTCTTCCTGCGACAGGGCCGCCCACTCGTCCTGCTCGGCGCAGATGGCGGCCGGGCCGTACACTTCCGTCAAGCCATACGAGTGGATCAGGTCGAAACCCATGGCTTCGATCTTTGCCACCATGGCCGCCGGCGGCGGCGCGCCGGCCACCATGCCGCGCACGGTCCAGGCTATGCCGTCGCGCCAGTTGGCGGGCGCGTTGGCCAGCGCCGCGTGCACGATGGGTGCGGCGCAATAGTGGGTGATGCGCAATTCGCGCATCAGGTCGAACACGAGCTTCGGTTCGAACTTGCGCAGGCACACGTTGACGCCGGCGCGCGCGGCCACCGTCCACGGGAAGCACCAGCCGTTGCAGTGGAACATCGGTAATGTCCATAAATACACGGCATGCTTGGGCATGTCCCACTCTAATATGTTCGACAGGGCGTTCAGGGCCGCGCCGCGGTGGTGGTAGACGACGCCTTTCGGGTCGCCCGTGGTGCCGGACGTGTAGTTCAGGGCGATGGCGTCCCACTCGTCGGCGGGCGGCTGCCAGTCGTAGTCGGGGTCGCCGCTGGCCAGCAAGCTTTCGTAGTCGAGGTCGGAAAAGGCGTCCACTTCCGGTCCCAGCACGTCGTTGACCTGGATCACGCGCAAGCCGGGAATCTGCGCCGCCATCTGGCGCGCCAGTTCGGCGAATTCCGTGTCGGCCAGCAAGACTTTCGCCTGGCCATGGCGCAGCATGAAGGTCAGCGAGGCCAGGTCGAGGCGGATGTTCAGGGCGTTGAGGACGGCGCCGGCCATCGGGACGCCGAAGCTCGCTTCCACCATGGCGGGCGTGTTCGGCAACATCACGGCGACGGTATCGCCCGTGCTCACGCCCAGTTTGATGAGGCCTGATGCCAGGCGGCGCGTGCGCGCATACGTTTCGCGCCACGTCTGGCGCACGGCGCCATGTGCAATTGCCAGGCGATTGCCATATACTGCCGCTGCCCTGGCGATATAGTCGAGCGGGGTGAGGGCGGCGTAGTTGGCGCTGTTTTTGCCGAGGCCGGTATTGAAATCAGGTGTCATGCTTGTCTCCTGTTAAATAAAATTCTATAGCTCCCTGTTTCGGGATTGATACCGGTTAGCATAGCACCGGTGCTGGAAAATCACTGTCATCTTAGTGACAACTGAAGGGTGGAATGGATAGCAACGATAGTGTAGGCCTTGCCGTGCCAGAACTCGACAGCCATGACTGGTTCACGGCCCTCGACGCGCGGCATCAGGCCCTGTTGCGCGCCGACAGCGTGCTGCGGCATTACGAGGCGGGCGCCTTCATCACGCGGCGCGGCGAACCGTCGGCGCACTGGATCGGCGTGCACACGGGCTTGATCAAGCTGGCCGTCTACAACGCCGATGGGCGCGGCGCCACGTTTTCCGGCGTGCCGGCCGGCGGCTGGTGCGGCGAGGGCAGCGTGCTCAAGCGCGAACTGCGCCGCTACGACGTGGTGGCCGTGCGCGCATCGAGCATCCTCCTCGTGCCGGTGGACCTGTTTCACCTGTTGCTGGCCGAGAGCCTGTCCTTCAATGCCTTCGTCATCCGCCAGTTGAACGAGCGCATGGGCCAATTCATCGCCACCATCCAGAACCAGCGCCTGCTGGCCGTCGACGCGCAAGTGGCGCAAGCGATCGCGCAATTGTTCCACCCCATGTTATATCCGCGCACGTCCAGCGTGCTTGAGCTGTCGCAGGAAGAAATCGGCTTGTTGACGGGCATTTCGCGCCAGCGCGTGAACCAGGCGCTGGGCCATCTGGCCGAGCTGAACCTGATCAGCATCGCCTACCAGGCCATCCGCGTCGTCGACCTCGACGGCTTGCGCCGCTACGGCGTGGCGTCGCTGTGATGACAGACCCGGCGCGCGATGTGTGGCATGCTGGCGGCTCGTTCACCACCTTGACCTGACGCATGGCCCTCGTTTCCGATCATCCCTTGCACTTGCTGGGCTTGCGCTTTCCGCTCCGGCTGCGCGTTACCGTGCGCCAGGGTTTTGTGACTTTGCACAATGAAATCGCCACCAAGAAACTGGCCAGCGGCGACAGTTTCGTCGTGCCCGCCTTCTTGCGCTTCGCCTGCGACGTGATGCCGGGGCGGGGCAAGCCGGCCGTGTTCACTCTGGCGCTGGAAGGCGACGAGGCAGAGGGCGGCCACGGCGGCGGCAAGCGCTGGAGCCAGGCGCTGGCGCAGCACATCTTTGATACGCCGCAAGGCAAGTGGACGGCGGCCCGACTGGCGGCCCTGTGGCAAGTGACGCCGCACAAGGCCAGGGCGCGCCTGTTTGCCGAGGGCGAGGCACTGCTCAGTCTGGTGCGCGAACAGCGCCTGGCGCACGCGCTGCACACGGCGGCGCAGGCGGATGCCGACGACGAAGACGGCGAACGCGACCTGGCGCAAGTGGCGGCCGGTTCCGGCTTTGCCTCGATCCCCGCGTTTTGCGACGCCTGCGTGGACGTGGCGGGCGTGCGTCCCAGCCTGTTCCTGCGCGGCCAGGCGCCCGGATAGCCAGACTCCGTTATAATCGGGGCCATGGGATCATTATTGAAGCGCAAACAGTGGCATATGTGGTTCGCCTGCCTGGCGATACTGCTCAATGCGCTGTCGCCATCCCTGTCGTATGCGTTTGCCTCGCTGCACGCCAACGCGAACAATGCCGCCGTCGAGATCTGCTCGGCCAGCGGCGCCGTCTACACGCAAGCGGACCTGGCCCCGGCCGCCAAGTCCACCACCGATTCCGTGCTGCACCACATCGAACATTGCCCGTTCTGCATGAGCCATGCGGGCAGCGTGGGCTTGCCGCCGCCGTCGTCATCGACGCTGCCCGTCATCACGGGCCACGACCTGTATCCGCCCCTGTTTTACCAGGCGCCGCGGGCCCCGTTCGCGTGGCTGGCCGCCAGCCCGCGCGGCCCCCCTGCGGCTGCCTGAACGCAGCCGTCACGCTTTCCACGTCTTAACTGTATCCACTACGCCCATCGGGCCAGAATGCCATGAAACGTCGTCTTTTCCTTCTCGCCGGCACGGCGGGATTGCTCACGCTTGCCGCTTGCGAACAAGCGCCCAAACCCCATTACAACGGTCTCGACTTGACGGGAGGCGATTACAAGCCCGACTTCAAATTGAGCGGCCCCGACGGCAAGGTCTACACCCTGGCCGACTTCAAGGGCAAGTATGTGATGGTCTTCTTTGGCTTTACGCAATGCCCGGACGTGTGTCCGACGGCCCTGTCGCGCGCGCTGGAAATCCGCCAGAAGCTGGGCGCCGATGCCGACAAGCTGCAAGTGATCTTCATCAGCATCGATCCCGAGCGCGATACGCCCGAGTTGCTGGGCGAATACATGCGCGCCTTCGACCCCAGCTTCCTGGGCTTGCGCACGGACCCGCAGGCGACGGCGCAGACGGCCTTCAATTACAAGGTCTTCTACCGCCGCGTGCCCAGCGGCAGCTCGTACACGATGGATCACACGGCCATCAGCTATGTGCTCGATAACGAGGGGCGCATGCGCCTGGGCTTGAAGCACCAGTTGACGGGCGACGAGTGCGTGCAAGACATCAAGACCTTGATGAAATCGAAATACACCTTGTAACTATCACGAAAGGAATAATCATGACCCATGTCAAAACCCTGCTGGCCGCGGCCCTGACCGTGCTGTCCTTCTCCGCCGTTGCCCAGACTTCCGTGCAAATCACCGACCCGTGGGTGCGCGCCACCGTGCCGCAGCAAAAAGCCACGGGCGCCTTCATGCAGATCACGGCGCCGAAAGCCATGCGCCTGCTGGAAGTGCGCTCGCCCGTGGCGGGCGTGGCGGAAATCCACGAAATGAGCATGACGGACAATATGATGCGCATGCGCCAGGTCAAGGAAATCGCCTTGCCAGCCGGCAAAGCCGTCGAATTGAAGCCGGGCGGCTACCACGTCATGCTGCTGGAACTCAAAGGACAGGTGAAGGCGGGCGACAAGATTCCGCTGACCCTCGTCGTCGAAGGCGAGGACAAGCGCCGCGAAACCATCGAAGTCAATGCCGTGGCACGTCCGCTGGGCGCCGCCTCGGCCCCGATGCCTGCCATGAAGCATTAAGCTGCCGATACGCCCTTGAAAAGCCCGGTTCGCCGGGCTTTTTTGTGTTCGCCTGAAAGTTAAACGGCTGTTTGATATAATTCCATCCAATATTAAACAGCTGTTTAAACGATGGGAATGGCATGACGGAAGAAAAGAGAAGCGAGCAGGAAACGGAACCGGCCCGCGCGCGCATCCTGCAAGTGGCGGTCCAGCTGTTTGCCGACGAAGGCTACCGGCTCGCGTCCGTGCGCCGGATATGCGAAGCGGCCCACGTGAACGTGGCGATGGTCAATTATTACTTTCATGGCAAGGAAGAGCTGTACCTGGCCGCCTTCGACCATGCGCGCGCGCTGGCGCGTGCCTCGGCCGCTGCCGCGCCGGACGCCGGCCCTGCAGCAGCCGTGGCGCCCGTGGAACAGTTGCGCCTGGCGATACAATCGATGGTATTCGACATGCTGCGTCCGGGACCGGCTTCGCTGTTCAGCCGCCTGGTGGCGCGCGAACTGATCGAGCCGACGGCCGCCATCCACATGCTGGCAGACCGCGATGTGCGCGCGCACCATGCGCTGTTCACGGGCTTGATCCGTGGCGTGGTGGGGCAGGCCATGCCGGCGGACGTGGTGCAGAAATGCGTGTTCAGCGTGATCGGCCAGGCCGTGTTCTACGCCCGTTCGCGCATCGTGCATGAACTGGTGGCGCCGGAAATCACCTATGACGAGGCGGGCACCGCCAGCATCGCGCAGCATGTCGCCGCGTTTTCGCTGGCCGCCCTCGATGGCTTGCGCCGTCAGCATGCCGCGCAGGCGGCCGCATGAAGGCGCGCAAGCTGACCCTGGTGCTGGCGGGGCTGGCCATGCTGGGCCCGTTCGCCACCGATACCTTCCTGCCGTCGTTTCCCGCGATCGGCACGCATTTCGACGTCAGCAGCGTGCTGGTGCAGCAGACCCTGAGCGTCTACCTGGCCGCGTATGCCTTCATGACCTTGTTCTACGGCACCTTGTCCGATTCCTTCGGCCGCCGTCCCGTGATCCTCGCTTCGCTGCTGATCTTTGCCGTCGGCTCCATCGGCGCCGCCTTCGCGCCCAGTTTTGGCTGGCTGTTGTTCTTCCGCGGCATGCAGGGCGCCTCGGCGGGGGCGGGCAGGGTGATCGGCCAAGCCATCGTGCGCGACAGCTTGTCGGGCGCTGCCGCGCAAAAGATGCTGGCCAATATCATGATGGTGTTCGGCATCGCGCCCGCCATCGCCCCCATCATCGGCGGCTGGCTGCACGTGGCCTACGGCTGGCAATCGACGTTCGTGTTCACGTTTTCCGTCACCGTGCTGCTGGCGCTCGCCTGCCTGAAAGGCTTGCCGGAAAGTTTAGCCGTCGAGCAACGCCAATCCTTCCACCCAGGCAACATCGCGCGCAATTACTGGCTGGCCTTGCGCCACCGGGCTTTCCTGCTGCGTTCGCTGGCCGTGGCCTTCGCGTTTGGCGGCTTTGCCCTGTACATCGCGTCCGCGCCGCATTTCATCCTGGAACTGCTGCGCTTGCCGGAAACGGCGTTCGGCTGGATGTTCATCCCCATGGTGGCGGGCCTGGTGGGCGGCTCGGCGCTGTCGGGCAAACTGGCCCATGCGGTGAAAAGCACCGTGCTGGTGCGCTGGGGCTTGCTGGCCATGGCGGCCACGGGCGCGCTCAACATAGCCTACAACCACTGGTTCGCGGCCAGCATCCCGTTCGCCGTCGCGCCCGTGATGCTGTACGCGTTCGGCATGTCGCTGGCCTTGCCGGGCATGACCATGTCGACGCTCGACATCTTCCCGCAGATGCGGGGCCTGGCGGCTTCCCTGCAAAACTTCGTGCAAATGCTGGTGTTTGCACTGGTGTCCGGTTTTGTCGCACCGTTGCTGTTCGACAGCGCATTGAAATTGGCGCTGGGACAGGCTTCGGCCGTGGCGCTGGCCGCGTTTTTCTGGTGGCTGGGCACGCGCCAGGACGCGGCGCAGGGCGCGATGGGAGTTGCTAAAACGGCATGAGCGGAGTTTGAAAAGGATGGCATGCTTTCTGCTTTGTTACACTGTGACAATCAGACCCGCGCGGGTCTAAGCAGTTTTGCAACTTTACCTTTGGCTATCATGCACTTGATTAACTCCAGTTTGAACCACGCCTTGCGCGTGCCGCTGGCCGCGGAAATCCACTCGCGGCCATTCTTGCAGCTCGACGCCCCCGAGCTGATCACCCATCTGGCCGTGTACAAGGATGACAGCGCGGCGCCGGGCGCGTCGAATATGGCTGCCCAGCACGCCACCCTGGCGGCCCTGTGCACGCATTTCGGCGTCACGCCGCCAAGCACCGAAGCCAAGTATTTTTACTACGACTTCGGCCGTTTCCGCCTGAAATGGGAATGCCATACGGAATTTGCCACGTTCACCTTCGCCGAACATCCCGGTACCGCCTTGCCTTTGGCGCAGGCGTTCGAGCGCATGCCGCTGGCGCAATTGCCGCAGCAATGGCTGGCGGGCTTGAAGGGCAAGCTGATGGTGGCGGCGCACGTGGTGCTGGAGCAAGCGACCGAGCCGGCCGAGATCTTCATGCAAGGCTTGTCGCGCGTGTTCGAAGGCAATACCCTGGCCGGCAGCAAGGTGCTGCAGGGCGGCGAATTGTGGACGGATTTCACCATCCAGTCCGACGGTTTCAGCCGTTTCGTCATCCGCGACGCAGGCATGCGCTCGCAGCAGTCGGGCCGCTTGGTGCAGCGCGTGCTGGAAATCGAAACCTACCGCATGATGGCCTTGTTGGGCTTGCCCTACGCCATGCAGGCGGCGCCATCCTTGAATGCCATCGAGAATGAACTGGCGACCCTGGCGGCCGCCATGGTCGATACGGACGATGCGCCGGGCCTGGTCAAGGCCGACGAGGGCGTGGCCGAACAAACCTTGCTCGACCGCATCACGCGTTTGGCGGCCCGCATTGAAAAGCTGTCGCTCGACAATAGCTACCGTTTTTCTGCCTCGAAAGCCTACATGGGCCTCGTCAAGGCGCGCATCGACGAGTTGCGCGAAGTACGCATCGAAGGCATCCCCACGGTCGAGGAATTCATGGACCGCCGTTTGACGCCCGCCATGAATACGTGCGCAGCGATGGCCAGCCGCCAGGAAGCGATGGCGCAGCGCATTGCCAACACGAATGACTTGCTGCGCACGCGCGTGGGCATCGTGCAGGAATTGCAGAACCGGCAAATCCTGCAATCGATGAACGCCCGCGCGGCGCAGCAGCTGCGCCTGCAGCAAGCGGTGGAAGGCTTGTCCGTGGCCGCCATTTCGTATTACGTGATTGGCCTGTTCAGCTACACGGGCAAGGCGGCCAAGGTGCTGGGCTTGCCCGTGAATCCGGAAATCCTCGTCGGCGCCCTGGTGCCGTTCGTGGCGGCCGCCGTGTGGCTGGGACTGCGCCGCATGCACCACAAGCTGCACGCGGACTGAACAGGACGACACCGCGCTGTCATTTTTGCTATCTTTCAACATTCGACCGTCAGGTGTTTTGAAAAGGAAGTTGCGTGCTAGCGAATGTTGGAGATGTTTACAGTGTGTTTTCGCCCGAGCTGCAGCAGTATGTGGCTTGCCAGGTCACCCGCATCAAGGATGCATCTTCGTCCAGGCCGGTAGCTGCCGTGCTGGAGCTGGACTGGACCGGCGACGCCTTGCCCGATGCGGCAGCCGTGCAAGCCATGCGGCCGCTGCTGTGCGATTATTTCTTCTGGAACAATCGCCACGATCACTGCTATGCCACGGCGAACGTGCCGCCTGGCTATACGCTCGTTGGCAATGTCGCGCCGCTGGTGGATGTGGAAGTGAACAGCTACCGCAGCGCCTGGTACGTGGGCGACAGCGTGCTGCGCCAGCGCAACTGGGAGCGCATCGATCCGCTGCGGCGCCAGCAGTTCAAGGCCGCGTCGGACAAGCGTGAAGTGACCTTGGGCGGCCAGGTCTTCCGGCAAGACGCGACGAAAATCAATGACAGCGTCTTGCTGGCGCTGGGCGACGTGTCCGAGCTGGAGCAACTGCCTTGCCTGATGTCGATCGAGACGGGCAACGGCACGCAAGCCTTGATGGAGTTTATCCAGGGCAATCCCTTCATCAATGAGCTGGACTGGCAATCATCGACGGTGCATGCGCTCGATTTCAGCGGCAGCGGCCTGGAACGCCTGATCCTGCAGCCCGATGGCGTCACCAGCCTCGTCTTGAACGAAGGCTTGAACCTTCTCGCGCTGGACAGCGCGCCATCGCCGGCGCTGCGCATCGAAGATGGCGCAGATGGCCGCCACCTGACACTGCAGTGCAAGCACGCGCTGCCGCCGTTCCACGGTCTCGGCCAGCTGGGCGGCCTGTCGCTGATCGGCATGAAGGAGGTTGATCTGGCGCAAGTGGCGCGGCGTTTTCCCCATCTGACATCCTTGCGCATCTGGGGTAAACCGGGAATGGCGTCGCAGATGGCCAGCCTTGCGCAGCTGACCCGGCTGCGGACGTTCACCGCCTATGACCTGTTCGGATTCACGGCGGAGGAGTTTCCATCGGCCGCGCAATTGCCGCAGCTGTCGGCCTTGTGGCTGACCAGCTTACCAGCCGATGTCGCCAAGGCCATCAAGGCCGGCTACAAGAAAGCGGCGGCGCAGGGACTGGACCTATCGGTCACCAAGGCGCGCAAGCCGGAATGGCTGGCTGAAAACCTGCTCAACCCGTTCCGCGACTGGGATGGCCGCGAGCAAATTTCCCCTGCGTATGCGAAAAAGGCGGCGCTGGCCTACAAGAACATGCTGGCCGTGACGCGCAGCCTCGATGCGGCCATGGCGGCGACGGCCGCAGCCGCCGCGCTGGAAGCGATGGTCGCCGCCTATGTGGAGGTATTCAACAAGATCGAGCGGCGCGCCAGCATCATCGAGACGGTCGAGCGCGAGGAAATCTACACGGTGCTGGCGGAGCTGCTGGCCCAGCTGCGGCAGCAATTGCAGCAAGCGGGCGGGCAGGGGTCCGCGCTCGTCGACGAGGCGGCCTTGCTGGAGCTGTTCGACCGCTTGCGCGAATTCTAGGCTTGCCGGCAATCTAGAAAAAAAGTTCTAGACAAGACGTTCTAGACTGGGTATTCTAGCGTCATGCTAAAAAATACCTCCACTCCCCATCCCACGGCCGCCGAACTGGACCTGCTGCGCATCCTGTGGCAGCGCGGTCCGTCCGACGCCCGCGCCGTGTATGACGCCCTGGCCGCGGAGCGTGCCGACGCCAGTTACGCCACCGTGCTGCGCCAGTTGCAATTGATGCATGGCAAGGGTTTGCTGAGCCGCGACGAAAGCCAGCGGCCGCAGCTGTATGCCGCCGTTGAAGCGCAGGAAAAGTTGCAAACGAGTTTGCTCAAGGACTTGATCGGCAAGGTGTTTTCCGGTTCCGGCAAGGCGCTCGTGCTGACGGCACTGCGCGAGCACGTGAGCGACGCGGAGCGCCTGGAAATTGAAAAAATTCTGAGCAGCAAGGATGGCAAGGCGCCATGAACGTGGACATGCACCTCGGCATCGATGTGGGCAACCTTGTCCCCGCGCTGGGCTGGGTCTTGCTGTATTTCGTTTGGCAGGGCTTGATCGTCGGCGCCGTATCTGCCGTAGTGCTCCGGCTGTTGCGCCACGCCAGCGCGCGCTGGCGCTATGCCGTCTGCGCGCTGGCCTTGCTGCTGTGCCTGTGTATTCCCCTCGTGCACCTGCTGTCTCTGCTGTCGGGCGTCTCGCCGGCCCGGCTGCCGGTGGATGCGCCGCCCGCCTGGCGCGCCGCGCTGCAAGCCTGGATGCCGGCCCTGGTGCTGGCCTGGAGCGCGGGTGTTGGCCTGATGAGCTTGCGCCTGTGCCTGGGCCTGGCCTGGGTCGGCAAGCTGCGCCGCCAGGCGGTGGCTGCGCCGGCCATCTGGCAGGGCCGCCTCGATGCGCTGGCGCAGCGCATGGGTTTGCACCGTAGTGGCCAGATTCCGCTGAAGCTGCATGCGGGCCTGGCCAGCCCCGTCACCGTGGGCTTCTGGCGCCCCGTCATTCTGCTGCCGGCCGCCTTGCTGAGCGGCATGCCCGTCGCCTTGCTGGAAGCGCTGCTGGCGCATGAACTGGCCCACGTGCGGCGCTGGGATTACCTGGTCAACCTGTTGCAAAGCGTGGCCGAGGCACTGCTGTTTTTTCACCCCGTCGTCTGGTGGCTGTCGGCACGTATGCGGGCCGAACGGGAGCAGGTGGCCGACGCCCTGGCGGCGCAAGCGCTGCAAGACCCGCAGCAGCTGGCCACGGCGCTGCATGCGCTATCCCTGCACGCTGCCGTGCCGCAGCATTCCGGCTTGCTGATGTCGGCACGGGGCGGAGCCTTGCTGACGCGCATAGAACGCCTGATGGCGCCCGGTCCCGACACGGCCGGCTGGAAACTGGCCGTGCCCGCTGTGTTGCTGGCTTGCGCCACCCTGCTGCTGCAGGTGCAGGGCAAGCCCGCCGTCAACGGGGCGACCCTGGCCGAGGCCGCCTCCGGCATGCTGGCCTTGCCCGTCAGCGCGAAACACATGCTGGTGTTCGATGACGCCAGCGGCAAGGTGCTGATGGCGAAGGATGCGGACACCGTCGTGCCCATCGCCTCGATCACCAAGCTGATGACGGCCATGGTGGTGCTGGATGCTGGCCTCGACCCGGAGGAACAGTTGCGCATCGTGCGCGCCGATGGCGATTCCTCGATGCAGCGCCACAGCCTGCTGGCCGAGGGCGTGGCCGTGTCGCGCGGCGCGCTGTTGCAACTGGCGCTGCTGCCATCCGAAAACCGCGCCGCCGCCGCGCTGGCGCGCACTTATCCCGGTGGCAGCGCGGCGTTTCATCAAGCCTTGCAGGCGAAGATCCGCCAGCTGGGCTTGCGCCGCACCACCTTGACGGACCCGGTCGGCAGTTCGCCGGCGAATACGTCCACGGCCAGCGAAGTGGCGAAGATCGTCGCGGCGGCCGCGCGCTATCCGGACATCGCGCGCATCACCAGCCACCCGCAGGCGAGCGTGGCCGTCAATGGCAGGACGCGCACCTTGCACAACACGAATCCGCTGGTGGGCGGCAAGGGCTGGGACATCTTGCTGTCCAAGACGGGCAGCAGCAACGCGGCGGGCAGCTGCCTGACGATGCGCATGCGCAGCGGCGGCAAGCACGTCACCGTGGTGCTGCTGGACGCCGCCGGCGCGCAGCGTCGCTCGCTCGACGCCGGACACATCCGCGACACCCTGGCCGACAGGACCGGCCGCATGCATTGATACCCCCCCGGGCGCGCCGGTGCGGGCGCCCTTCTTTTTGACACTCTGGAGATGAAGATGACACTATTGGCGAAGTTGATGCTGGCTACGGTTGCGACCATGGCGGCTGGCGCGGTGCAGGCGAAGACGCCCGCACCGGTGCAGGACAAACCTGTTAATTGTGATAGTTGCAAGGAATGGAACGCGCCCGTCAAGCCGTTCAATGTCTTTGGCAATACCTGGTATGTGGGCACGGCCGGCCTGTCCGCCGTGCTGGTGACGAGTCCGCAGGGCCATATCCTGCTCGACGGAGCGCTGCCGCAATCGGCACCCCTGATCATTGCGAATATCCAGGCGCTGGGCTTTCGCATCGAGGACGTGAAAGTCATCCTCAATTCGCACGCCCATTGGGACCATGCGGGTGGCATTGCCGCGTTGCAAAGGGCCAGCGGCGCCACCGTGATGGCCAGCGCCTCGGGCGCCCTTGGCCTGCAAAGCGGCACGAATGGCAAGGACGATCCGCAGTACCAGGCCAATCCCGTCGTACACGTCGCCAAGGTGCGCAAGGTCAGCCTGGTGGGCGAGGGCGATACCGTCAAGGTCGGACCGTTGACCTTGACGGCCCACATGACGCCGGGCCACACGCCAGGCGGCACGACGTGGACGTGGACCTCGTGCGAAGGCGACCGCTGCCTGGACGTCGTGTATGCGGACAGCCTGAATCCGTATGCGAGCGGCGATTTCCGTTATACGGGCAAGGGCGCGGGCAAGGGTGGCACGCCTGACATCTCAGCCTCGTTCGAAGCGAGCATCGCCAAGGTGGCGGCCTTGCCATGCGACATCATCATCCCCGTGCATCCGGGTACGACGGACGTGCTGGGCAAGGCCGCCAGACGCAGCGGCACGGACAATCCCCTGATCGACGCCAGCGCCTGCCGCGCCTATGCGGCCGAAGCGGGCGGCTTGCTGGCCAAGCGCCTGGCGAAGGAGCGGGGCGAGGCGCTGCCTCTTGACGCGAAGGGCGCGGCGCACGCGCACTAAGCCGTTTTTACTGTGCCGCCTGCTGTTTTTGCAGGCGTTTCAGGAACACCGTCATTTCCTTGACGGCTTGCAAGTCGCCTTGCTGCTGGGCCACCGTCATGCCGGTGGTCCAGGCGGCTTGCGCGTCATCCAGCCGGCCCAGCTGCTGCAAGGCCTTGCCCAGCAGTTTCCAGGCGGCGGAATAGCCCGGTTGCTGCACGGTGGCTTGCGCCAGGTGCAGGGCCGCTTGCTGTGCGTCATCGTCTTTCAGGCAGGCGTCGCCCAAGCCAAAGCGCAGCAGCGCGTTGTCGCGCCCCTGCGCCAGCAGTTTTTCCAGTTTTTCACGCATGCCCGGCCTCATCTTGATATGCAAGTATATTCTTGCATATTAACGCTTCCACCTGCCGGTAACAAGCCGGCGTTCGACCGTGCAAGCGTTCGTGGATTTTCTGGCGCAGATCTTCCATGGCCGGCACGCATCCGAGACTTCGCTGTGTTACCATAAATGAGAATTATTCTCATATGGAGTAGGGCGTGGTATCGACTGTGTGGACGCGGCAACTGTCTTCCGAACTGACCTTGTCGGCCGGTTCCGTGCTGTCACCCACTCCCATCACCGTCAATACGCCCGTGTTCGAGGGTTTGCAAGTCATCGTCTCGCTGAACGGCAAGTTGAGCGGCAGCGTGGATGGCCGCGCGCCGTTCGCCATTACCGATGCGGGCGTCTACCTGGTGCTGGCGCGGGGCCGCCACGAAGGCTGCGACCGCTTTGAAGCGAATACCTTGCAGCGCTACGTGAAAGTGGGACTCGACGCCGGCCATGCGCAGCGCAGCGGTTTCGACCTGGAACGCCTGGCCGTCACGGGCGGCCAGCAGCTGC
This sequence comes from Janthinobacterium sp. SUN026, assembly GCF_030397625.1. Lineage (NCBI taxonomy): Bacteria > Pseudomonadati > Pseudomonadota > Betaproteobacteria > Burkholderiales > Oxalobacteraceae > Janthinobacterium > Janthinobacterium sp. SUN026. The sequence goes on along the minus strand of NZ_JAPQNU010000002.1, from coordinate 964,887 downwards.
ACCGTGATGGCGTGCTGGTGATGCGCCAGGTGTTGACGCCGGCCCTGCGGGCCATCGCCACGCAGATCCTGATGTGCCCCTTCGACGGCGCCGTGCGCGACATGTATATGGCGGGCAAGGCGCTGGAGATGGCGGCCGTGGCCAGCGACCGGGTACTGGGACGGTCGCGGGGCGGCGCTGGCGGCACGGATTTGAGCGCCTTCGAGATTGAGCGCCTGCAGCAGGCGCGCGAGCTGGCCGAGCAGCATTTCCAGCAACCGCTGGGTTTGCCTGAAATAGCCAGATTGAGCGGCTTGAACGTGAAGAAGCTGACGGCCGGCTTTCGTCAGCTGTTTGGCGTCAGCGTGTTCGAGCATGTGCAGGATTACCGTTTGCAGGAAGCCTATCGCATGCTCAGCGCGGGCGGCTATACGGTGACGCAGGTGGCGTGCTTTGTCGGCTATGCCATTCCGCATTTTTCCACCTTGTTTCGCAAGCGTTTCGGCATGCCGCCCAGCCAGCTGGCGCGCGCATAGCCGGCTGCATCTTTTCCGTTTTTCGTAAGCCGAAGGCCCGATAACGAAAGCAGCCGGTGCTTCCAGATTTTATGATGAATGATATTCATTCTCATTTAAAGCCTGGAAGGACACACCGTATGTCACGCTCGCAGTCCCACCGTTTGCCGCGCCTTGTGCGCGCCGTTCCCATTCCTCTCGTGCTGGTCCTGGCTTGCCGCGCCGCCTATGCCGCCGCAGCGCCGGAGTCGCCGCAAGCCATGCAAGGCGTGACGATCGAAGCGCAGCGCTTGAAAATCGCCACGCAAAGCACGACATCGAGCAAGACGGATACGGCGCTGATCGAAACGCCCGCTTCCGTTTCCGTCATCACGCGCGACCAGATGGATGCCCAGGGCATCCAGTCTGTCGGCGAGGCGCTGCGTTATTCGGCCGGCGTGCTGGCCAGTCCGTCGATGGCTGCGTCGCAGCGCTATGATCGTTTCGATAACGTCAAGATCCGCGGCTTCGACGTGGGCAGCAACGGCATGCTGCGCGACGGCTTGCGCGGCACCACAGTGCAAGCCTGGCCCAAGGTCGAGCCGTATGGCCTGGAAGCGGTGGAAGTGTTGCGGGGACCAAGTTCAGTGCTGTATGGCCAGAATTCGCCGGGCGGCATCGTCAACCAGATCAGCAAACAGCCGCTGTTTCAGCCATACCGGGAGCTGCAATTGCAGACGGGCAACTTCCACCGCAAGCAGGTGCAGGGCGATGTGAGCGGCCCCGTGGGCGAGGGCGGCGACTGGGCTTACCGCATGACGGGCTTGCTGCGCGATAGCGATTCCCAATTCACAGGCGTACCGGACGACAAGGTATATTTCGCGCCCGCCCTTGCCTGGCGCCCCAGCGCGGCCACCAGCCTGACCTTGCTGGCCGATTACACGCGCGACAAGTTCGGTCCGCCCGCCGTGGTGGCGCCCATCCAGGGCACCCTGTTGCCAAACCGCCATGGCCGCCTTCCCTACAACCAGATGCTCAACGAAAAGGGCCTGGACAATCACCGCGTGCAATATTCGCTGGCCTATCTGCTCGAGCACCGCATCGACGACGTGTGGAGCGTGCATTCCAAGGCCCGCTACGGGCGGGTCAACCTGATCACGGAAACCATCCAGGGCCGCCTGCTGGCCGACCAGCGCACCTTGCGCCGCACGCCATATTTCTTCGATATCGATGGCGAGAGCTGGTCGCTGGATAACAATGCCAAGGCCAGCTGGCGCAGCGGCGGCGCCGAATTCGAAACCCTGGTGGGCCTCGACTACCGTCACACGAAAGAGGATTATGTGCTCAATGGCGGCCCGGCCGGCGCCGAGATTGATATATATCAGCCTGTCTACCTGGGCCATATGCTGCCCACGCCGGAGCGCTATGCCAGCACCGTGCAAAGCTCGGACCAGTACGGCCTGTACGCGCAGCAACAGATCAAGCTGGCGCGGCAATGGGTGCTCAGCGCGGGACTGCGCAAGGATTGGTCGGACACGTCCACGCGCGACCGCCTGGACGGCGTCACGCCGCCGTCGCAAAAGGATGACGCGCTGACGTGGAAGGCGGGCGCCGTCTATCTGGCCGAGAACGGCCTGGCACCTTACGTCAGCCTGATGACCTCGTTCAATCCCGTGCTGGGCAACGATTTCTATGGCAAATCCTACGACCCCACCAAGGGCAAGCAGGCGGAAGTGGGCGTGAAATACCAGCCGCCCGGTTTCGACGGTTTTTTCACGGCATCCGTGTTTGATTTGCGTCAGGAAAACGTGCAGACCCTGGACCCGAACAATTCGCTGAACCGTTTGCAGACGGGCGAAATCAAATCGCATGGCGTGGAACTGGATGCGCTGGCCAATCTCACGCGCAATTTCAACGTGGCGGCCAACGTCACGTGGAACCGCCTGGAAGTGAGTAAAAGCAATAACGTCAATGAAGTGGGCAAGCGTCCCGTCGGCATGCCGGAGACCATGGCCAGCGTATGGGGCAAGTACAAACTGGTGCAAGGCCCGCTGGCGGGACTGGGCATAGGCCTGGGCTTGCGCTACACGGGCGCCACCAAGGCCGACTCCGCCAACCGTATCGACGTGCCGTCCTACCTGCTGACGGACCTGGCGCTGGACCTGGATCTGCTGCGGCTGTCGCCGTCCCTGCGGGGCACGCAGCTGGCGTTGAACGTGACGAATCTGAGCAACAAGCATTATTACGACAGTTGTTCATCGAGCAATTGCAGCACGGGCGATGCGCGCCGCTTGCTGCTGACCGTCAAGCATGCGTGGTGATGCCATGAGAAAAATCGTATCCATGCTGGCTGCCGCGTTGCTGTCCTGCATCAGTTTGTCGGTTGAAGCCGTCACCGTCACCGACCTGGCGGGACGCACGGTGAACGTACCCGACAAGGTGCAACGCGTCGTGCTGGGTGAGGGCCGCCTGATCTACACCTTGTCCATCTTGGAAGGAAAAAATCCCTTTGCCCGCCTGGCGGGCTGGCAGGGCGATTTCCGCCACCTGGATGTGCAGGGCTACGCGGCCTATCGCAAGGTCTTTCCGCAAGCGGAGCAGGTGCCCCTGGTGGGCGCCACGTCGGCCGACAGTTTTAGCGTGGAAAAAGCGCTGTCCTTGCGGCCCGACCTGGCCATCCTGGCCCTGTCGGGCGGCCACGGCCCCGCGCCGGGCAGCGACGCCGTGCGCCAGCTGGAAGCGGCCGGCGTGCCCGTGATCTTTGTCGACTTCAGCAACCATCCGCTGGCAAATACCGTGCCCAGCATGCGCCTGATGGGCAAGGCGCTGGACCGCCAGGCGCAGGCCGCCGCCTTCATCGCCTTTTACGAGGAGCAGGTGGGTCAAGTGGCGCGCGCCGTGCAAGCGGCGCAGGCCAGGCCGGGCTTTCGCCGTCCCGGCATCTTTGTCGACATGCTGGCGGGCTTGCAGGGCTGTTGCGGCTCTCCCGGCACGGGCAATTTCGGCGAGATGATCGCCCTGGCCGGTGGCGAGAATATCGGCGCCGGCAAGATCCCCGGTCCCATCGGTACCTTGAACCCGGAATACATCCTGTCGCGCGATCCCGACGTGTATGTGGCGACGGGCGTGTTCGCCAGCGGGCAGGGCGGCGTGACCCTCGGTTACCAGGCCACCTTGCCGCAGGCGCGCAGCAGCCTGCGCGCCGTGGCCTCGCGCACGGAAACGGCCCAACTGAGCGCCGTGCGCGAAAAAAATGGCAGGCGCTCGCACGGCCTGTGGCATGTGTTCTACGACTCGCCCGAACACCTGGTGGCGGTGCAGGCGCTGGCCAAGTGGCTGCATCCTGAGCTGTTTGCGGACCTGGACCCGGCCCGCACGCGCCTTGAAATGTATCGCCGCTTCATGCCGATTCCCGCCACGGGCGTGCTGTTCGTGGACATGCAGCCGTGAGCGCCGTGCTGACACAAGCGCTGCCTGCCATGGCGGCGGGCGTGGCGTACCGCCAGCGCCATGTGCGCCGCGTCATGCTGGTGGGCGCGCTGCTGTGCGCGCTGGCCGTCTCGCTGGCGCTGGACATCGCCACGGGACCGTCCGGCATGGGCATGTCCCGCCTGTTCCAGGTGCTGCTGCAGCCCGATGGCGTACCGCGCATGGAGCAGGTCATCGTGTGGGATGTGCGCCTGCCATATGCGCTGATGGCCGTACTGGTGGGCGCCGCGCTGGCGCTGGCGGGCGCCGAGATGCAGACCATCCTTGTCAATCCGCTGGCCAGCCCGTTCACCCTGGGCGTGTCGGCCGCCGCCTCGTTCGGCGCCGCGCTGGCCATCGTCCTGAACTGGAGCTTGCCCGGGGTGCCGCCCCAGTACGTGGTGTCGGCGAATGCCTTCCTGTTCGCCTTTGCGTCGGTCGGCCTGCTGCACCTGCTGACGCGCTGGCGGGGCTTCGGCGTGGAAAGCCTGGTGCTGTTCGGCATTGCACTGGTGTTTGCCTTTAATGCGCTGGTGGCCCTGCTGCAGTTTGTCGCCAGCCAGGACAGCTTGCAGCAACTGGTGTTCTGGACCATGGGCAGCCTGTCGCGCTCTTCCTGGGACAAGATCGCCATCCTGGCCGCGGCGCTTGCCGTGATCGCGCCCTGGGCCGTGCGCGACAGCTGGGCCATGACGGCGCTGACCATGGGCGAGGACCGCGCGCGCAGCTTCGGCGTCGATGTGGGCCGCTTGCGCATGCTGTCCCTGCTGCGTATCAGCCTGCTGTCGGCGCTGGCCGTGTCCTTTGTCGGCACCATCGGTTTCGTCGGCCTGGTGGCGCCGCATATCGCGCGCCTGCTGGTGGGCGAGGACCACCGCCTGCTGTTGCCCGCGTCCGCGCTGGCCGGCGCGCTGATCCTGTCGCTGGCCTCGATTTGCAGCAAGACGCTGATCGACGGCGTGCTGATCCCCGTCGGCATCGTCACGGCGCTGGTCGGCATCCCGTTTTTCATGGCCATCGTCATGCGCCAGCGGGGAGGTGCGGCATGAGTGGCTTGCTGGTGCGCAATGCCTGCGTGGCGTATGGACGGCGCGACGTGCTGCTTGGCGTCAGCCTGCCGCCCTTGTTGCCGGGCAGCGTGACTGCCCTGATCGGCCCGAACGGGGCCGGAAAATCGACCCTGTTGCGCGGCATCGCCGGCTTGCAGGCGATGCAGGGCGCCGTGCTGCTCGATGGCGTGGACCTGGCCTGCGGGCCGCAAGCCCGGCGCGCGCAAAGCATGGTGTACCTGCCGCAAAGCCTGCCCTCGCGCACGCGGCTGGGCGTGTTCGAGGCTGTGCTCAGCGCCGCGATGGCGGGGCGCAGCGAAGGCTGGCTGGGGGCGAAGGTCGATGCGGGCGCCGTGGCCAGGGTGGAGGCCGTGCTGGCGCGCCTCGACTTGCTGCCCCTGGCCAGCCGCCAGGTCGAGGCGCTGTCGGGCGGCCAGCGCCAACTGGTGGGCCTGGCCCAGGCATTGGTGCGCCAGCCCAAGGTGCTGCTGCTGGACGAGCCCACCAGCGCGCTGGACCTGTATCACCAGTTCCAGGTGATCGAGGCGATAGGGCGCGCCACGCGCGAACATGGTTTGATTACCGTCATCGTCCTGCACGACATCAACCTGGCGCTGGGTTGCGCCGACCAGGTGATGGTGCTGCACGATGGCGTGCTGGCGGCGTCCGGCGCGCCGCATGCCGTGATTGACGCCGCCCTGATCGCTCGCGTCTACCGGGTACGAGCCAGGGTACGCCAGCTCGACGCGGGTGCCGTCGTCTGCGTGGAGGGGACACTGTGAGCGACTGGCGCGAATTATCGGCCTTGCTGGCGCCCGTGCGGGGCCGCTTGCTGGGCGCTGGCGCGCTGCAGGCGCTGGCCGCCCTGTGCGGCGTACTGCCGTATGTGGCCATGGCGCAATTGGGCGCCTTGCTACTGGCATCGGATGTCGATGCCGGCCGCGCCTGGAATATGCTGTGGCTGGCACTGGCGGCGCTGTGCCTGCGTCAGCTGACGACGGCGCTGGGCCTGCACTTGACGCACCTGGTCGATGCGGACTTGCAGTGCCAGTTGCGCCTGCGGCTGGCGCGGCAGTTGTCCAGGGTGCCGCTGGGCTGGTACGCGGGCAGCAATGCGGCCAGGGTCAACGAAATCGTGCACGCTGACGTGGCTGCGCTGCACCGCCTGGTGGCGCATGCGCCGTCCGACCTGGCCGCCGTGGTCGTCGCTCCCGTGGCATGCCTGGCCTGGCTGCTGCATGCGGACTGGCGCATGACGGCCATCACTCTGGTCGCGCCAGCCCTGGCCTGGTGGCGCTATCGGGGCATGGCCGCGCCAGCCTTCCGCGAGGGGCTGGCGCAGTTGCAGCGCACGGGCGGCGAACTGGCGGCGGCGATGGTGGAGCTGGTGCAGGGCATGGCCGTCTTCAAGACGTATGCGCAGCAGACATTGCCGCAAGCACGCTTTGATGCGGTGGCGGGACGCCATGCGCGGCAGTTTCTGGCCTGGGTGCGGCGCTGGGGCGGCATGGGCGCGCTGGTCGATGTGCTGCTGTCGCCGCCCGTCGTGCTGGCTTTTGTCGTGAGCGGCGCCTGGCTGGGTGCGCAAACCTGGGCGATGGCGCCCGCGCAGATGCTGCCGTTTGCCTTGCTGGGCATGGCCTTGTGCGCGCCCGTGGCCGCGCTGGGACACGGCGCCGATGGCTTGAAGGGCGGTTTGGCGGCGGCGCGCAGGATAGGCGCCTTGCTGGCCGAGGCGCCCATGCCGCAGGCGCAGACGCCGTTGCTGCCCGCCGGCGACGATGTGTGTTTTGAACAGCTGCGTTTTGCCTATCCGGGCGGTACCGATGTGTTGCACGGCATCGATTTATGCCTGCCTGCGGGCAGCGTGACAGCCCTGGTGGGGCCGTCGGGCGGCGGCAAGTCGACCCTGGCCATGCTGTTGCCGCGCCTGTGGGACGCGACGGCCGGCGCCGTGCGCGTCGGCGGCGTCGATGTGCGCCAGATCGAGTCCACTGTGTTGTATGCGCGTGTGGGGTTTGTCTTGCAGCACGCGCAAGTGCTGCGCCTGTCCGCGCGCGACAACATCCGCCTGGGCCGGCCGGAGGCGAGCGACGCCCAGGTGGAAGCGGCGGCGCGCGCTGCGCACATCCATGCCCGCATCACGGCCTTGCCGCAAGGGTATGACACCTTGCTGGGCGAATGCCTGGCGCTGTCGGGTGGCGAGGCGCAGCGCCTGGCGATCGCCCGCACCCTGCTGGCCGATCCCCGTATCGTCGTGCTGGACGAGGCGATGGCAGCCCTCGACCCCGAGTCGGAAGCGCAGGTGCAGGCTGGCCTGTCGGCCTTGCTGGCGGGACGCACGGTGCTGGTGGTGGCGCACCGGCTGCAGACCATCGTGCAGGCCGACCAGATCGCATTGCTCGACGGCGGCCGCCTGTGTGAGCTGGGCACGCATGCGCAGCTGCTGGCCGCGCGGGGCGCGTATGCGGCCCTGTGGGAGGCGCAAAGCCTGGTTGACGAGGTGGCGGCATGATCGCCGCCGTGCGTTTGCTGTTGCGCCTGCTTGATGGCGCGGCCGCCGGCAAGTTGCGCCTTGCGCTGGCGCTGATGGGGGCCAACAGTATCCTGAGTGCGCTGGCCCTGTGCATGCTGCTGCCGCTGCTGCGCGCCTGGCTGGCGCCGCAGCCGGGGCAGGCGCAAGGTGCATGGCTGGTCCTTTTTCTGCTGTTGGCAGCGGCCAGCGCCGCGCTGCGCCATGTCACGCGCTTGAAAGGCTATGCGGCCGGCGCCCACTGCGCGCATGCGCTGCACCGGCGCCTGGCCGATAAAATCGTGCGCCTGCCGCTGGCCTGGTGCACGCCGCGCCGCGCCGGCGATATGCGCCAGCTGGCCTCTGGCGGCGTGATGACCGTGATGGGCGCGCCCGCGCATTTGCTGCAGCCCCTGTTCGATGCCGTGCTGGCGCCGCTGGTGGTCGGCTTGCTCTGGCTGGCCGTCGACTGGCGCCTGGGTGCGGTGCTGCTGCTGGCCATGCCGCCCTTGCTGTTCGTGTATCGATGGGCGCTGGCCTGCGGCAGCCGGGCCGAGACGGCGCTGGCGGCCAGCAGCGCCGAGGCGAACGGCCGCGTGCTGGAATATATCGCGGCGCAACCCGTGCTGCGCGCCACGGGCCGGTCCGGGCTGGGCAGCGCCATGCTGGAACAGTCGCTCATGGCGCAGCGCCAGGCGGAACGGCGTTCCCAGCATTTGCTGTTCCCCGCCGCCCTCGGGTTTACCGTGGCGGCGCAGCTGGCGTATGCGCTGTTGCTGGCCATCGGCTTGCGCCAGGTGTTGGCCGGCGCCCTCGATGTGCCGGCGCTGCTGGCGACATTGATCGTCGCTACCGTGCTGGCCGAGGCGATGGCCGCCGTCGTGCACACGGGCGCTGCCCTGCAACAGGTGGCCCACGCCCTGCGCCAGTTCGATGGCGTGCTGGCGGAGCGGGAATTGCCCGTGCTGGCGTTGCCCGGCGGCGCGCCGGAACAGGGCGCTCCAGCCGCCGAGGCGCGCCATGTCTGCGTGCGGCGCGATGGACGCCCCATCGTCGATGAAGTCTCGCTGGAGATTGCTCCGCGTTCCCTGACGGTGCTGGCGGGCGCTTCCGGTTCAGGCAAGACGACCTTGCTGCAATTGCTGTGCCGCCAGCTGGATCCCGATGGCGGCGTGCTGCTGGCCGGCGGCGTCGATATGCGGACCAAGGACGACGCCGCGCTGGCCAAACTGGCGACACCGATGTTCCAGCATGCCTGGCTGCTGCCGGCCAGCTTGCGCGACAATCTGAGCCTGGGCCGGCAGATCGCGGCGCAGGATCTGCTGGCGGCGCTGTCGGCGGCCGGCCTGGCATCGCTGGCGCAGTCCTTGCCTCAGGGCCTGGACACGGTGGTAGGCGAGGGCGGCTGGACCTTGTCTGGCGGGGAGCGCCAGCGGCTGGCGTTCGCCCGCGCCTTGTTGAAACCCGCACCGCTGATGCTGTTCGACGAACCGCTGTCGGCGCTTGACGCCATCAGCGAACGGCGCGCCATCGCCACCTTGGCCGGCTTGGCGCGTACCCATGCCGTGGTGGTCGCCACGCACCGGCTGGCGATTGCCGCGCAGGCGGACCAGATCCTGGTGATGCAGGCGGGGCGCATTGTCGAGCGGGGCACGCATGCGCAATTGCTGCGGCAGGGCGGCGTGTACAGCGGCATGCTTCGCCAGGCGGGCCAGGCACGGGGCTGGCATCTGGGAGTCTAGGTCTTTATTGAGAGTTAATTATCATTTATAATGCAATTCATTTGCATGTAATTTTCTTTCAGGAATCCCCATGTGCCTCTTTTTACAGCGTCCGATGGCGCTGCTGCTGGCCGCTGCCAGTCCGCTGGCCCTGGCGGACGGACCCGCTGGGCAGGATGTCGTCACCGTCAGCGCGGAGCGCCAGCATTATCGCAGCCTGTCGGCCACGGGCGCCACCAAGACGGATGCCTTGCTGATGGATTTGCCGCAAAGCGTGCGCGTGCTCACCGGCGACTTGCTGCGCGACGCGGGCGTGACGACCCTGGCTGGCGCGCTGGACCTGGCCAGCGGCATTGCGAAGCAAAGCCCGCTGGGCGGCCTGTGGGACAGCTATGCCATGCGCGGTTTCACGGGCGACCCGAATTTCGGTTCCGACTACATGGTCAACGGTTTCAGTTCCAGCCGCGGCTACAACGGCATGCGCGACGGCGGCAATACGCAGGCCATCGAAGTGCTGAAAGGCCCCGCTTCGGCCCTGTACGGCCGGGGCGAGCCGGGCGGCACGGTGAACATCACGACGAAAAAACCGAAGTTCGCGCCCGAATATGGCGCGGATTTTTCACTCGGCAGTTTCCAGACGCGCCGCGCCGCCGTGGACTTGACGGGACCCGTAAGCGGCACCGTCGCCTACCGCCTGAACGCGGCGCATGAAGCTGGGCACAGCTTTCGCGATACCGTGAAGGTCGAACGCAGCCTGTTTTCGCCTTCGTTTCTCTGGCTGGCGGGCGAGCACACGACCGTGTCGTATGAAATCGAAGCGGTGCGGCAGCGCGCGCCGTTCGACCGGGGCGTGGTGGCCGTCAATGGCCAGCTGGGTCTTGTCCCCGTCTCGCGCTTCCTGGGCGAACCGGGCGACGGCCCCATGACGGTCAAGTCGCTGGGACAGCAACTGTTCCTCCACCACGCGCTGTCCGACGACTGGACGGTGCAGGCGGGCGTTTCTTACCGCGACAGCGAATTGACCGGCTATTCGACCGAGGCGAACAAGCTGCTGGCCGATGGCCGCACCTTGAACCGCCAGCGCCGCCACCGCGATTTTTCGGCCACCGACGCGTCGGCCCGCGTCGAGTTGCTGGGCAAGTTCAGGACGGGGGCCCTGGCGCACGAGGTGCTGGCGGGTGTCGACGCCTATCATTTCGACGACCACCGGGTGCAGCTGCGGCGCAATCCCTCGGCAGCAAATGCCTTTGCCATCGATATCTTCAATCCTGCGTATGGCGGTAGGGCCGATCCGCTGGCCCTGTCCATCGATACGCAGGAGGGGCAACGGGCGCGCGGTCTGTATGCGCAGGATCAGGTCGACCTGGGCGCGCAGTGGAAGGCGCTGGTCGGCGTGCGCCACGATACGTACACGCAGGACGTGACGAACAGGCGCCTGAATGTCAGCAACCGCCAGTCGCTGTCGGCCACCAGCCCCCGCGCGGGCCTCGTGTACCAGCCATCGAAGGCATGGTCGCTGTACGCGAGCGCGGCGAAGGGCTTCCGGCCCAACAGCGGCATCAGCATCGCCAACCAGGCTTTCCCGGCCGAGCGCAGCCGCTCGTATGAACTGGGCGCGAAGCTGGAAACGGGCAAGCTGACGGGCACCGTGGCCGTGTACGACATCCGGAAGCGCAATGTGCTGACGACGAATCCCGCCAACACGGACTTCGCCATCGCGGCGGGCGAGGTGGGCAGCCGTGGCGTGGAGCTCGACGTGTCGGGCGAAGTGGCGCGCGGCTTGCGTGTCTCGGGCGCCTATGCTTATACGGACGCCAGCGTCACGCGCGGCGACAATACGATCGTGACGGGCAGCCGCTTCGCCAACGTGCCGCGCCACAGCGCCAATGTACTCGCCACGCAGCAGTTCGCGCTGGGTACGGGCATGGCCAGCGTGGGCGGCGGCGTGCAGTACGTGGGCGAGCGCCTGGGCGACGTCGCCGTCAGCAGCAGTTTTACCTTGCCGGCCTACACGACGGCCAAATTGCTGGCCTCATATTCGCCCAACGCCAAACTGCGCCTGGCCTTGAACGTGGAAAACCTGTTCAACCGCAGCTACTATGCGAGTTCCTATAGTCAGCTGTGGGTGGCGCCGGGGGCCGAGCGCACGCTCACCCTGAATGCGCATTACCGTTTTTAAGCTATCACCATGACATCGACTTCTTCTGCTACCCTGCGCGCCCGCATCGCCGTCATCGACGTATTGCGCGGCCTCGTCATGCTGATCATGCTGTTCGACCATGTGCGTGAAACGGTCTTCCTGCACCACCAGGTGAGCGACCCGATGGAGGCGGCCAGCGTCGATCCGGCCCTGTTCTTCACGCGCCTGGCGGCCCACGTGTGCGCGCCCATGTTCGTCTTTTTGACGGGCTTGTCCGTCTGGCTGTACGCGCATCCGGCGGCCGGACCCCGCAGCGCCAGCGGTTTCCTGTTCAAGCGGGGCTTGCTGCTGGTGCTGCTGGAACTGGTGTTCGTCAACTTCGCCTGGAGCGGGGCGTTTCCGCCGGCCGTGCTTTATTTGCAGGTGATCTGGGTCATCGGCCTGGCCATGATGGCGCTGGCCGTGCTGCACCAGCTGCCATTGAAAGTGCTGGCGCTGCTGGGCGTGGCGATCATCGCGGGACAGCATCTGTTCACCGGCTTGCGCGCGGAAGAGGGCAGCTTTGCCTATTACGCGCTGACAGTGCTGCTGCAACGGGGTTACCTGGTGGCGGACGGCGCCATGAAGATCAAGGTCAGCTATCCGCTGCTGCCATGGATAGGCGTGATCGTGCTCGGCTATGCGGCCGGGCCCCTGTATGCGCGCGGCCGGTCCGCCGAAGGACGCCGCCGCCTGTTGCTGGCGCTGGGCGGAGGCAGTTTGCTGCTGCTGGCCATGCTGCGCGGTTTCAATCTCTATGGTGAAACCTTGCCGTGGGGGGCGGGCGACACGCCCTTGCGGACGGCCATGAACGTGCTGAACTTCACCAAGTATCCGCCGTCGCTGGATTTCCTGCTGTTCACCCTGGGCCTGGGCTTGCTGGGCCTGGCCTGGCTGGAAAGCGTCGACAACTGGTTCACGCGGGCGTGCGCCACCTTTGGCGGCGCGCCCATGTTTTACTATCTGCTGCATTTATACCTGCTGCTGGCCATCGGCCTCGCCTTGACGGCCGTGCTGGGCGCCAACCACGGTGCCCGGTACGGCGTCGAGCATGTCTGGCAAGTGTGGCTGATCGCGCTGGCCCTGATGCCCGTGCTGTACTTTCCCTGCCGCGCGTTCGCCAACTACAAGCGCACCTCGCAACGGGCGTGGGTGCGCTATTTCTGAAGCATGCCTACTTGCAGTACAGCCTGTCGATGCTGTGGCTGGACGCCAGGTAATGCCGCGTCTGCCACGAAATCGCCACGCGGTAGGCGCAAGGCGGATCGAGCGCCACGTTGACGGGGAAGCCGCCATTGTTGCCCGATAAATGCGGCCCGCCCGCGCCGCCGCGGAACAGATAGTTGCTCGGTGGCGGCGGTGGGGTAAAGCTGGCGGCCGGCAGCGGTGGCGGCGGATGCTGGATGCCGTTGTTGTTGGATATCGTGATATTGAAAAAGCGCAAATGCGGATGGTCGATCGTGTACAGGATATGCACGAGGCCGCCCGCGATGGGATTGCAGGCATTGCTGCGCAGCTCTTCCAGATCCAGCGCCACGATGACGGGCGAATTGTCGAAGACGATGGAGTCGAGCCCGTCCGTCGCCACCTGCGCCAGGCTGATGCCGTCGCGCACTTCGAAGCCCAGGCGGTAGCGGCGTATCGGTTCGCTTTCGGCCGCCGTCAGGCTGCGGCCCGCGTCGAGGATGGGCAAGCCGCCAGGCAGCTTGGCCGGATGCAGGCTGGTGATGGCGGGCGTATTCACCGTCAGTAAATCAAACGTGCGCAGGAAGATGTTGGGCGCCACGTTGACGACGGCCGTCGTGCCGTCGCGCATGTCCACCGTGACGGGCTTGCCGTCCACCCGTATCCAGCCGCCCGCTTGCAGATCGCCCGCATCGATGATAACGGGCGCCGAATCGGCGAGGCCCAGGCCATTCGTATAAAACACATAGCCGACATGCGTGCCCAGCACTTGCGTCAACGGCGCCAGGCTGGCCGGCGCCACCGTGGGCAGCGCCGTGGGATCGTCCGTGCCGCCGGGCCAGGACCATTCGCCGATCAGGAAACGGTATTCGAGCGGGTTGGCGGGGATGGCGCTGTTGCGCAGCGGGCAATTGCCTTTCAGGGTGACGCCGCCGGCGAAGACATACGAGGCGCCCGCGCCGCCCGCATAGCCTTGCGGGGAAAAGCCCGCCAGCGAGGGAAACGGGTGGATGTCGAAGATTTCCACCTGTTGCCAGTGCGGCACGCCTTCCACGTCGGGTGGCAAGACTTCTTTCGAGCACAATTCCACGCAGAAACAGTGGCCCACGTTTTCCCGGCCCGGCTGGCGGCCGTTGGCCTGCGTTTCAGACAGGATGGTCACGCTGCCCAGCTGCGCCGTGAAATACACGTCGGGCCCGCTGGCGAACTCCACGTTGATGAATGGGGAGAAGGGCGTCAAGGTGAAGTCGGATGTCAGGTAATCGATGCGGAAGCGTCCACTGGCATCGGTGATCGCCTGGCCCAGCGCGTCGTCCTGCAGCCAGTCGGCGTCGAACGCCCGCACGGTGGCGCCGGCGATCGGCGCATGCGGCGCATCGCAGGTGCGCAGCCGGCCGCAGATGGTCCAGGCGCCGAAGCGGGCGCGCACCAGGCACCAGAAGCGTTGCGGCAGGCAATAGTCCCAGACGGCGAGGAAATCGTTGTCGGCCTGGCGCCAGCGCGGCTGGAGCGTGGTGATGGAAAATTGCAGCGGCACGGGGTCTTTCGGCCCCGGTTTCAGATGCGGCACGGTAGGGCACAGGATATCGACTTCCACAGCCTCGCCATGATAATCGCCTGCCAGGGTAAAACTGTAGTTGCCATCGTCGTCCGTGCGCGTTTCGGCCAGCAGGAAGGGGGCTTTGGCTTGCACCTCTTCGTCGGTGAGGATGGCGAAGGTTTCCTTGGCGCTGGCCACGGCCAGGGCCGTGACGTTTTGCGACGCGCGCGGCCGGTACAGGCGCACGATGACGTGGGATAAGGCTTCAGGACACTCGGCGCAGATCAAGCCGCACAGCTTGCCTCGCAGGATATAGGCCATGATGGTTCCCTTGCTGAGATGGACGGCGCGCCGCTCGCAATGGCGGCGCTGTTACCAAGCTAGCAAATGGGCCGCCGAAGGGCTTGATCTGGCTTAAACCTCGCGTATTATTTAATTAACGCCAGCACTTCGCGGAAACGCGGATGCTTGCAGTCGCGCAACCACTCGAAGGCCAGCATCTCGACCGTCACCAGGTGGGCGCCCAGCTTGTCCAGGCGGGCCAGCGCCGCGTCGCGGCTGGCGGCCTGGCGCGAACCGACGGCGTCGATGGCGATGCTCACGTCATAGCCGCGTTCCAGCAGGCCGATGGCCGTCTGCAGCATGCACACATGGGCTTCGCAACCGGTGACGACGATCTGTCTGCGCCCGGCGGGTAGCATGTCCTGCAAGCCATCAGAACAGGCGCCGAAATGCGTCTTGTGCAAGGTCCGTTCGCACAGGGCGGCGATCTCTTCCACGTTCGGTCCCAGCCCCTGGCGATTTTGCTCCGTGCCCAGCACGGGCACGTCGAGCAGGCGGGCGATCTTGGCCAGGCGCAAGTTTTGTGCCAGCACCAGGCCGGCGTCGTGAATGGCCGGCATCAAGCGGCCTTGCAGGTCGACAATGACCAAAACGGCCTGGTTTGCATCCATCAGCATCGCATCCTCCTTTAATTAGTCTGTGGCGACAGTGTAGCGCGCAGTCAGCTTGGCCAGCTGGGCGTGGCCGTTTCGCCCATCAGGTAGGCGTGATTGAGGTCGATGGCGGTGCGCAAGTAGTTCCACAGGGCACTGACCCGGGCGATATTGCGCCGCTCGCTCGGCGAGATCATCCAGAAGGCGCGCAGCAGGTCGATCTCGCCATCGAGCACGGGCATCAGTTCGTTCGATTGCTGCGCCACGAAGCAGGGCAGGATCGCCAGCGCCTGTCCTGCGCGCGCCGCGTGGTACTGGGCGATGACGCTGGTGCTGCGAAACGCGCGCAGGGAATCGGGCGCGACATTGTCCATGTAGCGCAGCTCCGCGCTGAAGACCAGGTCGTCCACGTAGCCGATGATCGGGTGCAGCGCCAGCTGCGCCACGCTGGTGATCGGTGCGTGGCGCGCCAGGTAGCCTGGCGTGGCGTACAGTTTCAGGCGGTAGTCGGACAGCTTCGTCACGACATACGGCCCGGACAGGGGGCGCTCGATGGAGATGGCCACGTCCGCTTCGCGCTTGGACAGGCTGACGAAACGGGGCACGGCGATCAGGTCCACGCTGATGTGCGGGTACCTGCCGCAAAACTGCGCCAGGTGGGGCGCCAGCACGATGGCGCCGAAGCCCTCGGTAGCGCCCAGGCGCACCTGGCCCGACAGCAGGCGATTGTGTTCGCCCAGTTCCTCGGTGGCGGCAAACACCGTGCTTTCCATGGTTTCCGCATATTCCATCAGGCGGTGGCCCTCGGGCGTCAGTTGGTAGCCCACGTAGTTGCGGTCGAACAGTTGCGTGCCCACTTGCTCCTCGAACTTGCGCATGCGTCGCGACACGGTGGAATGGTCGATGCCCAGCTTTTTCGCCGCATCGACGAGGCCAGCGCTGCGCGTCAGTTCCAGGAAGACCCGTACATTGTCCCAATCGAGCATGGCAAACCCTCTCTGTGCATTTTTGCAAAGGAATTATGCATTAATTTCACTTGAGCGCATATTTTTACACATGCAGAATGCATCTATACATATAAGAAAACCCATCCACCTGGAGACACGCATGAAAAAAACCGTTCTGGCCATGGGCGCGCTGGCGCTCACCCTTTCCTTTGGCGGCGCGCACGCGCAAATTTCCGATGGCGTCGTCAAGGTGGGCATCCTGACCGACATGTCCGGGCCGTATTCGGCCATGGGCGGGCGCGGCTCCGTCGTCGCCAGCCAGATGGCCGTCGAGGATTGCCTGAAGGCCGAATGCAAGGGCATGAAGATCGAGATCCTCTCGGCCGACCATTTGAACAAGGCCGACATCGCCGCCTCCAAGGCGCGCGAATGGATAGACCGCGATAAGGTCGACGCCATCGCCGACCTGACCAACTCCTCGGTGGCCCTGTCCGTGCAAAAGCTCATGAAAGAAAAGGGCGGCATCGCCATGTTCAGCGGCCCTGCCACGGGACGCCTGACGAACGAGGATTGCTCGCCGAACGGTTTCCACTGGATGTTCGACACGTATTCGCAGGCGGCCGGCACGGCGGCGGCATTGACCAAGCTGGGGCAAAAATCCTGGTACTTCGTCACCGTCGATTACGCGTTCGGCCACTCGCTGGAAAAGGATGCCAGCGAAGTCGTCAAGCGCAACGGCGGCACGGTGCTGGGCGCCGTGCGCCATCCGCTGAACGCGTCCGACTTTTCGTCCTTCCTGGTGCAGGCGCAAGGGTCAAAAGCGCAGGTGATCGGCCTGGCCAACGGCGGCGCCGACACGGTATCGGCCATCAAGCAGGCGCGCGAATTCCGCATCGGCAGCGGCAAGGACCAGCGCCTGGCCGCCTTGCTGGTGTTCCTCTCCGACGTGCACGCGCTGGGGCTGGAAACGGCCCAGGGCCTCGTCTATGCGGACGGCTTTTACTGGGATTTCGATGACCGCAGCCGCGCGTTTGCCAAGCGTTTCGAGGCGCTCAACAAGGGCGCCAAGCCGACCATGGTGCAGGCGGGCGTGTATTCCAGCGTCTACCACTACCTGAAATCGGTGGCGGCCGCCAAGAGCGACGACTCGAAGGTCGTCGCCCAGAAGATGCGCGAGCTGCCCATCAAGGATGCCGTCATGAACAACGCTTCCATCCGCCCCGACGGCCGGGTGATCCACGACATGTACCTGGTGCAGGTCAAAACCCCGGCCGAATCGAAGGGCGCGTGGGATTACCTGAAGGTGCTGTCTACCATCCCCGCCGACCAGGCCTTCAAGCCGATGGATGCGGCGGCGTGCAACCTGGTCAAGAAATAATTTTCGGCGGATCAGCAGAGTGCCGGGGTCAGACCCGCCGGGGGGATTTTCCCTAGTGGGGAAAATCCCGGTTCCGAAGGAACTGACCCCAGATTTCCGCTGCTGTGACGCCACTTTCGCGTATCGAATTAATGGAGCCTCACATGAACCAAGCCCTCACCTCAGTCCCCGCCGTCCCCCTGCACATCGGCGGCAAGCACCACGCCTCGACCAGCACGGAATGGCGCGACGTCGTCAACCCGGCTACGCAGGAAATCGTCGCCAAGGTGCCGTTTTCCACGCCCGACGAAGTCAATCTGGCCGTCGCCACGGCCAAGGAAGCCTTTAAAACCTGGCGTAATACCCCGCTGGCGGCGCGCATGCGCATCATGCTCAAGTACCAGCACCTGATCCGCGAAAACATAGTCGCCCTGGCCGAACTGATCACGCGCGAACATGGCAAGACCTTGCCCGACGCGGAAGGGGAGGTCATGCGCGGCCTGGAAGTGGTGGAACACGCGTGCTCGATCGCCACCCTGCAGCTGGGCGAAATCGCGGAAAACGCGGCCAATGGCGTCGACGTGTATAACATCTACCAGCCGCTGGGTGTGGGCGCCGGTATCACGGCCTTCAACTTCCCCGTCATGCTGCCGTGCTTCATGTTCCCGATTGCCATCGCCTGCGGCAATACGTTTGTCCTCAAACCGTCGGAGCAAGACCCGTCCTCGACCATGTACCTGGTTGAACTGATGTACCAGGCTGGCTTGCCGGCCGGCGTGCTGAACGTCGTGCATGGCGGCGCCGACGTCGTCAACATGCTGTGCGACCATCCCGACATCAAGGCCGTCTCCTTCATCGGCTCCACCCACGTGGGCACGCATGTGTACCGCCGCGCCAGCGAATCGGGCAAGCGCGCGCAATCGATGATGGGCGCGAAAAACCATTGCGTCGTGCTGGCTGACGCCAACAAGGAACAGGCGATCAATAATCTGATCGGCGCCGCCTTCGGCGCGGCCGGCCAGCGCTGCATGGCCAATTCCGTCGTCGTGCTGGTGGGCGAGGCGCGCTCCTGGCTGCCGGAAATCGTCGCCCGCTCGCAGGCCCTGAAAGTGGGGCCGGGCAGCGACCGCGATGCCGACCTGGGGCCGATGGTGTCGAAAGCGGCCATGCAGCGGGCGGAAAAGCTGATCCAGGCAGGCGTGGATGAAGGCGCGCAGCTGCTGCTCGACGGCCGCGGCCACAAGGTGGCCGGCTACGAGGGCGGCAATTTCATGGGACCGACGATTTTCTCGAAGGTGGCAGCGTCGAATTCCGTCTACACGCAGGAAATCTTCGGTCCCGCCATGTGCGTGGTGGAGACGGACACCCTGGACCAGGCCATCGCCTTCATCAACGCCAACCCGAACGGCAACGGTACCTCGATCTTCACGTCGTCCGGCTGGGCGGGGCGCAAGTTCCAGAACGAGATCGATGTGGGACAGGTGGGCATCAACGTGGCCATTCCCGTGCCCGTCGCCTACTTCAGCTTCACGGGGTCGCGCGCGTCGAAACTGGGCGATCTGGGCCCGAACGGCAAGCAAGCCTTGTACTTCTGGACGCAGACCAAGACCGTCACGGCGCGCTGGTTCGCTCCGGACGACGGCGGCAGCGGCGTCAATACCACCATCTCGATGAAGTAAGGAGGCCGCCATGGGCACCAATATCGTTTTCATCGGCCTGGGCAACATGGGCTTGCCCATGGCGCAGAACCTGGTGCGGGCCGGCCATGCGGTGACGGGTTTCGATTTGCTGCCGGCCAGCGTGAAGCAGCTTGCCGACGGCGGCGGGTTGGTGTCCGATGACCAGGCGGCGGCGGTAGGTCAGGCCGACATCGTCATCACGATGCTGCCGGCCAGCCGCCACGTGCTGGGTGCTTATTTGGGTAACCCTTTGGGGGACTCTGGCATCCTGGCGCAGGCGCGGCCCGGCACCCTGCTGATCGACTGCTCGACGATTTCCACCGAAGCGGCGCGCCAGGTGGGCCGCGCGGCGCAGGACAAGGGCATGCCGATGCTGGACGCGCCCGTGTCGGGCGGCACGGCGGGCGCCACCAACGGCACCTTGACCTTCATGGTGGGCGGCGAAGAATCCGCGCTGGCGGCGGCGCGGCCCTACCTGGACGTCATGGGCAAGGCCATCTTCCACGCGGGCGGCTCGGGCTGCGGCCAGACGGTCAAGATCTGTAACAACATGCTGCTGGGGATACTCATGATCGGCACCAGCGAAGCGATACGCCTGGGCGTGGCCAATGGCCTGGACCCGAAGGTGGTGTCGGACGTGATGGCGAAAAGCTCGGGCCGCAACTGGACCCTGGACGTGTACAACCCGTGCCCGGGCGTGGCCGAGAACGTGCCCGCGTCGCGCGGCTACACGGGCGGCTTTGGCGTCGATTTGATGCTGAAAGACCTGGGGCTGGCCGTGGAAAGCGCGCTGGCCAGCGGAGCGAGCGTGCCGCTGGGCGCCTTGTCGCGCAACCTATATAGCTTGCACAGCAAGGCAGGGGCGGGCGCGCTGGATTTTTCCAGCATTTATCAACTGCTGGGCGAGAAGGCTTAAGGCTGTTGCGCCTGCAGGGCCGCCAACTCGGCCCTGGCTTTTTCCAGCTTGCCTTCCAGCTTGGCGATCTTCTTCGGCTCCTTGTTCGCTTCCTGGGCCAGGCGCAGCGAACGCTCCGTCTGGTTCACCTTGGCTTGCGCCTTGACGATTTTCTTGTTGTGGCGCTCGATCAGGGTACTGTCGCGGCAGTGGGCGTTGACTTCGTCGAGCGCGCGCGTCAGGCCCGCGACCTTGTCGGACAGGCCCTGTTCCTGCGCCTGGTGCAATTCGCTGCGGATGCTTTCGCGCTTGGCGGCGCAGCCGGCCAGCTGGGTGTCGGCGGCGCTGGCGCCCACGGAGGCTGCGGCGAGCAGCAGGGTCAAGGCGGTTGTGGCGAGGCGGTTCATGGCATTCCTGTGTAAGTGGTGGGCTCGTGCAATGTAAGCCTGCCGGCTTGCCCTGTCAAACTTCTTGTGCAGTGCGCGCCTGTCTGGCATGGCATCGGCTACCATGCGTGTTTTCTTCTTCCCGATACCGTCGCATGCCCAAGAAACTCCTCTTGCTGATTCCTTTCCTGCTGCCGTTGCCGCTCCTGGCCCAGACCCCGCCCACCTTGCTCGACCTGCAGCTGCTCGCCATCAAGGTCAGGGCGGATGCGGCTAGTCATAGCCCGGAAAGCATCGCCGAATTTGAGCAGGCACGGCGCGTGGCGGAAACGGGCGACGTGGAGGCGCAGCTGGACCTGGCGCGCATGCTGCAGCTGGGCGTCGGCACGCCGCAAGATACGGCGCAGTCGATGGCCTGGATACGCAAGTCGGCCGAAGGCGGCTATGCGCCGGCGCAAGCGGCCATGGGGGTAGCCTACACCTTGGGCGGCAAGGTGCCCATCGACCGCGCGCAGGGCGAATACTGGCTGCGCAAGGGCGTGGCGCAGGGCGATGCAGAGGCGCAAACCATCCTGGCGATGGAATTCATCGATGGCGACAGCAGTGCCGAAGAGCAGGCGCTGGCCATCACCTGGCTGAAGGCGGCGGCGAACGAGCAGCACTTTGTGCCCGCCTACAATGCGCTGGGCGAGCACCTGATGCGCGCAGCCGTCGATGAACAGGATCGCGGCGAGGCTTTCCACTGGTATTACAGATCGGCGCGTGAAAAGGAGCCGGCTGGCATGCGCAACCTGGCCCGCGCACATGAACTGGGCCTGGGCGTGGCGCAGTCGGACAAGTGGGCCCTGGTCTGGTACGAGCGGGCGGGATGGAGCGGCGACGTGCCCGCCATGCGGCGCATGATCGAGGTGTATGTCAAAGGCGAACTGGGAGAGCAGGCGAATGCCGAAGACGCGGCCGAATGGCACGCCAAGCTGGCAGAGAAGGAAAACAAATGAAGACCATCCTGTTGGTGTTGAGCGTGGCCCTGGCGCAGAGCGTGCTGGCGCAGCCAGCCGCCGAACCGGCGCCGCGGCAGCATCCGGCGCTGGTCGAATTCGATATGTCCGGCCTCGACGACATGCGCGCAAGGGTGCGGGCCGTGGTCGACCGTCCTGCCGACCTGTCGCCGGACAAGGTCGCCGCCTTCGGGAAGGCGCGCCTGGCCGCGGAAGGGGGAGATACGGCGGCCCAGTTGGAGCTGGCGCAGATGCTGCACGGCGGCGAAGGCACGCCGCGCGACGTCGACGCCGGCCTGGCGTGGATGCGGAAATCGGCCGCAGGCGGCTATGGCCTGGCGCAGGCTTTCCTGGGCGTGGCCTACACGCTGGGGCAGGGCATGGCCATCGACCGCAAGCTGGGCGAATACTGGTCGCGCAAGGGCGCCGCGCAAGGCGTGGAGCTGGCCAACTTCACGGTGGCCATGCACTATGAAAATATCCGCAGCAGCCCGGAAGAACAGGCGCACGCGCTGCACTGGCTGAAGTTCTATGCTGAAAACGGCTTCATCCCCGCCTACAATGAAATCGGCTACCGCCTGATGATGACGGCGCAGGACGAGGCGCAGCGCAAGCAAGCATTCACCTGGTACATGCGGGCGGCCAAGGCGCTCGATCCCTCCGGCTTGAACAATGTGGCGTACTCGTATGAAGTGGGGCAGGGCGCGCCGCAGAGCGACGAGGCGGCCCTGGGTTGGTATGAAATGGCCGCCATCGCCAAAAGTCCGCCGGGGCAGACGGGTTTTGCGCGGCTGCTGGAACAGGGCCGTGGCGGCCCCACCCGGCAAGGGCCGGCGCCCAAGCCTTTCGCGCTGTACCTGCTGGCGGCGAAGCAGGGCGAGCTGGAAGCCATCGAACGGCTGGTCAAGGTGTACGATAGGGGCGAGCTGGAACAGGCGGCCGACCCCGCGCAGGCGACCCTGTGGCGCGAAAAGCTCAGGCTGGCCAAGACTCCCTGAGCGGGCATGACGGCGCGGGGACGGCATGCTATCATCATTGTTATCGATAACAATATCATGAGAGACCCATGAATCCCGATTTCCGCTCCAGGGACATGCTCGAAAAGCATATCCAGCACACGATGAATTTTTATCACCCGCGCGCGATTGATCCCAGCGGCGGCTTTTATCACTTTTTCCTCGATGACGGCACGGTGTACGACGCCAGCACGCGTCACCTGGTCAGCAGCACGCGCTTCATCTTCAATTACGCCATGGCGTACCGCCACTTCGGCGATGAAGGTTACCAGGCGGCCCTGCGCCACGGCATGGCCTTCCTGCGCGACGTGCACCGCGACCCAGCCACGGGCGGCTATGCCTGGCAACTGTCTTGGAAAGACGGCGTCAAAACGGTGGAAGACGGCGCCAACCACTGCTACGGCCTGGCCTTCGTGCTGCTGGCCTATGCGCACGCCTTGCAAGCTGGCGTGACGGAAGCGCGCGCGTATCTGGACGAGACCTTCGAATTGATGGAGCAGCGCTTCTGGCTGCCCGAACAAGGCCTGTATGCGGACGTGGCCAGCGCCGACTGGTCCACCCTGGACGGCTACCGGGGCCAGAACGCCAATATGCACGCCTGCGAAGCCATGCTGGCAGCGTTCGAGGCGACGGGCGAAGCGAGATATCTGCACCGCGCCGAAACCCTGGCGCACAACATCACGGTGCGTCAGGCGGGCCTGGCGAACGGCATGATCTGGGAGCACTACAAGCCCGATTGGTCGATCGACTGGGACTACAACCTGCACGACAAGAGCAATATCTTCCGTCCGTGGGGCTACCAGCCTGGCCATTTCACGGAATGGGCCAAGCTGCTGCTGATCATGGAGCGCCATAGCCGGTTCATGGCCGGCCCGTCGGACTGGCTGCTGCCGCGCGCGCGCGCCCTGTACGACACGGCGTTGGCCAAGGCCTGGGATGGCGCGCATGGGGGCATCCACTACGGTTTCGGTCCGCAGGATGAGATCTGCGACGGCGACAAATACTTCTGGGTGCAGGCGGAAAGCTTCGCGGCGGCCGCCGTGCTGGCCGCGCGCACGGGCGACGAGGCTTACTGGCATAGCTACGACAAGATCTGGGACTACAGTTGGACGCACTTCGTCGACCATGAACACGGCGCCTGGTACCGCATCCTGACGCCTGAAAATCAAAAAATCAGCAACGAGAAAAGCCCGGCCGGCAAGACCGATTACCACACCATGGGCGCCTGCTATGAAGTGCTGAACGTGATTGGCGGTGCGGCATGAACGCCGCCGCTTTTCCCGCTTTCCCACGCTTTGTGTCGGCCGGAGAAGCGCTGACGGACATGCTGCGCACGGGGCCGGATTCCTGGAACAGCCAGGTGGGCGGCTCGACCTGGAACGTGGCGCGCGTAATGGCGCGCCTGGGCGTGCCCAGCGCCTTTGCGGGCGGCGTCAGCCTCGACGTCTTCGGCGACGCGCTGGCCGCTGCCACCGAGGCGGCGGGCCTGGACATGCGCTTCCTGCAGCGCCATGCGAAGTCGCCGCTGCTGGCCATCGTGCATGAATTGCATCCGCCTACGTATTACTTCATCGGCGACGACAGCGCCGACCTGCATTTCGACGCGTCGCTCTTGCCGGCCGGCTGGATGCAGGGGGCGCAGTGGGTGCATTTCGGCGGCATCAGCCTGGCGCGCGAACCGCTGGCGGGCAAGCTGGTGGCGCTGGCGCAGGAGCTCAAGGCGGCTGGCGTGAAGATCAGCTACGACCCGAATTTCCGCATCATGATGGATGAACGCTACGACGCCACCTTGCGCCGCATGACGCAGCTGGCCGACGTGATCAAGGTGTCGGACGAAGACCTGGCGGGCCTGTTCCGCCATGATGACATCGATGGCGCGTTTGCCACCCTGCGCAGCTGGAATCCGCAAGCAACGTATTTGTATACGCGCGGCGCGCAAGGCGCGGCGCTGTACCGGGGCGAGCAGACATGGCAGGCGGCGCCGCCCGTCATCGAGGTGGTCGATTCGGTGGGGGCGGGCGACGCCAGCATTGGCGGCTTGCTGTACAGCCTGATGTACCGGCCCGAGGCCGATGGCGGCCAGCATTTGCGCTTTGCCGTCGCGGCGGGTGCGGGCGCCTGCCTGGCGGCCGGTGGCGCCCCCCCTTCGGTGGAGCTGGTGGAGTCGCTGGTGCAGCGCACGGTGGTGCGCTAAGGGGCGCTCGACGGGTTGGTGGGGGCAGTCACTTTGCGACCGGAATGTGCCCTACTGGAGCACATTCCCCCGTCGACGCCCGCGCCATCAAGGTGAACGCCATCAAATGATGCGTGGCGGACGCCGTTTCTCCGGCGCGGCGCTGGCGGATTTCGTCGATGACGAGATTGACGGCGGCGCGCGCCATGTCGGCGATGGGCTGGTGGATGGTGGTCAGCTCGGGCCAGACGGTGGTGGCGACGGGCGTGTCGTCGAAGCCGCACACGCTCAATTGCGTCGGTACCTGCAAGCCCATGCCGTGCGCCACGGCCAGGGTGGCGGCGGCCATGTCGTCGTTGCTGGCGAAGATGGCGCTGGGATGCGGTGCTTGCGCCAGCAGTTGGCGCGCCGCGTCGAGACCCGAACGATACGTAAAGTAACCTTGCGCCACCCTGTGCGGCGCTACCCGCAAACCCGCTTCCCGCATGGCGTCCTCGAAAGCCTGGCGGCGCAGCAGGGCGGGCGTGTGCGCCGGATCGCCCTCGATGAAGCCGATGTCGCGGTGGCCCAGCGCGAGCAAATGGCGCGTCATGGCCAGCGCGCCCTCGTAATCGTCGATGCGTACGGCCGAAACGCCGGGCGAGGGGCGCGCCGTGGCCACGGCGATGGCGGGGATGCCCATCCGGTTCAACTGCGCCAGCACTTCCGGCGAATCGCACAGGGGCGGCGGCACGAGGATGCCGTCCACGCCGGCCGCCACCAGGCAATCGATGCCGGCGCGCTGGCTGTCCAGGTCTTCGCAGCGTTCCAGCAGCAGCTGGCCGCCGCCCTGGCGGCATTGATCCATGGCGCCAACTAAAAATTCGCTGAGGAAGGCCGCGCTCGGATTGCTGTACAACAGGCCGATGCGCAGGGTGCCCGTGCGGGCCGCCCTGGCCGCCAGATTGGGCTGGTAGTGTAGGCTGGCGATCGCCGCCTCGACCTTGTCGCGCGTGGCCGCGCTGACGCTGGCGCGCCCGTTGATCACGCGTGACACCGTCATGGCCGACACGCCGGCCACGCGCGCCACGTCGTGCACGGTGGCGCCGCTGGCGGCGTCGGAGGAGGTGGGGGCGGCGTGCGCCGCCTTATTCGAGGTGGCCACCGAATTTCAGCTTGCCGCTGATGCGCATGCCGTGCAATTGGCCTTCTTCCAGTTCAGCGGCGCTGGTGCGCTGCGCCGTGTCGCGCCGCGCCAGGCCCACCGACAGGATATCGAGCATCATCAGCTGCAGCAGGCGCACGATCATGGGCACGAAATTGAGGTTGCCTTCCGGGTGGTTCAAGGTCAGCAGCACGTCGGCCAGCTTGGCCAGCGGCGAACCGCTGGCCGTGATCGCCAGCACGCGCGCGCCGCAGCCCTGCGCCACCTTGACGGTGCGCAGCAGGTCGGGCAGGGCGCCGGAACGGGAAATGACCAGCGCCACGTCGCCTGGTTTCAGCATGGCGGCGCTCATTTCCTGCGCCTGCGGGTCGGCAAAGAAGCTGCTGACGATGCCCAGGTTGAGCAATTTGTGCTGCATGTCGTCGGCCACCACGCGGGCGCTGCCCACGGCCAGCAATTCCACGCGCTGCGCGCCGCGCAGCAGTTCGATGGCGGCCGTCAGCGCTTTGACGTCGAGCATGTCGCGCAGGGCCAGCGCGGCCGAGGCGTTATTGCCCAGTACCTTGCGCGCCAGCTCGGCGTCGGAATCCGATATCTCCACGTGGCAGTGGGCCACCGTGATGGCGCCGCCCGTCAGTCCGGACGCAAGCTTCAGCTTGAAATCGGCCAGGCCCTGCACGCCGATCGAGCGGCAAAAGCGCATCACGGTAGGCTGGCTCACGCCGACGCGCTGGGCGATTTCGGCGATCGGCAGGGTCAGCATGGCGTTCGGCTCCTTCAAGACCCAGTCGGCCACCTTGCATTCCGAGGGGCTCATCCTGCCGCGCGCCTGGCGCACGGATTCGAGCACGGGCGCGCCGGAATGGGCGCGCTTGAGCTTTTGCGCCAGGATGGCGGCGATGCCGAGGAAAGTCGGCAGTTCGGCCGTGATCAGAAAGGTGGGAATTTGCGCCAGGTACTCGTTCAGGCGGCCTTTTTGCTCGAAGCGGGCGCGGAACTGCGACTGTTCGAACAGGGGCCCCAGGCGCGGCACGATGCCCCCGCCTATATAGATGCCGCCCAGCGCGCCCAGGGTCATGGCCACGTTGCCGGCGATGGAGCCGAGGATGGCGCAGAAGCAGTCCACCGCTTCGAGGCACACGTCGCATTCATTGTTCAGGGCGCGGCTGGTGATTTCGGCTGCCAGCAGCGGCAGCGCATCGGGCTTGCCGGCGCGCTCGGACAGGGCGCGGTAGATCAGTTCCAGGCCGCGCCCGGAAGCGAGGCGTTCGGCCGAGACGTGCGACAGCTCGCGCCAGGCGAAGGACAGCACGTCCATCTCGCGCTGGTCGCACGGGGCGAAGCTGACGTGGCCCCCTTCGCTGCCCAGCGCGATCCAGCGGTCTTCGGCGGGGATCATGCCCGACACGCCCAGGCCCGTGCCCGAACCGAGCAGGCCGATGACGCTGTCGGCGCGCGCCATGCCGCCGCCGATCTGCAGGCGCTGGTCGGGCCGCAGATAGGGCAGGGCCATGGCCAGCGCCGTGAAGTCATTCACCACCAGCAGGGTGTCGAGGCCCATCGTGGCGCGCATGGCCTCGATCGAGAAGAACCAGTGATGGTTCATCATGCGGATATTGTCGTCGTCGATGGGATTGGCGATGGCGATGGCCGCATGGCGCACGCGCGCCGAACCGGCGGCGCGCGCTTCGCTGCTATCCATATAGGCGGTGATGGCGTCGAGCAGCGAGGCGTAGTCGTCGCACGGCAGCACGGCGACCGCTTCCAGGTGGCCCTGGCGCGTTTCAAGCACGAAGCGGGCGTTGGTGCCGCCGATGTCGGCCAGCAAGCGTGGCCCTTCACTGAAACGCTCCGCCGGATCGCTGCCTGCTACTTCCATTTTTTCATCTATTTTCATGGCGGTGCCTAGTCTCGTCTGCGTGCGCTGTCTTGGCGGCGCACTGTCGTTATGGCAAAAACCAAGGATTTTAATTCGTATACGTGCCGCGTGCCGAAAAATGCGGGACGCCTGCGTAAATGCTTGTCCGCAGTGCCGGAAACGGACGGCGCCGGCGGAAAAAACAGGGCAGTCAACGCGCCTGTCGGTACGCAAATAAAGTGTCGCAGAGTAGTCGTAGGATTACAACATAATATGTTGATATTTGTTCGTAGTATAGTTACTATGTCCCTGCTGGAAAGAATTCTGGCCAGTACATTCGGCCACGAATGACTAGATAAAAAATAAATTACTGAGGAGACTTACCATGCTGCATCGCACCATGTTGAAGGCCGTGTTGAAAACGCTGCCAGCTGCCATCGTCTTAGCCATCGCCAGCGGTTCCGCTGCCGCCGACCCGATGTACCCATCCGATTCCGAAGGCTTCCACGGCTACCTGCGCGCCGGCGCCGGCAGCAATACGTCGGGCGACGGCGGTTCGCAAGGCTGCTTCGGCCTGGGTGGCAATACCATGAAATACCGTCTGGGCAATGAGTGCGACGCCTACACGGAATTCGGCTACACCAAGTCCGTCGCCAAGTCCGGCGGCGTGAACTACCTGGCCACCATCTGGGTCAACGCCTACGCGCCAAACTCGGATTTCGGCGACAACAAGCTGGGCATCGTCAAGGCCTACGTCGAAGCGCAGGGACTCGATTTCCTGAACGGCGGCACGGCCTGGATCGGTAAACGCTTCTACTACCGTCCTGACATCCACATGTTGGACTTGCAATACATCAATATGAACGGCACGGGCGCCGGCCTGGACCGCATTCCTGCTGGTCCTGGTAAATTCTCGTATGCCTTCTTCAAGGACAACGACTTCAACAAGTTCGATGACAGCCTCGGCACGATCAGCGGTAAGCCGGGCGCCTTGCTCGGCACCCGTTCGGCCGTGCGCCAGAACTTCATCTACGGCGAGATTCCCGTCAATGAAAACGGCACGCTGGACCTGGCCGCGACCTACATCATCGGTGAAGGCAAGGACAACGACTTGTACGGCAAGAAACACAATGGCTGGCAGCTGTCGGCCTTCCACCGTCAAGGTAAAGTGTTTGGCGGTGGCAACACCTTCGGCGTGCAGTACGGCGTCGGTCCCGGCACGGGCAAGGGCGCGCAGTTCGGCGCTTCGGGCGACACCAGTTTCGGTTCGGACGTGAAACGCACGCGTATCTTCAATGACATGGCGATCCAGCCGATGGCCAACTTCGGCATGGAATTCGTCGCCCTGTGGCAAAAAGACGAGTCGAACGCCAACGGTTCCTCGACCTGGACCTCGGTTGGCGTGCGCCCTGTGTACGCATTCACCGACAACTTCAAGCTGGTGGGCGAACTGGGCACGGACCGCGTGACGCAAGCGGGCGGCCTGCCGGCCAAGCGCCTGACCAAGCTGACCATCGCCCCGACGATCTCGGCCGGTCCTGGCCTGTGGTCGCGTCCTGAGCTGCGCGCTTTCGTGACCTACGGCAAATGGAACGATGCGGCCACCGCCTCGGTCAACGCGTCGAACAACGGCGGCCCGATCTACAACAACAATACCAGCGGCACCTCTTATGGTTTCCAGGTAGAAACTTGGTTCTAAACACCGAACCAAACCTGCTGCGCGGCGCGCTTTGCGGCCTGCGATGCTCACCGTGCTCTAGCACGGTTGCGCTTCTTAGCCACAAATCACTGCCGCTCGCGACGGTTTTGTTCAGTGTTGATGTTTGTAATGCAGATCAACCTGGCGCATCCTTCGCGGATGCGTTTTTGGCGCCGTCCCGTGATATAAATGCAATGTAGTCGTTTCATGGATCACGGCGCCGTCTTTTCACTGAAGATGATGCCCGTTTGCAAGCGGGTCTGAGCACAAGAGCGCCGGTACAGGCGCAGATTTCACCTTTTTCGGCCCCCGTATGCCGAAGCCCCCTAAAAGCTTGATCAAAAAAGGAATGTGGAGATGAAACTGAAATTCAAGATTACCCAACTGGCCGCGTTGACCACCCTGGCATTTGCCGGCAGCGCCTTTGCGACCGACGTGGAAGTGTTGCACTACTGGACCTCCGGCGGCGAAGCGAAGTCCGTGGGCCAGTTGCAGCAAATCGTGAAGGAAAGCGGCTTCGGCTGGAAAGACTTCGCCGTGGCCGGTGGCGCTGGCGAAAACGCCGCGACCGCGCTGAAAACCCGCGTCATTTCCGGCAATCCGCCAACGGCCGCCCAGATCAAGGGCCCGTCGATCCAGGAGTGGGGCGCGGAAGGCGTGCTGGCCAATATCGATGATGCCGCCATTCCAGGCAAATGGGATGCCGTGCTGCCGAAAGTCGTCGCCGATATCATGAAATACAAGGGCCACTACGTTGCCGCCCCTGTCAACGTCCACCGCGTCAACTGGATGTGGGTCAACCCGGAAGTGCTGAAAAAAGCCGGCGTGGCCACCACCCCGACCACCTGGGATGCGTTCTTCGACGCGGCCGAGAAAATCAAGAAATCGGGCGGCATCGCGATCGCCCACGGCGGCCAGCCTTGGCAGGACGCCACCGTGTTCGAATCCGTCGCGCTGGGCGTGGGCGGCACGGAATTCTACAAGAAGGCCATCCTCAAGCTGGACCAGAAGGAATTGACCGGTCCGACCATGCTCAAGGTGTTCGACACCCTGGGCAAGGTGAAGACCTATATCGACAAGGATGCGGCAGGCCGCGACTGGAACCTGGCCACCGCCATGGTCATCAACAACAAGGCCGGCTTCCAGTTCATGGGCGACTGGGCCAAGGGCGAGTTCACGGCAGCCGGCAAGGTGCCGGGCAAGGACTACCTGTGCGTGGCCGCTCCTGGCACGGACAAGGCCTACACCTTCAACATCGATTCGTTTGCCATGTTCACGCAAAAGGATGCGAATGCGAAGAAAGGGCAGATCGCCCTGGCCAACGCCATCATGAATCCGAAGTTCCAGTCGATCTTCAACCTGAACAAGGGTTCCATCCCCGTGCGTTCCGGCGTTTCCAAGGACAAGTTTGACGCTTGCGCCCTGAAATCGATGGAAGACATGGACGCCACCAACAAGAACGGCGGCCTGGTGCCATCGTTCGCCCACGGCATGGCGCTGGCTTCGGCCACGCAAGGCGCCGTGACCGACGTCATCGCCAAGTTCATGAACACCAACATGAGCTCGAAAGACGCGGTTGCTGCATTGGCCAAAGCGGCAAAAGTGAAGTAATCACGACGGCGCCGGCACTCCCGCCGGCGCCCTCTGCATCGCATGCATCGCAGGCGTCCGCCCTGGCATTCGTCCAGGCCGGCGCCACACGCAGTTCTACTTCTACGGCTGTCCTATGTCCATACGCAAGCAATTCGACCGATGGATACCGCAGATGGTGCTGGGCCCCACGCTCATCGCCAGCTTGGTATTCGTCTATGGTTTTATCTTTTTGACCGGTTGGCTGTCGCTGACCGAATCGCGGCTGATGCCGAACTACGAGTTCGCCGGCCTGGTGCAATACGTCGAGCTGTTCGACAACGAGCGCTGGTGGACCTCGCTCAAGAACCTCGGCATCTTCGGTGTCCTGTTCATCGGTTGCAGCATCGCCATCGGCCTGTTCCTGGCCATCCTGCTGGACCAGAAAATCCGCGCCGAAGGCGCGCTGCGCGCCATCTACCTGTATCCGATGGCGCTGTCCTTCATCGTCACCGGCACGGCGTGGAAATGGATGCTCAATCCCAGCCTGGGCCTGGAAAAGGTCATGCACGACTGGGGCTGGACCTCGTTTACCTTCGACTGGCTGGTCAATTCCGACATGGCCATCTACACGGTGGTGATCGCCGGCGTGTGGCAATCGTCGGGCTTCGTCATGGCCCTGTTCCTGGCGGGCCTGCGCGGCATCGATGATGAAATCATCAAGGCGGCGCAAGTCGATGGCGCATCCCTGCCGACGATCTACTGGCGCATCGTGATTCCCGCCATGCGTCCAGTGTTCTTCAGCGTGCTGCTGATCCTCGCGCATATCGCCATCAAGAGCTTCGACCTGGTCATCGCACTGACGGCTGGCGGACCTGGCAATTCGTCGTCCGTGCCGGCCATCTTCATGTACCAGTTTTCCTTCACCCGCGGCCAGCTGGGCCTGGGCTCGGCATCGGCAATGATGATGCTGGCCACCATCGTGGCAGTGCTCGTGCCGCTGATGTACCTGGAAACGCGCAGCGCAAAGGCGATGAGATGACACCTACACGCAATAATCGCCTCACCCTCGGACGGGTGGTTGTATATCTGCTGCTGATCCTGTTTGCGGTGTACTACATCGTGCCCCTGTACGTGACCCTGTCGACGTCGTTCAAGTCGCTCGACGAGATCCGCAGCGGCAACCTGCTGGCACTGCCGCACGTGTGGCAGTTCGATTCCTGGTCCAAGGCCTGGTCCTCGGCCTGCACGGGTGTCACCTGCGACGGCATGCAGCCGTTCTTCTGGAACTCGATCAAGATGGTGATTCCCGCCGTGCTGATCTCGACCTTCCTGGGTGCCTTCAACGGCTACGTGTTCGCGCACTGGCGCTTCCGCGGTTCGGAAATCCTGTTTGCCGCCTTGCTGGTGGGCTGCTTCATTCCGTTCCAGGTGGTGATCCTGCCGATGGCGCGCCTGCTGGGCGAATTCGGCCTGGCAAACACCACTACCGGCCTGGTCTTCGTCCACGTGGTGTATGGCACGGCGTTCACGACCCTGTTCTTCCGTAACTACTATATCGGCGTGCCGGAAGAATTGATCAAGGCGGCCCGCATCGACGGCGCCGGCTTCTTCTTGATCTTCCGCAAGATCGTGCTGCCGATTTCGGGTCCGATTTTCGTCGTCTGCATCATCTGGCAATTCACGCAGATCTGGAACGACTTCCTGTTCGGCATCGTGTTCGCCAGCGGCGATTCGCAGCCGATCACGGTGGGCTTGAACAACCTGGTCAACACGTCCACGGGCGTGAAGGAATACAACGTCAACATGGCTGCCGCGGTGATTGCCGCGCTGCCGACCCTGCTGGTCTATCTGGTCGCAGGCCGTTATTTTGTGCGCGGTCTGACCGCAGGCGCAGTCAAAGGTTAAGGAAAGAATATGTCCAGTTTATCGATACGCAGCATCCGCAAGGTGTACACGAATGGCGTCGAAGTCCTCAAGGGCATCGACATCGAGATCAAGGATGGCCAGTTCCTGATCCTCGTCGGCGGCTCCGGCTCCGGCAAGTCGACCTTGCTCAACATGGTGGCCGGCCTGGAAAGCGTCACTTCCGGCGAAATCCTCATCGACGGCAAGGTGGTCAACGACCTGCCGCCGAAGGACCGCGACATCGCCATGGTGTTCCAGTCGTATGCGCTGTACCCGTCGATGACGGTGCGCGAAAACATCGCGTTCGGCTTGAACGTGAAAAAAGTGCCGAAGGCGGAGCAGGAAGAAATCGTCGCCCGCGTCGCCGAAACCCTGCAGATCACGCATTTGCTGGACCGCCGCCCGGCGCAGCTGTCGGGCGGCCAGCGCCAACGGGTCGCCATGGGCCGCGCCATTTCGCGCAAGCCGTCGCTGTTCCTGTTCGACGAACCGCTGTCGAACCTGGACGCCAAGCTGCGCGTGGAAATGCGCGCCGAGATCAAGCTGCTGCACCAGCGCCTGAAGGCCACCATCGTCTACGTCACGCATGACCAGATCGAGGCGATGACCATGGGCGATTTGATCGCCGTCATGAAGGATGGGGTGGTGCAGCAACTGGGCACGCCGCAGGAAATCTACGACAATCCGGCGAATCTGTTCGTGGCCGGCTTTATCGGCTCGCCATCGATGAACTTCATCACCGTCAAGCCTGTCATCGAAGGCAACGAGGTGTTTGTCGCCATCGAGAACGCAGGCAAGAGCATGCGCCTGGCCTTGCCGTTCGCCACCGACAAGCTGCGCAGCTATGCGGGCCGCGACGTGATCCTGGGCGTGCGCCCGGAGCAGATCACGGACATGAGCAGCGCGCACGGCGACGTGGGCCAGGAATTGGGTTGCCTGATCGACCTGGTCGAGCCGACCGGCCCGGATACCCTGCTGACGACGCGCCTGAACGGCGCCGCCGTGACTTGCCGCACGCATCCGCGCGAAGCCGTGCTGCCAGGGCAGACCATGCAGCTGTCGTTCAACCTGTCGAAAGCGGCCCTGTTCGATCCGGAGAATGGTGAACGCATCGCGTAAGCGACGTTACCCATAAAAACGGCCCGCCTGTCAGCTGACAGGCGGGCCGTTGTCGTTTGCGCCGCCGAGATTATTTCGGCAGCGCTTTCTTGTAGGCGATGGAGTAGCTCAGCTTGCCCGTCGGCGTGACCAGGTCGTCCAGCGCGGCCTGGCTGAAGACGCCCGTCCAGCCCAGGGTTTGCGCCATCACGCCGCGGCTGACGATATCGTTCGCCTTCAGGCCCGCCATCGCCGTCGATGCGCTCTTGATGGTGGCCATGTAGCTGGCAACGTCGCGCGTGTCCGTCTTGGCCAGGTCGATGCCGGGCTGCGTGCGCAGCCAGTCGGCCCAGTAGAATTCGAGGAATTCCGTGGCCGTTGACGGCACCACGTAGCCGGCGTCGCGCGTGAAGTAGACGAGCGAGCGGTACGGGTCGTTGCCCAGCGACTTCAAACCGATGGACGCGGGCAGCTGGCTGGTGGCGATGGCCTTGTTGCCGCCATCCTTCAGCCAGACCTTGTTGACCTTCTTCATCTGCGCCCAGAAATCGTATTCACTGAGCTTGCTGAAATTGTCCGTCACCTTGACCCACACTTTCAACTGCAGGTTCTGGCCATTGTCGGCATCCCGGAAGGCGCTGAACGTGTGGTGGCCGTCCGTCAGGTACAGGGTGCCGTTCGGGCCGATGACGACCGTCTTCATGTCGCCCGGCTTGGTGCCCACTGCGGACTTGCACTGGAAGGTGGCCGGTGGATTGCTCAGGGTGGCGCCGGCCACGTTGGCCGTCTTGCTCACCACGTCGTCCTGGCCGTTGGCTTCGCACAGTTCGGCGAATTTCTTCGGCTTGTTGGTCTTGGCCATGACCAGGTCTTCCGCGCCGTAGCGGCCCAGCTTGTAGTAGATCTGGTCGTAGCCGACGGCTGGCTGCGTGGGATGCAGTTCGTCGAGCGACACTTGCAGGAAGACGGGCGCCGCATCGGTGCCGGCAGCCGTGGCGGCCAGGACTTGCTGGCGCGCGCTGAGCACGGGCGGCGTTTCCAGCACGCTCTTGCCGGTGGCCATAGGCGCGCCGCCATCGATGATTTGCGCGACGATGCTGCCGCTGGCATTGACGATGTCGATATCCGTGCCGCTCTGTTTTACCTGCAGGTTGTCGAGCAGGACGTCGGCCGGATCCTTGCTGTTTGGCGTCAGGGCGCCATTGACGAAGTCGTAGTTGGCCGCCATGCCCAGGGTTTGCAGGGGCGCCGCCAGGGCCGTGCCCAGCTGCGTCTGCGCCGTTTGCAGTCTGACCGCATCGATGGCGGCCAGGCTGGCGGGAGACGCGCTCGAGGGGATGCTGCCCAGCAGCTGCATGGCGATGACGGAGGTGAGCGGCGTCAGGTTGACGGCGCTTTCCTTCAGCGACAGCGCGTACAGGGTGGTGCCGCCTGCCGGCGTGACGGAGACGAGGAAGGGCGCCTTCGCCGCGGCAGCCAGGGTGATGGCCACTTTGCCTGTCGCGTCCGTGGTGCCGCTGCCGACGACATTCTTGCCCGCGTCGAGCACGGAGACGGAAGCATTCGCCACGGCCTTGCCGGTGGCCGCTACCACGTTCAGGATGCGTGCCGGGGTGACGGGGGCCACCGGGGCGACGGGCGCCGTGGTGTCGCGATAGTCTGTGCCGCCACAGGCGGCCAGGCTGGCGCCCAGTGCGAGGGCGATGGCAATCGATAAGGTGCTGCGGCGGATGCTGTGCTTGTACATGGTGTCCCGTGATGTCGGCCTGAAAAGTGCCGACATGCTAGCGGGCGCAGATGTCAGGATGATGACACGCCTGGATGTTACTGACGCAGCAGCGACTTGCGGTAGTCGATGGCGTAGCCCAGCTTGCCCTTGTCTTCGGTCAGCTCGTCGAACGCTGCGTGGTCGATTTCGCGCAGGGCGCCAAGGTCCGCCGCGCGCTTGCCGCCGCTGACGAGCTCCGCCGGTTGCAGCGCCACCATCGCCTGCGCCGCCAGCAGGATGGTGCTGGCATACGCGGCGGGATCGAGCAGGTCGACACGCGCCAGATCCAGCGCCGGTTTGCGGCGCAGCCAGTCGGCCCAGTAGAATTCGAGAAATTCCGTAGCCTGGTCGGGCGGCTTGTAGCCGATCCCGCGCGTAAAGTACACGAGCGAGCGGTAGGGATCGTCGCCCAGGGATGCGAGGCCGATGGCGGATGGCAGTTGCTGCGGCGTGATGGCTTGGTTCTGGCCGTTTTTCAGCCATACCTTGTTTTCCTCGCGCATGCGGACCCAGAAGGCCGCTTCGCCCAGCGCGCTGAAATTGTCGCTGACCTTGACCCACACCTTGAGTTGGTGGTTGCGCCCGCCATCGGCATCCCAGAAAGTGGAAAACGTGTGGTGGCCATCGGTGAGGTATACCGTGCCGCGCGGCCCGATGACGACAGTCTTCATGTCGTCGGGACGGCTGCCCACGGCCGCCTTGCAGCGGTAGCCGGGCGGCGGCGTGGCCAGGGTGGCGCCGGCGACATTGGCCGTGCCGGGCAAGACGTCGCCCTGGCCATTGGCTTCGCACAGGTCGGCGAATTTCTTTGGCTTGGCGATGTCGGCGATATGTTTTTCTTCGGCCGCATAGCGTCCCAGCTTGTAGTACACCTGGTCGTAGCCGATGGCCGGCTGGGTGGGATGCAGTTCATCGAGGCGCACCTGCAGAATGCGCGGATGGGCGGCGCTGCCTACGACGGTCGCCCTCAGCGCCTGCTGGCGCGCACTGAGGGCGGGCGCGACGGCGGCATCGCGGGCCAGTGCCGGCGGCAGGAAGGCTGCAAGGCAGGCCAGGGCCAGCAACAGGGCGGGGATGCGGGAAAGAATCCGGTTCATTGCCTGTGTCTCCAATCGATACAGTATGGATGACGTCAGGCGCCGTGCCTTGATGCCGCGCAGGAGTGGCTCACATCGCTGCGCGCCGTCAGCGGCCCAGCATGCGCAGGCAGGCGTCGGCCACGTCGGCGGCGAAGGCGCTGCTGTCCTGTAACTGCGCGGCGATGGCGTCGTCCGTCACGCCATGCACGGCCGAGTAAATCATCAGGGCCGCCAGGCGCGGCTGCGGCAAAGGCCAGGTGCCGGCCGCCGCGCCGCCCGCCAGGATGGCGCCCAACTGGGCCAGGATGGCATTCTTGTCGGGATTGTCCGCAGAATCGATGCCGATGCTGCGCCGGTGGCTCGTGTAGACGATGTCGTGTAATTGCCAAGTGCGCAGGTAAGTGGCCACATTCGCCTGCACCCACGCGCGCAGCCGGCCTTCCCAGTCGCCGGGCATGCACAGGTCGACGGCCGTTTCCAGGCCGGCCAGGAAGTGCTGCGTATAGCGTCCGGCCAGCGCCGCCAGCATCTCGTGCTTGGACGGAAAATAGTGATAGAACGTGCCTTTCGCCACGCCGGCCAGGGTGGTGATGTCGCTGACGGTGGTCGCTTCCACGCCCTTGTCGAGAAACAGGCGCTCGGCGGCGGCCATCAATTCATCGAGGCGCACTTCGGCAGGCTTGGTGCGCGGGCGAACGGGGGCCGGCGCAGCGGCGGCATCGGGCAGGGCGGGGTTGGCGTGTCGTGTCGTGGTCATGCGCCCAGTATAAGTGAAGCGCGGGCGCCGCCCAAGCGCCCGCCATGCAAGGCTGTTGTTTTTAATTGACCGACGGTCAGTCGATAGTTATGATGAAGGCGAACTCATGAATTGGAGACACGCCATGCAGCGCTATCGCCGCGCGGCCCTGGTGGCCGCCGCCTACCTGGGCACCTTTCTCGCCTCGCTCGATATCAGCATCGTCAACGTGGCTTTGCCCACCTTGCAAACGGCGCTGGCGACGGATATGGCGGGCTTGCAGTGGGTGGTCAACGCGTATGCGCTGTGCCTGTCGGCCTGCATGCTGTCGGCCGGACCGCTGGGCGACCGGCATGGGCACAAGCGCATCTGGCTGCTGGGCGTGGCCCTGTTTACGGCCGGTTCGCTGCTGTGCGCGCTGGCCGCCAGCCTGCCGCTATTGCTGACGGGCCGTGCCGTGCAGGGCGTCGCGGGCGCCTTGCTGATTCCGGGCGCGATGCCGATATTGAGCCACGCGTTTCCCGACCCGCGCGAGCGGGCGCACGTGATCGGCGGCTGGTCGGCCTTCAGCGCGCTGGCGCTGATCCTGGGGCCGCTGCTGGGCGGCATGCTGCTGGAGGCCACGGGCTGGCAAAGCATCTTCCTGATCAACCTGCCGCTGGGCGTGCTGGCCGTGCTGCTGGGCGCCTGGGGCATGACGGAACGCCATTACCGGGAACAGGCGGCGCTGGACCGGACGGGGCAGGTGCTCAGCATCGTCTGGCTCGGTGCGCTCACCTACGGCTTGATCGCGCTGGGCGAGGTGGACGGACCGGGCGGCATGGCTGCCTGGCCATCGCTGGGCGTGGCGCTGCTGGCCTTCCTCGCCTTCCTGGCTGTCGAAGCGCGCGCGCCACGTCCCCTGTTGCCGTTGCGGCTGTTTTGCGACCGGACCTTTGCGTTGATCAACCTGGCGTCGCTGGTACTGGGGTTTGCCTGCTACAGCAGCCTGTTCTTTTTCTCGCTGTATCTGCAGCAAATCCAGGGCTGGCCGGCGGGCGCCAGCGGCTGGCGCATGTTGCCGCAGTTCGCGGCCATGGGCGTCGTTTCCCTGTGTTTCGGCCGCCTCAGCCGCCATTTGTCGCTGCGGCGAATGATGCTGGCTGGCTATGTGCTGGCGGGTCTGGTGCTGCTGGCGACGGCGACCTTGGCGCCGCGGACGCCCTACGCCATCGTCGGCAGCCTGTTCGGCCTGCTGGGCCTGGCGATGGGTTTGGCCGTGCCGGCCACCGGTTTGCTGGTGATGGCATCCGTGCGCGGCGAGCAAGCCGCCATGGCTTCGGCCATCATGAATGCCTTGCGCCAGGCGGGCATGACCCTGGGCGTGGCCGTGCTGGGCAGCGTGATGAGCTTGCGCGCCGCCGCCCTGCTGGAGCGGGCGGGGCAGGTTGCCGCCCTGGCCGCCGGTTTTCAGCTGGCCATGCTGCTGGCGGGGCTGGCATGCCTGGCCGTGGCCTTGCCGCTGTACTGGCTGCCGCCGAAGTAAGGCTTATGCCTGCAAATGGCTGGGCACGCGCGGCGACGACATCAGGTCGCGGAAGGCGGCCCAGTGCTCGGCGCGCGTCGCGCCCTGGCGTTCCACATACGCTTTCGCCATGTCCTGGCCCAGGTTGTAATTGATGACGTACGCACCCATGGCATCGTAGAACTGCAGGCGCTGCGCGGATTTTTCGGCCGGGTACAGGCGCACGTTGACCAGCCATTCCAGCGCTTCTTCGCGGGTCAAGTTGCCTTCGAGATACTGGCGCGCGATGTCGTTGTCGGCGTAGCCTAGCTTGGCCAGCAACTGGTTCAGCTGTGCGTAGCGGGGCGCCAGCGCCGGATCGAGGCCGGCCAGCGGGTACAGCACCTGCTGTTCGAATGCCAGCCGTTCTGCATCGGTAAAACTCAGTTCGATGCCGTAATTGGCCGTGCCTTCGGCGATCAACGATTGCGGCGAGTACAGCGGATAGATGCAGTATTCCATCCAGCCCTTGCCGCGCACCAGGTCGCGCTCGAGCAGCACGTTGTACACGTGGTGACCGGGATACGCTTCGTGGCAGCCGAGGTCGACCGCGCGGTCGATATACACGGGCAAGTCGGTATTGATCTGGATCACGCTCTGGTAGTTGCCCTTGTACCAGTTGTAGCCGCTCCACGGTTTGTCGGTGACGAATTCCAGCACGAAATCCTCGCCTTCGGGCAGGCCGATGTATTGCAAGGTGCGTTCGCGACCCGCGCGGATGGCCGCATCCATGACGGCGCGCAGCTTGTCGGCGGGAATGACGAGTTGCGCGCGCAAGGCGTTGACCCGGTCGCTGACCGTGCCGTCGCCCGGCAGCAGGGCGTCGATCTGCGCCACCAGCTCAGCGTAATATGCGCGGCTGTGGTGGGGCGAGACGGCGTCGTACAGGCGCGCGCTTTCCGTGTCGAAATCCAGGCGTGTCCCTTGCAGCATGTCCGCCTTGGCCAGCACGGCTTGCAACTGCTTGCGCAGGTTGAGGGCGCGCAGGCAGGAGGCGTCAGCCAGCAGGGCCAGCGCCGCGTTTGCGCCATCTTTGATATCGCTCAAACTCTGCGGCTGTTTGACCGCTGCGGCCTGCCACGCGGGCGGGCCGTAATACGCGTCGACATACGAGGCGTCGTGCTGGCCCATGGCCAGGACCAGCTTGACGTAGCGTTCGGCCACGTCGGCGAGGGAAGGGGAGTTGCTGTCGTTGTTGCTCATGGAGGCAGGGTTCTTCACGGTTGGACAGCGCTTATTGTATAGCGCAATCAGCCAGACGTGAGGCACGGTCGGGCGACATCATTTCCCTATAACAATGAGCGAAAGGCATCTTGATGTAGCTCAGTGAACCCGGTATTTGCGGCCTGTGTGAGCGGGTTTGGTAGCAAGATTGCGTGGTCTTCTTTTTTACATGTGCACGTGATTTTCTCCTTGATCTTTCTTCGTTTATGGACGAATATGATGTATGAGATCCGGCACTATCTGACATCATCGGGCAGGGATTTATATACGGAATGGCTGAAGCGCCAGCGCGACAACACGGCCAGGGTGGCCATCGTGCGACGCGTGCTGCGTATGGTTCCTGGCAATTTTGGCGACCACAAGTTTTGCCACGACGGCGTGTGGGAGTTGCGCATCGATGTGGGGGCCGGCTACCGTATCTACTATGCCATTGCCGGCGAACAGATCATTTTATTGCTGTGCGGTGGCGACAAGCGCACGCAACCGAAAGATATCGAGTACGCCTGTGCCTGCTGGTACGACTGGAAGGAGAGGGAAGATGAAAGAGGATGT
Source organism: Janthinobacterium sp. SUN026 (assembly GCF_030397625.1). Taxonomy (NCBI): domain Bacteria; kingdom Pseudomonadati; phylum Pseudomonadota; class Betaproteobacteria; order Burkholderiales; family Oxalobacteraceae; genus Janthinobacterium; species Janthinobacterium sp. SUN026. Next base: position 924,196 of record NZ_JAPQNU010000002.1, on the reverse strand, counting down.
GAAAGAGGTCATGAGCAAACCACCAAGAGACCGCTCGCATGACGAGGCGATGGCCGAACTGTACCGCGACGATCCCGCTTTCGCCCTTGCATTGATCAACGAGATCCTCGTCGATGGCGACCACGGCGAACTGCTGGCCGTGCTGCGCCAGCTGACGCGCGCCTTTGGCGGCGTGCCCGCCGTGGCGCAGGCGGCCAAGCTCAATCCTACCCAGCTGTACCGAACCTTGTCGCCCGATGGCAATCCCTCCTTGAGCACCTTGACGGCCATCCTCGATGCCATGGGCTTGCGCCTGGCCGTGGAACCCAGGCAGCCCGAGCGTCCATTTCCCGCGCCGGCTGCCTGAATCCCCTGGCGGCTTAAAACTCCACGGGCCGTGCCTCGCGCATCGCTTGCGTCATGGCCAGGCCGATGCGCGTCGCTTCCGTCGCGTCGTGCAAGGTCAGCGACAAGGTGCGCCGGCCCAGTGCCGCATCCGTAAACTCCTGTGCCTCGATCAGAAAGGCGTCGGCGAAGCGGGCATAGAAGTCCGGTGTGCATTCATTGCGCACGCCATGCGTATCCGAAATTTCCACCCGGTTCAGGCGTGGATTGCTGCCCACGGCCAGGCGGCCGCCCGTGCCGAACACTTCCGTCAGGGTTTCGTGGCCGTGCGCCATGGTGCGTGAAGCCATGAAGCTGGCCATGCTGCCATCGGAAAATTCGACCGTCGCCAGGCCGTTGTCGACGTCGCCGAACGCCTGCAAGCCCGTGTGGATGGCGTTGGTGCCGCTCGCATACACGCGTTTGGGCACGGGATTGCCCAGCAGCCAGCGCGCCAGGTCGATATCGTGCACGCTGCAATCGAGGAAGATGCCGCCGCTGGTGGGGGCGAAGCGCATGAAGGCGCCGCTGGGGTCGTTCTGGTCGCAGGTTTGCGAACGCACCAGATACGGCTTGCCAATGACACCTTGGGCGATCTTTTGCTGCGCGTCATGGTAGCTGGCATCGAAGCGGCGCACGAAGCCGATCATGATGGTCAGCTGCGGGTGGCGCGCCGCTTCCGCTTCCACCTTCAGGCAGTCGGCCAGGTCCAGCGACAGCGGTTTTTCGCAAAACACGTGTTTGCCGGCGCGCAGGGCGGCGATGATCTGATCCGCATGCAGCGAGGTGGGCGTGACGAGGAAGACGGCGTCCAGGCCCGGATGGGCCAGCAGCGCGTCGTAGTCGGCATAACCGGTGGTGATGCCGAGCGTGCTGGCTGCCCAGTCCAGTTCGGCTGGTATGGGGCTGCAGGCGGCCACGACTTCGGCATTCGGCACGCGCTGCGCCAGGTTGATGGCGTGGCGCTGGCCCAGCCGGCCCAGGCCGACGATGCCGACTTTTAATGTTGGGGATGACATGGTGTCTCCAGGTATTTTTATTATTGGTTTATAAAGTGACCACGCGCTGTTCGCGCCACGACAAGGTGGCCGCCTCGGCCAGTTCCAGTGCCTTCAAGCCATCGTGAACGGTGGTGCGCAGCGGCGTGCCGTGGGTGAGGGCGTCAAAGAAATGCGCCATTTCCTGCGCGTAGGCCACGCGATAACGTTCCAGGAAGAAGTCTTCCGGCTTGTCCACGCTGACATTCAGCGAACCATAGGCCGTCACTTCCGTCGGCTTGTGGTTGCCCGCTTGCAGCATGCCGGCGCTGCCCAGCACTTCGAAGCGCTGGTCGTAGCCGTAGGCGGCGCGGCGCGAGGCATTGATCTGGCACAAGCGTCCCTTGGCCGTGCGGATGGTGACGACGGCCGTGTCCAGGTCGCCCGCCTCGCCGATGGCGGGATCGACGAGGCAGCTGCCCGTGGCGTGCACGCTGACGGCTTCATCGTCGAGTATCCAGCGGAAGATGTCGAAATCGTGGATCAGCATATCCTTGAAGATGCCGCCCGACACCTTGATGTAGCTGACGGGCGGAGGACCAGGATCGCGGCTGGTGACGACCAGCAATTCGGGCGTGCCGATTTCGCCCGCTTCGATGCGTGTCTTGACGGCATTGAAAGTGGGGTCGTAGCGGCGCTGGAAGCCCAGCATGCACAGTACCTTGGCTTCCTTGACGGCGGCGGCGCAGGCGCGCGCACGGTCGATGGTCAGGTCGACGGGTTTTTCGCAAAAAATGGCCTTGCCGGCGGCGGCCGAACGCAGGATCAGGTCCGCATGCGTGTCCGTGCTGGAAGCGATGACGACTGCCTTGATGGCGGGGTCGGCCAGCGCCGTTTCCACCGAGGCACTGCTGCCGCCATGCAGGCCGGCCAGCGCGGCGGCCGCTTCCTGGTTGACGTCGACCACGTACTTGAACTGCACGCCGGGTTGGGCAGCCAGGTTGGCCGCGTGGATTTTGCCGATGCGTCCGGCGCCGAACAACGCTACTTCAATCATCATGTTCTCCTGGGGTGTGGATTTCTTCGATGTCGAGCTCTAATTTGTATGCCAGCGCGATGAACAGCGCCTGGCACAGGCAGATGGTGCTGGTCAGCGAACGGAAGGCGAAGGCGCTGCCCTCGGTGACGGTGAGCAGCGCGTCGGCGGCCCGCGCGAGCGGTGCCAGTTTGCTGTCGGTAATCACGAGGACCTTGGCGCCCTTGTCTTGCGCCGCCTTGATGCACTGCTGGGTTTCCTTGCCGTAAGGCGAGAAACTGATGGCGATCGCCACATCGCGTTCGCGCACGCTGCGCATCTGTTCGCGGTGCATGCCGCCCAGTCCGCTAATCAGGTGCACGCGCTTGTCCGTGTGTTCCAGCGCGTAGGCGATGTAGGAGGCGATCGGAAAGGACCGGCGCACGCCGATCACATAGATATTTTCCGCTTTCAGCAGCAGGTTGACGGCCGCTTCCAGCTGCGCGTCGTCGAGGCCGGCCGCCAGGTCGTCGAGGCCGGCGCGGCTGGCGCCGACGAATTCGCGCGTCAGGTCGCCTGCGCTGAGGGCGGCATCGCGCGTGGAAATGAGCTTGCGGATGCGCTGCTGATAGTCGGGCGTGGCGCCGGCCTGGTCCGTGTAAGCCTGGCGGAACACATCCTGCATTTCGGAAAAGCCCGTATAGCCGAAGCGCTGCGCGAAACGCACGATGGCGGATGGCTGCACGTCGCAGGCGGCAGCGATGTCGCTGATGCGCTCGAGCATCAGGCTGGCCCGGTGCTTTTCAATGTATTGGGCGATGACTTTCAGCTGGCGCGACAGGTTGTCGTACTCGGCGGCAATGTGCTGCATCAACTGTTCGATGGGGGCGGTGGCTGCCATGGTGTTTTCCTCGGTTGCTTGCTGGGCCGCGCAACATGACTGCGACGGCTGGTTCTGGCGAGAATTATAGGAGTGAATCCGGAAAATAGAAATGATTTTCTATTTATATTTATTTTGAAAATTTTATTGCATTTGTCTTTTTTGTGGCCTAAGCTGTGCGCAGTGCATCGGGTCTTGCCGGTTTTCCGGCTCCCCGCTGACACGCGACAAAAGCTGGCAACTATAAAAATTAATCCTTCAAGGAGACATTCATGCAAAGCAATAAGCGTAAGGGATTTCTGAAGCACCTGGCCGTGCTGGGCCTTGGTCTGGGACTGGGTCTGGGCATGAGCGCCAGCCACGCGGCAGGCGAGAAATTCGTGCTGATCAGCCATGCGCCCGATTCCGATTCCTGGTGGAATACGATTAAAAATTCCGTCAAGCAAGCAGGCGAAGACTTCAATGTCACCGTCGACTACCGCAATCCACCGAACGGCGACCTGGCCGACATGGCGCGCCTGGTCGAGCAATCGGCTGCCCGCAACTACGACGGCGTGATCGTCAGCATCGCCGACTTCAGCGTGCTGCAAAAACCGCTGGGCCTTGTTGCTGCCAAGAAGATTCCGTTTGTCACGATCAATTCGGGCACCCTGACGCAAAGCGAGCAGCTGGGCGCCGTGATGCACGTGGGCCAGCCTGAATACGAGGCAGGCAAGGGCGCTGGCGAAAAAGCCAAGGCGGCCGGCATCAAGTCCTTCGTTTGCGTCAACCACTACGCGACGAATCCGTCGTCATTCGAGCGCTGCCGCGGCTTTGCCGAAGCCATCGGCGTCGATTTCAAGGCTGCCACCCTGGATGCGGGCGAAGATCCGACCACCATCGAAAGCAAGTTGAGCGCCTACCTGCGCAACAATCCGAAAACCCAGGCCGTGCTGGCGCTGGGCCCCACCTCGGCCCACGCTTCGCTGAAGGCCCTGGAAAAAATGGGTTTGAAGGGCAAGATGTGGTTCGCCACGTTCGACCTGTCCGATGAAATCTCGAAGGGCATCAAGGATGGCAGCATCCAGTTCGCCATCGACCAGCAACCTTACCTGCAAGGCTATATCCCCGTTGCCGTGCTGGCCATCATGAAGCAGGACAAGACCACGGACCTGGCCAAGGTACGCGAAAAGCTGATCAATAACGCCAAATTCAAGGCGCGCCTGGCCGAGTACGGCCTGGCACCATCGTATGGCCCGCGCCATATCGGTTCCGGTCCTGGTTATGTCACCAAGGACAATATCGGCAAGGTAGAGAAATACGCCGGCCAGTTCCGTTAAGCACCCGCTTTTCAGTTCAATCAAGACCTTAGTCGTTGTCCCCGCGCGCAGGCCATGCTTGCCGGCGCGCGGGTCCTGCCGCCCTGGAATTGCTGTCGAGGCTGGTAGGTTGCTATAAAACAAGGGAGACATAGCATGAGTACCGTGAAATTAAGCGTGGAGCAGGGTGGCATGGCCGCCTCGGGCACGCCGCCGCAAAAGCAGGGCGTTGATGAGCGCGTGGGGAAGGTCAGCTGGCTCAAGCGGCTGTTCAGCCGCCCGGAATTCGCCTCGATCTCGGGCGCCATCCTGGTGTTCGCCTTCTTTATCCTGACGGCCGGCGACTCCGGCATGTTCAACCTCGATGGCGTGATCAACTGGGCGCAAGTGGCCGCCTACCTGGGCATCATCGCCATCGGCGCCTGCGTATTGATGATCGCCGGCGAATTCGACCTGTCGATCGGCTCCATGATCGGCTTTGCCGGCATGATGATGGCCATCCCTTCCGTCTACTTCCACTGGCCCGTGTGGGCCGCCATCCTGTTCGCCTTTGCCGGTTCGATGGCGCTGGGCTGGCTCAATGGCTACCTGGTCATCAAGACGCGCTTGCCTTCGTTTATCGTCACCCTGGCCTTCCTGTTCATCCTGCGCGGCCTGACCCTGGCTCTGTCCATCATGTTTGCCAACCGCACCATCGTCAGCGGCATCGGCGCGCTGGCCGCCGACGACTGGCTGGCCATGACCCTGTTCCATGGCGAAGTGGGCACGTCGCTGTTCGCCTGGATGGCCAAGGCGGGCTGGATCACGGCGCTCGACAATGGCGCGCCGCTGGTCAAGGGCATCCCCAAGGTCATCGTCTGGTGGGCCGGCCTGGCGCTGGTGTCCGGCTTCGTCCTGGCCCGCACCCGCATCGGCAACTGGATCTTCGCCGTCGGCGGCGACGCCAACGCGGCCAAGAACGTGGGCGTGCCCGTGAAAACCATCAAGGTATCGCTGTTTGTCTTCACGGCGTTCTGCGCTTGCCTGTTTGCCACGCTGCAAGTATTTGACGTGGGTTCGGCCGCCGCCGACCGCGGCATGCAAAAGGAATTCGAAGCCATCATCGCGGCCGTCATCGGTGGCGCCTTGCTGACGGGCGGCTACGGTTCCGTCGTCGGCGCCTGCTTCGGCGCGCTGATCTTCGGCGTGGTGCAGATCGGCATTACTTATACCAATATCAATTCGGACTGGTTCCGCGTCTTCCTCGGCGTCATGCTGTTGATCGCGGTACTGTTCAACAACTTTGTCCGTGCCCGTGTCACGGAAGCGAGATAAGCCATGAGCGAATACATCCTTGCGCTGGAAAACATCAGCAAACGTTTCGGCTCCGTCATCGCCCTGCAAAACGTCACCCTGCGCCTGAAACCGGGCGAAGTGCATTGCCTGCTCGGTGACAATGGCGCCGGCAAGTCGACCCTGATCAAGACCTTGGCCGGCGTGCACCGGCCCACCAGCGGCGAGTATCTGGTTGACGGCAAGCCCGTCAGCTTCAATTCGCCGAAGGAAGCGCTCGACCTGGGCGTGGCCACCGTCTACCAGGACCTGGCGCTGGTGCCATTGCTGTCCGTGGCGCGCAATTTCTTCATGGGCCGCGAACCGATCCGTAAAATGTTTGGCGTGCTGCCCGTGATGGATATGGAATACGCAGCCACCACGGCGCGCGACAAGCTGGCCGAAATGGGCATCATGGTGCGCGACCCGCACCAGGCCGTGGGCACCATGTCGGGCGGCGAGCGGCAATGCCTGGCCATTGCCCGCGCCATCCACTTCGGCGCGCGCGTGCTGATCCTCGATGAGCCGACGGCGGCCTTGGGCGTGAAACAGTCGTTCAATGTGTTGAAACTGATCTACAAAGCGCGTGAACGGGGCTTGTCCGTGATCTTTATTACCCACAATGTGCACCATGCCTACCCCGTGGGCGACTCGTTCACCCTCTTGAACCGGGGCAAATCGCTGGGCACTTACACCAAGGAAACTGTTTCCAAGGATGAAGTACTCGACATGATGGCGGGCGGTGCGGAAATGCAAACGCTGATGAGTGAACTCGACGGTGTCACGATTTAAGGATAACCATGAATAACCCGACACAATTTGCCCAGGGCCGCGCGCTGGACGTCATCTGCCTGGGCCGCCTGGCGGTGGACCTGTACGCGCAGCAGATCGGCAGCACCCTGGAAGACGCGACCAGTTTCGCCAAGTACCTGGGCGGCTCGTCGGCGAATATCGCCTTCGGCACGGCCCGCCTGGGCCTCAAGTCCGCCATGCTGTCGAAAGTGGGCGACGACCACATGGGCCGTTTCTTGACGGACACGTTATCGAAAGAGGGTTGCGACGTCAGCCATGTCGGCATCGACGGCGACCGCCTCACGGCCCTCGTCATGCTGGGCATCAAGGATAAAAACACCTTTCCCCTGATTTTCTACCGTGAAAATTGCGCCGACATGGCCATCGAGCCATCCGCCGTCGACGCCGCCTTTATCGCTTCCAGCAAGGCGCTGTTGATCACCGGCACGCATTTTTCCACGTCTACCATGCACGCCGTCAGCACGCAGGCCCTGAAATTGGCGCGCGCCAATAACGTGCGCACCGTGCTCGACATCGATTACCGGCCCGTGCTGTGGGGACTTTCCGGCAAGGCGGATGGCGAAACGCGCTTCGTTTCCAACGACGGAGTGACGCGCCACCTGCAGGCGATCCTGCCGCAATTTGATTTGATCGTCGGCACGGAAGAGGAATTCATGATCGCCGGCGGCGGCGCCGATATCATGGCCAGCTTGCGCGCCGTGCGGGCCGTTACCCTGGCCACCCTCGTCGTCAAGCGGGGCCCGCTGGGCAGCGCCGTCATCGACAGCGTGGTGCCGCACAGCCTGGACGACGCCTATAACTACCGCGGCGTGCGCGTGGAAGTGCTGAATGTGCTGGGCGCGGGCGACGCATTTCTCTCGGGCTTTTTGAAAGGCTGGCTGCGCGGCGAGGATTACGAGGCGTGCTGCCGTTACGCGAATGGCTGCGGCGCCCTCGTCGTGTCGCGCCACGGCTGCGCACCGGCCATGCCGTCGCCCGTGGAACTCGACTATTTCCTCGCCAATGCGGCGAAACTGACGCAACCGGACCAGGACGCCACCTTGTCGCGCCTGCATCGCACGACGGTGGCGCGCCCGCAATGGGACGAGCTGTGCGTGTTTGCGTTTGATCACCGCACGCAATTTTTTGAGCTGGCGCAACAGACAGGTGCGCCAGAATCGGCTATTTGCGCCCTGAAGCAATTGATGGTGCAAGCCGTGGCGCAGACGGAAACGGCCTTGCAACTGGCTGGCAAGACGGGCGTGCTGATCGATGGACGCTATGGCGTCGACGCGCTCAACGATGCGACGGGGCGCGGTTGGTGGATCGGCCGTCCCGTGGAATTGCCCGGTTCCAATCCGCTGCAATTCGACTGGGGCCGCTCCATCGGTTCGCACCTGCTCAGCTGGCCGAAGGAACACGTGATCAAGTGCCTGGTGCAGTTGCATCCGGACGATACCGTGGAAAACCGATTGGAGCAGGAAGCGCAGATCAAGGCCCTGTATGACGCGGCGCAAGTGAGCGGTCACGAACTGTTGCTCGAAGTCATACCGTCGGACTCCTTGCCGCAGCACGACGACACGGTCTTGCGCGCCGTCAAACGCCTGTACAACCTGGGCATTTACCCGGAATGGTGGAAGCTGGAAAGCATGTCAGCCCAGCAATGGCAAGCCATCGATGCCCTCGTGCACGAGCGCGATCCGTATTGCCGTGGCGTGGTATTACTTGGCTTGAACGCGCCGATTGCCGCCCTGGCCGCCAGTTTTGAACAGGCCAGTGCGAGCACGACGTGCCGCGGCTTCATGGTGGGACGCACCATCTTCCAGGAGCCGAGCCGCCGCTGGCTGGCGGGCGAACTCGACGATGCGGGCCTGATCGCCGCCGTGCGCGCCAACTTCGAGCAGCTCATTGCCCTGTGGCAGCGCACGCGCAACCGCCTGGAGCGTGCAGCATGAGCGCCACCCTACACAACACCATCCGCTTGACCATGGCGCAGGCTTTAGTCCGCTACCTGGCCGCCTTGCGCACGGAAGAGGGCGATGGTTCCTTGATCCCCCTGTTCGGCGGCGCCTTCGCCATCTTTGGCCACGGCAATGTGGCGGGCCTGGGCGAGGCGCTGTACCAATATCGGGACAGTTTCCCCACGTACCGCGCCCACAACGAGCAGGCGATGGCGCACTCTGCCATTGCCTATGCGAAAGCCCACATGCGCCGGCGCATGCTGGCCGTCACCAGTTCCATCGGCCCCGGCGCCACCAATTTGCTGACGGCCGCCGCGCTGGCCCACGTGAATCGCTTGCCGGTCTTGCTGTTGCCCGGCGACGTGTTCGTCTCGCGCGCGCCGGACCCCGTATTGCAGCAGCTGGAAGACGCCACGGATGGCAGCGTGTCGGTGAATGATGCCTTTAAACCTTTATCACGCTATTTCGACCGCATCGTGTATCCGGAGCAATTGCTGACGGCTTTGCCGCGCGCCATCGCCGCCTTGACGGACCCGGCCGCCTGCGGTCCCGTCACGTTATCTCTGCCGCAAGACGTGCAGACGATGGCGTATGACTATCCGGAAGAATTCTTTACGCCACGCACCGTGCGTTTCCGCGCCGTGCCGCCCGTGGAGCAGGAACTGGAAGAAGCGGCAGCCTTGCTGAAACATGCGAAACAACCGCTGATCGTGGCCGGCGGCGGCGTGCTGTACGGCAAGGCCAGCGCCGCCCTGCAGGCGTTTGCCGAGCGTCACGGCATCCCCGTGGCGGAAACCCAGGCCGGCAAGAGCGCCTTGCCGTGGGATCATCCGCTGCAGCTGGGTGCCATCGGCGTCACCGGTTCGCCCGCCGCGAACGCGCAGGCGGCGCAGGCGGACGTGGTGCTGGCCGTGGGCACGCGCTTGCAGGATTTCACGACGGGCTCGAATTCGTTGTTTGCGCAAGCGCAATTGGTCAGCCTGAACGTCAACGCTTTCGATGCGCTGAAACGCCGTGGCCTGGGCGTGCAGGCGGACGCGACACTTGGCTTGCAGGGCTTGTCGCGGTACTTGCCTAATTGGAACAGCGCGGGCCAATGGCTGGACTGCGCGCATCAGGCGGGCCAGGCCTGGCGCGCGACGGTAGCCACGATTACGGGTCTGCGCGACGTGGCCGGCTTGCCGTATGACGGCGAAGTCATCGGCGCCGTGCAGCGCTCTTCACCGGACTCGACCAGCAACGACATCGTCGTTTGCGCGGCAGGCACCTTGCCGGCCGAACTGCACAAACTGTGGCGCACGTCGACAGCCGGCGGCTACCACATGGAATACGGCTATTCGTGCATGGGCTATGAAATCGCCGGCGGCCTCGGCGTCAAGATGGCGAAACCGGATGCCGAGGTCATCGTCATGGTGGGCGACGGCAGTTATCTGATGATGAATTCGGAAATCGCCACCTCCGTCATGCTGGATAAAAAACTCATCATCGTCGTGCTCGACAACCGGGGCTATGGCTGCATCAACCGCCTGCAGCAGGCGTGCGGCAACGCGTCATTCAACAATATGTTGCCCGACAGCGCACCCGCCATCGACTTTGCCCTGCACGCCAGGTCGCTGGGAGCGCTGTCCGAACACGTGGCCAACATTGCCGAACTGGAACAGGCGATGCTGCGCGCCCGCGCCGCCAGCCGCACCTACTTGATCTGCATCAATACGGACGCTACGCGCACGACCGCGGAGGGCGGTTGCTGGTGGGAAGTGGCCGTACCCGAAGTCTCGACACAAGCCGGCGTGCAAGCTGCGCGCGCCCGTTATGAACTTGACCGCCAAGGACAACAAAAATGACTACATGGAATGTGAAGATCGGCATCAACCCGATCTCGTGGATGAACGACGATTTACCCAGCCTGGGCGGCGAAACGCTGCTGGAAACAGCCCTCAAGGAAGGTGCCGAGATCGGCTACGTGGGCTTTGAACTGGGCAACAAGTTTCCCAAGGATGCCCCGGCCCTGAACGCCGTGCTGGGGAAGTACCATCTCGCCTGCGTGTCCGGCTGGTATTCGGGACGGCTGGCGCACCGGTCCGTGGAAGAGGAAATTGTCGCCGTCGGGCCGCACCTGCGCTTGCTGGCCGACAGCGGCGCCACCGTCATGGTCTACGGCGAAGTGGCAGACGCGATCCAGGGCGAAGCCCGCCCGTTGTATAAACGTCCGCGTTTCCAGTCGCCGCAGCAATGGCAGGCGTACGCCGACAAATTGACGGCGTTTGCGAAACACTTGCTCGACCACGGCGTGCGCCTCGCCTACCACCACCACATGGGCGCCTACGTGGAAACGCCCGCCGACGTGGACCAGTTGATGGCCTTGACGGGGCCGCAAGTCGGCTTGCTGTTCGACACGGGCCACATCACCTTTGCCGGCGGCGACGCGCTGGCGGTCTTGAACAAGCACATCGATCGCATCTGCCACGTGCATTGCAAGGATGTGCGCCCCAATGTGGTGAAACTGGCGAGAAATGGCCACTGGAGTTTCCTGCAAGCCGTGATCAATGGCGCCTTCAGCGTGCCCGGCGACGGCAGCATCGATTTTCCGGCCATCCTCACGCGCCTGTATCTGCACGGCTACGAAGGCTGGCTGGTGGTGGAGGCGGAGCAAGATCCGGCCGTGGCCCCCAGCTATCAGTACGCCAAGATGGGCCACGATTACCTGGCGCGCCTGGTCGACGCGATTCCGCGATTGAAACGGGAGGCGGCATGAGCCCGCTGCTGGTCAAGGCTAGGGCCGGTTCGGTCATCGTCGAAGTGACGCCGGAATCGGCCGGCTGGACGCACGTGGGCTTTGCTGCGCACCGGCTGGCGGCAGGCGAACAGCTCACTTTGGAGACTGGCAGCCGCGAACTGTGCCTCGTCGTGCTGACGGGCACGGTGACGGTGCAGGCGGGCGGGCAGACCTGGGAAGCCATCGGCAATCGCCAGAGCGTGTTTGAAGATGTCTCGCCGTATGCCGTGTATGTGCCATTGGAAACCACGGTCGGCATCACGGCCGTGAGCGACGCGGAAGTGGCGCTGTGCAGCGCACCGGCCACAACCCATCGCCCGGCACGCTTGATCGACCCGCAGTCGATGACGCGTTCCGTGCGCGGCAAGGGCGCCAATACCCGCTATGTGTGCGACATCCTGCCGCAGACGGCCGAGGCCGATGGCTTGCTGGTGGTCGAGGTGGTCACGCCGTCCGGCCATTCGTCCAGCTATCCGCCGCACAAGCATGACAGCGACAATATCCCGCTGGAAAGTTCGCTGGAAGAAACGTACTACCACCGCTTGAATCCCGAGCAGGGCTTTGCGTACCAACGCGTCTACACGGACGACCGCAGCATCGATGAAGCCATGGCCGTGGAAAACCACGACGTGGTGATGGTGCCCAGGGGTTACCACCCCGTCACCGTGCCGTATGGCTACGATGGCTATTACCTGAACGTGATGGCCGGCCCGAAACGCGTGTGGCACTTTAAAAACGACCCGGCCCATGACTGGCTGATGACGAAATAACCAAGGACAAGACAATGACTACCCCGATGATCGGCCACTTTATTGGTGGCAACCCCATGGCGTCGCGCTCCGAGCGCACCAGCGACGTTTTTAACCCTGCCACGGGCGCCGTCACGGCGAAAGTATCGCTGGCGACTGCCGCCGAGCTGAACGCGGCCGTGGCTGCCGCCTATGCGGCCTTTCCCGCCTGGTCGCAAACCTCGCCCCTGCGCCGCGCCAGGGTCATGTTCAAGTTCAAGGAATTGCTGGAAGAACATGCGGATCAATTGGCGGCCCTGATCACGGCCGAGCACGGCAAGGTGTTCACGGATGCGAAAGGGGAAGTGACGCGCGGCATCGAAGTGGTGGAATTTGCCTGCGGCATCCCGCAAATGATGAAGGGAGAATATTCGGAGCAGGTGGCCGGCGGCATCGACGCCTGGTCGATCCGCCAGGCATTGGGCGTGTGCGTCGGCATCACGCCGTTCAATTTCCCCGTGATGGTGCCGATGTGGATGTTTCCGATGGCGATTGCCTGCGGCAATACCTTCGTCTTGAAACCGTCCGAGCGCGACCCGTCGGCCAGCCTGCTGCTGGCGCAGCTGTTGACGGACGCCGGTTTGCCGGACGGCGTCTTCAACGTGGTGCAGGGAGACAAGGAAGCCGTGGATGGCTTGCTGCACCACCCGGACGTGCGCGCCGTCAGTTTCGTCGGTTCCACGCCGATTGCCGAGTACATCTACGCCACGGGCTGCGCGCAGGGCAAGCGCGTGCAAGCGCTGGGCGGCGCGAAAAACCACATGGTCGTCATGCCGGACGCGGACATTCCGCAGACGGTCGACGCCCTGATGGGCGCCGCCTTCGGTTCGGCGGGCGAGCGCTGCATGGCCATTTCCGTCGTCGTGGCGGTCGGCAATGTGGCCGATCAACTGGTCGAGGCGCTGGTGCCCCGCATCGCGGCCCTGAAAATCACGCAAGGCATGGATTTAACAGCGGAAATGGGCCCGGTGGTGACGCAAGTGCACAAGGAGAAGATCGCCGGCTACATCGCCACGGGCGTCAAGGAAGGCGCCAAGCTGGTCAGTGACGGGCGCGGCTTCGTCTTGCCCGGCCACGAAAAGGGCTTTTTCCTCGGCGGCAGCCTGTTCGACCATGTGACGCCGGAAATGACGATCTATAAGGAGGAAATCTTCGGCCCCGTGCTGTGCATCGTGCGCGTGCCCGATTTCGCCACGGCGCTGGACCTGGTCAATGCGCATGAGTACGGCAACGGCACGGCCATTTATACGCGCGACGGCAATACGGCGCGCGAATACACGCACCGCGTGCAAGTCGGCATGGTGGGCGTCAACGTGCCGATCCCCGTGCCGATGGCCTTCCACAGCTTCGGCGGCTGGAAGCGCAGCCTGTTCGGCGACCACCACGCGCACGGCCCGGAATCGGTGCGTTTCTACACGAAACAGAAGGCTGTCACGCAGCGCTGGCCGGCATCGACGGCGGCAGGGGCGGAATTCGCCATGCCGACCTTGAAGTAAAAACATCTGGTTCGCTTCTTGCTTACTGCAATGGCTAATTGTTTAGCCATTGCAGATCGCTCCCATGACGTCCAGCCGTACCCAGCCTTTGCGCATCGTTGTCGTCAACACCATTGTCGAGCACGGCGTGCACGAGAATGCGGCTTTGGCCGCCCAGGTGCAGCGCGGCAATGCGCTGCGCATCGGCTTGCTGGAATCGGGCTTCGACATCGTCGCCTCCCTGCCTGCCGACCTTTACCTTCCCGAGCGTATCGCGCAACTGCAGCCTGACCTCATCATCATCGACGCCGAATCGGATGCGCGCGACGTGCTCGAGCACATCGTCATCGCCACGCGCGACGAGCGCCGCCCCATCGTGCTGTTTACGGAAGACGGCGCCACGGCCAGCATCGACGCGGCCATGGCGGCCGGCGTGTCCGCCTATATCGTGGCCGGCTTGCATGCCGAGCGCATCTTGCCCGTGCTGAACGTGGCGTTGGCGCGCTTTCGAAAGGAAGAAAAATTGCGCGCCGAATTGCTCGACACGCGGCACAAGTTGTTTGAGCGCAAGGTGATCGAACGGGCCAAGGGCCTGTTGATGACGCATCACGGCTTGACGGAAGACCAGGCTTACCAGCGCTTGCGCAGCATGGCCATGAACAAGAAACTCAAGCTGGCGGACATTGCCCAGCGCATCCTCGACGTGGAGGACTTGCTGGGATGAATCGTCCATTTCCTGACACATGCTGGTGCAGTGCACCATTCCGGTGCGCTTCCAGCTGCCTGGGACAGGGCATGCACAGGCACGGTCCTTGCTGCTGGATGGGCATGACCTTGCCCATGTCGGCACGGCAAAACAGTATTTATCAGCAAGGAATGGTATGACACAGCAAGCGGGCGCCAATGCCCACCCGACGCGCCCACTGCAGCCGGAAAAACAGACGATACGCATCGGCTACCTGCCGCTGACCGATTGCGCCTCGCTGGTGATGGCTTCAAAGCTGGGCCTGGATGAAAAATATGGCATCAAGATCGAACTGAGCCGGGAGATGTCGTGGGCCGGCGTGCGCGACAAATTGAATAGCGGCGAACTCGACGCTGCTCACGTGTTGTACGGTCTCGTGTATGGCGTGCAGATGGGCATTGGCGGGCAGCGGCACGACATGGCCGTATTGATGAATCTCAATCACAGCGGCCAGGCCGTCACCCTGTCGGCGGCGCTGGCGCGCGAGGGCGCCCACGATGGCCCCACATTGGCGCGGCACATGCGCGCCGCGGCGCGGCCCTTTGCGTTTGCGCATACTTTCCCGACCGGCAACCACGCGATGCTGTTGCAATACTGGCTGGCCGCGCAGGGCATCGATCCGCTGCGCGACGCGCGCGTGATGACGGTGCCGCCGTCGCAGATGGTGGCCGCCTTGCGCGCGGGGCAGATGGATGGCTTTTGCGCGGGCGAACCATGGGGTTACAAGGCCATCGTCGATGGCGTGGGGGTGACGGCAACTACCAGCGGCGCCATCTGGCCCGACCATCCGGGCAAGGTGCTGGGCACCAGCGCCGCGTTTGCCCACCAGCATCCGAACAGTTGCCGCGCCCTGATCGCCGCCGTGCTCGAGGCGGGGCGTTGGATCGACGCCAGCGACGCCAACCGGCTGGCCATGGCGGCTACCCTGGCCGAGCCTGCTTATCTGAATACGCCGCAGGAAACGCTGGCGCCGCGCATCCTCGGCCATTATCAGGACGGCCTGGGCAAGACGTGGGACGAGGCGCACGGTTTGAAGTTTTATGGCGCCGGCGCCGTCAATTTCCCCTACTTGTCGGACGGCATGTGGTTCATGACCCAGCACCGGCGCTGGGGCTTGCTGCGCGACGAACCCGATTACCTGGCGGTGGCAAGGCAAGTCAACCGCATCGACCTGTACCGTCAGGCGGCGGAAATGACGGCCACGCCCTTGCCGTCGTCACCGCTGCGCAGCTCGACCCTGTGCGACGGCGTTGTGTGGGACGGCAGCGCGCCGGAAGCGTACGCGGCATCGTTTGCCATCGGCCATTTTTTCTGATTGGAGAGTTCATCATGGCGCAACTTGGAAGCGTGACCCTGGTCGGCGCCGGTCCCGGCGATCCGGACTTGCTGACCATCAAGGCCGTGAAGGCCATCGCGCGGGCCGACGTGGTGCTGATCGACGATCTCGTCAATCCGGCCATCCTCGCGCATGCGGCGCCCGGCGTGCGCGTGGTCGAGGTGGGCAAGCGGGGCGGCTGTGCTTCCACGCCGCAAGCCTTCATCGAGCGCCTGATGCTGGCCGAAGCGCGCGCCGGCTTGCACGTGGTAAGGCTGAAAGGGGGCGACCCCTATCTGTTCGGGCGCGGCGGCGAAGAACGTGTCTACCTGCGCAGCCACGGCGTGGCCGTCGAGGTGATCCCTGGCATCAGCAGCGGCCTGGCTGCACCGTCCAGCATCGGCGTGCCGCTGACGCACCGCGGCTGGAGCCAGGGCGCCATTTTTGTCACGGGTCACGGCAAGGATAGCGCGTCCGAACCGAATTGGCTTGCGCTGGCGCAAAGCGGCCTGACGCTCGTCATCTACATGGGCGTGGCCAGGGTGGCGGCCATCCAGGCCGGCTTGCTCGCTGGCGGCATGGCGCCCGGCACAGCCGTGGCCGTGGTGCAATCGGCCAGCTTGCCGGCGCAACGCCAGCTGCTGAGCACCTTGCAGCGCTTGCCGGACGATTTGCTGGCCAGCGGCCTGGGCAGCCCCAGCATCATCGTCGTGGGCGAGGTGGTGCGCTGCGCCGATGCCTGGGACGACCATGGCGCCTTGCTGGCCGCGACCGTGTGATTTAGCGGATCGGCAGGGCCACGGGACGGATGGGCGCCGCGTCGCCGCCGCGGAATTTCAGGGAGGCGCCGATGAAGGCGAACTGGTAGACCTTGTCACGCGACAAGCCTTCCAGGTCGACCAGTTCCAGGATGGGCGTGCCCTGCTGCGCCAGCAGGTAGGTGTGCACGGGCAGGTAATTGCCCGCCACTTCGGAGGGAAATGCCTCGAAACTGAGGTTGTCCGCGCCCACCACCATGGCGCCGCCATCTTCCACGAGGAATTTCGCCGCGTCCAGCGACAGGCCGGGCGGGTTCGCCATATAGGCTTGCGCCTGCTCATAGTGCTGCATGCGGCCCGTGCGTATCAGCACCACGTCGCCTTTTTCCAGCGTCACCTTCTGTTGTGCCAGCGCCGCGCGCAAATCCTGCCGCGTCACGCGGTAATTATCGGGCAGTTGCTGTAATCCCTTGGCTACGGCCACGTCGATCAGCACGCCGCGCGCGACGATGGGCGGCAGTTTTTCCGCGCCCGTCACGGTCCAGCCCCGGTCGCCCAGGTATTTCTCTTCCGTAAAACCGTTCCAGATCTTGCCGTTCAAGCCAAAGTGGTTGAGCGCGTCGATATGCGTGCCCATGTGCGCATACATGGAGACGGCCGAGCCCGTGTAACTGACGTGGCGGTTCATCTGTTCGCCCACGTGCATCGAGTCGGCCACCACGTTGCCCTTCGGCGTGTGCGTCATCCACATCTGGTAGGGCGGGTCGCCTGCCGCCTGCCAGCTGGGCATGCCGACATAGAAATCGACGGCCAGGTCGTAGCTCTTGCCGCCGTCGATGCGGGCCAGGATGGCGGCGCGCGAGGCGGCCGTCATCAGGTTCAGGCGGCCGATCTCGTCTTTCGGGCCCCAGGGGCTGATGCCCACTTCGGGCAGGGCGGTGGCCGGGGCTGCTTGCACTGCGCCGGCCAGCAGGGCCAGCAGCAGGGTGGCCAGGGTGGCGGATGGTTTGAACATGGGGTACTCCTTGCGTGACATGAATGAAGAAGCCGCCATCATATTATTTTCAATTCCAATGATAATCAGCGATAAAATAATAAGATATTCAACTGCAAGGAAAGAATCATGGATGTCCTGGCGCACATGCGCGTGTTTCGCAAGGTGGTCGAGCGCGACAGCTTCAGCAAGGCGGCGCTGGACCTGAACCAGTCGGCGGCAGCCATCAGCAAGCAGGTGCGCCAGCTGGAGGCGCATCTGGGCACGGTACTGCTGGTGCGCACGACGCGGCGCATGAGTTTGTCGGACGGCGGGCGCGCCTATTATCTGGAATGCTGCCGCCTGCTCGATGAAATCGACGCGCTGGAACTGGCCACGCGCGGCTGCACCGGCAAGGTGGCGGGGCGCTTGCGCGTGAATGCGCCGCTGTCGTTTGGCTTGAAGGTGCTGTCGCCGCTGCTGCCGGTGTTCATGGCGCGCCATCCGGAAGTGAGAATCGAGATGACGCTGGACGACCGCCTGCGCGACGTGGTGGGCGAGGGCTATGACGTGTCGCTGCGCATCCGCGCCGCGCTGGCCGATTCGTCTCTGGTGGCGCGCCGCCTGGGCGATGTCGAACAAATGATTTGCGCATCGCCCGCCTATCTGGCGCGGCGCGGCACGCCCCGGCTGGCGCAGGACTTGCACGGCCACGATTGCCTGGCTTATCGGCTGGCCGACAGCCCCGGCGTCTGGCAGCTGGACGGCCCGGAAGGGAACAGCAGCATCGTCCTGCCCGTGCGCTTTTCCGCCGACAGCAGCCTGCTGCTGGCCGACATGCTGGCGGCGGGCATCGGCGTGGGCGCGCTGCCGTCGTTTGTCGCCGCGCCGCTGCTGGCCAGCGGCGCCCTGGTGCGCGTGCTGCCGTCGCACGGCATGGCCAGGCGCGGCGTGTATGCCTTGACGCCCGACGGACGCCACGTGCAGGAAAAGGTGCGCGCCTTTTGCGACTTCCTGGCCGGGGCGCTGCGGGGTGCCTAGGCGCCAGGTGTTTTCCAGGGCAACCATCGAACGTGCTTTTTTTCATGTACAGGTGCGTCGCGCAGGGGCTTTGATAGTATCCTCGTACTTGCTGGGCGGCCGGGGCGCCGCACATTCAAGGAAACCGGAATAAGCGATCGACAATGCACACTTTGAGCAAGCGCGGGGCGGGATCAGGCATCAGGATATGGGCGGGGGGCTTGCTGCTGGCGTTGGCGGTGGGCGGCGCCCTGTATGCGGGCGCGGCGCGCACGGTCGATGACGATGCCGAACAGCGTTTCGACAACCTCACGCATGGCGCCCAGCATAGCCTGATCACGCGCGTAAAAAGCTATTCCGACCTGTTGCGCGGCCTCGAAGCCCTGTTTCGCACCAGCGAGCAGCTGACGCGCCGGCAGTTTCACGATTACGTGGCCGGCCTCGATATCGCGCGCCAGTTCCCGGCCATCGAATCGGTCAACTACGCGGTGGCCGTGCCGTCGGCGCAGCGCGCGGCCTTCATCGAGGCCGTGCGCCGCGACACCAGCCTGGCGCCGCGCGGCTATCCCGCTTTCACCATCCGTCCCGCGGGGGAGCGGCCGGAATACGCGGTGCTCACCTATCTGGAACCCGATTCCCTGCTGGCTGAACGCATGGGCGTCGATATCGGCGCCAACCCTCTGGTGGCGCAGGCCCTGGCGCAGGCGCGCGACAGCGGCGAAGTCAGCGCGTCTGGCCAGGTGATCATGATCAAGGGGCCGCCCGCGCACGTGGGCCTGGGCATGCGCCTGCCCGTGTACCGCAACGGCATGCCGCAAGGCAGTGTGGCCGAGCGCCGCGCCGCCTACCAGGGTTCCGTCGGCATCGGCTTTGGCGTGGCGCAGCTGGTGCACAGTGCGCTCGAACGCAGCGCGCTGGAGCCGCTGCACCTGACCCTGTACAGCGCCGCCGAAGCGACGCCCGCCGATGGCGCCCTGCGCATTACGCCGCAGGACCGCCTGCTGTTCAACGATGACGGCGACCTGGCGGCGACGCCGCCGCAACCGGGCAGCGATGCCGATTATTTCGACCAGGTGCTGCCCGTGGCGTACCAGGGCGGCCTGTGGAAAGCCCATTTCCGCGTGCGCAAGGCGGAGTTGTACAGCCCCTTCGACCGCTATTTCCCGTGGCTGGCGCTGGCCGTCGGCGTGGCCGGCACCCTGCTCATTTATGGCTATATCTTTACCCTGTACCGTTCGCGCCGCAACGCGGTGGAGCAGCGCACCCTGCTCGATACGGTGCTCGACAGCGTCGACGCCTACGTCTACATGAAGGACGCCGACCTGCGCTACCGCTACGTGAATGCGCGCACGGCGAAGATACTGGGCCGTTCGGTGGAGCAGCTGATCGGCCGCCAGGATGGCGACTTGATGCTCGGCGATGCGGCGGCGTCCGTGCAGCGCACGGAGCGCCAGGTGTTCGACAGCGGCGCCAAGTTCGTCGGCGAGGAGCGCTTCGTCGATGCGCAGGGCCAGGTGCATCACCTGTGGAGCGTGAAGGTGCCGCTGGGCTTGCCCGGTCCCGTTACGGGACTGATCGGCCTGTCCACCGACGTGACGGAATTGCACCGGCTGAAGGAACAGGCCGACGCGGCCAGCCAGGCCAAGAGCGACTTCCTGTCGAACATGAGCCATGAAATCCGCACGCCGATGAACAGCATCATCGGCATGGCGCACCTGGCGCTGAAATCCGTGGCCGACGCGCGCCAGCGCGACTATCTGCAGAAAATCTTCCATTCGGGCCAGCACTTGCTGGGCCTGATCAACGATATCCTCGACTTTTCCAAGATCGAGGCGGGCAAGCTGGAACTGGAAGTGCTGGACTTCCGTCTCGATACCCTGCTGGCGAACATCGCCAGCCAGCTCGGCGACGCGGCCGCCGTCAAGGGCCTGGCGCTGCAGTTCGATATCGCGCCGGAACTGCCGCAGCGCTGGCGCGGCGACCCGCTGCGCCTGGAGCAGGTCTTGCTGAACCTGACCAGCAACGCCATCAAGTTTTCCGACAATGGCAGCATCTTCGTGCGCGTGCGCCAGTCCGAGGAGCGGGGCAGCCACGGCATGCTGCGCTTCGAAGTGCAGGACCGCGGCATCGGCATGAATCAGGAAGAGGTGGCGCAGCTGTTCCGCTCCTTCCACCAGGCCGACCCGTCGACCACGCGCAAGTATGGCGGCAGCGGCCTGGGGCTGGTGATCAGCAAGCAGCTGGTGGAGCTCATGGGCGGTAAGGTGGGCGTGTACAGCCAGCCTGGCCTGGGCAGCACCTTCTGGTTCACGGCGCGCCTGGAGAAAAGCGCGCAGGCCAGCGACGAGCGCATCGCCGAAGTGGAACCGGAAGTGCTGGGGGTGATCCGCGGCGCATCCATCCTGCTGGTGGAAGATAACGTCTTCAGCCAGCAGGTGGGCTGCGAATTGCTGGAAGACGCAGGCGCCACCGTCTGCGTCGCCTGCAATGGCCGCGAAGCGCTGGAATTGCTGGCCCACCGGCGCTACGACTGCGTGCTGATGGACGTGCAGATGCCGGAGATGGATGGCTTCGAGGCGACGCGGCGCATCCGTGCCGACCCGCAGCTTGCCGGCCTGCTGGTGATCGCCATGACGGCCAATGCGGGCAGCGAAGACCGCGCCCGCTGCCTGGCGGCCGGCATGGACGAATTTTTGACCAAGCCGATCGCCCCGAATCTGCTGTTCCACCTGCTGGCGAAATGGTTTCGCCTGCGTGGCGGGATTGGCGGCATCGGCGGCATCGGCCATGCGCGCGCGGGCGACAGGCTGGTGGCGGTGCCGAAAGCGTCGCCATCGGCCGCCTCGCCGGACTTGCGCGATACGGCGATTCTCGACCTGGCCACCCTGGCGCTCACGTTCAGCAATGACCCCGTGAAGATGCGCAAATACACCCAGCTGTTTCTCGACACGGCGCGCGACGGCATTGCCGAAATGGAGCAAGCCATGGCGCTGGAAGACCTGGGGCGCCTGGCCGACCTGGGACACCGCAGCAAATCGTCGGCGCTGGCCGTCGGCGCCCATGCCTTTGCCGGCCTGTGCGCGTCGATCGAAGGCTTGCGCCTTGGCGGCGACCTGCAGCAGGCGCGCGCCCTGCTGACGGCCCTGGGGCCGGCCCTGGCGCAGGTGGCGGAACAAATTTCCGTGGAATTTGCCGCCAGCGACGCCCCCTGACGCAGGCAGCGGCGATAATACGCGTTTGACGTCTCCGGTCACCCGGCCGGAGACGCGGCAACCCATCGGATCAGCATGCATACTCCCGTCACGCCCGGCCTCCTCATCCTGCATGGCAACCAGCTGGAACAGCTGCGCGCCGCCGTCTTCCAGTGGCTGCGCCAGCATCCGCTGGCCCCCCTGGAAACGGATATCTTCCTGGTGCAGTCGAACGGCGTGGCCGAATGGCTGAAGATCGCCCTGGCCGAGGAGATGGGGGTGTGCGCCGCCACGCGCATCGCGCTGCCGGCGCGTCTGCTATGGGAAAGCTACCGGGGCATGCTGGGGCGCGAGCGCGTGCCGCGCGTGTCGCCGTTCGATAAATCCCCGCTGACCTGGCGTTTGATGCGCCTGTTGCCGTCTTTGCTGGCCGACCCGGTCTTCGCGCCGCTGCGCTACTTCCTTGCCGATGGCGACAGCGAGCGCCGGCTGCAGCTGGCCGAGCGCCTGGCCGACTTGTTCGACCAGTACCAGGTCTACCGCGCCGACTGGCTGGCCGACTGGGCGGCGGGGCGCGACCAGCTGCGCACGGCCCGTAACGAAGCTATCGCACTGAAGGACGACCAGCGCTGGCAGGCGCAGTTGTGGCGCGCCGTGGCTGCCGACGTCGAGGCGTTCGAGCGCGACACGGGCCGCGCCGACATCCACGACGCCTTCCTGGCGGCGATCGCCGCCGGCGATGCGCCTGCCGGCAAGCTGCCGCGCCGCGTCGTGCTGTTCGGCGTGTCGGCCTTGCCGTACCAGACCTTGCAGGCGCTGGCCGCGCTGGCGCGCCACACGCAGGTGGTGCTGGCCGTGCCGAATCCGTGCCAGTTCTACTGGGGCGACATCATCGACGGGCGCGACTTGCTGCGCGCGGAAAACAAGCGCCAGCGCCAGCGCAACGGCACCGATCTGGCGCAAATCCCGCTCGAAGCGCTGCATGCGCACAGCCATCCGCTGCTGGCCAGCTGGGGCAGGCAAGGGCGCGATTTCATCCGCATGCTCGACGAATTCGACGAACACACGCAAGCCGAGGGGCGTGACGACAGCCTGCGCATCGACCTGTTTGGCGAGGAAACGGGCGAGACCCTGCTGCAGCAGGTGCAGGTGGCCATCCGCGAACTGCGCCCGCTGGCCGAGCATGAGCAGGTGCCGCCCGAGCCAGGCGACCGCTCGATCGAATTCCACGTGGCGCACAGCGTGCAGCGCGAAGTGGAAGTGCTGCATGACCAGCTGCTGGCCATGTTCGCGCACAGCGCCCAGACGGGCCTGCGTCCGCGCGACGTGGTGGTGATGGTGCCCGACATCGACACTTTTACGGCTGCCATCCACGCCGTCTTCGGCCAGTACCGGCGCAATGACGAGCGTTTCATCCCGTTCGAGATCGGTGACGTGAAGGACCGCAGCGTCAACCCGCTGCTCGTCGCGCTCGAGTGGCTGCTGCAGCTGCCGCAGCAGCGCTGCCGCCAGAGCGAGGTGCGCGACTTGCTCGACGTGCCGGCGCTGGCGGCACGTTTCGGCCTGCAGCCGGACGACCTGGCCACGCTGGGCGCCTGGATCGAAGGGGCGGGCGTGCGCTGGGGCCTGGACCAGGAACACCGCGCCGGTCTGGGGCTGGGTGCGGCCGGGGAACAGAATGCGTGGATCTTCGGCGTGCGGCGCATGCTGCTCGGCTATGCCAGCGGCAGTGGCGCCAGCTTTGGCGGCATCGAACCGTATGCGGAAGTGGGCGGCCTCGATGCGGCGCTGGCGGGCTCGCTGGCGCAACTGGTCGAGGCGCTGCTGCACTGGCGCACGGTGCTGGCTGGCGCGCGCACGCCAGCCGAGTGGGGCGTGCAGGCGCGCGCGCTGCTGGCCGCTTTTTTCGACGCCGACGACGAGGGCGACCGTTTGACCCTGGCGCAGCTGGAAGGCGCCTTGCAGGGCTGGCTGGAAACCTGCGAACACGCGGGCTTCGTCGAGCCGGTGCCGCTATCCGTGCTGCGCGTGGCGTGGCTGGGCGCGCTGGACGAGCCCACCCTGAACCATCAATTCGTCTCCGGCGGCGTGACTTTCTGCACCCTGATGCCGATGCGCGCCGTGCCGTTCCGCGTCGTGTGCCTGCTGGGCATGAACGATGGCGATTTCCCGCGCCGCGCGCAAAAGGCCGATTTCGACTTGCTGGCGCTGCCCGACATGGCGCGCCCGGGCGACCGTTCGCGCCGCGACGACGACCGTTACCTGATGCTCGAAGCCTTGCTGGCCGCGCGCGATAAATTGTACGTGAGCTGGGTGGGGCGCAATGTGCGCGACAATTCCGAGCAGCCGCCGTCCGTGCTGGTATCGCAGCTGCGCGATTACCTGGCCGCCGGCTGGTCGCTGGACCGGCACCTGGTATCGCTGACCACCGAGCATGCGCTGCAGCCGTTCAGCCGCCGCTATTTCGAGGCCGATGGCTTGCTGACCTATGCGCGCGAATGGCGTGTCGCGCATGCCGATGCGGATGCGCAGGCTGCCGTGCTGCCGCTGGGTCCTTACGAGCTCGATCCCGGCACGCGGCTGAAGCTGGGCGAGCTGGCCAGCTTTTTGCGCCAGCCCGTCAAGTACTTTTTCCGCCGCCGCTTGAGCGTGTATTTCGCCGATGCGGCCATGCTGGGCGAGGATGAAGAGCCGTTCGGCCTGAATGCGCTCGAGCGCTATTTGCTGGAAGACACCATGCTGGATGACGGCGGCGCCGTCGAAGCGCTCGATGACGTGCGCGCCAGCCTGGAAGCGCGCGCAGCGAAGCTGGCGCGCGAAGGCGTGCTGCCCATCGGCTTGATCGGCCAGCAAGTGCAGGCGCAATTGGTCGAGGCGCTGGTGCCCGTGCGCAGCGCGTGGCTGTCCTTGCGCGCCTCGTTCCCGCTGGCTGCCGACAAGCGCGCCATCAACTTGCCGTTTGGCGAAGTGCAGATCGACGACTGGCTCGACAAATTGTGCAGCAACGGGCGGGAAACGGCCTGGCTGATGCAGATTTCCTCGAAGGTGACGGACAAGGCGGGCCAGGCGCGCGGCGACAAGCTGATGCTGATGTGGCTGCGCCAGCTGGCCGCCGCCGCCCTTGGCTTTCCCGTCACCGGCTATCTGGTGGCGCGCGACGCCATCGTCAGCATGGCGCCGCTCGACCCGGCCGCTTCGCGCGTCGCGCTGGCCACCTTGCTGGCGCTGTGGCGAGAAGGCATGAACCATCCGCTGCCCACGGCGTGCAAGACGGGCCTGGCGCTGGTGCAGCAGGGCGACCCGCGCGCCGTCTACGATGGCGGTTTCGATATCTCGGGCGAGCGCGATGAACTGTGCCTGGCGCGCCTGTGGCCCGAGTTTTCCGCGCTGGCCGCCGAGGAAGCGTGGCAGGACTGCACGCGGGAGCTGTATGGCCCGCTGGCCGACTGGCTGCAAGAACACATCACCATCGACCCGATCAGCGCGCCCGATGACGGCGCGGGAGAAGAACAATGACGAGCCATCTGCTCAACCCCCTGGCGTTCCCCCTGCATGGCTCGCGCCTGATCGAAGCCTCGGCCGGCACGGGCAAGACCTGGACCATCGCCGCGCTGTACGTGCGGCTCGTGCTGGGGCATGGCGACGACGACAGCCGTTTCACGCGTCCCCTGCTGCCGGCCGACATCCTCGTGATGACATTTACCCGCGCCGCCACGCGCGAATTGTCGAACCGCGTGCGCGAGCGCTTGATCGAGGCGGCTGCCTATTTTCGCCATGAATTTGGCATTGAATCCGGCGGCAGCGACCCGTTTCTCGACGCCTTGCTGGAGTCCTATCCGGATGAAAGCGAACGGCAAAAGGCTGCGCACCGGCTGATGCTGGGCGCCGAGACGATGGATGAAGCGGCCATTTTCACCATCGACGCCTGGTGCCAGCGCATGCTGCGCGAGCACGCGTTCGACAGCGGCAGCCTGTTCGACGAAGAACTGGTCAGCGACGAGCAGGCCCTGTTCGAGGATGCTGCCCACGATTACTGGCGCCAGCAAGTCTATCCCTTGCCGCCGCAGGCGCTCGACGTGCTGCTGGCCTGCTGGCCCGACGTGGGGGCGCTGAAGAAGGGCGCGCGCGAGCTGGCGCGCCGCGCGGACATCATGGGCATGGCCGGCGAAGAACCGCTATCTGCCCTGATCGCGCGCGAACAGCGGGCGCTTGCCGCGCAGCTGGCCACCCTGAAGGCGGGCTGGGTCGAGCGCGTCGACCAGATGGCGGCCTGGATCAACGACCACCGCGCCGCCAATCCCAAGTGTTTCAACGGCGTCAAGATGAAGCCGGAGAACCTGGCGAAGTGGTTCGACGGCTTGCGCAAGTGGGCGCAAGACCCGCTGTTGCTACTGCCGGCCATCACGGCCAAGGCGTGGGAACGCTTGACGCCGTTCGGCATCGAGGATGCGTTTGCCAAGAGTTTCACGGCGCAGGTGCCCGAGTGCTTCGCGCATACGGAGGCGCTGGGAATCGCCCTGGCGGCATTGACGCCGCTGGCGCACAAGCTGCACCTGCATGCGGCGGCGGCCATCGCGCGGCGCATGGATCAGTTGAAGCGCCAGTCGCGCCAGTTCGGCTTTGCCGACATGCTGCAGCGCCTGCACGACGCGCTGGCCGGCGAGAATGGCGCGGCCCTGCGCCAGCGCATCATCGACCAGTATCCGCTGGCCATGGTCGATGAATTCCAGGATACAGCGCCGGCTCAGTACCAGATTTTCAACCTGCTGTACCGCATCGCCGACAACGACCCGGCGCTGGGCCTGTTTTTGATCGGCGACCCGAAACAGTCGATCTACGGCTTTCGCGGCGCCGACATCCAGAGCTACCTGGCGGCGCGGCGCGCGACGACCGGGCGCCACTACCAGCTGGGCACCAACTACCGCTCGACGGCGCCGCTGGTGGCGGCCGTCAACCAGCTGTTCCTGCACGCCGAACGCGACGAAGTACCGCTTGGTGCCTTCCGCTATCGCAAAGGTGATGACAATCCGCTGCCGTTCGAGGCCGTCGATGCCAAGGGCCGCGCCGAGCACCTGGTGAGCGCCGGCGGCCCGCTGCCGGCCCTGCTGGCCGCTTGCGCCAGCGATGAAGGGCTGCGCGGCGACAGCTACCGCGAGTATTTCGCGCAGCACTGCGCCGAGCACATCGTCGCCATGCTGGGCGACCCGCAAGCCGGTTTCGATGGCCCCGACGGTTTTACGCGCCTGCAGCCAGCCGACGTCGCCATCCTCGTGCGCGACCGCAAGGAAGCGGCGGCCGTCCGCCGCGCGCTGGCGCGCCGCCGGGTCGCCAGCGTCTACCTGTCCGACAAGGATTCCGTCGTCGACAGCGAGGAGGCGGCCGACGTGCTGCGCTGGCTGGCGGCGCTGGCCAACCCGCTCGACGGGGGACTGGCGCGCGCCGCCTTTGCCACGCGCACCATCGGCCTGTCGCTGGGCGAGCTGGCGCGCCTGTCGAGCGACGAACTGGAATGGGAGCGCCGGGTCGAGCAGTTGAAGGCCTTGCACCTGATCTGGCAGCGCCAGGGCGTGCTGGCCATGCTGCGCCGCTTCATCCATGAATTGCAGCTGCCCGCCATGCTGCTGCAGCAGACGGGCGGCGAGCGGCGCTTGACGAATCTGCTGCACCTGGCCGAACTGCTGCAATCGGCCAGCCGCCAGCTCGATGGCGAACAGGCGCTGATACGCTGGCTGGCCGAGCAGATTGCCGGCGAAGGCGAGGGCGGCGACGAGCGCGTGCTGCGCCTGGAAAGCGATGCGGAGCTGGTGAAAGTCATCACCGTGCACAAATCCAAGGGCCTCGAATACCCGCTCGTGTATCTGCCGTTTGCCGTCACGGCGCGCAAGGTGGATAAGCGCAACCGCAGTTTCTTCGACTATGCGGATGACAAAGGCGAACGCCGCCTCGACTTGTCCCTGTCCGACGAAGCCATGGCGGCGGTCGAGGAAGCGCGCATCGAGGAAGACTTGCGCCTGCTGTACGTGGCCCTGACGCGCGCGCGCCACTTCCTGTGGCTGGGCGTGGCCGCCCAGGCGGCGCGCAAGGCGGGCGAGAACACCTTGCACGAATCGGCGCTCGGCTACCTGCTGACGGGCGGCGACAAGCTGCCGGCGGAGCAATTGCTGTTGCGCTGGCAGCAGGTGGCGGGCGACTGCGACGCCATCTACGTGGCTTCCCTGGCGCAGCCCGACGCCTGCTCGGTGCTGGACCGGGTCGAGCGGCGTCCTGAATTGCGTCCCGCGCCCGTGTTCGCGGGCGAATTCGAACGCGACTGGTCGGTGGGCAGCTTCACGTCGCTGACGCGCCAGATCGGCGCCGTGGCGGCCGCGCACGTGCCGCAGCGGGCGCTGGAAGAAACCCTGCTGGAAGATGGCACGGGCGTGCCCGCCGCGTCGCCACTGCAGACGGGCGACGCGCCATGGCACCGCTTCCCGCGCGGTTCCGTGCCCGGCAATTTCCTGCACGAGCAGCTCGAATGGATAGGCAGCGAAGGTTTTGACAGCGTCCACGAGGCGCACTTCGACACGCGTCTGGCCGCGCGCTGCGAGCGGGCGGGCTGGGGACACCGCCAGGAAGACGCCATCGCCTGGCTCAGGGAAATCGCCCTCACGCCGCTGCCGCTGCTCGATGCGTCGCTGTCGCAGCTCGATAGCACCCTGTCCGAGATGGAGTTCTGGTTCCCCAGCGAGCATCTGTCCACGGGGGCGCTCGACCAGCTGTGCACGCGCCTGCTGCTCGAGGGCGCGCCGCGTCCCGTGCTGCCGCGGCGCCAGCTGCACGGCATGCTGAAAGGCTTTGCCGACCTGGTCATCGAACAGGATGGCCGCTACTGGGTGCTCGACTACAAGTCGAATGCGCTGGGCGCCAACGACGCGGCCTATCACACGGCCGCGCTGGCGGCGGGCATGGCGCAGCACCGCTACGATATCCAGGGTGCCATCTACATGCTGGCCCTGCACCGGCTGCTGAAAAGCCGCCTCGGCGACGCGTACGACCCGGCCGAACACCTGGGCGGCGCCATTTTCCTGTTCCTGCGCGGTATCGCGAATGCGGACACGCATGGCTGCTACTGGCTGGCGCCGCAGCTGGAACTGCTGGACGGCCTCGATCAACTGTTAGAAGAAACGGAACACCATGCAGCATGACGCACAGATGAACGCCTTGTTTGCCCATGTCGACGGCGTCGCCGAGGATGGCCATCTGCGCCGCCTGAGCGCCGCCTTTGCCCGCTTCATCGCCAGCCTGGACGAGCAGGCGCCGGATGCGCCCGCCGTGGCCGTGGCGTGCGTGGTGCTGTCCGAGCTGGAAGGGCGGGGCCACAGCTGTTTGATGCTGGCTGACCTGGCCGGCGAACCGTCGCAGCTGCTGGGCTGGAGCGAGGAGCTGTGGCATGGCGTGCTGGCCGTTTCCGGCCCGCTGCCCGACAGCGCCGCAGGCTGGCGCGCGCTGCTGGCCCGCGCGCCGCAGGTGTGGCTGGTGGGCGCCGCCGACGTGCGCCAGCCGCTGGTGCTCGATGGCGACCGCCTGTACCTGCGCCGCTACTGGCGCGACGAGACCCTGGTGGGCGAAAAAATCGCCTTGCGCGCGCAGGATTTGAACACGCCGCCGCTGGCGCAGGTGCGGCAATGGCTCGACATCCTGTTCGACCAGCCGACCCGGGACGGTGGCCCGGACTGGCAAAAGGTGGCGTGCGCCGTCGCCCTGCGCGGCAAGGTGGCGATCATCACGGGCGGTCCCGGCACGGGCAAGACGTACACGGTAGCCAGCCTTTTGACCCTGCTGTTTGCCGTCTCGCCGCAGCCGGAGCAGCTGCGCATCGCGCTGGCCGCGCCCACGGGCAAGGCGGCCGCGCGGCTGAAGCAGTCGATCGACAAGGCGCTGGAAGGGCTGGCGGCCAAGGCGGGCGATGCCTTGCCCCTGCTGGAACTGGCGCGGCGCATGGGCGCGGCGCGTACCCTGCATAGCCTGCTGGGCGCGCGGCCCGATACGCGCGCCTTTGCCCACCACGCGGGCAATCCGCTCGAGGTCGACGTGCTGATCGTCGATGAAGCGTCGATGGTGCACCTGGAGATGATGGCGTCCGTGCTCGACGCCTTGCCGCCCACGGCGATCCTGATCCTGCTGGGCGACAAGGACCAACTGGCGTCCGTGGAAGCGGGCGCCGTGCTGGGCGACTTGTGCCACGACGCGCAGGCGGGCGGCTATACGGCCGACACCATCGCGTATGCGCAGGCGGCCAGCGGCGTGGCCATTCCACCTGCCTTTGCGGGAGCGGCGGGCGCGCTGGCGCAGCAAACGGTGATGCTGCGTCACAGCCACCGTTTCAGCGGTCCCATTGGCGAACTGGCCTTGGCCGTGAATGGCGGCAGGCCGGACCTGGCCAAGGCCTGCTTCGCCGGCGACAGCGGCGGCCAGCTGGCGTGGAGCGTGACCGCGCAGCCGGACGAGGTGCTGCGCCTGGCCCTGCGCGGCAGGAGCGACGCGCCGGGCGGCTACCAGCCTTACCTGGAACTGGTGAATGCGGGCGAAGAGGGCTATGCGCAGCACGACGACTGGGTGCGCGCCGTGCTGCACGCTTTTGAAGCGTTCCGCATCCTGTGCGCCGTGCGCGAGGGCGAATGGGGCGTGGCGGGCCTGAATACGGCCATCGAGCTGCGGCTGGAAAAGGAAGGGCTGATACGCCGCAGCGAATGGTATGTGGGCCGTCCCGTGATGGTCACGCGCAACGACTACGGCACGGGCGTGTTCAATGGCGACATCGGGCTGACCCTGCGCGACCCTGCGCGGCCCGGCTCCCTGCGCGTGTATTTCCTGGAAGGCGAAAACGTGCGCAGCGTGCTGGCCACGCGCTTGCGCCACGTGGAGACGGCGTTCGCCATGACGGTGCACAAGTCGCAAGGCTCGGAATTCCGCCATACTGTGCTGGTGCTGCCGCAGGAAGGCGGCGCCATGCTGGCGCGCGAACTGGTCTACACGGGCATCACGCGCGCGCGCGACTTTTTCACCCTCGTCTCGCCCACGCAGGCCGTGCTGTTCGACGCCATCCTGCGCCGCACGCAGCGGGCCAGCGGCCTAAGGGGGTTGATCGGCTGATGGCTTGACCGGGTTCGACAGGTTTCCATGTGGAAATATATGTGTTGTATTCCGAATATTGATGGAAATAGTTCCGATTTTTGTGTGAGAATGCTTTCGTAGAGAAAGTAGTGCAAAAGCACTGTTTCACGCCAATAAAATCGAAACGAGGAGTCCATCATGTTGTCTTCCCTTCGCACGCGGCTGGTACTCATTTGCGTGGCCATCGTCGTGCTGTCCATGCTGGCCTTGTCGGTCGCCAATTACGTCACCACGCGCAGCAGCATGCTGGCGTCGTCGGACCAGCAGATGCAGCAACTGCTGCAAAGCCAGTCGGCCGTGCTGGCGCAATGGGTCGATGGCAAGAAAAAGGTCATGGCGTCCATCGTCATGTCGGCCGAGACGCCCGATCCGCTGCGCGCCTTCCAGATCGCGGAAAAGGCCGGCGATTTTGCGGAAGTGTTCATCGGCTACGCGGACAAGCGCTCCGTGTTTACCCATCCGGGCCGCCCGGCCGATTTCGATCCCACGGCGCGCGCCTGGTACACGGACACCGTCAAGGCGGGCGTGCCGATGCTCACGCCGCCGTATGTGGACGCGGCCAGCCACAAGCTGGTGGTGTCGTTCACGGCACCGGTCGGGCCGAAAGAGGCGCCGAGCGGGGTGGCCGGCGCGGACGTGCTGCTCGATACGGTGATCGCCAACGTGGTGGCGATCAAGCCGACGCCTCACAGCTTTGCCTTCCTCGTCGACCAGAGCGGCACCATCATCGCCCATGCGAACAAGGACTTGAGCCTGCAGCCGCTGGCGAAACTCGATGCCGCGCTGTCGGCCGCGCAGGTCAATCGCCTGGAAAGCACGCGCACGAGCGATGCCGTGCGCTTGAACGAGCGTGACGGCAAGCTGTATGTCACGCGCGTGGCGGGCACCGACTGGCTGCTGGCCGTGGTGCTGGACCAGCAGGAAGCCATGCAAGCGTTGCAGACGATGCTGACGACGGCCACCGTCACGGCCGCGCTGCTGACGGGGCTGGCGGCGCTGCTGCTGTCGCTGCTGGTGTTCAAAATGCTCAAGCGCCTGGAACTGGTGCGCGATGCGCTCGATGATATCGCCTCGGGCGAAGGCGACCTGACGCGCCGCCTCGACGCTTCCGGTGTGGATGAACTGGCGCAGATCGCCGGCGCCTTCAACCGCTTCATCGACAAGATCGCCGCCGTTCTCGTGAAAATCCGCACGGCCAGCGAATCGGTGAAGGTGTCATCCTCGGAAATCGCCGCCGGCAACCAGGACCTGTCGTCGCGCACGGAACAGCAAGCGAGTTCGCTGGAAGAGACGGCCGCCTCGATGGAAGAGCTGACCAGCACCGTGAAACAGAACGCGGACAACGCGCGCCAGGCCAACCAGATGGCGCAATCGGCGTCCGGCGTGGCCAGCAAGGGCGGGCAAGTGGTGGCGCAGGTGGTCGATACCATGGCCTCGATCAACGATTCGTCGAAGAAGATCGTCGACATCATCAGCGTCATCGACGGCATCGCCTTCCAGACGAATATCCTGGCCTTGAATGCGGCCGTGGAAGCGGCGCGCGCGGGCGAGCAGGGACGGGGCTTTGCCGTGGTGGCCACGGAAGTGCGCAGCCTGGCGCAACGCTCCGCCGGCGCGGCCAAGGAAATCAAGCTGCTGATCGACGATTCGGTGGGCAAGGTGGATTCGGGCGCGCGCCTGGTCGACGAGGCTGGCGCGACGATGCAGGAAATCGTCGACAGCGTGCGCCGCGTGACGGACATCATGGGCGAGATTACGGCCGCCAGCGCCGAGCAAAGTTCCGGCATCGAACAGGTGAACCAGGCGATCGCGCAAATGGACCAGGTGACGCAGCAGAATGCGGCCCTGGTGGAAGAGGCGGCCGCCGCCGCGGAAAGCCTGCAGGATCAGGCCAGCACCCTGGCGCAGGTGGTGGGCGTGTTCAAGCTCGATGACGGACAGGCGCCGGCGCCTGTCAAACCGGTGGCGCGCCCACCTGTCGTGCAGCGCATCGCCAGCCGTCCTGCCGCCAAGGCGGCCGCCCGCAAGACGGAACAGTCCGAGGAGTGGGAGACTTTTTAAGTCGTGTTTAGACCCGCCGGGGCGCCAGGGTCGGCGCCATCTGCCTGGCCACGTCGAAAAAGGCGTTGGTGGCGGGCGTGTTCTGGCGCCGGTCGCGCACGGCCAGGCCCACCTTGCGGCTGACGGGCGGATTGAGCGGCAGGGCGACCAGCTCCGGATACTGCTCGCGCAGGCGCTGCGGCAGGGCCAGTTCGGCGACGATGGACAGGCCGTCGCCGCGGCTGACCATGTCGAGGATGGTGATCACCTGGCTGATGCGGTAGGGCACATGCGGCTGCAAGCCCGCGTTGGCGAACAGCGGCTCGATCAGGCAGGCGCAGCCCGCTTCGGACATGATGAACGGCCCTTCGCACAATTGCGCCAGGGTGATGGCGGTTTCGCTGGCCAGCGCATGGCTGCGCGGCACCAGCGCCATCATCTGGTCTTCCACCAGCGGCGCCGTATCGAAACGCTCGTCGGGCAGCACGACGAAGCCGACATCGACCCGGCGCTCGCGTATCCACTGCACCACTTCATGGTCGGCGCCTTCGTCGATGCGCAGGTCGATGCCCGGATAGCGCAGGCGAAATTGCGCCGTGATGGCCGGCAGCAGATTCAAGGAAGACGTCGGGCCGAAGGAGCCGATGCGCAGGCTGCCCTGGCGCTGGCCCAGCACGTCGGCCGCTTCCTGGCGCATGGCTTCCGACAGGCCGAGGATTTCGCGCGCGCGCACGAGCAGCTGGCGGCCCACGTCCGTCAGCTCGGCCGAGGCCTGGTGGCGCACGATCAGGTCCACGCCCATCTCCTTTTCCAGCGCTTTTAATGAATGCGAGACGGCCGACTGGCTGATGCCCAGCTGCGCGGCGGCGGCGGAAAAGCCGTG
The DNA here is from genome assembly GCF_030397625.1 of Janthinobacterium sp. SUN026. NCBI lineage: Bacteria > Pseudomonadati > Pseudomonadota > Betaproteobacteria > Burkholderiales > Oxalobacteraceae > Janthinobacterium > Janthinobacterium sp. SUN026. The sequence continues at coordinate 890,482 of NZ_JAPQNU010000002.1, read as the reverse complement.
CAGTTCGGCCACCAGGGTAAAAATTTCCAGTTGCGTGAAGGTCATGGTGTGGTTTTGTTGAGTTATGAGTATTTGCTCATTATTTCATGAGTTGATATTAGTATTAATATATACGCACACCACTCGCCGCACAAGCGGCTTTACAGGATATCCCATGTCTTCTTCCACCGTACCCCAGGCTCCGCTGCTCGCCGCGCAGTCGCCGCTCGTCTACATCAAACTGATCTTCGTCGCCCTGTTCTGGGGCGGTACTTTTATTGCCGGGCGCGTGCTGGCGCAGCAGATGCCGCCCATGACGGCCGCCAGCGGCCGCTTCGGCGTGGCCGTGCTGTTGCTGCTCGTGCTGGCGTGGAAGCTGGAAGGGGGCTTGCCGCGCCTGGACCGCAAGCAGCTGGCAACGACGGCGGCCCTGGGCTTGACGGGCATCTTTTTATATAACCTGTGCTTCCTGGCGGCCCTGTCGCGCATGCCGGCCGGGCGGACGGCCCTGTTCGTAGCCCTGAATCCCATCGTCACGGCGTTGGCCTCGGCCATGCTGTTCCGCGAACGGCTCGGTTCCTTCAAGTGGCTGGGCATCATGCTGGCGTTTTGCGGCACGGCCATTGTCATCACGCGCGGCGATCTGGCCGGCGTGCTGCACGGCACGGGCGGCGGCATCGGCATGGGCGAAGTATTCATGTTTTGCGGCATTTCCAGCTGGGCCGCCTACACCCTGATCGGCCGGGTCGCGCTGAAGGGCTTGTCGCCGATTGCCGCCACCACGTATGCGTCGATGTGGGGCCTGGCCTTTTTGCTGGTGGGGGCGGCCGTGGAATTTCCCACGGTGCCGTGGCACAGTTTTGGCTGGCAAGTGTGGGCCGCCATCGGCTACCTGGGCGTGTTCGGCACGGTGATCGGCTTTGTCTGGTATTACGAAGGCGTGAAAGCGCTGGGCCCGTCGCGCACGGCCGTGTTCAACAACCTCGTGCCCGTGTTCGGCATCGTGCTGGCGGCGGGGCTGCTGGGCGAACCTGTGCTCGCCTCGATGCTGGTGGGCGGGGCGGTGACGATTGCCGGCGTGGTGATGACCAACCGGCAAGCGAAATAAGTAGCTTTCCGGTATGAAAGCACGCCTGAAAAACGTTCAGGGCAAGGCACAGTGCCGCAGGCAGTACGTTAGTACGGCCAGGCACTGCAACGCCGCCATGGGCGTTTTCTCAGCCGTGCTTATTTTGCGCGGCGGCGTTTGGAGGGCTTCGCCGGCGCCTTCTTGTGCCGGCTGACGGAGGCGCGCATCACTTTCGGTTCTTCGATGCCGTTCTCGGCCGCCAGCATGCGGCGGATGTTGACGGCGTCCATGGCGCGCACGGAATTGGCGCGCGCGTTGAGCAATATCATGGTGGCGAACTTGCCGGCCGACTTGATGCGCATGATCAGGCAGCGGCCTGCTTCATTCGTGTAGCCCGTCTTCGACAGGCCGATATCCCAGCCCTTGGCGCCCACCAGGCGGTTCGTGTTGTGGTATTCCACGTCGCGCCCCTTGATCTGGATCACGTCCTTCGAATCGGTGGTGATGCGGCTGATTTCCGGGTAGCGTGAGGCGGCCACGGCCATCTTGACGAGGTCCGCCGCCGTCGACTGGTTGTTCGGCGACAAGCCCGTCGGTTCCTCGATCACGGTCTGGTGCATGCCCAGGGCCTTGATCTTGGCGTTGACGGCTACGGCAAAGGCGGTGGGGCCGCCGGGGAAGGTGCGCGCCAGCGAGGCGGCGGCGCGGTTGTCGGACGACATCAGCGCCAGCTGCAGCACGTCGTGGCGGCTCAGCGTGGCGCCCACGGGCACGCGCGACGTGCTGTGCTTCAATGTATCGACATCCTCGCGGTCGATGCTGATCTCTTCCTGCATGTTCGCCTTGGAGTCGAGCACGACCATGGCCGTCATGAGTTTGGTCAGCGAGGCGATGGGCACCACCACGTTGGAATTTTTTTCAAGCAAGACTTTGCCTGTGCCATCTTCGACCACCAGGATCGACTGGGAACCGAAGGGCACGGCGATGGCCGCTGTCGAAAGCGTCATCAGCACCGCGGCGAACATTTTTTTGAGCATGGGATTGTATGTGGAAAAGCAGTTTTGGGGCGCCATCGTGGGCGCTGCGCGCAAATCCGGAAGCGGGCCGCGCGAGGACGCGGCGTGTATCTCGGAGGCAATATTTGCCAAGCTTAAACAATACCATTAAAGATCAAGCGATGTCTACGGTACAAGCCCGCGACAGGCTGCGTTGCGGCCAATTTGGCAAATAAATGGGGCGAATCTTGCCGTAGTGAAAATTGTTGCACGATTATTGATTTCGTCTTGGAAACTTCGTATTATTTCAGCAATATTGGCAGCCATGGTCCGGCAGGCGCCGCGCGCTTCGTCGTTGATGCCTGCCGCTTCGTGCTTCGTCGCCCCGCGCTATGCCCTGCAACGGGGGCGCCGTAGACTGCGTTCATGCCTGATTGACACGACAAGGAGAACGCAGCATGTGGAAAAAATTTGCCGGATGGTATCGTTGTTACGACGATGAAACCCTCACGGTGCTTGCGCATCCGGACACGGCCGCCCAGTTGCCGCCTGGCTGGCGGCGCTGGGTGGCGTTGCGGCTCATCACCCTGACGCCGATCGAGCGCCAGCAATTCCACGCCTTCATGCTCAAGTACCGGGGCGTCGGCTTTTACCTGGCGGCGGCCAGGCTGATGCTGTTGTTCAGCTGCATCGGCGTCGTGCTGCATTTGCTGCTGCCCGACAAGGTCGGCTGGGCCAAGGCCGTGGTGTTCAGCAATGTCCTGGGCCTGGCGATGGCCTGGGGCGTGCTGGGGGTCTGGTTCAATTACCGCAAGCTGGCGCAGCGCAAGCTCAAGGTGCTGTTGCTGCTGCTGGTGCCGGCCCTGGCCGGTGTGGCGATCGGCGTGCTGCGCGCGATGCTGGAAGGCCATGCTTCCATCGGCGCGGCGCTGGAGCGGGGCGTGCGCGTGGGCGGCTGGGCCGCGCTGACGGCCGGGCTGGTATATATGGTGCCGATGACTATCGTCGTGCTCTGGCGCAACCGCCAGTACGAGGCGCTGGCCCTGCAATTGCAGCAGGATGCCGAACGCGACCGGCTGGCGCGCGAACTGAGCGAATCGCAGCTGCGCCTGCTGCGCGCGCAGATCGAGCCGCATTTCCTGTTCAATACCCTGGGAGCCGTGCAGCAGCTGGCCGAGCAGGGCGCCCACGGGGCGGCGCAGGCGGCCGCGCTGACGGCCAACCTGATCGCCTTCCTGCGCGCCAGCCTGGCCGAGATGCGCGCCGACCAGGTGCCCCTGCAAACGGAATTCGACGTGGTGCAAGCCTATCTGCAAGTGATGCAGGTACGCCTGGGCGCGCGCCTGTCTTTCCGCCTCGACTTGCCGCCCGGCCTGGCGCAGATACAAGTGCCCAGCATGATCTTGCTGACCCTGGTGGAAAACGCCATCAAGCATGGCATCGAGCCATCGCTGCGGGGCGGCGAGATCGTCGTCTCGGCCGTGCTGGACGGGGATGGCGCGATGCGCTTGCGCGTGCAGGATAGCGGCGTGGGCCTGGGCGCCGCGAGTGCACCCGGAGGCGGCCTGGGCCTGGAAAATGTGCGCCGCCGGCTGCAGCTGGCCGCGGCCGCTGCCAGCGTGCACGTGCAAAATGGCGAGGATGCGGGCGTGCTCGCCGAAATCGTGTTGCCGATGAATCTGAAGGAGCCCGCCGCATGAACCCCACCATCCTGATCGCCGAAGACGAACCCCTGATGCGCGAACGCCTGCAAACGATGCTGGCGCTGGCCTGGCCCGAGGCGCGCATCGTGCTGGTGGCGGAAAACGGCAACGATGCCTGGGACGGTTTCCTCGAACATGAGCCGGACGTGGTCTTCCTCGACATCCGCATGCCGGGCCTGTCGGGCCTGGAAGTGGCCGAGCGTATCGGCACGCGGGCGCACGTGGTATTTGTCACCGCGTATGACCAGTATGCCGTCGACGCCTTCGACGCGGGCGCCGTCGATTATCTGTTGAAACCCGTGCAGGCCGAGCGGCTGCAGCGGGCGCTGGCCCGGCTGCGCGACAAGCTGGGTGCCCAGCCGGCCGACATGGCCCACTTGCTGCAGTCGCTGCGCGCGGCGCTGCCGGCGGCGCCGCGCGAAAAACTGAAATGGATCAAGGCCAGCGTGGGCAAGCAGATCCGCCTGATCGACATCGACGACGTGCTGTTCTTCCAGGCGGACACCAAGTACACGCGCGTGGTGCTGGCCGGCTCGGAAGCGCTGGTGCGCACGCCGCTGAAGGATTTGCTGGGCGGCCTCGATCCGGAACAGTTCTGGCAAATCCACCGCGGCACCATGGTCAACGTGAAAGCCATCGAGGCGGCCGAGCGCATCGACGCCGAGCGCATGCAGGTGCTGCTGCGCGGCAGCGCGGAAAAGCTGCCCGTCAGCCGCACGTTTACCTATTTGTTCAGGGATTGATATGATGGCAATGTTTTTAATCTGCCACCATATGGACTTCTCATGACAATTCTACGTCGCTGGTTCGCCGCCATCCTTCTTTCCTTGCTCTCCTGTACTGCCGCCCACGGGGCGCAGAAAGAGGAAAAGGTCGTGTATCACGTCAATGACGCCAGCAATGCCACGGCTGCGCTGAGGAATATCCGCAACCACCTCGATGCCAGCCCGCAGGCGACCATCGTGCTGGTCGCCCACGGTCCCGGCATCGACTTCCTGCTCGACGGCGCCATCGACAAGCAGGGCACTCCGTATGACGTCGTGGTGCGCGAGCTGGTCAAGCGGGGCGTGAGCTTTCGCGTCTGCAATAACACCTTGCAAGGACGCAATATCGACCGCCAGCGCGTGCTGCCCGAAGCCGTCATCGTGCCGTCGGGCGTGGCCGAACTGAGCCGCCTGCAGGCGCAGGAAGGTTATGTGTATATCAAGCCCTGACGCACGCGCCGTTGCCAGATGGCAAGGGCGCGGCGCATGGACAGGCGATGCTTACTGGATCTTGGCGATCGACACTTCCGTCGATTTCACCAGCGCGATGACTTCGCTGCCCACTTTCAGGTCCAGGTCCTTGATCGAGCGCGAGGTGATCACCGACGTGACGATGCCGTGCGGCGTTTCCACGTCCACTTCCGACACCACGGGGCCAAAGATGATTTCCTTGATCTTGCCGCGAAACTGGTTGCGTACATTTACTTCCGAGATAGCCATGATATTTCCTTTGTACCCGTAATACGCCGTGCGGCGCGACATGGCCAGAGTACGGCGTGCGCGCGCTTTTGACCACGAATCGATGCGCATATCGATATGCGGAAATGGTGCGCGGATGCCGCCGCAAGCATATTATTCGCCTATACTCGTCCGTATATCCACGCGGAGGTTTGCCATGCGTCCATGCTTGCTGTCGTTCCTGTCGTTGCCCCTGCTGTTGCCCACCTCTGCCGCGCTGGCGCAACCGGCCGCTGCTCTGCAGCCGATGGCTTTCCTGGCCGGGCATTGCTGGAAGGGAGAGTTTCCTGGTGGTAAGCAGACGGATGAGCACTGTTTCCAGTGGCTGTATGGCGGCCGGATGCTGCGCGACGTGCACACGGTGCGCAGTCCCGGCAAGCCCGATTACGTGGGCGAAACCACGTATTACCACGACGCCGCCGAAGGCAAGGTGGCCTTTCTGTATGTGGAAAACAGCGGCGGCTACAGCCGCGGCACGATGCGTCCGGCGGACGGCGGCCTCGATTTTCCTGCCACGCAATACGTGGGCGCCAGCGGCAAGGCGCTGACGTACCGCGTGCGCTGGACGCCGTCGGGCGATGCCTATGAGGCGGCCAGCGAGATGCTGGTGGACGGGCGCTGGCTGCCGCAATTCAAGCTGCTGCTGAAAAGGCAGTGACGCGGCGGCGGCCATAAAAAAACCGGGACTCGTCCCGGTTTTTTTATTGATGTGGCGCAAGCTTACTTCTGATAAATCTTGTCGAACTCGCCGCCATCGTCAAAATGTTTCTTTTGCGCTTGTTTCCAGCCGCCAAAGACGTCATCGATGGTGAACAGGGTGATCGGCTTGAAGCTGGCCGCGTATTTCTTCGCCACTGCCGCCGAGCGGGGGCGCAGATAGTGCTTGGCGACCAGTTCCTGGCCCGGTTCCGAGTACAGGTATTGCAGGTAGGCCGTGGCTTCCTTGCGGATGCCGCGACGGTCGACGACCTTGTCGACCACGGCCACCGGCGACTCGGCCAGGATGGAGATGCTTGGATACACGACTTCGAAGTTGTCGCCGAATTCGGCGCGCACCAGTTGCACTTCGTTTTCAAACGTCACCAGCACGTCGCCGATTTCACGCTGGGTAAATGTGGTGGTGGCGCCGCGGCCGCCGCCGTCCAGCACGGGCACGTTCTTGAACAGCTTGGTAACGAGCTCGCGCGCCTGCGCTTCGCTGCCGCCTTTTTTCACGGCATAGCCCCACGCCGCCAGGTAGGTGTAGCGGCCATTGCCCGAGGTTTTCGGGTTCGGCACGATGACCTTGATGCCGGGCTTGGCCAGGTCGTCCCAATCCTTGATGTGTTTCGGGTTGCCTTTGCGCACCAGGTACACCATGGTGGAATAGAACGGCGCCGCATTGTTCGGGAATTTCTTGGCCCAGTCGGCCACCACGAGGCCGCGGTCGACGAGGATGTCGATGTCATTGGCCTGGTTCATGGTCACGACGGACGCTTCCAGGCCATCGGCGACGGAGCGCGCCTGCTTGCTGGATCCGCCGTGCGATTGCTTGATGGTGATGGTTTCGCCCGTTTTGGCTTTCCAATCAGCAATAAATGCGGGATTCACGTCCTTGAACAGTTCGCGCATCACGTCGTAGGACGCGTTCAGCAAGACCACCGGTTCGGCGGCGCTGGCGGCCATCGGCAGGCTCATGGCGGCAGCGGAAGCGGCCAGGGCACTGGCCAGGAACCAGCGGCGCGAGCGTTGGGTGAGCGTAGCTGCGGCAGTCGATACGGCGTTGGAATGGGTCATGTTGAACTCTTGTTGTGAGAATAGATAGACATAGTCTAAAATTCCGGCCGGAAAAGAAACGAATTTTTCGTAATATGCTTAGATTCGATTCCCGTTTGCGCTAAAAAACATATATCGATTTCTGGAAACATTCGTGGGCAAGATGCGCATCAGCACTTAGTCTGCACGCATGGCGCCATAGGCAAAACCGGTCCGTGGCGTGCGGCAAAAAACCCGAAAGCGCCGCTTGGTGTATAGTCGAATCGCACGATACAGGGGTAAAACCGCCTGCATCGGCAACTGGAATATTTTGTGAGCGTACATGAGTCTTGAAATTCGTATTGCAACATCGACCGACGCTTTCGAGGCGTGCAACGTATTACGACGCTCCATCGTCGAATGCTGCAGCCTCGATCATCGGGACGATCCGGCCATCCTGGAAGCCTGGCTGGGTAATAAAACACCGCAGATGGTGGCGTGCTGGTTCGCGTCGCCCACCAATTTTTCGCTGGTCGCAGTCGAAGCGGGCGCCGTCGTCGGCGTCGGCTTGCTGACGCGCGCCGGCAAGCTGGCCCTGTGCTACCTGCTGCCCGAGGCGCAAGGCCGCGGCGCCGGCAAGGCGCTGGTGGAGCAACTGGAAGCGCAGGCGCGCGAGTGGGGCATCAAGGCTTTGCAACTGCACAGCACGGCCAGCAGCCAGGCCTTTTTCGTCAAGCAGGGGTATGTCGAGGCGGGCAATGTCCGCTCGCCGTATGGCGTGGAAACGATTTTTTGCTGGAAACAGATTGACCCCGCAGGCATCGCCAGCGGCGACCCCAAGCGCAAGCGCTTTTGCAACTGCAATTCGGCCTGACGCCGGTCTTGCACCTCAGCCCGCCCATCCGGCGGCGGGCCATTTCCTCCCTTTGAATATTTCCCTTTAGTAACTGATCTGGATATACACGCCTTGTTGCGCGCTATCGTTTGCCGGCAGCAAGGTGCCGCCGGCAAACAGTTTCAGTTCGCCAGGGGCGAACGCCAGCCAATCCTCGTTTTGCGTCAATGGATGCGTGGCGATGACGGCGATGCGGTCGTCCAGGTGATTATGCTGGCGAAAGTCGATGCTGCGCTCGCAGTCGATCAGTTGCGCCACGGAAAACGGGTATTCGCGTATCACGTAGTGCAAATGCGTGGAACAGTGGGCAAACAGCAGTTCGCCGTCCGACAGGATGAAATTGAAGGTGCCGTGCGCGGCAATCTCGCGCGCCACTTCGCCGATGGCGGCGCGCAAGTCGGCGCGCGCGGGTTCGCCCAGGGGAAACTGCGTGCGCAAGCGGGCCAGCAAGTGGCAGAACGCCTGTTCGCTGTCCGTGTCGCCGCTGGCGTGGTAGTGCGCATTGGCGGGTGCGCGCCAGGTTTTCAAGTCGCCATTGTGGGCGAAGGACCAGGTCTTGCCCCACAGGTCGCGGGCGAACGGGTGCGTGTTTTCCGGCGCGATGCGGCCTTGCGTGGCCTTGCGGATGTGCGCGACGATGTTTTTCGCTTTCACGGGATGCTGCTGCACCCGGGCCGCCAGCGGCGAATCGATGGCCGCCAGGTGATCCGTCAGCAAGGTGCAGCCGCTACTGGAATGATAGGCGATGCCCCAGCCGTCGCGGTGCTCGTCCGTGCGTCCGCCCCGTTCGGCAAAGCCGGCAAAGGAAAATCCCAGCGCCGCTGGCTTGCTGCTGTTCATTGCGAGTAACTGGCACATGGCGGCCCTTCCTGATGGTATCGGTACACGCCCACAGTAAAGGCCGGGGCAGGTCGCCGGAACGAATGTTTCCGACTATCGTTATGCGCTGTCCGTAGTTGCGGCCATATATGCTGGGCGCATATCAAATGGCGAAACCATTCGTTCTCCTTTGGTTGGCGCTGCCTTACTCTGCACACTTTGGCGCCGCCTTCCCCATCAGGGCAGCTGGCGCAGCCCGATGAAGGAGCACGTATGCCATTTCCCGTCCTGAAAAACTACCTGGCCCGTTTGTCGCACCAAACCCAGGCCGGCACCAGCGTCTGGCTCGACGGGGAGGGCAGGGCGCTGGGGCGCTTTTTCAATTGCACCATGACCAGCGCCTTCCAGCCGCTGCGCGAACTCGAAAGCGGCAAGCTGGTGGCGTTCGAGGGCCTGGCGCGCAGCGTGTCGAAGGCGGACGAGGGCTTGTCGCTGTGGCGTTTGCTCGACCATGCGGCCAGCGACGATGAATCCGTGGAGCTGGACCGGTTGTGCCGCATGTTGCACGCCATTAATTTTTTCCGGCAGGCGGAAGCGGAGCAGGCCGACCTGTACCTGAACGTGCATGACCGCCTGTTGAGCGCCGTCAGCAGCAATCACGGCCACGCCTTCCAGCGCATCCTCGACGCGCTGGGCTTGCCCATCGAACGCATCGTGCTGCAATTGCCGACGGTGACGCCAAACCAGGGTTGGCTGCTCAACTACGTGGCCGACAATTACCGGCGCAACGGTTTCCGTCTGGCCATCAACGTGGCCAGCGTGCATGAAGCCACGGGCATGCTGGAGCGCCTGCACCCGCATGCGTTCAAGCTCGACGCGGGCAACCTCAGCGACGAGCAGGCCGTCGCCAGCTTCGTCACCCTGTGCCATGCGGCGAAAATCCGCGTCGTCTTCAAGCGCCTCGACACGCCGGCCGCGCTGGCCGCGCTGCAGCGCGTCGCCGCCATCACGGGCTTGCCCATCGTGGCCCAGGGTTATCTGCTCGACAAGCCATTGACGGCGCTGGCGCAGGCAAAGCAGGACGCGGCCGCCAGCGCCGCCGCGTGAGCGGTTTCCCGCTTAAGCAGGCTCAGCGGAAAATACGTGAGAAACAGGCAGAGACGATAGAAAATGAGGGTTTTTCTTCGCAGCACAATACGCTATAGTATTCCCATCGTTATATTGGACTGACTATGGCATCGCGCAGAAACTTTCTACACCATGGTATGGGCCTGGCCGCGTTGGGCCTGGTTGCCACCCCTCTCATCGGCTGCGCCTCGCGCACGGCCGCTCCCGCCTCCGCTTCGGCCAGCGCCAAGCCGCGCGCGCCGCGCACGGGCGTACCGCCCCAGCCGACGCAACTGGCCAGCATAGACCGCTCGATCACCTCGCAGCAGCGCCCGGCCATCACCGAGATGGAACCGCCTCCCGACATCTTCGATGCGCAGGCGCTGGACCTGGAATTCTGGCTCAAGCCCCGCACCCTGGAAGTGGTGCGCCCGGCCAGCAATGAAAAAGCCAGGCTGCTGTACTGGAAAGATGGCGAAGTCATCGATTCGGCCTACCAGGAACTGTGCCACTTGCTGCGCGACGTGAACGGCAAGAAAACGGCGCCCATCGACCCGAAATTGCTGGAAACCCTGTGGGGCACCCAGGCGTTCGTGGCCCGCTACGGCATCGAGCAGCCGCTGGAAATCTTGTCGGGCTACCGCACGGCCGAGTCGAACAGCCGCCTGCGCGAAGCGGGCGTGCCGGCCGCGCGCCAGTCGCTGCACATCTCGGGCCGCGCCGCCGACATCCGCGTGGCGAATTTGAACGCTGAAGTGCTCGGTTCGCTCGTGCGCAGCTTCAAGCAGGGCGGCGTGGGCTTCTATTACCGCTCCGGCCCCCGTGGCGGCTGGATCCATGCGGATACGGGCCTGCAGCGCACCTGGAAGGGTTAAGCGTTAGTACTGAGCGCTAAGTAATCCCCAATAAATTATTGTGATTTCTGACTTCCATAACCTGCGCTCTGCGGCGTTGCTCGCTGCTAGCAGTGCTCACACTGCGTCGCAGTGAGCGCCTTGCATAGCATCCGGTTCTGTTTGTCATAAATTCACACTAATTTCCCGAGGATTACTTAGTCATAGTGATACGGCGGTTCCGGCACGCTGTCGTTGCCGGCGCGTCGCCATGCGTCGAAATTCACGGGGCGTTCCCAGTAAATGCGCCAGCCCAGGCGCTGGCTCGTTTGCGCCTCGGGATGCGCTTGCAGGTAAGCGTCGATGAAGCGCGTGAATTCCGAGACATAGCCGCCGCGGCGGTAGGGAAGTGGACGAGTCATGGCTCCTCCTGCTGTTGACATTTCTTTCATTCTATCGCCAGCGGCGGAAAAGTGCCGCCCGTTTCCAGCTTCCCATGAAACTCTCCAGCCATAACATCGAACTGTTCCTGGCCGTCGTCGACGGCGGCTCGTTCTCGGCCGCCGCCCGCGCCTTGCGGCGGGCGCCGTCGGCCGTCAGCATGGCGATGGCCAACATCGAGGCGGAACTGGGCATCACCCTGTTCGACCGGGGCGCGCGCGAAGCCGTGCCCACGCCGGCCGCGCTGGCCCTGCTTCCCCACGCGCGCCTGATCGCCGAGCAGTTGAAACAGTTGCACCTGCACGTACAGGAATTGTCGCAAGGGCTGGAAAGCCGCATTTCGCTGGGCATCGCGGCCGAGCTCGACCATACGCCTTTCCTGGCCGCCGTGCGCGCGCTGTCGCAGCGCCATCCGCTGCTCGACATCGAAGTGCTGACGGCGCCGCAGGACGATGTGCTCGACATGCTGCACCGGGGCCGCATCAGCGCCTGCATGGCTTTCGCAGGCGGGCGCATCAATCACGAGGAACAGTTCCAGCTGGTGGGCAGCGATGCCTTGCTGGCGATTATTTCCACCCAGCATCCGCCCAGCGCGGCGGGTCAGCCCCTGTATATCGAGGAATTGGTGAATTTGCGCCAGATCATCGTCGCCAGCCGCGAACTCGACCTGGCCGATGCGCGCCCCGTGGTGGGGCTGTCCTATTGGCGCACGGACAGCTTGCCGATGGCGCTGGCCATGGTGGAAGCGGGCTTGGGATGGGGCAACTTTGCCGCCTCGGCCATCCAGCATTCTCTGGCGGCGGGGCGGGTGCGTTGCGTGGCGTTCAAGAATACGGGCAATGGCCTGGTCGTGCCCATCCACCTGGTGTGGATGAAGGACCGGCCGCTGGGCATGGCGGCGCGGTCCTTTCTTCAGTTGCTCAGCGAAGCAGCCTGAACGTCAGTGGCTTCTTCCTTCGGCTGCTGCGCCGACAGGGGTACGCCGAACAGGCCGTCGAAGAAGTAATTGAAAATGAAGCTGTAGCACGGGATGATCAGCATCAGCGCGAAGTCCAGCACGAACGCTTGCCACAGGCTGATATCGAGCCACCAGGCGATCAGCGGGATCAGGTAGATGACCAGGGTGATCTGGAAGCCGATCGCGTGCAGGATGCGGCGCCAGACGGTGCGCGTGCGCGACACCTGGCGGATTTCCCAGTATTCGAAGGCCGTGTTGTAGAGCAGGTTCCAGATCACGGCGATGGTGGTGATCATGATCGCCAGCGGCCCCGTGCTGGTGGGCGACTCGCCCGAAAGCAGGGTCAGCCAGGCCGTGGAAATGGCCATGCCGATGATTTCAAAGGCGGTGACGTAGACGATTTTGCGTTTGATGCCTTGCATGTAAAGCCTGTAAAGAAGAGATGGTGCGTATTTTAAGTCAGGTGTGCTGATGTTTGAAGTCGATAGCTGTCAGTTTTTCTGATGGATTCGCTGTGGGAATACCGTGCGTGCCGCGAACGGTGGATAATGGCGGCTGGCAGGCAACCGGTCCCGCCGCATCACCGCAGAAAAGGTCAACGAGCATGCAAGGCGCAGCAGACAGCAACATCCCCGACACCCCCGCCGATACCCCCGCCGGCGCGGACGAACGTCCCCGTTTCCGCCCCCGTCCGTGGGAGCACCTGGAAACGCCGTACGACGTGGAAGTGTGGATCGAAGAACATAACCGCAGCATGCAGGACAATATCCGCGCCACGGAAACGGGTGTGGGCATCTGCTTTACCCTGGCCGAAGGGGGCGATATCTATATGCAGACGAGCGCCGACGGCGCCGTCGTGATCGACGTGACGCCGGACGCGGCCTGGGTCTCTCCCCTGATCAGCGCGGCCACGGGCTGCGAGACGCCGGATGGGGCGCTGTGGATCTTGCCTGACGATAAGTTGATCCAGCTGATCGTGGGGCTATCGAGCCTGGTGGCCAGCACCTTGCTGGTGGTGGGGCATGATTTCGGCTTGCGCCGGCGCGGCATGGGCCGCTGAGCCGTTCGCGCGCCGCCGGGGCCGGGCGGCCATGCCCCATGTTCCATGCCTCTTGTCCCGCTCCCGTTTGCGCTGTATCATGCGGGCGTTGCAAAATATGCCATGCCCGCGCCTGGCATGCCTTCCGCCTACATTCGATGAAAAGCCTGTAATGCATAAAGATAAGCTGGACCTCCGCGACATCAGCCTGGTGTGCGTGGAAACGCGTTATCCCGAACTGGCCAGCTTTGCCATCGAGCGCTGCCTGGCCGGCGCCGATTTCAAGGAATGCCTGCTGTTCACTTCCCGCCTGCATGATTTGCCCCCGCACATACGCCAGGTGCTGATCGCCCCCATCGAGAGCGTGGAAGCGTATTCGGCATTCATGGTGCATGAGCTGGGCGCCCATTTCAGCGGCACGCATGCGCTCGTCATGCAGTGGGACAGTTTCATCGTTGATGCGCGTCAATGGCAGAGCGCTTTCCTCGACTGCGATTATATCGGCGCACCGTGGTCGCATCGCCCGGTGGCCGTCGGCAATGGCGGCTTCTCGCTGCGTTCGCGGCGCCTGTATGACATCTTGCCGCAGCTGGCCATCACGCAACCCCATCCGGAGGATTATGCGATCTGCGAATTGCATGGCGACCGGCTGCGCGAGGAGTTCGGCGTGCGTTTCGCCGATGCGGGCCTGGCCTCCAGCTTTGCCTTCGAAGGCATCATGCCGGCCGGTCCCACGTTCGGTTTCCATGGTTTTTTCAACTTTGGCGAAGTGCTGGACGACACGGAACTGACCGATTACCTGCGCAAATGCGACGATGCCATAATGCATGCGCCAACCGCGCGCGGGCTGATCAAGCAGCTGTACCGCTCCGGCCGCTACCGGATGGCGGCACGGATATTGCGGCGGCGCATCAACGGCGGCGCGGCGCTATTCGGCGATGCCTGCCTGCTTGCCCTGCGTACAGGCATGCATGCGCTCAGGCACGGCCGCTCGCGCCCAGCGTCGCCGCGCGCATAGCCGTCCTGGCGGCTGCCGCACCGGCTGCCGCCATGCATCGCTCGACACTGAGCCTTGCGCATGCTAGTCTCGGGACAGCATCCGCCTGATCGCCTGGGCGGTGGTGCAAAGGATAGCCATGGACAATACACCGCATGCGGTCTCAGCTCCTGATTCCTCCCTGCATGGCCAGGACCCCGTGCCGTGGCCGGCCACTCCCTTGCTTGACGATGGCGTCTTCAGCCCTGAACGGGTGAAGGCCGAGCGCGAGCAAGCCTATTTCAACGATTTATACCTGCTGGCGCCCGTCGCCTATTTCGTGCTCGGTCTCGATGGCGTGATCGTGCAAGTCAACCTGGTGGCGGCCGAATTGTTCGGCCTGGTGCGCGAGCGCCTTGGCCACGTGCTTTTCCGTTCGTATGTGCACGAGGCGTTCCGCCACGATTTCGAGCAATTCGTGCAGCGCGTGCTCAATAGCAGCGAGCCCGAGCGCATCCAGTTGCAGGTGCGGCGGCGTCCCGGCGCGCGCGAGGCCGGCTTGCCCGTCAGCCTGCTGGGCAGCGCCGATCCGAACGGCCAGGCGCTGCGCCTGGTGCTGGAGCAGGCCGAAGGCAAGCTGGCCGCGCTGGAACGCAGCGAAGAGCGTTTCCGGCGCATCGTGCACAGCGCAGAGGAGGGCATCTGGGAAATCGATGCGCAGGCGCTGACCAGCTTTGTCAATCCGAAGATGGCGCAGATGCTCGGTTGCCAGATCGAGGATATGCTGGGCCAGCCGCTGGCCGCCTTCATGGATGACGAGGGGCGCGCCATTCTGGAGCGTAACATTGCGCGGCGCCAGGATGGCATCGTCGAGCGCCACGAATTCAAGTTCCTGCGGCGTGACGGCAGCACCTTGTGGGCCACCCTGGCCACCAATCCCATCTTCGACTCCGGCGGCGCCTACCTGGGGGCGCTGGCGCTGGTCAGCGATATCACGCTGCAGCGCACGGCGTCCGAGCGCCTCTGGCGGCAAGCCAATTTCGACCCCTTGACTGGCTTGCCGAACCGCCACCTGTTACTCGACCGCTTGCAGCACGAGGTGCGCCACGCCAGCCGCGAAGGCGGTTGCCTGGCCTTGCTGTTCATCGACCTCGACCATTTCAAGCTGGTGAATGACCGCCTGGGCCAGGAGAAGGGCGACATGCTGCTGCGCCAGGCGGCGCTGCGCATCTGCGAGCGGGTGCGCGCCAGCGATACGGTCGCGCGCCTGGGCGGCGACGAGTTCGCCGTCATCCTGGCCGGCGTGCGGCAGCTGGGCGGCATCGAGCGCGTGCTGCAGGAGCTGACGACGGCGCTGGCCCTGCCTTTTGTGCTCGACGGCGACACGGCGCACGTGTCGGCCAGCGTGGGTGTGGCGCTGTATCCGGCCGACGCGGAGGCCACGGACAGCTTGCTGCGGCATGCCGACCAGGCCATGTATGCGGCCAAGAGCGCGGGGCGCAACGGCTACAGCTATTTCACGCCGGCCTTGCAGCAGGCGGCCGACCTGCGCCGCGCGACGGTGCGCGAGATGCGCCTGGCGCTGGCGCAGGACCAGTTCGAAGTGCATTACCAGCCCATCATCCGCCTGTGCGATGGCAGCATCGAGCGGGCCGAGGCGCTGCTGCGCTGGCGCCATCCGCTGCGCGGCTTGCTGCTGCCCGCTGATTTCATCGCCTTTGCCGAGGCCAACGGCCTGATCATCGATATCGGCGAGTGGGTCTTCCGCCAGGCCGTAAGCCAGGCGCGGCAGTGGCAAGCAGCGCATGGCGCCGTGTTTCAGATCTGTATCAACAAGTCGGCCGTGGAATTTCGCTGCGATGCCGCGCTCTACCAGGACTGGGGCAATGCGCTGGCGCGGGCGGGCCTGGCGCCGGGCGCCATTATCATTGAGGCAACGGAAGCCGTGCTGCTCGACGAGGCGCGCCCGGTGGCCGACCGTCTGCGCCAGTTCCGCGCCATGGGCCTGGCGTTGGCGCTCGACGACTTTGGCGCCGGTAACACTTCGCTGGCTTGCCTGAAGCGGGGCGATCTCGAGGTACTCAAGCTCGACCCATCGCTGGTGCGGGAACTGGGGGCGGGAGGCGCGGCGCTGGCCGTCTGCTCGGCCATCATCAGCCTGGCGCAGGGGCTGGGCCTGAAAGTGGTGGCGGAAGGGGTGGAAACGGCCGCGCAGCGTGACTTGCTGCGGGCCGCCGGTTGCGATTATGCGCAGGGTTATGTATTTTCAGGCGCGGTGCCTGTGGAGCAGCTCAGTGCAATGCTGGCCGCGGGCCGGCGTTTTTAATCCAGGCCCAGCAGCGCGACGACGCGTTCGCGGCTGATGCCGACCAGCGCGGAGCTGATCGCCAGCAGCGATTCATAGCCGGGCTGGCGGGCCTTTTCCATGAAGTTTTCCGCCAAGGTATCCATGCTGACGTGCACTTGCACCGGTTGCGCGCGGGCCACCCGTCCCGTGGCTTGCGCCAGGGCGAGGCTGACGGAGCTGCGCGCCGCCTGCAACTGGGCCAGCGCCTGCACCACTTGCTGCAAGGTGGCGCGCAGGGCTTCCGTGTCGCCGGTATTCCATTCTTCCGGGGCGATGGCGGCCGGTTCCGCATCCGTGCGCACGCGGCTCATCTGGCCGGTCGGGTAGCGGATGCCGCTGCCGCGCACGGACAGGCTGTCGCGCACGTTGGCCCAGGCCGCTTCCGAGGTGCTGAACACCAGTTCGCCATTCTGGCCCAGCTTGACGCCGATGCCGGACGGCATCAGTGCGCGGTCGAAGCGGGAAACGATTTCGCTCTGGCTCAAGCCAGGTTCGATGTTGACCGAGCGCAAGGCCTGGTTCGCGCCGCCGACGGAAAAGGCCAGCACTTCCTGCGGGCCTTCCTGCAGGCTGGCCATGGTCAGGCCGCGGATGCTGAAGTTCTGCTGCGCCGCCTGCGGGCTGGTATAGCTGAGTTGCGCGTCGAGCGTGCCGCCCGAGGCGCTGGCGCGCTGGCGCCAGGTATTGCTGAACTGGCGTACCCTGGCCTCGACTTGCCCTTCGCGGCCCTGGCGCGCGGCCAGCTTGGCCGCCAGTTCGCTCTTCAGCGCTTGCAGCTGGCTGCTGCTGCGGTCCAGGTAGTCAAGGGTTTGTTGCGCGTTAGAAATTTCTCCCTGCAGCTGGTGATCCCAGTTGCTCAGGCCACGCTGCAGGCTCGCCGTCGAACTCCTCGCCGCCGGCGCGTCGCTGCGCGCGCTGGTGCCGCCTTTGACCGCGGCGGACGCGTCATCGACGACGCGGGCTGTGCCGGCGCCTTTGGCATTGACGCCGGACGAGGAGGAAGTCTGAACGATTTGCATGATGGTCAGAGAAGATCAAACAGGGAAATGGTGCCAACCTTGGCGTAGGCTTTATAGGTTGCCTGCAGGGCCGTCTGGTAGCCGGTCAGTTCAATCGCTGCTGCACCCATGTCGGTCTTTTTCAAGTCCAGCAGAGCCGAATTGTTCGACAGCGACACATTGGCCAGGTTGCCGGACAGCGTGGTGAGGATGTTTTGCGCGCCGCCGAAGATGGCGATCTTGCCGGAGAGCAAATCCATGCCATCATCGGTGCCGCCGAGGCCATCGTTGACGATGGCGCGCACGGCCGGATCGTTGGGGTTGACGCCCGGCGCGCCGAGGGTAGTGACGACCTGGTCGATCTTGTTGAGCCACACTTCCAGGTTCTTCACGTCGACGTTGGCCGCCTGTGTCACGCCATTGCCGACCACGACAGTCTGCGTATCGGTATTGCCGATGTAGCTGTAGCGTGAGCCGACGGCTGCCGTCGGGTCGTACTTGATCGCGGGCTGATCGGTAGCGGTGCCGGAAAACATGTAGCGGCCTTCCTGGTCCTTCAGGTTGGCCGTGTACAGCACGCTGTCGCGCATGGCCGTCAGCGATTGCGTCATCGCATTCAGGTCGCCAGGCGTATTGCTGCCGTCGGCGGCCCACACCAGCAGGTCGCGCGCCTGGCCCATGTCGGTGACCATGCTCGACAGGTAGTTTTCATTCTTCAGCAGGCGCACCTTCACGGTGGCGATATTGTCCTGGTATTGCGTGACCATGGCTTGCTCGCGCGTCAGGCGCGAAATGCGCACGTTGCCGATCGGATCGTCCGATGGCAGCTGGATGCGCAAACCCGAAGACATCTGCTGGGTCAGGTAATTGATGCGTTCCTGGTTTTGCTGAAGCGAAATATTGATCAGCGATTGGTACTGGCTACTGGCGACACGCATGATCTTCTCCTTAACCCATCATTTGCAAAGTGGCGTCAAACAAGCTATTCGCCACGGAAATGACTTTCATGTTTGCTTGATACATATTCTGGAATTCGACCAGGCTCATCGCTTCCTCGTCCTTGTTCACGCCACTGGTGGACTTCCAGTCATCGATGGCTTGTGCGCGCACCGTGTTGGCCGTCTTCAGCAAGGCCTGGTTCTGCTGGCTGTAGATGCCCAGCTTGCCGACCAGTTGCGTGTCCGCATCGCTCATCAGCACGGAACCGACCCAGCTGACGGTGATCGGCTGATTCTTGATCTCGATCAATTTCTGCAAGTTGCCGCTGTCGCCAGCCGCACCCGTCAGCGACAGGGCCAGATCCTTGGCGTTGAAGCCGGGAGTAATGCTCAGTTTGCCATTCGCGTAGGCCAGCAGGGGGCCGCCGGATGTGCCGGTCATGGTCTTGCCCAGGGCCAGCTGTGCGTTGACCTTGTTGGTCAGCTGCGTGGCCAGGTCTTGCAGCGACTGTTGCAGCGGCTTCAAGGTATTTTTTTCGAACTCGCCCAGGCCGCCCATCTGGCCGCCGATGGCTGACAGGTCGAGGTTGTACGAGGACTTGGCGAAATCGAGTGTCAGGGTTTGGTCGCCCGTGTTCGTCATGTTGCTGGTCAGGGTACCGGCAATGCTGCCGATGACCAGCGGCTGGCCCGACTTCAGCGCGACATTGCGCGAGCCGTCCGGCTGGTCGAGCACGTCGATGCCCATTTGCGCGGCCAGGCCATCGATCAGCTGGTCGCGCGCATCCATCAGCGACGACACGTTCGTGCCCGCGGCCGTGGAGGTGCTGATGCGCTGGTTCAGCGCGGCGATGTTGGCCAGCGTGGTATTGGCTTGCGGCACGATCGCTGCGCGTTGCTGCTGCACCGACAGCAACTGGTTGGCCATGACGGTGCTGATGCTGTTGAAGCGCTGCGCCATGGCGTCGGCCGAGGTGACGATCTGCTGGCGCAGCGGCGTCGACGTCGGGTCGACGGCCGAGGCGTTGAGGGCGGCGAAAAAGCCGTCGATGCCGTTGCTGATGCTGGACGCATCGTCGCCCATCACGCGCTCGAGCTGGGTCAGGTAAGGCTGTGTCTGCGAACGGGCGCCCTGGTCGGACGCGGCGCGCCACATTTGCTGGCTTTTATAGGCATCGGCAAAGCGCAGCAAGGCGGACACTTCCACGCCATTGCCGGCCGAGCGTACGCCCACGCCGGCGCCAAGCGAGGACAACAGCACGCCCTGGCGCGTGTAGCCCGCCGTTTGCAGGTTGGCGATGTTCTGGCTGGCCGCATTGAGTGCGGCCTGGGCGGCGATGCTGCCTGACAATGCATTGCTGATGATGCTCATTGGGCAAGTTTCTTTCGTGAAGAGTGTGGCGCGTGCGGGTGGGCAAGCATTGAATCGTTGTTACCTTGTACAGGCGACGCTTCAGACGGATTTATTAAGCGGTGCCGCAATATTGTCGGTATTGACAGTGCTTTTGGCGGCCACGGGGGCGCCGGCCGCCGGCAGCAGCTGGCGCAGGATGGCGTCGGCGATGCCGAAGGCGCGCTGGCCGGCCATCTTGTCGGCCACCAGGTTGTCTGCCATTTCCAGCATGTCGCTGTTGATGGGGTCCTTGAAGACGCTGTCTTCGCCCGCCATCTCGCGCGTGCCCGAACGCATCTGGCGCAGCATGTGCGAGATGAAGAACGCCTCGAACTTGACGGCCGCCTCGGTGGCCTTGGCCGCATAGCGCGGGTCGGCCGGCGTGGCGGCCGCAGGGGAGCGGTCGTCGAGCGCCGAGGGCAGGGCGCTGCTGCTGTCGTTGATATTCATCATATGACCACCAGTTCGCCTTCGATGGCTCCCGCCTGGTCGAGGGCTTGTAAAATTGCCATGATGTCATCGGGCGACGCACCCAGGCTGTTGACCACGTCGATGATCGATTGCAGCTTGGCGCCGGCCGGCCATTTGAACATATTGCCGTTGCCCTGGTCGACGGACACTTTCGATTGCGGCGTGACGGTGGTCTGGCCGCGGCCGAACGGTGCCGGCTGGCTGACGGCCGAGCTTTCGGAAATGACGACCTTGAGCGAGCCGTGCGTGACGGCGGCCGCCTTCACGCGCAAGCCTTCAGCGATGACGACGGTGCCCGTGCGCGAATTGAAGACCACTTTCGGCGTATCGACGCCGACGTCGACGCTCAAGGCTTCCAGCTTGGCCATGAAGGCCACGCGCTGGGTCGGGTTTTCCGGCGCCAGCACTTCCACGCTGGTGGCGTCGCGCGTGGTGGCGACGGCGCCAAAGCGGCGGTTGACGGCTTCGACGATATTGATGGCCGTCTCGAAATGCGGGTGGCGCAAGTTCAGGGTGACGGTCGGCTTGGTCGAGAAATCGCTGAGAATCTCGCGCTCGATGTTGGCGCCATTGGGAATGCGGCCCGAGGTGGGCGTATTGACGGTGACGGACGAGCCGCTCTTGCCGGTGGCGTTCAGGCCGCCGACGACGACGTTGCCTTGCGCCAGCGCATACGTTTCATTGTCGGCCGCGCGCAATTGCGTCAGCAGCAGGGTGCCGCCGCGCAAGCTTTTCGCATCGCCCAGGGACGACACGGTGACGTCGATGGCCTGGCCACGGCGGTATCCTGGTGGAAACACGGCACTGACCATGACGGTGGCGACGTTCTTGCTTTTCGCTTCGGCGCCGTCCGGCATCTTCACGCCGAACTGCTTGAGCATGTTGACCACGGACTGGCTGGAAAACTTCACCTGGGTGGTGTCGCCGCTGCCGTTCAGGCCCACGACGAGGCCGTAGCCGACCAGCGGGTTGTCGCGCACGCCCTCGATACTGACCAGGTTGCGCAGCACTTGCGCGGCGCTGGCGGGCAGGGCAAAGCCGGAGAGCGCGGCCAGCATGGCTGCCAGGGGCAGGGCGGAACGAAATTTCATGAGGTCACCTTAAAACGGCATCCATGGGCCGACGAAGAAGCGCGTCAGCCAGCCTGGTGTATTGGCTTCGGCCAGGGTGCCCTGGCCGGAATAGGCGATCTGTGCATTGGCAATGCGCAAGGACGAGACCTGGTTGCTGGAATCGATGTCGGCCGCGCGCAGGTAGCCGCGCAGGCGCACGAATTCCTCGCCCTGGTTCAGGGTCAGGGTTTTTTCGCCCTGTACGCGCAGCAAGCCATTCGGCAGGACTTCCTGCACGATCACGGTGATGGCGCCGGACAGCGCATTTTGCTGCGTGCTGGTCGAGTCGCCGGCGAAGTTGCGGTCGGCCGACAGGTCGACGCCCGTCTTGGGGAGGGTCTTGCCGAGGATATTGGCCGCCTTCACGCCGACGGACGAGCCCTTGTTGAACGAGGTGCCCGCCTTCTTGCTGGCCTGCGTGGTTTCCTGCAGCGCCACCGTGACGACGTCGCCGACGCGGAAGGCGCGACTGTCCGAGATCAGATCCAGGCTTGCGTCGGGATTAAACACGCCGCCGGCCACGCCGCCGCGCGCAGCGCTGCGCGGCGCCACGGGCAGCGGCGTATCGGAAAAGCTCGGTGCCACCGGCGCGGCCGGCTGGCTGGCGCAGCCGGCCATCAATACCAGCAGCATGGCTGCCGTGGCTTTCATGGCGACTGTCATCAGCGTGCCGCTTGCGCCAGGTATTGCAGCATATTGTCGGCGGCCGACAGCACCTTGGTGTTCATTTCATAGGTGCGCTGGGCAGCGATCATGTCGACCATCTCCTCGACCACCTGCACGTTCGAGCCTTCCAGCGCGAACTGCTTCAGCTTGCCCAGGGCGCCTTCGCCGGGACGGCCTTCCGTCGGCGTGCCGCTCGATGCCGTTTCCTGGAACAGGTTTTCACCGAGTGCCAGGAGGCCCGTCGGGTTGACGAAGCTGGAGAGGTTCAGCTGGCCCAGCTGGGTGCCGTTGACATTGCCCGGCACGGTGGCCGTGACCATGCCGTTTTCGCCAATGGTGATCGCCGTGGCGTTGTTCGGCACGGTGATCTGCGGCACCAGGGGCAAGCCCTGGGCGTTGACCATCACACCGTTTTCATTGATGCCCAGCTGGCCGGCGCGCGTGTAGGCCGCTTCGCCGTTCGGGCGCAGCACCTGCAGGAAGCCGTTGCCGGTGATGGCGACGTCGAATTCGCGGCTCGTCGTTTGCAGGCTGCCGGTGGTAAACACCTTTTGCGTGCCGACCATGTGCGTGCCGTTACCCAGCTGTACGCCCGAAGGCGAGAGGGTGTTGTCGGCGCGCTGCGTGCCCGGCTGCTGCTCGACCTGGTAAAACAGGTCTTCGAAGACGACGCGGTCGCGCTTGAAACCGACGGTGTTGACGTTGGCCAGGTTATTCGCGATGGCTTGCAGTTTGGCATCTTGTGCCTGCACGCCCGTCTTGCTGATCCACATTGCTGGATTCATGTGTTGCTCCTAGTAATAGATTGGCGTGGGGCTCAAGCGCCCAGCAGGCGGTTGCCCGATTCCGTCATGGAATCGCTGGCCTTGAAGATTTTCATCTGCATCTCGAAACTGCGGTTCAGGCTCATGGTGGCAACCATTTCCTCGACGGCCGAGACGTTGCTGCCTTCCAGGTGGCGGTCGCGGATGCGTACCGCCGGATCGGCCTGCAAGTCTTCGCCGCCGCGCGCCACGATCAGGCCCGCCTCGTTCTTGGTCAGCTCGCCCGCTTCGGCGTTGACCAGCTTGAGCTTGTCGACCGTCTGCATTTGCGCGGTGCCCGGCACCTGGATGGAAATCGTGCCATCGCTGCCGATCGACAGGCTAGTGTGCTCGGGAATCGTGATCGGACCGCCTTCGCCCAGCACGGGCCGGCCATTGATGGTCAGCGCGCCCGTTTCATCGAGGTCCATGGCGCCGGCGCGCGTGTAGGCTTCGCCGTTTTGCCACTGCACCGCAAGAAAGCCGGGGCCCGTGACGGCCACGTCGAGTTCGCGTCCCGTTTCCTTGATGGCGCCCGTGCGCGTGCCGACGGCGCTCGACTGCGTCTGCGTCATGTGGCGGTCGTCGTAGCCATAGCCGTTTTGCAACGGCTGGGCAGTGGACACTTCCAGGTTGGCGCGAAAGCCGCCCGTTTCGATGTTGGCCAGGTTGTTGGCGTGTACCTGCTGTGCCCGCAGGGCACGGTCGGCCCCGCTCATGGCGGTATAAATCAGCGCATCCATTGCTCTTTACCTTTGCGTATCGTGGATTACAGCGCTTGCATCAGCGATTGCAGCATGGCGTTCTCGGTCGAGATGACCTTCGAGTTCGCCTGGTAGTTACGCTGCGACGTCATCAGGCCCACCAGTTCGGAGGTGATGTCGACGTTCGACTGTTCCAGCGAGCTCGTCACCAGTTTGCCGGCCATGCCGACGCCTGGACGGTCATACATGGCGGTGCCGGACGTGGTCGAGGCGACCCAGCTGGTATCGTTGACGGCCGTCAACGCACCTTCGTCGGGGAAGGTGGCCAGGGCGATCACGCCGATGCTTTGCTTCTGGCCGTTCGTGTATTTCGCCACGACGGAGCCGTCGTTGGCCAGTTCCACGCCCGTGTAGGTGCCCGAGGCATAGCCGTCGGCGCGGTCGGTCGAGGTGTTCGCTTCGCCGGCGAACTGGGTGGTGCCCGTGTAGTCGATGGCGATCGACAGCGGCGCGGCGCCTGTCGGCGTGCCCAGCGTCAGCGGGACCGGCGCGGTCATGTTCAGCTTGCCGGAGGTGTCGAAGGTCATGCTCGTCACCGGCCCCACAGTGACGTTGTCGAGGGTGTAGTGGACGTCCACGCCCGCTGCTGTCTTGACGAAGTACTGGCCCAGCGCGTGTTTGGCGCCCAGCGAATCGTAGATGATCGACGACTTGGCGCTGTTGTAGGTCAGTTCGTTGGTCTTGTCGAAGGGACCAGCCTTGATGGGCCATTCGGACGACATGTTGGCGGCGTATGCCAGCTTGGTCGACGCCACGGCGGGAATCTGGCCCGTCGGAATGTTCATGTCGCCCATGGTGCCCAGGGTGGTGCTGCCCTTGACGGCGGCGTAGCCCTGCACCAGGCGGCCGTTCGAGTCGATCAGCTTGCCTTCATTGCTGGCCGAGAAGATGCCGACGCGGCTGTAGCTCATGGTGTTCTGCGCATCGCGCGCGACGAAATAGCCGCGGCCATCGATGGCCGCGTCGAGCGCGCGGCCCGTGTTCAGCACGCCGCCATTGAGCGACATGCTTTGCGTGATCGAGCCGATTTCCGTACCCGTGGCGCGCGAACCGGCGTACATGGCCGAAAAGTTGGCGCGGCTGCTCTTGAAACCGTAGGTGCCGGCATTGGCGATATTGTTACTGGTGCTGTTCAACTGTTGGTTGATGGACTGGATACCGGACAGGGCGATGTCGAAACTCATGTTGACTTCCTTTAGTGAAGGACGAGATTAGTGTGCAGGGAACGAAGGGGCGAGCGGATCAGGCCGTCTTGCCGTTAAAGCCGGTGATCGCGCCAGGGTTGACTTCGCCCAGGTTCGACACGCTCAAAATCATGCTGCCGCCGGATGACAGGCGCACACTGTTGAGCTTGCCTGCGATGTCGACCGTTGGTTTTTCAGCGCCGCTGGTGGTGACCGCCATGCTATAGGTGCCGGCAGGCAAGCCCAAAGCCACGGGATCGATGGTGAAGGGAACGGTACCGGCCGACTTGGCGCCCAGTTCGATCTTGTATTCCTTGTCGTCCAGGCCTTTCAGGGTCACTGTGGTCTTGGTGGTGCTGGCGGCCAGCGCGATGCTGCCGCTGACCTTGCTCTTGTCGAGCTGCACCGTTTCACTGTTGACCATGACTTCCGAGCCCACTTGCGCGCCCAGGGCCAGCACTTGCATCGATTGCAGCACGCTGGCATTGGCGCTGGTCAGCGCCGACAGATTCTGCATCGCTTCCGTCTGCGCCTGCTGCGTTAATTGATTGACGAACTGGCTCGGATCGGTCGGCGCGAGGGGATCCTGGTTCTTGATCTGCGCGACCAGCAACTTGGTGAACATATCCTGGGTGGCATTGCTTTGCGACTTGACGGCATTGCTGTTGCTGTTGCTGCCGCTGGTGTTGTTTGTAAAGAGGTTGGTTTCCATGGATTATGCTTCACCTAATTTGAGGAGCGATTGCTGCATCGACTTGATGCGGCCCAGAACTTCGACATTTGTTTCAAACGCGCGCGACGCCGACATCATGTCGGTCATCTCGGCAACCTGATTGACGTTGGGATAGAACACCATGCCATCGGCATTGGCCATCGGGTGGCCCGGTTCATAGACCTTGCGCAGCGGCTCATCGCTTTGCACCACGTCGAGGACCTGTACTCTTCCACCGGCGCCGCTGGCGCCCGGGCCGTCCATCACGGCCGCAAACACGGGCTTGCGCGCGCGGTAGGTTTCGCCTTCGGAACCGGCAACGGAATCGGCATTGGCCAGGTTGCTGGCGATGGTATTGAGGCGCACAGTTTGCGCCGCCATCGCCGAACCGGCGATCTTGGAAATGTCCTGGAAGCTCATGCTGATCCTTATTGTCCGGAAATGGCCTTGGACAGACCCTTCAGTTTCATGTTGACGAAAGTGAGGCTGGTCTGGAAGTCGGTGGCATTCTGCGAGAACGCCGCCTGCTCGACACCGATTTCGACGGTGTTGCCGTCGCGGCTGGGGTGGTAGGGGACGCGGTACAGGGCGCTGGCATCGTCATCGGTCGACAGCAGGCCCGCCTCGTTGTCCTGCAACTGCTGCAGGGCGCTGCCGAAATCCATGTCCATGGCCTGGAAGCCGGGCGTGTTTTCATTGGCGATGTTGGCGGCCAGTACGCGTGTACGGTCGGCACGCAGCGCGAGTGCATCGGCGTGCACGCCCAGCGCATCCTTGAAATTAATCCCCATGGTCATCCTTTGTGTTGAATTCGATCGTGCTTTTTGCGGTTCGGGCCAGAAAATAGGTGGTGCAGAGGTAAAATCCCAGCCTGGTCATGTTGACGCATGGTAAGGTCATGCCGCTTCAGTATCTTTGATTAAGGTTAGCAATGATTTACTTTGAGAACTATTCCGTGATGTGGAACAAGGCGCAATGTCGTCACATACTGCTTCCGGGCCTCTTTTTACTGACCAGCCTATATAGTAGTGCAGGATGCGCAGAATTGCCAGCCGACAATATATTTTCGCGTGTGGAACAATTGGCGCGCGAGCAATTGGTGCAGCAAGCAACCTCGGCGGGACTGCTGGAACCGCAGTTTCAAGTGGCCGTGGTAAAAAGCACGCGCCCCGTGCCGGCGTGCGCGGCGCCCGTCGCGCTGGAAACGGCGGACAGCCGTTCGGCGCAGCGCATGCGCTTCGTGGCAGTGTGTCCTGGAAGCAACGGTTGGCGCTATGAAATGCTGGCGCGCGGCAGCATCACGGCCCAGGTCGCGGTGACGAGCGCCCCCGTGACGGCAAATACGCCGTTGCAGGCGGGCGACGTGACCCTGGCGCGGCGCGACGTGACGATGGTGCCGGACAGTATTTCCTCCTTGCCCGGCGCCGTTGGCCTGTCGAGCCGGCGCAGCTTGCGTGCCGGCGAAGTGCTGCGGCAAGGGCAACTGGCGTCGCCCGTGTTGATCAAGCGGGGCAGTGCGGTGAATATCGTGGCCCGCAAGGAGCAGGTGGAGGTGAGCATGGCCGGCGAAGCGCTGGATCCGGGCGCGCTGGGCGAGGTGATTCGCGTGCGCAACGCCACCAGCGGCACGGTGATACGTGCCAGGGTGGTCGATGCGGGCGTGGTGGAACCGGCCGAACTTCCCGGCCGTTAAGGAAACTACTCGGCGGCGGCCGTGCGCTGCAAACGCGTCGCCAGCTGGGTCAGCTTGGCGGCGTAGTTGGGGTCGGTGGCATAGCCGCCGCGCGCCAGGCCTTGCGCGAAAGCGCCCGCGTCGGCACCCGTGTTCAGGGCGGCGCGGTAGCGGGGATTGTCGAGCAATACTTGCGCATAGTCGCGGAAGGCGCTGGCCTGGTCCGGATAACTGCGGAAACGTTCCGTTTTCTTCAGGGCCGTGCCGCTGCCCGCCTCGTATTCGGTAGTGACATTGCTGGCCACGTCGCCTTGCCATTTGCCGCCGGCCTTGATGCCGAATAGATTATTCGTGTCCGCGCCCGTGCCCTGGCGCAGCGGACGCTGGCCCCAGCCCGATTCCAGCGCCGCGTGGGCGGCGACGATTTCCGGCGCCACGCCCAGGCGCGCGCCCGTTTCCTGCGTCCA
Source organism: Janthinobacterium sp. SUN026 (assembly GCF_030397625.1). NCBI lineage: Bacteria > Pseudomonadati > Pseudomonadota > Betaproteobacteria > Burkholderiales > Oxalobacteraceae > Janthinobacterium > Janthinobacterium sp. SUN026. The sequence continues at coordinate 862,905 of NZ_JAPQNU010000002.1, read as the reverse complement.
TGGCTTGATCGAGGCGAGGAATTGCTGCTGCGTTTCGCCGATCTCGCCGCCCTGGTTGATGCTGCCCAGCACATTGACGGGCTGGCTCTGTTCCAGGTAGGCGCGGCCTTGCGGGTTCAGGCTGGTGGCGTTCCCGCCGCCCTGTTCGATGAAGCGGGCCACTTCGCCCTGTACTTGCCGGAACACGCTGCTGAAACTGCCGGCGCCTGCCGTGGCAGGGGTGGCGTGCATATTGCTTTGCACGGCATTCGTCGCCATCGTCGACGGCGTCGCCGCCATGGCGCGCATCTGTGAAAAATCAGCCTGGCGCATACGTATCTTCCTCGCCATGCAGCACGCGCTGCATGATGCTGTACTGCTCTGTTAACAAATCGCTGTTGCGGGCATTCAGGCGCTTGCATTCGAGCACCATCTGCTCGAGCGCAGCCCAGTCGCGCTCGGCCGTGGCGCGCGCGTCTTCTTGCAACAACGCAAACAATTGCGGCATATCGCCTTGCGGGCCCAGCAGGGCAGTGACGAGGCTGACCCGCTGGCGGCGGCGCGCATCGAGGGGCTCGACGGCGGCGATGACCTGATCGGCCAGTGCCGTCAATTGCGCGCTCTGATGGTGCAAGGTGGCCTGGAATTGCTCTTCCAGCACGGTTTGCAGGGCGGCATAGCCGATGCTGTCGTCTTTCATGCCTTGCAGTACGCGGCGCACGGCTTCCTGACGCGTGATGCCCTTGCGCGGCGCGGTCACGATTCGCCGCCGTGGAAACGCTGGATCAAGCCTGCCAGTTTCGACGGATCGAACGGCAATTCGCCCTTGGCCAGTGCATCGCGCAGCATGGCCACGCGCTCATGGTCGATTTCGGGCATGGCGCGCAGGGCGGCCATGGCCGGTTGCAGCACGGCCGATTGCAGTTCCGCCCCGGCCGACGAGCCGCCCATGGCGCCGGCGGCGCCCGCGTTCTCGGCGATCGCCTCGGCCGGCGCGACGGCGCTGCTGCGTACGGCAGCACCGGTATTGCCGGAGGAGATTTTCATACGTTGTCCCTTGCCCTTAATTTGCATGCTCATCCCGCTCCTTCTTTGCGGGCAAGCCCAGTTTCTCGCGCAGGCGCTGCAAGGTGCCCGAGTCCGGTTCGCCCACTTGCAATTCTTCGCCCTGCGGCTTTTGTCCGGCCATGCCGAACATGGCGGCGATGCTGTCAGCCTGGCCACGCGTCAATATTAACAGTTCGATGCGGCGGTTGATGCCGGCGCTGGCGTTTTTTACGTCCAGCGGCGCGCGGTCGGCCATGCCGACCACTTGCAGCACGCTGTCCGGACTCATGCTGCCGATCAACAATTGCGCGCGCGCCGACATGGCGCGGTTGGCCGACAGGGTCCAGTTCGAAAAACCTTCATAGCCGGTATTGGCGTATTGCATCGAATCGGTGTGGCCGACGATCAGCATCTGGTTATCCATTTGCGCAAACACAGGGCCCATCTGGCGCAGCAGCTTGCGGAAACGGTCGGTCGGCACGGCGCTGCCGCGCACGAACATGCCTTGCTTGTCCGTGTCGTGCAGCATGACGCGCAAGCCGTACGGCGTGATCACGGATTGCAAATTGCTCTTCAATCCCGCTTCATCGCTGAGCTTATCGAGCGCGCGCGACAGGCTCAGCAAGTCTTCCGGCGACTGGTAGCTGACCTTGGTCTGGTTTTGCGGCGCGGCGCCAGCCTTGCCGTCCTGCATCTGCTTGCCTTCCGTGCGCGTGTCGCCCGTGCCCTTGCGTGGCATGGGGAAGCGCTCGATCAGGCTGCCGCGCGGGCCACCTTTCTGTTCCGGCATGACGCCCTGGCCTTCGCCCTGGCGGCTGCCTGCCGACGCATCCATCATGATTTCCTTCATCGCCTGCTGCTCGCGCGCAGCCATCAGCCACAGCACGAGGAAGAGCGACAGCAGGGCCAGGCAAAAGTCGGCGAACGCTACTTTCCAGGCGCCGCCATGGCCATCGTCGTCGTGCTTGCGACCGGCACGCTTGATGATGGCCTGTTCATGTTTCTCATGCGGCTTTAGCACGGCGGCCTCCCCGGCCTTGGCCTTGCTCTTGTTCGGCGCCGCCATCTTCCAGCGCATTGATCCAGCTCTCCAGCTGGGCGAAGCTAGGCTTGATGTTCAGCTGCACAAGGCGGCGGCCCGCATCGATGGCCAGCAGGGGCGGTTTGCCCGCCACGTGCGTGACCAGCACGACCTTCACGCATTCCATGGTCGAGCCTTCCTCGCCCACCAGCTGTTTCATCATGTTGCACATCGGATCGAGCACGCCGTAGCAGAAGAAGATGCCGATGAAGGTACCGACCATGGCGGCGCCCACTTTTTCCGAGATTTCCGCCGCATCGGCGCCGTCGGCCACGGAATTCATGGCCATCACGATACCCAGAACGGCGGCCAGGATACCGAAACCAGGCATGGCTTCGGCGATCTTGTGCAAGGATTTCGACGGTTGCAGCAATTCGTCGTGGATGGCTTCCAGTTCCTGCTCCAGCACGCCTTCCAGCTCATGCGCGTTGATCTTGCCCATCGCCATCAAACGGAAGTTGTCGACGATGAAGGCCAGCAGCTTCGGCTCTTCCAGCACCAGCGGATAGCGCTGGAACAGGGCGCTTTCGCGCGGCGCCTCGACGTGGGCGTCCAGTGCCTTCAGGCCGCCGGCGGCCGTTTGCAGCAGTTCGTACATCAGCAGCAGCAACTGGCGCTGGAATTCCGAGCCTTGCTTCTTGTGCGTGACGATCTTGCGCATCTGGTGCAGCATTTCACCGAGTACATGCTTGGGGTTGCCCAGCACCAGGGCGCCGACGGCGGCGCCGATGATGATGATCAACTCGACCGGTTGCCAGATCGCGTGGACGGTGCCGCCCATCAGGGCGAAGCCTCCGAATACACACCCCATCACGATTAAGATACCGATAATTACCATGTCAACTGCCTTTCTGCGTCATTGTGCTGCGTCAATTTGATGGATAGTGCTGAAACTTATGCGTCTTGCAGCATGGTTTTCATCTTGCCCAGCGCCGTCTTGTTCAACTGGCAGACGCGGGCGTCGCTCAGGTCTAGCACGGCGGCAATTTCTTTATAGCTCAGTTCGAATTCGTAATACATCTGGATCACGCGCTGTTCCCGTTCGTCCAGCGTGCGCAGCGCCTGTTCCAGGCTGCGCCGCACCATCAATTGCTCTTCCGGGCTCGGTGCGCTGTCGGCTTGCCCCAGGCTTTCCTGCAGCACTTCATCAAAACTGGCGATCAGCTCGGCGTTTTCCGCCAGCTGGTACTCCTGGAAGGCTTCCGGCGTCAGCTTCAGGGCCGCCATGATTTCCGCTTCCAGCGGCTCGCGCCCCAGGCGCCGGGTGAGGGCGCGCACGCTGTCGCGCAGGCGGTGGCTTTCCTGGCGCACGGCGCGCGGACGCCAGTCCTGGCGCCGCAATTCATCGAGGATGGCGCCGCGGATGCGCAGACTGGCATAGCTGCCGAACGACTGGTCCGGCACGCCGTAGCGGCGCAAGGCTTCGAGCAAGCCCATCAGGCCGATCTGTTCCATGTCGTCGCGGTCGATGGCGCCCGACACCTGCGAATTGAGCTGGCGCACGATGCGTTTCACCAACGGGGAGTACGCCACCAGATGTTGTTGTTCTTCGGCAACACTGAGCACTGCCGCGCAAGCGCTGGCGGCGGCATATTCGCCGGCGCCATACGCTTCCTGGTATTGCTCTACATAGGCCAAGGGATCTCCCACTAGGTCGGCTGGCGTGTTGGCTTATTCAATGATCAGCTTGCCGACCATGACTTCGGTGAACGGTTTTTCCATCTGTTCGCGTTCATAGCTGACATTGAAGGCCTTGTTGATCTGTTCGGCAAATTGCTCCACCGTCATCGTCTGTGCCTTGTCCATCGGGAAACTCGACAGGGTGCTGACGGCGATCGAACGCATCAGCGGCAAGTGATCCTTGGTCAGCTTTTCCTTTTCCTCGGTGGTGGCGATCACCAGGTCGGCCGACAGGTAATGCGTTTCGCCTTCGCCGGGGCCGCGGCGCAGCATCACGATGACCTTGTCCAGCGTGAGGAACTTGCGCGCCTTCTTGCCCGTGGCCGGCGGCGGGGTCTTGGCTTCGGCCACCTCGGCATGGCCGGCAACCGGCTTGGCCAGGTACCACATGGCGCCGCCAGCGGCGCCGGCGGCCAGCACGGCCACGGCGACAAAGCCGCCTATCAGTTTCATTTTCATATTCATCAGGCAGTCTCTCGATCATGCATGGCGTAAGTGGTACCGGCAGGGCTGCCGTCGGACAGGGCGCGTCCCGGTTCCGCGTCGTCGTTCTGGCGGCCCGGCTGACGCTGGCCGCGCGCATCGCCTTCGGCAAATGCCTGGGCGGCGGGGCTGCGCGGGGTGGCGCTGATATTCACGGCCACCTCGGTGTACTGGCGCTGCGCCAGGTCGCTGCGCATGTTTTCGCCGATACCTTGCAACTGGCGCAACACTTCCGAGTTCGACGCCGTGACGTTCACCTGCAGCGCGCCAGCCGTGTGGCGGATGGAAATTTCAATGCGTCCCAGCATGGGCGGGTCGAGGCGGATCGTCGCGTGTTCGCTGTTGCGGCCGATCTGCGTCTGCAGGCGTTCGCCGAGCGCTTCGCGCAGCGGTTCCTGCCATTGCTGGGCAGGGCCGTTGAGCTTGATGGTGTCGCCGGACGGGGCCGCCGTGGCCGTATTGCCGACCGCGCCCGTCAAGCCCAGGTTGGGCGTGGCGGGGGCCGGCGTCGCGGCGCCGCGTTCGCCTTCGCGCGCGGCAGGGGCGGCGGCGGCCGTCACGGGAGCGCCCTGTTGCAGCAGCGCTTCGAACGGCTGTGCCGGCGCGCTGCCCTTGGCGGCGGTCGCCGGGTTGGCGGCGGCCAGCGGTTCGCGCGTGTCGCGCCCTGGCGCTGGCGCCATTGCCGGCGCGGAGAGGGTGACGGCAGCGGGATGCAGGCTGATGTTGAGTGCCGGGTTGGCTTGCGCCGCATTCGCCTGCACCGGTGTTTGTGCCTGGGCTGCGGCGCGCGCCTCGGCTGCGGCCGCGTCCGTTGGCGGCAGCATCGTCACCGGCAGGCCGATGACGGGGGCGGCCATGGCCGGCAGGCTGCTGTCGGCCTGGCTGTCGCTGTCGCTGTCGCTGTCCTTGGCGGGAGCAGGCGCGGGTGCGCCGGCGTCGGCCGTTTCCACGGCTGTCACATCGAGCACCTGCGCAAACAGGGGCAGGGCGGAGGGCGTTGTCCCGCTGCTGCCATAGCCTGGCGTGCCGGGCAAGGCAGCGGCCTGTGCCGGCGCTGGCGCCGGTGCGGATGCAGCGGAGGCTGCCGGTGCCGGAGCGGCCGGCGCCGTGTTGAAGTTCATGATCATGCTTGATTCCCGTCCGAGTCGTATTCGCCGAGTGCGGCGTAGGCGACCCAACCTTCCTTATTTGCCTGTAATGCACCCAGGTGTAACCCCAGGCGTTCTTTTTCCGCAGAGCAAATTTTAACCGCTTGCGCGTGAATTTTGCGCAATTGCAACAATTCTGTTTGTTCCAGCGCATTCCATGCGCCACGTTCGGCCAGCAGCGGAATGTTTTTCGCCAGGCTGGCCGAGAGTTTTTCCATCGCCTCCCAGTCCGCCTGGGCGACAGCCGCGCTCAAATGCCGGCTCAGCTGCTGCAGCGCAGCGCGCCTAGGCATTGTTGGCCTGGACGCCCACCCAGCCACGCTTGATGGTGGTCATCAAGGTCGTCACTTCATCGATCAGCGTCGGGTCGAGCTTGATGCCGGCCGTGTACAGGCGCGCCACGCAATAGTCGTACAGGCGCGCCAGGTTGACCACCACTTCGCCGCCATTGTCGAAATCGAGCGAGCTCGATAGACCGTTGATGATCTGCGTGCATTTATCCAGGCTGATGGCCTTTTGCTCGTAGCGCTTGCCCACGATGTGCCCGCGCGCGCGCGCCAGTTCTTCCAGCAGGCCGTCCGTCAGCACCAGTACCAGTTCGACCGGTGTGGCGCGGGCGGTCTGGGAATCCAGGTTGACGGCATGGTAGCTGCCGTAAGCTTCATTGTTCAACATTATTCTCTTCTCGCTATGTTAACTGTGGCGGCGCGGCAGGCACGTCCGCCTTAGGATTTACTGTCATTAAACATGGCATCGAACATGTCCGAATTCCGGGTCATTTGCTCCTGCAATACCTGCAGGCGCGAATATTGGTCCAGGAAACGGGTGTAAGCAGTGTTGTACTGGTTGGTCAGGCGCTCGGCGCTCTTGGCCAGGCTTTTCTGCAACTTGTCCGTCGCTGCCATGCGCTGGGTGATCTGGCCTTTGGTGATATTGCTCCACTGTCCCAGCACCTTGTCCAGGCCGCCGAGCACGCCGGCTGGGGCCGACAGGCTGTTATTGCCGAACAGTTTGTCCAGGCCGCCAGGATTGTCCGCCAGCTTGGCCGTCAGCTTGGCGGTATTCAGGCTGATCGTGCCGTCGCGCTGGGCGGTAATGCCATACGCTACCAGCGATACGCCATCGACGTTCAGGCGCAAGGCATCGCCCATGCTGGTGCGCAGGGCGTTCAGGCCGGAGTCGTGGGCAAAGATGCCGGCAGCGATATTTTTTTCCGGATTGCCGGGGCTGGCCAGGCCATCCATTACGCTTTTCAGCTTGTTGTAGGCATCGACGAAGGCTTGCACATTGGCAATGGTGCCGGCGCTGTCGGTGCCGACGGTCACGGTCACCGGGCTCTCGCCTGCCGTCATGGCCTTGGTGAACGTCATTTTCACGTCAGGCACGTTGGTGAAGGTATTCGATGCCTGGGTGATCTTGGTGCCGGAACCCTGCGCGCCCAGCCAGACGATGGCGTCCTTGGGTGCTGCGATGGCTTTTATGTCGCGCTGCAGCGCTGACTTCAGGCCCGCATCCGTCACGCTGTTGGTATCGATCGAGACGGCATTGGCGACGCCGGTGAGATTCGACGTCAGCACCAGTTGCGCCTGGTTGCCGATATTGATGACGGAAGCGGTGACGCGCGCATTATTCTTGCTGTTGCCATTGATGGCGGCGGCGATTTCCTGCGGTGTCAGGACACCGTCGCCATCCTTGTTGGCGGCGGCCAGGTCGATATCGAAGGCGTTGTCGGCGGTGACGGCGGCCAGCGGATCGCCGAGGCGGATGGTCATGTTGCCGCCGTTGGCGGGCGTGGTGCTGCTCAAGCCGCCGTACGAAGTCTGGCTGGCCGTGGCCAGTTGTTCGACAAAGAACGCGTAGCTGCCAGGCGCCGCCTTGATGCCGGCCGTGCCCGTGCCATACGCGGTATTGCTGAAGGTGGCGGACTGGCTCAGCACCGATTTGCTGGACGTCATGCTCGTCATCGCCAGCTGGAATGCCGAGATGGCCGATTTCAGGTTGCCCAGCGCGCTGCTGGTGTTGTTGGCCAGCGTGGTCTGATTCGCCAGGGCTGCCTTTTGCGCCGCCACCGATTTGGTAGCCAATTGTTCTGCTGTGACGATCGGATCGTATCGTGGTGCGGTAATTACGTTTGCCATGCCAGACTCCTGAATAAAGGGATATACCGGTACAAGGCGACCCCCATTCCCGTTTTGTGAAGTTTTCCTGAAAGAAACTTACACAAACCTCATTTTACCTGCCCGCGGAACCAGAATTGCGTCGCCAGCTCGTCTTGCCGCTTGGCATCAACTCGGTGTTGCTCATTTGCAACATTCTTTTGCTTTTGCGTCAGCACCTGGTCCAGCACTTCGCGCTTGGCCCAGGCCGTATTGAGCGCGCGTTGCGAAACGGCCATGTTGGCTTCGTGCAAATGCAGGTCGGTACGGTGCTGGTCGGCCATCTGCATGACGGCTTGCTTGAAGTTGCCGCAGTTGACGGACAGGGCCAGGGGCAGGGCGCCGCTGGGGCCGCTATCCGTGTACAGGCCCGTCAAGCGTTCCAGGTTTTTCTGGTAGCGTTCGCGCACGGCCGTCTGCGCCGCCATTTCGCCTTGCAGGCGTTCCACTTCGGTGCTGCGCAGGCCGACCAGGGTGGTCAGGTTGCGGATGGTATGCGCGTCGCTCACGTATGCTCCTAGGCCATGATCTGTTCAAGTTGTTCGATGCACGGCCCCATCGGCGCCTCTTCCTTGGTGCCCTGGCACAGGAAGGCTTCGATGGGCGCGTGCAGCTGGACGGCGCGGTCGGTGATCGGGTCGGCGCCGGGCACGTAGGCGCCCAGCGGGATCAGGTCGCGCACGCGCGCATGGCGCGCCATCGACGCTTTCAGCGCGCGCGCCGCCTGCATGTGGCTGGGCGTGATCACCTGCGCCATGCAGCGGCTGATCGAGGCGGCGATGTCGATGGCGGGGTAGTGGCCCCGCTCGGCCAGTTCGCGCGTGAGCACGATGTGGCCGTCGAGAATCGCGCGCGCCGTGTCGACCACGGGGTCCTGCTGGTCGTCGCCCTCGGCCAGCACCGTGTAGATGGCGCTCATGCTGCCTTCCGGGTGGGCGCCATTGCCGGCGCTTTCCACCAGTTGCGGCAAGTTCGAAAACACGGACGGCGGGTAGCCGCGCGTGGCCGGCGGCTCGCCCAGGGCCAGCGCCACTTCGCGCAAGGCCATCGCATAGCGCGTCAGCGAGTCGACCAGCAGCAGCACGTGCTTGCCCTGGTCGCGGTAGTGGGCGGCGATCGAATGGCACAGTTCGGTGGCCATGATGCGCATCAACGGCGATTCATCGGCCGGGGCGATCACCAGCACGGCTTTTTTCAAGCCTTCGGCGCCGAGCGACTTTTCGACGAATTCGCGCACTTCGCGGCCCCGTTCGCCGATCAGGCCGACGACGACGACATCGGCCACCGTCTGGCGCGTGATCAGGCCCAGCAGCACGCTCTTGCCGACGCCGGAACCGGCCATCAGGCCCACGCGCTGGCCCTTGCCCAGGGTTAGCATGCTGTTGATGGCCCGCACGCCCACGTCCAGCGGCTCGACCACCGGTTGTTTCTTCAGGGGATTGATTTTTGGCGGCGTGACTTCCAGGATGTGTTCGCCGCCGAGGCGGCCCAGGTCGTCGATCGGCTCGCCCAGGCCATTGACCATGCGGCCCAGCCACGACGGGCCGATCTGCAGGCTGGCCTTGTCGGGCAAGGGCAGAACCCTGGCGCCGGTGGTCAGGCCCGTGGCCTTCTTGAACGGCATCAGGTAGGACAGCTTTTCGCGAAAACCCACGACTTGCGCATCGAGCCACTCGCCGCTCACAGTTTCAATTTGACAACGCTGGCCCGTGTGCAGGCGGCAGCCGGCGCTTTCCAGCAGCAGGCCGGACGCGCCGACCAGGCGGCCGGTGGGTGTCGCGACCGGGATATCGCCGATCTCGAAACTGCGCAGCGTGTCGGCGATCATGCAGGCGCGCCCTGGTCTGCGTGTTCGGCGGCCAGCGCCAGGTGGCTGCTGACTTGTTCCATGCAGGCCGACAGGCGCTGATGGCAGCCCGCGTCGACTTCATTGTCGCCCGCCTTGATGCGGCATTCGCCCGCGTCGAGGCGCGCGTCGGCGATCAGGTTCCAGCGCTTGGCGCGCTTCGGATCGAGTTCGCTGATGCGTTTGAGTTCTTCCGGATTGAGGAAGACGTCGATTTCCTCGCGCGTGGGCGGCATCGAGGCCAGGGTCTCGTCGACCAGGGCCAGCAATTGCACCGGCTGCAGCGCCAGTTCCGCGCGGATCACCTGGCGCGCCACCTTGGCCACCAGGTCGACCACTTCCTTGCGCTGCGCTTCGCGGTAGTCGGCGCGCACTTTTTTCAGGTCGCGCAGGATGGCGTCGACGGGGCGCGCCAGGCGGTCCAGCGCCACCAGGGTTTCGTTGCGGCCTTCTTCGCGGCCCTGCGCCATGCCGTCGTTGCGTCCGGTGTCGTAGCCGTCCTGCTGGCCTTGCACCAGGCCCACTTCGTAGCCGTCGCGCTGGCCCTGCTCGAAGCCTTCCGAGACGGACGCCTGCCACTGGCCGTCCGTGTCCTCGTTGGAGGCACGCTGGCCGGCGGCGATGAATTGCGACAGGGGCGGGAAACGATACGAGCGGAAGTGTTTCATTCGATCACCGCTTCGGCAAACAGTTGCACTTCGATCTCGCCCGCATCGGCGAGGCCCTTGACGGTGGCCATGATTTCCTGGCGCGTTTGTTCGATACGGCTCAAAGGCACGGGACCGGAACGGCGCATCATGTCTTCGAAGCTCTGTGCCTGGCGGCGCGGCATGGTTTTCAGCACGGCGTCGCGGATCGACGGTTCCGCGCCCTTGAGCGCGATGGCCCACTGTTCCATCGGCACGTCTTCCAGGATGCGCGTGAGCGTGACATCGCTCTGCGTGGCCAGGATCAGGAAGTCGTACATGCTCAGTTCGATTTCCGACACCACTTCCGGGTCGTGCGCGCGCAGCAGTTCGACCAGCGCGGCGCGGTTGCCGGGCATGCGGTTGAGAATCTCGGCCGCCTGGCGGATGCCTTCCACGCTGGTGCTTTGCGTGTCGAGCGTGCCCAGGCAGCGGCCCACCAGTTCGTCGAGCTCGACCAGCAGGTCGCGGTCGATCTCGTCCAGGCGCGCCAGGTTCAGCAAGACCAGGTCGCGGCCTTCGACGGGCAGGGCGTCGAGGATCTGGCCGGCCAGCGCGGGCGGCAGGAAGGCCAGGAACACGGCTTGCATCTGCACGTGTTCATTGACGATGTATTCGGCCAGCCATTTTGGCGAAGCCCACTGCAGGCGCGCCATCTTGGGGCGGATGGCGTCGCCGTAAATGTTGTTCAGCACGCTATTTGCGATATCGCTGCCCAGCGCCATGTCCAGCGAACGCTTCAGGTAGCTGCGCGAGGCGCCGTGCACGCCGCTTTGCTGGCGGTAGTCGTCGAAGAAGGTCTGCATCGCCGTTTTCACGGACTCGACCTTGATGCCGCTCATGCGCGACATCACTTGCGTGACTTCCAGCAATTCTTCGCGCGACAGGCAGCGCAGCACGTTGGCCGCCTGTTCTTCGCCGATGCTCAGCAGCACGATGGCAGCCTGTTCCACGGGGTTCAGGCTGGCGCTTTCGTATTCGGCGCCGTCGGAGGGATTATTGTTGTTGAGTTCGGCCATTTTTCTGCATCCATTGTTTGACGACTTCGGCGACACGCTCGGGTTCTTTTTCAGCCAGCACTTTCAGGTGGTCGACCATCACGTCGACCGCCGAGCCAGGTGGCGGCAAGTCATAGTTTTCCAGCAGCGGCACGACGGGCATGCTGCCGGCGGCGGCTTCGCCTTCGAGCGCCAGCGGTGTGCCATTCACGCCCAGGGCTGGCGCGCCGGCAACGGCCGCGCCAGTCGCGCCGGCGGCGGCGCTGCCGCCCAGTGCCAGGGCAGGGTCGAGCTGTTTCAGTGGCGGCGGCGCCAGGCGCGTGGTCAGCAGGCGCAGCAGCGGACGCAGGATCAGGAAGTAGCCGAGGATGGCGCCCAGCGCGTACAGCAGCCAGCTGCTGAAATCGACGACGGTATCGCGCTCTTCCCACCACTGCGCCACGGGCGGCTTGGCGGGGAAGGCCAGCGCCGTCAGGCTCAGGCTGTCGCCGCGCTGGGCGTTGATGCCCAGGCCGCTGTTGAGCATTTTTTCAATATTGCCCAGTTCGGCAGGAGTCCAGCCCGTTTTCGGGTTCGGTGCGGCGGCGCTGTTGAGGACCACGGCGACGCTGAGTTTTTCCAGGCGGCCACGGCTGCGCTTGATCTGCGTGATGCTGCGGTCGTAGGCGTACTGGCGCGTGGTGGCGTTCTTGCGGGCCGTGCCGTCGTCGGACGGTTTCGGTGCGCCGTCGGCGGGTGCGGCGCCTGCTGCGTCGGCCGGTGCCGGTACGGCGGCCGCCGGCGGACGGTTCGACAGGCTGCCGGGAATGCCGGCCACGGTGCGGTTGCGTTCCTGCTCTTCGCGCATCGCTTCGCTCGTCACTTTCGGGGCTTCGCCGTATTTTTCCAGCGTTTCGTCGACGCGGTCGTTGTTCACGGCGGCCGTCACGCTGAGCTTGAAGTTGTCTTCGCCGATGACGGGGCCGAGCAAGCCCGTGACGTTGCGGCGGATTTCATCCTGGAAACGTTTCGCGCCTTCATTGCCGGCGGCCGAGGCGTCGAAGCCGTCCGTCAGGTCGACGTGCGCGGACAGCAGGTTGCCGCCCTGGTCGACCAGGCTCACGCGCGTGGGCGCCAGGCTGGCGACGCTGCCGGCCACCATGTTGATGACGGCGGCGATCTGTTCCGGCGCCAGGGTGCGGCCCGGCTTCAGCGCCACGACGATCGAGGCGGACGATTTGTCGCCGTCGCTGGCGACGAACGACGTCGATTTCGCAATCGACAGATGGACGCGCGCCGAAGCGATCGCGTCCATCGTCATGATGCTTTGCGCCAGTTCGCCTTCCAGGCCGCGGCGGAAGCGCACGTCCTGCACGAATTGCGATACGCCCAGCGGGTCATTCTTGTCCATCAGTTCCAGGCCGGCCGGCAGTTGCGCCGTCACGCCTTTCGAGGCGAGCAGCATGCGCACCTTGCCCAGCATGGCGTCGGGCACCAGCACCTGGCCGCTGTCCGGATGCAGGCGGTAGGGGATGTGTTCGGCGTCCAGCGTGGCCATCATGTCCGTCACGGCCACTTTTTCGCGCGCGCCAAACACCGGCTTGTAGTTGGCCTGGTCGCGCCAGGCATACATGGTCACCATGGCGGTGATGCCGATGGCCAGCACGACGATGGGAACCAGGTTTTTCAGCAGGGCGGGCGGGATGGCGGGCTGGGCACCAAGGCGCCAGCGCGCAAATGCGGACTTCATGGGGGTAATCACTTGGGGTAACTTTCGCTGGGAGGCTGGGCGTGGATCAGGACGTGAAGATTACAGAGGCAGTTTGATGAGTTCGTCGACGGCGCCCATGACCTTGTTGCGCACTTGCATCAACATGGAGAAGGACAGGCTCGCTTCCTGGCTGGCCAGCATGGCGCCGACCATATCGTCGCTCTTGCCGCTGTCGACGTCGCTCATTTTCTGCGCCGCCATGCGGTCATCGCCGTTGACCTTGCCGATGGCGTCTTTCATGCTTTGCGCAAAGGAGAAGCCGGATTGTTCCGGCGCGCCGAACTGGGCGGCGGGCGCGATGCTGGCGCCCAGGGCGCGCGCGTCATTGCTCAGTGCTGCCAGATCGGCCTTGATCAGACCTGCGAGTTCGTTGCTCATCGTGCCCTCTACTTTCAATATGCGGTGACGTATCAATCAGAAATTACTGGTGTTGCCATTCCGGCAGGCATGACATCCCGCGCCATCTTGCCCGGCCCGCCTACAGGGCCCATCAGTTTTATCAGTTGCCACACCATCCGCTCAAGCAGATTCAAACAAACCCGGCAGACCTGCGCCGACGTGATTCACATGGCCATGACAACTAATAATTATCTGATAAAAGTTTCTTCTGGTGGCAATAAGCGGGACTGGAAACTGCCATAAAAACCGGAATCAGGTAAGCGGAATGGCGCACTGCAAATCTATATTTTGTCGCTATAAGCTTACCTCGCGGCAACTATAAAGTAAAGAGAGGATTGCCTCAAGGAATATTGATACATGGCAATATTTAGCTTTTTCATGTATTGTTCAGCACCGTAGTCATCCTGCATGCGATACGATGCGCAATCGTTTGCTTGCAGACCGGTACGCCAGGTCAAGATGATGCTGTATTTAATTTCGGGCGATCCGTATAATTTGTTCTGCCACCGCAATACCGACATGACCACTACATGACAATCCTTACCAAGACAGATCAAACTGTGCGCCATCAAGTCCTCGATTCCTGTCTGCTTGGACGTCCTGTCCATTTGCTGCATGTATTCGGCGCCCAGCTGCGCGACGACCTGGCCGTGGCCCTGCGCCAGCCGATGAGTCGCCGCTACTGGGGGAATTTCCAGATCGATGCCGTGACCTTGTCGCGCGTGGAAAACGAGGACAGCGTGAACCGCTGGCTGAGTTTCTCCACGCCGGCCAGCCAGACGGGCTTTGCCCTCGAACGGCAGATACTCTTGAGCGTGCTGAACTATCGCTATGGTAGTGCCGGCGCCAAGGGCGCGCTGCCCGATCCGGCGCAGGTGCGCGTGACGGCTACGGAAGAGCGCCTCGCTGTGGTGCTTGGACAACAGTTGGTGAACAGTTTGTTCTCCCGCGTGCACAAGAACCTGCAAACCCTGGGCAAAAGCAGCGACATCGACACCAGTGCCGAGGTCGCCGCGCAGTCGGGCGTGCATCCGGCACGTGGCAGCTGGATCGTCACGGTGGCGCTCAGCGATGTCGAGGCGGGGCAGAGCGGCCAGTTCTGGTTCTCGCTGGACAAGCGCCTGATGGCCGACGTGCTGCGCGGCTTGCTGCCCGAGCGCGCGCAGGCGAAGAAAGCCTTGCGCGGCAGCGTGCGTCCGCTCGCGTCGCGCCTGCAAGTGACCCTGGAAGGCCGGCTCGTCAGCAAACAGGTGCAGCTGGGCGCCTTGTTCGACTTGCGCGTGGGCGACGTGATTCCCGTTAGCCTCAGCCGCACCGACGTCATGCTCGACGACTCCCGTCTCTTTACAGCTGCTGTTTCCGAACACAAGGGCAAGCTCTGTTTAACCTCCTTTGAAGATGTCGAATAATATGAATATGACCGATACCAACCAGAGCGAAACCCTGCTGGAAGACCTGGGCGATGACATGATCATCGACCAGGGCGACGTGTCCGATGTGGCCAACGGCCGCGCGCGGCGCGACATTCCGCAGATGATGCGCAAGATTCCCGTCACCCTGACCCTGGAAGTGGGCTCGGCCCGCATTTCGCTGGAAGAATTGATGGCCATCGGCCCGGAAAGCGTGATCGAACTCGACATGCTGGCCGGCGAACCGCTGGTGATCAAGGTCAACGGCACGCCGATCGGCCGTGCCGAAGTGGTGGTGGCCGGCGAGAACTATGGCCTGAAAGTCATCGACCTCGACGGCCTCAATCTCGACCTGATGACAGCATGAAGCTGGCGGTACCCGGCTTGAGCCGGCGCCGCGGCGCGCTGGCTGCCGCGCTGGCTGTTCCCGTTCTGATGCTGTGCTGCAACGCCGCTGGCGCGCAGGACCTGCTGTCCGGCGTGGTGCCGGGCGCGAAGACCGACCTGTCGGTGAAGATGCAGATCCTCGTCGTCATGACCCTGCTCGGGCTGCTGCCCGTGATGGTCATGATGATGACCAGCTTTACCCGCTTCGTCATCGTGCTGTCCCTGCTGCGCCAGGCCCTGGGCCTGCAGCAGGGCTTGCCCAACCGCATCGTCACGGGCATCGCGCTGATCCTCACCCTGCTGGTCATGCGCCCCATCGGCGACCAGGTGTGGAAGGAAGCGTTCGTGCCGTACGA
Source organism: Janthinobacterium sp. SUN026 (assembly GCF_030397625.1). Classification (NCBI taxonomy): domain Bacteria; kingdom Pseudomonadati; phylum Pseudomonadota; class Betaproteobacteria; order Burkholderiales; family Oxalobacteraceae; genus Janthinobacterium; species Janthinobacterium sp. SUN026. The sequence continues at coordinate 847,500 of NZ_JAPQNU010000002.1, read as the reverse complement.
CCGCGACCAGATCGGCATGCAGGAAGCGCTGAAGATCGCCGAAGTGCCGATTTCGCGCTTCATGCTGGCGCAGACGAGCAAGGCCGCGCTGGCGCAGATCGCGCACCTGGCCGGCGAACCGTCGACCATGCGCCCGCAAGACCACAGTTTCACGGTCAAGCTGGCCGCGTTTGTGTTGTCCGAACTCAAGACGGCGTTCCAGATCGGGTGCATGCTGTTCATACCGTTCCTCATCATCGATCTGGTGGTGGCGTCCGTGCTGATGGCCATGGGCATGATGATGCTCTCGCCGCTGGTGATTTCGCTGCCGTTCAAGCTGCTGCTGTTCGTGCTCGTCGACGGCTGGACCCTGACCGTCAACACGCTTGTTACCAGCATACAGGGCTATTGATCCATGTTGACCCCTGAAGTCGCCGTCGACCTGATCATCGAAGCGCTGCACGTCGTGATGCTGCTGGTGGTGATCCTGGTCGTGCCCGGTTTGCTCATGGGCTTGCTGGTCGCGCTGGTGCAGGCGGCCACCTCGATCAATGAACAGACCATGAGTTTCCTGCCGCGCCTGCTGGTCACCCTGCTGGCCCTGATCCTGGCCGGCCGCTGGATGGCCGGTTACCTGATGGATTATTGCGTGTCCATTTTTCAGCGCGCCGCCACCCTGGTCGGATAGCGCCGCGCGCCATGGATCAGATTTTCAATCAGGTGCTGCCGTTTCTGCTGGCCGTGTGGTGGCCGTTCTGCCGCATCCTGGCCATGCTCAGCGCCTCGCCCGTGATCGGCGACGCCATGGTGCCCGTCCCCGTGCGGGTGCTGCTGTCGCTGGTGCTGGCGATCCTGATGCTGCCCGTGATGCAGGCGTCGGGCATCTCGCAGGATTTGCTGAAGATCGATCCGTTTTCCCTGCACGCCGCCGTCGCCACCCTGGAGCAGGCCATCATCGGCTTCGTCCTCGGCCTGGCCTTCCACTTCGCCATGTCCGTCATGTCGGTGCTCGGTTACCTGGTGTCGAGCCAGGTCGGCTTTTCCATGGCCGTCATGAACGACCCGCTCAATGGCACCTCGTCGGACGTGATCACGGGGATGCTCACCATCATGTGCATGATCGTGTTTTTCGCCATCGACGGCCACCTCGTGCTGACGGGCGTGATCGGCGCCAGTTTCACGGCCTGGCCCGTGGGGCAGGGCTACGGGCCGCTGCTGCTGCAGACGGTGGCGTATAACGTGGCGTGGATTTTCGCCGCCGCCATGCTGCTGGCCTTGCCCATCGTCTTTTCCACCATGTTGGTGCAGCTGGGCTTTGGCTTCCTGAACCGGGTTGCGCCGTCGCTGAACCTGTTTTCGCTGGGTTTTTCCATGATCACCGTGTTCGGCCTGCTGATGCTGGGGCAGATCGTGCGCTTTATCCCCGAGCACTACATCGCCATGACGAATCGCGTGCTCGATATGATCGCCGAACAGATGCGGGTGGCCCATGGCGGATAGCAGCACGGGCGACAAGACCGAAAAGGCTTCAGCGCAAAAGCTGAAGAAATCGCGCCAGGAAGGGCAGGTGGTGCGTTCGCGCGACCTGTCGACGGCGCTGGGCATCCTGATCAGCATGAAGGTTTTCATTTACCTGCTGCCAAGCTATCTGCTGAGCTTTCGCGAGCTGTTCGCCATGGCTTTCATGCCGCTCGACAGCAAGGGCGCGCTGGAAAATGCCATGTCGATGGCGTTTACGACGTCGGTGGGCTTGCTGATCAAGATGATCGTGCCGCTGTTTTGCGTGCCTCTGTTCGTTGTGCTCGGCTCCTTGATCCCTGGCGGCTGGGTCATCAGCACGAAGAACTGGATGCCGAAGATGGAGCGCCTGAGCCCGGCCAAGAACCTGGGCCGTCTGTTTGCGCCCAAGCATGCTTTTGAATTCGGCCTGTCCATCGCCAAGGCCGCCGTGCTGGGCATGGTGCTCGTGCATGTGAGCCGCTCCAGCCTGACGCAGTACGTGGATTTGCAACACCGGCCCCTGCAGCAGGCCATGCTCGACGGCTCGGCGCTGATGCTCGACGGCTTGATGGCGCTCATTTCCGTCTTTGTCCTGTTTGCCATCATCGACGTGCCGGCGCAGGCGTTCTTCTTTGCCCGCAACCAGCGCATGAGCAAGCAGGATGTCAAGGAAGAGCACAAGAGCAGCGAAGGCCGCCCCGAAGTGCGCCAGCGCATCCGCCAGCTGCAGCAGCAGATCGGCCGGCGCAGCGTGCGCAAGACCGTGCCCGACGCCGACGTGGTGATCGTCAATCCCGAGCATTACGCCGTCGCATTGAAGTATGACCAGGACCGCGCCGAGGCGCCGTTTGTCGTTGCCAAGGGCGTCGACGAGATGGCGCTGTATATCCGGCAAGTGGCGAAGGAACACGATATTGAAACGCTGGAGTTGCCGCCGCTGGCGCGCGCCATCTACAACACCAGCCAGGTGCAGCAGCAGATTCCCGTGCAGCTGTACCAGGCCGTGTCGCAGGTGCTCAACTACATCCTGCAGCTGAAAGCATTCCGTTCTGGGCAGCGCGCTGCCCAGCCCCCATTTCCCACCGAGGTGGTCGTGCCATCTCATTTGAGCGAGGTAGTACCTTCATGAATTTCCTGAACCGGTTGGTTGCCGAAATGCGCCGCCACAAGTTCGCCACGCCGCTGTTCCTGCTGGTGATCCTGGCAATGATCATCCTGCCGCTGCCGCCGGTGCTGCTCGATATCTTGTTCACTTTCAATATCGTGCTGGCACTGATCGTCATCCTCGTCAGCGTATCGGCCAAGCGGCCGCTCGATTTCTCCGTCTTCCCGACGGTGATCCTGGCCACCACCATGCTCAGGCTGACACTGAACGTGGCGTCCACGCGCGTGGTGCTGCTGCACGGCCACACGGGCGCGGATGCGGCCGGTAAGGTGATCGAGGCGTTTGGTAACGTCGTGATCGGCGGCAACTTCGTCGTCGGTATCGTGGTCTTCGTGATCTTGATGATTATCAACTTCGCCGTCGTCACCAAGGGCGCCGAGCGTATCTCGGAAGTGTCCGCGCGCTTTACCCTCGATGCCTTGCCGGGCAAGCAGATGGCCATCGATGCCGACCTGAACGCCGGCCTGATCAACCAGGAAAAAGCCCAGATCCGCCGCAAGGACGTGGCCGCCGAAGCGGATTTCTACGGCGCCATGGACGGCGCGTCGAAGTTCGTGCGCGGCGATGCCGTCGCCAGTATCCTGATTTTGATCATCAACATGGTGGGCGGCGTGGCCATCGGCTCGCTGATGCACGACCTGTCGTTCGGCGACGCTTTCCGTCAATACGCACTGCTGACCATCGGCGATGGCCTGGTGGCGCAGATTCCGGCGCTGCTGCTGTCGGCCGCGGCCGCCATCCTGGTGACCCGCATCAGCGATTCGGGCGACTTCGAACAGCAAGTGGCGGGCCAGGTGCTGACGTCGCCGACGGTGATTTACAGCGCGGCCGGCATGATGGTGGCGCTGGCCCTGATTCCGGGCATGCCGTGGTTCATGTTCATGACGTTTGCGGCCGTGCTGGCCTTCGTGGCCTGGCGTTTGACCAAGCGCGTGAAGGGGCCCGACGCGGCCGGCATGGCGGCCATCGAGGCAGCCTTGCGCGAGGAGCGCCCGGCCGAACTGGAGTGGCAGCAACTGCCTGCCGTGCAGCCGATGATGGTGATGCTAGGCTATAAACTGGTCGGCATGGTTGATAAAACGCAAGGCGAACCGTTGAACAAGCGCGTCAAGGGCGTGCGCCAGAGCCTGTCCGAAGCGATGGGCTTGCTGTTGCCGAATATCGGCGTGCGCGACGACCTGGCCCTGAAGCCGTCGCAATACGCGATCGTGCTGTCTGGCACCGTGGTGGCGCAGGCGGAAGTGCAGGCCGACCGCCTGATGGCGATCCCGTCGCCGAACGTGTATGGCCAGCTGGACGGCATTCCCGGCATCGAGCCGGCCTACGGCATGCCCGTCACGTGGATCGAGCCAAGCGAGAAGGCGCATGCGCTGGGTCTCGGCTACCAGGTCATCGAGGCGCCCAGCGTGATCGCCACGCACTTGTCGAAGATGGTGCGCGAATACTTGCCGGAACTGTTCCGCCACGAAGACGTCTCGAACATGATGGAACGCCTGACGGCCCTGTCGCCCAAGCTCGCCGGCGCGCTGGACAAGGCGCTCACGCACACGCAGCTGTTGCGCGTGTTCCGCGTCTTGCTGGCGGAAAATGTGTCACTGAAGGATATCGTGCCCATCGCCACCACCTTGCTCGACAGTTCGGAAACGACCAAGGACCCGATTTTGCTGGCGGCCGAGGTGCGCTGCGCGCTGCGGCGCCAGATCGTCAGCGGCCTGTTCGGCCAGAAGATGGAAATGCAGGCGTTTAACCTGGGCGGCGAACTGGAAAACATGTTGCTCGGTTCGCTGAACCAGGCGCGCCAGGCGGGCAAGGTGACTTTGGATAATTATCCGATCGATCCGCACCTGCTGTCGCAGCTGCAGGTGAACATGCCGGTGGCGCGCGAGCAGATGAAGCAGCAGGCCACGCCGCCGCTGTTGCTGGTGCTGCCGCAGATCCGTCCGCTGCTGGCCCGCTATGCGCGCCTGTTCGCGCCGGGCCTGCATGTGCTGTCGTACAACGAAATCCCGGAAAACCGCGAAGTGAGCATCATCGGCACGGTGGGATAAAACGCTGGCATGAAAAGAAAAACGGCGCTGCGGGCGCCGTTTTTTTTATGCTGTATCAATTCTGTTGCGTCAATCCTGCTCGTCAATGGGCGGCAGCAGGTCGTGCTCCTGGCCGTCGGCCAGCAGCAGCACGGTGCGGCCTTGCGCCGTTTCTTCTTCGTCGCCATAGTCGTAACCGAGCGGCGCCGCCACTTCCTTCGAGACGATGATGGTTTCCTCTTCGGCCGCGTCCGCGGGGGCTGCGGGCGCATCGGGATCGGCCGCCGCTTCCGCTTCCGGCTGCGTCAGCAGCAGCGCCACTTCGGCCATGGCGCGGAACAGGGCCAGCGACAGCGAGGCGGCGCCCGCCTGCATCGGGTAATTGCCGTGCACGCGCTGCGCGTGCAGCTGGCGGTTCAGGCGGCAGCGCACCACGCGCAGGCCGGCGCGCCGCACGGCGTCGGCGATCTCGGGCAGGGCCAGGCGCAAATGGCGCAATGCGGCTTCCTCGTCGGCGGCCAGCTCCAGCAGCACGCCGTCGCCGGACGGTTCCATCTGGATCACCACCCGGCCCATGCCGATGATGATCAGTTCCACGCGCAGCGCCACCTTGCCGCGCCGCTTGGGCGTTGCATCGTCTTCCTCGTCGCTGGCCAGCACGCGCAGCAGCAGGCGCTGGCCGCCCCAGCCATACACGGCGAAGCGCCACGCTTCGCTGTCGACCGTCAGTGGGGGGCGGGCGCCTTCGCGCAGCAGGGCCGGTTGCTGCTCGGCCATGAACAGGTTGCCCGGCACGTGCTGGCCGCGCGCCTGTTCCTGCAAGGCCGCATATTGTTCGCCATACGTCTTGACCATCACGCGCCACGAGGCGGCCAGCTGCGCGGCGTCGGGCGGCTGCCAGACCAGCTGGCGCGTGAAGAACAGTTGATTGACTTGCATGGCGCTGCTGTCGCGCGGCATGGCGCCGCCCGTCCCGTCGGCATTCGGCTTGATGAGGGACGCCAGGCTGTCCTGTCCCTGCTGTTGCAGCTGGGCGGGCAGGGTGCCGGCGTCGGGCGCGGGCGCCATGTAGGGTCCGATGGGCACCAGCGGCTGGACCACGCCCGGCACCATCGGCGTGGCGGGGCTGACGTCGAAGCGCTGGGTAATCAGGGGAACCGGGTTGCCCGATGAAATACGGTCTATCGCCATGCCACTGCTTCCTGCTGGTCCATATTAATCAGATCCGCCATCGCGCCCTGCCGGTAACTATTGTAGTAAAGAAAGAATCAGCTTGCTCATGCTCTGGCTTTGCTTGAGCATGGCCGTGCTGGCCTGCAGCAGCATTTGCGCCGACGTCATGTTGGCGCTTTCCGCCGCATAGTCGACATCCATGATACGGCCGATGGCCGCCTTGGTATTGGTGACCATGTTGGACAGGTTATTGTAGATGTGCCCGAGCCGGTTCGCCGTGGCGCCCAGCGCCGAGCGCAGGCTGCCGACCTTGTCGACGGCCGCCGCCAGCAGGTCGATCATGCCGTTGGCGCTGCCGTTGCTGGCAAATTCGCTGCCGGCCGTGGCGCCTGGCGCGAAATTGGCCGAGATCGTCTGCAGCGCCGTATTGAGCGCGCCCATGTCGCCCGCCACGTTGAATTGCATGGTCTCGCTGCCGGTGGCGCCGATCTGGAACGTCATCGATTGCGACAAGGTGCCTTGGCCGGCGCTGCCGTTGCCCAGCAATAAAGTGCCGCCATAGCGGGTGTTCGTCATCACGTTGTACAGCTCGGCGCCCAGCGCATCGTATTCGCCCTGCATGGCGTCGCGGTCCTTCTGGTTGGACGAGGCGTCCGCTGCCTGGGTGGCCAGGTCCTTCATGCGCACCAGCATGGCGGTGACTTCGCCAAATGCGCCTTCGGCCGTTTGCAGCAGGGAAGTACTGTTTTGCGTATTGCGCATGGCCACTGCCATGCCGCTGGTCTGGGCGCTCAGCCTGGTGGCGATCTGCAAGCCGGCCGCGTCATCCATGGCCGAATTGATGCGAAAGCCGGTGGAGAGGCGCGTCATCGACGTCGACAGCATTTGCTGTGCCCAGCCCATGGCCCGCTGGGCTGACAGTGCGGCAGTATTGGTATGAATGCTCAGCACGCGGCGGCTCCAGTGGACGATTGTTCGGTGTTCTACCTTGTATAGGCGACTATGCCGGCAACATCGTTAAACGCGATGGCAATTTAGTTCAACATGCTGGAAACGCAGGGTATGGCAGGCGAAAAAAAAGCCAGACCGGAGTCTGGCTTCGATGGAGTGGCCGCGGGCGGCCAGGTCCATATTATTGCAGCAGGGACATGACCATCGAGGACATGCTGTTGCTTTGTTTCAGCATCGCGGTGCCAGCTTGCAGCAGCATTTGCGACGACGTCATGTTCGAGCTTTCGGTAGCGAAGTCGGTGTCCATGATGCGGCCGGTAGCGGCTTTGGTGTTGGTGGCGATGTTCGACAAGTTGGTGTTGACGTGGTCCAGACGGTTAGCCGTCGCGCCCAGTGCCGAACGCACGGTGCTGACGCTGTCGATGGCGGCGGCAAGCTTGCCGATGGTGGCGTTGGCGGTGCTGGTCAGTTCGCTAGCGCCGGTCGATGCGGCTGCGGCGAAGTTTGTGCTCAGGCCGGTCAAGGCTGCGTTCAGCGAGGTCAGGTTGCTGGAAACGTCGAAGCTCATTTTCTCTGTCGAGCTGGCGCCGATCTGGAACGTCATCGACGCCGACAGGGTGGCGCCCGAGCCGGCGGTGCCATCGCCCAGCAGCTTGGTGCCGCCGAACGTGGTGTTGGTCATGACGTTGTACAGTTCCTGGCCCAGTGCATTGTATTCAGCTTGCATGGCGGTCTTGTCGTTGGCGGTCGACGAGGCATCGGCTGCCTGGGTGGCCAGGTCTTTCATGCGCACCAGCATGTTGGTCACTTCGGCGAATGCACCTTCAGCCGTTTGCAGCAGCGAGGTGCTGTTTTGCGTGTTGTTCATCGCAACGGTCATGCCGCTGGTTTGCGCTTTCAGGCGGGTGGCGATTTGCAGGCCGGCAGCGTCGTCCATGGCCGAGTTGATGCGGAAGCCGGTGGACAGGCGCGTCATCGAAGTCGACAGTTTGGACTGGGTATTCGTGATCGAATTTTGTGCCGACAGGGAGGCAGCGTTGGTGTGAAGGCTCAGCATGGTGTCATTCCTAATTGGGTGGTTGCGGTGAGGAGCGACGATTTATCTGCTCCTATCAGTACAAGACGACCGTGCCGCCACCTTAATTAAATGCTTTAAGGAAATTTCTTAAAATAAATCGTATTTGTTGCTTCGTCGGCCTGTTCGGTTCGTGTTGCTGCATGTCAGCGTCAGCAGCGCGCGAAAAAAAAGCCAGACCGGAGTCTGGCTTCGAGAGGCTGGCCGCAAGCGGCCAGGTCCATATTATTGCAGCAGGGACATGACCATCGAGGACATGCTGTTGCTTTGTTTCAGCATCGCGGTGCCAGCTTGCAGCAGCATTTGCGACGACGTCATGTTCGAGCTTTCGGTGGCGAAGTCGGTGTCCATGATGCGGCCGGTAGCGGCTTTGGTGTTGGTGGCGATGTTCGACAAGTTGGTGTTGACGTGGTCCAGACGGTTAGCCGTCGCGCCCAGTGCCGAACGCACGGTGCTGACGCTGTCGATGGCATCAGCCAGCAGGCCGATGGTGGTGTTGGCGGAAGTCGTCAGTTCCGAGGAAGTCGTCGTTCCTGCCGACGAGAAGTTCGTGCTCAAGCCGACCAGTGCCGTATTCAGCGTGCTCAGATTGGCGGAGACGTCAAAGCTCATTTTTTCCGTCGAGCTGGCGCCGATCTGGAACGTCATCGAACCCGACAGCGTGCCATTGCCGGCTGCACCGTTGCCCAGCAGCTTGGTGCCGCCGAACGTGGTGTTGGTCATGACGTTGTACAGTTCCTGGCCCAGTGCATTGTATTCAGCTTGCATGGCGGTCTTGTCGTTGGCGGTCGACGAGGCATCGGCTGCCTGGGTGGCCAAGTCTTTCATGCGCACCAGCATGTTGGTCACTTCGGCGAATGCACCTTCAGCCGTTTGCAGCAACGAGGTGCTGTTTTGCGTGTTGTTCATCGCAACGGTCATGCCGCTGGTTTGCGCTTTCAGGCGGGTGGCGATTTGCAGGCCGGCAGCGTCGTCCATGGCCGAGTTGATGCGGAAGCCGGTGGACAGGCGCGTCATCGAAGTCGACAGTTTGGACTGGGTGTTGGTGATCGAATTTTGTGCCGACAGGGAGGCAGCGTTGGTGTGAAGGCTCAGCATGGTGTCATTCCTAATTGGGTGGTTGCGGTGAGGAGCGACTTTTAGCTGCTCCTACCAGTACAAGACGACCGCGCCGCCACCTTAATTAAATGCTTTGAGGAAAAATTTTGAATTGTTTTCCGGCCTTGCCACAGCAAGGGGGCATGCCCCCCCTGTACTGCGGCCTAGTGGCCGGCGGCAAGCAGACAAGCGCGGAAGTGGGCAATTTTCTCTTCGTCGCTGGACAGTATGCCAAAGCGGGGGGTGTCGGCTGCATCTTTGGCGATGCGTTTGCAGATGGCATGATCCTCCTCAAATACCTGGCGGTTCATGCGCGCGCTGGAATCGAAAAAGCCTTGCAGCGCGGCCGCACTGGATGCACTGGCGGCGCCATTGAGCAGGCGGCTGGAAAAGTGCGTGCGCCACGGCTGCGCGGACGGGAAGAAGTGTTGCAGCGAATAGGAATACGAATAGGTCGACGAGAGCATGGTAAATGGAAACAGGTACAGGCTCTGATAGCCTTCGTATTGCTGGTCCAGCTGGAACAGGCGCTTGATGGAGCGCAATTTTTTTGCCATGGACGCGTTGCCCAGTTCCGCCTGCCACACGGAAGTCCACGGCGTAAAGTGGTTGCTACCATCGCCGAGTTGCAATTCAGCCAATGATTCCGGGTGGACGAAAGGCACGTGCAGCGGTTCCAGCGCGTTTTCCAGCGCGATGCGCCAGTCGCACTCGTAGGCATAGGCGTTCACGTCGCTGCGGCCCGCGATGTTGAAGGAAATATCGGCCAGCAGCGCGTAGGTGTCGCCCAACTGCTCGTCCAGCGTCATGCGTGGGGCGGGCGCGGCGAACAGGAAGTCGGCGCACCAGTCCAGTTGCAGCGTGTGCAGCTTTGCGTTGTCCAGGTCGGCTTGCGCATAGCGTTCGCGGCACGGAATATGCATGGCGCCGGCCCGGTACGACCAGCCGTGGTAGGGGCAGGCCAGCGGCGCGTTGCCGTGCGTTTCCGTGAAAAAGCGCGTGCCGCGGTGCGGGCACAGATTGTCGAAGGCAAGCAGATTGCCCTGGTCGTTATACACGACCACTTCTTCGCCCAGCCATTCCATCTTCAGATAGTCGCCGCTGGACGGCAGTTCGCTGCGATGGCACAGCAGGTGCCAGAAGCCGTCGCGCAGTTGTTGTGCTTGTTGCAAGGAAGTCATAAGGTCTTGGCCGGTTGGGCATATACGGTGGCGCCATCGGCGACGCGGCGCATCACCACGGCTCCTGCGCCGACGGTGGCGCGCTCGCCGACGGCGACGCGCGGCAGGACGGAGGCGCCCGAACCCACCATCACGGCCGCACCCAGGCGCACGGCGCCCGTGATGTCGACGTGGGAGCTGAGCGTGCAGCCCTTGCCGAGCACGGCGTCATGGCCGATGCTGGAGTAGCTGTTGATGGTGACGAAGTCGCCGACGTCGCTGCCGGCCGATACGAGGGCGAATGGACAGACGACGGCGCCCTGGCCCAGGCGGGCCGTGCGCGCCACGATGGCGCTCGGGTGGACCAGCGTGTGGAAGCGTGCGCCGCGCGCCGCCAGTTCCTCGGCGATGCGCAGCTTGGCTTGCGGCGCGCCGATCGCCAGCAGCAGCGCGTCGCCGGGGGCCGGCTGATAGGCGCTGATGCTGCCGAGCACGGGGTAGGCATAGTCGGCGTCCAGCGCGGGCATGGCCGGCAAGGTGTCGTCCAGCAAGCCGGCGATGCGCTCGCTGGCGGGATCGAGACTGTCTTCCAGCCAGCACAGCAGTTCACGGGCAAAGCGGCCGGCGCCGACGACGATGATGTTTTTCATGCAATTTCCAGTAGGTGATCGGGCGGATGGGGTACCGCTTCAGCGTGCCAGGTAGCCGCCGTCGACGGCCCAGGTGGCGCCGCTGACCCAGCGTCCCGCCGGCGACAGCAGGAAGGCCGCCGTCTGCGCGATATCGTCGCTGCTGCCGAAGCCCAGGGGATGGCGCTGCTGGTAGGCTTGCATCGCTTCGTCGGGCAGGCCGCGCGTCAGGCGCGCATGCATTTCAGTGGCGACGGCGCCGGCGGCAATGCTGTTGACGCGCATCGCGCGCGGCGCCAGTTCCACGGCCAGGGCCCGCACCAGGCCGTCAATAGCGGCTTTGGCCGCCGAATAGACACTCATGCCGGATTGGCCGCTCTGACCTGCCACCGAGGACATGAACAGCAGTGCCGCGCCATCGCGCATCACGCCGCGCAGCGCGGCCGCGCGGCCCAATGCCAGTGCGGTTTTCACGCTGGACTCGAAGACGTCGTCAAACTGTTGTGATTTCGATAGCTTGACGGGACGCAGCAGTTCCACGCCTGCGGCGTGGAAGAGGCCGGAAAAGGGCCGGTCTGCACTGACCCGTTTCATGAAGTCGACGATGTGGTCGCCGCCATCGAGCGTCAGCGTTTCAGCCAGGTGGCCTTCGCCGGGCAGCGCCTGCAAGGTTTGCTCCAGGCGCTGCGCATCGCGGCCCGTGATCAGCAACTGGGCGCCACAGCGCGCCAGCAGCAGTGCCGTATCGCGGCCGATGCCGGACGAGGCGCCGGTGACAAGAATGCGCTGGCCAGCGAGCATGTCGGAAGTAAATATCATGGGATCAGATTTCTATCAGGCGGTTGACGCGCAGCGAGCCGAGATGCAGCATGGCGGCCGACCAGGAATAGCCGACGCCGAAGCCGAACATGGCCACGTTCTTGCCGTGCGCCTGCTCTCCAAGGCTGGTGCAGATCAGCAATGGAATCGAGGCGCTCGAGGTATTGCCGTAGCGGTCCATGTTGATGGGCGCCCGCTCGGGCGGCAGCTTGGTTTTCTTGATGATGTGCTTGAGCATGAAGGTATTGGCCTGGTGGAACAGGAAAGCATCGATCTGTTCCGCGTCGCGTCCGGAAAAATGCAGCAGGTCGGCCACCAGCGGCGGGATGTTCTTCAGCGTGAAATTGAAGATTTCGCCGCCATCCATGTACAGCTTGGCCGCATCGCGCTGCGCCAGGCGCGCATCGTCGCCCAGGTAGGGGCGGCAGGCGCTGGCGGCCATCATCAGGTGGCGCTCGCCGCTGCCGTCGCTGCCCAGGATGAAGTAGCTGGCCGCTGCCGCGGGGTCGAATTCCAGCGCGCTGGCCGTGCCCGCGTCGCCAAACAGCAGTGCCGTGGCGCGGTCGCTGTCGTCGACCGTCTTGCTGATGGTGTCGCCTACCAGCAACAGCACGCGCCCGATGGCCTGGCCATCGAGCATTTTCGACGCCAGCCACAGGCCGTAGGCGTAGGCGGAGCAACCCAGGTTGACGTCGAACGCCACGCAAGCCTTGTGCAGGCCCAAGCGGCCGTGTAGCGCGCATGCCGTGGCCGGCAGCACATAGTCGGGTGTCTGCGAGATGAAAATCAGCGCATCGACACTGTCGCGTTCCCAGCCCAAGTCTGCCAGCAGGGCTTCCGCCGCCGCCTGGCACAGGTCGGCCGTGGTTTGTCCTTCCGGCGCGCGTCGGCGCGACTGCACGCCGATCATCTTGCTCACGTCGGCCACGCCGGCGGCGCCAAAGCGCTCTTCGAACGCGGCATTATGAATTTCCGTGCGCGGCAAGGCGCAGACGACGCCGCGCAGGGCCAGGTGTGCGGAGGTAAACGGCAAGCCCGAAGCGAGGCGCAGGCTGGACATGTTCAGGCCTTGACGGTGATCAATGCCAGTACGTCGGCCAGGGTGACGCACTGCGCCAGAGCCTGGCCATCGAGCATCTGGTCGAACAGGTCATCGACCAGCGCGATGGTGGAAATGATGGCCAGCGAATCCCAGGCGTAGTCGCCCAGGTTCAGCTGCGGACCGATCTTGTCGGCGTCGATTTCCAGGATGTCGGCCATGCCGTTGAAAAATTCTTGCATAATCATTTCTTTCGGAATAAGTAACTGGTCAGTGAGCAGGGGGGGGCAGCCATGGATGGCCTGGCAGCGCTATAGCTGCGCCAAGGTGCCGGCCCACGAATAGCCGACGCCAAAGCCCAGCAGCAGGGCGGTGTCGCCAGGACGGATGCGGCCCGACTGGCGCGCCCGCGCGATGGCAATCGGTATGGTCGAGGAGACGGTGTTGCCGACGGTATCGATTTCAATCACGAATTTGGCTTCTGGGATACGGATCTTGCGGCGCAAGGCGTCGAGCATGAATTTATTTGCCTGATGGAAGATCACGTGGTCGATATCGTCCAGCGTCTTTCCTGCGGCATCGAGCAACTCCTGCATTGTACGCGGCACCGCGCCCAGTGTGAACTGGACGATCTCGGCGCCGTCCATGAACAGGTCATCCTGGCTGCGCCAGTTGCCCGAGGCATCTTCGCTTTCCACCGCCGTGGCCGCGCTGCGCGGCAGGCGCATGGCGCCGGCCGGGACGATCAGATTCTTCGCGCCGCTGCCGTCCGTGCCCAGCACGAAAGGCCCCAATCCCTGCTGCGCTGCGCCGCCGGACACCAGGCTGGCCGCCGCCGCATCGCCAAATAGCGTGCGCACGCTGCGGTCGCGCGGATTGATGAACTTGGAATACGTATCGGCCGTCAGGATCAGCACCTGCTTGCGGATGCCGGCTTCGATCAGGCCCTTGGCCATCGCCAGCGCATACACGTAGCCAGAGCAGCCGAGGTTGATGTCCAGCGCGCCGCACGAGGTGGGCAGGCGAAGGCGCTGCTGCAGGACGCAGGCGCTGCTGGGCAGCAAATGGTCGGGCGCCTGCGTGCACAGGATCAGGAAGTCGATGCCGTCGCGCTCGATGGCATGTTCGCTGAACAGCTTTTCTGCTGCATGGAAGGCCAGGTCGCTGGCCGTTTCATCGGCCGCGGCGATATGTCGCTCGGCGATGCCGGTCTTGTCGAAAATCTTTTGCGCCGACCATTCACCCAATTCCTGCGCCAGGGCGTCGTTGGTCAAGGTGGCCGGCGGCAGGTGATAGGCGATGGCAGTAAGTTGGGCGTGGTTCTGCATGCGGGGCCGTTGGGTCAGGTGTCGGTGGCGTCAGGATGGAAGGGCGAAGCTGGCTATCTTCAGGCGGATGCCTGGCCGTGCGCTTGTTCCCATTGCTGGCGGCTGTTTTTCAGGATGTCGATGATCAGCAGGGCCTTTGCCTCGTCCGTGCACATATCCTCCAGGAACATGGCATTGTTGTCGCGTATCCAGGTCAGTGGCATTTCCCACCAGGCAAGTTCCAGCAGCGCGGCGCGCACTTTTTCCGTGAAGCGGTAGCGTATCAGGCGCGCCGGGGAGCCGGCATAAATTCCATAGGGTTCCGAGCGGAAATTCGGTGGCAACAGCGAACGGGCGCCGATGACGCAGCCGTTTTCGATCACGCTGCCGCCCAGCACCATCACTTCGTCGCCGATCCAGACATCGTTCTTGATCACCGTGTCGGCATACTGTGGCTGTGGCGCATTTTTCAAGCCGCCGCCGAGGATCGACAGCATGTATGTCGAGATCGTGCGCATCTCGTGCTGGCCATTGAGCAGGAAGCGCAGGCGCGAACCACCGGCCACGTACCGTCCCACGCACAGGCTTTGCCGCCCGCTGTCGTATTTCACCAGCGAACCGACGCCAAAACCGGAGCCGCGTCCGATGTAGAAGTGCCCGCTTGTCGGTTCCTGGTCCAGCCAGTCGCGGAAAAATTGGTGGGGCAAGGTGCTGATCGCGCCATCGTCGTAGCCCAGTACCGTGAATTGGGCCGACCACGGATGGTTTTCCGTCACACCGGAAAAATTGGTTTCGGTGGAAATGTTCATCAGGCGATGTTCCGTATCAGTTCTGGTTTCCGTGCGGGGGCGGCGATCATGGCAATAATTGCATCCACGCTTGCCATCTCCAGGTCCGGATAGATCGGCAGGCAGATCACTTGCGATGCTGCCAGTCGCGCCACTGGCAGGTTGCCATGCGCTGCAGACGGCATCCCGCGGTACATCGGAAAGTCGCTGATCAGCGGGTAAAAGTAGCGGCGCGCGTAGATTTCCTGGTCGCGCAGCAGCTGGAACAGGGCATCGCGCGACAGCGGGTAATCGGGGCCGACCAGGATCGGGAAATAGGCGTGGTTGGCCGCCTCGCCTGCGCCTTGCTCCAGGCAGGTGATGCCATCGATGCCGGCCAGCTGCTGGCGATAATGCGCATCGATGGCCTTGCGCTTCTGGCGCGCGCCGTCGATGCCCTTGAGCTGCAGCAAGCCGAAGGCGGCATTGATCTCGCTCATCTTGCCATTGATGCCGGCGGCCACGACCGTGACTTCATCGACGAAGCCGAAGTTTTTCAGGTGGTCGATGCGCTGCTTGGTCTTGGCGTCAGGGCAGACGATGGCGCCGCCTTCGAAGGTGTTGAAGATCTTGGTGGCATGAAAGCTGATGACGGACAGGTCGCCGTGATTGAGCACGCTGCCGCCCCGGTGGCGCACGCCGAACGCATGCGCCGCATCGTAGATCACCTTCAGGTTGTAGTTGTCGGCGATTTTCTCGATGGCTTCGATATCGCATGGCCGGCCATAGCAATGCACGGGCATGATGGCGGTGGTCTGTGGCGTGATGGCCGCCTCGATTTTGCCCGGATCGAGGTTCAGGCTGTGCGGCTCGATGTCGGCAAACACGGGCTTGATGTTATTCCACAGCAGCGAATGAGCGGTGGCGACAAACGAATACGGCGTCGTGATGACTTCACCGTTGATGCGCAGCGCCTGTAAGGCCGTCATCAATGCCAGCGTGCCATTGGCGAACAGGCAGATATGCTTGACGCCCAGGTAGTCGCACAGCGCTTTTTCCAGCTGCTGATGGAAGGGGCCGCCATTGGTCAGGATCTTGTTGTCCCAGATCGTCTGCAGATACGGCAGGAAGTCTTCCAGCGGTGGCAGCAGGGGCTGGGTCACATAGATCGGCTTGTTTTGTTGATCGCTCATCATAATCCGATCGGCGGGTTGGGCACGGCCACGGGGGCTTCGAACGACACTGGTGGCAAACCATCGCACCAGCGTTGCCAGGCGATGCGCATGGCGTTCTCGAATCCTTCAGCGATCAGTTTCGGCTTGCCCATGGTCGAACGTTCCAGGCGGTGCCGCACGCTGAGGCGGTGCGCGCCCAGCAGCATGGGATTGGCCGCGATGGCCACGCCCTTGCGCACGAAATCGTCGTCATCGGTGGCGATGAACTCTTCCAGCTCGACCTGGCGCAGGATGGACGTGCCGGCGCAGCTGGGCAACGTCGGCCCTGCCACGGTGAGCGTCGGCACGCCCATCCACAGCGCGTGGAAGGTGGTCGTGCCGCCGCCATACGGGAAGGTGTCGAGGCACAGGTCGACGCGGTGGTGCATGGCCATGAATTGGGTCATGCCCGTGCGCCCTTCGAAGGTGAGCCGCTCCGGCGCAATGCCCTCTTCGTCGAACCAGTCCCTCAGCTGCGCCGGCGCCGCCGACGTGGGCATGGCGGCGAGCAGCATGCGGGAATCGGGCAGTGCGCGCAGCAGCCTGGACCAGCGCGCGATCACCTGCCGGTTGATTTTACTCAAACGATTGAAGCTGCCGAAGGTGATGTATCCATTGCTCAGTGCGGGCGCGGGCTCGATGCCGGGCGCATATTGCGATGGCAGGAACGGTGCGCAGGCAGGCAGCAGCAGCAGTTTTTCAGTGAACTGGCTGTCGAATTTGCCGGGCGGCGAAAAGAATGGATCGCTCAGATAGTAATCCATCGCTTCCAGGCCCGTGGTAAGCGGATAGCCGATCCAGCTCGCCTGGAGCGGCGCTGGCTTGGCGGCAAACATCAGCAGGCGGTTCTTGCCCGTGTGGCCGGACAGGTCGATCAGGATGTCGATGCGATCGTCGCGGATCAGTTGCGCCAGGTCCGGGTCGGACAGGTGCTCCACCTGGCGCCAGTGGGGAATGAGTTCGCGCAGGCGTTGCGTAACGTCGTCGTTTTGCGCATTGTTATGGTAGGCATGCAGCGACAGCTTGACGCCATCAACGAGGTTTTCCAGTATGGGAATGAGGAAGTGCGGTATCGGATGGTTATGCAGGTCGCCCGAGACAAAGCCGACTTTCAGCGTGCGTAGCGGATCGCGGGTATTCTCATGCCCGCGGCACGTCTGGGCGATGTGCTTTTCAAACGTGTCGCTGAAGCGCCGGTGTTCGGCAAACAGCGTCTCGGCACCGATGTCGGCGCTATGCGACAGCAGGAACAGGTAGTTGCTGAACAGGGTTTCCCATAGCGGGCAGAGCGCCAGACCCTTGCGGCAGACCGCAAGGGCTTCGTCTATGCGACCGATATTGCTCAAGGTGGCACTGATATTGACGTAGGCGTCGCGATAGTCGGGCTGGAGCTCCAGCGCCCGTTCATAGCATTCCAGCGCATTCAGCCTATCGTTCATGAGCACATAGCAATTGCCCAATGCAAAGTGACCGCGTGCGAATTGCGGGTCGATGTCGAGGGCTGCCAGGTATGACTGCCTGGCTTGCTCCAGTTGCTGCTGAGCCTGGTGCACCGAGCCCCGGTTGCACAGCGCCGACGTGTTTTCCGGGTCTAGCTCGAGCGCCCGCGCATAGGCCGCACTGGCTTCGTCGTAGCGCCTCAGCTCCTGCAGCGCGACGCCGACATGGTTATGCGCTTCGCTATTGTCGGGATCCAGTTCCAGCACGCGGCTGTAGGCGGCAACGGCTGCATCAAAACGCTTGATGGTGCTGTAGTAGTCCGCCAGTTGCCTGTGTGTCTCGGTGCTGTCGGGCGCCAACTCGATGGCTTGTTGGAAATACTTCAGCGCATTATCCTTGTCCTCGGCAGCGCCATGGACGATGGCAAGCTGGATGCAGGCTTGTGCATCGCCGGGCTGCAGTTGCAGTACGCAAGCACAGTGCTCGAGTGCCGCCGCATAATTTTTTTGTTTGCATTGAAGCAACCCCAGATTGCTCAGCGCCTGGGTGAAATCACCATCGAACGCGATCGCCTGTTCATACGCGGCGATGGCTTCCTCCGCCTGGTCCAGCGACTGCAGGGCGCGTCCCAGGTTGTTGTGTAGCTTGGCGTCGCCGGCATGCAATGCGATGGCGCGCCGGTAGCTGGCCACGGCGCCCGCATAGTCTTCGGCCCCGTGCAGCGCCGCGGCCAGGTTGGCATGCGCCGCCGTGGTGTGCGGTGCCAGTTGCAGCACGGCGCGGTAGCTGACGATCGCTGCTTGCCATTGCTGCAGCTCTTGCTGGGCGTTGCCCAGGTTCAGATAGATGTCCGCGTCGCCCGGCAGCAAGGCCAGCGCGCGCTGATAGCAGCCGACGGCTTCGGCGCCGCGCTGCATCGCTTGCAAAGTATTGCCGAGATTGAAATGACCCTTGGCGTAATCGGGACGCAGCGCCAGCGCTTGCCGGTATGCCTGTTCGGCCTGCTCCAGCTTGCCTTGCGCCTGCAGCGCCGCTGCCAGGTTGCCATGCGCCTCGACAAAGTCCGGATTCAGTTCCAGCGCCCGCGTATAGCTGTCAATCGCCTGGTCGTACATGCCCCGTTCCTGCCACGCGGTGCCCAGGTTGCCATGCGCTTCGGCATCGTTGGGCGCCAGTTGCGCGGTTTTGTGCAGGGCTTCGAAGGCATCCTTGCCCTGTAATTGCAGGGCGGTGCCCAGCACGCTCCAGGCAAAGTCCGATTCCGGGTAGCGCTGCGTCAGGGCGTGGCTGGCCACTTCCAGTTCGGCATGGCGGCCGGCTTGATACAGCTCAATGACGTGTTGCGTTTCCTGCGCCGTCGGCGTGCTTGCGATAGCCGTTTCGATGCGGCTGCGCAAGCCCTGCGATTGTTCGTTGTCGAGGCCGCGCGCGATGGCCGCCGTGACGATCTCCAGCGCCTGTTCGCGTTCGCCGGCCTTGAGCAAGCCATCCGCATACGACAGCCAGAATTGGCCTTCATCGGGGTTGACGGACAGCGCCTTGTGCAGATACGGCAAGCCGGCCTGGTATTGCCCGACCTGTCCCGCCAGCAAGCCCATATTGTGGTTGGCAATGGCGTGATACGGCTGCGCCTGCAAAATCGCCAGATAAAGTTCCTCCGCCTCGGCATAACGGCCAGCCTGGTGTTCGGTGATTGCCTGCTGTAATTCGGCGTCGAGGGGCACTGCGGGAATGGCGTTTGCGTTCATGGGCTGGCGGCAGTTGAAATATTTAGCAAAGGGAATTGTAACTGGTGGAAGTGCTTCTGAGAAACTTTCCAGGTGGAATTTATCCAGGAATGCTGTCGCAATGCAAACTTGCTGTTGCTGGCTGGTCAAAGCATGGGAGAATATGATGTTTTTAATAAAAAAACAGCGCGCTACCATGGGGTAGGGCGCTGTCTTCCTGCCAGCTGGCGACGTGGTCGCCATGCCCGGGGCATTACATATTCGGATAGTTCGGCCCGCCGCCGCCTTCCGGTGTCACCCACACGATGTTTTGCGTCGGATCCTTGATGTCGCAGGTTTTACAGTGCACGCAGTTCTGCGCATTGATCTGCAGGCGTTCGGCGCCGTCGTCGTTCTTCACGAACTCGTACACGCCGGCGGGACAGTAACGCGCTTCCGGACCCGCATACGTGGCCAGGTTGACGTCGACGGGCACGCTGGCGTTCTTCAGCGTCAGGTGGATCGGCTGGTCTTCCGCGTGGTTCGTGTTCGAAATGAACACGGACGACATCTTGTCGAAGGTCAACTTGCCATCGGGTTTCGGATACACGATCTTCTTCGACTGGGCGGCCGGTTTCAGGCATTCATGGTCGCCATGCGAGTGGTGCAGGGTCCACGGCGCCTTGCCGCGGAAGATCAGCTGGTCGATGCCCGTCATCAGGCTGCCCAGGTACAGGCCTTTCGACAGCCATGGCTTGACGTTGCGCGCCACGTGCAGCTCTTCATGCAGCCAGGATTGTTCGAAGGCGACAGGGTAGCTCGTCAGTTCGTCGTGCTGGCGCTGTTCGCCCAGCGCGCCGAAGGCTGCGTCCGCCGCCAGCATGCCGCTCTTGATGGCCGCGTGGCTGCCCTTGATGCGGCTCATGTTCAGGAAGCCCGCATCGCAGCCGATCAGCGCGCCGCCGGCGAACACCAGTTTCGGCAACGATTGCAGGCCGCCGGCCGCGATGGCGCGCGCGCCGTACGAGATGCGCTTGCCGCCTTCGAAGAACTTGCGGATTTCCGGATGCGTCTTATAGCGCTGGAATTCCTCGTACGGCGACAGGTACGGGTTTTCATAGTTCAAGCCGACCACATACCCCACCATGACCTGGTTGTTTTCCAGGTGGTACAGGAAGGAGCCGCCGTAGGTTTTCGTGTCCAGCGGCCAGCCGCTCGAGTGGATCACCAGGCCCGGCTTGTGCTGGGCAGGGTCGATTTCCCACAATTCCTTGATGCCGATGCCGTAGGACTGCGGGTCCTTGCCGGCATTCAAGTCATACTTGGCCATCAATTGCTTGCCCAGGTGGCCGCGCGCGCCTTCGGCGAACAGGGTGTACTTGGCGTGCAATTCCATGCCCAGCTGGAAGTCGGGGCCCGGTTCGCCGTCGCGCTTGACGCCCATGTTGCCGGTCGCCACGCCTTTGACGGAACCGTCGTCGTTGTAGAGGATTTCCGCGGCAGGGAAGCCGGGGAAGATTTCCACGCCCAGGTTTTCCGCCTGCTGGCCCATCCAGCGCACCACATTGCCCAGCGAGACGATGTAGTTGCCGTGGTTTTCAAAGCAGGCCGGCACGGCGAAGCCCGGCGTTTTATACGCTTTCGTTTCGGTCAGGAACAGGATGCGGTCTTCCGTCACTTCCGTGTTCAGGGGCGCGCCCAGTTCTTTCCAGTTCGGAATCAGTTCGGTCAGCGCCTTCGGGTCCATGATGGCGCCCGACAGGATATGCGCGCCCAGTTCGCCGCCTTTTTCCAGCACGCAGACGGACACTTCCTGGCTCTTTTCAGCGGCCAGCTGCTTCAGGCGGATCGCCGCGGCCAAGCCTGCGGGGCCACCGCCGACGATCACCACGTCATATTCCATGGTTTCGCGCGGTCCGTACTGTTCAACTAAGTTATTAGGCTGTGTCATGGTCTCGATTTATAGTCACTCAATTAGGTAGCAAGGATAGGGAATAAAGCATCATCGGGGAAATTTAAGCACGAGTGTGCTTGTTTTTGACGAGGATTGCAACTTTGGCGCCATTTTGCGTGACATTGCCCCTCGCCGCAATCTAAATCCGGCCATTTTGTGTAATGATGGCGTTTACCTTTGCTCAAGTGCGACGCAGGGTATTTTGCCCCTGCGCCATCGGCACGGCGTAAAGTGTTATCTAAAATAAAACAGGAGTAGCTCGTGGGCATAGAAGTCAATTTCGAGGGCAAGATTGCCCTGATTACCGGCGCATCGAGCGGCCTCGGCGCGCGCTTTGCGAAAGTGCTGGCCCAGGCGGGCGCGCAGGTCGTGCTGGCGTCGCGCCGCACCGAACGCCTGAAGGAATTGCGCGCCGAAATCGAAGCCGATGGCGGCGCCGCGCACGTGGTGTCGCTCGACGTGACCGACTTCGCCAGCATCAAGTCGGCCATCGCGCACGCGGAAACGGAAGCGGGCCCCATCGATATCCTCGTCAACAATTCCGGTGTGTCCACCACGCAACGCCTGGTCGACGTCACGCCCGAGGATTACTCGTTCGTGATGGATACCAACCTGCGCGGATCGTTCTTCGTGGCCCAGCAAACGGCCAAGCGCATGATCGCGCGCGCCAAGGGCGACCCGAAGAAGCAGCACCGCATCATCAATATCGCCTCGATGGCGGGCTTGCAGGTGCTGCCGCAGATCGGCGTGTACTGCATGAGCAAGGCGGGCATGGTGCACATGACGCGCGCCATGGCCGTGGAGTGGGGCAAGTACGGCATCAACACGAACGCCATCTGCCCCGGCTACATTTCCACGGAAATCAACGAAGATTACTTTGCCACCGAACAGGGCAAAAAATTGATCGAAATGCTGCCGAATAAACGTCCGGGCAAGCCGGAAGACCTCGACGGCCTGCTGCTGTTGCTGGCGGGCGAGGATTCGCATTTCATCAATGGCGCCATCATTTCCGCCGATGGCGGCATGAGCACGTTCTGATCGTGCGATGGGCGGCGTCGTTGCCGGAGCCGCCTATCGCAGCCGCAGTTGCTTGCGCAGTTGCTAATTTAATCAATTGATACGGTAAAGAACTCGGCTTCCGGATAGCTCGCGCTGGCTTTGGCCTGGATAATCGCCTGTACTGCCGAGTAGGTGGAGCCGCATACCAGCAAGATGCTGTGTGGCGGCGCTGCATCAGCCCGTGCGGCAGCTTCGCGCTGGACCGGGATGCCCAGGAAATCCTCGCCCGGATAGCGTGTATCCAGGATGCCTTTCACGCGATGGCGTTCGGCACCCAGCTTGTCCAGCGCTTCGGCCATGAAGGCGGACAGTCCCCAGCACCAGATTTCCTGGTCTTTTGGCGCGGACAATATTTTCTGCCGCAGCCGCTCCGCAATGACATCGAAATGATCGTTGTAGTTCAGTACGGCATTGCTCAGCTGTGGACGGGGAGTGCACAGCACGCGGATGGCTGGCATGCGCGGCGCGCCCTGGGTTTCGAAGGCGATGACGCGGAAACCCGCCTTGTGCACCATGTCCAGCAGGGAACGGTCGGTAAAGTAGTGGTAGTGTTCCAGGCAATTCAATGAGAATTTGAGGGTGCTGGCCGGATGTGCCGTGCCAAAATCGGGCACTTCGATATAGACCAGGCTGTTGCTGAAACGGTGCAGTTCCTGCAGCAGCGCGCCGGGATCGTTCAGGTGCTCGACGACGTGGGACAGCAGGAACAGGTTTTTGTCATGCAACTGCTCCTCCAGCCGTTGCGCAATCCTGGCGCCATCCACATTCAAATCCATTTTCACGAAATCGAGCGAGGGGAAGGCGACGCGGTCGACAAAGTCCATGACGGTCGCGCGCGGGCGATCCAGCGCCTGCCGGGCCTGCTCAGCCAGTTCGCCAGGGCCGCCGCCAAATTCCACAATCGTGCCATTGACCTGCGTCAAGTCGGCTGCATTTTGTATGAAGGCAAAGCGCACGTCTCCGGCCGAGTGATCGGTTGGAATGGCGACATTCGAGTTGTACAGTACCTCGGCGGGAATGCTGTGTGTCAGCCGGCCATGCCCGCAATCCTGGCACAGATATTGTGCCAGTTCGGTGGCCGGATGCAACAGGCTGGCGTGCATCGCGCAGGAGGCATTCGTGACCGCCTGCATCGGGCCATGGCAAATCGGGCATGCGTGAGCACTTGTGGATGGCATATTGTCAACTTTAAAGAGGGTATTGAGGGAGGGGGGCAATGCGGCCAGGTGGCGCGTCAATGCCCCGCGTGCAGGGCCTCGGCACGCTCTTTTTCATACTTGATAATCTTGAGGACGCGCGAATTGACGAAATAGCGGATGTAGTTCACGGGCGAATAGAAGATGTCCGTCTGCCATTCGCCGCACAGCAGTTCCTTGCCCGTGGGGTCATCGGCCGCCTGCACGATGGTATCGGCCAGGATGCGGTCGATGCCGGAGGTGTTCGGGCCGGATTCGTGCCACAGGGAACTGTGCATGATGACAAAATCGCCTGGCTGTAGTTCCGGCGTGACCGTGGGCCACTGCACGTCGAATTTCTCCGGGTTGATTTCACCGGCATCGCCGAGAAAACCGAGTTGATGCGAGCCGACATGGAATGTCATGCCGCCATTGTCGCGGTTTGCCTTGCTGAGCGGCACGAACAGGCTGCATTTGTTGAGGTTGCCCACATGGTAGCAACTGTCCTGATGCAAGAACACCTTGCCCGTGCTGAAGCGATCCTTGATGACAAAGCGATGGTTGTACAGTGCGATATGCTCGCCCAGTACTTGCCGCATGGTTTCCGCGAAAACAGGGTGCCGGTACATGGTCGCCAGTGGCGGCGGCAACTGTTCCGATAGTGCAACAGGATTGGCCTGGTTCACATCGCGGCTTTCCTGCAGCTGCGTTGCCTGGAATTCCAGCCAGCTTGCTTGCCATTGCTCAATCGCATCCGCAGGGATCGCATTGCGCATGATAAATACGCCTGCCTTGCGGAAGATGTCGGGGTTGAAAACGGGGCCAGACAGTTGATCGAGGATGGCGGTCGTGGGGACGGAAATTTTTTTCATTGGAACGACTTGAATAGGCAAGCCTGAGAGGCAGGGTTTGCTGACTCTTCATCATAACTTGTATTTTTCCTGTGGGCAACGTTTGCTGCTCGCTTTGAGCCCGTCCCTAGCGCTGCAGCTGCAAGCCCACCAGCTTGTGCACCAGTTCGGACGACGTGGAGGCGGCGAACTTGCGCATCAGCTTGGCGCGGTGCATTTCCACCGTGCGGGGGCTGAGGTCGATCTGGCGGGCGATGACCTTGCTCGTCTTGCCTTCCACCAGCAGGGCGGCGATTTCGCGCTCGCGCGGCGTCAGTTCAGCCGTCACGGGACGTTTCTCGCTGACATCCTCGAACGTCCAGATGCCCGGCCCCAGCGGTTCCCGCGGCAGCATGGCGTGGCCCGTGACGTGGCACCAGAACAATTCTCCATTACTGCGGCGCATGATGCGTTCGTCCGAATAGCGGCCCTTGGCGTTCATGATGGGGATGATGCGGTCACCGGTGCGCAGGAATTCGTCGTGCGTGGGGTAGAGTACTTCGAACGACTGGTCGTCCAGCTGGGCGCGCGCATAGCCGAACATGGCCGCCAGCGCTTCGTTGCAGCTGCGCATGATGCGGTTTTCCGACATGCACATGCCCACGGGCGCGTGCAGGAAGATACTTTCATAATCGATGGCTGACGCGGCGTTCATCTGATACGTATCACTCTCACAGGGGGATTGCCGGCACGGCGCCGGTAGTTCTACGGTATTGTACTTTCCACTCGCGTATTTTATGCTGAGTCGCTGCCTGAGTCATGGACTCAAGACCAAAGCTTAACAAAAGATAGAGGGACACCCATGAATAAAGTTTATCCTGACGCCGCCTCGGCGCTGGCCGGTATCGTCCAAGATGGCCAGACCATCGCCGTTGGCGGCTTCGGCCTGTGCGGCATACCCGAAGCCCTGATCGGCGCCTTGCGCGATTCGGGCGTGACGGGCCTGACGGCCATTTCGAATAACGCCGGCGTCGACGGCTTCGGCCTGGGCCAGTTGCTGACCACGCGCCAGATCAAGAAAATGATCGCCTCCTATGTGGGCGAAAACAAGGAATTCGCGCGCCAGTACCTGGCCGGCGAACTGGAACTGGAATTCACGCCGCAAGGCACCCTGGCCGAGAAGCTGCGCGCCGGCGGCGCCGGCATTCCCGCCTTCTTCACCAAGACGGGCGTGGGCACCATCGTCGCCGACGGCAAGGAGCTGCGCGAATTCGACGGCGAACAATACGTGATGGAGCGCAGCCTCGTGGCCGATGTGTCGCTGGTGAAAGCCTACATGGCCGACCGCGCGGGCAATTTGGTCTACCGCAAGACGGCGCGCAATTTCAACCCGAACGTGGCCATGGCGGGCAAGATCACCATCGTCGAAGTGGAAAAACTGGTCGAAGTGGGCGAGATCGACCCGGACCAGGTGCATACCCCCAGCATCTTCGTGCACCGCATCGTGGTCAACGCGAACCCGGAAAAACGCATCGAGCAGCGCACCGTGCGCGCCGAAGCATAAAAATAGAATACGGAGATTATTATGGCTTGGACACGTGACGAAATGGCCGCGCGCGCGGCGAAAGAATTGCAGGATGGCTTTTATGTGAACCTGGGCATCGGCTTGCCGACCCTGGTGGCGAACTATGTGCCGGAAAATATCGAAGTGTTCCTGCAGTCGGAAAACGGCTTGCTGGGCATCGGCCCGTTTCCCACGGACGAGGAAGTCGATGCCGACCTGATCAATGCCGGCAAGCAAACGGTGACGGCCTTGCCGGGCGCAGCCTACTTCAGCTCGGCCGATTCCTTCGGCATGATTCGTGGCGGCAAGATCAACCTGGCCATCCTGGGCGCCATGCAAGTGTCGGAAAAGGGCGACCTGGCGAACTGGATGATCCCAGGCAAGATGGTCAAGGGCATGGGCGGCGCGATGGACCTCGTCGCCGGCGTCAAGAGAGTCGTCGTGCTGATGGAACACGTGGCCACGGCCAAGGATGGCACGACGTCGCACAAGCTGCTGAAACAGTGCGACTTGCCGTTGACGGGCGTGGGCGTGGTCGACGTCATCATCAGCGACCTCGGCGTGATCGACGTGACGGAAAACGGCCTGAAGCTGGTGGAACTGGCGCCGGGCGTGACCAAGGAGCAGGTACAGGCGGCCACGGGCGCTGAACTGGACGTTTCCGCCGTATAAAACGGATCGTCGAAGGCAATGAAAGGGCGGACAGCGATGTCCGCCCTTTTTTTTTATGCGCCTGCCTTGCCGCGCAAGCCGTCCAGGCTGTAGGCGCCGGCGCCTGCCACTGCGAAATACAGGAAGGTGAAGCAATACATGACGGCCATTTCGCCGCCGTTCAGGATCGGCAGGAAACCGGCAGGCGCATGCGCCATGAAGTAGGCGGCCGCCATCTGGCCCGACAGGATGAAGGCGACGGGGCGCGTGAACAGGCCCACCAGCAGCAAGCTGCCGCCGACGAGCTCGATGACGCCGGCCGCGCCCATCACGGACAACAATTGCAAGCCGTCGAACATGGCCACGTGCGGCGCGCCGAACAGTTTGGCCGTGCCGTGTTGCAGGAAGAGGAAGCCGAGGATGATGCGCTGCAGGCCCAGCAGGCGTGGGTTCCAGGTGGCGTAGAAGGCGGGCGAGAGGGACATGACGTACTCCATTCAAAGGTGAGGATGGTTCGGTGTCAGGCTTGCATTAACGCAATGTCATTATGCGGGAACCAGGTGGCGAACAGGTGACAGTACTGTAATGGTTTTTTATTCATTGATCATCCAATGAAATATTGATGCATGATTTACTGTTTGTTGATCATGCCGGCAAAAGCCTGCGCGCATGAAAAAAGCCCCGCAGATCGCTCTGCGGGGCTTTTCAATGAAGCGTACGGCTTACTTGACGATATTCACGGTCGGGGCGACATAGGCGTCGTCGGTCGGGTGGGTTGGATGGGCCAGCTCGCTATGCAGCTTGTCCATGTCCAGTTCTTTTTCCCATTTCGACACGACGATGGTGGCCACGCCGTTGCCGACGAAATTGGTCAGCGCGCGGCATTCGCTCATGAAGCGGTCGATGCCCAGGATCAGCGCCATGCCGGCCACGGGGATGGTCGGCACCACGGCCAGGGTGGCGGCCAGGGTGATGAAGCCGGCGCCCGTGATGCCGGACGCGCCTTTCGAGGTCAGCATCGCCACGCCCAGGATGGTCAGTTCCTGCCAGATGGTCAGTTCCGTGTTGGTGGCTTGCGCCACGAACAGGGCAGCCATGGTCATGTAGATATTGGTGCCGTCCAGGTTGAACGAGTAGCCGGTAGGCACGACCAGGCCGACGACTGGCTTGGAGCAACCGAGGCGCTCGAGTTTTTTCATCAGGGCCGGCAGGGCCGATTCCGACGAGCTGGTACCGAGCACGATCAGCAGTTCTTCCTTGATGTACAACAAGAAGCGGCCGATGGAGAAGCCCGTGTACTTGGCGATCAGGCCCAGCACGACGAAGACGAACAGGAAGCAGGTCAGGTAGAAGGAACCCATCAGTTTCGCCAGCGGGATCAGCGAAGCCAGGCCGTATTTACCGATGGTAAAGGCCATCGCGCCGAACGCGCCGATGGGGGCGACTTTCATGATGATGTTGACCATGCCGAAGATGGCATGCGACAGCTCGTCGATCAGCTTGGTGACGGGACGGCCGCGCTCGCCCAGCAGGGACAGCGAAAAGCCGAACAGGATGGCGATCAGCAGCACTTGCAGGATGTCGCCCTTGGCGAAGGCGTCGACGAAGGTCTTCGGGATGATATTCATCAGGAAGTCGACGGTGCTCATGCCTTCGGCGTGCGTGTATTGCGCGATCGACTTGGCGTCCAGGTGGGCCGGATCGGCGTTGAAGCCGGCGCCCGGTTTGAGGATGTTAGCAACCAGCAAGCCGATGGCCAGCGCGAAGGTGGAGACCACTTCGAAGTACAGCAGCGCCTTGCCGCCCACGCGGCCGATTTTCTTCACATCCTGCATGCCGGCGATGCCGGAGACCACGGTACAGAAGATCACCGGGGCGATGATCATCTTGATCAGTTTGATAAAGCCGTCGCCCAGCGGTTTCATGTCGACGGCGTTCGTTGGGTAGAACACCCCCAGCAGCACGCCAGCCACGATGGCGAACAGCACCTGTACGTACAGGATTTTATAGAATGGTTTTTTCACGAGTGGTCTCCTCTTGCGGGTTGATGCTGCGATCATCCGCCCATTGCCAGGCAGGCTCAATTGTGGATAACCGCAGATATGCATTTTCGCTATATCGGGTATTGCGCCATGGCGGACGTGCTGCGCCGCAGCATTTCAGGCGCGCGCTTGGAGCATTGCCCGCGCTGCGCTACACTGCCGTAGCGTCGCGCGCGAGGCAACCGGCAAATCGCCGGTTTCTTTGTTTTTTACTACCAAATAACGACGCCGGACAAAACCGTAGCGAGCGGAAGGGAGTTGTGGCCGAGAAGCGCAACCGTACTTTGGTACGGTGAGCATCGCAGGCCGCAACCACCGACGCGCAGTAGGTTTTCTCCGGTGTTATAAGGAATCGCATGATCGAAGCGAGCATCAAGTCAGTGCAATGTATCTCCCCCGCAGGCTTGCACACCATGTCGTATAAAGAGTGGGGCGCGGCGGACAATCCGAACGTGCTCGTCTGCGCCCATGGCGTGACGCGCGTGGCGGACGACTTCGACAACCTGGCGCGCGCCATGGCCAGCGATTACCGCGTGATCTGCCCCGACGTGGTGGGGCGCGGGCGCTCGGGCTGGCTGGCCAACCCGCAGTTTTACCGCGTGCCGCAATATGTGAGCGACATGGTGACCCTGCTGGCGCGCGTGCTGGCCAATGGCGAGCGCCAGACGGTGGACTGGTTCGGCACCTCGATGGGCGGCTTGATCGGCCTGGGCCTGGCATCGTTGCCGGACAGCCCGATCAGCAAGCTGGTCTTGAACGATATCGGCCCGACACTGGCGCCGGAAGCCTTGCAGCGCATCGGCGACTACATCGGCCAGGACCTGCGTTTCGAGACATTCGAGCAAGGCGCCAGGTTCGTGCGCGACGTGTCCGCCAGCTTCGGCCCGCACACGGACGCGGAATGGCATAAACTGGCGGTGGATGTGTTGCGCCAGGATAAGGATGGCCACTGGCGCCGCCACTATGATATGGGACTGGCCATGCCGTTCCGCTCGGCCACGCCGGAATCGGCGGCCAGCGACGAAGCCATGCTGTGGGCCGCGTATGATGCCGTGCGCTGCCCCACCTTGCTGGTGCGGGGCTCGGAATCCGATCTGCTGTCGCACGAGACGGCCACGCTCATGCTGGGCCGCGGCCCGAAGGCGGAACTGGTGGAAATCGCCGGCGTCGGCCATGCGCCCACGTTCGTGCACGACGACCAGATCGCCATCGCCCGCAAGTTTTTGCTGGGCAAGTAATACCGCTGTACAGATTTTGAAACAACCGAAAGAAGAAGCATGGAAATTACACGACTGCACGTAGGCAAACGCCTCTCCGAAGTAGCCATACACAACAACACCATCTACCTGGCTGGCCAGATCGCGGAAGACACCACGCAAGGCATCGTCGGCCAGACGCGCGAAGTGCTCGGTCACGTCGACCGTCTGCTGATGGAAGCGGGCAGCGACAAGACTTGCATCCTGTCGTGCCAGATCTACATCGCCGACATGAAAGATTTTCCCGGCATGAATGAAGTGTGGGATGACTGGGTGGCTTCCGGCCACACGCCGCCGCGCGCCACGGTGGAAGCGAAGCTGGCCAATCCGGCTTGCCTGGTGGAAATCGTCATCATCGCTGCAGAGCGTTAAGTTATTAAGTTGTTGAGTTATTAAGTTTAAAGGTATTACATGGTTTCCATCTCGGCCCCGAATAGCGTCACCTCGGAACAACTGGTAGAGGGCTTGAGTGCGCCGGACAGCGCGCGCGTGCTGGACGCGCTCGCGTATGCCACCGAAGCGTATGGCGACAAGCTGACCTTTGCCGGCCGCTCCGCGCTGGAGTTCGCCCTCGGCGTGGCCACCACGCTCGCTTTCTTGCGCAGCGATGCGGAAACGCGCATCGCCGGCCTGATGTTCGAGCTGACCCTGCTGGAACCCGACACGGCGGCCGATATCGAGCCGCGCTTCGGCAAGCAGGTGTGCGACCTGGCGACAGGCGTGCGCCAGCTGATCCGTTTGCGCGCGCTGACCCAGGCGCAGCACGGCAGCGCTGGCGGGCGCGGCAAGAATGCGGCGCAGCAAGCCGTGGCCCAGGTGGAAACCCTGCGCAAGATGTTGCTGGCAATGGCGTCCGACATGCGCGTCGTGCTGGTGCGCCTGGCTTCGTGCGTGACGACCTTGCGTTACTTTGCCGAGTTGAAATTGTTCAATGAAATGACGCGCGAGTATGGCAAGGAAACCCTGGACTTGTACGCGCCGCTGGCCAACCGCCTCGGTATCTGGCAGCTGAAGTGGGAACTGGAAGATTTGTCGTTCCGCTTCATCGAGCCGGAAGCGTATAAACGCATCGCCAAGATGCTGGAAGAAAAGCGCATGATGCGCGAGGGTTTTGTTTCCTCGGCGATCTTGCGCCTGCAGACGGAGCTGGCCTCGGCCGGTATCCAGGCGGAAGTGTTTGGCCGCCCGAAACACATTTACAGCATCTGGAACAAGATGCGCGGCAAGGAGCTGGACTTTACGGCCCTGTACGACGTGCGCGCCTTCCGCGTCATCGTTGCCGACGTGAAAACTTGCTACACGGTGCTGGGCGTGGTCCACAATATCTGGACCCCCATCCCGAAAGAATTCGACGATTACATTTCGCGGCCGAAACCCAACGGTTACCAGTCGCTGCACACGGTGGTGACGGCCGAGGATGGCCGTCCGCTGGAAGTGCAAATCCGCACCAATGAAATGCACAGCTTTGCCGAGTACGGCGTGGCCGCGCACTGGCGCTACAAGGAAGAGGGCGGCTCGAACTTTGCCGGCCAGAAATACGACGAAAAGATCGCCTGGCTGCGCCAGTTGCTGGCGTGGAAAACCGAGGTGGCCGACGCCGTCGTGGGCCAAGAAGAAATCCAGCGCGAATGGGTGGAAAAGCTGAAATCGGCCACCCTGGACGACCGCATCTTCGTTATGACGCCGCAGGCGCGGGTGCTGGAATTGCCCGTGGGCGCCACGCCCGTCGATTTTGCGTATCACTTGCATACGGACGTGGGCCACCGCTGCCGTGGCGCCAAGGTCGACGGCATCATGGTGCCGTTGAATACGCAATTGAAGAATGGCCAGACCTGCGAAATCATCACGGCCAAGGGCGCGCCGGGCACGGCGGGGCCGTCGCGCGACTGGCTCAGCGCCGGCTACGCCGTCAGCACGCGCACGCGTTCGAAGATCCGCGCCTGGTTCCACGCCATCGACATGCAGGAAACCCTGGCCCATGGCCGCGCGCTGGTGGAAAAGTCCCTGCAGCGCGAAGGCAAGACGGCCGTCAACCTCGAAGCGCTGGCGCAAAAGCTGGGCTTTGCGAAAGTCGACGAACTGTTCCTGTCGGTGGGCAAGGATGAATTCAGCCTGCGCCACGTGGAGCAGGCGCTGCACGACAATGGTGAAGTGGTGGTGCCGGAAGACGCCGTGCTGGTGGGCAAGAGCCGCGCGTCCAGCGTGGAGCAGGGTGCCAAGTCCGGCGTGCTGGTGGTGGGCACGGAAGGCCTCATGACGGTGCTGGCCAAGTGCTGCAAGCCGGCGCCGCCGGACAGCATCGTCGGTTTCGTGACGCGCGGCAAGGGCGTCTCCATCCACCGCGCCACGTGCAAGAACTTCGAGGAAATGCGCGCCAAATCGCCCGAGCGCGTGATCTTCACGGAATGGGGCAGCACGGGCGGGCACGATACCGTGTATCCGGTCGACATTTTCATCCTGGCCGGCGACCGCCAGGGCTTGCTGCGCGACATCTCCGAAATCTTTTCGCGCGAAAAGATCAACGTGATCGGCGTCAACACCCAAAGCGCCAAGGGCCAGGCCCGCATGACGTTTACGGCCGAAATCAGCTCGACGGCGCAGTTATTAAAAGCGCTGAATGTGATCAAGGACGTCAGCGGCGTGCTGGAAGCAAGAAGAAGTTAATTTATCCGTGGGAATCCGGCCTGGATTCCCACGTTTCCCTGTCAATGCGTCTTGTCGCTCGCATGCAGCCCCGCCATCGTGGCCGTCTCCGGCTGCAAAGTAATGTGGTCGATGCCATGCTTACTCAATAACATTTTCTTGATCGCGCGCAATACCTTCGGCCAATGGTCGAGGTGCTCGATTTCCACGTGGCCGATCAGGGCCGGCTGGCCCGGCGACATGTCCCACACGTGTAAATCGTGCACGGCAATCACGCCATCCACTTGTTCCACGTCCGCGCCCACCTGGATGTAGTCGATATGCATGGGCACGCCTTCCATCAGGAAATGGTAGGACTCGCGCAGCACGCCGAATGTCGACTTTAAAATCAGCAGCGACACCAGTACGGACAGCAGCGGGTCGATCTGCATCCAGCCCGTGAAGTAAATCACGGCGCCGGCGACGATGGCGGCGACCGAGCCCAGCAAATCGCCCATCACGTGCACGAGGGCGGCGCGCGTGTTCACGCTTTGCTTGTCTTTCGATAATACCCACGCCACCACCACGTTGATCGCCAGGCCGATGAAGGCGACGATGAAGACCATGCCGCCCTTCACGGGTTGCGGGGAGGAAAAGCGCAGCGCCGCTTCGTAGCAGATCCAGCCCACCACGCACAGCATGGCCAGGCCGTTGACGAAGGCGGCCAGCGCCTCGGCGCGGCCAAAGCCGAACGAGTGGCGTGGCGAAGGAGGGCGGCGCGCGATCAGTTGCGCCAGCAGTGCCAGGCCCAGCGCGGCCGCGTCCGTGACCATGTGGCCCGCGTCGGAAATCAGGGCCAGCGAATTGGACAGGAAGCCGGCCGCCACTTCGATGCCGGCAAATGACAGGGTCAGCCCCAGTGCCCACGCGAGGATACTCTGGCTGCGCCCCTCGAACGAGTGGGTGTGCTTGGCATCGCCCTTCAGGTGGGCGTGCAAATGGGTGGCGTCGTGTTCGGTGTGCGTCGGCTGCATGGAATGCTTTGTGGAATGATGTTGCCGCCAGTGTAATTGAAAAGCAACAATATAGTCGGCACGAAAAAAAACCTGCAAGCCCGGAGGACTGCAGGTTTTTGATGGAACAGGCAACTTTATTGCGCCGCCGTCTCGCCAAACTTGCCTTCACGGAAATCCTGTACGGCCTGGAACACTTCTGCCTGGGTATTCATGACAAACGGGCCATATTGCGCGATCGGTTCGTTCAAGGGCTGGCCGGCGACGAGGATCACGCGGCCGCCTTCGGGCGCCTCGATGCGCACGCCGTCGGACCCTGGCGTGTTGGCGAAAATCGCCATGCGCAGGGCGGGCACGGCCTTGCCATCGACCTGCACTTCGCCACGGAAGGTGTACAGGAAGGCATTATGGCCTGGCGGCAAGGGCTGCTCGAAGCTGGCGCCGGCCGGCAAGTCGATGTCGAGGTACAGCGGTTCCGTCAGCTCGCGCTGCACGGCGCCCGTCACGCCATGGCTGGCGCCGGCGATCACTTGCACGGTCACGCCCGCGTCCGTCGTGTAGCGGGGGATTTCGCTGCTGTCGAAGTCGCGGTACCACGGCGTGCGCATCTTGTCGCGCGCGGGCAGGTTCAGCCACAGCTGAAAACCTTCCATCACGCCTTCTTCCTGTTCCGGCATTTCCGAGTGGATCACGCCGCTGCCGGCCGTCATCCATTGCACGCCGCCCGAGGTCAGCAAGCCTTCGTGGCCCGCGCTGTCCTTGTGGCGCATGCGTCCCGTGATCATGTACGACACGGTTTCGAAGCCGCGGTGCGGATGCTCGGGGAAGCCGGCGATATAGTCGTTCGGCTTGTCGCTGGCAAAGTTGTCGAGCATCAAGAACGGGTCGAGGCGGCGCTGCAGCTGCTGCGTCAGCACGCGGTTGATCTTCACGCCGGCGCCATCCATGACGGCCTGGCCGGCGATCACGCGCTCGACGGCGCGTGGCTTGTTGACGGTGGTGGTATCGCTCATTGTCTCTCCTCTAGGCCAGGACGGCGCCAGTGCGCCGCCCCTTTCACTGCTGGGAATTACACCAGGATCGCGTTGATCTCGGCGTCCGCCTGGGCTTGCGCCTTGGCCACGGCTTCCGGGCCCATGCCCATGCCTTCCGAATACACGTATTGCACGTCGGTCAGGCCCAGGAAGCCGAACATGGTGTTCAGGTAAGGCACCTGGCTATCGTTGGCGCTGTTGCGGTGCAAGCCGCCGCGGGACAGGCCCACGTAGACTTTCTTGCCGGTCAGCAAGCCCACAGGGCCGTTTTCCGTGTACTTGAAGGTGACGTTGGCGCGGGCAATCGCGTCGAACCAGCTTTTCAGTTGCACGGTGATGCCGAAGTTGTACATGGGGGCGCCGATGACGATCACGTCAGCTGCTTGCACTTGCGCAATTAGCGCATCATCGAGGGCGATGCGGGCCGCTTGCTCCGGCGTACGCTTGTCCGCTGGCGTGAACAGCGCTTGCAGGGTCGGCTCGTCGAGCACGGGGTGCGGGGCGGCGGCCAGGTCGCGGCGCACCAGGGCGGCGCCCGGGTTGGCGGCTTGTACGCGGGTAACGATGGCGTCAGCCAGGCGGGTCGAGGCGGAACCGGTGCTGCGGGCGCTGGAATTGATTTGCAGGATGTTCATCTTGTTTCTCCGTTGTGAGGTGTCTTGCGATGGATGAACTATAGCAATTCCAAAATTGATGCGGAAGCCGTTAAAATGGATAACATTAATCCACTAGTGGAACAATTGAACGTAAAGGTCAGTGATGGATATCGATCCCGGAGATTTGCTGCTGTTCGCCCGCGTCGTCGAATGCGGCAGTTTCTCGCGCGCCGCCGTGCGCGTGGACTTGCCCAAGTCGACCCTGTCGCGCCGCATCTCGCTGCTGGAAGCGAAATTGGGCGAACGGCTGCTGCTGCGCACCACGCGCAAGCTGGCGCTGACGGAATTCGGCGCCAGCCTGCTCGAGCATGCGCGCAAGGTGGTGGAAGAAACGGAGGCGGCCGGCGCGCTGGCCCAGCACCGCCAGGCAGGCCCCAGCGGCTTGCTGCGCATTTCCATGCCGGCCGATTTTGGCGACACGCTGATGCGCCAGGTGCTGGCCGAGTTCGTGCGCCGCTATCCGGCCATTTCGCTGGAACTGGACTTGTCGGCGCGCCGCGTGGATTTGCTGGAAGAGAACTTCGACCTGGCCATCCGCATGGGCAACTTGCCCGACGACGCCAGCCTGGCCGCGCGCCGCGTGGCCTTCAGCACCCTGGCGTTGTATGCCTCGCCGCAATATACGAGCGTGCACGGCTTGCCCGAGCATCCCGACGATCTGTATGGCCACGATTTATTGAGCTTGCCACGCGCCGTGCATGGCCTCGTGCACTGGACTTTGATCCGAGGCAAGACGACGTGGGAGCGGGACTTGCCCGTGCGCCTGCTGGCGAACTCGCCGGAATTGCTGGTGCGCATGGCGTGTACGGGCGTGGGCATCGCGGCCAGCACGGACCGCTTTGCCAAGGCGTATGTGGCGACGGGGGAACTGGTGCGGGTCTTGCCGGAATGGAGCTTTCCGCTCGTCACGGGCTGGGCCGTGTTTCCCGGCCGGCGCTTGATGCCGGCCAAGACGCGCGCATTTCTGGACTTGATGGAGGAAATGTACCGGACCGACGCGCCCGTCTAGGCGCGCGTCTTGCTGCCTTACTTGGGCAGGTTGCCCATGACTTCGCCCAACTGCACGGGGCCGGCCGGTTGCCAGCTGACATTGAAATCGACCGTGTTTTTCGGGAACAGCATGACGACGGTGGAACCGAGCAGGAAGCGGCCCAGCTCGTCGCCTTGTTTCAGCACGACATTGTCGTTGGCATAGCTCCAGTCGCGAATTTCACCCGTGCGGGGCGGGTTGACGACGCCGTGCCAGACGGTAGCCATGCTGCCGACGATGGTGGCGCCCACCAGGGTCATGACGAAGGGGCCGTTGGCCGTGTCGAATACGCAAACGACGCGCTCGTTGCGGGCGAACAGGCCGGGAATGCCGCGCGCCGTCGTCGGGTTGACGGAAAACAGTTCACCGGGAACATAAATCATGCGCGTCAAGCGGCCATCGCAGGGCATGTGGATGCGGTGGTAGTCGCGCGGGCTCAGGTACAGATTGGCAAAGCTGCCGTGTTCGAACTGGGCCGCCAGGGCCGCATCGCCGCCGACCAGGGCCGTCGTGCTGAAATGGTGGCCCTTGGCCTGGAAGATCTGGTCCTTGTCGATCGTGCCGAACTGGCTGATGCGGCCATCGACGGGGCAGACGTAGTCCGCTTGCGCCAGCGGACGCGCGTCCGGGCGCAGCGCGCGCGTGAAAAAGTCGTTGAAGCTCGCGTAGTGCGTGATGTCCGGGTCCAGCGCCTCATCCATGTTGACGTTGTAGCGGCCGACGAACCAGCGGATCAGGCGCGTCGTCATGGCGCCGCCCTTGGCGCCGGCGATCCGGCCGGCAAAATTGGTCAACGCTCCCTTGGGCAGCAGATATTGAGGCAAAACGGCAAGACGGTCAGACACGATGGGAAGCCTTTGACGGGGTGATGGGAACAATGATGAAAACGCATTATAGCGGCGATGTGGCGCGCAATGATATGTACCGTATGCAAGGGGGCGTAGCGCAGCCGGCTACCGAATTTAATTTACCATAGGAAATATTTTCAGGAAACTGTGCCACGCGGGAAAAATTACAGCACAATACAGCGGCCTGTTTTTTAGCTTTTAGCCATTTTTATTCAGCCAACTTTTTTAGCCAGGTCATGATGCCACGCCGTTGCCTTCGCCTTACCGTCCTTTGTTCCTCCGTGTTACTTGCCTGGAATGTCCAGGCCCAGCAATCCGAAACGCCAGCCGCGGATGCCGCCGCTGCGCCGCTGAAGGCCGAGAAGGCCGAGAAATCCGCCGCTCCCGCCATGCAGACCGTGGAAGTGAAGGGCAGCGGCTACGATCCGCGCCGCGACGATACGGCCAGCAAGATGATCGTGGGCAGCGAGGAAATCCTCAAGTATGGCGACACGAATGTCACCGACGTGCTCAAGCGCTTGCCCGGCATTACCGTGTCCGGCGCGGCGGGGCGCTCGGGCGGCGAAATCCGCATGCGCGGGCTGGGCAGCGGCTACACGCAGATATTGCTCAACGGCGAGCGGGCGCCGGCCGGTTTTTCGCTCGACACCCTGTCGCCCGACGTGATCGAGCGCATCGAGATCTTGCATGCGGCCAGCGCCGAATACAGCACGCAGTCGATCGCCGGCACCATCAACGTGGTGCTGAAAAAGGCCGTCAAGACGGCGCAGCGCGACGTCAAGCTGGGCGTGGGGGGCGGGCGCGATGCGTTTTCCAGCAATGGCAACCTGCAATTGTCGGACAAGGATGGCATTTTTTCCTATTCGCTGGCGGCCTCCTTTTATCGCTACGACTATCACTATGCAAACCCGGCACGGGACCTGGGCTATGCGCCGGAAGGCCAGCAAAATCTGCTGCGCAGCAGCAAAGGCACGGGTGATGGCCGTTCGGAAGGCATCAATATGTCGCCGCGCCTGAACTGGGCTTTTGCCGGCGGCGACAATCTGACGGCGCAATTCTTCCTGAATGTGGGACGCAACGAAAGCCGTACGCACAGCCGTACCGACACGCTCATGGGCTTGCGGCCGGACTACGATACGAATGATAGCGACGGCGGCAACCATTATGTCTTTGGCCGTACGGACCTGACCTGGGTGCGCAAGCTCGATGGCGGCGCCAGGCTGGAGCTGGGACTGCGCGTAGGCCTGAGCAATAATTCCTCCGATAACCATCCGCTCGGCTATATCGATGGCGTGGGACTGGCGCTGGACCGTAGCGCGCGCGTGGATGCGTCGGAAAAGAGCGTGTCGTCCACCGGCAAGTATTCTTCGCCGCTCATCCCGGGCCATGCCTTGTCGATGGGCTGGGATGGCAGTTACGGCAAGCGGGATGAAGAGCGCTGGCAGCGTGAGCTGGCCTTGCCGGGCGGGCGCCCTCCGTTCAACGTCGATGAAGACTTCAATGCCGACATCAAGCGCCTGGCGCTGTATGCGCAGGATGAGTGGGAGATCACGCCGCGCTGGTCCATGTATGCGGGCGTGCGCTGGGAAGGCATCGATACGCGCAGTATCGGCAATACCTATGACGAGGTGCAGCAGCGCAGCAGCGTCTGGAGCCCGCTGCTGCAAACCTTGTGGAAATTGCCTGATACCAAGGGCGACCAGGTGCGCCTGGCCTTGACGCGCACCTACAAGGCGCCGGCCACTTCCAGCCTGATTCCACGCCGTATGATGTCGACGAACAATAGCCAGACCGAGCCTGACCGCGAAGGCAATCCGAACCTGAAGCCGGAGCTGGCGCTGGGCATCGACGCTTCCTACGAACATTACTGGGCCGAAGGTGCCTTGCTCAGCGCGCGGGCCTCGGCCCGCCGCATCGATGGCTACACGCGCCAGGGTTTGTTATATATCAATGAGCGCTGGGTATCGACGCCCGTCAACGACGGCCGCGCGAATACGCAGACACTGGAACTGGAAGCGAAGTTCCCGCTGCGCGCCGTGCTGGCCGCGCCCGTGCCGGCCATCGACTTGCGCGCCAGCGTCAGCCGCAACTGGTCGCAGGTGGAGCACGTGCCGGGACCGGACAACCGGCTCGACCAGCAAACCCCCGTCAGCGGCAACGTTGGCCTCGACTACAAGACGCCCGATGGCATGCTGACCACGGGCGGCAGTTTCAATTTCCGCAATGGCGGCCCCGTGCGCATCACGGAGCGTCAGAGCGCCTACACGTCGCCGCGGCGCGATCTCGACATTTATGCGCTGTGGAAATTCGATGCGAAGAACCAGTTGCGCCTGGCCGTGTCGAATTTGCTGGCGCAGGATTTTGAAAGCACCACCACGTATGCGGATGCCAGCGGCACGATCGTGCGCAACAACATTTCGCCGAGTTCGCCGCAGGCGCGCGCGACCATGGAAATGAAGTTCTGATGGCGATGTTTTAGTCGTGAAACCCCGGCCGGCATCCCCGCTGGCCTATAATCTCGGCAATCGCGCGCACGGCCCGTCCGTGCGCGCCACCTTTTCCTTTGCCAAGATTGCTTTTCCCATGACGTTTTCCTCCCTCGGCCTGATCGATCCCCTGGTCCGCAAACTTGACGAGCTCGGCTATGCCAAGCCCACGCCCGTGCAGGCGCAAGCGATTCCTGCCGTGCTGGCCGGGCGCGACCTGATGGCCGCCGCCCAGACGGGCACGGGCAAGACGGCCGGCTTTGCCGTGCCGCTGCTGCAGCGCCTGACCCTGGAAGGCGTGGTGGCGCCCCAGTGCG
This sequence comes from Janthinobacterium sp. SUN026, assembly GCF_030397625.1. Taxonomy (NCBI): domain Bacteria; kingdom Pseudomonadati; phylum Pseudomonadota; class Betaproteobacteria; order Burkholderiales; family Oxalobacteraceae; genus Janthinobacterium; species Janthinobacterium sp. SUN026. Next base: position 807,914 of record NZ_JAPQNU010000002.1, on the reverse strand, counting down.
TGCGCGTGCTGGTGCTGGTGCCCACGCGCGAACTGGCCGAGCAAGTGTATGCGAGCTTCCGCAGCTATGGCGGCAACTTGCCGCTGCGCAGCTTTGTCGCGTATGGCGGCGTGCCCATCGAGCCGCAGATCAGCAAGTTGCGCAAGGGTCTCGACGTGCTGGTGGCGACACCGGGCCGTTTGCTCGACCTGCAGACGCAGGGCGCCGTCAAGTTCGAGCAGGTGCAAACCCTGGTGCTGGACGAGGCGGACCGCATGCTGGACCTGGGCTTCGAGCGCGAACTCGACATATTGTTGATGACCATGCCCAAGCAGCGCCAGACGCTGCTGTTCTCGGCCACCTTCTCGGACGCCATCCGCGCCATGGCGAAAACCATGTTGAAGGATCCCGTCTCGGTGGAGGTCAGCGCGCGCAACAGCACGGTCAAGGCCGTGAAACAGTCGGTGATCGTGTGCGACAAGAAACGCAAGCCGGAACTGTTTTTGCACTTGCTGAAGAAAAAGCGCTGGGGCCAGGTATTGGTCTTCGTCAAGACGCGCAAGGGTGTCGAGTTGCTGGTGAACACCTTGCTGGAGCAGGGCGTGCGCGCCGATTCGATTCACGGCGACAAGACGCAGCCGAACCGCCTGCGCGCGCTGGCCCGCTTCAAATCTGCCGAAGTGCAAGTACTGGTAGCCACCGACGTGGCTGCCCGTGGCCTCGATATCGATCAATTGCCCGTCGTCGTCAATTTCGACTTGCCCACCGTGGCGGAAGATTATATTCACCGCATCGGCCGCACGGGCCGCGCGGGCGCCTCGGGCGAAGCGGTCTCGCTCGTCTGTGCCGACGAGGTGGAATTGCTGTCGGCCGTGGAAGCGCTGACCCGGCAAACCCTGAAACGCAACGAGGAAGCCGGTTTCGAGGCGGAACACCGCGTGCCGGGCACGTCCGCCGGCGGCACGATACAGAAGAAAGCCGTCAAGGTGCTGGCGCCGAAGGCGGCGGAGCGGGCGAAAAAACGCCGCTTCTACAAGTAAGCGGCGAAGTTGGCCGGGCAGGGCAAGGCGCGCAGCACGGATATGCCATTCGTGCCATCATGCGCCTATGACCTCGATACCTTTGTTCCCGCTCAATACGGTGCTGTATCCCGATGGCTATCTGCCCCTGCAGATCTTCGAGGTACGCTACCTGGACATGATACGTCAGTGCATCATGGGCGAGCAGCCGTTCGGCGTGGTGCAGCTGCTGGACGGCGCGGAAGTGCGCAAGCCGGGCCAGCAGGAAACCCTGGCGCCCGTTGGCACCCTGGCGCGCATCGTCGACTGGGCCGCGCCCCTGTCGGGTTTGCTGCAAATCAAATGCATGGGCATGCAGCGCTTTCACATCGTGTCCAGCGAGCAGCTGAAGCACGGCTTGTGGGTGGCGCGGATCGAAACTCTGGCACCCGACAAAACCATCCCCATCCCGCAAGAGCAGCAGAACGTGGCCGACGCGCTCGGCGCCCTGATCCGCACCTTGCAGGAGCAAAAGATCCCGCCGGAGCAAATGCCCCTGCAGCCGCCATACCGGCTTGACGAGTGCGGCTGGGTGGCGAACCGCTGGTGCGAGCTGCTGTCGCTGAGCGCCATGCAGAAGCAGCTTTTGCTCAGCCAGGACAATCCCGTGCTGCGCCTGGAGCTGGTGCAGGATATGCTGACGGAAAATGGCTTGCTGGAAGAATAAATCAGCCGAAGCCGCATGTTTGCACACGCTTCCGTTGTGCAATTGCAATTTCTATTGAGAAATACTTTACGCTTTGCCGCCGCTGGCATAAGATAATGCCCCTGGGCAAGATTGCCCTGAGCAATATTCAAGAGTAAACGACATGGCAAAAGTAAGCGCGGAACAGATCAATGCGGCAATGGAAGCGATGGCGGGCGAAGGCCAGGCCATCACGGTGCGCGCCTTGCGCGAACGGCTGGGCAACGGCGTCTGCCTGGGCACCATCAGCAAGCTCTTGCAGCGCCGCAAGGCGGGTGCGCAGCGCCAGATAGCTGCCGCCGCCGAACTGTCGCCCGTGCTGCAGCAAGCCATCCTCGATTATGTAGGACAGGAATTAAGCGCCAGCCACAGCGCGCATGAAGCCGAGATGAACGACAATCAACAGGAATTGATGGACCTGGCCAGTGAGAACGAGCGCCAGCAAGAGTTGCTCGACTTGCAGGCTGGCGAGCTGGAAACCTTGCGCGAGGAGCTGGAACGGGAGCGGCAAGTGGCGAACCAGGCCCGCACGGACCTGGCCAAGGCGCAGCTGCGCCTGGAAGGCTTGCCGCGCCTGGAAGAGGCGGCCGAGCAGGCGCGCATGGACTTGGCCAAGGCGCAATTCAAGCTCGAAGGCATCCCGCGCCTGGAAGAGGCTGCCGAAGCGGCACGCGCCGAACTGATCCAGGCCCAGCTGAAGCTGGAAAGCCTGACGCGCGTGGAAACGGAACTGGCGGCCGCGCGCCTGGAACTGGAAGCGGAACGCGAAGAGCTGGGCGAAACGCGCGCCGAGCTCGATGAAGAGCGCACCTTGCGCATCAAGGCCCAGCAATTCATCGTCGATCCGATTTTCAAGACGCCCGTCTGAGGGCGCCTGGCCCCGATGCGTCCCAGGGTGACATGGCGTCATGTGGCCCTGTGTTAGGCGGCGCACGGAATCGCGATGCAAGGCGCCGCAGAATAACCGCTGGACCTGCGCGCGAAAGGGGCCGGCATGGAAACGCTGATCGTCATGGGCGCCTCGGTGGGCGGCGTGGAAGCGCTGTCCGCCATCTTTGCCGCCTTGCCTGCCAATATGCCGGCGCCCGTGCTGGTGGTCGCGCATGTGGGGCGGCGCAGCAGCGTCTTGCCCGAAATTCTCGCTAAAACCTCCGCCTTGCCCGTGCGCTTTGCCGAAGAGCGCGAACCCGTGCGCGCGGGGCGCATCCTGCTGGCGCCGCCGGACCGGCACATGCTCGTTGCCAACCTGGCCGGCCAGGCGACGGTCGGGCTGAGCCGGGGCCCCAAGGAAAACCATACGCGTCCCGCCATTGACCCGCTGTTCCGCAGTGCCGCCGCCGCTTTCGGGCCGAAGGTGGTGGGCGTGATTCTCAGCGGCTACCTCGACGATGGCACGGCAGGCTTGCAAGCCATCAAGGCCTGCGGCGGCAAGGCGCTGGTGCAGGAGCCGCAGGACGCGGTGGCGCCGTCGATGCCGCAAAGCGCGATCGAGCATGCGGGGGTGGACTGGCGCCTGCCGGCCGCCGAGATCGGCCCGGCCCTGCTGGCGCTGGCCAGCGGCACGCCGGCCCGCGCCGCGCAGCCCTTGCCGCCTGCGCCCCCATGGATTGCCGTGGAAAACCGTTTTGCCCGGGGAGTGGGAAATATGGACCAACTAGAAAAAATTGCCACGCCATCGACTTTCACCTGTCCCGAATGTCAGGGCACGCTGTGGGAGCTGCACGGTCAGCAGCCGCAGCGTTTTCGCTGCCATACGGGCCACAGTTTCACGGCGCAAATGCTGGGCGAGTTGCAGCATGACAAGGCGGAAGACGCCATCTGGGCCGCCGTCAGGGCGTTGCAGGAAAAAGAAAGGCTCTACCTGAACCTGGCCGCCAAGGCCCAGGCCTGGCTGCATCCGGGCACGGCCAGCGAATATGCCGCCAAGGCGCGCCAGGCGGGCGAGCAGGCCGATGTACTGAAACGGACCTTGCTGGCTTAAAATAGCGCACTGTCGCGCCATGCCGCGCGGCCCCTGATCGCAAAGAAGATTTATGTCTGCAGAAAAAAAAGAGCCGCTCCCGCTTGCGGCAGCCCCCATATCGACGCGCGCACTGCCGCCCAGGCCGCCAGCAGAATTCAGTTCTGCCGCAACAGCCCTTGCGCATAAGCAAGCGCGCGAAGCCAAGGATGCGCAGGTGCGCGGCGTCACCTCGATCGACGCCATGCGCGAGGCCATCAAGCAGGCGGCGCGCGACTTGCCCGCCATCGCCGAGGTGCCGCGCCTGGCCATGCTGGACGCCGCCGCCTTCCGCGCGCGGGCCGCGCTGGGCCTGCCTTTCCTGATGCGGGGGCTGGTGCAGCGCTGGCCCCTGTCGGCCCTGGGTCCCGACGTCTTGCGCGAACAGTTCAGCCACGTGCCCGTGCGGGCGCGCGTGGGCGATTACATCAACACGGCTTTTGCGGCCGACCGCGCCATGCAGGATATGTCGATGGGGCAATACCTGGACCTGGTGGCAGAGGGCAGGCACGCGTTGCCGCCTTACCTGGGCAACCTGGAATTGCGCGAACTGAACCGTTTGTGCCACTGGCCCACGTATTTCGACAAGATGGGTCCGCCGCGCTTCTGGGTGGGGCCGGCCGGCACGGTCACGCCCCTGCATTGCGATTACGACGACAATATCTTCGCGCAAGTGTGGGGCCGCAAGCGCATCATGTTATCGCCGCCGCACCACGACGCTTTCCTGTATCCGAGCGAGGCGAACGCCATCCTGTTCGGCTCGCCCTTCGACCCGGAAGCGCCCGATTTCGAGCGTTTTCCCCTCGCGCGCCAGGCTGCCATGATCGAATGCCTCGTCGAGCCGGGCGACATGCTGTACGTGCCCGCCGGCTGGTACCACCAGGTGCGGGCGCTGACGTTTTCCCTGTCCTCGAACCGCTGGGCCAGGGCCGTGCCGCTGGCCTTGCATGGCGCTGCGGCGCTGCGGCGGGGCGGGGACTGAACTTATGGCTGCACGGCCTTGGCCGCACTGCGGCCCCGCTTCGGCCGCCATTCGCTGAGGATGCCCGCACAAATGATTAATACCGCGCCCACGATGGCCAGGGCCGGCAGGCGCTCGCCGGCGATGCGTCCGATCACGCCGGCCCACACGGGTTCGCCCGCATAGATCAATGTGGCCTTGGTAGCGGAAATGCGCTTTTGCGCCCAGTTCATCACGTACTGGATCAGCGCGCTGGCGCAGCCCAGCGCCAGCACGCTGAAGATGAAGGTCTTGCTGAGGACGGGCGGCGCTTCGCCCATGACGGGCATCAGCAGCAGGGCGATCAGGGATGCGGTGGCCAGTTGCACGATGGTCACGCGCAGGATGTTCAATTGCGGCGACACGCGGCTGATGAGGATGATTTCCAGAGCAATCGCGATGGCGCCCACGGCCGTGATCAGCTCACCCGTGCCAAAACCCATGCTCAAGCCGTCCGTGCCCGTGAGCAGCAGCAAGCCGATGAAGGCCAGCACGACGGCCGCCCACACGGCAGGGTGGGGCCGCTGCTTGAAGACCAGCCATTGCACCAGCGGCACGATGGGCACATAAAAAGCCGTGATGAAAGCGGACTTGCTGCTCGTGATATACATCAAGCCATAGGTTTGCAGCGCATAGCCGCCAAAGATGCTCACGCCGATGGCCATGCCCGTCAGCAACTCCGCTTTCGTCAGCTGGCGCAGCTGGCCCCGGCAAATCAGGGCGCCGATGCTGGCGGCCACGGCAAAGCGGGCGGCGACAAAGGCCAGCGGCCCGCTGACCGTCATGGCATGTTGCACCACGAGAAAAGTGCCGCCCCAGATGAAGGTGATGGCGATCAGGGCCAGTTCGGGCATGCCGAGGGCGGGCGGGGGACTTGCGTGTGTTTTCATGGGGAGCTATGCTATGAGCAAAATATTTCCCATCATGATAGGAGCAATATATTGCGCAGTCAAGTCGAGGCCGGTGGCGTGCTGGAACACCTGGCCAAAAATCTGCGGCGCTTGCGCCTGGCCGCCGGCCTCAGCCAGGACGAGCTGGCCCGCAAGTCGGGCCTGAGCCGGCGCATGGTCAACGGCGTCGAGGCGGGCGGCACCAACATCAGCCTGGCCAACCTCGACCACGTGGCCGCCGCCTTGAACGTGGCCTTCGTCGACCTGGTCCAGCCGCCGCGGCAGCCGCATGACAGCTTGCGCGTGCTGATGTGGCAAAGCGCATCGCAAGCCAGCCAGGCCGTGTTGCTGGGGGCGGCGCCCGCCAGCCGTCAGGTGGAACTATGGTCGTGGATACTGGCGCCGGGCGAGCGCTACGATGCCGAGCCTGATCCGGCCGGCTTCAGCGAAATGCTGTATGTGCTGGAAGGCGAGCTGCAGCTGGAGCTGGCGGCCGGGACGAGAACGCTGGCCACGGGCGATTTCTTCGTGTTCAGCAGCGCGCAAGCGTATAGCTATGTTAACGCTGGCTCATCCACCTTGCGGTTTACGCGCAACGTGGCCAGCTGAGGAGGGACTATGCCAGGCCGCAGCCGATGAGGAGCAGCATCGGCCGTTCGCGCTCTTCCGCCAGGGCCGGCTGCAGGGCGACCTGCTCATCGCTGGGACCCCATTCTTCCACGTGTTCCAGATGGAAACCCGCTTGCAGCAACGCATTGATGGTCGTGCCCAGCGTGCGGTGCTGTTTGATCACGCCCGGCGCCAGCCAGTCCGACACGCGCGGGCCTTGCTGCTGGTAACTGTCGACGGGCCAGCGCTTGCGGCCTTGCGCATCCGTCAGCCAGCCGGGCTGGCGCGGCGCCATGAAGATCGGATGCTCGATGGAAAACACCAGCTTGCCGCCGGGCTTTAATGCACTGCGGATGGCGGCCAGCAGCGTAGCGAACCGTTCGATGTAGTGGAAGGCCAGCGAACTGTAGACCAGGTCGTAGCTGGCCTGCGGCAAGGCCAGTTGTTCCAGGTCAAGCCGGGCATAGCTGACGGCCGCATGCTCTCCCATGCCGGCTGCCTGCGCCAGCATCTTTTCCGACACGTCCACGCCCAGCACCCGCGCCGCGCCGGCCTCGGCAGCCCAGCGGCAGAACCAGCCATAGCCGCAACCCAGGTCCAGCACGCTTTTTCCTTGCAGCGCAGGCAGCATGGCGCGCAGGGCTGGCCATTCGGGGGCGCTGTCGAGTCCGCCGACGGAGCGCGGCAACTGGCTATAGGCCGTGAAGAAGGCGTCGTTGTCGTAGATGTTCTGCGTCATGGGTCGACTTCCTCGCGGGTCGTGCGCTTGGCGTGGCCGCTCCGCTGCGCCCGGTAAATGCCCGCGTGGCCGGAAAACAGGTAGGCCACGACGCAGGCGATGGCCGCGTATACGCCGATCTCTGCGCCGAACAGTTCCATGGCCATCAGGGTCGAGGCGATGGGCGTGTTGGCGGCGCCCGCAAACACGGCAACGAAGCCGATGGCGGCCAGCAGGGTGACGGGTTGGTGCAGCAGCGGCCCCAGCGCATTGCCCAGGGTCGCGCCGATGAAGAACAATGGCGTCACTTCGCCGCCCTTGAAACCCGTGCCCAGCGAGACGATGGTAAACGCCATCTTGCCGAGGAAATCCCAGGCGGCCAACGGTTCCTTCAGCGCATCGACGATGGTGGGGATGCCCAGGCCGATATAGCGATCCGTGCCCAGCAGCCACACGGCGAGCGCGACGACGAGGCCGCCTATCAGCGGGCGCAGCGGGGCGTAGGCAATCTTGCGTTTCATCAAGGCACTCAAGCCGTGCGTGGCTTGCGCAAACACTTTGCCGGTCACGCCGAACAGCACGCCCGCGATGACCATCGCGGACAAGGTCCAGGCAGAAATGGCGGGGGTCAAAGGTACGGCGTAATGCGTGTGAGCAATGTGCAAAAACGGACCCCACAGCAGGACCACCTGGTCAGCGATGACGGCGGCAGCCAGGCAGGGCAGCATGGCTTCGTAGCGCAGGCGGCCGATGGCCAGCACTTCCAGGCCGAAGAGGGCGCCCGCCAGCGGCGTGCCGAAGACGGAGGCAAAGCCGGCGCTGATGCCGGCCATCAGGATGATGCGGCGGTCTTCATTGTTCAAACGAAACATGCGGGTCAGCTGGTCGGCCAGGGCGCCGCCCATCTGCACGGCCGTGCCTTCGCGTCCGACGGAGGCGCCGAACAAATGCGAGACGACGGTGCCGCCCAGCACCAGCGGCGCCATGCGCAAGGGGATGATTTTTTTCGGGTCGTGGATTTCATCGATGAGCAGATTCGCGCCGCCTTCGACGCTGCTGCCATAGCGCAAATACAGCCAGCCGACGACAAAGCCCGCCACGGGCAGCAGCCAGATCAGCCAGGCGTGCGCCAGACGCGTGCGTGTGGCCCAGTCCAGCGCGAACAGGAAAGCGGCCGAGGCCGAGCCCGCCAGCACGGCCACGACGCTCGCCAGCAGCAGCCATTTCAACAGATGCTTTAACAGATCGGTGAGGGCGCTGAGGCGGTGCATCGGGCATCCAGTCAAGGTTGATGGGTGGAACGTTCTTACAATCCCAGTTCCGCCACCAGCGCTTGGCCGATGGCCCGCTGTTCGGCCAGGATGGCGCGCAAGTGGTGGGGGCGCGTCTTGACATTCGTCATGACCACGCGCAGTACATTGGTCGGGCCGGGGTAGCGCGTCGATTCGAGTACCGTGCGCGACACAAAGCTGTGGCCTTGCGCCTTTTGCCGGTTTTGCAGCTTGGCGTTCAAGGTGTTCAGCTGCTTGTTCAGTTCGGTCGCCGCGTCCACCTGGCCGCCGGCCAGCAAGCTGTCCATGCGCTGGCGCAAATGCGCGGGCACGTAGCGGTAGGTCAGGATGAAGGTGTCCGAGCGTGTGACGAGTTCGAAATCCTGCTGGTCGGCCAACAAGTCCTGCAACTGGCCGGACAAGGTGGCCGCCTGCTGCAGCAAGGTCGTGTAGCCGGACACGCCCAGCACCTTGAACGAGGTCCACAGTTTCAAGGCATCGAAGCGGCGCGAGCCTTCCAGCGAAGTCTGGCCCAGGTCGCCCGAGTTGTCGCGCAAGATGTAGTTGGCGTTGTGCTTCAGCAAGTTCAGGCTGGCGCTATCCTTGAACAGCACCATGCTTTGCGCCATCGGCACCCACAGCAATTTATGCCCGTCGATGACGACGGAGTCGGCCAGGGCGATGCCGTCGTACAGCGCGCGGTACTGTTCCGCGATCAGCAGCGCGCCGCCCCAGGCCGCATCCACATGGAACCAGATGCTTTCCCGCGCGGCAATGGCTGCCATGGCGGCCAGCGGGTCGATGGCGCCCGTTTCCGTCGTGCCGGCGATGCCGATCATGGCGACGACCTTGATATTGCGCAATTTCAAGTCGGCAATCGTCGCTTCCAGCGCCTGGACGTCGATGCGGTTGTCGCGGTCGACGGCCACCAGGTGCAAGGCGTTTTCACCGAGGCCCAGGGTCGCCAGCGCCTTCTTCACGGAATAGTGGCTGCGGGCCGAGCCGATCACGGCCAGTCCCGCGTAGCCGGATTCTTGCATGGCGGCAAACAGGCCACGCTTGCGCGTGCCGGGCAGCTGCTGTTCCAGCGCCACGGCCAGGGCCGTCAAATTGCCCATGGTGCCGCCATTGACGACATTGCCCAGCGCGCCGCTGGTGGCGGCCATGGCTTGCGTGTAGACATGTTCGGGCTGCTGGTACACCTGGCGGTGCAGCCAGCCCAGGATCTGTTTTTCGATCAGCGTCGACACATACGCCGTCTCGATCTTGACCTGGTTCTGGTTCAGGGTGGCCGTAAACGCTTCGGCCAGCACGCTGATCCACGGCAAGGCCTGGGTCATGTGGCCGATGTATTGCGGGTGGTTCAGCTGGGCCGTATTGGCCAGCACGGTGGTGTCGAGTTCTTGCAGGAAATCCGCCACGGGCATGCCGTGCGCGGGCAGGCGGGTGTCGGACAGCTGAGTCAGCAGTTCCGCATACGGCGTGTGCGGATAGGCCGTGTCGCGCTCGGCGGCCAGCCAGCCGCCCAGCATGCCCAGCGCCTGCCGCAGGGGCGCGGGCGCTTGCTGCAATGCATCGATGGAAAAATGCTGCTGCAGCAGCTGTTCGACAGGGGTATCGGTCATGGCGCGTTGTTTTCTCTACGGATTGCTGGTGCCACGGTGACAAACGAATTGCGCCCAGGCGGAAGCGGGATTTTACCCGACTCCGCCTGAGCGCATCAGTTTGCTATGTCAGTTTGCTATTGCTGCTGATCAGAAGTAGTTCAGGCCCAGCGCCGACTTGACTTCATCAGCCGTGCGGGCCGCCACTTCGCGTGCCTTGAAGGTGCCTTCTTTCAGCATCTGGATGACTTGTCCCTTGTCCTTGGCGAACTCTTCGCGGCGGGCGCGGATCGGCGCCAGCATTTCCTGCAAGACCAGGTCCAGGCGCTTCTTGACGATGCTGTCGCCCAGGCCGCCGCGCACGTAATGGGCTTTCATGTCGGCCAGCGCCGCTTTTTCCGGGTCAAACGCATCCAGGTACGTAAAGGCGATGTTGCCTTCCAGGTGGCCCGGATCTTCCACGCGCAGGTGCAGCGGGTCGGTATAGACTTTTTTCACGGCAGCCGTGATTTCGGCCGGGGTCGCGCCCAGGTTGATGGTGTTGCCCAGCGATTTGCTCATCTTGGCCTTGCCGTCGATGCCGGGCAGGCGGCCGATGTCCGGCACCAGCGCCTTGCATTCCATCAATACTTCGCGGTTATACATGCGGTTGAAGCGGCGCACGATTTCATTCGTTTGCTCGATCATCGGGATCTGGTCTTCACCCACGGGCACCACGCCCGCCTTGAAGGCCGTGATGTCGGCCGCCTGGCTGGCCGGGTAGGTCAAGAAGCCGGCCGGGATGTCGCGCTCGAAGCCGCGCAGGCGGATTTCTTCCTTGACGGTGGGGTTGCGCTCGAGGCGCGCCACGGTGACGATGTTCAGGTAGTAAAAGGTCAGTTCGGCCAGTTCCGGAATCTGCGACTGGATGAACACGGTGGTTTTCGTCGGGTCGATGCCGACGGCCAGGTAATCGAGCGCCACTTCGACGACATTGCGGTGCACCTTGTCGATGTCGTCCATATTGTCCGTCAGCGCCTGCGCGTCGGCCAGCATGATGAACTGCTTGTAGCTGTTCTGGTAACGCACGCGGTCGCGCAGGCTGCCCACGTAGTGGCCCAGGTGCAAGGGGCCGGTGGGGCGGTCGCCCGTCAGGATCACGGATTGCGAAGCGATGGCGGCAGCGGACAGCGGCGCGGCGTCGTTCTGGTCCTGGGTGTCGGGGGTATCGGGCGTATTAGGCAAGCTCATCAAGTTTCCTTTTGAGCCGCCTGCATCGGGGATGATCCAGGCTGAGCCTGTTACGCCACCGATCGAGGCGGCGTGGATCAAATTCACATCACTATGCAGTGGCCGCGCGAAAGTGAGCGGGACCACCAATTCAAGCAGGCGTGTTGTGAAGGGATAAATTTCATGGCGTTATGGTTGCAGTTCGGGCGCGTTCTGTCAAGTTTGCGCCCGGATTTATCTGCTGCGCCGCGTCAGAGGCTTGCCTTATGTAAAACTTGCTTTCCGGGTACTATTGCCGTTCGGCCACTTTTGCGTGGCATGAATCATTGGAGAACAGTATGCGCGTGTCGTCCCCCGTCCGGCTCACCGGCCTGGCTTTTGTTGTCAGCTCCCTATTCAGTTCCTTGTTTGCAGCACCCGCGATGGCGCAAACGCCGCCCATGACGCCCGATATCGGCGCCAAGCTGGTCATGCCCGATGTGAATGACTACGTCAAGCGCGTGGTGATGATCCCCATGCGCGACGGCGTCAAGCTGTACACGGTGATCGTCGTGCCGAAAGGCGCGCAAAAAGCGCCGATCATGCTCACGCGCACGCCGTACAATGCCGCCCGCCGCGCCCAGCGCGCCGCCAGCCCCAGCATGCTGGCCGCCTTGCCGCAGGGCGACGATACCCTGGTGGAAAACGGCTACATCCGCGTGTTCCAGGACGTGCGCGGCAAGCATGGCTCGGAAGGCGATTACGTCATGACGCGCCCCGTGCGCGGACCGCTGAACCATACCAAGGTCGATAACGTGACCGATGCGTGGGACACCATCGACTGGCTCGTGAAAAACGTGCCGGAAACGAATGGCAAGGTGGGCATGCTCGGTTCCTCGTACGAGGGCCACACGGTGCTGATGGCCCTGGTCGACCCGCATCCGGCGCTGAAGGTGGCCGTTCCCATGAGCGCCATGGTCGATGGCTGGCGCGGCGACGACTGGTTCCACAACGGCGCCTTCCGCATGCCGAGCCTGTCCTACCTGGCGTGGCAGACGAGCGCGCGCGGCAGTAGCGAGGCGCCGGCGCTGGGCGTGTATGACGAATACGATGCCTATCTGCGCATCGGCTCGGCCGGCGATTACGCGAAGAAGTTCGGCATCGACAAGCTGACCTACACGAAAAAGCTGTTCGAACACCCGGCCTATGACAGTTACTGGCAGGAACAGGCGCTCGACAAAATCCTCGCCAAGCGCCCGCTGATCGTGCCTACCATGCACGTGGTGGGGCAGTGGGACCAGGAAGACATCTATGGCCCGTACGCCACCTACACGGCGATGGAGGGGCGCGACAAGCGCAACAACCTCAATTACCTGGCCATCGGCCCGTGGCGCCATAGCGGCGTCAACTATGACGGCTCCAGCCTGGGCGCCCTGAAGTTTGACGGCGATACGGCGCGCCAGTTCCGCGAAAAAGTCATGCAGCCATTCCTCAATCAATACCTGAAGGATGGCGCGCCGGAAGCGAACACGGCGCCCGTGGTGTCGTACCAGACCGGCACCAACCAGTGGCAGCGCCTGCAGCAGTGGCCGCTGGCCTGCGAGACGTGCGACACCAAGCTGACGCCGATCTACCTGCAGGACGGTTCCAGGCTGGGTTTTGCGGCGCCATCGGGCGCTGCGGATGCGGCTGAAGGCGCCTTCGATGAATACGTGGCCGATCCCGCCAAGCCCGTGCCTTTCGTGCCCCGTCCCGTGCGTCTCACGGACCCCGATGTGTGGAAGCCATGGCTGGTCAGCGACCAGCGCGGCTATGCCGACCGCACGGACGTGCTCAGCTATATGTCCGAACCGTTGAAGACGGCCGTGCGCATCGCCGGCGCGCCGATGGTGAACCTGTTTGCCGCCACCAGCGGCACGGATGCCGACTGGGTGGTGAAACTGATCGACGTGTATCCGGACGAAGTGCCGTCGCAGCCGGCCATGGGCGGCTACCAGCTGGGCGTGGCGATGGATATCTTCCGCGGGCGCTACCGCGACAGCTTCGAGCACCCGACGCCGATACCGGCAGGTAAAGTGGAACGCTACCGCTTCGCCTTGCCGAACGCGAATCACGTCTTCCTGCCCGGCCACCGCATCGCCGTGCAAGTGCAGTCGAGCTGGTTCCCCCTGTACGACCGCAACCCGCAAAACTACGTGCCGAACATCTTCCTGGCCGACCCGGGCCATTATAGAAAGGCGACGCAGCGCGTGTACCACGCGACAGGGGCGGCCAGCGCGATCGAGTTGCCGATTGCGCCGCCCGACGCGCGCTAAGCGATTCGCATCAGGATGGCGCCCGCCGCGATCAGGCCGATGGCCAGGTAGCGGCGGGGGCTGATTTTTTCGCGCAGGAACAGGGCCGCGATGGCGATGGCGAACAGAATCGACGTTTCGCGCAGGGCCGCGATGGCGGCCACGGGCGCCTGCGTCATGGCCCACAGGGCCAGGCCATACGAGGAGAGGGTGCCGAAACCGCCAACGGCGGCCAGGCGCCATTGCGTTTGCGCATACGCAAGCAAATCGGCGGGACGGCGCAACGCCGTCCATAGCAGCAGTCCGGTCCCGTTCAAGACAAAAATCCACATGGTGTAGGCGGCCGGCGCGCCGGACAGGCGCACGCCGATGCCGTCGATCAAGGTATAGCTGGCGATGACGCAGGCGTTGCCCAGCGCAAAGGCGGTGGCGCGGCCCGTGTTTTTCGGCATCCTGCCGATGGTGCCCGTGCGCGCGGCCACGTACAGGCCGAGGATGCCTGCGCAGATGCAGGCGACGGCGCCCATCTGCATGGGGGAAAGGCGTTCGCCGATCAGCGGCCAGCTGGCCAGCGCCACGAGCAATGGCGCGCTGCCGCGCATCAAGGGGTAGGCATGGCTCATGTCGCCCGCCCTGTAGGCAGCCGCCAGCAGCGAGTAATACGCCAGCTGTGCCACGGCCGAGGCGGCCAGGTAGGGCCAGCTGGCGGGCGCGGGAGTGCTGACGAAGGGCAAGACGGCCAGCGAAATCAGGGCCGCGCCCACGGAAACGAGCACCGTGCTGAGGAAGGTATCCTTGCCCGACTTGACGATGGCGTTCCAGCTGGCGTGCAGCAGGGCGGCAAACAGGACGACGGCGACGACTAGACCGGACATGCAGGCCTTAGCGGGGGCGTATGCTCAGCGACAACAGTTCCTGGCGGTGATGGCGCTGGAAGCCGTCCATCACGGAGCCGGAGCGGCCCGCCCTGTCGAGCAGTTCGCGCAGGGTCGCCTGGTCTTCCGCCGTCAGCGACTTGCGCGACAGGTAGACGCCGCTCATGCCCCAAGGCAATTCCGGCAGCGCTTCCAGGCGCAGGCGGTCGGCCAGGCCATACACGCGCGCATCGTTTTGCGCCACGCCGGCGAGGATGGTGGGCGCCATGATGGTGGCATCGATGAAGCCGCTTTGCATCAGGCGCGCCACGGACAGGGCGTCGACTTCGTAGAACAGGCGGCCCTGGCTGCTCAGCTCCTTCGCCAGCGCCTGGTACGGTGCGCCATAGTCGTAGCCGCGCACGAGCGCCACGCGCAATTCGCGCCGCTCGATCAATTCCTGCATGGTGTTGATGGGCGGTCGCGCGCCCTGGAGCGAGATCAGCAGGGGGCGGCTGCCCAGCATGGGGATGAACAGGCCATGCTGGTCGCGCCGCAAGGTGCTGCTGGCCGGGATCAGCAAGTCGGCCTTGCCCGCCTCGAACATCGCTTCCAGGCGCGCGCGGGGTACGGCCGTGAAGATGAAATTGCAGCCGAGCTTGGCACCCATGCCGCGCAGCAAGTCGGGATAGATGCCGCTGATGGTGGCGCCATTCACCACCACGCTGGCGCCGATGGCCGAGACGGGCACCTGGATGTCGCGCGAGCATTGCGCGCCCGCCAGCGATGGCAGCGCCAGCGCCAGCATGGCCACGGTTCGGCGCCAGGCGCTGGAATAAAAGTCAGTCATACCCATCCTTGCTCACCATCGTATCGCCGGCGTCGGCAACGCCCGCTTGATTATCCCATTCTCGCCTATTTATTTCCCAAATACAATATTATCCCGCCGACTACTTTGTGGTGGAAACCATAAGTCTTGCCTGGCGTTGCGCCTTGAAGTAGCGCCAGGCCACCAGGATGCCCAGGGTTTGCATGATGGCGCACAGGTAGAAGGTGCTGCCGATGCGCCAGTCTTGCGGCGGCAAGTGGCTCACTTCGCCGAGGATCATGCTGCCGAGCAAAGGCATGAAGATGATGCCCAGGCTGCTGATCGATTGCAAGGAGCCCATCAGTTCTCCCTGTTCGCTGGCGTTGGACGATTTCGAGATGATGCCTTGCAGCGCCGGTCCGGCGGCAAAGGCCAGCAGGTTGCACAGGATCAACGCATACATCATCCAGCCCTGCGTCGCCAGGCCGTACAGCAGATAGGTGAGGGCGCCCGAGGCCATGCCCAGCAGGGACAGGCGCACTTCGCCGAAACGCTTGATGAGGATGCCCAGCAAGCCCGCCTGCACGACGGCCGCGCACAGGCCCACGCAGAACAGGGCGATGCCGTTCTGGCGCGGCGTCCAGTCGAAGCGGAAGTGCGTGTACAGCACCCAGGTGGTGTTGAGCATCATTTGCGCAAACGTCATCAGGCCGAAGGCCAGCACCAGGCCGCGGATTTCCACGCGGCGCACCAGCTTGAGCAGGGCGGCAAACGGGTTGATGCGCGCCAGGGTGAATGGTGCGCGCGGACCCGGCTGCAGCGATTCGGGCACGCAGAAATAGCCGTAGATGAAATTGGCCGCCGACAGGCCCGCCGCCACGTAAAACGGCAGGTGCAGGTTGATCTCGCCCAGCAGGCCGCCCAGCATGGGGCCGCAAATGAAGCCCAGGCCGAAGGCGGCGCCGATCTTGCCGAAGCTCTTGGCGCGGTTGTCGTGCGTGGAGACGTCGGACGCATAGGCGGACGCGACCGACATGCTGGCCGACGAGACGCCGCCGATGATGCGGCCGATGAACAGGCAGGCCAGGTTCGGCGCCCAGCCCGTGGCGAGAAAGTTGATGCCCATGCCGGCCATCGAATACAGCAGCACGGGACGGCGTCCCACGCGGTCGCTGATGGCGCCCAGCATGGGCATGAAGATGAATTGCAGCAAGCCGAAGACGGCCGCCATGATGCCGTACCAGAATGCCTGCTCATCCTTGCCGTTGACAAAGTCGCCGATCAGGATGGGCAGCACGGGCACGACCAGGCCGATGCCCAGCATGTCGATGAAGACGCAGACGAGGATGAAATTGAGGTTGCCGGCGCGCGCGGGCGCGGCGGGCGATGACGGTGAATGGCTGTCGGGGCTGGTTTTATCGGACATGCATGCTTTCGGCGCGCACCCCGCGCCGCCGTGCGGCGTGCGGAGTTCAGTTGTTGGCGTGGCGCCGGCGCGTGGCAGCTTCCTGCTGGCGCGCGGCGCGATAGCTGAGCCTTGCATTATAGACAGCGTGGGCCATGCTGGCTATCGCCACCCATGCTAGATGGCAATTCCCCATTCGTCGGCAAAGGCGGCGCGGAAATCCGTCAGCACGGCCAGCCGCTGTTCGGCCAGCGCGCGGCCCGCCGCCGTCTGCATCTTGCCGGGCAGCTTGTCGAGCTTGGTGACGATATGGTCGAGCGCGTAAGCCTTGTCGTCGAGCGGACGCTGCTGTGCCAGCGGGTCCGTGCCATGCGCCAGCGCGCTATCCATGCGCGCCGCCGTATAGAACAACCGCGCCAGTCCCACGGCGCCCAGCGCATCGATGCGGTCGGCATCCTGCACGATTTGCGCTTCGAGCGTGTGCGGCGGCAAGTTGGCGGAAAAACTGTGCGTCTCGATGGCGTGGGCCACGCCGGCCAATTTTTCTGCCGGAAAATCCAGTTCCGCCAACTGGCGGCAAGCCAGCGTTGCCGCCTGGCGCGAAGCCAGGTGGCGCTCGGGGTGGTTCTTGGGCAGGTTGACCAGGTCGTGCAGGTAGCAGGCGGCCATCACGGTGAGGGCGTCCGCGTCCGCATGGTCTTGCAGCAGGACACTGGCATTGCGCCAGACGCGGTGCAGGTGGTTGAGGTCGTGGGCGCCGTCATCGCCGAGGCCGGCCGTGGCCAGCGCCAGCAGGCGTGGTTGCCATTGGGAAAGCAAAGAATGCATGTTCACAGTCGTAAAAAGCAGGGGCCGCCAGTGTGGCATAAAACGTCGCAGCGCGTGGCGGGGGCCGGCGTGCCGTAATCGCCACATAAATTGCATCTTTGAAAATCAAAAATCAGACGGTCGCTCTTTTTTAGTGCATGTAAAATTTACATGGGGTAACATTGCCGCACGGAAATTAGAGGCATAAGCTAATTGCTAGAAAATATTTGCAAAAACACACAAGTGGCGGCCATCCCCTGTTGGGTGACTCTGCCACGTCCAAGGCTTGCTTGCAGCGTGCCTTGGCCTGCGCCCCAGGCGAGTTAACGAAAGGAATATCATGAACACCATTTCCAGCGACACTGGCGCAACCGTTGCCAAGGCTGCCGAATACCTGGCCTTTACCCTGGGCCAGGAAGAATATGGCATCGACATCCAGAAAGTCAGCGAAATCCGCAGCTATGAAACGCCGACCCGCATCGCCAACGCGCCCGAGTTCGTCAAAGGCGTGGTCAATCTGCGCGGCATCATCGTGCCTATCGTCGACATGCGCATCAAGTTCAACCTGGGCACGCCCAGCTATGACCAGTTCACCGTCGTCATCATCCTCAATATCGGCAACCGCGTCGTCGGCATGGTCGTCGACCGCGTTTCCGACGTCACCACCCTGATGCCGGAACAGATCAAGCCGGCGCCGGACATGGGCCGTTCGATCAACACGGAATACGTGATCGGCCTGGGCACCATCGACGAGCGCATGCTGATCCTGGTCGATATCGACCAGTTGATGTCCAGCGCCGATATGGGCTTGATCGAAAAATTGGCAGCCTAGGCCGCCAGGAAAAGTCCAGGACGGCGTTGCATTGCCTCGCCGTACATTCGTACTGTCTTCGGCAACGCGCCTTGCCCTGAACATTTCCTGACACCCTAGTGCGATAGGGTTTTTTAGAAACAATTGACCCCAAGCATTGTTTGCTTTTTCTGCAAGGCGCACGCTAGCGCATTTCCTGGCGCACGGTTCAGCCGAACCGTGCGCCAGTTTCACTTGAGTTTCACTTTTTACGCCCGTTTCGCCACGTCAGCCAGCCAGCGTCCGCCCTGAGTGGGAGCGCCAGCCGGCCGCCACGCCGGCATCCGGGTTTTTAGGATAGTCACATGAATTTATTACGCAACGTCAGCATCGGTGTCCGCCTGGGACTCGGTTTTGCCGTGATTTTGCTGTTTTCCATGCTCATTACGGGCATCAGCGTCTGGCGCCTGCACGACGTGGCCAGCGCCACGCGCGTCATGATGGAGCAGCCGCTGGCCAAGGAGCGCTATATTTCCGACTGGTATGGCCGCATCGACAGCGCCGTGCGCCGTACCATCGCCATTGCCCGCAGCAGCGATACCTCGCTGAGCGGCTATTTCGCCGAAGAATCGAAAGTCTCGTCGTCCAGCTCGGCCGAGCTGCAAAAGAAAATCGAGGCGCTGATCGACAAGCCGGAGGAAAAAGCCATGTTCGCGGGCTTGCTGGAACAGCGCAAGGTGTACATCGGTTCGCGCGACCAGGTCTACAAGCTGAAGGGCGAAGCGCAGGTCGATGCCGCCAATGAAGTGTTCGAAAAGACGTTCGTGCCGGCCGCCGCCAAATACCAGAAGATGGTCTCGGACTTGCTGGAACACCAGCGCGCCACGATCGACGCCACCGCGCGCGAGATCGACGCCGTCGCCAATACCAGCCGCAACCTGATGCTGGTGCTGGCCGCGCTGGCGCTGGCTTTCGGCGTCGTGTGCGCCTGGGTCTTGACGATGGGCATTGTGCGCCCCCTGCGCACGGCCGTGGACATCGCCCGCAAGGTGGCCGATGGCGACTTGACGGCGCAGATCGACGCCAGCGCCAAGGATGAAACCGGGCAACTTTTGCTGGCCCTGAAGGACATGAACACGAGCTTGCTCAATATCGTCGGCGAAGTGCGCAGCGGCACGGACAGCATCGCGACGTCGTCGACGCAAATCGCTGCCGGCAACCAGGATCTGTCTTCCCGCACGGAAGAGCAGGCCGGTTCCCTGGAAGAAACAGCGTCGTCGATGGAAGAACTGACCAGCACCGTGAAACAGAATGCGGACAATGCGCGCCAGGCGAACCAGTTGGCAGCCTCGGCTGCGCAAGTGGCCGTCAAGGGCGGCGCAGTCGTGGCGCAGGTGGTGGGCACGATGGAATCGATCAATGCTTCCTCGAACAAGATCGTCGACATCATCAGCGTGATTGACGGCATCGCCTTCCAGACGAATATCCTGGCCTTGAACGCAGCCGTGGAAGCGGCGCGCGCAGGCGAGCAGGGCCGCGGCTTTGCCGTCGTGGCATCCGAAGTGCGCAACCTGGCCCAGCGTTCGGCATCGGCGGCGAAAGAGATCAAGACCCTGATCGGTGCTTCCGTGGAGCAAGTCAACGCGGGCAGCATGCTGGTGGCGCAAGCCGGTTCGACCATGAACGATATCGTCGACAGCGTGCAGCGCGTGAGCGACATCATCACGGAAATCACGGCGGCCAGCAGCGAGCAAAGCGTGGGCATCGACGAGATCAACCGCGCCATCGGCCAGATGGATGCTGTGACGCAACAAAATGCGGCCCTGGTGGAAGAGTCGGCGGCCGCCGCCGAATCGATGCAGCACCAGGCGCACAACCTGGCGCAAGTCGTCAGTGTCTTTAAACTCAATGGCCAGCAGGCCGGCACCGGCGGCGTGAAGGGTGTGCAACACGCGCAGAAACGCCCGGCAGCGCCGCAAACCACTTTGCGCATCGGCACGCGCTGATGCCGCCGCGGCTGCCCCGGGCAGCCGCAACCCCTTTTATATAGTCTGGTTCCGCTTTTTTAGGATATTCACATGAATTTGTTAAGAAACGTCAGTATTGGTGTGCGCCTCGGCCTGGGTTTTGCCGTGATTTTGCTGTTTTCCATGCTCATTACGGGCATCAGCGTGTGGCGCTTGCACGACGTGGCCATGGCCACGCGCACCATGATGGAGCTGCCGCTGGCGAAGGAACGCTATATTTCCGACTGGTATGCAAAGATCGATAGCGGCGTGCGCCGCACCACGGCCATCGCGCGCAGCAGCGACACGTCACTGGGCGCGTATTTTGCGGAAGAGGCCAAGCAATCGTCCGTCGTGTCGGGCGAATTGCAAAAGAAAATCGAAGCCTTGATTTCCAGCCCGGAAGAAAAGGAACTGTTCCGCCTGGTGAGCGAACAGCGCAAGGTCTACCTCGATTCGCGCGCGCAAGTGTCGAAGCTGAAGGCGGATGGACAGGAAGCCGAGGCAGAAAAGGCGTTCCAGGGCATCTTCGTGCCCGGTTCGACGAAATACCTGAAAGTGGTCAACGACATGCTGCAGCACCAGCGCGCCAGCATCGACACGACGGCGCGCGAGATCGACGAGGTCGCCAAGACGAGCCGCAACTTGCTGCTGACCCTGGCCGTGCTGGCGCTGGGCTTTGGCGTCGTCTGCGCCTGGCTGTTGACGACGGGCATCGTGCGCCCCCTGCGCACGGCCGTGGAAATCGCCCGCAAGGTAGCCGATGGCGACTTGACGGCGCAGATCGAGGCCAGCGCCAAAGATGAAACTGGGCAACTTTTGCTGGCCTTGAAGGACATGAACACGAGCTTGCTCAACATCGTCAGCGAAGTGCGCGCAGGTACGGACAGCATCGCCACGTCGTCGACGCAAATTGCCGCCGGCAACCAGGACCTGTCTTCCCGCACGGAAGAGCAGGCCGGTTCCCTGGAAGAAACAGCTTCGTCAATGGAAGAGCTGACCAGCACCGTGAAACAGAATGCGGACAATGCGCGCCAGGCGAACCAGTTGGCGGCCTCGGCCGCGCAAGTGGCCGTCAAGGGCGGCGCAGTGGTGGCGCAGGTGGTGGGCACGATGGAATCGATCAATGCTTCCTCGAACAAGATCGTCGACATCATCAGCGTGATTGACGGCATCGCCTTCCAGACGAACATCCTGGCCTTGAACGCAGCCGTGGAAGCGGCGCGCGCGGGTGAGCAGGGCCGCGGCTTTGCCGTCGTGGCGTCCGAAGTGCGCAACCTGGCGCAGCGTTCCGCATCGGCGGCGAAAGAGATCAAGACCCTGATCGGTGCGTCCGTGGAACAAGTCAACGCGGGCAGCATGCTGGTGGCGCAAGCCGGTTCGACCATGAACGATATCGTCGACAGTGTGCAGCGCGTGAGCGACATCATCACGGAAATCACGGCGGCCAGCAGCGAGCAAAGCGTGGGCATCGACGAGATCAACCGGGCCATCGGCCAGATGGATGCCGTGACGCAACAAAATGCGGCCCTGGTGGAAGAGTCGGCGGCCGCCGCCGAATCGATGCAGCACCAGGCGCACAACCTGGCGCAAGTGGTCAGCGTCTTTAAATTGAATGGCCAGCAGGCCGGCGCCGGCGGCTTGAAGGCCGTGGGTGGCGGCAAGCGCCCGGCGGCCAAGGCGCCGCAAGAGGCATTGCAGATCGGCCGCGCCGCCTAAACGGTAAGGGGTGGAGGGTCTTCCTCCACCCAGCCGGCGATCGCCAGTTGCGACAGCCGGTCCGCCTCGCCATTGCGGTGGCGCGGCAGCCAGCGCAGCGTTACATCGTGTAATTGTTCCAGCAGGGCCACTACGGTGGCCCTGTGTATTTCCAGTCCCTTGGCGCCTGCCGCCGCCGTTCCCAATACATCGTTGATCACCACCTGGCTGTCGCCGTACAGCAGCAGTTGCGCGGGCGGCGGGCGCACGCCGAGTGCCGCCTTCAGCACGGCCGTCAGGGCCGCATATTCCGCGTCGCTGCTGCTGCCATAACCGGCCGCCTCGCTCACTTCGATACGTTCGCCGTTCGGCCCCAGCAGCAGGGCGCCGATGCCCAGCTTGCCCGGATTCGGGTGGGCGGAGCCGTCGAACCAGCCGCGCCATGCCGAAGCGGGGCCAGCCGGCAGGCGCTTGGCCGCTTGCGCCTGCTGGCGGTCGCTGATCTTTTGCGCCTTGCGCTGCGCGTCGGCCGCGCGCGCCTGCGTCCGCGCCGCCAGCAGGGCGGCAAGGCCCTGCGTGCCGGCCGCCTGTTCCAGTATGCGCTGCAGCGCCGCGTCGCCGGTGATGCCTTCCAGCGCCGCCAGCCGGCGCGCCTGTATCCGCTCGCTCTTGAACGCTGCTGCCAGCAATGTTTCCAATTCATCTTGCATGGGACTTTCCCTGTTCGTTGTGCCGCGAATCTACGCGAGTGCGGCGCGGACCGCAAGACAGGCTGCGCCTTTTTCGGCATGTCCGCTTGCGTCACATAACGCGGAGTGGTATAGTCTGTGTTATCAAATCAAGGAGAAAAAACATGACACAGCGCGTATTGATCATTGGTGCCGGCTTTGCCGGCTTGTGGAGTGCCCTGGCCGCCGTGCGCCGCCTGCGGCTGGAAAACGTTGCGGCAGGCGACATCGAAGTGGCGCTGGTGGCGCCGGAAGCGGTGCTGACGATGCGCCCGCGCCTGTACGAGCCGACGCCTGCCGGCATGGTGGCGCCGTTGCAGCAACTGTTCGACGACACGGGCGTGCGCTTCATCGCGGGCAAGGTCGAGGCCATCCGCAGCGCCAGCGACGAGGTCGACATCGTGGCCGCCGACGGCAGCCGTTCGACCCTGGCCTATGACCGTCTGGTGCTGGCGGCGGGCAGCAGCCTGTTCCGGCCGGATATTCCTGGCTTGCAAGAATTTGCCTTCAGCACCGACCAGCGCGACGACGCGGTGGCGCTCGATGCGCACCTGCATGGTCTGGCCGCCCGGCCCGCATCGGCCGCGCGCAATACGGTCATCGTTGCCGGCGGCGGCTTCACGGGCATCGAACTGGCGGCCGAGCTGCCGGCCCGCCTGCGCGCCATCCTGGGGCAGGATGCCGACATCAAGGTGATCATCGTCGAGCGGGCGCCCGACATCGGCCCCGACCTGGGACCGGGACCGCGTCCCGTGATCGAGCAGGCGCTGGCGGAGCTGGGCGTGGAATGCCGGCTCGGTTCGGCCGTCGCCGCCATCGACGCGGACGGCTTGACGACGGCCGATGGCGAACGCATCGAGGCGGCCACCGTGGTGTGGACGGCGGGCGTGCGGGCCAGTGCGCTGACGGCGCAGATTCCCGGCGACAAGGATGCGGCGGGCCGCCTGCGGGTGGCGCACGACTTGCGCGTGCCTGGCGCGGGCAAGGTCTTCGCCACGGGCGACGCGGCCGTCGCGGCCACGGACGACGCTGGCAATCACACGCTGATGAGTTGCCAGCACGCCATGTTCCTTGGACGTTCCTCGGGCGACAATGCCGTGGCCGACCTGCTGGGCCTGGCCACGCGCCCCTACCGCCAGCCGTATTATGTGACGTGCCTGGACCTGGGGGCGTGGGGCGCGGTCGTCACGCAGGGCTGGGAGCGCAAGGTATGGATGACGGGCAGCGAAGGCAAGGCCTTGAAGGTGGCCATCAATGGCCGCGTGATTTATCCGCCCGCCGACAGCGCGGCGGCGCTGGCGGCCGCCGATCCCGCGTTCGAGCTGGCGCTGTAGTCTTGCGGCTGCAAACGGGGAGTGCTACAGTCCCCGTTTTGCAACGGAGGAATGGCATCATGGCACATTATGGAAGCGGCACCGAGTATGGCTTGCATTGCCTGCTGTATCTGGCGCAGCCGCTTGCCGAGCCTGCCAGCAGCCGCGACCTGGCGGAGTTGCAGGGCATTTCCGTCTCTTTCCTGGCAAAAATCTTCCCCAAGCTGGAAAAGGCGGGCATCGTGACGGCGTCGGAAGGCATACGCGGCGGCTACCAGCTGGCGCGTCCGGCTGCCGAGATCAGCGTACTCGACGTGGTGGACGCCATCGAGGGGCCGAAACCGCTGTTCGATTGCCAGCAGATCCGCAGCCGCTGCACTCTGTACGAAGGCGAGCCGCCCGGCTGGATGACCAGCGGCGTGTGCGGCATCCATGCCTTGATGCTGCGCGCCGAGAAAAGTATGCGCGCCGAGCTGGCCAAGACGACCCTGGCCGACCTGGCGCAAGGCGTGGGCAGTGCGGCGCCGGCCGGCTTTGGCGAGGACTTGCAGGGCTGGTTCAGCGGCCGCGTGCAGGTGCGCAGCGAAGCGCGCATCGCCGCCGTGCGCGGACCGAAACCGCGCCGCGTCAAGGGCGATGCCGTCTGACGCCAGCGACCTTAGGGTTTCAATAGCATGGTATCGACGAGGCTGCCGATCCAGCACGCCACCAGCACACAAACGGCCACCGTCATGGCGGGGCCGTCATGGGCCGACAGCGCATCGACTTTTTCCACGATCAGCTGCACGTCGAGGGGCAGGGCGCCGCTGTCGATCTGTGCCATAACTTGATCCAATCGTGCCATGATCTGGCGCAATACGAGCACCAGCGCGACCAGCGCGGGCACAATGAACAGGCAGCCGCGCGCCTTGCGCTTTAATAAGAAATGCCCGCTGCCGGGAAACACGAGGCCCGACAGCAGCAGGGCCTGTGTGCGTTTGGATATGGATGAAGGTGAGGGGGAGCCGCTCATGCGTGCCTTGTGTAGGGGTATGAGCGGCCCATCATACTATTGCCAGCCGAATTTGCGCAGGTACACGCGTTTCATGAACGTCGTCAGCAGGGTGTAGCAGACGAGGATGCCCAGCAGCCAGGGGAAGTAGCCCAATGGCAAGGCTTGCAGCTTGAAGTAAGTCGCCAGCGGTCCCATCGGCAGGAATACGCCCACGGCCATGATCAGGGTGGTGGCCACCAGCAGGGGCACGGAAGCGATGCTGTCGATGAAGGGCAGCTTCGGCGTGCGGATCAGGTGCACGATCAGGGTTTGCGTCAACAGCCCCACGACGAACCAGCCGGACTGGAACAGGGTTTGCTGTTCCGGGGTATTCGCGCCAAACACATGCCACATCAGGATAAACGTGCTGATGTCGAAGATCGAGCTGATGGGGCCGAAAAACACCATGAAGCGGCCGATGTCGCGCGGGTTCCAGCTCAGCGGCTGCTGGATCAGTTCGGCGTCGACATTGTCGAACGGGATGGCGATCTGCGACACGTCATACAGCAGGTTTTGCACCAGCAAGTGCAGCGGCAGCATGGGCAGGAACGGCAGGAAGGCGCTGGCTACCAGCACGGAAAACACATTGCCGAAGTTCGAGCTGGCCGTCATGCGAATGTATTTGAGCATGTTGCTGAAGGTGCGGCGGCCTTCCAGCACGCCTTCTTCCAGCACCATCAGGCTCTTTTCCAGCAGGATGATGTCGGCCGCTTCCTTGGCGATATCGACGGCGGAATCGACGGAAATGCCGATGTCTGCCGCGCGCAGGGCGGGCGCGTCGTTGATGCCGTCGCCCATGAAGCCGACGATATGGCCATTGCCGCGCAGGGCGCGCACGAGGCGCTCCTTGTGCAGCGGGCTGAGCTTGGCAAACACGGTATTCTCTTCGGCTGCCCTGGCCAGGGTCGCGTCGTCCATGTCGTCCAGTTGCGGGCCTTGCAGCACGCCATGCACGGCCAGGCCCACTTCGCGGCAAATCTTCGCCGTCACGAGGTGGTTGTCGCCCGTCAACACTTTCACGGTGACGCCGTGTTCCGCCAGCGCGCGCAGGGCGGGCGCCGTCGATTCCTTCGGCGGATCGAGGAAGGCGACATAACCGATCAGGGTGAGCGCCGTTTCATCGGCCACGCCGTACACGGTTTTGTGCGGCGGCACTTCCTTGACGGCCACGGCCACCACGCGCAAACCTTCCGCATTCAGGCCATGCGTGGTTTCCAGCACCTTGTCCAGCAGGGCCGCGTCGAGGGGAATATTCACGCCGCCCAGGCGCAGGTGGCTGCAGGCGGCGAGGATTTCCTCGACGGCGCCCTTGCAGATCAGTTCATGGTGATCATTCTTTTCGGAAACGACGACGGACATGCGGCGGCGCACGAAATCGAAGGGGATTTCATCGACTTTCACGTAATCGCGGGCCAGCTGCATTTCCGTCTGCAATTCCACATGGTCGAGCACGGCGCGGTCCAGCAGGTTTTTCAAGCCCGTCTGGTAGTGGCTGTTCAAATAGGCGAATTGCAGCACTTCATCGGATTGCTGGCCGAACACGTCGGTATGGCGCTCGAGCACGATCTTGTCCTGCGTCAAAGTACCCGTCTTGTCCGTGCACAACACGTCCATGGCGCCGAAGTTCTGGATGGCGTCCAGGCGCTTGACGACGACTTTCTTTTTGGACAGTTTCACGGCGCCCTTGGCCAGGGTGCTGGTGACGATCATGGGCAGCATTTCCGGCGTCAGGCCGACGGCCACGGACAGGGCGAACAGGAACGCTTCCATCCAGTCGCCCTTGGTCCAGCCGTTGATCAGGAAGACGAGCGGCGCCATCACGAGGGCGAAGCGGATCAAGAGCCAGCTGACGCTGTTCACGCCCGCTTCGAACGCCGTCGGCGTGCGCTCGGTGGCCGTCACGCGCGTGGCGATGGTGCCGAAATACGTGCGGTTGCCCGTGGCCAATACCAGCGCCGTGGCGGCGCCCGAGATCACGTTCGTGCCCATGAACAGCAGATTGGCCAGTTCCATGGGATCTTTGCCATGGGCGTCGGCCAGTTCGGCCATCTTTTCCACGGGCAAGGATTCGCCCGTCATGGCGGCCTGGCTGACGAACAGGTCTTTCGCGGACAGCAGGCGGCAGTCGGCGGGGATCATGTCGCCGGCCGACAGCACGATGAGGTCGCCCTGCACCAGCTGGCGGATGGGCAGCTCGACTTGCTGGCCATTGCGCAGCACGGTGGCTGTATTGCTGACCATGGCTTTCAGGCGCTCGGCGGCCCGGTTCGAGCGGCCTTCCTGCACGAAACGCAGCAGGGTCGACAAGATCACCATGGTGCCGATGACGATGGTTGCCTTCGGATCTTCCGTCAGGTAGGAAACGATGGCCAGCACGGTCAGCAGCAGGTTGAACGGATTCTTGTAGCACAGCCACAGGTGCTGGTACCAGGCCAGCGGTTTTTCATGCTCGACCTCGTTCGGACCCGTTTGCGCGCCGATCACTTGCGCTTCGGCATCGCGCAAGCCTTCCAGGCGCGTGTGCAGGCGGTTCAGGGCGCTATCGAGGTCTTCATGGGCGGCGGCCAGCAACTGGCGCGCCAGGTGGTCGGGCACGGGGCGGGCCGTGCTGTTTTCCAGCGGCATGGCGTGGCGGCGGAAGTTGCCTGCCGTATGGCGCTTGCGCAGGAACGATTCGAATAAGCGGGTGAAGAGATTCATTGCTCTTCCTTTCACGACGAGGTGTTGACGGGCGGCGCAGCCGCAGGCAAGACTTGCGTGCCGCCAAAGCACGATAGTGCTGGCGGGCAATCCGGGTCAGTAGCCGGTCGCGATCGGAAAGAGGGGGGAGAGGCGTGCGGCCATACTGGCCGCGCGAGACACCGCACCTTGCTCAGCAAGGCACGGAGGAAAGAGAGTTCCGCGTTGCTTGCTGTTTAGCTGCCGAGGCAATCGCCGATACAAGATCGGCTACTGTCACTAGAACAAGTACCCACGTGGGACTCCGTAAATGAATAATGGGGGCATCTTATGCACATGCTGCAAGAGTGTCAACTGAAGAAATCTTAGGTTTCCAAAGTGTAATGTGACTGTGGCAGGCCGCATGCTCAGCCATGTTGCGTGGCCATCGCCAGCGAATCGGACAGTATCTGCCACAGCGCCGCATGGCGCTGCTGCAGCGCGGCGCCGCCCGCGTAGATCAGTTCCACGTGCAGGCTGTCGACGATGCCCAGGTAGGCTTGCGCATACAGGTCGATGCGCTGCGGCGATAACGTGGGCGCGAGACGGGCCAGGCTCTGCACGTAATACTGCTGCAGCTGCGCCAGCAAGGCTTCGTAGCCCGTGCCCACTTCCACGCGCAGGGGTGCGGGCGGCAAATATGCCGTGCGCAGCAGAAAGCGCAAATGGGCCGAATCCGCATAGCGCTGCGCCATGCGGTCGCAGTACAGGGCGCCGGCTTGCTGGCCGCCGGGCGCCGCCAGCGCCGCTTCGTCGGCGAAGCAGCTGTCCATGAAGGCTTGCTCTTCGGCCAGGGCGTCGGCAAACACGTCGAGGAAGAGGGCGTCCTTGCCGGCGAAGTGCGAGTACAGCGAAGCCTTGCGCATGCCCGCCTGCGCGGCGATGTCGCTGAGGGACGAAGCGTCGTAGCCGTGTTCCGAAAAGTGGACGACGGCGACGGCACAGATGTTATCGGCCGAGGCCGAGCGTTTTTTCATCATGGGGGTGATATGGGGTGAGGCGTCAGTGCGCTCCCAGGCTGCTGGCATGGACCGGATGGACGCGCGCAGTGGCCAGGGTCAGCCATGATACCAGCAGGCCGGCCACGGTCAAGAACAGCAGCCACGGCAGCGGCCCCCATTCGGACAGGCTGGCCGCCAGCGGCGTGGCCAGCGACGACAAGGTCATCTGGATGGCACCCAGCAGCGCGGCCGTGGAACCGAGCGCGCGCTGCTGGGAACCCATGGCCATGGCCATCAGCGCCGCTTCCGCGATGCCCAGGCCAAACAGGGCCACGAACATGCCCGGCACGACGGCGGCGATGCCTGCTCCCGCCCAGGCGCCGAGCAGCGCCAGCCCCGCGCCGCCCAGCATGGCCGCGCTGCCCGCCACGCAAAGGCGCGCCACGCCGTGCTTTTCCACCAGGCGGCCGCTGGCCATGGCACCGAGCAGCACGGCCACGCCCGTGGCGCCGAAGACGAGGCCGAAGCTGCCCGCGGACAGGCCGAAATCGCGCTGGTACACGAGCGACGCTCCGCCGATATAGGCAAACAGGAAAAAGAAAGTGGCGGACAGGGCCAGCGCGGGCAGCAGGAAGGCGCGGTCCAGCGCGATGCGCGCATACGTGCGGTGCATGCCGCGCGGCGCGACGCGCCTGGCTGCTGGCAGGGTTTCTGGCAGGAACAGCGCGCTATTGAGCAGGGTCAAGAGACCCAGCGCGGCCAGGGCCAGCATCACGGCGCGCCAGCCGTAATGCGCGTCGAGCAAGCCGCCCACGGCGGGCGCCAGCACGGGCGCCAGGCCGACGATGGTCATCAAGAGGGCAAACAGCTGCGCCGCTTTGACGCCATCGGCCACGTCGCGCACCATGCTCATCACCACGACCAGGGTCAGCGCGGCGCCCAGGCCCTGCAGCAAGCGCGCCAGCAGCAGGGTGCTCAATTGGTCCGCCTGCGCCGCCCACACGGCGGCAAGAATGTACACGGCAATGCCGGTCAGCAACGGACGGCGCCGGCCCAGCATGTCGGTCAGCGGCCCGCACAGCAATTGCCCGCCGCCCAGGGCCAGCAGGAAAACCGTCAGGCTCAGCTGCACGTTCGCATACGAGGTGTGCAGCTCGCGCGCCATGGCGGGCATCGAGGCCAGGTACATGTCGATGCCCGCCGGGCCGAGCACGGCCACCAGGGCCAGGGAAGCCGCCAGCCCGAGACTGGCGGCGGGGAGATGGGTTTGCTGCTGCATTGCGCTTCCTTTGTATCGTCAAAAAACACGGCATGGACACTGCCGTCTTTTTTATTGTACACTGACTACCTACCGATAGGTAGCTAACTCAATAAAGGCAAAGGATGACGACGATGATGAATGTAACAATGGCGGCTGCGCCGCATCTGCGGGGAGAGCGGACATGACGGAAGTGGGTATTTCGCTCAGCGGCGTGGCCGTGGCCTTGCTGTTCGCCGCCTGGAGTTCGCACCGCGCCCGCTGCGAGCGGCGCGATGTCGTGCTGCTGACGATGCTGGGCACCGCCCTGGGATTGCCGGGCGCGGCCTTGCTGGCGCTGTAACGCGGCGCATAAAAAAACGGCAGACCTTGCGGCCTGCCGTTCTGTGTTCCTCCTGCCCGGCTAGCCGGGCAGATGGCGTTTACTCTTCTTCGTAGGAACTGATCGGTGCGCAACCGCAGAACAGGTTGCGGTCGCCGTACACGTTGTCGGCGCGGCCGACCGGCGGCCAGTATTTGCGCTGGCGCAGGGAAGCGACGGGGTAGGCGGCGATTTCGCGGCTGTACTTGCGTTCCCAGTTGTCCGACATCAATACCTGTGCCGTGTGCGGCGCATTTTTCAGCGGGTTGTCGTCGTGGTCGAATTCACCGCTGGCGACCTTGGCGATTTCCGCGCGGATGGCGATCATGGCGTCGATGAAGCGGTCGATTTCCACTTTCGATTCGCTTTCCGTCGGCTCGATCATCAGGGTACCGGGCACGGGGAAGCTCATGGTCGGCGCATGGAAGCCGAAGTCCATCAAACGCTTGGCCACGTCTTCGTTGCTGATGCCGGTGGCGTCCGTGATCGGGCGCAGGTCCAGGATGCACTCGTGGGCGACCAGACCGTCGTGGCCCGAGTACAGCACCGGGTAGTGCGGCGCCAGGCGGCGCGCGATGTAGTTCGCCGCCAAAATCGCCGTCTCGGTGGCGGCCGTCAAGCCTTCCGCGCCCATCATGGCGATGTACATCCACGAAATCGGCAGGATGCTGGCCGAGCCGAACGGCGCGGCGCTGACGGCGCCGATGCCGGCAGCATCGCGCTGGTAGCCCGAGGAACGCTGGTTCGGCAGGAATTTCGCCAGGTGGGCGCCGACGCCGATCGGGCCTACGCCTGGTCCGCCGCCGCCGTGCGGGATGCAGAAGGTCTTGTGCAGGTTCAGGTGGGACACGTCGCCGCCAAACGAGCCGGGAGCGGCCACGCCGACCAGCGCGTTCATGTTGGCGCCGTCGATGTAGACTTGGCCGCCGTGCGCATGGATGATTTCGCACAGTTCCTGGATGCCTTCTTCAAACACGCCGTGGGTAGACGGGTAGGTGACCATCACGCAAGCCAGGTTGGCGCTGTGCTTTTCCGCCTTCGCCTTCAGGTCGGCCAGGTCCACGTTGCCGTTGGCGTCGCAGCTGGTGACGACCACCTGCATGCCGACCATGTTGGCCGAGGCGGGGTTGGTGCCATGCGCCGACGAGGGAATCAGGCAAATGTTGCGATGGCCTTCGCCGCGCGATTCATGGTAGGCCTTGATCACCAGCAGACCCGCGTATTCGCCCTGCGAGCCGGCGTTCGGCTGCAGTGAGACGGCCGCGTAGCCTGTCAAGGCGCACAGCATCTCTTCCAGCTGCGAAATCATCTCGCGGTAGCCGACCGTTTGCGCGTCCGGCGCGAACGGGTGGATGTTCGAAAATTCCGGCCAGGTGACGGGAATCATTTCGCTCGTCGCGTTCAGCTTCATGGTGCACGAGCCCAGCGGGATCATGGTGCGGTCCAGCGCCAGGTCCTTGTCGGCCAGGCTGCGCAGGTAGCGCAGCATTTCGTGTTCCGAATGGTAGCTGTTGAAGACGGGGTGGGTCAGGTAGGCACTCTCGCGCGCCAGTTGCGCCGGCAGCGCGCTGGTCACATTTGCTTCCACGCTGTCCAGGTCCGGGGCGGCAGGCGCGTTGGCCAGGCCGTGCGCGAACACTTTCCACAGCAGCGCGATATCGTCGCGCGTGGTGGTTTCATCGAGCGACACGCCCACGTGGGTATTGTCGATCTTGCGCAGGTTGACGCCGTGGTGCATGGCCGTCGCGTGCAGCTGCGCCGCATCGGCGACGTTGATGGTCAGGGTGTCGAAGTAGCTCGCATTGACGACGCCATAGCCCAGGGTCTTCAGGTTGGCCGCCAGCACGCCCGTAAAGCGGTGCACGCGGCGGGCGATCTGCAGCAGGCCGGCCGGGCCGTGGTAGACGGCGTACATCGAGGCCATCACGGCCAGCAGCACTTGCGCCGTGCAGATGTTGGAGGTCGCTTTTTCGCGGCGGATATGCTGTTCGCGCGTTTGCAGGGCCAGGCGGTACGCCTTGTTGCCTTGCGCATCGACGGTCACGCCCACCAGGCGGCCCGACATATTGCGCTTGAATTCATCGCGCGTGGACAGATAGCCCGCGTGCGGGCCGCCGAAGCCGAGCGGCACGCCGAAGCGCTGGCTGTTGCCGACGACGACGTCGGCGCCCCATTCGCCCGGAGGCGTGAGCATGGTCAGGGCCAGCAGGTCGGCCGCGACGATGACCATGGCGCCGTTCGCGTGCAGTTTTTCCACGCCGGCGCGGTAGTCGCGCACGACGCCGTTCACGCCAGGGTATTGCAGCAGCACGCCGAAGCAGGCGTCCAGCGATTCGATTTCAGCCGGATCAAACGTGCGCACTTCGATGCCGATCGGCTGGGCGCGCGTCTGCACCACTTCCAGCGTTTGCGGCAGCACGTCATTGGCGACATACAGCACGTTCGACTTCGACTTGCCCACGCGCTGGATCAGGGTCATCGCTTCGGCGGCGGCCGTGCCTTCGTCCAGCATCGAGGCGTTCGAGATGCCCATGCCGGTGAGGTCCGTGATCACTTGCTGGAAGTTCAGGATCGCTTCCAGGCGGCCTTGCGAAATCTCAGGCTGGTAAGGCGTGTACGCCGTGTACCAGGCCGGATTTTCAAAGATGTTGCGCAAAACGACACCGGGCGTGAACGTGTTGTAGTAGCCTTGGCCGATCAGGGATTTGAGAACCTGGTTCTTGCCGGCGATGGCTTTCAGGCGCGACAGGGCTTCCTGTTCCGGCATTGGCTGCGAATACGCGCCCAGGGGCAGGGCGCCCTTGTTGCGGATGTTGGCCGGTACCAGGGCGTCGATCAGCGCGGCGCGCGATGGATAGCCGAGGGTCGCCAGCATGGCTGCTTGTTCGGTGTGGGAAGGGCCGATGTGGCGGGCGATGAAGGCATCGCGTGCTTCGAGTTGGGTCAGGCTGGTGCGGGTCATGATATAGAGGCCAAAAAAGACTGAAAAACCGGGATGCGGCGCGCGGGCGCAGCGCAGAAAAAATGCAAACGGGCCGCGATTGCGGCCCGTGAGTCAAACGCGATTACGCGCCGGTGGTGGCGCCATAGGCGGCAGCGTCGAGCAAGCCGTCCAGGGCCGACACGTCGGCTGGCTTGATCTTGAACAGCCAGTTGGCGTAGGCGTCGGCGTTGATCGACTCTGGCGAGTTGACCACGTCGTCGTTGACGGCCACGACTTCGCCGGCGATCGGCGCGTAGATGTCGCTCGCTGCCTTGACCGATTCCACCACGGCGGCGTCGTCGCCGGCGCCGTAGGTGTTGCCCACGGTTGGCAGTTCGACGAAGACGATGTCGCCCAGTGCGTCCTGCGCGTACTCGGTGATGCCGACGGTGATCGTGCCGTCGCCTTCAAGGCGTACCCATTCGTGGGAAGCGGTGTACTTCAGGTCTGCAGGAATGTTCATGTGTGGCTCCAGATGGTAAGTGTTCGTTATTGATTATGGTTGTACGGTCTTGCGGGCGGCTCTATAAAACCTTACGCAGCCAGGATTTTACCGTTACGCACGAAAGGCAGCTTGACGACGGAAGCGGCCAGCTGCTTGCCGCGGATTTCCACGTGCACGGTGTCGCCCACGGCGACGCCGTTCGGCACGCGCGCCAGCGCGATCGCTTCCTGCATCGTCGGGCTGAAGGTGCCGCTGGTGATTTCGCCCGTGGCTTCGCTGCCGGCGATGATGACTTTTTGATGGGCGCGCAGCACGCCGCCTTTTTCGCGCAGGATCAGTCCCACGAATTGCGCGTTCTGGCCTTTCGCCAGCAGGGCGGCCTTGCCGATGAAATCGCGTTCGCTGACGAGGTCGATGGTCCACGCCAGGCCCGCGTCGAGCGGGTTGACGGTTTCATCCATGTCCTGGCCGTACAGATTCATGCCCGCTTCCAGGCGCAGGGTGTCGCGCGCGCCCAGGCCGGCAGGCTTGACGCCGGCCGCCGCCAGGGCGTTCCACAGCGCTTCCACCTGGGTCGCGGCCACGCCGATTTCAAAGCCGTCTTCGCCCGTGTAGCCGGTGCGCGCCAGCATGACTTCGCCGAAGGCCGTGTCCTTGACGATGACGACATTGAATGGCTTGATGGCTTCGGACGCGGCTTGCGTTTCCGGCAGCACTTGCCACACCTTGGCGCGCGCGTTCGGGCCTTGTACGGCCACCAGGGCCATCGGATTGTTGGCATTGCGGCGCTCGGTGATCGTCAGGCCGCTGTTGGTGTTGGTGTTTTGCTGCTGCATCCACGCCACGTCTTTTTCAGCCGTGCCCGCGTTGACGACGAGGCGGAACCAGTTTTCGTTGAAGAAGTAGACGATCAGGTCATCGATGACGGTGCCTTCGGCATTGAGCATGCACGAGTACAGCGCCTTGCCCGACACTTGCAGCTTGTCAACGTTGTTGGCCAGCAAGCTGCGCAGGAAGGCGCGCACGTTCGGACCTTCGATATCGACCACGCACATATGGGACACGTCGAACATGCCGGCATCGCCGCGCACGGCGTTGTGTTCTTCGATTTGCGAGCCGTAGTTGACGGGCATGTCCCAGCCGCCGAAATCGACCATGCGGGCGCCGAGGGCACGGTGGGCGTTATTGAGTGGGGTCGCTTTGAGCGTCATGGATTCCTCGGGACGAAGGTAAAAGGGGAGTTAACAAAACATAGAATAGCCAAACACGGCTTTCCAGCGTGATCACTGACCCCCCTGTCCTTTGTACCTGAGAGATTACGGGGGCTTGCCCCGTGCGCCCCTTCGGTGGGCCGCCGGCAATAGCCGCGGCCGCTCTCCAGAGTTGAGCTGAAACGTGTCGCCAAAGCAACAGCTTCAGTCCGCCTGATCGGTCCTTTTGCCTGAGAGTTTTTGGGTAGTGCCCCTTCGGCGGCAACGCTGGTTTGCCCTCTCCCGATCAAGTGGGAGGAATATATGCCAGCAGGGTGTTTCTGTCAATCTGAAAAGACGTTGCCAAATTGCAGCAAAAGCCCCGGTTTGCGGGGCTGTCAGGGGGCTGGAGACGCCGCAAAAGGGCGCCCGGCCGCGCGGGAATGCGCTATGATGAAATTCTGGCTTTCTTGCGGGTGCCTGCCATGAACACTACACAAAGCGAGACGCAAAACAACACCGAGCAGCACGGTTACTTTACCCTCTCGGGCGACGTCAACAGCGATATGGTGCGGCGCGTCTTCAACGCCGCGGCCGACATCACGGAAGACAAGCTCACCACCGCGCACATCCTGATCCAGTCGAACGGTGGCTACGTCAGCGACGGCATCTGTCTGTACAACTTCCTCAGCAAGTTGCCGCTCGACATCATCACCTATAACGCGGGCGCCGTGGCCTCCATCGCCGTCACCCTGTTCCTGGCGGGGCGGCACCGCCATGCCAGCGACACGGCCCGCTTCATGGTGCACAAGTCGCATGCGACAGCCTCGCCCGGTTCCCGCCCCGACGCGCTCAGCATCATCGTCGAGGGCTTGCGCGCCGACGACATGCGTACCGAGCGCATCCTGCGCGGCCACGTCAGCCTGACGGAAGAGCAGTGGCAGGTGCACGCGTATTCCGACCTGCACCTGACGGCCGACCAGGCGCTGGAAGTGGGCATGATCGAATCGATCCGCGACTTTGCGCCGCCCAAGGGCAAGCGCCTGACGAATATCTGACGCGGGCCTTGCGCTTGCTGGCCGGACAGTTTTGGCGCGGAATTTTTGTAATCGAATGTAATTCTTCGCTGCAGCACAGCAAAAGCCGCGCGGAACAGGGCAGAGTCGTGGCATAGTGCAAGCTGATCATGAAATAAGTGCAGGCGCGATGACTTGGTGGAATGGGATTTCTTTTGCGGCCGATATGTCCGTGATGGGGCCGGCTGGCGTGGCGATTGCCCTGTGGCTGCTCGTCTCGCGCCAATGGCGGCTGGTGCTCAGCTGGAGCCTGTGGTACGGCGGCGGCCTGGCCCTCGTGGTGCTGTCGAAGCTGGCCTTCATGAGCTGGGGCGTGGGCAGCAGCGCGCTCGATTTTACGGGCTTCAGCGGCCACGCCATGCGCGCCGGCGCCGTGTTTCCCGTGCTGATGTATGTGCTGCTGCAGCGGGCCGCACCCCGCTGGCGCCATGCCGGCGTGCTTGTCGGCGTGGCCTTTGCCGTGCTGGTGGCCATTTCGCGCGTGGTCGTGCATGCGCACAGCGTGTCGGAAGCCGTCAGCGGCTGCGTGCTGGGCCTGGCGCTGGCGCTGGGCTTCACGTGGAGCGCCCGCGGCGCCGTGAATATCGCCGTCAGCCATGCGCTGGCCCTGGCCAGCCTCGTGCTGATGGTGGGGCTCAGCTTCAAGGCGGAGCCCATGCCGACCGAGCAATGGCTGCAAAAACTGGCCCTGGCGCTGTCCGGCCATGAGCGTGTTTTTTCCCGCGAAGACTGGAAACTGGCGCAGGATGGCCGCCCAGCCCCGTAAGGCGGGGCACGCCGGCGCCTGGCGCTGCGGTTTTTTGGCCAGAAAAGCATTAGGAAATGGTATGATGAACCACTCCCTGCGGTGAGTGGCCGGACTGTTGCCGCAAGGGTGGCCAAGGTGGCCATGAACTGAATATGAACCGGGTTCACCCAAATATAACCGCCAGCATAGGCCAGGAACTCTAAAACACGTGCGTCTCTCTTCCATCAAGTTGTCGGGATTTAAGTCTTTCGTCGATCCCACCAATTTTCAGGTGCCAGGCCAGCTCGTGGGCGTGGTCGGGCCGAATGGCTGCGGCAAGTCGAACATCATCGACGCCGTGCGCTGGGTGCTGGGCGAATCGAAAGCGTCGGAATTGCGCGGCGAATCGATGCAGGACGTCATTTTCAATGGCTCCACCCACCGTAAACCGGCCGGGCGCGCTTCCGTGGAACTGGTGTTCGACAATAACGATGGCAAGGCGTCCGGCCAGTGGGGCCAGTACGCCGAGATCGCCGTCAAGCGCACCCTGACGCGCGACGGCACCTCCACCTATTACATCAATGGCCAGCCCGTGCGCCGGCGCGACATCCAGGACATCTTCCTCGGCACCGGCCTCGGTCCGCGCGCTTACGCCATCATCGGCCAGGGCATGATTTCGCGCATCATCGAATCGCGCCCGGAAGAATTGCGCGTCTTCCTCGAAGAAGCGGCCGGCGTATCGAAATACAAGGAACGCCGCCGCGAGACGGAAAACCGCTTGCAGGACACGCGCGAAAACCTGTTGCGCGTGGAAGACATCTTGCGCGAACTCAATGCCAACCTGGAAAAGCTGGAAGCGCAGGCCGCTGTCGCCACCCGTTTCCACGCCTTGCAGGCGGACCAGGAAGAAAAGCAGAAGCTGTTGTGGCTGCTGCGCAAGAACGAGGCGCAAAACGAGCAGACGCGCTATTTCCGCGAAGTGGAACAGGCGCAGACGGACCTGGAAGAGCAGACGGCCAAGCTGCGCAACGTGGAACTGACCCTCGAGCAGATGCGCCAGGCGCACTTTGCCGTGGGCGACCGCCTGCATACGGCGCAAGGCCATCTGTACCAGACGAATGCGGAAATCGGCAGCCTGGAAGCGCAGATCAAGTTCGTCATCGAATCGCGCGCCCGCCTGCAGGCGCAGCTGGCCACCCTGACGGCCCAGCGCGACCAGTGGACGAGCCAGGGCGGCGAATACCAGGAACAGATCGAGGAGGCGGAATTCCACCTCGAAGAGCTGGCTGCGAAGGTGGAACAGTCGCAAATGATGGCGGAACAGAAGGGCGAGCAATTGCCCGAGCTGGACGCCGCCTGGCGCGCCGCGCAAAACAAGAGCACGGAATCGCGCGCCCGCATCATGCAGGCCCAGCAGCAGCTGGAGCTGGAATCGGCGCACCAGCGCAACGCCTCGAACATCCTGGCCAGCCTCTTGAGCCGCCGCGAGCGCCTGCAGCAGGAAAAGAACAGCCTCAGCCTGCCCGACAGCAGCCACCTGGAAAACCTGAAGCTCCAATTGGAAGAAAAGCAGCAAACCCTGGAAGAACAGGGTTTCTACCTGGAAGAGGCGCTGGAGCAGCAACCCAAGCTGGAGCAGGAGCGGGCCGAGGCGCAGGCGCAAGTCAATGCCGAGACGGCGGCGAATGCCCAGCTGGAAGCGCGTCTTTCCGCTTTGAAACAATTGCAGGAACGGGTACAGACGCAGGGCAAGGTCCAGCCCTGGCTGAAAAAGCACGAGCTCGACACCTTGCCGCGTCTGTGGCAAAAGCTGCAGATCGAAGCGGGCTGGGAAGCGGCCATGGAATCGATCTTGCGCGAGCGCACGTCGGCCTTGCAACTGTCGAATATCGACTGGGCCAAGGCCTTCTTTGCCGACGCGCCGCCGGCCAAGCTGGCCCTGTACGCGCCATCCACGGTGGCGCCCCTGCCGCTGCCGGAAATCGCCGGCCTGAAACCGTTCCTGAACTTGTTGAAACTCAACGATCCGGGCTTGCGCGGCTTGTTGCAGGATTGGCTGTACAACGCCTATGCCGTGGAAGACGCGGCCGAAGCCCTGGCCGAACGCGGTAAATTGCCGCCGGGCGGCTATTTCGTCACGCGCGCCGGTCACGTCGTGACGGCCACCAGCGTGCGCTTCTATGCGGCCGATTCTGAGCAGGAAGGCATGCTGGGCCGCCAGCAGGAAATCGACAATATCGGCAAGCAGTTGCGTGCCCAGCAATTGCTGGCTGAAGAGGCGCGCGCCCGTTCCGTGCGAGCCGATGCGGCCGTTGCCACCCTGACGCGCAATCTGTCCGACTTGCGCTTGCGCATACAGCAACTGACGTC
This sequence comes from Janthinobacterium sp. SUN026, assembly GCF_030397625.1. NCBI lineage: Bacteria > Pseudomonadati > Pseudomonadota > Betaproteobacteria > Burkholderiales > Oxalobacteraceae > Janthinobacterium > Janthinobacterium sp. SUN026. Next base: position 769,108 of record NZ_JAPQNU010000002.1, on the reverse strand, counting down.
TTCCGTGCATACTCTGCAACTGGACGTGGTGAAACTGTCGGAAGTGGAAGCGCGCTTCAACCAGCGCAGCACGCAGATCGGCGCCGACCTGGCCGAGATCGCCGCGCAGGAAGCGGAGCAGATGCAGACCAAGCTGGAATCGGAAGAGAAATTCGAACAGCTGGACATGGAGCTGGGCAACTTGCAGGAAGCGCACGAAGACGGCCACACGGATTTCCTGCAGAAGGAACAGCGTCTGGCAGAGGCGCGCGAAGCCTTGCGCGACCTGGAACGGGCCGCCAAGGATACGGAATACGCGGAAAAAGCCCACCGCGCGAAGATCGAGGAATTGCGCCGCAACATCGCCACGGCCAGCACGCAGGCGCAGCAAGTGACGGAAAGCCTGCAGGCGGGCGAACTGGAACTGGCCAACCTGGAAAGCGGCGCGGCCGCCGACGGATTGCAGGACTTGCTCGAACGCCGCACGACGCAGGAGCGGGCGCTGGCGGACGCGCGCCACGAACTCGATCAGATTACGCAGCAGCTGCGCCTGTCCGAAGATGCGCGCACGCAATCGGAACGCAGCTTGCAGCCGCAGCGCGACAAGATCATGGAAATGCAGCTCAAGGAACAGGCTGGGCGCCTGAACCAGGAGCAATTCGCCCAGCAACTTCTGGAAGCGGGCGCCGACGAGGCCGCGCTGACGGAAAAATTGCACCCGGACATGCGTCCATCGTATCTGCAGGGCGAAGTGACGCGCCTGACGAACGCCATCACGGGTCTGGGCGCCGTCAACCTGGCCGCGCTGGACGAGCTGGCGCAGGCATCCGAGCGCAAGAATTTCCTCGACGCCCAGAATGCCGACCTGACGGAAGCGATCAATACGCTGGAAGACGCGATCCACAAGATCGACAAGGAAACGCGCGACTTGCTGCAAGACACGTTCGACAAGGTCAACCATCACTTTTCCGAACTGTTCCCGATTCTGTTCGGCGGCGGCCAGGCCAAGCTCACCATGACGGGCGACGAGATTCTCGATTCCGGTGTACAAGTCATGGCGCAGCCTCCCGGCAAGAAAAATGCCACCATCCACCTGTTATCGGGTGGAGAGAAGGCGCTGACCGCGACCGCATTGGTGTTTTCCATGTTCCGCCTGAATCCGGCGCCGTTCTGCCTGCTCGACGAAGTCGATGCACCGCTGGACGATTCGAACACGGAACGCTTCTGCCGCATGGTCAAGCGCATGTCCGACCAGACCCAATTCCTTTTCATTTCGCATAACAAGATTGCGATGGAAATGGCCCATCAATTGATCGGTGTGACGATGCAGGAGCAGGGCGTATCGCGCATCGTGGCGGTGGACATGGAGTCCGCCGCAAATTTTGCAACCGAGGCACAAGCAGCATGACAGACCTTCAAATTACCTTGTTCGGCGCCGGCGGCGTCTTTATCGTCGGCGTTTTCTCGTACAACAAATGGCAGGAATACAAGGCCAAGAAAAGCGTGGAACGGGCTTTTTCCACCGACCACGACGACGTGCTGATGCGCGAGGGCGATGCCCCTGCCGTGGAAGCCCAGGAACCCGTGCTGCGCCAGGAACCGCGCTTCGATGCGGCGCTCGCCGCCAAGGCCGAGCCGTCGTTCGGCGCGCCGCCGGCGGCCGTGGTGCCGGACGCGCCCGTGCATGCGGAACCGTCGCTGGCCGATGCCGACCCTGCACCCGCCGCTCCTGCCGCGCCGGCGCAGCCGGAAGTCAGCGCCGCCAGCGAACAGGCGACCAGCCTGGTCGACCCGCTGATCGATTGCCTGCTGCCTTTGTCGCTGGAAGCGCCCGTGCGTGGCGACAAGATCCTGCCCGTGCTGCAAACCCTGCGCCTGGTGGGCAACAAGCCCGTCCACTTCATCGGTTTGCACGTGAATGGCGACTGGGAACCGATCACGCATGGCGGTGTCTACACCAAGATGCAGGGCGGCGTGCAGCTGGCCAGCCGCAGCACGGCCCTGAATGAACTGGAATACTCGGAACTGGTCACGCGCCTGCGCGGCGTCGCCGACGAGATCGGCGCCGAACCGGAAGTGCCCGACATGATGGAAGTGATGGCCGAAGCGCGCAATCTGCACCGCTTCGTGGCCGGTCACGATGCCCAGCTGGGCGTCAACCTGCACACGAATGGCGCGCCATGGGCTATTTCCACCTTGCTGTTCGCGCTGGAAAAGCAGGGCTTCGACGTGCGTCCGGACGGCCGTTTCGTCATGCCGGACGGCGAAGGCGGCTATCTGTTCTCGCTGTCGACGAATGTCACCCTGGCCGAGGAAACGACGCCGCGCCTGACCTTGCTGCTGGACGTGCCATGCGTGGCGCCCGCGCGCGACGGCTTCGGCGCCATGGTCGCTTGCGCCAAGGCACTGGTGGGCCGCCTGGACGCCACCATCGTCGACGATTACAACCAGGCCTTGTCCGATGCGGCGCTGGCCGAGATCGCCGGCCAGGTGCAAGAGTTTTACCAGGAAATGGACGCGGCCGACATTCCGGCCGGTTCCACCCGCGCCCTGCGTTTATTTAGCTGAAGAATCCCGCAATAATGACTGATCCGATCAACCAGGACGCCGCCCAGCGCGTCCTGGCACTCACAGCCGAACTCAATCGGCATCTGCACGCCTACCACGTGCTCGACAATCCCACCATCCCCGACGCCGAGTACGACAAGCTGTTCGTCGAACTGCAGGCGCTGGAAGCGGCCCATCCCGACTTGCGCACGCCCGATTCGCCCACCTTGCGCGTGGGCGCGGCGCCCTTGCCGCAATTCGAGCAAGTCACGCACACGGTGCCGATGTTGTCGTTGAACAATGGTTTCACCGATGACGATATTGTCAACTTCGACCGCCGCGTGCGCGAAGGCCTGGACCTTGACGGCGCCGAAGTCGATTACGCTGCCGAAGTGAAATTCGACGGCCTGGCGATCAACCTGCGCTATGAAAACGGCCTGTTCGTGCAGGCGGCCACGCGCGGCGATGGCGCCACGGGCGAGGATGTGACGGCGAATATCCGCACCATTTCCGGCATCCCGTTGCGCCTGCACGGCGACAGGATTCCTGCCGTGCTCGACGTGCGTGGCGAAGTCATGATGTTCAAGGCCGATTTTGCCCGCCTGAACGAACGCCAGCGCGAAGCGGGCCAGAAGGAATTTGCCAACCCCCGCAATGCGGCGGCCGGCAGCCTGCGCCAGCTCGATTCGCGCATCACGGCGCAGCGCAAGCTGCGTTTCTATGCGTATGGCATCGGCGCCCTCGATGGCGCCGCCATGCCCGTGTCGCATTCGGCCTTGCTGGACTGGTATGAAACCTTGGGCATTCCCGTATCGAAGGAGCGCCGTGTGGTGCAGGGCGAGCAAGGCTTGCTCGATTATTACGCGGACATCGGCGCGCGCCGTCCCGCCTTGCCGTATGAAATCGACGGCGTCGTCTACAAGGTGAACGCGACGGAAGACCAGCAAGAGCTGGGTTTTGTGTCGCGCGCGCCGCGTTTTGCGCTGGCGCACAAGTTCCCCGCCGAAGAGGCGCTGACGCAGGTGCTGGATATCGATATCCAAGTGGGCCGCACGGGCGCCATGACGCCCGTGGCGCGCCTGGCGCCCGTCTCCGTGGGCGGCGTGACGGTGACCAACGCCACCTTGCACAATGAAGACGAGGTGCTGCGCAAGGATGTGCGCGTGGGCGATACGGTTATCGTGCGGCGCGCCGGCGACGTGATTCCGGAAGTGCTGTCCGTGGTGCTGGAAAAACGGCCGGAACCGGCGCCGCCGCCGTTCAAGATGCGGGAAACGTGCCCCGTGTGCGGCTCGCACGTGGTGCGCGAAGAGGGCGAGGCGATTGCCCGCTGCTCGGGAGGCCTGTTCTGCTCGGCGCAGCGCAAGGAAGCGTTCCGGCATTTCGCGGGCCGGCGCATGATGGATATCGAAGGCCTGGGCGAACGTTATATCGATACCCTGGTCGAACTGGAATACGTGCATGGCCTGGCGGACTTGTACAGCCTGACCCTGGATAAATTGCTGGAAATGAAAGTGCGCGCCGACGAGCGCGACGGTTCGACGCCGGAAACAGTGCAACAAGGCAAGATTCCCACCAAGTGGGCGGAAAACTTGCTGGCCGGTATAGAAGCGAGCAAGCGCCCGCCGCTTGAGCGCTTCCTGTTCGCGCTGGGCATCCGCCACGTGGGCGAATCGACGGCCAAGACCCTGGCCGAGTGGCTGGGCAGCCTGGCGTATGTGCGGCAAGCGCCCGCGGCCTTGCTGCGCGTGCTGCCCGACATCGGCGGCACGGTCGCCGAGTCGATTGCCGATTTCTTTGCCGAAGAAAAGAACCAGCAGGCGCTGCAGGCGTTGCTGGACGCGGGCGTCGCGCCGCAAGGCGAACATGCGCCCAGCGCCAAGCTGCGCACGCAGCTCGAACAAACCACCTTGCTTGCCGCCATCGGCATCCCGAAGCTGACGGAGCCGCGCAGCAAGCAGCTGGTGGAGCGGGGCGTGACCCTGGCCAGCCTGGCCGCGCAAGGCGCCAGCTTCCATGCGGGCTTGCCTGCCGCCGTGGCCGAGTCGCTGGCGCAATGGCTTGCCGATGAGAACAATGTCAAGCTGCTTGGTCAACTGGACGCCCTGCGAAATGAATTACTGTCACAATTGCCTGAAATGCCAGCCGCTGGCGGCAAGCTGGACGGCAAGACTTTCGTCCTGACGGGCACCTTGCCCAATATGAGCCGCGACGAGGCGGCGGAGCTGATCGAAGCGGCCGGTGGCAAGGTCAGCGGTTCTGTTTCGAAGAAGACAGGATATGTCGTGGCCGGCTCGGACGCCGGCAGCAAGCTGGCCAAGGCCCAGGAACTGGGCGTGGCCATCCTCGACGAGGCGGGCTTGCTGGCCTTGCTCGCGCAGGACTAATCCTTAAAATATTGCAGAAGACCCATGAAAAAAATCAGAAAAGCAGTCTTTCCCGTCGCCGGCCTGGGCAGCCGCTTCTTGCCAGCGACCAAGGCACAACCGAAGGAAATGTTGCCCATCGTCGATAAACCATTGATCCAGTACGCGGTGGAAGAAGCCGTGGCGGCCGGTATCACGGAAATGATCTTCATCACGGGGCGCAACAAGCGCGCCATCGAAGACCATTTCGATACGGCTTACGAGCTGGAATCGGAGCTGGAAGCGGCCGGCAAGCGCCAGTTGCTCGATATGGTGCAAAACGTCATTCCCAAGCATATCAATTGCATTTACATCCGCCAGTCGGCGCCGCTGGGCCTGGGGCATGCCGTGCTGTGCGCCCGTCCCGTGATCGGCGACGAGCCGTTTGCCGTCTTGCTGGCCGACGATTTCATGGATGTGCAAGAGGGTGTGCGCCCCGTGCTGGCGCAGATGACCGATGTCTTCCAGTATGAAAATTGCTCGCTGCTGGCCGTGCAGGATGTGCCGCGCGCGGAAACCAAGCAGTACGGTATTGTGTCGGCAAAGAATTATCAGCCCGACTTGGAGCTGGTCTCGGCCATCGTGGAAAAGCCCGCGCCCGAAGAGGCGCCGTCAACCCTGGCCGTGGTGGGCCGTTATGTGCTGACCAGCCGTATCTTTAACCATCTGGAAAATATCGGCACGGGCGCCGGCGGCGAAATCCAGTTGACGGACGGCATCGCCGCCCTGATGCGCGAAGAGCGCGTGCTGGCTTACCGCTACCAGGGACAGCGCTATGATTGCGGCTCCAAGCTTGGTTACCTGAAGGCAACGACGGCGATGGGCATGAAACATCCGGAAACGGGCGCCGCCTTCCGCACTTACCTGCAACAACTGCAAGCGACACTGGAAACAAAATGACGGTACGTGACATCCTCAAGATGGGCGATCCGCGCCTGCTGCGCATGGCCGAGCCCGTGCGTGAATTCGATACGCCCGAACTGCATGCCTTGATCGCCGACATGTTCGACACCATGCATGCGGCCAATGGCGCGGGCCTGGCGGCGCCGCAGATCGGCGTCAACCTGCAGCTGGTGATTTACGGCTTCAAGCAGAACCTGCGCTACCCCGATGCGCCGCAAGTGCCGGAAACCGTGCTGATCAACCCTGTGCTGACGCCTTTGTCGGAACGCAAGGAAGAGGGTTTCGAGGGCTGCCTGTCCGTGCCCGGCCTGCGCGGCAGCGTGCCGCGCTGGAGCGAGCTGCACTACGAAGGCGTGGACCAGTTCGGCCAGCCCATCAGCCGCGACTGCGACGGTTTCCATGCGCGCGTGGTGCAGCATGAAGTGGACCACTTGCACGGCATTTTGTATCCGATGCGTATCGTTGATTTTACGCAATTCGGTTATACGGAAGTCATGTTCCCGGATTTAGATCCAAACGACGACGATTGATCGGCGGCTGAGAAAACGCCCATGGCGGCGTTGCATTGCCTCGCCGTACTATTCGTACTGTCTTCGGCAATGCGCCTTGCCCTGAACGTTTTTCAGGCGCCTTGTGACTTTAGCTGTTAAACAAAAAATGGCCGCGCAGCATCAGCTGGGCGGCCATTTTTCATGCGTGAAGCAAAGCTAGCGCACCTTGCGGCTGCTGCCCAGGTTATCGAGCAGTACTTTCAATTCATCCTCCATGGCTTCCGTCAGGTTCAGGAAGCGGCAGCCGATCTGCACCTGCTCGCCCAGCAGGAAGGAGCGGAAGGTGCGCGACAGGCGGATTTCCAGGTCGGCGATCATGACCTTGTTCGGTCCCAGCTCCAGGCGCACGCGCGACAGCTTGCGCCCCACGTACAGGCCTACTGTGTCGCGTGGATGGGCGCGCATGCCGATGCCGCCGGCCGAGAAATCATACAGCTGCAATTCATACGGACGGCCCTCGAGCACGAAGGCGGCCAGGTAGTACACGCCCAGCGGCGTTTCCAGGCGTGCCGATTCGCGCCGTTCCAGCACCAGGCAATGGCTGGGGAAGTTCGTCAGGTACACGTTCGGCCGCTCGGGATACGCTTCCCATTCGCCATTGATGGTAAATTGCAACTTGGCGCTTTGCACCCACGACACAAACGTGGCGCCGCCTTCGGGCAGGGTGGCGCCTTCATTCAGTTCCAGCACGAATTGCGGCAAGTCGTCGTCGACGGACAGGATGCGCGCCATGATGACGTCTTCGCCGCCCGCCGGGTAGATGGAAATGGCGTCGCCGTTGTCTGCCAGGCTGCACAGGGTTTCGCCGATATCCCACGGATCGCTCATATGGTGCGGCTTGGTGCCTGGCGCCATCGGCTCGGCCACGTCAGCCAGGCTGGGCGCGCCTTTGCGCAGGGGATTGGGGATGGGATCGTTCACGACAGCGTATCTCTTTTGTTCTGATGGGGAATAGTGTATAGGTTTAAAGCAATATTTACTAAGTAAATCACAATAATTGTTTTTATATCACTATATTCCTGTTGCTTATATGGCTTGGCATGCCACGCGGCATGCCACCTTGATGCCGTCGCTTAAAACTGTTCGTCCGCGCTCAGGTAACGCCATTGGCCCGTCGGCAAGTCGCCCAGCTTGACCTTGCCGATGCGCACGCGTTTCAGGCCCAGCACTTTCAGGCCGACGGCTTCGCACATGCGGCGGATCTGGCGTTTCTTGCCTTCGCGCAAGGTAAAGCTCAGCTGGTCTTCATTTTGCCAACGCACCTTGGCCGGCAGCAGCGGTTTGCCGTCGAGCCATAGGCCGTGGTTGAGCTTTTTCAGTTCGCTGTCGGGCAGGGTGCCGCCCTTGGTGTAGCTCACGCGCACCAGGTATTCCTTGTCGATATCGGTATCGTGGCCGATCAGCTGCTTGGCCACGCGGCCGTCCTGCGTCAGGACGAGCAAGCCGACGGAATCGATGTCCAGGCGGCCCGCCGCCACCAGGCTGCGCAGCTGGGTGGGGTGGAATTGTTCCGGGCTGCGGTCTTCCGCCCAGCGGTTTTCCGCCTTGATCAGGGCCACGGCCGGCGTGTAGCCGTCTTCGGCCTGGCCGCTGACGTAGCCGACGGGTTTGTTGATGAGGACGGTGACCCGCTTCGATTGCTCGGCCGCCGCCTGGCGTTCCACGGTGACCCGCTGGCTGGGGTAGACCTTGCTGCCCAGCTCGGACACCACCTTGCCATCCACACGGACCCAGCCGCGTGCGATCCATTCATCGGCTTCACGGCGGGAGCACAGGCCCAGTTCGGACATGCGTTTGGACAAGCGTAATAATTCTTCGGTCATGTTGTTTCAGTTTCAGTAAGGTAGGCGCTGCGCGGAAAGTCTACACTTTCAGCGCATCGAGTAAATCGGTTTCCAGCAATATCTGGTTGCGGGCATTGTTGAGCGCGGGACCGTCGACGAGGAAAACGTCTTCGACCCGCTCGCCCAGGGTCATGATCTTGGCCGTGTGCAAGTTGATGCGGTACTTGGTCAGCACGTTGGCAATCGCATACAGCAGCCCCGTGCGGTCGTTGGCCGCTACCGACAGCAAATAGTATTGGCCCTTTTCATCGGGCCGCAAATCCACGGTCGGCTGGAAGGGGAAGGTGCGCGACAGGCGCGACAGCCGTCCCTTGCCCGGCGGCGGCAGCGGCGTTTGCGACTGCAGCAGCTCGCCCAGCTCATGCTCGATCAGGCTGATGATGTCGCGGTAGCTCTTGGCGAAGTTTTGCTCCGTGACAAGGAACGTGTCGAGCGCATAGCCATTCTTGGTCGTGTGGATCTTCGCGTCGAGAATGCTGAAGTTCTTGCGGTCGAAATAGCTGCAGATGCGCGCGAACAGGTCGGGCTGGTCGGGAATGTACACGGCCACCTGCAAGCCTTCGCCGATGGGCGCCAGCCGGCATTTTACCACCGGCAACTTGCTGTCGAGCTTGTCATACAGCGAGCGTGTCTGCCAGGCGATGTCGGACGCGTCGTGGCGCAGAAAATACGCCACGTCCAGCTGCTGCCACAATTTCAGGTGCGCGTCCGGCGGCAAGCCGTACAGGCGCAGGGTGGCCAGCGCTTCCTGCTGGCGGTTTTTCAGTTCGCGGTCGGCCGTGTGCGGCTCGCCGCCCAGCACGCGCAAGGTGATCTTGTACAGGTCTTCCAGCAGCTTGCCCTTCCAGGCATTCCACACTTTCGGGCTGGTGCCGCGTATGTCGGCCACCGTCAGCAGGTACAGGCCCGTCAGGTGGCGCTCGTCCTTGACCACCTTTGCAAAGGCGGCGATGACGTCGGGATCGGACAAATCCTGTTTTTGCGCCACTTGCGACATGGTCAGGTGATTTTCCACCAGGAAAGCCACCAGTTCCGTGTCTTCTTCCGACAGGCCATGCTCCTGGCAGAACTGGGTGGCGTCGGCCACGCCCAGCTTCGAATGGTCGCCGCCGCGGCCCTTGGCGATGTCGTGGAACAGGGCCGCCACGTACAGCAGCCACGATTGCGAGAAATCGGCCATCAGTTGGCTGCAGAACGGGTATTCGTGCGCGTGTTCGCTCATGGTGAAGCGGCGCATGTTGCGCACCACCATCAAAATATGCTGGTCGACCGTGTACACGTGGAACAGGTCGTGCTGCATCTGGCCTACGATGCGGCGGAAATTCGGCAGGTAGCGCCCCAGGATGCTCATCTCGTTCATGCGCCGCAGCGCATGGATGATGCCGACCGGCGCTTGCATGATGCGCAGGAAGAGGGCGCGGTTGACGGGGTCCTGGCGGAAGGCGGCGTCGATCTTGAAGCGCGCGTGCCACAGGGCCCGCGTGGCGCGCGAGGTCATGCCCTTCAGGGCGGGGCGTTCCGTCATCAGCACGAAGACTTCCAGCATGGCCGATGGGTATTGCTCGAACGTATCGTCGGCGCTGATGTCGATCAGGCTGTTGACTTCATTGAAGCGTGCGTTGATGGGCACAGCCACGTCGTCTTGCGGAAACAATCGCGCTTCGATGTTTTGCAGCAAGATCGTGTTGAGCTGGGTCACCGTCTTGGCGGCCCAGTAGTAGCGCTGCATGAGGAATTCGCTGGCGCGGCGCATGTGCGGCCCGCTGCCCGTCGCCTGCAAGCCCAGCGATTCGGCGATGGCCGTCTGCACGTCGAACACGAGGCGGTCTTCGCGCCGCCCCGCATGCAGGTGCAGGCGCACGCGGATATCCTTGAAGGCGCGCTCCTTTTCCATCAGCTGGCGCGCTTCCGTCAGGGTGATCAGGCCGCCCGTGGCCAGGGTGCGCCACGAGTTTGCCAGGCCGGCCGCCTTGGCTACCCACAGGATCACCTGCAAGTCGCGCAAGCCGCCCGGGCTTTCCTTGCAATTCGGTTCCAGGCTGAAGGCCGTGTCTTCATATTTGGCATGGCGCTGGCGCATTTCCGCCGTTTTCGCCTGGAAAAACGCCTGCGGGTCCATGGCCGCGTCATAGCGTTGCTGCAATTGCGCGAACAAGTCCGCGTTGCCGCACACGAGGCGCGCTTCGAGCAAGCTCGTTTGCACGGTGATGTCGGCCTTCGATTCGACCAGGCATTCATCGACCGTGCGGATGCTGTGGCCGATTTCCAGGCCCAGGTCCCACAGCAGCTGCACCAGTTCCTCGAGCTTTTCCTGCGTGGCCCCATCGGGCGCCTGTTGCAGCAGGATCAGCAGGTCGACGTCGGAATACGGAAACAGTTCGCCGCGGCCATAGCCGCCCACGCCCACCAGGGAAGTGCCTGGCGGCAAGCCCGCTTCCTGCCAGGCGCGCGCCAGTACGCCGTCGACGCTGTGGCGCAGGCTGCGCAGCAGTTTTTCAGGCTTGCCGTCGGCCTGGAAGGCCGCAATGACGACCTGGCGGTCGGCTTTCAGTTGCTGTTTCAGCTGTTCCCGAACTTGCTTTTTCATCTGGGCCCTGGGTGGCGGTGCGTGGGGTGGAGAATCAGGCTTTGTTCAGGATCAAGGCCGGTGGCGGCGGCATGCCGGGCGAGACGGTCAGCACTTCATAGCCCGTTTCCGTCACCAGCACCGTGTGTTCCCATTGCGCCGACAGGCTGCGGTCCTTGGTTTTGATGGTCCAGCCATCGTTCATTTCGCGGATTTCGCGGCGGCCCGAGTTGATCATCGGTTCGACGGTGAAGATCATGCCCGCTTCCAGGCGTTCCAGGGTGCCTGGTTTGCCGTAATGCAACACTTGCGGTTCTTCATGGAAGACCTTGCCGATGCCGTGGCCGCAGAATTCGCGCACCACGCTGTAGCCGGCCTTTTCCGCGTGCTGCTGGATGGCGTGGCCGATATCGCCCAGGTGGGCACCGGGCTTGATCTGGGCTATGCCCAGCCACATGCATTCATAGGTGATTTCCGACAGGCGCTTGGCCAGGATGGTCGGCGTGCCGACGAGGAACATGCGGCTGTTGTCGCCGTGGTAGCCATCCTTGATGACGGTGATGTCGAGGTTGACGGAGTCGCCGCTTTTCAAGACCTTGTCGCCGGGGATGCCATGGCAGATGACGTCGTTGACGGAGGTGCAGATGGCTTTCGGGTAGGGCGTGTAGCCGGGCGGGCAATAGTTCAGCGGGGCAGGGATGGTGCCTTGCACGTTGACCATGTATTCGTGGCACAGGCGGTCCAGTTCGCCGGTCGTGACGCCGACCTTGACGAAGGGGGTGATGTAGTCGAGCACTTCGGCGCCGAGTTTGCCGGCAACGCGCATGCCTTCGATGTCGGCGGCGGTATTGATACGGATGGTGGACATGATGTAATTCGCAATCTGCAAGTTGTTCGGGTGAAAAGCACAGACGAATCTCAGCGTAGGAGGAAAAGTCTGCAAATATGTCGAAATTATAAACGAGGCGCCCTGTATCCGCCGCCTCCATCCTATGGCAGGTTGGCGTTTTTTGCGGGAATGGCCATGGCGGATACGCCTTGCACCAGCGTGGTGCAACGCTTGCCGTCGCTGCGCGCGCGATTTGCGCCGTGGACTTGATGAAATGGGCATTTCGGTGTAGAATCCCGGGTTGCTTGAATTCTCTTTTAAGCAATGTAGTAAAACAGTGTCTTTAATTTATATAAACACGCGAATCCGGTCGACAAGGGTGCCTGTATGGTGACTGATCGGATTCCAGACCCAACCCTGGAGTTAATAATGTCCGTAACAATGCGCGAAATGCTGGAAGCCGGTGTCCACTTTGGTCACCAAACCCGTTTTTGGAATCCAAAAATGGCACCGTTCATCTTTGGCCATCGCAACAAGATCCACATCATCAACCTGGAAAAAACCATGGCGATGTACCAGGACGCAATGAAGCACGTGCGTCAACTGGCTGCAAACCGTGGCACCATCCTGATGGTTGGCACCAAGCGTCAAGCTCGCGAAATCATCGCTGCTGAAGCACAACGCGCTGGCGTGCCTTTCGTTGATCAACGTTGGTTGGGCGGCATGCTGACCAACTTCAAAACGATCAAAACCTCGATCAAGCGTCTGAAAGACATGGAAGTGATGATCGAAGACGGTTCGATCGAGAAGCTGTCGAAAAAAGAAGCGCTGATGTTCTCCCGCGAAATGATCAAGCTGCAAAAATCGATCGGCGGCATCAAGGACATGGGCGGCATTCCTGACGCAATCTTCGTCGTCGACGTCGGCTACCACAAAGGTGCGATCACCGAAGCAGCTAAACTGGGTATCCCGGTCATCGGCGTTGTCGATACCAACCACTCCCCAGAAGGCGTGAACTTCGTGATCCCAGGTAACGATGACTCCTCGAAAGCCATCATGTTGTACGCTCGCGGTGTTGCTGATGCAATCATCGAAGGCCGTGCAGCTGCCGGTAACGAAGTTGTTGAAATGGTTAAAGCAGCCGCTGGCGACGAATTCGTCGAAGTAAACGAACAGGCTTAATGGCCAGGCTATCGCAGGATAGCCGTTTGTAAGCACAGCAGTAAGGGAAAAGGGGTGGCAGCAGCTCCCCCTTTTTTTTAACAAAAAAACGATAGTGACCGCTGGCGAGGCATGCATGCCCGGCCGCGACTATCGACTCACCGAATCAGGAGAAACACATGGCAGCGATTACAGCAGCGATGGTAGGCGAATTGCGCGGCAAAACCGACGCACCAATGATGGAATGCAAAAAAGCACTGACCGAAGCCGAAGGCGACATGGCTCGTGCGGAAGAGATCCTGCGCGTCAAACTGGGCGGCAAGGCATCGAAAGCATCGGCACGCATCACCGCTGAAGGCGTCGTGGCAACTTACATCGCCAATGGCGTAGGCGCCCTGGTCGAAGTGAACTCGGAAACCGACTTCGTTGCGAAAAACGACGATTTCCTGGCACTGGCCAACAACGCTGCCCGTCTGGTAGCAGAACACAACCCGGCTGACGTCGCTGCCCTGCTGGCCCTGCCACTCGATGGCAAGACCCTGGAAGACGTGCGCGCTGCCCTGATCGGCAAAATCGGCGAAAACATGACCATCCGCCGCTTCCAGCGTTTCGAAACCAGCGCCAAGCTGGCTTCGTACCTGCACGGTTCGCGCATTGGCGTGATCGTCGAATTCGACGGCGCCGATGAGCAAGTCGGCAAAGACGTGGCCATGCACATCGCTGCCATGAAGCCAGTGTCGCTGTCGTCGAACGAAGTTCCTGCGGAACTGATCGAAAAAGAGCGTTCGGTTGCACAACTGAAAGCCGAAGAAGACGCAGCCAAAGCGGCCGCCGAAGGCAAACCAGCGCAATCGCCGGAAATCCTGGCCAAGCGCCTGGAAGGTTCCGTACAGAAGTTCCTGAAAGAAGTTTCCCTGCTGAACCAAGCTTTCGTGAAAAACGACAAGCTGTCGGTTGAGCAAATGCTGAAGGCGGCTAACACCAGCGTCAAAGGTTTCGCCATGTACGTAGTGGGCGAGGGCATCGAGAAGAAGCAAGACGACTTCGCAGCAGAAGTCGCAGCACAGATGGCTGCCTCCCAGGGAGCGTAAGTAAAGCGGGCCGAGAGGCCCGTTTTTTTGGCCCGCCCGCACCTGTCGTGCCGGGCGGCGGCATGGGCAGCTTCCTCCCGCCTATCCGGCGCTGCAAGGCGCTGCGCCATGTCATACTCGAATAACCTCATTTATGGAGCCCCAGCTCATGTCAAAACCAGCCTACAAGCGCGTCCTCCTCAAGTTGTCCGGCGAAGCCCTGATGGGTGATGATCCCTACGGCATCAACCGCGCCACGATCGAGCGCATGGTGGCCGATGTGGCCGAGGTGGCAAAGTTGGGTGTGGAACTGGCAATCGTGATTGGCGGCGGCAATATCTTCCGCGGCGTCGCGCCTGGTGCGCAAGGCATGGACCGCGCCACCGCCGACTACATGGGCATGCTTGCCACGGTGATGAACGCCCTGGCCCTGGCCGATGCCATGCGCCACGTCGGCATCACCGCGCGCGTCATGTCGGCCATCGGCATCGAGCAAGTGGTCGAGCCGTATGTCCGCCCGAAAGCCCTGCAATACCTGGAAGAAGGTAAAGTGGTCGTCTTCGCCGCCGGTACCGGCAATCCGTTCTTCACCACCGACACGGCAGCCGCCCTGCGCGGTTCCGAGATCAGCGCCGAGATCGTCCTGAAGGCCACCAAGGTCGACGGCGTCTACACGGCCGATCCCAAGAAGGATCCGAACGCCACCCTGTTTCACACGATTACGTTCGACGACGCCATCGCCAAGCACCTGCAAGTGATGGATGCCACCGCATTCGCCCTGTGCCGCGACCAGAAACTGCCAATCAAAGTGTTTTCGATCACCAAGCCGGGCGCGCTGATGCGCGTCATCATGGGTGAAGATGAAGGCACGCTGGTTCACGTATAAGGGAAGCGGAGCGCCGAGAAACCGCCCATGGCTGCGTTGCAGCGCCTCGCCGTACATTAAGTACTGTCTTCGGCGCTGCGCCTTGCCCTGAACGGTTTTCGGCACTCCCGGCTGCGGTACCATTCAACCCGCAAGCGCAATAGAATATTCATTATTATCAAGACAAGGAGTAGGTAATGTCCTTAGCTGACGTTAAAAAGAACACCCAGGAACGCATGACGAAGTCGCTGGAAACACTGCGGGCCGACTTGGCCAAAGTACGTACCGGCCGCGCCCATACGGGTATCCTGGACCACGTGATGGTCGATTACTACGGTTCGCCGACGGCGCTGACCCAGGTCGCCAACGTGACCCTGATCGACGCGCGCACCATTGGTGTGCAGCCGTACGAAAAGAAGATGGCCAACACCATCGAAAAAGCCATCCGCGACGCCGACCTGGGTTTGAACCCGTCGGCACAGGGCGACCTGATCCGCGTTCCGACGCCGCCGCTGACGGAAGAGCGCCGCAAGGAAATGGTCAAGCTGGTCAAGAGCGAAGCGGAAGACGCGAAGATTGCCGTGCGTAACATTCGCCGCGATGCGAACGAGTCGCTGAAGAAACTGGTCAAGGAAAAAGCCTGCTCCGAGGACGATGAGCGCCGCTCGTCGGAAGAAGTGCAGAAGCTGACGGACAAGTTTATTGCCGACATCGACAAGATGGTGGTCGACAAAGAAAAAGAAGTGCTGACGGTCTAGTTTTCAGTTCTTTTGACGCTGCCCGGAAAAGCATGGCTTTTCCGGGCAGTGCTATTTGGCGCATAATAGCTATCTTTTATTTTTGGTATTCGTGTTTTCATGATCTATTCGAGTTCGACAACGGCAGTACCTGAGGTGGGCACGGTGCCGCGCCATGTGGCAATCATTATGGATGGCAATGGCCGCTGGGCAACCAAGCGCTTCCTGCCCCGCGTGGCTGGCCACGTCAAGGGCGCCGACGCCGTGCGCGGCATCGTCGAGACTTGCCTCGATCGCGGTGTCGAGTACCTGACCCTGTTTGCCTTCAGTTCGGAAAACTGGCGCCGCCCGGAAGAAGAGGTGTCGATGCTGATGCGCCTGTTCGTTACCATGCTGGAACGCGAAGTGGTCAAGATGCACGCCAATGATATCCGCCTGAAGGTCGTGGGCGACCTGTCGCGCTTCAATGAGCAGTTGCAAACCCTGATCGCCAATGCGGAGCGCAAGACGGCGAACAACACGCGCCTGACGGTGTCCATCTGCGCCAATTACGGCGGCCGCTGGGATATCATGCAGGCAGTCAACAAAATGACGGCCGAGGCGGCAGCCAACGGCCAGAGCGCCGGGCACGCCTACACGGAAGAGCAACTGGCGCCGCACCTGGCCATGGCTTACGCGCCCGAGCCCGACCTGTTCATCCGCACGGGCGGCGAGCAGCGCATTTCCAATTTCCTCCTGTGGCAACTGGCGTACACTGAGTTGTTTTTCACCGAGACTTTCTGGCCCGACTTCAATGACGAGTGCCTCGACGCGGCAATCGCGTCTTACCAGCAGCGCGAACGGCGCTTTGGCCGTACCAGCGCGCAACTAACTGAAAAGACAAACTGATGCTGAAAACACGGATAATCACCGCCCTGGTCTTGTTGGCGGTCTTGCTGCCGGTTCTGTATCTGAATTACTTCCCCGCCTTCGCCGTGATCGCCACGGCGTTCTTCGGCGCCGCCATCTGGGAAAGCTTCCGCATTTTCAAAAATCGCCAGGCGCTCTTGATTGCCGCCATCTGGACTGCCGCCTTCGCTTATACGTTTTTTGTCGGCAACGGCATGGCGCAGCTCAATTTCTGGTTCGCCCTGTGCGTGGCCATCTGGCTGATCCGCTTCGTGCCTTCGCTGGCGACGGGCTTGCCGCCCACCGAAGGCCTGGGCAATACCTTGCTCAGTCTGGTGTATCCAGTGACCATCGTCGGCTGCTTCGTCGCCATCATCGCCCTGTTCCTGCATAGCCCTTTGTACCTGCTGTCCGTCATGGCCCTCGTGTGGATCGCCGATATCGGCGCGTATTTCTCGGGCAAGGCTTTCGGCAAGCACAAGCTGGCGCCAAGTATTTCTCCTGGTAAATCCTGGGAAGGCGCCATCGGCGGCGGCATCGCCGTGCTCGTCATCGCCGCCATCACGATTTTCGCCGCGCCAGCGCTGCCGGTCTTGCAAGACACCTTTGCCGTGCAGCTGCAATTGCGCCGCGGTTGGCTGGTGGCCTTGCTGGTGCTGCTGCTGATCGTCGCCGCCAGCATCGTCGGCGACCTGTTCGAATCCCAATTGAAGCGCCGCGCCGGCATCAAGGACAGCAGCAACCTGCTGCCTGGCCATGGCGGTGTACTCGACCGTATCGACGCGTTGATCCCGGTCCTGCCATTTGCCGCCCTCGTGGCCAGCTGGCTTTAAGGAAACTCATGCAATACATCACCATCCTAGGCGCGACCGGTTCGATCGGCGTGTCCACCCTGGACGTGCTCGCGCGTCACCCGGAGCAATACAGCGTGTATGCGTTGAGCGCGCACAGCCGTGTCGCCGAACTGGCCGCCCAGTGCCTGCAATTCCGTCCCCAGCGCGCCGTCGTCGGCACGGCTGACGCCGCCCTTGAGCTGACGCGTTTGCTGCGCGGGCAGGGCGTCGATACGCAAGTCGAGTATGGCGTGGAGGCACTGTGCGCCATCGCCAGCGCGCCGCAAGTGACGGGCGTGATGGCAGCCATCGTCGGCGCGGCCGGCCTGGCGCCGACCCTGGCGGCGGCACGTGCCGGGAAGAAAGTGTTGCTGGCCAACAAGGAAGCGCTGGTCATGTCCGGCCAGCTGTTCATCGATGCCGTGCATGACAACGGCGCCGTACTGCTGCCGATCGACAGCGAACATAACGCCATCTTCCAATGCATGCCGCATGCTCATGGCCGCGCGCCCGGCGCCGCGGGCGTGGCGAAAATCGTGCTGACGGCTTCCGGCGGCCCCTTCCTCACGCGCGACGTCGAGACGCTCGACACGGTCACGCCGGACCAGGCTTGCAAGCATCCGACCTGGGCCATGGGGCGCAAGATTTCCGTCGATTCGGCCACCATGATGAACAAGGGCCTGGAAGTGATCGAGGCGCACTGGCTGTTCGGCGCGCCGGCGGAGCAGATCGAAGTGCTGATCCACCCGCAAAGCGTGATCCATTCGATGGTGTCGTACATCGACGGTTCCGTGCTGGCCCAGTTGGGTAATCCGGACATGCGCACGCCGATCGCGCATGCGCTGGCATATCCACAGCGTATCAACTCTGGCGTGGCGCAGCTTGACCTGGCGCAAGTGGCCACCTTGCAGTTCGAACGTCCCGATTTCCGCCGCTTCCCCTGCCTGGCGCTGGCCTTCGACGCCTTGCGCGCGGGCGGCACGGCGCCGGCCTTGCTGAACGCGGCCAATGAAGTGGCCGTGCAAGCCTTCCTCGACGAACAGATCGGCTTCCGCCAGATCGACCGCGTCATCGCGCACGTGATCGAGACGGTGCCGCACGGCGCCGCCTCCAGCATCGAGGCCGTGATGGAGCAGGACCGCCTGGCCAGAGCGGCCGCGCACGCGTACATTGCCCACAGGCTGGCCGCATGACCCTGATTACCACCTTGCTGGCGTTCATCGTCGCGCTGGGCTCGCTGATCACCCTGCACGAGCTGGGCCACTATCTGGTGGCGCGCTGGTGCGGCGTAAAAGTGCTGCGTTTCTCGATCGGCATGGGAAAAGTGGTGTATTCGCGCAAGTTTGGCAAGGACCAGACGGAGTGGGCGATTTCCGCGCTGCCGCTGGGCGGCTATGTCAGCATGCTCGACAGCCGCGCGCAAGACCTCAGCGACTTGCCGGAAAGCGAATTGCGCCGCGAATTCACGCGCCAGAGCGTCTGGCGCCGCATCGCCATCGTGGCTGCCGGCCCGCTGGCCAACTTCCTCGTCGCCATCGTGCTGTATGCGGGCCTGTTCATGCATGGCATCGAAGAGCCGTCGAGCAAGCTCGGCCCCGTGGCCGAGCAGACCGCCGCCTATGCGGCCGGCTTGCGCAGCGGCGATACGGTCGAAGCGGTGAATGGCAAGGCTGTGGCCAGCTGGTCCGAGCTGCGCTGGGAACTGATCCAGGCCACCCTCGACAAGCAGCCGGCGCGCATCGAAGTGCGCCGTCCCGACCGTGGCCAACAGGAAGCGACCTTGCCGACGGCCAGCCTGACGGAAGCGGACCTGGAAGGCGACGTGCTGGGCAAGCTGGGCCTGACCCTGGCCCGTTCCGCGCCCACCTTGATGGAAATCATGCCCGATGGCGCCGCCGCGCGCGCCGGCTTGCAGAAAAACGACCAGATCCTGGCCATCGACGAACAGCCCGTGCACGACGTGGCGGCCGTCATCGCCACCCTGAGCCAGGCGCCGGGCCGGACCTTGCAATTACAGCTCTTGCGCCAGGGCCAGGACCTGACCCTGTCCATTACGCCGGACGCCGTGCCGGGCGCCGGGGTAGAGGGAGCTGTAACAGTTGGTAAGATACAGGCAAAGCTGGGACAGGTGCCGGATATGATCACCGTGGCCTCCGGACCGTTCTCTGCCGTGGGCAAGGCGTCCGCCAAGGTCTGGGATACCAGTGTCATGAGCCTGAAAATGCTGGGCAAAATGATCACCGGCCAGGTCTCGCTGAAGAATGTGACGGGGCCCATTACCATCGCCGATTACGCGGGCCAGACGGCGCGCATCGGCCTGGTAAGCTACCTGAGCTTCATTGCCTTCATCAGTATCAGTCTTGGCGTGATGAATTTGCTACCCATTCCTGTTCTGGATGGCGGGCATTTGCTGTATTATTCGCTGGAAGTTTTGACCGGACGCCCCTTGCCGGAGCGCGTAGGCGAGATTGCCCAGCGCCTGGGGATCGGTTTGTTGCTGACCTTGATGGTGCTTGCCGTCTTTAATGACGTGTTGCGATTGCTGAATTAGGGCCGTGGTTGATGCCATTGCGTGAGTCGCACAAGCAATCTTTTGTGTATGTTGTCCATTGATTTACCCATTGAATAACCCCAATGAAATTACATTCTGCTCGTTTTGCCTTGCCTTCCTTTCGTCGCAGCCTGATCGGCGCCGCCGTCATGGCCATCTGTTCCGGCCACGCGCTGGCCGTCCAGCCATTTACTGTCAAGGACATCCGGGTCGAAGGGATCCAGCGTACCGAAGCGGGCACCGTCTTTGCCTACCTGCCGGTGCGGGTCGGCGAAACGTTCTCCGACGAGAAGAGCGTTGCCGCCATCAAGGCCCTGTATGCGACGGGCATGTTCAAGGATGTGCGCCTGGAAGCCGAGGGCGACGTGCTGGTGGTGCTGGTCGAGGAACGTCCGGCCATCGCTTCCGTGGCATTTACGGGTACCAAGGAATTTGAAAAGGATGTGCTGGTCAAGGCATTGAAGGAAATCGGCGTGGGCGAAGCCAAGATTTTCGACAAGGCGTCTGTTGACCGCGCGGAACAGGAACTCAAGCGCCAGTACCTGTCGCATGGCTTGTACGGCGTGAAGATCACCACCACCGTCACGCCGATCGAGCGCAACCGCGTCAACGTGGTGTTCGCCGTCGACGAGGGCGACGTGGCCCGCATCAAGCAAATCAACATCGTCGGCAACAAGGCCTTCACCGACAAGGAACTGCGCGAGCAGCTGGCCCTGAACACGGGCGGCTGGTTCAGCTGGTACACCAAGGCCGATCAATATTCGAAGACCAAGCTGACGGGCGACATCGAGTCGCTCAAATCCTACTACCTGGACCGCGGCTATATCGAAATGCAGGTCGACTCGACACAAGTGTCGATCACGCCCGATAAAAAAGACATTTACTTGACGATCAATATCACCGAAGGTGAAAAGTACAAGATCGCCGGCACCAAGTTCGAAGGCGAGATGTTCGGTCGCGAAGAAGAACTGAAAGCCCTGAACCTGATGCGCGAAGGCGAAATCTATTCGGGCGCGCGCCTGACGGCGACGAACAAGCGCATCCAGGACCGCCTGGCCACGTTCGGCTACGCGTTTGCCAACGTCAACGCCAATCCGGAAATCAACCGTGAAAAGCATGAAGTCGGTTTCACCTTCTTCATCGATCCGGGCAAGCGCGTCTACGTGCGCCACATGAATATCGCCGGCAATACCACCACGCGCGATGAAGTCATCCGCCGCGAATTCCGTCAGTTCGAATCGTCCTGGTATGACAGCAACAAGATCAAGCTGTCGCGCGACCGTGTCGACCGTCTGGGCTACTTCAAGGACGTGACCATCGACACGCCGGAAGCGCAGGGCACGACCGACCAGGTCGACGTCAATGTGACGGTGGTGGAAAAACCAACGGGTAACTTCCTGATCGGCGGCGCTTTCTCGCAATCGGAAAAATTCACCCTGTCGGCGTCGATTTCGCAGGCCAACTTTGCCGGTAGCGGCAACACGGTCGGTATTGAACTCAATACCAGCCATTACAGCCGCACGATTGCGTTTTCGCAAACCAATCCGTACTTCACGGACGACGGCATTTCGCGCAGCTTTGAAGTCTACCTGCGGACGACGGAACCGCCGGCGCTGAACATCGGCAGCTACAAGATCAAGCAAACCGGTGGCCGCGTCAGTTTCGGCGTGCCGTTCTCCGAAGTCGACACCGTCTTCTTCGGTATCGGCGGCGAGCGCTCGCGCATCGAGACCGACGTCACCAGCCCGATCCGCTTCAAGCAGTACGTGGTCGACAATGGCGGCCCGTCCGACGGTATCGGTTCGGCCACCACCAATTCCATCCCGCTGACGGCGGCATGGCAGCGCGACAGCCGCGACAGCGCCATGACGCCATCGATCGGCCGCTACCAGCGCATCAACCTGGAGGCTGACCTGATCGGCGACCAGAAGTACTTCCGTGCCATCTACGAGCACCAGTACTTCCGTCCGCTGTTCAGCAAGATCACCCTGGCGCTGAAGGGCGAGATCGATTACGGCCACGGTATCGGCAAGCACGTGTATCCGGTCTTCAAGAACTTCTACGGCGGCGGCATCGGTTCCGTGCGCGGCTATCTGAGTTCCTCGCTGGGCGCGGTTGAACCGAGCACCAACGATGCCCTGGGCGGCGCTTCGCGCCTGATCGGTAACGCGGAACTGCAGATGCCATTCCCCGGTTCGGGCAATGACCGCAGTCTGCGCTGGTTCGGTTTCCTTGACGGCGGCCAGGTCTACCAGGAAGGCGAAAAAATGCGGATTTCGCAATTGCGCTATTCTGCTGGCTTGGGCATCAGCTGGATTTCACCGGTGGGCCCGCTCAAGCTGAGCTATGCCAAGCCGCTGAACGCCAAGCCGACGGACCGCCTGGAGCGCTTCCAGTTCCAGATGGGCACCGGTTTCTAACCGGCCATCTGAACCGGGGCGACAGCTTTTACTTTTTGACCATGGAGTATCATGAACACCGCATCCGCTACCCTGCCCAAGTCCCTTGCCATGATTGCATTGTGCTGGAGTTCGCTGTTGCCGGTGCAGGCGCAGGCTCAGGAGTCGAAGATCGCCTGGATCAGCAGCGAACGTATTTATAACGAATCGAGGCTGGCCAAGCTGGCCAGCGCCAAGCTGGCCGAAGAGTTCCGCTCGCGTGAAAAAGCCGTGCAGGAACTGGCCAGCCGCTTCAAGGTCGCCAACGAAGCCCTGGAAAAGGACATGCCGACCCTGAGCGAGGCGGAGCGCGCCAAGCGCCAGCGCGAGTTTTTCGAGCTGGACAAGGAGCTGCAACGCCGCCAGCGCGAGTTCCGCGAAGACCTGAGTCAGCGCACGAACGAAGAGCGCAGCGCCATCGCGGAAAAAGCCAACACCATCATCCAGCAGATGGCGCATATCGAAGGATATGACATCGTGCTGCAGGAAGCCCTGTGGGCCAGCCCGCGCATCGACATTACCGACAAGGTCTTGAAGGCGCTGGACAAGTAATCGAAACGGTTTCAAGCCTGCCAGTGCATGCTCTGCGTGCACTGGCAGGCGTATTTATAAAGGTAATCAGATGGGCACTCGACTAGGAGAATTGGTCGAACGCTTCGGCGGGCAATTGGCGGGCGATCCGAACCTGGAAGTCACAGGCATCGCACCGCTGGCCGACGCCGGCGCTTCGCACATCAGCTTTCTCAGCAATAGCAAATTCCGCGCACAGGCGGCCAGCAGCGGCGCTGCCGCGCTGATCCTCACGCCGGCCGACGACGCGCTGATCGGCGACGAGTACGCCGGCGCGCGCATCGTCACACCGAATCCCTATGTGTATTTCGCGCGCGCGGCGCAGTATTTCGCCGCCTTGCACGAGATCAAGGCCCCGGTCGGCATCCATCCGGGCGCCTTTGTCGACGCCAGCGCGCAGGTTGACGCCAGCGCCTCCATCGGCGTGCATGCGGTGATCGAAGCGGGCGCCGTGATCGGTGCCGGCTGCGTCATCGGGCCTGGCTGCGTGGTGGGGCGCGACGCCGTCATCGGCGCAGGCACGCAACTGCTGGCCAACGTGACCTTCCATGCGCGCTGCGTGATCGGCCAGCGCGGCATCATCCATTCGGGCGCCGTGATCGGCACCGACGGATTCGGCTTTGCCAACGAAGGCGGCGTGTATATCAAGATTCCGCAGACGGGCAGGGTGGTGATCGGTGACGATGTCGATATCGGCGCCAACACCACCATCGACCGCGGCGCACTGGCCGACACCATCATCGAAGATGGCGTCAAGCTCGATAACCAGATCCAGATCGGCCACAACTGCCATATCGGCGCACACACGGCCATGGCCGGCTGCGTCGGCGTGGCCGGCAGCGCCGTCATCGGCAAGTACTGCACCTTTGGCGGCGCCGCCATGGTGCTGGGCCACCTGACCATTGCCGACCGCGTCCACGTGGGCTCGGGCAGCATGGTCTCGCGTTCGATCGCGGAGCCGGGCCAGTACACGGGTTTTTATCCGCTGGCCAAGAACGCCGACTGGGAAAAGAGCGCCGCCATCGTGCGCAACCTGTCAAGCATGCGCGAGAAGATCCGCGCGCTTGAAAAAACAATTAAAACACTGACCACGCAAGACGAAAAATGACTACTGAAAAAAAGACCCTCGACATCCTGGCCATCAAATCGCTGCTGCCGCACCGCTATCCGCTGCTGCTGGTTGACCGCGTGCTGGACTGGGAAGCGAACAAAACCATCACCGCCATCAAGAACGTGACGGTCAACGAAGAGTTCTTCCAGGGCCATTTCCCGCACAAACCGGTCATGCCCGGCGTGCTGATGATCGAAGCGCTGGCGCAAACGGCGGCCTTGCTGTCGTTCCTGTCGATGGGCGTGAAACCGGACGAAAATTCGGTGGTGTACTTCGTCGGCATCGACAATGCGCGCTTCAAGCGTCCTGTCGAACCGGGCGACCAGCTGAAAATGGATGTGGAAATCCTGCGCGTCTCGCGCGGCATCTGGAAATACAAGGCAGTCGGCTCCGTCGACGGCAAGGTGGCGCTGGAAGCGGAACTGATGTGCACCATCCGCAGCGCGCAGGATGCGAGCCAGTCTGCGAGCCAGCCAGCGGGGCAGTAATATGGCGGCCATCCACTCCACGGCAGTCATCGATCCGAAGGCCGAGCTCGACAGCTCGGTCGAGGTGGGTCCGTACACCATCATCGGTCCGCATGTGCGCATCGGCGCCGGCACCAAGGTCGGCCCGCACGTGGTCATCGACGGCCATACGACGATCGGCAGCGACAACCACCTGTTCCAGTTTTCTTCCATCGGCGCGCAGCCGCAGGATAAAAAATGGGCGGGCGAGGCGACGCGCCTGGAAATCGGCGACCGCAACACCATCCGCGAATTCTGCACCTTCAACACGGGTACCGTGCAGGGCGGCGGCGTGACGCGCCTGGGCAACGACAACTGGATTTCGGCATACGTGCACCTGGCGCACGACTGCCTGGTGGGCAATAACACCATCTTTTCGAACAACGCCCAGTTGGCGGGCCACGTGGAGATCGGCGACTGGGTCATCATGAGCGGCTTCGCCAACGTGCACCAGTTCTGCAAGATCGGTGCGCATGCCTTTGTCGGCATGAGCACCAGCCTGACGCAGGACGTGCCGCCTTTTGTGCTGTTGAACGGCAATCCGGCGCAGGCGCATGGCGTCAATATCGAGGGCTTGAAACGCCGCGGCTTTACGCGCGAGCAGATCAACGGCATCCGTACCGCGTATAAACTCATCTACCGCTCGGGACTGACCCTGGAGGAATCGAAGGCAGCCCTGTTCGAAGAAGAAGCGGCGTCGTCGCCCGAGGTGGCGCAACACATTCGCGCCATGCGCGAATTCCTTGGCGTGGCCTCGCGTGGCATCGTCCGCTGACCAGGCCAGCGGCCTCGCTGTCGCCAACGTCGCCATCGTCGCCGGCGAGGTGTCGGGCGACCTGCTGGCCAGCCGGCTGCTGTCCGGCCTCGTGCCGCAGCTGCCCGGCACGCGCTTCCACGGCATTGGCGGCGAGCACATGGCCAAGCAGGGCTTTGTATCCGACTGGCCGCTCGACAAGCTGACGGTACGGGGCCTGTTCGAAATCATTCCCCGCTACCGCGAAATCAAGGGCATCCAGAACGCGCTGCGCGACCAGTTGCTGGCCGAGCGTCCCGCCGTCTTCATCGGCGCCGATTACCCCGGCTTCAATCTGGGCCTGGAACAGCAGCTCAAGGAAGGCGGCATCCCCACCGTGCACTACATCGGGCCGCAGATCTGGGCCTGGCGCGGCGGGCGCATCAAGAAAATCATCAAGGCCGTCTCGCACATGCTGGTGATCTTCCCGTTCGAGGAAGAGATCTACCGCAAGGCGGGCGTGCCCGTCACCTATGTCGGCCATCCGCTGGCCGAAATGATCCCCTTGCAGCCCGACGAAGCGGCCGCGCGCCGCACCCTGGGCTTGCCGGACGACGCGAACGTCGTGACCCTGATGCCGGGCAGCCGCATGGGCGAGCTCAAATACAATACGGTGGCGTTCGTGGCTGCCTGCAAGCTGCTGCTGGCGCGCGACCGCTCCCTGCGTTTCGTCGCGCCCATGGCCGGTGAAAAACAGCGCCAGTACTTTTTGCAGCTGATCCGCGAAGCGGGCCTGCAGGACGTCGAGATACTGCTGACGGATGGCGGCTCGCATACGGCCATCTGCGCCGCCGATGCGGTGCTGGTGGCGTCCGGCACGGCCTCGCTGGAAGTAGCGTTGTACAAGAAACCCATGGTCATCGCCTACAAGATGATGCGGGCGTCGTGGGAAATCATGCGCCACATGGGTTACCAGCCGTGGATCGGTTTGCCGAATATCCTGGCGCGCGACTACCTGGTGCCCGAGCTGCTGCAAAACGCGGCCAGCCCGGAAGCGCTGGCCGAGGCCATGTGGCAGCAGCTGAGCGACGTGCCGGGCCGCCTGCGCCTGGTGCAGCGCTTCACGGACATGCACCACAGCTTGCTGCGCGACAGCGCGCGCGAAAGCGCCAACGCCGTCATGCAAGTCATCGCCGCCAACCGCAAGTAACTCCCGATCACCGCTTCAACTGCAGTACCAACCAAAGATTCAACGTGAAAAATATCTATCCCGGCCTGTTTGACGACTTGCCATTCTCGCTCGATGAAATCATCTGCGGTGTCGACGAGGCAGGGCGCGGTCCGCTGGCCGGCCCCGTGTTCGCCGCCGCCGTGATCCTCGACCCGAACCGGCCCATCGACGGCTTGCGCGATTCGAAAAAGCTCACCGAAGCCAGGCGCGACCTGCTGGCGCCGAAAATCAAGGCCAAGGCCCTGGCCTGGGCCATCGCCGAAGCGTCGGAAGAGGAAATCGACCGCCTGAACATTTTGCAGGCGTCGATGCTGGCCATGCGCCGTGCCGTCGAGGCTTTGACTACCGTGCCGACCCTGGCCCTGATCGACGGCAACCGCTGCCCCGTGATGCCGATACGCGGCATGGCCATCATCGGCGGCGACGACAAGGTCGATTCGATTTCCGCCGCCTCGATCCTGGCCAAGACGGCGCGCGACGCGGCACTGGTGCACCTGCATGCGGCCTATCCCGAATACTGCTTCGATCAGCACAAGGGCTATGGCACGAAATTGCACCTGGAGCGCCTGCACCTGCACGGCGCCTCGCCCGTGCACCGCCGCTCGTTCGCGCCCGTGCGCAACGTGATCGCCCTGTTTGGCGCGCAGGAGGTGGTGGCATGAAGACGATTACCTCGCGCGACAATGCGCAATACAAGGATTTGCTGAAACTGGCGGGCAGTTCGCAGGCGCGCCGCAAGTCGGGCCGCACCCTGCTCGACGGCGTGCACCTGTGCCAGTCCTATCTGCAGCTGCGCGGCATGCCGGAGCAGTGCATCGTCAGCGAAAGCGCCTTGCAGAACCCGGAAGTGGCAGACATCGTCGGCCAGCTGGAAAGCCAGCGCGCGCATGTGCTGGGCTTGCCCGACGCGCTGTATCACGCCGTGAGCCAGGTCGAGCACGGCGTGGGCGTGATGTTTCTGATCGAGACGCCGGAACGGGCCGTCACGCAGCCGCTGAGCGTGTCGGCCGTGCTGCTCGATAACCTGCAAGATCCGGGCAACGTGGGTTCCATCCTGCGCAGCGCGGCCGCCGCCGGCATCACGCAGGTGTATTGCAGCGCCGGCACGGCCTTCTGCTGGTCGCCGAAGGTGCTGCGCGCGGCGATGGGCGCGCACTTCGTGCTCGATATCTTTGAAAACGTCGACCTGGCAGCGCTCGTTTCCGGCGCCAAGGTGGCGACGCTCGCCACCAGCGGCTATGCCACGCAGCGATTGTACGACGTCGACCTGCGCCAGCCCGTCGCCTGGCTGTTCGGCCATGAAGGGCAGGGCGTGGCCGACGATCTGCTGTCGATGGCGACGCACCAGGTGGTCATTCCCCACCTGGGCCAGATCGAATCGCTGAACGTGGCCGCCTGCGCCGCCGTCTGCTTCTTCGAGCAGCTGCGCCAGGGCCAGGCCTGAACAGGGTAGCCATGTCCTTCCCCCTGCTTGCCGACGGTGCGGCCCGGGACGAGGCCTGGTGGTGCCAGGTGGCCGCCTTGTATCCTGCGCCGCCGGACGCGATCGTCAATCTCGAACACGGCTATTTCGGCGCCATGGCCGCGCCCGTGCAAGCGGCCTTCGAGCAGGCCGTGCGCTACACCAATGAACAGCTGAGTCCTTTCGTGCGCGGCGAGTTCACGCGCACGCATGTGGATATCCTGCGCCGGCGCGTCGCGGAACTGATCCATGCCGAACCGCACGAAATCCTGCTGACGCGCAGCGGTACCGAGTCCATGCAGGTGCTGATCACGCAATACCACGGCCTGGCGCCCGGCGATACGGTGCTGTGGAGTAATCTCGACTATCCGGCCATGCGCACGGCCATGCGCTGGCTGGCGCAGCGCCGTGGCGTCACCAGCACGCAAGTCACATTGCGCTTGCCCATCAGCGATGACGAGATCGTCGCCCGTTACGCGCAAGCCATGCGCCAGGTCGTCCAGCCCAAATTGCTGCTGCTGTCGCAGGTGACACCGGCCAACGGTCAGCAACTGCCGGTGCGGGAGATCATGGCGCTGGCGCGCGAGCATGGTATCGACGTGCTGCTCGACAGCGCCCATGCGCTGGGGCAGGTCGACGTGGACGTGCAGGCCATGGGCGTCGATTTCGCCGGTTTCAATCTGCACAAATGGCTGGGGGCACCGGCGGGACTGGGTGTCGTGTATATCCGCGCCTCGCAGCTGCACAAGATCGAGCCGCATTTTGGCGACGAGGATTATCCGTTGGATGATATCCGCGGCCGGCTGCACATGGGCATGCCGCCGATCGGCGCCATCCTGGCCGCGCCTGCCGCATTGGACTTCCATGCGCGCCTGGGCGGCACGCCGGCCAAGATGGGGCGCCTGGCCTGGCTGCGCAATTACTGGGTCAGCCGCGCCGCGCAACTGCCCGGCGTGCGGCTGCTGTCGCCGCTCGATGCGAAGCGGGGCACGGCGCTGGTGGCCTTTGCCGTCGACGGCATGAGCTCGCGCCAGTTGCAGCAAACCTTGCTGCAGCGCTTTGGCATCTTCACGGTGGAGCGCAACATCGGCGACACCGATGTCGTGCGCGCCACGGTGGCCATCACGACGCAGACCAGTGAACTCGATCAGCTGGTCGCCGCGCTGACGGTGCTTTCGAGCGAAACGAACGCCTGACAAAACCGTAGCGAGCGGAAGGGAGAGGTGGCCGAGAAGCGCAACCGTACTTGGTACGGGGGCGCCGAGCCGGTGAGCATCGCAAGCCGCCTATACCGACGCGCAGCAGGTTTGGTCAAGCGTTCTAGTACTCGCGGCGGTTCGGCTTGATCTCCTGCAGGATCGTCGTGGAGATCTCTTCGATCGACTTGGTGGTCGACGACAGCCAGCGGATACCCTCGCGTTTCATCATTTTTTCCGCCTCGTTGACCTCGTAACGGCAGTTTTCGATGGCCGCATACTTGCTTCCAGCGCGTCTTTCGTTGCGTATTTCCGACAAACGTTCGGGCGTAATGCTCAATCCGAAAATTTTATTCTTAAATTCAAGCAAGGCCGATGGCAGCTTGTCGCGCTCGAAATCGTCGGGAATCAGCGGATAATTGGCCGCCTTGATGCCATATTGCATGGCCAGGTACAGGCTGGTCGGGGTCTTGCCAGAGCGCGAAACACCCACCAGAATGACATCGGCCGAGGACAGGTTCTTGTGCGACTGACCATCGTCGTGCGCCAGCGAATAGTTGATCGCCTCGATGCGGTTCTTGTATTCCTCGCTGTCGACGATGTTGTGCGAACGCCCGATGGTATGGGTCGACATCACGCCCAGCTCCTGCTCCAGCGGGGCGACAAAGGTCTGGATCAGGTCCATGTGCATGCCGCTGGACTTGCGGATCACGGCCGACAGGTCGTTCTTCACCAGGGTCGAGAAAATGATCGGGCGCTGGCCATCGGTGGCGAAGGCTTCGTTGATCTTGCGCGCCGCCTCGTAGGCCTTGTCCATGGTATCGATGAAGGGCAGGCGGATCTGGCGGAAGCGCAGATCGAACTGCGTCAGCACCGAGTGGCCGAACGTCTCGGCGGTGATGCCGGTGCCGTCGGAAACGAAGAAGACGGTGCGGGCCGCGGAGGGCAGAGGAGGGCGTGGTTCTTGTGTCATGGGTTTTCGGATCAAGATTGTGCGTCGTCAATTTGCGCCGCACAAGGTAAAATGGCTGCAACGGTATGATTGTGCTGCACGACGCCAAGAATAACAAGAAGACTGTCTGTGCGCCGCGCGTAAAGATTTCTATCATCAGTAAGGGTGTCATTATGACCAACGCAGTATCGCAACAGCAGGAAGACAAGGACGCGGTGTATGTCGCCTCGTTCGAGCATTTGCGCATGACGGATGTCGAATCCGTCGGCGGCAAGAACGCCTCCCTGGGCGAAATGATCAGCCAACTGGCGGAAGCCGGCGTGCGCGTGCCCGGTGGCTTTGCCACCACGGCGCAGGCATTCCGCGATTTCCTGTCATATAGCGCCAACGGCGGCTTGCCGCTGGCCGAACGCATCGCTCAGCGCCTCGAAGGGCTGAACATCGATGACGTGCGCTCGCTGGCGCAAGCCGGCGCCGAGATCCGTCAATGGATCGTGGAAACACCATTCCAGCCACGCTTGGCCGCCGAAATCGACCAGTTCTACGCCAAGTTGGTGGCCGATTCCGACACCGAAATGTCGTTTGCCGTGCGTTCCTCGGCCACGGCGGAAGACTTGCCGGACGCTTCTTTTGCTGGTCAGCAAGAAACCTTCCTGAACGTGGTCGGCATCGACAACGTGCTCGAGGCCATGAAGCAGGTGTTCGCGTCGCTGTACAACGACCGCGCCATCTCGTACCGCGTGCACAAGGGCTTTACGCACGCTGAAGTAGCCTTGTCGGCCGGCGTGCAGCGCATGGTGCGCTCCGACCTGGGCGCGGCCGGCGTGATGTTTACCATCGATACCGAATCGGGCTTCAAGGACGTGGTCTTCGTCACTTCCAGCTATGGCCTGGGCGAAACCGTGGTGCAGGGCGCCGTCAATCCCGACGAATTCTATGTGCACAAGCCGATGCTGGAAAAAGGCAAGTCGCCTGTGATCCGCCGCAATATCGGCTCGAAACTGCTGAAGATGGAATTCACGAACGAAGCGAAAGCCGGCCGTTCCGTGAAAACCGTCGATGTGCCCGTCGAAATGCGCAACCGCTACTCGCTGAACGACAGTGAAGTGGTGGAACTGGCCAAATACGCCGTCATCATCGAAAACCACTACGGCCGTCCGATGGACATCGAGTGGGGCAAGGATGGTCGCGACGGCAAGCTGTACATCCTGCAGGCGCGTCCTGAAACCGTCAAGTCGCAGCAAAAGGCGACCGACGTGCAAGAACGCTTCAAGCTGAAAAGCACCGGCACCGTGCTGACCTCCGGCCGCGCCATCGGCCAGAAGATCGGCGCCGGCCCCGTGCGCGTGATCCACGACCCGGCCGACATGGAACGCGTGCAGCCAGGCGACGTGCTCGTTGCCGACATGACGGACCCGAACTGGGAACCGGTCATGAAGCGCGCTTCGGCCATCGTCACCAACCGTGGCGGTCGTACTTGCCACGCGGCAATTATTGCGCGTGAGCTGGGCGTACCTGCCGTCGTCGGCTGCGGTAACGCCACCGACGTGCTGAAAGACGGCACCTTTGTCACCGTGGTGTGCTCCGAAGGCGACGAAGGCAAGATCTACGATGGCTTGCTGGAAACGGAAGTGTCGGAAGTGTCGCGCGGCGAATTGCCGAAGCTCGACACCAAGATCATGCTCAACGTGGGCAATCCGCAGCTGGCGTTCGACTTCCAGTCCGTGCCGAATGCCGGCGTGGGCCTGGCGCGCCTGGAATTCATCATCAATAACAATATTGGTGTGCACCCACGCGCGATCCTGGAATACCCGAACATCGATGCCGACCTGAAAAAGGCCGTGGAATCGGTGGCGCGCGGCCACGCTTCGCCAAAAGCGTTCTACATCGACAAGCTGGCCGAAGGCATCGCCACCATCGCCGCCGCGTTCTGGCCGAAAAAAGTCATCGTGCGCCTGTCCGACTTCAAGTCGAACGAGTACAAGAAGCTGATCGGCGGTTCGCGCTACGAGCCGGACGAGGAAAACCCGATGCTGGGCTTCCGCGGCGCGGCGCGCTACCTGTCGGCCGACTTCTCCGAAGCGTTCAACATGGAATGCGAAGCGATGAAGCGTGTGCGCAATGACATGGGCCTGACGAACGTGGAAATCATGGTGCCCTTCGTGCGCACCCTGGGCCAGGCCGAGAAAGTCATCGACTTGCTGGCGAAGAATGGCTTGAAGCGCGGCGAGAACGACTTGCGCGTCATCATGATGTGCGAAGTGCCGTCGAACGCCATCCTGGCCGACCAGTTCCTCGACCATTTCGACGGCTTCTCGATCGGTTCGAACGACCTGACCCAGCTGACCCTGGGCCTGGACCGCGATTCCGGCATGGAATTGCTGGCCGCCGACTTCGACGAGCGCGATCCTGCCGTGAAAGCCCTGCTGGCCCTGGCCATCAAGGCTTGCCTGGCACGCGGCAAGTACATCGGCATTTGCGGCCAGGGTCCTTCCGACCATCCGGACTTCGCCGTCTGGCTGATGGAGCAGGGCATCGAATCGATGTCGCTGAACCCGGACTCGGTGATCGATACCTGGCAAAAGCTCGCTGCGCTGAAAGCGTAAGCGTCTTGTCCGCCCTCTGAAAACCCGCTGCCGCTCACCCGGCAGCGGGTTTTTTTATGCCTGCCATGCGGCGCACGCCTGTATTCGATGGCATTGCGCCAGATCAGCTAAAATGATTCCACCAATACATTGAAACGGGAGTTCTCATGGCAAGCAAGAAACCGAGCAAAGTGGCAAAGATCGACATCGGCATTTCCGAGGCGGACCGCGCGAAGATTGCGGAAGGCCTGTCCGGCCTGCTGGCCGACAGCTACACCTTGTACCTGATGACCCATAATTTTCACTGGAACGTCAAGGGGCCGATGTTCAACACTCTGCACCTGATGTTCATGACGCAATACACGGAACAGTGGACCGCGCTGGACCTGATCGCCGAGCGCATCCGCGCCCTCGGCTATCCTGCGCCCGGCACCTACAAGGAATTCGTCAAGCTGGCCTCGATCAAGGAAATCGACGGCGTGCCGCCGGCGCTGGACATGGTCAGCCACCTGGTATCGGCACAGGAAGCGACTGCGCGCACGGCGCGCCGCCTGTTCCCGCTGCTGGAAAAAGCCAATGACCAGCCGACGGCCGACCTGATCACGCAGCGCCTCGATTTGCATGAAAAGACGGCGTGGATGCTGCGCAGCCTGCTGGAAGAGTAATTGCCGGGCCTGCGGCGCTAATTCGCCCCTGCCTATTGACGCCATCAGGAATTGCGTTAGACTGTTTGTATATAGGTGTTTGGCAAGAATAATATCAGGCAGTAATACGCATTAAACCCCGTCGCTTATATAGGCTGCGGGGTTTTTTATTTTCGGATTCGCAAAGATGGAGGCATCATGGCTGAATGGGTAGGCTGGTTTGTGGCGGCTGGCGCGGTATTGATCCTGGAGCTGTTTACGGGCACGTTTTATTTGCTGATGATCGCCATCGGTATCAGTGCCGGAGGACTGGTGGCCCTGGCGGGCGGCAATGGCGGCTGGCAAGCCCTGACGGCCGCCATTGTCGGCGTGGCGGCCACCCTGTTATTGCGGCGCAGCCGTTTTGGCAAGGCGGCGCGGCGCGATGCGGCGCAGGATCCGAATGTCAATCTCGATATCGGCCAAAGCGTGGCGGTCGCGCATTGGGTCGATGGCGCGGCGCGCGTCATGTACCGTGGCGCCTTGTGGGATGTGGAACTGATTCCCGGCAGCGATACGCAAGCCGGCCATTACACCATACGCGCCGTGCGTGGCAGCCGTTTGATTGTTGGATAACCTGGAGAGTAGATTATGGAAGTAAGCATCGGAAGCATGTCGTTGATCTTGTTATTGTTGGCATTGGTATTTGTCTTCAAGACGGTCAATGTGGTACCGCAGCAGCATGCCTGGGTGGTGGAGCGCTTGGGCAAGTTCCATGCGGTATTGGGCCCTGGCTTGAATATCGTCGTGCCTTTTGTCGACCGTATCGCCTATAAGCACGTGCTCAAGGAAATTCCGCTCGACGTGCCGCCGCAGGTATGTATTACGCGCGACAATACGCAATTGCAGGTCGATGGCATTCTGTATTTCCAGATTACCGACGCCATGCGTGCTTCGTATGGCTCGTCGAATTATATCGCCGCCATTACGCAACTGGCGCAAACGACCTTGCGTTCGGTGATCGGTAAAATGGAACTCGACAAGACATTTGAAGAACGCGACCATATCAATACGGCCATCGTGAATGCCATCGATGAATCGGCGGCGAATTGGGGCGTCAAGGTATTGCGCTATGAAATCAAGGATTTGACGCCGCCCAAGGAAATCCTGCATGCGATGCAGGCGCAGATTACGGCTGAACGCGAAAAGCGTGCGCTGATTGCCGCCTCGGAAGGGCGCAAGCAGGAGCAGATCAATATCGCCAGCGGCGAGCGCGAAGCGGCGATTGCCCGCTCGGAAGGCGAAAAGCAGGCGTCGATCAACCGCGCCGAAGGCCAGGCCACGGCCATCGTCGCACTGGCGCAAGCCAGTGCCGAAGCGCTGCGCCAGGTGGGCGCCGCCATCCGCGAGCCGGGCGGCGAAGATGCCGTCAACCTGAAAGTGGCCGAGCAGTATGTGGGCGCGTTCGCGCAATTGGCGAAAACAAATAACTCGATTATCGTGCCGGCCAATCTGGGCGATATGAGCGGTTTGATCGCCACGGCGATGCAGGTGGTGAAAACGCAAAAGCCGAAAAGCGGCGTGGCTATTCCCTGATTGCCTGGTGAATAGCAAACTCGTAGCAAGTTAGTCGTCAAAACTGCCCGCCATATCGCGGGCAGTTTTCATTTGCGCTGCTGGAATATATGCTGGCAACAGGGCTCGAGTATCTGCGTTCTAAATGGCAATGTTGAAAATATTTTCTTTATGCTATGCTGTGCGCACTTTCGGGATTATATGCTGTCGTGCGACGCTTATCTTTTTGATTGAAGTAGAATCTGCTGCTTATGCATTGCGATGATTTAACCGATATCCGCGGCGGATACTTGAGTAGTGTTTGGGAATCGATGCATCATTGGCGATAGTATTGCTCCCATGTATATTTTGAATTGCAATTTATGATTACTATAAATTGCAATGAAGCAGAAAGTGCTGCAAAATAAATACTGCCGATGGTGCTGCATTGAATCGCGATCGCACAAGGAAGGGAAGTCGGCGCAGACAGTCGGTCCGGCGCTATGTCCGCTCCCTGGATTGAAGACTTACATCATCTGAAGGTCGGGGAAGTCGGGTTTTTGGTAAAAGAATTGTAAAAAACAATCAAATCTCAAGAAAAATCACCTCAGTCGCGTTACAATTGGATAGAATTTAACTGTTCAGTTATATTTTTCAACTCACACAAGGAAATATCATGGATCTGTCCAGCTTATCCCTGTCCGAACTGCGCACCTTGCAGGACGACATCAAGAAGCAAATGAAGAAACGCGAACAGGACGATCTGTCCAAAGCGCGTGAACAAATCCTGGCAATCGCCCAGAGCGTTGGCGTTTCCGTAAAAGATCTGGTTGGTACCGGTATCCGCGCTAAAACCGGCACGGTCGCAGTACGCTATCGCAATCCGGATGATGCGACGCAGCAATGGACTGGCCGTGGCCGTCAACCGAAATGGGTCAAAGAGTGGACCGATTCGGGCAAGTCGCGCGATCTGCTGAAGGTTTGATCCTGAAGGTTTAACAAACCGTTCATTCGGATGCTTGTCCTGTGGAGTAGTACAGGTGTAGTACAAGGCAGCATGCAAGCATCCGGAACTTTCCTGATTAATCGTCTTTGGCCAGGCAGGCAAAGCTGATTCATTCGCTTATCTCCATGGTATTTTCGATAATGCCTGTCTTATTCCCGCAGTATCTCTTCCTTTTCCTGTTTTCATCCCATTGCGCTGTGCATTTCCGTTTGCCGCAGGTACCGGCAAAATAAAACCCGGCATATAGCCGGGCTTGGTGGTATTGGCGCAGATCGCTGCGCGTGGTGCCGGATCAGCGGCGGTGCGACTTCATTGCCGCCTGCACTTCGCGCGCGCCGTCGCGGTCGCGTTCCGCTGCCCGCTTGTCGTGTTGTTTCTTGCCCTTGGCCAGGCCGATTTCGCATTTTACGCGGCCGCCCTTGTAGTGCAGGTTGAGCGGCACCAGCGTATAGCCGGAGCGTTCCACCTTGCCGATCAGTTTATCCATTTCCGCACGGTGCAGCAGCAGCTTGCGCGTGCGTACGGCTTCCGGGTGGATGTGGGTAGAGGCGGTCGGCAGGGCGCTGATATGCGCGCCGAACAGGAAGAGTTCATCGCCGCGGACGACAACGTAGGCTTCCTTGATTTGTACGCGGGCGTCGCGGATGGCTTTGACTTCCCAGCCTTCCAGCACGATGCCGGCTTCGTAGCGATCCTCGATAAAGTAGTCGTGGAAGGCTTTTCTGTTGTCTGCTATGGTCATGAGATGGTAAATGTGCGCGGGTCGGTTAAACTACTGTCTCGCGCAAGCGCGATAAAATCAAATGTATCCAACATCATAGCAAATGGTTCTTCAATGGCAGTAGTACATAAATCAGTTTTTCTCGGCTATAGCGCCGAACAAATGTTCGCGCTGGTGGCGGCGGTGGAGGATTATCCCAAATTCCTGCCCTGGTGCGGTGCGGTCGAGATTCGCGAGCGGGGCGAGAACACGGTCGTCGCCAGCGTGGGCATACATTACCACGGCGTGCGCCAAAGCTTCACCACGTCCAACGAGAACGTGCCGCCGAGCTCCATCAAGATGAAGCTGGTGGACGGTCCTTTCAAGACCCTCGACGGCGTGTGGACCTTCAAGGCCCTGCGTGAAGATGCGTGCAAGATCGAACTGGACCTGCACTACGAGTTTTCCAGCCGTGTGCTCGAGCAGATCATCGGCCCCGTCTTCGGCATGATCGCCAACAGCATGGTCGATTCCTTCTGCAAGCGCGCGGAGACCGTGTATGGCTGAAGTGAGCATCCAGGTGCAAGTCTGCCATGCCTTGCCCGATAGCAGCTTCCTGCGCACCTTGACGGTGTCTGCAGGCGCCACCATCGGGCAGGCGGTGGAGCAGAGCGGCTTGCTGCAGGAAGTCCCCGGCATCGACCTGGCCGTGAATATGGTCGGCATCTATGGCAAGAAGAAGTCGTTGGACACCGTCTTGCGCGAGCATGACCGGATCGAGGTGTACCGTCCGCTGCAGGCGGACCCGAAAGAAGCGCGCCGTCGGCGTGCCAGCGGCAAGCCCGCCAAGACCTGACGGGTCTGGAAGAGGGCAGGGCTGCGGCTTGCGGCAGGCCCTGGCGGGACATTTTTTTTGCTATTTCCAAATATCTTTTCTATGCTGCAAGGACGGAGGGCGCTTTTTTCTGTATAATCTGCTTTTGCGCCAATAGGAAATGCTATGCGTCTACTTCAAAAAGCACTCACATTCGATGACGTGCTGCTCGTCCCAGCCTACTCCAACGTTCTGCCCGCCGATACGTCCCTCAAAACTCGCCTGACCCGCAATATCACCCTGAATATTCCCTTGCTGTCCGCAGCCATGGATACGGTGACGGAAGCCCGCCTCGCGATCGCGATGGCCCAGGAAGGCGGCATCGGCATCATTCACAAGAATTTGAATCCGAAAGACCAGGCACGTGAAGTGGCCCGCGTGAAGCGTTTCGAAGCCGGCGTGCTGCGCGACCCGATCACGATTCCGCCGGAAATGAAAATCCGCGACGTGATCGCCCTGACGGAACAATACGGCATCAGCGGTTTCCCTGTTGTCAAAGGCAAGGAAGTCGTCGGCATCATCACCAACCGCGATTTGCGCTTTGAGCAGGAACTCGACGCGGAAGCTTCCGCCAAGATGACCCCGCGCGAAAAACTCGTGGTCGTCAAGGAAGACGCCGATACGGCCGAAGCCAAGCGCCTGATGAACAAGCACCGCCTGGAGCGCGTGCTGGTCGTCAACGACGCATTCGAACTGCGCGGTCTGATCACCGTCAAGGATATCCAGAAGTCGACTTCCCACCCGTTCGCGTCGAAAGACAGCCAGGGCAAGCTGCTGGTCGGCGCTGCCGTCGGCGTAGGTGCCAAGGATGAAGAGCGCATCGACCTGCTGGTCGCTGCCGGCGTCGACGTGCTGGTGGTCGATACTGCCCACGGCCACTCGCAAGGCATCCTCGACCGCGTACGCTGGATCAAGACCAAGTATCCGCAAGTCGAAGTGATTGGCGGCAACATCGCTACGGCTGCTGCCGCCAAGGCGCTGGTCGAATACGGCGCCGATGCGGTCAAGGTCGGCATTGGCCCTGGCTCCATCTGCACCACGCGTATCGTCGCCGGTGTGGGCGTGCCGCAAATCACGGCCATCTCGAATGTGGCTGAAGCACTGGAAGGCACGGGCGTGCCATGTATCGCCGACGGCGGTATCCGCTTCTCGGGCGACATCTCGAAAGCGCTGGCCGCTGGCGCCTCGACCGTCATGATGGGTTCCATGTTTGCCGGTACGGAAGAAGCACCGGGCGAAGTGATCCTGTACCAGGGCCGCAGCTACAAGTCGTACCGCGGCATGGGTTCGCTGGGCGCGATGTCCGATGGCTCGGCTGACCGTTATTTCCAGGACGCCACGATGAAGGCCGACAAGTTCGTGCCTGAAGGTATCGAAGGCCGCGTGGCCTACAAGGGCAGTGTGCTGGCGATCATCTTCCAGCTGGTGGGCGGCGTGCGTCAATCGATGGGTTACTGCGGTTGCGCTACCATCGACGAACTGCGCGAAAAAGCGGAATTCGTGGAAATCACCTCGGCCGGCATGCGCGAGTCGCATGTCCATGATGTGCAGATCACGAAAGAAGCGCCTAACTACCGCTCCGAGTAAGTGTACTGGAGAAACTGTCCAAGGCTGCGTTCCAGTGCCTCGCCGTACTATTCGTACTGTCTTCGGCACTGCGCCTTGCCCTGAACAGTTTTCCAGCTACGCTATTGTGGTAGCGAAAGTCCAGACCGGCGCCCAGTGCGCCGGTTTTGCAATTGACCCTGAATAAAGCTCCGACCATGCACTCTAAAATCCTCATTCTCGATTTCGGTTCCCAAGTCACCCAGTTGATCGCCCGCCGCGTGCGCGATTCCGGCGTGTTTTCCGAAGTCTTCCCGTATGACGTCAGCGACGAATTCGTGCGCAACTACGGCGCCGCCGGCGTGATTCTGTCGGGCAGCCACAATTCCACCCTGGACGGCGATTCGCCGCGCGCGCCGCAAGCCGTGTTCGAGCTGGGCGTGCCCGTGCTGGGCATCTGCTACGGTATGCAAACCATGGCGGCCCAGCTGGGCGGCAAGGTGGAAAACGGCCTGGTGCGCGAATTCGGCTACGCCGAAGTACGCGCCCGCAGCCATACCAAGTTGCTCAACGGTATTGCCGACTTCGTCACCGATGAAGGCCACGGCATGCTGAAAGTGTGGATGAGCCACGGCGACAAGGTGCTGGAAATGCCGCCAGGCTTCAAGCTGATGGGCAACACCCCGAGCTGCCCGATCGCCGCCATGGCCGACGAAGAGCGCCAGTTCTACGGCGTGCAATTCCACCCGGAAGTGACGCACACGGTGCAGGGCAAGGCCATGATCGGCCGCTTCGTGCATGAAATCTGCGGCTGCAAGTCGGACTGGAACATGCCTGACTACATCAGCGAAGCGGTGGAAAAGATCCGTGCGCAAGTCGGTAGCGACGACGTCATTCTGGGCCTGTCCGGCGGCGTCGATTCGTCCGTCGCGGCTGCCCTGATCCACCGCGCCATCGGTGACCAGCTGACCTGCGTCTTCGTCGACCACGGCCTGCTGCGCCTGGACGAAGGCAAGATGGTGATGGACATGTTC
Organism: Janthinobacterium sp. SUN026; assembly: GCF_030397625.1. Lineage (NCBI taxonomy): Bacteria > Pseudomonadati > Pseudomonadota > Betaproteobacteria > Burkholderiales > Oxalobacteraceae > Janthinobacterium > Janthinobacterium sp. SUN026. The sequence goes on along the minus strand of NZ_JAPQNU010000002.1, from coordinate 729,259 downwards.
GCCAAGAACCTGGGCGTGAAAGTCATCCGCGTCGATGCGGAAGACCAGTTCATGGGCCATTTGGCCGGCGTCACCGACCCCGAGCAAAAGCGCAAGATCATCGGCCGCGAATTCGTCGAAGTCTTCCAGGTCGAATCGGGCAAGTTGGTCAACGCCAAATGGCTGGCGCAAGGCACGATTTACCCGGACGTGATCGAATCGGCCGGCAAAGGTAAAAAGGGCCAGACCATCAAGAGCCACCACAACGTGGGCGGCTTGCCGGACACCATGAAGCTCAAATTGCTCGAACCCTTGCGCGAACTGTTCAAGGATGAAGTGCGCAAACTGGGCGTCGCGCTCGGCTTGCCGCATGACATGGTCTACCGCCACCCATTCCCGGGCCCGGGCCTGGGTGTGCGCATCCTCGGCGAAGTCAAGAAAGACTATGCCGACCTGCTGCGCCGCGCCGATGCCATCTTCATCGAAGAGCTGCGCAACACGCCGTACGAGTTCGTCGCCGGCCAGGCCGTCGACCCGGACGCGCTGCCAGCGAACTGGTACGAAGCGACCAGCCAGGCGTTCGCCGTCTTCCTGCCCGTCAAATCGGTGGGCGTGATGGGCGATGGCCGTACCTACGAATACGTAGTGGCCCTGCGCGCCGTGCAAACGCAAGACTTCATGACGGCCCATTGGGCGCACTTGCCGCACAGCTTGCTGGGCAAGGTCTCCAACCGCATCATCAATGAAGTGCGCGGCATCAACCGCGTCGTCTATGATATTTCGGGCAAGCCGCCGGCGACTATCGAATGGGAGTAAGTTTCCTCTAGGAAGCTTTACATCCCGGAATGACTGAGTAAGTGAAAGCCCTGTTTCTACAGGGCTTTTTTTATGGCCTCGATGCCGGGGCTCCCATTGCCTGCTTTGACGCCACGAGGTCGCGTGCCTGTTTACTAGTGGTAATTCGATAGATGAGAGGCAGTTACCAAAGAGGTAAAGTTCTCAAGAAATAAATATTGTTGCTATATGGAAATGGTTATTTTATAATTTCCTTACATAAATAATTATTTGAGGCAACATATGCACCTGCGCTTGACGCCATGGTGCGGTGTATTTTTGTTAAGCGGCACCTTGTGCGCCGCCGTGTCCGCGCAGACCCGTCCTGAAATCGCGCCGCCCCTTTCCAATCCGCCTGGCGCCAGCCAGCGCGACGATGCCAGCCAAGAACTGATCCGCCAGCAAGAACGTGAGCGCCTCCTGCGCCAGCAGCAGGAACGCACTCCCGACGTGCGCCTGCTCGAGGCGCCCGCGGCCGCCTCCGCCAACCGCCTGCCCGCCGGCGAATCGCCATGCTTCACGATTGACCAGCTGGTGTTGCGTGGCGAGGACGCAGCGCAATTCCAGTGGGCGCTGGCCGCCGCCGGGCGCGACGACCTGGGCGTGCCGGACTCTGCGCTGGGGCGCTGCCTGGGCACGCAGGCCATCAATGTACTGATGGGCCGGCTGCAGAACGCCATCATCGCGCGTGGCTATGTCACGACGCGCGTGCTGGCGGAACCGCAGGATTTGAGCAAGGGGACGCTGGCCTTGAGCGTGATATCGGGGCGTATCCGCCAGATCGGCTTTGCGCCCGGCACGAATCCCCGCGCCACGTGGTGGAATGCCGTGCCGGCGCGCCCGGGCGACTTGCTCAATGTCCGCGATACGGAACAGGCGCTGGAAAACTTCAAGCGCGTGCCGACGGCCGAGGCCGATATCCAGATCATGCCGGCCGAGGGCGGCAATGAGAAACCGGGCGAGAGCGACTTGCAGATCCAGTGGAAGCAGGGCTTGCCATTCCGTTTGGCGCTGGGCCTCGACGATGGCGGTTCGCGCTCGACGGGCAAGCTGCAGGGCAGCGTGACCCTGTCGTATGACCACTGGCTGACCCTGAACGACCTGTTTTACCTGAGCCTGAATCAGAACGTCGACGGCGACCGCGACGGCCCGCGCGGCACGGCCGGCATGGTGGCCCACTATTCGATTCCCTATGCTTACTGGCTGCTGGCCTTCACGGTCAGCGACAGCCATTACCACCAGTCCGTTGCCGGCATCAGCCAGGACTACAACTACAGCGGCGCCAGCCAGAATCGCGAAGTCAAGTTGTCGCGGCTGGTGTACCGCGACGCCTCGCGCAAGACGACTGTGTCGCTACGGGGCTGGCAGCGTTCCGCGCAAAACTTCATCGATGACACGGAAGTGGAAGTGCAGCGTCGTCGTATGGCCGGTTGGGAAGTCGGCATCGGCCACCGCGAATTCTTCGGCCAGGCCACGTTTGACGTCAACCTGCAATACCGGCGCGGCACGGGCGCGATGGAGGCGCTGGCCGCGCCTGAGGAAGCGTTTGGCGAGGGCACCTCGCGCATGCGCTTGCTGCTGGCCGACGCGGCCGTGTCGGCGCCGTTCACGCTGGCTGGCCAGCCGCTGCACTACACGGGCAGCTGGCGCACGCAGCACAACCGTACGCCGCTGGTGCCGCAAGACCGCTTCGCCATCGGCGGGCGCTACACGGTGCGCGGCTATGACGGCGAAAGCAGCCTGTCGGCCGAGCGTGGCTGGCTGCTGCGCAATGAAGTCGGCGTGCCGCTGGGCAGCAGCGGCCAGCAAGCGTATGCGGGACTCGATCATGGCGAGGTATCCGGGCCGTCCGCGGAATGGCTGATCGCGCGCCGCCTGACGGGCGGCTTCGTCGGCTTGCGGGGGCAATGGCTGGGCGTGCAGTACGACGCCTTTGTCGGCTGGCCCGTGCACAAGCCTGAACTCTTCCGCACGGCCAGCCATACGGCCGGTTTCAGCCTGAACGCCAGTTATTAATGTGAGACACCGCGACTATTCAGCCGTTCTCTTCTTTCTCTATCGCATCATTTAATTGTCACTAGGACATTTCATGAACAAGAACCTGTACCGCATCATCTTCAACAAACGCCGTGGCCAATTGATGGTCGTCGCCGAAAACGCTTCGTCGCAGGGCAAGGCGGCCAAGGGCGAAGGCAGCTTGACGAATGGCGTGTTTGAAGGCGATGGCGGTGGCGGGTTAAGTTTAAGTGTGAATGGCAAGTTACGGCCGCTGGCGCTGGCCGTGTTTGGCGCGCTGGGCATGGTGAGTTTTGTCGCCGGGCCGGCCATGGGACAGATCGTGGCCGACCCGAACGCGCCGGGCCGCCAGCGTCCGACCGTGGTGCAAAGCGCAAATGGCGTGACGCAGGTCAATATCCAGACGCCGAGCGCGGCAGGCGTGTCGCGCAATACCTACAGCCAGTTCGACGTGACGGCGAATGGCGCCATCCTGAACAATAGCCGCGGCAATGTGCAGACGCAGACGGGCGGCTGGGTGCAAGGCAATCCATGGCTGGCCGGCGGCAGCGCGCGCGTGATCCTCAATGAAGTCAATTCGGCCAACCCCAGCCAGCTGCGCGGCTATGTGGAAGTGGCGGGCCAACGCGCCGAAGTCGTGATCGCCAATCCGGCCGGCGTGGCCATCGACGGCGGCGGTTTCATCAATGCCAGCCGGGTCGTGCTGACGACGGGCACGCCGATGCTCAACGATGGCAGCCTGGACGGCTACATGGTACAGCGCGGTGTGGTCAGCATCAACGGCCGTGGCCTGGACACGTCGCTGAGCGACTACACGGCCATCCTGGCGCGCGCCGCACAGATCAATGGCGGCATCTGGGCGCAGGAATTGAAAGTGGTCACAGGAGCTAACCAGATCGATGCGGCGCATGGGGTGACGGGCCCCGTCGCTGGCGTTGGCCCGGCACCGGCTTACGCGCTGGACGTGGCGCAACTGGGCGGCATGTACGCAGGCAAGATCACCCTGGTCGGCACGGAAGCGGGCCTGGGCGTGCGCAATGCGGGCGTCTTGGCGGCCACGGCGGGTAATCTGGTGCTGCAATCGAATGGCTGGCTGAGCAACAGCGGCAATATCCAGTCCGCCGGCAGCGGCAGCCAGATGAGCATTGCGGTGACGGGCGACATGGCCAACAGCGGCACCGTGTATGCGGGCGGCGACAGCCAGGTTCAAGCGCAGGGCAATATTGCCAACAGCGGCGTGATCGCGGCCCAGGGCAATGCCAAGGTTCAAGCCACGGGGGCGGCTGCGCGCATTGATGCCACCGCCGGCTCGGTGCTGGCGGCTGGCTTGAATCTGGACAATACCTTGGCCACCAGCGGCAAGCTGAGCGTTTCTGCTGGCGATACCATTGCCGTGCATGGCACGGCCGTTGCCGGCGGCGACAGCAGCCTGGCGGCGGGCCAGCTGGACCTTGCTGGGGCGCAAGTTTCGGGTGGGAACGTCAGCCTGGGCGCCAGCGTCGGCGACCTCGATGCCAGCCATGCGCAGGTCACTGCGCGCGACCGCCTGCAACTGGACGCTGCGCACACCGTGCGCAGCGATGCGGCGCAGTTGACTGGCCAGCAGCTGGGCGTGAATGCGTACGGCTTGTCGAACGTGGGCGGCCAGATCATGCAACTGGGCAACAGTGATCTGGCCATACGCTTGCCGGGTGCGCTGGACAATACGCGCGGCGTCATCGCCACGAATAGCCAGGCCTTGCGCCTGCAGGCCGCCGGCCTGAGTAATCAGGACGGGCAAATTCAGCATGCGGGCACGGGCGCGCTGGAGATTGACGCCGCGCAAATCAACTTGCAGCGCGGCAGCATCCTCAGCAATGGCGCCATGGCGCTGACGGGCGAGCACATCGACCACCGCGATGCGCGCACGGTGGCGGGGCAGCTCAGCATCAACGCCGCTACCCTGGACAACCGGGGCGGCAGCCTGGCGCAGAGCGGCCAGGGTGCGACCGGCGTGCAGGTGCGCGGCGGGTTGGATAACCGCGGTGGTGCGCTGGAAAGCAATGGCGCTTTGAGCGTGCAGGCGGGCAATGTACAAAATCAGAAGGGCCGTATCGTCTCGGGCACGGATGTGGCGCTGTCGACAGGCGCGCTGGACAATACCGAGGCGACCCTGGCGGCGGGTCGCACATTGCGCCTCGACAGCGGGGACATCGACAATACGCGCGGCCAGATCCAGGCGCCGGCGGGCGATGCGGCCTTGACTGTGGCAAAACTGAACAATACGGCCGGCAGCGTCTTTGCCGGTGGCAATCTTGCTACCCGGGCCAGTGAAGTGCTCAATAGCGGTAACCTGTATGCAGCCGGTAGCCAGGCGCTGCAGGTGAGCGGCGCCGTCAGCAACAGCGGCGTGATTGCCGCGCTGGGCGACAACCGCATCGACGCCAGCCGCATCGATAGCGCTACTGGCAGCCTGCTGGGCGCCGGCATCCGCGCCGACGGCAGCCTGGCCGGCAGCGGCCAGTTGCAACTGACGGCCACGCAGGCGATCGCGGCCCACGGCCAGAACCTGGCGGCAGGCAAGACCAGCATGCATGCTTCCGCCATCGACCTGAGCGGCAGCCAGACGGGCGGCGCGGCGATTAGCCTGAACGCCAGCGCCGGTCATGTCGTGACCGATAACGCGCTGGTGACCACTACGGGTGTGCTGTCCGTGACGGCGGCCGGCAGCGGCCAGGCTCTGTCGAACGTGCGCGGCACCCTGAGCGCGGGCCAGTTGGATATCAAAACTGGATCGCTCGACAACCGCGGCGGCACCGTGATCCAGACGGGCACTGGCGACACGGTATTGACAGGCAGCACCCTGGACAACACGGGCGGGCGCATCGCCGTCAACAGCGCCAAGCTGGCGCTGACTGCGGAACAGGTGAATAACCGCGATGGCAGCATAGAACACGCAGGCACGGGCAGCTTGCACCTGGAAGCAACGCGTTTCGACGACGAACGGGGCAAGGTGACGGGCAATGGCCTGGTTGATATCCAGGCGGAAACAATTGATCACCGTCATGCCGTCACGACCGGGCAGCAGGTCACCGTGCAAGCCGGCCAGCTGGACAATAGCGACGGTACCCTGCAGCAGACGGGGGCAGGGCAGATGCGCGTGGATGTGGCGCAAACCCTGGACAATACGCGTGGCAACATTGCCGGCAATGGCAGCGTGCAGGTGCAAGCTAGTGTGCTGGACAACAGCAAGGGCCGTATCACGTCCGCTGCCTCGGCAGATATCACCAGCAAGGGCGCGCTGACCAACATGGATGGCGTGATGGCTGCGACCGCCGACTTGCATGTGGAAGGTGTAAATATTGACAACACGCGTGGTGTATTGCAGGCGGACAATTTACATCTTGACGCGGCGACCTTGCTGAACCAGCAAGGCACGGTCAGCGCCGGTTCGGACCTGACGGCGCGCCTCAGCGCAGACTTGAGCAACACGGGTCTGCTGTACGCGGGCCGCAACCAGCAACTGACGGTGGGCGGTGTGCTGAACAACAGCGGTTCCATCGCTTCCGTTGGCAACACCAATATTTCCGCTAATAAAGTGACCAGCAGCGGCTTGCTCGGCGCCGGCGTGAAAGCGGACGGCAGCTTGGGCGTGGCAGGTGATCTCACCATCAACACGGATGGCATCTTGCAAGCGAACGGCCAGAACCTGGCGGCGGGCAGTGCGGCGCTGACGGGCGCCAACGTGGACTTGTCGGGCAGCCAGACAGGCGCGGCGAACATCGCCATCATGGCCCTTGCTGGCGATGTCATCACCAGCACGGCGGTCATTTCCGCCAGCAACGTGCTGGCCATCACGGCCAATGCAAATAACGCCCAGTCACTGGTGAACAGCCAGGGCCAGCTGGTAGGTGGACAGTTGCAGCTGAACGTCGCGAACCTGAATAACGCCAGCGGCGACATCGTGCAAACGGGCACGGGCGATACCGTTATCACCACAGGCAAACTCGACAACACGGCTGGCCGCATCGCCGTCAACAGCGCTAACCTGGCTTTGAACGCCACGGTATTGACGAACGTCAATGGCAAGCTGGAGCATGCTGGCGCGGGCGTTCTGGCCATTAACGCAGGCCAGTTCAACAACCAGTACGGCAAGATCACGGGCAACGGCAAGCTCGACATCACGGCGGCCGCCTTCGACCATCGCAATGCGACGACGGTGGCGAATCAGCTGACCGTCAACGCCGGCAGCCTGAACAATCGTGCCGGCAGCCTGGCGCAAACGGGTACAGGTTTGATGAGCCTCAATGCCGCCGGCTCGCTGGACAACACGGGCGGCAAGATCGAGGGCAATGGCGACGCGCTGGTGAAGGCAAACACTTTGCTGAACAACACTGGCCGCATCGTGGCGGCGCAGGATGCCACGTTGAATGTAGATCGTCTGGACAATACGGAAGGGATCGTGGCCGCAGGGCGCAACCTGGCATTGAGCGGTGCTGACATCGACAATACCAAGGGCCAGTTGCAAGCCGTGGCCGGCAACGCCACCTTGACCGTGGCGAACTTGAACAATGCGGCAGGCAACGTGTTTGCCGGCGGCAATCTGAGCACCACGCTCGATACCTTGAACAACACGGGCAGCCTGTATGCAGCCGGCAACCAGACACTGAATGCCAGCGGCGCCATTGTCAATACGGGCGTCATCGCGGCGCAGGGCAATACAAGCATCACGGCGAAAACCCTCGACAGCGGCGCAACGAGCCTGCTTGGTGCCGGCATGCAAGCCGATGGCAAGCTGGGCACGTCTGGAGATCTGGCGATCAGCACCGCGCGAGCGCTGCATGCACACGGCCAAGTGCTAGCGGCAGGCAATGCCAATCTGACAGGCGCCACGCTCGACATCAGTGGCAGCCAGGCCAGCGCCGCCAACATCGGCCTGACGGCAACACAGGGCGATGTCATCACGAACAAGGCCGTGGTGACGACGCCGGGCACGTTGAACGTGACGACCGGCGCCGCGTTGCACAACACGGACGGTACCTTGCAGGCGGGCCAGCTCGACCTGCATGTGGCAAACCTGGACAACGGCAAGGGTACGTTGCTGCAAACGGGCACGGGTAACACCATCATCCAGACGGGCAATCTGGACAACACGGCTGGCCGCATCGCCGTCAACAGCAACAAGTTGACCCTCGATGCGACTACGCTGACGAACCGCGATGGCAAGATCGAGCATGCGGGAACCGGCATCCTGTCTGTGCAGGCAGGTGTGCTGGACAACAGCAAGGGCCGCATCACCTCGGCTGCATCGGCGGACATCGTCAGCAAGGGCGTACTGAACAATACCGACGGCGTGATTGCCGCGACTGCTGACTTGCACGTCGGCGGCACCGCACTGGACAACACGCGCGGCGTATTGCAAGCGGACAATTTACGTCTGGACACGGCGACCTTGCTGAACCAGCAGGGCACGGTCAGTGCAGCCACGGACTTGACGGCCAAAATCAGTGGTGACCTGAACAACGCCGGCCTGCTGTATGCAGGCCGCAACCAGCAATGGACGGTCGGCGGATTGCTGAACAACAGCGGTTCCATTGCTTCCGTCAACAACACCCATATTACCGCTGGCAAAGTGACCAGCAGTGGCTTGCTGGGCGCTGGCATCAAGGCGGACGGCAGCCTGGGCACGGCAGGTGATCTGACCATCAACGCCGATGGCGTCTTGCAAGCGAGCGGCCAGAACCTGGCGGCGGGCAATGCCGTGTTGACCGGCGTCAATGTGGATCTGTCGGGTAGCCAGACGGGCGCGGCGAATATCGCCATCACGGCAAATACTGGTGATGTACTGACGAACAAAGCCGTGATTTCCGCCAGCAACGTGCTGGCCATCACTGCTAACGCGAACAACGCTCAGTCACTGGTGAACAGCCAGGGCCAGCTGGTGGCTGGTCAGTTGCAACTGAACGTGGCGAATCTGAACAACGCCAGCGGCGACATCGTGCAGACGGGCACCGGCGACACCGTCATCACCACAGGAAAACTCGACAACACGGCGGGCCGCATCGCCGTCAACAGCGCGAACCTGGCCCTGAATGCGACAGTCTTGACGAACGTCAATGGCAAGCTGGAGCATGCTGGCGCGGGAGTGCTGGCCATTAACGCAGGGCAATTCAACAACCAGTCCGGCAAGATCACGGGCAACGGCAAGCTTGACATCACGGCGGCCGCCTTCGACCACCGCAATGCCACGACGGTGGCAAATCAACTGACCATCAACGCCGGCAGCCTGGACAACCGCGCCGGCAGCCTGGCGCAGACCGGCACCGGACTGATGACGGTGAGCGCTACTGGGCAACTGGACAACACGGGCGGCAAGATCGAGGGCAATGGTGATGCGCTGGTCAAAGCCCAGGTATTGCTGAACAACACAGGCCGCATCGTGGCGGCGCAGGATGCCGGGCTTACGGTAGGCAGCCTGGACAACACGGAAGGCACGGTGGCCGCAGGACGCCATCTGCAGCTGTCCGGTGGCGATATCGACAACACCAAGGGCCAGTTGCAGGCCGTGACCGGCAACGCCACCCTGAATGTGGCGAATTTGAACAATATCGCTGGCAATGTATTTGCCGGCGCCAACCTGAACGCGATACTGGCCAGCCTGAACAACACGGGCAGTCTGTATGCAGCCGGCAACCAGACACTGAATGCCAGCGGCGCCATTGTCAATACGGGCGTCATCGCGGCGCAGGGCAATACAAGCATCACGGCGAAAACCCTCGACAGCGGCGCAACGAGCCTGCTTGGTGCCGGCATGCAAGCCGATGGCAAGCTGGGCACAAGTGGTGACCTCATGGTTAGCGCCACGCAGGACCTCGCCGCACATGGCCAGATTCTGGCTGCGGGTAGCGCCAATCTGACCGGCACCAGCATCGATATCGGCGGCAGCCAGACCAGTGCCGCCAACATCGGCCTGACGGCAACCCAAGGTGACGTCAGTACGAACAAGGCGGTCGTCACGACGCCAGGCACATTGAACATCACGAGCAATGCCACCTTGCACAACACGGAAGGTACTTTGCAGGCGGGCCAGCTCGACCTGCATGTGGCAAACCTGGACAACGCCAGGGGCACTATCTTGCAGACGGGCACGGGTGACACGAACATCGTCACCGGCAATCTGGACAACACGGCCGGCCGCATCGCCGTCAACAGCGCAAACTTGAACATCGATGCCGTTAGCGTCACAAACAAAGAAGGCAAGATCGAGCACGCAGGCACGGGTACGTTGAATTTGCAGGCAGGCGTGCTGGACAACAGCAAGGGCCGTATCACGTCGGCTGCATCGTCGGACATTGTCAGCAAGGGCGTGCTGAACAATACGGATGGCGTAATTGCCGCGATTGCCGACTTGCATGTTGGCGGTGTTGCACTGGATAACACCCGAGGCGTATTGCAAGCGGACAATTTACATCTTGACGCGGCGACCTTGCTGAACCAGCAGGGCACGGTCAGTGCAGCCACGGACTTGACGGCCAAAATCAGTGGTGACCTGAACAACGCCGGCCTGCTGTATGCAGGCCGCAACCAGCAACTGACGGTCGGCGGATTGCTGAACAACAGCGGTTCCATTGCTTCCGTCAACAACGCCCATATTACCGCTGGCAAAGTGACCAGCAGTGGCTTGCTGGGCGCTGGCATCAAGGCGGACGGCAGCCTGGGCATGGCAGGTGATCTGACCATCAATGCCGATGGCGTCTTGCAGGCGAGCGGGCAGAACCTGGCGGCGGGCAATGCCGTGTTGACCGGCGTCAATGTGGATCTGTCGGGTAGCCAGACGGGCGCGGCGAATATCGCCATCACGGCAAATACTGACGATGTCGTGACGAACAAGGCGGTGATTTCCGCCAGTAACGTGCTGGCCATCACCGCTAACGCGAACAACGCTCAGTCACTGGTGAACAGCCAGGGCCAGCTGGTGGCTGGTCAGTTGCAACTGAACGTGGCGAATCTGAACAACGCCAGCGGCGAGATCGTGCAGACGGGTACCGGCGACACCGTCATTACCACAGGCAAGTTGGACAACACGGCGGGCCGTATCGCTGCCAACAGCGCGAACCTGGCGTTGAACGCGACGGTGTTGACGAACATCAATGGCAAGCTGGAGCATGCTGGCGCGGGCGTGCTGGCCATTAACGCAGGTCAGTTCAACAACCAGTTCGGCAAGATCACGGGCAATGGCAAAGTCGATATCACGGCAGCCACCCTGGACCACCGCAATGCGACGACGGTGGCCAATCAGCTGATCATCAACGCCGGCAGCCTGGACAATCGCAGCGGCAGCCTGGCGCAAACGGGTACAGGTTTGATGAGCCTCAATGCCGCCGGCTCGCTGGACAACACGGGCGGCAAGATCGAGGGCAATGGCGATGCGCTGGTAAAGGCCACCACCTTGCTGAACAGTACGGGTCGTATCGTGACGGCGCAGGATGCCACCTTGAACGTGAGTAGCCTGGACAATACGGAAGGGACGGTGGCGGCAGGGCGTCATCTGCAACTGTCCGGTGGCGATATCGACAACACCAAGGGCCAGTTGCAGGCCGTGACCGGCAACGCCACCCTGAATGTGGCGAATTTGAACAATATCGCTGGCAATGTATTTGCCGGCGCCAACCTGAACGCGATACTGGCCAGCCTGAACAACACGGGCAGTCTGTATGCAGCCGGCAACCAGACACTGAATGCCAGCGGCGCCATTGTCAATACGGGCGTCATCGCGGCGCAGGGCAATACAAGCATCACGGCGAAAACCCTCGACAGCGGCGCAACGAGCCTGCTTGGTGCCGGCATGCAAGCCGATGGCAAGCTGGGTACAAGTGGTGACCTCACGGTTAGCGCCACGCGGGACCTCGCCGCACATGGCCAGATTCTGGCTGCGGGTAGCGCCAATCTGACCGGCACCAGCATCGATATCGGCGGCAGCCAGACCAGTGCCGCCAACATCGGCCTGACGGCAACCCAAGGTGACGTCAGTACGAACAAGGCGGTCGTCACGACGCCAGGCACATTGAACATCACGAGCAATGCCACCTTGCACAACACGGAAGGTACTTTGCAGGCGGGCCAGCTCGATCTGTATGTGGGCAATCTGGATAACGCCAAGGGCACTATCTTGCAGACGGGCACGGGTGACACGAACATCGTCACCGGCAATCTGGACAACACGGCTGGCCGCATCGCCGTCAACAGCGCAAACTTGAACATCGATGCCGTCAGCGTCACAAACAAAGAAGGCAAGATCGAGCACGCAGGCACGGGGACGCTGAATGTGCAGGCGGGCGTGCTGGACAACAGCAAAGGCCGCATCACCTCGGCCGCTTCGGCGGACATCGTCAGCAAAGGTGTACTGAATAACACCGATGGCGTGATGGCAGCGACTGCTGACTTGCATGTGGGCGGTGTGAATATCGACAACACCCGAGGCGTGTTGCAGGCGGACAATTTACGTCTGGACGCGGCGACCTTGCTGAACCAGCAAGGCACGGTCAGTGCAGCCACGGACTTGACGGCCAAAATCAGTGGTGACCTGAACAACGCTGGCCTGCTGTACGCGGGCCGCAACCAGCAACTGACGGTGGGTGGTCTGTTGAGCAACACGGGATCGATTGCTTCCGTCAACAACACCCATATTACCGCTGGCAAAGTGACCAGCAGCGGCTTGCTGGGCGCTGGCGTGAAAGCGGACGGTAGCCTGGGCATGGCAGGTGATCTGACCATCAATGCCGATGGCGTCTTGCAGGCGAGCGGGCAGAACCTGGCGGCGGGCAATGTCGTGTTGACCGGCGTCAATGTGGATCTGTCGGGTAGCCAGACGGGCGCGGCGAATATCGCCATCACGGCAAATACTGGCGATGTCGTGACGAACAAGGCGGTGATTTCCGCCAGTAACGTGCTGGCCATCACCGCTAACGCGAACAACGCTCAGTCACTGGTGAACAGCCAGGGCCAGCTGGTGGCTGGTCAGTTGCAACTGAACGTGGCGAATCTGAACAACGCCAGCGGCGAGATCGTGCAGACGGGTACCGGCGACACGGTCATCACCACAGGCAAGCTGGACAACACTGCCGGGCGCATCGCTGCCAACAGCGCGAACCTGGCCCTGAATGCGACAGTGTTGACGAACGTCAATGGCAAGCTGGAGCATGCTGGCGCGGGCGTGCTGGCCATTAACGCAGGTCAGTTCAACAACCAGTTCGGCAAGATCACGGGCAATGGCAAAGTCGATATCACGGCAGCCACCCTGGACCACCGCAATGCGACGACGGTGGCCAATCAGTTGACGGTGAACGCCGGCAGCCTGGATAACCGCGCTGGCAGCTTGGCGCAGACCGGCACCGGACTGATGACGGTGAGCGCTACTGGGCAACTGGACAACACGGGCGGCAAGATCGAGGGCAATGGTGATGCGCTGGTCAAAGCCCAGGTATTGCTGAACAACACAGGCCGCATCGTGGCGGCGCAGGATGCCGGGCTTACGGTAGGCAGCCTGGACAATACGGACGGCACGGTGGCCGCAGGACGCCATCTGCAGCTGTCCGGTGGCGATATCGATAATACCAAGGGCCAGTTGCAGGCCGTGGCCGGCAATGCCACCTTGAATGTGGCGAACTTGAACAATACCGCAGGCAATGTGTTTGCCGGCGCCAACCTGAGCGCGACACTGGCCAGTCTGAACAACACGGGCAGCATGTACGCAGCCGGCAACCAGACCTTGACCGCCAGCGGCGCTATCGTGAACACGGGCGTCATCGCGGCACAAGGCAACAACAGCATCACGGCAAAGACACTCGACAGCAGCGCAAGCAGCCTGCTTGGTGCCGGCATGCGGGCTGATGGCAAGCTGGGCACGGCTGGCGACCTGACGATCAGCACTACACAAACGCTGGCTGCGCACGGCCAAAACCTGGCGGCAGGCAATGCCAAACTGACTGGCGGCACGCTCGATATCGGCGGCAGCCAGACCAGCGCGGCGAACATCGGCCTGACGGCAACACAGGGTGATGTCATGACCAGCAAGGCGATCGTCGCGACAACGGGTACCTTGAACGTCACGACAAACGCCACCTTGCACAACACGGAAGGCAGCTTGCAGGCGGGCCAGCTCGACCTGCACGTAGGCAATCTGGACAACGCAAAAGGCACGGTGTTACAGACCGGCGCGGGCGATACCGTCATCCGGACGGGTAATCTGGACAATACTGGTGGGCGCATTGCCGTCAATAGCAGCAATCTGATCCTCGCAGCGAACGCAATCACGAATGCCGCTGGCAAGATCGAGCATGCGGGAGCGGGAACGCTGGCAATCACGACGCCAGCCTTCAATGGTGCCGGCGGGACGATTACGGGCAATGGCCTGGTCGATATCGTTGCCGGCACGTTCAACCACAGCATGGCGACCACTTCGGCCCAGCAATTGCGTATTACGGCCGATGCGATGAGCAATCAGGGCGGCAAATTGCAGTCGACAACGGCGCTCACGGTGCAGGTGGCGCAGGAGTTGGACAATCGCAGTGGCGTCATCGCAGCAAATGGCGTGCTGCAAATGACGACAGGCAGTCTGGAGAATGCAAAGGGCAATATTAGCGCACAAGGCGATGTCACAATATCGTCGCAGGGTGCACTGAACAACAAGGAAGGCACGATCGTTGGCAAGGAGAATGTGCAGGTACATGCCTTGGCCTTGGACAATACGCAGGGCGTAGCGCAAGCCGCGCGTGGTGCCTTGGGTGTGACGGCTGCCAGCCTGGTCAACGCCGCCGGCGAACTCAGTGCCGCCACCGACCTGACGGTGGCAGTCACTGGCGACATGCTTAACAGCGGCTTGCTGTACGCAGGCGCCCAGCAGTCGCTGGACGTAGCCGGCAGCCTGGTCAATACCGGATCCATCGCTGCGTTGGGCAATACGAGCGTGAAGGCGGGCAGCTTGTCCGGCAACGGCTTGCTGGCGGCTGGCTTGACGACGAATGGCGCGCTTGCGCAGGTGGGCGACTTGACTGTGCGCAGCACTGGCGTCCTGCAGGCAGGCGGCAAGAATCTCGCGGCCGGCACTGTTGCGCTCAGTGGGGCATCGCTGGACCTGGCAGGTAGCCAGACCAGTGGCAGCAATATTACCTTGAACGCTGGCAGCGGCAACATCACGACCGCCAAGGCGGTGCTCGCTACGGCTGGTTTGCTGAGTATTACGGCCAGCGCGCAGAATAGCCAGGCGCTGCTCAATCAAGGTGGCCAGTTAAGCGCCGGGCAGCTTGATGTCAAGGTGGCTAACCTCAATAATGCCGGCGGCAGCATCATCCAGACGGGAAGTGGCGATAGCGCCATCAACCTGGCTGGAGCGGGCCAGCTGGACAATACTGCCGGGCGTATCGCAGTCAACAGCCGCAATCTCCAGTTGACGGCAGGAACCTTGACCAACGTGGACGGCAAGATCGAGCACGCGGGTAGCGGCACACTGGGCATCAGCGTGGCTAACCTGTATGGGCAACGCGGCCAAATTACAGGTAACGGCGCGCTCGACGTGCGCGCCACTTATATCGATCATCGCAACGCCAGCGCCATGGCGCAGCAACTGAGCGTCACCACCGCCATACTGGACAATCGCCAGGGCGAATTATTGCAGCTGGGCAAGGGCAACACATCGCTCACGGCCAGCGCCAGTCTCGACAACGCTGGCGGCAGGATTGAAAGCAATGGTGGCCTGGCGCTGCAAACGGCAGAATTGCGCAATCAGAGCGGTCGCGTGCTGTCTGGCGGCGTGCTGGACGTAACCACCAGTGCGAAACTCGACAACAGCGGCGGCACATTGGCTGGCGCTACCGGGCTGGCCCTGACCGCAGGCGATGTCACCAACACGCGCGGTACCTTGCAGGCGGTTACCGGCGATGCCAGATTGCAAGTGAAAGACCTGGACAATAACGGCGGCAGTGTCCTTGCCGGTGAACAATTGGTCACGCAGGCAGCCAATGTCAGCAATAGCGGCAGCATGTACGGCGCATCGCAAGTGCTGAATGCCACGGGACTGGTGAGCAACAGCGGTACGATTGCCTCGCTTGCCAATACCAGCATCACGGCCGCCAGCCTCGACAGCGGGGCGGGCGGCCTGCTGGCGGCGGGCATGCAGGCGGACGGCAAACTGGCAGGCACAGGGAGTCTGCTGGTCACGACGGCGCAGCAATTGCGCGCAGCCGGGCAAAATCTGGCGGCAGGCAATATGAGCATGACGGGCAGCGGCGTCGATCTTGCTGGCAGCGTGAATAGCGCGGCGAACATCGCGTTGACGGCGACGCAGGGTAATGTCAGCACGGCCGGCGCCAGCATCGGCACGGTCGGTACGCTGAATGTGAGCGCGCAAGCCGGCAATGGCCAGACGTGGGATAACAGCCGTGGCGATATCGTGGCCGGTCAACTGGTGGTGCAGACAGCTAACCTGAACAATAGCAAGGGCAGCATCGTGCAGAGCGGCAGCGGCGATACGGCCATTGTCATGCGCGCGCCAAATGGCGCACTCGATAATACCGATGGCCGGATTGCCGTCAATAGCGCCAACCTTACCCTGGGTGCCGCAATGCTGAGCAATGCCGGCGGGCGGATCGAGCATGCTGGCCTGGGTCAGTTGGCAATCGATACCGGAGCCTTGAACGGGCAGGGGGGACAGATCACTGCCAATGGCAGCCTGAAGATCACCGCTGGCAGTATCGATTTTCGCAAGGCCAGTACGCAGGCTGGGCAGTTGACCATCGACAGCGGCAGCCTGGATAACCGTCAGGGAGAACTGGTGCAGCTGGGGCAGGGCGCCAGCAATATCCGCATCGCGCAAGTTCTGGACAATCAAGGTGGCTTGATCGCCAGCAATGGCAATACCACCGTCAGCGCGCAGGTCATCAACAACCAGGGCGGCACGGTACAGGCGGCGGGCAGCGCCACCTTGGATCTGAGCGCCGGCACTTCTTTGAATAATGACAACGGCGGCAAGATCGCAGCGGGAGGCGCCGCGACGCTTCAGGCCGGCAGTATGTCGAACCGCGGCGGCAACCTGACGACGGGCGGAAGCCTTGCACTGACCTTGAACCAGGCGCTCGACAATAAGGACGGCCTGGTGGCCGCGAATGGCAATCTCGGCATCCAGGCTGCCAGTATCGACAATACGGGCGGCAAACTGGCCAGCGTCACGGGCGATCTGCGCGCGACCACGGGCCAGCTGCGCAACGACAGCGGGCAAATCCAGGCCGGCGCGGACGTTGTTTTGCAAAGCACCAGCCTTGGCAATACGCTGGCTTCCGGCTATGCCTCCGCCGGCAGCATCGTGGGCCGCAACGTCAGCATCGATACGGCGGGACAGGGCTTGAACAATGTCCAGGGAACCATCGTCGCCACGCAAGTACTGAATCTGCAAACGGGGGAGCTGAACAATCACGGTGGTTTGCTGCAAGCAGGCAATGCGATCGTCATCAACACCCATGGCCAGGCGCTCGATAACACCGATGCCGCAGCGTATGCGGCTAGCCATGCCGGCAGCAATGGCGGCATCAGCAGCGGCGGGACGCTGACACTGGCGACTGGCGCCTGGAACAACGCGGCTGGTTTCCTGGGCGCGGCGGGGCAGGTAGGCGGCAGCAGCGGCTATATCAATAATCTGGGCGGAAAAATTGTCTCCAGTGGCGGCCTGGAACTGTCCATCGGCGGGCTGGCCAATCAGGGCGGACAAGTGCAAGTGGTCGGCAACCTGGGCTTGCAGGCGGGCGCCGGCACGATCGACAACACGTCCGGACTGATACGTGGCGGCGCCGCCGTCACGCTGGGGGCTGGCGCCATCGTCAACCAGGCAACGCAGGGGGCCGACAAGGGAATCGAAGGCCGCGACGTCAACCTGTCGGCAGGCACGATCAATAACAGCCAGGGTGGCTTGCGTGCAGGCAATAACCTGAGCATCAACAGCAACGGCAGTGTGAACAATACATCCGGGCTGATCAGTGCGAACAATACCGTCAGCGTCAAGGACGAGGGCGCCAGCCGCGGCCTGAGCATCAGCAATGACGGCGGCACCATCATCGGCGGCGAATTGACGGCGATCAAGGCGGCGGGCTTGAGCGGTAGAGGCAACGTGATGTCCAGGGGCGATCTGAGCCTGGATTTGAGCGGCAATTACATTGTCGAAGCGGGGGCGCAGGTGATTGCCAACCGTAACGCCAGTCTCAGCGTAGGTGGCAGCCTTGTCAACGCGGGCAAGGTCCAGGCAGGCCAGATACTGGCTCTCAATGCCTACAGTCTCGACAACACCAGCAGTGGCGACATCAATGCCGGCACCACCAGGGTGAATGTCGCGACGATCCTTAGTAACCGCGGCGTGATCGATGGCGTGAATACGCAGGTCGATGCGGGCACGCTCAACAATACCGGCAGCGGGCGCATCTACGGCACTGCGCTCAGTATCGGGGCGGGCACGCTGAACAACGATGTGGAGGGCGGCGTTGCCGCCACGATAGCGTCGCGCGGCAGCCTCGATATCGGCGCCACCACCATCAACAACCGGGAACATGCGCTGATCTTCAGCTCTGGGGACATGGCGATCGGCGGCAGTCTTGATGGCAACCGCTATGCCGCAGGCGCTGTAGCCAGCCTGACCAATGCCAGCGCCACCATTCAGGCCATGGGTAACTTGGCGCTGAGGGCTGGCGAAATTACCTTGTTGAACAATCACTTTGCTGTGGAGTTTTCTGCCCCGGTCCAGACGGAATATATCACTGAGTATGAAACACAAGATGGCGCACGTTATTCTGCCAATGCACCAGGCATTAAGACTATCCTGGAGAGCAACGGTAATCGGCGACTGGTGAGTCCCTATCCCGCAGCACGCAATTATGACTTCCGGAAATACACCATCACGCGTACTACCAGTACCAGTACGGTGACAGAAACGGATCCTGCTGTCATCAGCGCGGGAGGCAATCTGACGGTGGATGCCTACAAAATCCGCAATGAAAACAGCCGCTTTGTGGCGGGCCAGGTGCTGAAAGTCAAGGGTGCCATCGAAGAAAATATCTCTACAGGTAATCAGACCTTGATTACCGAAACAGGTTCGGTGACTGAGTACGAGTATCTTGACATGGCAAGGCCAGCGAATGCTGTGAATTGGGAAGTAGGTCACTATACGCGCTCTTATGGCAATACGAGAACGATCAAGGGATCGGACACGCCGTCGTCGGGCGGCGCACCCTCCAACAGCGTCGGGGCACGCGCGAATGTCTCCTCTGCCGGAGCAAGCAGTGGCGCTGGCGCCGCCAATGTCAGTGTCTGGCTCAACACGGTAGGCAATACAGCGGGTTCCGTTGCCGGCGTGGCTGCCAGTAGCGGCCAGGGTGCGGCCAGTGTTGGTGCAGCCAGTGGACCAGGAGATAGCCAACTGGGCAATGTCGGCGGCACGGGCGGGGTCGCTTCGGTGGCGGGCCAGACGGTGTCTGCGGTCGACGGCGGCAGCGCCGATATCCATATGTCCTCTATCCTGCGCTCCAACGTCGGCACGGGCACCAATGTGGCCAGTGCTGGCGTGGCCAGCGGCAGTGGCGGCTTGCAAGGCAGCGACCGGGCCGGCCAAGCTGGCCAGGCCGGCAGCATTTCCGCCGTGGCAGCGGCAGGCGTGGACGCGGCGGTTGGTGAGGGGACAGCCAGCGGCATCGGCGATCCGAGCCAATTGGCATTCCAGTCGCAGGGAGGCCCGAACAGTGTAAACGGCGCAGCAGGCTTGCATGGCAGCGACCGTGCCGGCAACGCGGGCCAGGCAGGTGCGATCGGTGCCGTTGCGGGGCCGAATGCAATGCTCAACGCCGGTACCGGCGCCGTTGCCAGCACCGGAAGTCTGCGGGTGGATGCTCAGGGCGGACCTGCGGGAGTCCAGGGGGCCAGTGGTCCTGGCGGCAGCGACCGCACGGGCAGCGCCGGCCAGGCTGGCAGTGTGGGAAGGGTAGCTGGCAGCAATGTGGCCGTGGCGGGTGCGCCAGCCTTGGGCGGCGTCGATACGGCGGGCCTCGCTGTGGGCGCCGTAGCTGGCCCGGCTGGCGTTGCTGGTGCTAAAGCGATTAATGGCAGCGATCGGACCGGCAATGCGGGTGTGGCGGTGCTGCCTGGCGCGGTGGCGGGAAGTGCCTTGTCCAAGGTCGATGGCGCGGCAGGCGCCACGCAGGCGGCTGTGGGGACGGGCACGCAAGCTGCCATCGGCACGGCGGCTGGCGCTGCTGGCAAGGTCGCGGCAGGCCCTGGCGCAGGCCAGGCGCGCTCGCCGCTGATCCGGCAAGTGGCGCTGGCCAATCCGGGTGGAAAGGCGGAAGTCGTCAGGACCGGGGCCAAACCCCTGCAACTGCCGAATGCCAGCCTGTTCAAGATCAGTCCTTCGACGTCGGCCAAGTATCTGGTTGAGACCGATCCTCGCTTTGCCGAGTACCGCACCTGGACGGGTTCGGACTACATGAGCAGCAAAATGCAACTGGATCCCGCCGTCACGCAAAAGCGGCTGGGCGATGGCTTCTATGAGCAGCAACTGGTACGCGAGCAGGTCGCCGACCTGACTGGCCACCGGTTTACTGGTGACTATAGCAACGACGAAGAGCAATTCCGCGGCTTGATGGACGCCGGCGTCAGCTATGCCCAGCAACATGGCCTGCGCCCCGGCGTGGCACTGACGCCGGAACAGATGGCGGCATTGACCAGCGACATCGTCTGGCTGGTCGAGCGCGAAGTCACGCTGGCCGATGGCAGCACGCAAAAGGCGCTGGTGCCGCAAGTGTACGTGCGGTTGCGTGCCGATGACATTGACGGCACAGGTGCCTTGTTGGCCGGCAAAAATGTCGATATCAATATCACCGGCGACCTGACCAACAGCGGCACCATTGCCGGGCGTGACGTGGTGTTGCTCAATGCGGAGAACGTCAATAACCTCGGTGGCCGCATCGATGGCGATGCGGTTGCCGTCGCCGCCCGCAATGACCTCAACAACATCAGCGGGACTATTTCCGCGAACAGCACGCTGCAAGCCAGCGCCGGACGGGACATCAATATCGCCACTGGCACGCTCGATGGCGGACACGTGATCGACCGCGTGGCGGGCCTGTATGTCAGTGGCGGCGCAAGCGGCAGCGGCAACATGATTGTTTCTGCAGGGCGCGATGTCAGCATCACGGGCGCAATCGTCAGCAATACCGAGCCTGGTGGAGCGACGAGCCTTTCGGCCGGGCGCGACTTGAGTATTGGTTCGGTCGTCGCAAAAGCCACGAACGCTGTGGGGTCGGATTTTGCCAAGGAGCTGGTCAGCGACGTGCAAAGCGACAAAGTGGCATTGATGGCAGGAAACGATATCAATATCCGCGCGAGTGGCGTCGTTGCCGAAACGCAGCTGCTGGCCAGTGCGGGCCGCGACATCAACCTGGTGACGACGATCGTCAGTGATTCCAGTGTAAATCTGCGGGACCGAAAAACCATCAGCGACAGCAGTACGGTCGTCGACAAGGTGGCGGGCCTGTACGTCACGGGCACCGGCGAGGGAAATACGCTGATTGCCCAGGCGGGGAGAGATATGACACTCACCGCTGGCGTCATCGCCAATGCTGGCGTGAATGGCCAGACCAGCCTGATCGCGGGCAATAACCTGACCCTCAATACCGTTACCGTCGCCTCGACGCACGATGAAGTGCGCAATGCGGACAATTACCGAAAAGAAAGCAAGACGGGCGAAGTGGGTAGTCAGATCATCGGTGCCGGCAATGTCAATTTGCAGGCAGGAAATGATTTGCTGGCGCGTGCAGCCGATGTGCAAGCGGGCGGGGCGCTGGGATTGGTGGCGGGCCATGACATCAGCCTGGTCAATGGCGTGGCCACCGACAGCCTGGATGTGGCAAGCAAGGTCAAGAAAAGCGGTACTTTCTCCAGCAAAACGACGACCACGCGCGATCTCGTGCAGACCGGTACGGCGCTGGGGACTTCATTGACGGGCAATACCGTCGATATCGTTGCCGGGCATGACCTGAAGGTGGCGGGTTCATCGGTACTTGCGCACGAGGCCGCCAATTTACTGGCGAAAAACGATATCAGCATCGAATCTGTCGGGCTGGACGGCAAGGAAATCCATTCCAAGGAAGTGAAAAAGAGCGGCACCTTTGGCCTGAGCAAGTCGCTGACCAGCCAGGCCGACGATGGCCGCACCGTTACCCAGGCTGGCAGCGCGATCAGCGGCGGCAGTGTGACGATGGTGGGCGGGCGCGACGTTGCCATCAAGGGCAGCACGGTGGTGGCGGATGGCAATATTGACTTGACCGCCTTGCGCAACCTGAGCATCGTCAGTGCCGAGAATGACAAGGACACGACGTCCAGCAGCTTCAGCAAGAAGTCCGGCTTTATCGGCAGCATCAACCAGCCGGCTTTCGGCACGGTAAAAACCACCAGCGATGGCAAGAGCACGGGCGTGGCGCAAGTGGGCAGCCAGATTGCCAGCCTGGGCGGGAATGTTTCGCTGCGCGCGGGCGAGACCTACACGCAGACGGCCAGCGAAGTACTGGCGACCGGCGCGGGTGCGAGTGGCGGCTTGCCTGGCGATATCAGCATCGTGGGCAAGAATGTGTTGATCAAGGAGGCGTACAACAGCAATACCAGCGAGCAGCACACGACCTTCAGCAAGGTGGCCCTTGGCGGTACGGTCAACGTGCCGATTGTTGACGCGGTGAAAAGCATCGGCAGCCTGGCACAGGCAGCCGAACAGACGAAGGACTCGCGCATGCAGGCCCTGGCGGCCGTGACTTTGGCATCGAAAGCCAAGGATCTGGCTGGATTGGCCTCGGAGGGCTTGACGGATAAGGGCATCAAGATCAGCGTCAGCCTGGGCAGCAGCAAGAGCGAAAGCGAAATGCACCAGAGCAGCAGCACGGTGGTCGGCAGCGCCGTCAATGCTGCGGGCAACGTCAGCATCATTGCGACCGGGGCAGGGGCGGACAGCGACTTGACGGTAGCTGGCAGCAAGATTGCTGCGGGTGGTAATCTTACCTTGTTCGCCGATGACAAGATCAACCTGCTCGCGGCGCAAAACACGGCGACGCAAACGAGCAAGAACAGCAGCAGCGGCTCCAGCATCGGCATCGGCTATACCATTGGTGGAGCGCAGAATGGCTTCAGCCTCGATATTGCCGCAAACAAGGCACGCGGCAAGGCTGATGGCACGGACAATTACTACACCAACACCTATGTGACAGCGGGCAAGACGGCGACCATCGTCAGCGGTGGCGATACGACCTTGCAAGGCGCGATCCTGGCAGCGGATACGGTCAAGGCCGCCATCGGCGGCAACCTGAACATTATCAGTTTGCAAGATACAAGCACCTACGCCAGCAAGAGCAGCAGCGCGGGCTTCAATATGAGCTTGTGCATTCCCCCTGCCTGCTATGGCGCCAGCACCGTCGGCGGCAGCATTTCGCAGAGCAAGGCCAAAGGTGATTTTGCCAGCGTCACGGAACAATCAGGCATCAAGGCGGGCGATGGCGGGTTCCAGATCAACGTCGCCGGCAATACCGATTTGCAGGCGGGCGTGATTGCCAGCAGCGGCAAGGCGATTGTCGATGGCAAGAACTCGCTGATCACGGGTACCTTGACGACGAGCGAGCTGCAAAACAAGGATGAGCATTCAGCGAGCGGGTTCAGCTTGAGCGGATCGTTGGAAGCCAAAGTTGGGACGCAGAATACGGCGAGTACGCCGGAGAAAATCGCTGCAGCGAACAGCAAATCGGGGTCGAGTGGCTCTGCTGGATTTGGTAGCGTGTCAGGCAGCCAAGGAAGTACCACGACATCCGGGATTAGCGGCGGCGCAATCTTGATCAGTGACGCGCAGAAACAAGAAGCATTGACGGGCAAGACAACGGCAGAGATGTTGGCAGGTCTGAATCGTGATGTGAGCAGCGAAAAAGATAGTAGTGGGGCACTAAAGAAAGGCTGGGACGGCAAAAATCTGGACCAAGAAGTGCAGGCGCAGGTGGCGATTACAGAGGCGTTCAGTAAGGCTGCCACTGCTGAAATCGGAAAATTTGCGAACGGAAAGCTGGACGAGGCCGACAAGCTGAAGAAGGCGGCAGCGGATGTACCGGATGGGGCGCAACGTGAGGAGATGTACAAGCAAGCAGCCGAAATTGAGCATAACTGGAGTGAAGGAGGTTCCTCGCGTGTATTGGCCAACGCGTTGGCTGGCGCCTTGGGGGGAGGGCTGGGTGGTGCGGTGGCAAGCGCTGGAGGGAGTAGCGTATCAGGCCTGCTTTACCATGCAAATATTCCTGAGTCCTTGAAGGCACTATCCTATGAGCAACAAGCACGTGTGCAGAAACTTGCAACCGATGCCGGGTTCAATGAGTTCACGTCGAAGGAGGATTGGGAAGCACTGAGGCTCCTAACTAATCTCCGGTTTGACCCCGAGTCTCAAAATCTTCCCCAGAATGAGGTAAATCGTCGCATAGGAAACTACTTGAGTTTGCTTGGCGCATCCCCACAACAAATTGCCGAAGTCACGGCCAATTTTGCAAATGCGGGACTTTCTGTAGTTAACACTCCACGTACGCCGAATGTGGAGGTCAGGCTGATGGGCAATACTGATGCGCCCATGGGCGACGCTGAACATCAGTATGCGCAGGTTGGCCAGAAGCCAGGGCCTTTCTTGGGTACAGAAATCATAGATCAAGGGACGCAAGGGGTCGGCGGTGTTTTAATTACTATCGGAAACTACGTCGAAAGTAATATGGTTGCCAAATATACTTTGGAAACGCTTGATTTCGCCTCTGGCCCTATCATCTATGGGGTGAAGAAGATACCCGCAGTAGAAAACCTCACCGGCCAGGTGACGGAAGTTGTGAGTGGCTATTTCGGCAGCGGATTTGAGGAGGCAGGATACAATGATGAGGCTGTCAAAAAAGGAACAATTGGTGCAACGGGTATTGTGGGATTGGGTTTCGAGGGGTTTGCGGGGACATTGAAGAAACTCGGAGGAATAGGTGGAATATTCAAGAAAGGCAAGATACTTTCTGCCGAATCTAATATTGATATACCACCAGCCAAAGATGTTTTAACAGAAATTGAAAAAGTTGAATCCATTGGGAAAATTGGAGGAAATACCGAGCAAGCCTTAAAGTCTGGTCGGACGTTATTGGAAGAAGGCCGCCTTTCGGAAGTGTGGAAGTTCCACCCAACAACTAGAGGGACGGTTATAGAAGATTTGCTTTCAAAAACAGAATATAAAGAATGGTATAATATTGGGCAAAGTAATTCCGGTTATTTCCCATTGATAGACTTTCAACTTGGAAAGAACGTTGTAAGTTTGAAGACTATAGATACTACGGGGAAAGGCTGGGCCGGAACGATGATGAAAGAAATTGAAAAACTCGGAGATCGAGCTATAAAAGTTGATGGTGTGCCAGCCAATAAAATTCTTGACATTAGAGTTCAGCCAGGAGGGATGGATGCGGCTAAGTTTCTAATTGATCACGGCGCAGAAAACGGGATAACCGTAATAATAAAGGAATTTAAATGAAAAAAGATTTCAGAGAAAGATTGGATGTTGTTTTTGCATATGGGGTTACTCAGAAAAAGATTGGACTGGTAGATGGTTCGGTTGTTTTTGAAGAAGCGGCGGAAAATTTTGGGGTAGACGGGGTATCTGTTTTTAAAAAGATAGTGGAGTATCTGAAGTCAAAGAATGTGTTTAATTGCACGACAATTGATGGGGATTTTGTTTCTTTGGATGGTTTTTATTCCAAAATAAAGAAAAGCGGAAAATGGGTTATTCCTGTGAATGCCGGAGGAATGTCATTTAGGTTTGGAAGCGTGCTGGATAGAGAACATTGCTTTTTGGTGGTGCAGGAAATTGATTTTAATTTAAATACTAATTGGGATGAGCTTGTTAGTATTTTTTGCGATGAAATTTTTTTTGTTCAGGCATGGGTTTCAAATGCTGAGTTTAATTTTTGGCAAAATCAAACAGATGTTGATTTATTTGTAAAAAAAGGTGTTTCTCAGTCCGATTTGAAAATAATTTCAAATGGTTTGCCGCCGCCATTGGATATTTCTATCGTTGATATATCAAGTAATCCAGGTAGGAGGATTCTACGGGATGGATATGTCGAGGCGATTGGCAGAAAAATGTGGCTCAGTGATTTGTTTTGGAAGCCTGTCGGATTTGAAAGAAAGATAAAGATTTTTAAAAATGATAATTTCATAGTGCGTGAAAAAGGTTCTATTGTTATCGTGGAAACAGATGGGATCTGTTTTCTCGATGATGCTAGCAGGGGAAAACAGTTATCGTTAAGAGAGGCTTTGTATGGCTAACGTAGGGCCGGAGTCAGGTCCCAATCCACCCAAGTTAGGGGGGGCGGGGTCAAGTCCGCCATTCGTACACGATTTCAGCCTTGGCCATCTCGATCTGCAGCAAGTTGCGCTTTATTAAATGCTAACATTGGCTATGCCGTCTGCCCCAAGCTGGCCAGGCGTCCCAGGGTTTCCTGCGCATTCATGCTCTTGGCCAGTGAAACGGCAGTCATGCCGCGGCTGTCCACGGCATCGATGCGGGCGCCGTGTTGCAGCAGCAGGTCGAGGATGGCCAGGCGGTTGAACATGGCGGCCATCATCAAGGGGGTCTTGCCGTCCGGGCTGGCGCCTTCCACATTGGCGCCGTGCTGGAGCAGCAGTTCGGCGATGTCCAGGTAACCCTTGTAGGCCACGCCGGCCAGCGGTGTCTGGCCCTGGTCGTTGGGGGCGTTGGCGTCGGCGCCCGCTGCGAGCAGCAGGCGCGACGTTTCCAGGTGGCCATGGTAGCTGGCCAGCATGATCAGGCTGTCGCCTTTTTCGTTGCGAAAGTTCACTGGCACGCCCTGAGCCACCATGGCGCCCAGTTGCTGCGTATCGCCTTCGCGCACCAGGGCGAACAGGCCCTGGATGAATTCCAGCGTTTCCGCATCCATCGTTGCGGGGATTTTTCGTGCATCGGTGTTCATCGTTTTCTTTCCGCGAAGGTGGGCTATGCCTGCAGTGTAAATGGATGTTGAAGCATTGGCCCGGAAGTTTCAATTGTACGATCCGGCTCCGCATTTGAGGTAAGTGCGGCAGGTGCTCTGCTTGTAAATTTCCATTATTAAACTATATTGGAAAATGATGTGATTTTTATATTGTGACAGTTATTCCAATTCGGAAATTTAATACTTCCAGAAATTCCAAAGGAGGGACGGGTCATGAGTGCAATGTTAGAAAAGAAATCCTTGGATAAGCCGGACGAAGTCCGCCCATTCAAGGACGGAGCCGGCCGGATGGCTGTCTTTACGCTTGGCGAACAGACCATGGGGCGCGGCGAATTTGAGCCTGGCTGGCGTTGGAGTCTGCACGTAAAACCGATTGCAGGAACCGATTCGTGCCAGGCAGCTCATACCGGCATGGTCCTTGAGGGACGGATGGTGGTAAGGATGAATGATGGCGCCGAAATGGAATATGGTCCGGGTGACGTCTTCTATATGCCACCAGGGCACGACGCCTGGGTGGTTGGAAACCAGCGTTGTGTACTGTTCGATGTAACAGGCGTCGCAAAGTATGCCAAACCGCAATAAGCGGGGCCAATGCATGTGCGAGACAGTCGCTTACGCGCCCGCCGCCAGCGCCTTTTGCCGCGCGGCCAGCGCCGCGCCGATGAAGAGGGCGATGGCCGAGGCGATCAAGCCCCGTTCCAGGCCGGCCGGGCCGTCGGCGATCCAGCCGACGACGATGGGGCCGACGATCTGGCCCAGCGCGAACACCGTCGTGTAGGCGCTGATGCCGGCCGTCCAGGATTGCTGCGGCAGGTTATGCCGCACCAGGGCCGTGGTCGACGCCACGACCGACAGGAACACGGCGCCGAAGACGAGGCCGGAAAGGAACACGACGGGGACAAAGCTCGTCAGCGCGGGCAGGATGGTCACCGCGCCCAGCACGCCATTCAATATCGCCAGCGATTCGCCGCCCTTGTAGCGGTCGAGCATGCGCGCCCAGATGCGCGACGACGCCACCACCGCCAGACCCAATACCGTGTAGAAAACCGTGACCAAGGTGGGCGGCATGCCTTGCTGCTTGAGCAGGGCGATGACGAAGGTCATGTAGCCGATGTAGCCGACGCCGAACATGAAGTAGCCGGCCAGGCTGGGGGAAAAGTCGCGCCAGGCGAAGCGCCGCGGCGTGTCGACGGCACGCGGCGCTTCGCCGATGGCTTTTGCCGGCAAGGCCATGATGGCGGTGGCGAGCAGGCAGGCGATGCCCAGTGCCAGCCACGGCCATTGCCACGCATGCGCGGCGCCGTGCTCCTGGGCGGACGTCAATGCGGCCGGCACCAGTAGGGCCGACAGCGCGATGCCGAATCCCGTGCCGCCGTAATACAGGCCGATGTAGAAGCCGGCGCGCTGGCTGTGCATGGAGCCGAGCCGCGCCGCCAGCACGCCGCCGGCGATGAAAATGAAGGCGCTGGCCACGCCCGCGCACACGCGCTGCAGGAACAGGGTGGCCGTATCGCTGACGAGGCCCGACATCAGCATGAAGATGCTGGCCAGCACGGAACCGACGATCAGCAAGCGCCACACGCCCAGGCGGCGCATCAGGGCCGGTGTGGCTAGGGCGCCGAGAAAGTAACCGAGCGCATTGAAGGTGTTCATGGCCCCTGCCAGCAGGTAGGACCAGCCCAGGTCGGCGCGCATGGGCGGCAGCAGCAAGCCATAGGAAAAGCGCGACAGGCCCAGGGCGACGGCGGCGCCCAGCGAGAGCGCCAGCGCCGTGGCCAGCGGATGGGCCGGGGAATGATCGTGTATCGGCATGGCCAGGAGACCCGTCTTGGTGGAAAACGTGGAGTTGGCGCCGGAGTGGGGCGGGCCGGCGGGCGAAGTCCGAGAGGGACAGTGGCACAGGGCGCTGACGGCGCGCTTTTTTACTACTAAGTTAATGAATCGGCCCCGGGAAGTCAAGCAGGGCCGCGCCTGAGTAGCGCCGGCAATCATGCAATCCTTGCCATCGTTACTTTTGGAGAGAATTATGAGACATGCAATACCATATAATTGCCATTAGGAAATTAACTTGCCAAAAATCAATTTCGCAGGTTGCTCCTGATCCTCCATATCATAAGGGCACTATGAACAAGAATAAACCCGGCGCGTTGTTGATTGCAGCGCTGATTGGCGCGGCGTTGGCTGGTTGCGCTTCCGAATCCTCGCAAGCTTTGGCTGTCCCCACGGTTGCCAGCGCAGCCCGTCCCTACGTTGGTCCACGCACCCTGATCGCTGTCGGCAAATTCGACAACCGCTCGAACTTCATGCGCGGCATCTTTTCCGATGGCGTCGACCGCCTGGGCAGCCAGTCGAAAACAATTCTGATTGCGCACCTGCAGACGTCCAATCGTTTCAATGTGCTCGACCGCGACAACATGGCGGAACTCAAGCAGGAAGCCGAGTTCAAGAAGCAGGGCCAGAACATCAAGGGTGCGGATTTCGTCGTCACGGGCGACGTGACCGAATTCGGCCGCAAGGAAGTTGGCGACAAGCAATTGTTCGGCATCATGGGCCGCGGCAAGACGCAAGTGGCATATGCCAAGGTCACCTTGAACGTCGTCAACATCGCTACCTCGGAAGTCGTGTTTTCGGCCGCCGGCGCCGGTGAATACAGCCTGTCGAACCGCGAAGTGCTGGGTTTTGGCGGCACAGCCAGCTATGACGCGACCCTCAACGGCAAAGTGCTGGACCTGGCCATGCGCGAAGCGGTCGAGCGCCTGGTGGCTGGTGTCGAAGCGGGCGCAATGCGCAAACAATAAGGTATCCCATGAAAACAATGATGAACAAGGGCGCAGCCCTGCTGGCGCTGCTCGCCTGTGCCGCCCTGACCGGTTGCGCCACGCAATCGAAGACCCTGTACCAATGGGAAGGCTACCAGCCGCAAGTGTACGAATACCTGAAGGGTGAAAGCCCGGAACAGCAGATCGCCGCCATGGAAAAAGACTTGCAAGTGATCGGCGCGAAGGGCAACCACGCGCCGCCGGGTTTCCATGCCCACCTGGGCATGCTGTACTCGATCGCTGGCAAGCCGGAGCAAGTCGAAGCGCAGTTCGAAGACGAGAAAAAACTGTTCCCGGAATCGACGCCGTACATGGACTTCCTGTTGGGTAAAATGAAAAAAGGCGAGAAATTATGATGTCGCGCATGTTGAAAATGGCCTTGTGCCTGGGTCCCGCCATCTTCATGGTCGGTTGCGCCACCAAGCAGGCGGCATACGATTACACCGCCTTCAAGGCAGCCAAGCCCCGCTCCATCGTGGTCTTGCCGCCGTTGAACAACTCGCCGGAAGTCAATGCCGGCAACAGCGTCTACGCGCAAGTGACGTATCCGCTGGCCGAAGCGGGCTACTATGTGCTGCCGGTGGCCGTGGTCGGTGAAACCTTCAAGCAGAACGGCTTGACGAACGCCGCCGATATCCACGGCGTCGATGCGAAAAAGCTCAACGAGATCTTTGGCGCCGATGCGGGCCTGTACGTGACGATCTCCAAGTACGGCACCACTTACGCCGTGATCGACAGCGTGACGGTGGTGTCGGTCGATGCCAAGCTGGTCGACCTGAAGACGGGCGCCTTGCTGTGGCAGGGCGCGGCCAGCGCGTCGAGCAACGAAGGCAACAACAGCGGTGGCGGCGGCTTGATCGGCGCACTGGTGACGGCGGCCGTCAAGCAGATCATCAACACCAGCACCGATGCCAGCCATCCGCTCGCCGGCACGGCAAACGCGCGCATGCTGTCGGCCGGCGTGCCGAATGGCTTGCTGTACGGTCCCCGTTCGGAACGCTACCTGGCGCAGTAATCGTTCGCGAATAGCGTGCTCACGCCCTGCATCAGCCAGGGCAGGGGCAGTGACAACCGGCGCCGGAGGAAATCGTGGACTCGTCCTCCGGCGCTGTCTTTCCTGAGTTCGTGCAGATTCCAGGCAGGGAGCAAGCGATGGGCATTCAATTCAACGTCCGCTACAACGTGGAAACAGACGATTTGCTAGGCAACTCCGTGCTGGTTTTCCTGAAGCTGCACAACCCGCAGGGCCATTACCGCAGCCATGCCTGGCAGGTGTTGACGGGGTCGGCCGGCGCCACCGAATCGTTCCACTACGAGGACAGGATCTCGACCGACGTGAACAGTTTCGGCATCACCGGGAACAAGATCGTCTCGGGCCGCCAGGTCATCGCGCCGGGCCAGCTGCTGTTGGCCGTGAGCCCGCATGGCTTGTCGCCGCTGCTGCAGCCGGCCGCCGCCTCGCTGGCGCAATCGAAGCTGACGCCGGCACAATGCGGCGTCATGAACGAGACCAGCCCATTCATCCCATTCAGCTGCAACTGGTACGTGAACGACCGGCCGGTTGCGACCATGCCCGATGTCGATGCCAACATGACGGTCGGTTTCGAATACCTGCCCAGCCTCTATTTTGTGGTGGCCATGCGGCCGGCGGCGGGCCAGACCTACAGCCTGGAGAGTTTCCAGGACA
Source organism: Janthinobacterium sp. SUN026 (assembly GCF_030397625.1). Lineage (NCBI taxonomy): Bacteria > Pseudomonadati > Pseudomonadota > Betaproteobacteria > Burkholderiales > Oxalobacteraceae > Janthinobacterium > Janthinobacterium sp. SUN026. The sequence continues at coordinate 697,868 of NZ_JAPQNU010000002.1, read as the reverse complement.
TGACGCAATATGCGATGCCGGTCTCGGCTACCGAAGTGGACGTTACCTTGCACCGCAGCCAGGACGCGTGGCGCTTCGACTTCGCCGCCCGCTAGCGCGCGCCGCGACCGGCGCTGCTCACACTTCGACGGCCAGGTCGTCGAAATCGGCCAGGGTGCCGCCATCGGCGATCAGCTGCTCGAAGCTTTGCCGGCGGCGCAGATCGATGTCCGTGTTGCTGACGCCCCGTTTCCAGTAGCCCGCCACCAGCACCTGGTCTTTCGCCAAGCCCGCGTCGACGCGAAAATGCTGGCGGATGGCGCGCATTTCATCGCGTTCGCCGGCGCCCCAGATCGCGTAATCGTGCGGATCTTGCAACGCCCTGGCCTGGGCCGCCAGCGGCCCGTCCGGCGCCACGTGGGCCGTGCCGAGGCGTTGCAACGCCAGGCCCGGCACGGTGGGTAGCTCGGCAAAGGCGGCCGCATCATCCGTCACCACCCAGCCGATGCCGCTCGCGCCGGCGGGCCACTGTTGCAACATGGCGTACAGGGCGGGCATGCCCGTTTCGTCGAGGAAGAGGGCGATTTTCTTTTCGGCGCCGGCAGGAACGACGAACTGCGGGCGCGGCCCCGTCAGGCGGAAGACCTCGCCCACGCGCAGGTTGTTACCCCAGTGCATCATCGGACTCGCGTGTGCATGCCGTACGATATCGAAGGTAAACGCGCCTGCCTGCGCGTCAAAGCTGCGCACGGTGTAGATGCGCGACGCGCCGCCATACGCTGGCCCGTCGAGATGGATGCGGAAGGCCACGTTGGGCAGCGCCCATTGGGGATCGTCGCCGGAACGGTCCAGGCGGGCCGTGACGCGCAGCACGCTGGGAACGGGGTGCGCGATGGCGCTGACGGCGGCCGTGACTTCATGCAGGCTGCGGTCATGCTCGGCATTGCGCAGCTGGCCGCCGGATTGCTGTTCTACGGGTGTTGCCATGGTAAGTACTCCTTGGTATTGGGTAATTAGTTTCATCATGCTAAACTAATTAACTGAAACCGACAACGCAGCTGCCGCCACGGACAATAACGATGACTATTGCAAGCACTTCGCCCCGCCCCGGGCGTCCCCCCAGCATCACGCGCGAACGCATCGCCGACGCCGGCATGGCGGTGGGCCTGCCCGCCATGACGTTTACCGGTGTCGCCACCTTGCTCGGCGTCAGCCATGTGGCGTTGTACAAGCATGTGGCGAACCTGGCGGCGCTCAAGCTGCTGGTGGCCGAGGAAATTTTTGTTCGATGGAAACTGCCGGCGACGGGCAACGACGACCTGGAGGGCTATCTGCTGCGTTTCAGCGCTTCGCTGCGCGCGCTGGTCAAGTCGCATCCGGGGCTGGCGCCGTACTTGCTGCGCAGAAAAGCGACGACACCGGCCATGCTGGCCCGGATCGACGCCCACCAGGCGCACGTGGCGGACAGCTACCGGCTGCCCAGGGAGCGCGCCCGCTGGCTGCTGTCGACCGTGGCCTTCCACTGCGTGGCCCTGGCCGACACCGTGTATGCGCCGGCCGGCGACGCCTGGGAAGCAGAGGACGATGCGCTCATCGAGGCCGAGTTTGACCTGGGTATGCGCGCGCTGGTGATCGGGGCGCTGGCCATGCAGCCATAGCGGCAGCGCGTGGCGGCGCGGCGGCGCGGCGATTTTTTTGCGGGCCAGCGGGTCAGCGGGCCGCGAGCGGCCGGCGCCGGCTCCAGAATGGCGCCGACGGCCAGCGTGTTTCCTGGCCGTAACAGTATGCCAGGTGGCGTCCGTATGCCGCGCCGATGGCCGCCAGTTCCGCATTGTATTGCTGGCAAGCCGTGGCGTCGCCCTGCAGCGTGCGGTCGGCCGCTTCGGCGGCGGCCAGGCCCGTGTACAGGGCGTTGAAGATGCCTTGCGACGACAGCGGGTCGAAGCTCAGGGCCGCGTCGCCGGCGGCAAACCAGCCCGGTCCCGCGGCGGCGTCCAGGGCGGCCGTATGGGCGGGCGTGGCCAGGGCCGGTGTATCGGCCCCGTAACCTTGCTGCTCCAGCAATTCCCGCGTGGCCGGCAAGCGCCGCGCCGCCGCTTCCAGCCAGCCGACATCGCGCAGGGAGGTGTTGCCGAGCAAGTCCGCATCCGTATGCAGGGCCAGCACGCGGCGCTGGCCGGGCAGGGGCGCGCTGTACCACCAGCCGTATTCGCACGCCTCGATGTGGGCAAAGCCCCGCGTGGAGGGCGTGCGTTCATGTCCGTATTGCCATATCGATACCAGCCGGTCGCTGTGCCGGCGCTGCGCGCCCACTTTGCGGGCCAGCCGGGCGCTGCGTCCCGTGGCGTCGATGACGATGCGCGCCGCCGCGTCGCATGGGCCGCGTTGCGTTTCCAGCCGTACTCTCCAGCCGCCGTCGTCCGGCGCGATGTCCGCGACCCTGGCCGAGGCCAGCAGGGCGGCGCCGCGTTGGCGCGCTTCGTCGCGCAGCCACAGGTCGAAGGTGCCGCGCGCCAGGTGCCAGCCGTGGCCATCGGGGTCGCTGAGGAAGTGGTGTTCCGCCCAGGCGCCGTTCCACCACGCGCGGTTGCCGTGGTAGGGCGCATGGCCCTGGCGCAGGAAGGCGTCCAGCAAGCCCATGTCCTGCAGCAGGCGCGCGGCGGCGGGCGGCAGCGATTCGCCGATGCGCGCCAGCGGCGCGGCCAGCCGGTCGACCAGCAAGACCCGGTGCCGCCCCGCCAGGTTCAGGGCGGCCGTGGCGCCGGCCGGCCCGGCGCCGACGACGAGCACGTCGGCCTGCAGCACCGTCACAAGCGGTGCCGCTGCAGATGCCGCGCTTTTTCCGTGCCTTCCAGCTCGACGTCGACAAACTCGTCCGGTATGGGCGCCGCGGCGCGCAATGGATGCTTGCCGGCGATCGCTTGCGGCAGGTTTTCCACCTGCAGGAAGGCGGGGAAGCCGCTCACGTCCGTGGGGCCGGGGCGCACCTCGACCACGCCCACTTGCGCCAGGTCGGCGATCATGTTGTTGATTTGCTCTTCATAGCTGATGTTGCCCAGCGGACGTATCCACGCGGCGCGCCGGGCGAAGGCGGCCAGGCGGTCGTCGGTGGGGGCTTCCCGGTTCATCACCGTGTCGTAGGCGAGCTTGCTCATCACCTGGTTCGGCACGCGCGCGGGCCAGAAAGTCGGGACGTAGGGATCGTAGTCGGATTGGTAGCCGGAGCGGCAGCTGGCCGTGTCCGTTTGCCAAGGCACGGCCATCCAGCGCGTGACGCCGCCGGCGATCTGCGCCGAGCAGGGGCTGCCGATATTGTCCGGCGTCAACACTGCACCGTAATCCGGCTCCACCCAGCCGGGCGGCCGGTGCGCCAGGCGGAACGGCGCGCTGTACATGCTGGCCTGGCGCATGGGCCAGGTCATTTCGCAGCCGGGGTGGAAGGCGTCTGCCAGGCAGAATTCCATGGCGGCGCGCAGCAGGGTGTCCGGTTGCTGCGCCACTTCCACGTCGGCCAGGCTTTGCGGCGGCGTCTTGCCGGGCGCGTAGTCGTCCGTGAACTTGCCGTCGGCCCATTGCTTGAGGAAGCGCAACTGCAAATTGCTCAGCGCGCAGTTCTGGCGCGGCGTGTCTGCCGGCGGGATGGCCATCGCGTCGCCATACAGCCATGGCCACGGCGATGGCGCCCAAGCGTCGCGCTCGAACTGGCGGAACTGGTTATAGATGACGTTGCGCCACTCCTTGCGGTTTTCGGACGGGCTGGCCAGGCGCGCCATCCATTCGTCGCGGCTGAACGGCGTGCTGCCATCCCAGCCGAAGGCGGCCGCGAAGCCGGCGTTGACCCATTGCAGGTTGGACAGGCGCTCGAAAATGGGACGGATATCGTCCTGGAACGAGGGAACGGCAGGCGCGGTAATTTTGTCTTCGGAAACAAACAAGTCGCGCATCAAGTCCCACATGGTGCGCACCGACTTTTGCTGCGGCGCGTAGTCGGGCGGCGCGACGACCACCCAGGCCATGTCGACGGGCAAGGCATGGCCCTGGTAATGCACCGTGGCGCAGACGGGGCCGTCGGCCGTGTCGTCATGCCAGCCTTCGTTGTTGGCGAAGGTGATGGCGCGCGCGCCATTCCACGAGGCGGACTTGCCATGGCCGCCCAGCACGATCAGCCGTCCCATGGCGTCCGTGCGCAACTCGCCCAGGTAGACGGGCGTGCCCATGAAGCGGCCGCTGTCGAAGGCGACGGCCGGCTGTTCGCTGCCGCCGATCTTGCGCTCGCCCGGCGTGATGGACAGTTGCGCGCGGTCCGTGACGGCCATGTTGCGCAGGAACGAGGGCTGGGTGACATTCGCCTCGGGAATGTCGAGCGCGATCTGGAACTGGTACCACGCCGCCTTGGTGTTGGCCAGCGTGACGGACCATTCGATGTCGGCATTGCTGGCGTTCAACTCGGCCACGGCCACGCCGGCGGCGTTCAAGCCGTAGATGCGAAAGCCCGCCGCCTGGCGCTTGATGGCCCCGGACGCATCGCGGTAATAGCCGGCCGGCCGCGGCGCCGGTTCCGGCACCTCCGGTCCCATAAAGTATTCGCTGGGGCTGTTGCCCACGCGGGCAATGCCGATGGGCGGATAAATCGCCGCCTTGACGATGACGGTATCTTGGGTGGAACTGGACATGGCATGCCTTTCCAGATGCGTGGAGGGAAGGAAAATATACCGCATAAAAAACGCGCCAAATGCGCACATAGTCACGGTATCGCGAATTCACGCCATGCATGGCATGGGCGGACACGCGGGCAATTCAGTTGCTGCGGAGATTGACTTGTTGCCGGCATGTAGCTATCTTGGACTGGCATTGCCTGTTTATTAATATATGAAATAATGTATTGATCCGATATTTTTCTATGCAACCTTTGAAGGAATGATATGAAAATCAAGGCTATTTTCTGTGTTGGCGCGGTATCCCTGCTGGCCGTTCTGCCCGTATCCCAAGCGGCCCAGCCCGGCGAGGCGCTCGCTGCGGCGGCACCGCTTGCGACAGGCGTGGCGCTGTATCCGCAAGAAGGCAATATCCCGCCGTTCCGCGGGTCCGGGTCCAAGTAAGGCCACCGCGGCAGCCCCTGCGGCGCGGCGCCAGTCAAGGTAAGATGGTGGCTTTTTCAAGACTTTGAGAGGCCCGCGTGCGCGTGTTGCTGGTGGAAGACGATCCGATGATCGGGGAAAGCCTGGTCGAGGGCTTGCGCGGCGAGTGCTATGCCGTGGACTGGGTGCGCGATGGCCACGATGCGGAGCTGGCGCTGGCCGGCTTCGCCTACGATTTGATGCTGCTGGACCTGGGCTTGCCCGGCAAGGAGGGCATGGACGTGCTGCGCGCCATGCGCGCGCGGGGCGCCGAGTTGCCCGTGCTGATCATCACGGCGCGCGACGGCACGCCGGCCCGCGTGGAAGGACTCGACAGCGGTGCCGACGATTATCTGGTCAAGCCGTTCGACCTCGACGAGCTGCTGGCGCGCATCCGCGCGCTGCTGCGCCGCCGCGTCAGCCGTTCGCGCTCCGTCATCGAGCATGGCGCGCTGATCCTCGACCTGGCCAGCCACGACGTCACGTTCGAGGGCGAGCAGATCAAGCTGCCGCCGCGCGAGTTTTCCGTGCTGCGCGCCTTGCTCGACCATCCGGGCAAGGTGGTGTCGAAGCGCCAGCTGAGCGAAAAGCTGTACGGCTGGGATAGCGAAGTTGAAAGCAATACCGTCGACGTGTATGTGTACCAGCTGCGCAAGAAGCTCGGTGCGGACGCTATCCAGACCGTGCGCGGCGTTGGATACAAGATGCGACTGGCGCCATGCTGACCATCCGCCGCCAATTGCTGCTCGGTTTGCTGGCCGCCACCCTGCTGTGCGTGCTGGGCGCCGGTATTTCGTTGTTCCGTTCGTTGCTGGAAGAAACCAATGAGCTGGCCGACTTGCAGCTGCGCCAGCTGGCCGTGGCCTTGCCTGACGAGTTCGAGCCGCAGGAGGGACTGGCCGCCGCGCAAGAGCCGGAAGAAGCGTTCGTGCTGCAGGCGTGGGACGAGGATGGCCAGCCCTTGCCCGTCCTGCAGGAGCAGCCGGCACTGCCGCGCTATGCGCTGGCCGGCTTCGCCGATGTCGAGCTGCACGGCGAAGACTGGCGCCTGTACGGCGAAACGCGGCGCGGCCGCTACGTGCAGGTGGCGCAGGCGCAGGCCGTGCGCGACCAGCTGGCCTGGCGGATGACCGTGCGGGCCGGCGCGCCCCTGCTGGTGTTCGCGCTGATCCTGGCGCTGCTGATCGTCGCCGTCGTGGGACGCGCGCTGGCGCCCCTGCACCGGCTGGCCGAGTCCGTGGCGGGGCGTTCGCCGGACGCCCTGACGCCTCTGGCGGCCGACGACATGCCGCCCGAACTGCGGCCCGTGGCGCTGGCGCTCAACAGCCTGATGGGGCAGTTCGAGGCGGCGCTGACGGCGCAACGCACCTTTGTCGCCGATGCCGCGCATGAATTGCGTTCGCCGCTGACGGCATTGAAACTGCAGCTGCAGGTGGCCGAGCGGGCCGGCAGCGAGGAAGAACGCCGCGTGGCGCTGGCGCGGCTGCACGAACGGCTGGACCGCAGCACGCATCTGGTGCGGCAACTGCTCAGTCTGGCGCGCCATGAAACGGCGCTCACGGCCAGCCAGCTGCACATGGTGGACCTGGGACAATTGCTGGAAGCGGCCGTGGGCGACCACAGCGCGCTGGCCGACAGCCGCGCGATCGACCTGGGCGTGGTGGAAGCGCCGCCGGCCAGGGTGCTGGTGCAGGCCGATCCCGACGGCTTGCAAGTGTTGCTGAATAACTTGATCGACAATGCCTTGCGCTACACGCAGCAGGGCGGCCGGGTCGACTTGCAGGCAGCCGTGGAAGAGGGCAGGCCCTTGCTGCGCGTGTCCGACAACGGCCCCGGCGTGCCGCGCCAGCACCATGCGCGCCTGTTCGACCGCTTCTTCCGTCCTGACGGCAACGACGCCTGGGGCTGCGGCCTGGGCCTGTCCATCGTGCGCCACATCGCCGAGCACCACCAAGCCGATATCGCACTGGCCGACGGCGAGGCGGGGCGGGGATTGCAGGTGACGGTGCGCTTCCCGCAGGCGGCCTGAACGGTCAAAAAATAGATGTCGATCAGTATGACATCACTGCTCAACACGCTAAAAATGAAGTACCTGCTCTAGCCCATAGCATTGTCCAGTGCGGTCTCTAGCCTTTTGCGGCTACTGGCTCGAACGTGATGCATACCAAGTCGCTTGGCCATCGCCATCACAGCATTGTCGCCAGAGCAACCTTCGCCGGTAATCAGTTGGGCGAGGGAGATCAGTTCCGCCATGCAAATTTCGTCCACGCTGCGTCCGCCGTTCCCGTTGTGGCTGAATATAATAGGACGCTCAGGTTCTCGGTCCAGTGCCCAGAAGAATATGCCGACGTCTTCCTCTGTGAATTTCAGACACGAAAGCGCTATCGAGGAGACGCGCTCCTGAATGCGCGCCCCGGTACGCTGCCAACCGTGCGCCCGTGCGATCCTGCGTGCCAGTACGGTGTCGCGTGATGGCCCATCGAAATCAATGATCTGCTCAATCATCTCTCGAAGATGGCCATCGTAGGATGCTTCAAAAAAGGCGTCGGCGTTCACGCCGCATACCACTGCAGGGTCAGTCATTTCAAATTGCCGGGTGATCGGTGAGTCAATATCCTGACCGACGACAAAGCGTGAGGCGTATTGGATATCAAGAGCAGGTCTTGTTAATTCGATCATTTCTGTAGGTGCCATCGTTTCTGCTTGTGTCTTGGTTAGGATTTCCTTTGCCTCAGCCTCGGCCGCCTCGCGCTCCGCCACCTTGCTGCGCCTTTGCCGGCTGAACTCCAGCAAGCGCTCCAATGCAGCATGCGTCTTTTCAAGTGTACCTGCCCGGTCTATCCACCAGTCAGTAGACCAGATACGCACTATTTCCCACCCTAAGCTGCGCAATACCTGCTCACGTAACATGTCCCGGTCGCGCGCCGTTGCCGAGCGGTGGTAGGTGGCGCCGTCGCACTCGACTCCGCACAGGTAGATGCCAGGCGCATCGGGATGCACCACGCCCAAGTCCACCCGGAAAGACGAGGCACCGATTTGGGTATGCACCTGCCAGCCGCGAGAGGCAAGTGCTGCGGCGACTGCTTCTTCAAATGGACTGTCGAAGCCACCCAGGCTACCTTTGGTCACCTCGGCCAGTGCGCGGGGGCCACGTTCGGCAAACTCCAGAAAGTGTTTGAGGTCTCGCACTCCTGCGGCCTGCGTGCGAGACAGGTCGAACTGCTCTGGCTTCAGACTAGAAAATACTCTCAACTCCTGGCGCGCGCGCGTGATCGCGACATTCAGCCGACGCTCGCCGCCATCGCGGTTCATCGGGCCAAAGTTCATCGAGACAGCGCCCGCCAGGTCTGGACCATAGGTAATCGAGAAATAAATGATATCGCGCTCGTCACCCTGCACCGATTCCAGGTTCTTGATAAACAGCGGTTCGAGTTCCGTCTCCGAAAAATATGGTTCCAGAGCTGGGTCCTTCCGGCGCTCTTCGTCAAGCAAGTCTTCGATCAGGTTCATCTGTTCGGTATTGAAGGTGACAACACCGATTGTCAGTTTCGATTCCTGGAAGTTTGGCGCGCGCAGCTTTGCAACGATATCGGCCACCAGTTCCTTCGCTTCGCGTTTGTTGATGCGCGCGCCACCTTTCTCGTACACGCCATCTATGTGATGGAAGCTGACGGCACGGTCGTCGGCGACCGGCGATGGGAATGTTACCAGGCCACCGCCATAGTAACGATGGTTGGAAAATGCGATCAGGGATTCGTGGCGGCTGCGATAGTGCCAGGCCAGATTCATTGTCGGCAGGTTCGCCCCCATGCATTCGTCGAGAATACTTTCCAGATCGCCTTCGACATCTGCGTCATGGTCCGACGATTCGGCGCGATCAAAAAACGCGGTCGGTGGCAACTGTTTGGGATCACCCACCATCACTACCTGCTTGCCGCGCGCCATGGCGCCTATCGCATCCCATACTGGAATCTGCGATGCTTCGTCGAACACCACCAGATCAAATGCACTGGCATCAGTTGCCAGATACTGGGCAATCGATAGCGGACTCATTAACAGACATGGCGCCAGCTTGCCCAGTACCGAGGGAATCTTTTGTATCAGCTCGCGCAATGGCATGTGCTGCTTCTTTTTGTTGATTTCATGACGCAAATCGCCCCATTCCGATTGGCGCGCAACTTCCTCGGAGCGCGGCATGCCGGCGCACAGCGAGGCGCGCACCCATGCGCGCGTGACGTCCGTAAATTGTCGGTCAAGTGCGCGGAAGTCCCCGATCCGCTTTTCATGTTCGACAGAAACGAAGTTGCGTATGACGGTTTCGTTGTCGACAGCCTGATTGAGCCACCAGCGGCTGTAATTGGTTTCAAATGCGCGCAGTGCTTCCGCCTGTTTCACCGTGCCGGTCTCCATTGCGTCGACCAGCGATGCCAGCGACAATGACAGCGCTTCTGTGCGCACCTTGCGCCACGCGCACCATGCTTTCAGGCGTGGTTCTCCGGCAACGATCTGTTTGCAGCAGGTGATCAGCTCGTTTAATGGCAGCTCGTTGAACTGCATGGCTACGTCTTCGCTGAATGTGCCGACGGCGGCAAGATTGGCGAGTACGGGCTGCAGGGCGTCATGCGCGGCGCGATACTGAGCGCCAGCACTGGCTAGTACACCGGACGGTGCAAGTAGTGCGTTGCCTTCAACCACCAATTGTTCAAATGCCTGACGTAGCACGCCAGCGTCTTCGATTGTCTCGGCCAGGTTGGCAATTGCCACTGTAAGTACCGAATAAAAGGCTGCTACGCTGTCGATGTCGTCTGCGCGTGTTTGCAGGCCAGCCCAAGTGCCGCCAGTTGAGGCGCGCAGATAATCAAAGGCGCGCAGCTTTTCTTCAAGGATGGCGCGCTGGCGCACATGTTGGTAATCAGTCGCCAGCGCCGGGCCACAGTCTGACGTCGCGACCTCCGCGTGCTCGCCTTGCAGTGCGCCAGCGTCCTGCACAGCGCGCAAGGCAAGCGCGAAGCGCATGGCTGCTGCCAGCAGATGTGGACGTGTCACCTGGCCATTCCACAGTCCACCTGTCTCTGCGTTCAGTGGCTGCATGTCGGCGATCTCGGTATTGAGCGCGCGCAGTTGCCGCAAGCGCTCTAACTCCAGAGCAAGCAACTTGCCACATCGCCCGTTCTCGATGATGTCAAATCCCTGGTCATCCCAGGCTTCCTGTCGGCGCGCCTGCCCCAGCACATGCTGCAAGTAAAGCGCTGCCTGAACAAATTCAGGGCGCGTCTTCAAGCCCGCCCAGACACCTGCGCTTACCGGCCCCATTTCTACCTTGTCGATTGCGGACCGCAATTCGCGGATACGTACCAGCAAAGGCAGGTCGCGTGTGACATCGGTATTGCCGTCGCCGGTCACGCAGTCGGTCAGTACTTTGGTGATCTGGCGCTTGCGCATCCACGACAAGGGCCATGTACTGCGTTCTGCTTCGACCCAGCCACGTTGAAGCTGGTGCACATTTAGTGCGTCCACCTGTTCGCCATACTGCACGGAAAGGCTGCTTGTACTCGCGGCCAGATCGTCGAGCAGTTTCAATCCTTTCTCTAACTCGGTCAGAATATCGTCAGACCACGGTTGGCCCAGTAGTGACATCACGCGGTCACGCTCGTCGAGCAGCGCCAGCGCTTTTTTGCATCGGGCGACGACGGACTCGTTCCATGCAGGACAGATGCGCGCATTCAGTTCACGATGCTGAAGCAGCAGTTGGTGCCCTTCACGTAGATCAGCCAGAAGCTCGCGCGCCTCAGGCCGAAACACGAAGCCCCATTGACGGCCAAAGGCATCAGGCAGCGCCTGCGACAGATCTGCTACTGCCAGGCGCGCGCGACGGCCAGTCGGCAAGCCCGCAAGACTAGTTGCATTTTCAAAATTCGTGATGGCCAATTGTAGTTCTTCAGCTGCTGGCGCCACCGCTCTGGTTGCGCTGATGAATGCCTGTTGCCAGGAAGGTGTCCACTCCGCTTGCCTGACTGCCATCAGCGGTCCCTTGAGTAATTCGCTGGAGCCAACCGCCTCGGCATTGACCTCCAGGCGGACACTCAAATCGCGCATCGCCTCAAGCTGGGTATGGTCATGCGCATTGGCATCGGCCCAGGAAAGATCGAGTTTAGGTACATCTTCACCATCGACCACTATGCCGATCGCCTTGTAAATTGTCAGGCCATTGGGATGTCGATGGTGCAGTCGAGCGACATATTGGTTCAATTCATCGCGCAGTCGCTTCAACTTGACCGCCTGAGCGTTCCATTCTTCGGGATTGACTTCGCCTTGAGCCTCCCAAGCTTTTTGCAGCTGGGTGATCACATCGAGCTTGCGTGCCTTGTTCGAGTGCAGTTCTAGACAAAACTCGCCCAAACCCACTTCGCGCAAGCGCCGGTACACGACGTCAAGCGCTGCGATCTTCTCCGATACAAACAACACTCGCTTTCCCTCGGCCAGACACTGGGCGATCAGGTTGGCAATGGTCTGGCTCTTGCCTGTACCAGGTGGCCCGATCAGTACAAAATTTTTGCCCTTGGCCCCAGCCATGACTGCAGAGAGTTGTGACGAGTCGGCAGGAAGTGGACAGAATGTCTTATCAGGAGAAAATTGCGCATCGAGTTCTTTCGGCGGCGGAAACGCTACCGTGGACGGATAGGGGTCGCGCGGACTGTCGATCAAGTGGCGTACGACCGGGTTCTGGCGCAATTGATCCGTTCGCTGGGTCAGGTCAACCCACATCAGATATTTGGCGAACGAGAACGACGCTAGTACCACTTCGTCTGACACTTCCCAGCCCTTGATGTCTCGCACGGCATGAGAAACGGTACGCCAGATCAGCGCGACATCAAGTCCAGCGGCATCCTGCGGCAACTTGCCATCCATGACACCCAGGTTGAGATGGAAGTCTTGCCGCAGCATCTCGATCAGCGTCGGATTAAAGCGCGGTTCGTCTTCATGCAGGCATAAGGTAAAGCCGGAGCGCGCGCTCTTGCGCTGCAGCGACACTGGAATAAGAATCAACGGCGCCTTGCACTTCTGTCCCGCTTTGTCATCGCGCGTCCAGTTCAAAAAGCCCAGTGCTAGGAACAGCGTGTTGGCTCCCCCCTCTTGCAATACCGTGCGAGCACTACGATAGAGATCGACGAGTCGGGTCTCCAGTTCCGGCTCGTTCACGTTGACGAATACCTCGCGCCGTTTCAGTGCATCGAGGGCGTGCTCGCGACGTACATCTTCACGTGCGCGCTGTTCGTGTACTGCCTGGTTACGTGGATCTTGCCCATCCATAAGGTCCGGTCTTGGTAGCAAGCGTATCGGCGCACCGTTGGACAGCACATCCTCCAGTACGCCTGGTTCCGGTGCGTCGATCCTGAGGGATTTTTTGCCGGTTTTGAAATTGAGAAGATTGTTCCGTAGCGATAGGTCAAGCAATTTGCGTTGCCATCGGGCCAACCTGTCGTTCGGATCGAATCCTGAGGGCTCGGTCGTCACCCCGTAGTCCGGCAAATCAGGTGCACCATCGTCAAACGTGGTTGCGGTTGCTTTCATCGCACTATCGGTGGGTGGAAGGATGTCCGGGCTTGCACCGCTGGCAAGCGGTTTGATTCGTTGCATGCGGGCACGCCGTATATCAACCACCAGCTCGAATTGTTCTTCGACCTGTTCGGCGATCTGATTGGCTGCCAGATCGGTTGCATACGTAAAGGATGGCGCCGGCCGCGAGGTAATCAGTGTTGTTTCGAACAGGATCAGTTCTTTCAACCGGATGCGTTTGCGGATGGCCGTCACGTCATCGACAACTACTGTGGAAAATTCTTCCTGGCGTAGCCATACGCCAGCGAACGCGTGACCCTTCGTGAATACGACAATAGGATTCAAGCCCGCCTGCTCCAGCGCAGAGCAAAACATCAGCGTCAGGTCGAGGCAGGTGGCAATGCGGGCGTCCATCACCTGCGCCGCACTGCGTACCTTCTGGCCTCGGTGCTCGAAACTGGCTGGCGGCAGTGCGTAGTCCAATCCCAGCCCTGCCACGGCTGTCCACAGAGCCGAGGTCAGCTCCCATGCTCGTTTTGCACCCCCCTGATAGCCATCCAGCGCCGGGCTTTTTCCCGCCTGTCGCAATACCTCGGCGACTTGCTTGAGCAACCGGTCGATTGCCGGCTCATTTGGTTGCACGAATGCCGCTACAAGGTCGGGGAGGTGGGATAGTCCTCCCCACTGGTTACGCGGCAACAGCTCAACCTTGCGCTCTTCTGTCGCTAGCACACGCTCCGGGGACGAGCCGGCCTTGCCAACCAGTGTCAATGTAATTGTCGAGGTCTCAGCTTCGGTCAATTTGCCCAGTACGATGCCATCCAGCTGAACATCGCAGTCCCTGATGTCATAGTTGGACTTCGCCTGACAGGCATCTATCAACCAGGTCTTCGATTTCAAAAACGGAGGAAATGATTCTAGGCGCAACCGCAAGTCGGTGATCTCTCCATTACCGTCATTGATAATGGCCAGTTCACGTAGCAGAGGAATGGAGTTCTGGAAGTCTGCTAGGTTCAGCTTGCTGGCATTTGAGATGCGAATTGCGTACTCAGGTGCAGCTTTGACGGGCTGTTCCGCCAGGTCTTCTACTTGTTCCACTTACTTCCCCGTTAATGAATTCAATGAATTTTGTGTCTATTTTTGCAAATTAATTTGCTATAGAGATATTCATCGAACGACATTAACACATGGAAAGAGACAATTACTCACCAAATCTCACTTCAATGAGATTCGGTTCCGTTAGAGTGTTCTTACAGCGACTTGTCCGCGCTGCATGGCCAAGTTAATCAAGGGTGCGGGTGAGTCGCCATGAAAAAAGCGGATGCCGGTCAGGGCATCCGCTTTTCAGTCACTGGCGTAGCGCTTACGCCAGCTCGGTGATGAATTGCTCGCGCGCAGGGCGCACTTTTTTCAAGTCCACCAGCCAGTCGCCTTCGTCGGCGCGGTAGCCCAGCGGCAGCATGACGACGGAACGCAAGCCTTTTTCGCGCAAGTTCAGGATCTCGTCGACCTTGGCCGGATCAAAACCTTCCATCGGCGTCGAATCGACTTGTTCCTGCGCCGCGGCGATCAGGGCCGTGCCCACGCCGATGTAGGCCTGGCGTGCCGCGTGCTGGTAGTTGGTCTCGGCGTCGCGCTGCGGATACGTGGCCAGGATTTGCTGGCGGTACGCTTCCCAGCCTTCATTCTTGAAGCCGCGCACCTCGTTGACCAGGTCGAAACGCGCGTTGATGCGTTCCACCGTGTAATTGTCCCAGGCGGCAAACACCAGCAGGTGCGAGGAATCCGTCACTTGGCCCTGGTTCCACGCATGCGGCTTGATCTGCTCGCGCAGGGCCGGATTCGTCACGACGAAGACTTCATAAGGATGCAGTCCGCTGGAGCTGGCCGTCAGGCGCACGGCTTCCAGGATGCGCTCGACCTTGTCTTGCGGCACCGTTTTCGTCGGGTCCATTTTCTTGGTGGCGTAGCGCCATTGCAGTGTTTCGAGCAGTGCGGACATGTAAATCCCTTTCATAATGAATAGTTCAGATTGGAAATGATAGCGGATTCAGGCATTTCAAGTGCTGAGGGGCAAAGAATTGCTTGGCGTGCTCAACTTAGCGGACTCCAGCACGGTTGTCTACAGGCCAAGCATGGCAAGCTCATGTTGCGGGTAGCGCGCGCCTTGCACGCTGGCGGGCGCGATGGCGGCGCCGATGGCGGCCAGCTCGCTCTCGCCCAGAGTGATACGCGCGGCGGCCACGTTTTCTTCCAGGTGCGCCAGGCTGCGGGCGCCGGGTATCGGCACGAGGTCGCTGCCTTGCGCCAGCAGCCAGGCCAGGGCCAGCTGGGCCGCCGTGACGCCGCGCGCCGCCGCCAGGCGCTGCAGTTCTGCCACCAGGTGCGCGTTGGCCGCCATCGCCTGCGGCTGGAAGCGGGGCAGGCTGTGGCGATAATCGTCGTGCGCCAGCATCGCGCTGGACGTGAGCTGGCCCGTCAGGAAACCCCGGCCCAGCGGGCTGTAGGGCACGAAGCCGATGCCGAGGGCGCGGCAGGCGGGCAGCACCTCCGCTTCCACGTCGCGGCTCCACAGCGAATACTCGGACTGCACGGCCGCAATCGGGTGCACGGCGTGGGCGCGGCGCAGGGTGGCGGCCGACACTTCCGACAGCCCCAGGTGGCGCACCTTGCCCGCGCGCACCAGGCCGGCCATGGCGCCGACGACGTCTTCGATGGGCACGGCGGGGTCCACGCGGTGCTGGTACAGCAAGTCGATGCACTCGATGCCCAGCCGGGACAGCGACGCCTCCACCGCCTGGCGAATATGCTCGGGGCGGCTGTCGACGCCCGCCATGCGTGCCACGCCTTTTCCTTCAGGCAAGATATTGAAACCGAACTTGGTGGCGATGCTGACCTTGCCGCGCAGCTCCTTCACGGCGCGGCCTACCAAGTCCTCGTTGGCGTAGGGGCCGTAGACTTCCGCCGTGTCGATCAGGGTCACGCCCAGTTCCACGGCCCGGTGCAGCACGCGCAGCGAGGCGGCTTCGTCGGCGCCGCCGTAGGCAAAGCTCATGCCCATGCAGCCCAGGCCGATGGGGGCGACGCGCAAGCCGGAGTTGCCCAGTGTTCTGTGTTCCATTTTTCACTCCTCTTCAAAAAAAGATGCAAGGAGTATGGATGAAGCAACAGCATGCGATAAGATGCCTAATATTGCATGTATTACTGAATATTGCTCATGAATTGTTTTCCGAATAATGGCTGACCTGAATGAATTGACGGCCTTTGCCGCCGTCGCCCGCCTGCGCAGCTTTCGCAAGGCGGCCCTTGAACGGGGCGTCTCCGCTTCCGCCCTCAGCCATGCGCTGCGGGCGCTGGAAGAGCGCCTGGGCGTGCGCCTGCTGAACCGCACCACGCGCAGCGTCACGCCGACCGAGGCGGGGCAGCAGCTGCTGGCGCGGCTGGCGCCGGCCATGCGCGAAATCGACGATGCCTTGCTGGACCTGAGCGCCTTGCAGGATGTGCCCGCAGGCAAGCTGCGCCTGAACGTGCCCCGTCCGGCCGCCCGGCTGCTGCTGGCGCCCATGCTGGCCAGCTTCGTCGCCCGCTATCCGCGCGTGCAGGTGGAAGTGGTGACGGATGACGGCATGATCGATATCGTGCGCGACGGTTTTGACGCGGGCATCCGCTTTGGCGAGCAGGTGGCGGCCGACATGATCGCCGTGCCCGTGGGCGCGCCGCAACCGTTCGTCGTGGTGGCGTCGCCCACCTACCTGGCGGCGCATGGGGCGCCAAGCACGCCGCGCGACTTGCTGGACCATGCCTGCATCGGCCGGCGTTTTCCCAGCGGGCGCCAGTATGCGTGGGAGTTCGAGCTGGAAGGGGAAGCCGTCAGCATCGCCGTCGGCGGCCCGCTGCTGTTCGACGACGATGAGATGATGCTGCGCGCGGCCCGCGATGGCGCGGGACTGGCGTATGTGTACGAGGCCGATGCGCGCGCCGATCTCGCGGCGGGGCGCCTGGCGTGCGTGCTGGAGCGCTGCCTGCCGCCGCCGCCTCGTTATTACCTGTACTACCCGAGCCGGCGCCAGATGCCGCCCGTGCTGCGCGCCTTCGTCGACATGCTGCGCGCGCCGCCCGCGTAGTCAGCCGGCGGGCGGCGGGGCGCCGTGTTCGACCGGCCACTTGATGGTGAACAGGCTGCCGCCCGCCTTGCCACGCGTGCAGACGGCGCTGCCGCCGTGGGCGCGCGCGATGGCTTCCACCACGGCCAGGCCCAGGCCGCTGCCCGCGTTCAAGTCGACCCTGGCGCTGTCGCCGCGGCGGAACGCTTCGAACACGTGCGGCGCCAAGTCGTCGGCAATGCCGGGACCCGCATCTTCGACGCTCAGGTAGTACTGGCCGGCCTGCACGCGGGTGCGCACGCGCAGCAAGCCCGGATGCGCGTAGCGGCGCGCGTTGTCGAGCAGGGCCAGCACGATTTGCCGGATGCGCGCCGCGTCGCAGCAGACGGGATGGTCGGACAGGTGCAGTTGCAGCGTAAAACCGGCCGCTTCCATCTCCTGCGCCAGCAGGCGACGCACTTCCCCGATTTCCAGGGTCAGGTCCGTCCATGCCATGCGCAGCTGCATGTGGCCGCTGTCGGCCAGGCTCAGGGTGCGCAAGTCCTCGATCAGGCGGCCCAGGTCCTCGACTTGCGCCAGCAGGCTGGAAAACGGCACTTCCTCGGGCTTGAAGACGCCGTCGACGACGCCTTGCAAGGTGCCGCGCAGGATGGTCACGGGCGTACGCAATTCGTGCGCGATGGCCGCATTCCACGTCTCGCTTTCCTTGGCCGCCCGCTGCAGGCGCTCGGCCATGCTGTTGAAATCGTCGACCAGCATGGCCGTTTCGCCCAGGCTGCGGTCGCCCGCGAAGGCGCGCGCGGACAGGTCGCCATGCGCCACGCGGCGCACGCTGTCCATCACGGAATTGATCGGCTTGAGAATGCGCGAAGCGAGCTTGATGGCGAAAAACGCCGCCAGGCCCAGGCCGAAGATGGTGATGGCGAAGATCCACAGCCATTCGGCCGTCGTCGGCGACCAGTCGTCCGGCTCGGACAGCATGCCGGGGTCGATCTTGAAGGCGATGGCGAAGAAGGTCCAGGAACCGATCCAGATGATCAGGATGCCGCTGACCATCAGCACGGACATCGACAGCACGATCTGCCGGTTCAGGCCCGTGAAGCGCATCAGAGGTCGCTTTCCAGGCGGTAACCCACGCCGCGCAGGCTGGCCGGCATGTTCATCACGCCCGCTTCTTCCAGCTTCTTGCGCAGCTTGCTGACGTGGCTGTCCACCGTGCGTTCCATGGAATTGCTCTCAGGCATGCACGACTCCAGCAATTCCAGGCGGCTGCACACGCGGCGCGGCGTGCGCGCCAGGTGGGCCAGCAGGCGGAACTCCGTCAGCGTCAGGCTGAGCGCCACGGGCAGGCCGTCGCGCAGCACGCTGGCCACATAGGTTTCCTGGTCGATTTCGATGGGGCCGCAGCGCAGGCGCTGGCCGCCGACCGGGTGGTGGCGCACGCGCGAGCGGCGCAGCACGGCGGCCACGCGCGCCACCACTTCGGCCGGATTGAAGGGCTTGATGATGTAGTCGTCGGCGCCCACGCGCAGGGCGGCCAGCTTGTCCGCATCCTGGTCGCGCGCCGTCAGCATGATGACGGGCGTCTCGCCGCGCCGGCGCACTTCCGTCAGCACGCCCCAGCCATCGACCCTGGGCATTTGCACGTCGAGCAGCAGCAGGTCCGGCGCCAGCGCCAGGTGCTGCTGCAGCGCTTCCTGGCCGTCGTGCGCGAAGGCCGTGCGATAGCCGTCGCGCTCCAGGTAACCGGCCAGGATGCGGGCGATTTGCGGTTCATCTTCGGCGATCAGGACGAGGGCGGAAGGCGGCGTGGTGGCAAGGAAGGAGGGCTGGCTGGCGCTGTGATGATAGTTCATATAAATAGTCTAGCATTCTTCGCCGTCTCCATCGAATCTCCACATTTCTTTGACGGAACATCCATGTTGGCCTTCTATGCTCTTGTTATCTGTCGACCGGACCGCCGGTTGGGATCTGCCATAGAGAAAGACCATGCATCCGAGCCACCTCACCAAGAAAAACATGTTGATCGCCGCGGCGCTGCTCAGCCTTGCCGCCTGTTCCAAACCCGCGCCGGAAGACGCCGGCGCGCCGCCCGCCGCCGTGACGGTGCTCAAGCTGCAGGCGGCGCCCGTCGTCCTCAGCGACGAATTGCCGGGCAGGGTGGCGGCCTTCCGCACGGCCGACATCCGCCCGCAAGTGGGCGGCATCGTGCTGCGCCGCCAGTTCGAGCAGGGCGCCGAAGTGCGGGCGGGGCAGAAGCTGTTCCAGCTGAACCCGGCGCCGTTCCAGGCGGACGTCGATTCGGCCGCCGCCGCCCTGCAGCATGCGGTGGCCACGGCGAACCGCGCCAGCAGCCAGGCCGACAGGTTGAAGCCGCTGGTGGAAGCGGACGCCATCAGCCGCCAGGCGTATGACGATGCCGTGGCCCAGCGCGAGCAAGCCGTGGCCACCGTGGCGCAGGCGCGCGCCGCCCTGGCGCGCCGCCGCCTGGACCTGGCCTTTGCCAGCATCGAGGCGCCCATTGCCGGGCGCATCGGCTCGGAACTGGTGACGGAAGGCGCGCTGGTGGGCCTGGCCGATGCCACGCCGATGGCGCGCATCCAGCAGATCGACAAGGTGTATGTGGACGTGCGCCAGCCGGCCGCCGCGCTGGCGGCATTGCAAGCCTCGGGAACGGGCGGCGCGGACAAGCTGCCCGTGACCATCCTGGGCGCCGATGGCCAGCCGCATCCCGTCACGGGGCGCATCCTGTTCTCGGGCATCAGCGTCGATGCGGGCACGGGCGACGCCGTCATCCGCGTGCTGGTCGACAATCCGCAGCGCCAGTTGCTGCCAGGCATGTTCGTACGCGCCCGCATCGCCCGCGCCGTGCAGGCGAATGGCGTGCTGTTGCCGCAGCAAGCCGTCCTGCACAGCAGCGGCGGCCAGGCGCAGGCCTGGGTGCTCGACGGCACGAACAAAGCAAGTCTTAAACCCATTAGCGTGGGCGACGTGATCGAGCACCAGTACGTGGTCAACGGCGGCTTGAAGGCTGGCGAAACCGTCGTCATCGAAGGCCAGGAGCGCCTGCAGCCGGGCGCCACGGCCGCGCCGCAACCGTGGAAGCCAGCCGTCGTGGCAACGGCGGCTGCCGCCAGGGCGCGTTGATGCACCATATGAATACAATGAAAGCCTAATGACATGCCTCAATTTTTCATCAACCGCCCCGTCTTCGCGTGGGTGGTGGCGGTCTTCATCGTCCTGTTCGGACTGATCGCCATACCGCAATTGCCGATTGCGCGCTTCCCCTCGGTGGCGCCACCCAGCGTCAGCATCAGCGCCAATTATCCCGGCGCCACGCCGCAAACCATGAACGATTCCGTGGTGGGCTTGATCGAACGCGAACTGTCGGGCGTCAAGCACCTGCTGTATTTCGAGTCGTCTACCGATACGTCGGGCTCGGCCTCGATCACCGTCACCTTCCAGCCGGGCACGAATCCGGAAATGGCGCAGGTGGACGTGCAAAACCGCCTGAAAGCCATCGAGCCGCGCCTGCCGCAAGCCGTGCGGCAAAACGGCTTGACGGTGGAGTCGGCGTCGTCCGGCTTTTTGATGATCGTCAGTTTGATCTCGGACAATGGTCAGCACGATGAAGTGGCGCTGGGCGACTACCTGGCGCGCAACGTGACGGAAGAACTGCGCCGCATTCCCGGCGTGGGCAAGGTGCAGCTGTTCGGTTCCGAGCGGGCCATGCGCATCTGGGTCGATCCGGCCAAGCTGGTGTCGTACAACATCGCCATGGGCGAGCTGACGGCCGCCATCGCGCAGCAAAATGCGCAGATCGCCCCGGGCCGCCTGGGCGACTCGCCCGCCGTGCACGGCCAGCGCGTGACCATCCCGCTGACGGTGCAGGGCCAGCTGCAAACGCCGGCCGAATTTGCCGCCATCGTGCTGCGCGCGAATGCGGATGGCTCGAAAGTGACCATCGGCGACGTGGCGAAAGTGTCGCTGGGCGCGCAAAGCTTCAATTTCAGCATCCGCGAAAACGGCCAGGCCGCGTCGGGCGCCGCCATCATGCTGTCGCCCGGCGCCAACGCCGTGCAGACGGCGGCCGCCGTGCGCGCGCGCATGGCCGAACTGGCGCACACCATGCCGGCCGGGATCAAGTATTCGGTACCGTTCGATACGGCGCCGTTCGTGAAGATCTCGATCGAGAAGGTCATCGTCACGCTGTTGGAGGCGATGGTGCTGGTGTTCCTCGTCATGTACCTGTTCCTGCAAAAGATACGCTACACCTTGATTCCCGCCATCGTCGCGCCGATCGCCCTGATGGGGACGTTTACGGTGATGCTGCTGGCCGGCTATTCCGTCAACGTGCTGACCATGTTCGGCATGGTGCTGGCCATCGGCATCATCGTCGATGACGCCATCGTCGTGGTGGAAGCGGTCGAGCGCCTGATGGCGACGGAAGGCCTGTCGCCGAAGGAAGCGACCTCCAAAGCCATGCGCGAAATCACGGGTGCGGTAGTGGGCATCACGCTGGTGCTGACGGCCGTGTTCATCCCGATGGCGCTGGCCAGCGGTTCCGTGGGCGCCATCTACCGCCAGTTCACGCTGGCCATGGCCGTGTCGATCCTGTTCTCGGCGTTTTTGGCGCTGACCCTGACGCCGGCCCTGTGCGCCACGATGTTGAAACCCATCGGCCCGCACGACCATGACAAGAAGGGATTCTTCCTGTGGTTCGACCGCCAGTTTGAGCGCATGACGGCGCGCTATGAAAAGGGCGTGGTGGCGATGCTGAAACGCGCTGGGCGCTCGATGGTGCTGTACGGCGCCATCGTCGCGGCGCTGGGCGTGGCCTTCGTGCAGCTGCCGTCGGCCTTCCTGCCGGAAGAAGACCAGGGCTATTTCATCACCTCGATCCAGTTGCCGTCCGACGCCACCATGGAGCGCACGCTCGATGTCGTCAAGTTGTACGAACAGCACGTGGCCACGCGGCCCGGCATTGAGGTAAATCAATCGATCCTCGGCTTCAGTTTTTCCGGCGCGGGGCCGAATGCGGGCCTGGCCTTCACCATGCTGAAGGACTGGAAACAGCGCAACGGCGCCACGGCGCAGGAAGAAGTGGCGCTGGCGCAGGCCGCCATGTCGCAGGCGAAGGAGGGCGTGATCATGAGCCTGATGCCGCCCGCCATCGATGAACTGGGCAACTCGTCCGGTTTTTCCCTGCGCCTGCAAGACCGCGCCAACCAGGGCATCGCTGCCCTGCAGGCGGCGCAGAACCAGCTGCTGGGCCTGGCGGCGCAAAGCGCCAAGGTGGCGGGCGTGTATCCGGACGGCTTGCCGCCCGGCGCCAGCGTGCGCCTCGATATCGACCGCACCAAGGCGGAAGCGCTGGGCGTGTCGTTTACGGCCATCGCCGACATGCTGACGGCGGCCATGGGGTCGACCTACGTCAACGATTTCCCGAATGCGGGCCGCATGCAGCAAGTGATCATCCAGGCCGATGCGCCGTCGCGCATGCAGCTGAACGACGTGCTGGCCTTGCGCATTCGCAATAACGCGGGCGGCATGGTGGCCCTGGGCGAACTGGTGCGCCCCGTGTGGAGCGAATCGCCGCTGCAGCTGGTGCGCTACCAGGGTTATCCGGCGGCGCGCATTTCCGGCAGCGCGGCGCCCGGCGTGTCCAGCGGCGACGCCATGCTGGAAATGGAGCGCCTGGTGAAGCAATTGCCGCCCGGTTTCGCGCTGGCGTGGACGGGGCAATCGCTGCAAGAGAAGGAATCGGCCTCGCAAGCGCCCATGCTGATGGCGCTGTCGATGCTGGTGGTCTTCCTCGTGCTGGCGGCCCTGTATGAAAGCTGGAGCATTCCCGTCTCCGTCATGCTGGTGGTGCCGCTGGGCTTGCTGGGCGCCGTGCTGGCCGTGATGTTGCGCGGCATGCCGAACGACGTGTTCTTCAAGGTGGGCATGATCACGATTATTGGTCTTTCCGCGAAGAACGCCATCCTGATCGTCGAATATGCGCGCCAGCTGCAGGCGCAGGGCAAGGGATTGGTCGAGGCGACGGTGGAAGCGGCCAGGTTGCGCCTGCGCCCGATCCTGATGACGTCGCTGGCCTTCGCGCTGGGCGTGGTGCCGCTGATGCTGGCCACGGGCGCCAGCGCCGAGACGCAGCATGCGATCGGCACGGGCGTGTTCGGCGGCATGATTACCGCCACCGTGCTGGCCGTGTTTTTCGTGCCCGTGTTCTTTGTCGTGGTGCTGGGCGCCGTCGACAAGATGGATACGTACTTCAACAAACGCAGTAATCGCATCGCCGTCAAGGCGGTGGAAGGAGAGTTGTAATGCGTTTGATTTTTATCACGCCGCTGGCCGCGCTGGCCTTGTCGGCCTGTTCATTGACGCCGCCGCTGGTCAAGCCGGCGCCGCCGATTCCCGCCGCGTATGCCGAGGCCGCCGCGCCAGGCACGGCCGACACGGCGGCCAACCTGGGCTGGCGCCAGATGCTGCTGGACGCGCGCCTGCAGCGCCTGGTCGACATCGCGCTGGAAAACAACCGCGACTTGCGCGTGGCGTCCCTCAACGTGGAAGCCGTGCGGGCCCAGTACCAGATCCAGGATGCGGGCCGCTATCCGGCGATTGGTCTCAACGGCGGCGGCACGCGCCAGCGCGCTGCCGATGCCACGGGACAAAATCCCACGGTGCAAAACCAGTTTACGGCCGGCATCGCCATGAGCGCGTTCGAAATCGACCTGTTTGGCCGCCTGCGCTCGCTGTCGGAGGCCGCCTTTGCGCGCTACCTGGCCACGCAGCAGGGCCAGCGGGCCGCCCACATGGCCCTGATCGGCGCCGTGGCCGACGCCTACCTGGAACAGCGCCTGGCCGAGGAACAGCTGGCGCTGGCCCGGCAAACCCTGCTCGATTGGCGCCAGGCCCTCGTCCTGACGCAGCGCCTGCACGGGGCGCAGCAGGGCAGCGGTCTTGATGTAGCGCAAGCGGAAGGGCAGGCGGCCACGGCGGAAGCGGACGTGCAGGCGCGGGAACGTGCCAGCGCCTTGGCGCGCAACAACCTGGAATTGCTGCTGGGCGCGCCGTTGCCCGCCGACTTGCCGGCGGGCCGGCCGCTCGACGGCCAGCCCGTGCTGACGCAGCTGCCGCCCGGCCTGCCGTCGGACTTGCTGGCGCGCCGTCCCGACATCCTGCAGGCGGAATACGCGCTGGTGGCGGCGAATGCGGAAATCGGCGCCGCGCGCGCCGCCTTCTTCCCGCGCCTGTCGCTGACGGCGCAGCTGGGACTGGCCAGCCCGGAACTGGGCGACCTGTTCCGCGGCAGCGCGCGCAGCTGGTCGTTCGCGCCGCAAGTGACGCAGCCGCTGTTCCAGGGCGGCCAGCTGCGCGCGGAATTGCAGCTGTCGCGCCTGCGCAAGGACGTGGCCGTGCTGCAATACGAGCAAGCGATCCAGGCGGCGTTTCGCGACGTGCGCGACGGCCTGGCGGGCAGCGCCACGTATGCGCAGCAGATCGCCGCGCAGGAACGCGTGGTGACGGCGGCGCAGCAGCGCCAGCGCCTGTCGCAGCTGCGCTACGACGCGGGCCAGGACAGCCGGCTGGAATTGCTCGACGCGCAGCGCCAGTCGTATGCGGCGCAGCAAGCCTTGCTCGACGCGCGGCGCGACCAGTTCAAGTCGGCCGTGGCCCTGTACAAGGCGCTGGGGGGCGGGCTGGAAGAGTAGCCCGCTTTGCGGAGGGCGGCCAGCCGGGCGTCGGCTTGCCAGGCTACGCGCCGGGCCAGTCGATCAACAGCGGTTGCGGCATCCACGGGTGCCGGATGGCAGCCAGATTCCACGGCAAGCGGCTCAGCAGTACATCGAAGGGATTGCGCGCGACAGCCAGCGTGCATTTCCCGTCGCCTTTTTGCAGTCGGCCTTCGCGCTGCAGAAAGACCTGGCGCAATCCCTCGGGCGACGTTTGTCCCACCGCTGGCCAATGGCGCATCACGGCGGCCAGCACTTGTTCGCACAGGGCCCGTTCTTCTTCGCCGAGGTCGACGGGGGGAGCCGGGAAGTCCGGTTCCAGGCCGCACAGCAGCTTGTTCAGCAGCAATTGCTGCTCCGGCGCGTCGCTCCTGCCATCGACCAGGTATTGCAGCAAGTGAACGGCGCGTGCGCCGTGTTCGCCGCGCAGCTGCGGCCTGCCATCGCCGCCAGTGGCGAGCAAGTCCAGCCGCTGGAACATTGTGGGCAGGAACGGGTGGAGCAGCGCCAGGCCGGCGTTGCCGATGTCGGCGATGTCAGTAGCGTGTACAGCGTCGTTCATGTGCTTATCATGTAAATGCCCCGATCGGGCGGTTGCGCGCCAGGCTCCAGCCCGTCGTCTGCTGGTCGCCGGGCTGGCCGTCGGCCTGCTGCACGCTGTACGTCCAGAGGATTTCCGTAAAGTTCAGCTTGAACTGCTCGGTGGGCATGTCGTCGGGATGGGTTTGCAGCTGGATTTCGCTGATCAGGGCGTCGTGCTGGGCGATGGTGATGAGGTTGGCCGTCTTGTCGCCCGTCTGGCGGTTGATGTACAGCCTGGTCGGCTGGTCCGGGCCGCTGCCCAGCGGCTTCGCCCGCAGGCACAGATCGTACAGCCTGACCGAGGTCGCATCGACATACTTGACGCAGGTAAATTCGGTGATGACGGGCCGGCCGGACGTGCGCGCAGAGTTGCTGATGTCGGTCGTCACTTGCTGCTTCATGCCTTGATGTAATGACACCAGCTCGAAGCACCGGCCCATGCCCCGCAGCGTGGCAGCGTCGCGCCAGATGGCGTCGATACCGCCGCTCTTGCTTTCACCGTCCGGCGCCTTGCCGAACACGAGTTCCCCGTCGCCGGGTTCCAGTAAGATCAAATCCATGGCGATGCTCCCTTCCAGTGAGTGAACACGGATGCCACCCTGCTACAGGTGGAGATTGCGCGGCCGGGGCGCTTGCCAGCCTGCCTCGCCGTGGCTGTCGACAAAACAGATTTTCAGCTGCGCCATGCCCTGCGAGACGAAAAATACGCTGGCCGTGGCGCTTTGCCGGTCGCGGGTGATGTACCACAGGGCGTCGCCGTGCGCCAGGCCCCAGCTGGCCACGCGGTGCACCAGCAGGTCGGCACTGCCGCGTTCCACCAGGGCCACGCGCACGTCGGCCTCTCCCATGCTCTGCGCTTGAAATATGCGTGCCACCTGTCTTTTTCCCCGTTGCCATCGTGCCCGTGACTATACACCGGTTAAGTTGCTTAAAGACAATCATAAAGGCGCGAAGAATAACTTTTTTTGCGTCGCTGCATCCAAACGGGCGCCTGGCGAGTAGTACAGGGGTGCGCTCGCTGCGACCGCGGCATGGGCGGCACTTCCACTCACTCTTACAGGGGCCACGACCATGCCGATCCTTCCGACCTTGCCAACCTTGCCATTCGCCAAGCTGCTGCTCGCTTCCGCCGTCGCCATGTCGCTCACCGCCTGCGGCGGCAGCGGCAGCCACCATGACCCCGTCACGCCACCCGTGGTGGTGGCTGGCGATGTCTTCGTGCTCACCGCCAGCAACAAACTGCTGTCGTTCGACCGCGCCACGCCCGCCACCATTCGCACCACGGCCACCGTGACGGGCCTGCAGGCGGGCGAGAACCTGCTGGGCATCGATTTCCGTCCCGCCGATGGCCAGCTGTACGGCGTCGGCAGCACGGGGCGCATCTACACCCTGAACGGCGCGACGGGCGCCGCCACGCTGAAGTCCAGCCTGGCGGCCGACGCGGCCGACACGACGGCGCCCTATGCGGCGCTGGCCGGCACGCAATTCGGCGTCGATTTCAACCCGGTCGCCGACCGCCTGCGCATCGTCAGCGACACGGGACAAAGCCTGCGCATCAATGTCGACACGGGCGCCACGACGACGGATGGCAATATCAACGGCGGCGCGGGCAACACGGCCATCACGGCGGCGGCCTACACCAACAGCTTCGCCGGCACGGCCAGCACCACGCTGTTCGTCATCGATGCGGCCAACGCCACCCTGTACACGCAAAATCCGCCCAACAACGGCACCCTGGCCGGCGCCGTGCCGCTGGGCGTGGCGGCCACCGGCGTGGCCGGCTTCGACATCGATGCGCGCAACAACACGGGCTACGCCGTCATGACGGTGGCCGGCGTGCGCAACCTGTACACCGTGAACCTGGCCGCGACCACCGCCCCGGCGACCCTGGTGGCGGCCATCGGCGTGACGGAGGAGCTGCGCGGCATCGCCTTGGCAGGGCCGGGCGCGCCCATCGCCTACGGCTTGACGGACGACGCCCGCATCGTCACCTTCAAGACGGCCACGCCGAACACGCTGGACGCCAACGTGGCTGTCACGGGCCTGGCGGCGGGCGAGCGTTTGCTGGGCTTTGATATCCGTCCCAAGGATGGCGTGCTGTATGGAATCTCGTCGGCGGGGCGCATCGTCACCATCGACCCGGCTACGGGCGCGGCCACCGTCAAGGTGACGCTCGCCGCCGATGCGGCGGATGTCACCGCGCCGTACACGGCCATCGCCGGCACGGCCTTCGGTGTCGATTTCAACCCCGTCGCCGACCGCCTGCGCGTGATCGGCAACACGGGACAAAGCCTGCGCATCAACGTCGACACGGGCGCCACCACGACCGACGGCGCCGTCAACCGCGCGGGCGCGGCGCCTGTCGTCACGGCGGCGGCCTACACCAACAGCTTTGCCGGCACGACGGCCACCATGCTGTTCGATATCGACACGGCCAGCGCCGCGCTCGCCCTGCAAAATCCGCCCAACGACGGCACCCTGGTGAATGTGGGCTTGCTGGGCGTGGCGGCGGCGGGCGATGCGGGCTTCGATATCGCGGGCGGGGCGAACGGCCTGGCCCTGGCGGCCCTGCGCACGTCGGCCGCGGGACCGAGCTCCCTGTACCGCATCGACCTGGCAACAGGCGCGGCCGTGCTGAGCGGCGGCGCGGCCACGCCGGCGGCATCCGCCATCGGCAACGGGGCGGTGGGGCTGACCGATATCGCCATCGCGCTCAAGTAAGGCGGGCTGGCGCCGCCCGGCGTGTCACGATTTCTGCATCTGCTGCTGGAATGTGAGCTCGATGAATTCGGCCGGGCGGCTGACGGCGACCAGGATGGTGACCCGCAAGATGCCTTCCAGGATGTCTTCCGGCGTCATGGTTTCGCCCAGGCCGACGGACACGCTGAAGCTATCCTCCGGCGAGGCGCCCGCCAGGCCGCCGCGCTTCCAGACGCCAGTCAGGAAGTTGTTCGTCATTCCCCGGACGGTGACCCAGGTGCCGGACACGTTTGGCTCGAACACATAGGCCAGGTAGGCCAGGCGCAGCGATTCCGCCAGCATGATCACGGTGCGGCGGACATTAATGTAGCGCCAGTCGAGGCTGTTGCCATCGAGGGTGCGGGCGCCCCACACCAGTGTGCCCTCGCCAGCAAAGCTGCGGATGGCGTTGACCGACGTGCCGCTGCCGCTCACGTTGAGGTCTTCCTGCTCATCGTGCGAGATGTGCACGGCCGGTGCGCTGACGGCGTCGAGGCTCACATTGGCCGGTGCTTTCCACACGCCGCACGCGTTGTCGACCATCGTATATATGCCCGCCATGGCGGCGCCGGGCGGCAGCAGATTGAGCTGGCTTTGCATGGCCAGCAGCAGTTGCCCGTACACGGGGCAGAGGGCGAGCAGCGACTGATGGATGGCAGCGATGCGGCTGGCCTGACCGTCCGCTGACGCAGCTACGCTGGCCATCTGCTCGAACAGGGCGGACACTTGCCGCTGCCGGCCGGCATCCAGCGCCTGCGGCAGCAGGTTTTTCAGCGCGTCCCACTGGCTGGCGCGAAGGCAGGTGAAGTTGAGCTCGTCCAGCGAAACCACCGTGGTTTCCAGCCACGGATAATAGGCGGCGCCATACGCCAGCGCGGCGCTGCCGATGCCGTTCCGGAAAGCGGCTACGGGCCCATCCGTCAATGGGGCTGCGCCGGCATGGATGTCGAGGATGGCGAAGCGGTTGCGCATTTCCTGGCCGCAATGCTCGAGCATGTGCCGTTGCAGCGCATGGCAGTCGTCCTGCGCCAGCAGCATGGCGTCGGGCACGGCCAGCAGCGTGACTTCCGGCGCCTGCCGCAGGGTATCGATGCCGGCGCGCAGTGTGCCGAAATCGGGCGCGTCATGGTAGTTGCCGATGGAAACGATATGGCAGGCGCCGCCGCCGTTGCGGAAAAAAAGCCGCATGCTGTGATACAGCAGGAATCTTCCGCTGGCCTGGTGCAGCGCGAAGGGCGTTGCAGCGCCTGGGGCCGCCTCCGCCTCAAGCGTGAATTCCGGCACGGGCGCGCCGCCGAAACAGGCTTCAAATTCCTCCATCGAGGTGATGCGCCAAGGCTTGTTGTGCAGCGATTTTCCTTGATGGCTGGCGCCGGCCGTGTAGCCGACAAAGGCTGGCACGGCCGGCGCGACCTCGATGACTGAATTGGGGAAGGCGGTTTTTTCCACGATATACACGCCGGGAGTCTGGTATTGCGCCATATGCATGCTTTCCTGGTGGGTCAGAGGGGGGCGGGGCCGAGCGATGGGCTAGTATAATCAGTTATCAGACTGGCATGAGAATTTATGCTCACATCTATTTGATATTTCCAGTATTATTGAAGTATTGAATTCATTGTCTATTTTCGGATGCCCCACCCATGCTGACCGCTTTCCTGATCTTCCTCGCCACCCTCATCCTCGTCATCTGGCAGCCGCGCGGCCTGGGCATCGGCTGGAGCGCCGTCATCGGCGCCTGCGTCGCCTTGCTGGCGGGCGTCATCCACTGGGGCGACATCCCCGTCGTCTGGCACATCGTGTGGAACGCCACCGGCACATTCATCGCCGTGATCATCATCAGCCTGCTGCTGGACGCGGCCGGTTTCTTCGAATGGGCCGCCTTGCACGTGGCGCGCTGGGGCGGCGGCAGCGGCAGAAAACTGTTCGTGCTGCTGGTCTTGCTGGGCGCCCTGGTTTCCGCCGTGTTCGCCAACGACGGCGCCGCGCTGATCCTCACGCCCATCGTCATCGCCATGCTGCGGGCGCTGAAATTTTCCGCCAAGGCCACCCTGGCCTACGTGATGGCGGCCGGCTTCATCGCCGACACGGCCAGCCTGCCGCTGGTGGTGTCGAACCTGGTGAATATCGTCTCGGCCGATTTCTTCAAGATCGGCTTTGCCGAGTACGCGGCCGTGATGGTGCCCGTCAACGTCGTCGCCGTGCTGGCCACCTTGGCGGCCTTGCTGCTCTTTTTCCGCCAGGATATTCCCCGCGATTATGCAGTGGCGCAGCTGAAACGTCCGGACGCCGCCATCCGCGACCTGGCCACCTTCCGCGCCGGCTGGCTGGTGCTGGCGCTGCTGCTGGTGGGCTTTTTCTCGCAGGAAAGCCTTGGCGTGCCCATCAGCCTGATCGCCGCCGTGGGCGCCGCGCTGCTGCTGGGCGTGGCAGCCAAGGGGCACGTGATTTCCACGCGCTACGTGCTGCGCCATGCGCCATGGCACATCGTTGTCTTTTCGCTGGGCATGTACCTGGTCGTGTACGGCTTGCGCAATGCGGGCTTGACGGCTTACCTGACGGGCATGCTGAACCACTTTGCGCAGTACGGCGTGTGGGGCGCGGCCATGGGCACGGGCGTGCTGACGGCGTTATTGTCGTCCGTGATGAACAACTTGCCGACGGTGCTCGTGGGCGCGCTGGCCATCGACCCGACGACGGCGCAGGGCGCCGTGCGCGAAGCGATGATCTACGCGAACGTCATCGGCAGCGACCTGGGGCCGAAGATCACGCCGATCGGCAGCCTGGCCACCTTGCTGTGGTTGCACGTGCTCGACAGCAAGAATATCCACATTTCCTGGGGATACTATTTCCGCGTCGGCATCGTGCTGACCGTGCCCGTGCTGCTGGTGACCTTGGCCGCGCTGGCGCTGCGCCTGTCCTGAGTTCCGTGTATGGTGGTGGCTGTGAGCAACTTTATACTGGGATGCAATGAAAATACTGCTCGTAGGCGCTACCGGGCTCGTCGGCAGCGAAGTGCTGCGCCTGGCGCTGATGGATGCGCGGATCACGGCCATCGTGGCGCCCGTGCGCAAGCCCTTGCCGTCGCATCCCAAGCTGGCCGCGCCGCTCATTGATTTCGATCAATTGCCGCCGGACGCATCCTGGTGGCAGGCGGACGCCGTCATCTGCACCCTGGGCACGACGATGAAGGTGGCCGGCACGCGGCAAGTGTTTTCGCGCGTGGACCACGACTATCCGCTGGCCGTGGCGCGGCTGGCGCTGGCGGCCGGCACGCGCACGTACGTGCTCAATTCCGCGGCCGGCGCCAATGCCGCTTCGCGCATTTTCTATAACCGCGTCAAGGGCGAGCTGGAACGCGACCTGCAAGCGCTGGGTTTTCGTTCGCTCACGCACGTGCGACCGGGCCTGATCGGCGGCGAGCGCGCCGTGGCGCGGGCGGGCGAGGGCGCCGCCTTGCGCGTCCTGCGCGTGCTCAGTCCCATGCTGCCGCGCCGCTGGCGCATCAATCCCGCGCCGCGCATCGCCAGCGCCTTGCTGGAAGCGGCGCTGGCCGCCGCGCCGGGCGTGCACGTGGTGACGTCGGAGCAGCTGCTGTGAGTGCGCGCCCGTATAATCTGCGTTCTTGTTACTGAAGGTACAACACATGCAGACTGTACGCCCTTACCAGGTCGGCGACCGCGATGCCTGCCTGGCCCTGTTCGACGGCAATACGCCGCGCTTTTTCGACCCGTCCGAGCGCGCGGACTTTGCCGCCTGGCTCGATACCTCGACGCATCCCTACCTGGTCATTCTGCGCGACGGCCGCATCGTCGCCTGCGGCGGCCATGCCATCGAGGCGGGCGGCAGCGTCGCCAGCCTGTGCTGGGGCATGGTGGCGCAGGATGCGCATGGCCAGGGACTGGGCCGGGCGCTGACGCAGGCGCGCCTGGACGCCATCCGCGCCGTGCCGGGAATCGCCAGCGTGCGCATGAATACCAGCCAGCACACGCAAGGCTTTTATGCGGGCTACGGTTTCGTGACGGTCAACGTGACGCCGGACGGCTTCGGGCCGGGCATCGATCAATGGGACATGGTGCTGCAACTGCCGCTGTAGCGGCGGCAGGCATGGCGCCGTGCCGCGCTCAATAATTGATTGAAATGCTAACGTTAATCGCTTACTATCGTTGGGTGTTTCAACTAGGAAAGATGCCCATGCACCCCTCGTTCTTGCTTGATTTCCCGCTGAAAATTGCCGCCAGGCAAGGATGGCCGCATGGCTGACCCATCCCCGCTCGTCATCATCGCCAGCAGCGGCACCGGCGGCGACATGCAGCCGTTTATCGCGCTGGCGCAGGGCTTGCAGCAACGGGGCCGGCGCGTGCTGCTGCTGGTGCCGGGCTGGCAGGAAGCGGCCGCGCAGGCGTCAAAGTTGCCGTATCGCACCTTCGGCAGCGCGGAACAGGGGCAGGCCATGCTGGGCAACCCCGGCCTGTGGGATGAACGCAAGGGCTGGGGCGTGGTGTGGAACGGTCTCGTGCCGCACCTGGGCGCCGTGCGCGACATCGTGCAAGGCTTGCCGGCCGATGAGGCTTGCGTGGTGCTGTGCCATCCCATCCTCGTGCCGATGGCGGCCCTGGCGCGTTCCGTGCGCCCGGACTTGCGCATCGTCGCGGCGTATCTCGCGCCATCGAACCTGTGCAGCAGCCATGATTTCCTG
The DNA here is from genome assembly GCF_030397625.1 of Janthinobacterium sp. SUN026. Lineage (NCBI taxonomy): Bacteria > Pseudomonadati > Pseudomonadota > Betaproteobacteria > Burkholderiales > Oxalobacteraceae > Janthinobacterium > Janthinobacterium sp. SUN026. Next base: position 665,359 of record NZ_JAPQNU010000002.1, on the reverse strand, counting down.
ACGGCCGGTTCGCTGCGCATTCCCGCGTGGGTGCCGCTGGCCTGGCGCCAGGCCCTGTGGCGGATGATCCACCGCGCCATGATCGACCCGGTGCTGCTGCCTGGGCTGAACGGCGCGCGCGCGCAGCACGGCTTGCCGCCGGAAGCGCATTTTTTTGGACACATGCTGTCCGCGCCGGACGCCTCGCTGGGACTGTTTCCCGCCTGGTTCGCCGCACCGCAGGCGGATTGGCCGCCGCACTTCGCGCAAGCCGATTTCACCGCCGCCGCCATGCCTGGCGCCGCAGCGCTGCCGCCGGAACTGGAACGTTTTCTGGGCGAGGGCGAGCCGCCCATCGTGTTTACGCCCGGTACCGGCCACCAGCATGCGCAACGCTATTTCAGTATCGCGCTGGACGTCTTGCGGCGGCTGGGGCGGCGCGGCCTGTTCCTCACGCCCCATGCGGCGCAAGTGCCGCAGCACTTGCCGGCTGGCGTGCTGTGGCAGGCGCACGCGCCGTTCGCGGCGCTGTTGCCGCGCGTGGCGGCCGTGGTGCACCACGGCGGCATCGGCACCAGCGCGGACGCCTTCCGCGCGGGCATCCCGCAGCTGATCGTGCCGTTCGCGTACGACCAGTTCGACAATGGCTGGCGCGCCAAACGGCTCGGTGTGGGAGAGGTCTTGCTGGCCAAGCGCTTGTCTGCCGGGCGCATGCAGCGGCAGCTGGCGCGCCTGCTGGACGCGCCCGAAGTCAGGCTGGCGTGCGGCGAGGTGGCCCGCCGGATGGGGCAGGGGCTCGAATCAGCGCGCCTGCTGGATCACGTCGAAGCGGCCCTGGCCGCTTAGTCTGCCTGGGGAATGCTGCGCTAGGTATCGTCGAGGGCGATGACCCGGTCGTTTGCGCCGGGCACGCAGCCGTCGGCGATCGGTTCCCAGCCCCGGTGCACCACCACCTGCTTGCCGTCGTGGCAGATTTCCACGCGTTCGCTGGCGGGCAGGCGCTGGCGTGCGAAAGCTTCCAGGCTGGCCGGCAGGCTCACCGCCAGCTGCATCGAGCGAATTGCCTCAGGCGGGTGGTCATCCATGTGCACGAGGGGCACGAAGATGGAGCCGAGCATCAGCCAGCGCGCACCCACGTCGACGGGGGCGGGCGCATATTGGGCGGCGCGCAGCCAGTCCTGGGCGCGGGCGCGCAAGTCGCCGCCTGCCGCCAGTTCGCCCCAGGCGGAGGCCAGCATTTCCACCACCCACTGATTGCAATTCTGGTATGTCAAATTGAAAGCATACGCGTTGGCGCTGTAGCGGCCCGCCAGCAACTGCTGCACGCGCATGGGGTCGAGCAGGGCGCGGCGCAGGGGCGGCACGGTTTCGGCCGGCAATTTCACGAGCGAGATGTAGCCGAGCGCCGGGTTTTCCGTGCCCATGGCGAAACCGGCCGTGCCCTGGTCGAAGATGCGCGGGCGGCCTTCGTCGCAGGCGTAGTACAGCTGGCGCGCGGACCAGCCGCTGTCATTGTCGTGGCGCCAGGCCAGCGCGGCGTGCGAATAGCGGATGCCGAAGCGGGCCAGGTCCAGGCCGGAGCGGCTGATCAGGGCCACGCTGCCTTCGCTGGCGGCCAGTTCCTCGCGCACGACGGCGGCAAAGCGCAAGAGCCGGTCCTGTTCCGTGGCCGTGAGTTCCTGGGCGCGGTCGCAAAAGCGCGAGGAGGACATGGAGGTGCCCGCCTGGGCGGCGCCAGCCAGGACGAGTGCGGCGCAGCCGGCCAGCAGCGGCGCCAGTTTGCGCAAGATCAAAGGCTGACGGGACGCGTGGCCATTTCGCCGTACCAGTCGTCGGCCAGCACGAGGAAGAAGGCGGCGCGCGTGTCGTTGCGCGAGAATTCGATGCCGTAGGCGCGGTTTTGCGCATGCACCACGTCGCCCTGCGCCAGCTGCTGCTTGTCGAGCGCCGCTTGCGGCAAGTCCAGCACCAGCGGCGTGGCCGTGGCGTCGGCCTGCATCGTCAAACGCGTCATGCCGGCGCGGCCCGGCACGGCGGCCACGTCGATGATGCGGTAGGGGCCATTGGCCACCTTGTTGTCGCGCGAAGAGCTGTTGCTCGAACCGTTGAGCGAATCGGAAATGCTGCCGCTCGACTGGGAACCGGCGCTGGAGGCCGAGGAAACGAAGCTGTCGGCGTTGGCGTTGCACGCCATGGTCAGAGCTGCGGCCAGGCCGAGCATGCGTAAGGAGGTAGTCAAGGCAGTTTTCCAGTGAGCATCAATGAAAGCGGACCGGGTCCATCCCGGCTCGCGCCATCATAGCAGATCGGCCATCAGCTGAGCAGTACCTCGATCAGGCCCTTCGCTTCGGCCGACGGCTGCGTGCGCAGCGCCTGCAGCACGGGATCGTGTTCCAGATAGGCTTGCAGCGCCTCGCTGACGGTGACGCCGGCCTGCGGCAGCGGCGAAGGGACGGGAGAGAGCGCCTTGGCCAGCAGCAGGGTGTCGCGCAAGCCCTCGGGCGGCAGCATGATGGTCGAGCCGGGCAAGGCGTTGACGGCATCGGCCACCGGCAGCGGCACGCCCAGCTGGCGCATCAGCGCGCGGCCGATCACTTCCAGCGTGGACGCCATCTGCGTTTCCAGCTGGGCGTACAGGCCCGGAGTCTTGTCGGCCTGGGCCAGCAAATAAAAGCCGGCCACTTCATGCACGATGCCGGCGAACAGCGCCGTATCGGCGTCCGTCTGCGTGACGGTGGCGGCCAGCCCGTGCGCCAGCGCCGCCACGTGCACGGTGTGCGCCCACAGCTGGGTGGCGCGGGCGCGCAAGGCTTCGTCGCGGATGCCCGCGTTCAGCTGGCGGATGACGGCCGCCGTCGCCAGCGCATACAGGTTGCGGTGGCCCAGCCGCTCGACGGCGGCGCGCACGCTGGTGATGGCGGGCGCCTGGCCGGGCGAGAACAGGGCCGAATTGGCCAGCGCCACGGCGCGCGCCGACAAGGTCGGTTCGCACAGCAGCAAGCGGCTGATGTCGGCCGAGTGGCAATCCGGGTTGGCCAGTTCCTTTTGCAGGAGCAGGGCCGTATTGATGCTGGTGGGAAAAGCCAGGGTTTCCGTTTCGGCGCTGGCCAAAAGTTGCGCCAGGCTGCTGAGCGTGTTGACGTGCATGGATAGGGGAGCGGGAAGTAGCAATGTCCCCATCTTATCAGGCAATCCAGGCCGCATGGCGCCCGGCTGCCTTTGCTGTCAGGCACGGCTGGCCGGCGGCGCCATTCATAAGCTGTACTTATAGACTTTAGTGGATTTGCCTGTCTATTCACGGTGGGCGAGGGCGGGTACGCTTGATCTGCCACAAGCGTGCCTCGTACGCGGCTTGTTCCATATCAATGTTTACAAGGAAAATACAGATGCGTGATGAAGTCCCCCAGCCGCAGCGGCGCACCTTCCTGAACACCTCGCTGGCCATGGTGGCCGGCGGCGCCGGCATGGCGCTGGCAGGCGCGGCCCAGGCGCAAGCGCCGGCGTCCGCGCCCACCCGGCCCATGGTCGTGGGCCATCCCCGGCGCAACGGCGTCGCTATCGAACGCGTCGCGTTCCCCAACACCAGCGCGCAGACGGTCATCGCGGCCAACCTGTTCACGCCAGCCGGATTCGATGCGGCCAAAAAATATCCCGCCATCGTCATCGGCCACCCGTTCGGCGGCGTGAAGGAACAGACGGCCGGCTTGCACGCGCAAAAGCTGGCGGAACTGGGCTATGTGACCCTGGCGTTCGACGCTTCGCATTACGGCGACAGCAGCGGCTTGCCCCGCTACACGGAAGTGCCGGGCACGCGCGTGGGCGACTACAGCGCCTGCGTGGATTTCTTCAGCAATCATCCGGCCGTGGATCCGGCGCGCATCGGCGTGCTGGGCATTTGCGGTGGCGGCGGCTATGCCGTCAGCGCGGCGCAGGTCGACCACCGCATCCAGGCCATCGCCACCGTCAGCATGTACGACATGGGCCGCGCGCGCCGCCAGGGGCTGGGCGACACGCTCACCTACGAGCAGCGCATGAAGACCTTGGACGAGGTCGGCGAGCAGCGCACGCGCGAAGCGCGCGGCGAGCCACGGCGCGACATCCGCGCGCTGCCCGAGTCGGCCGGGCCGGACGCGCCGGAAATCGTGCGCGAATTCCTCGATTACTACGCCACGCCCCGGGGCCAGCACCCGCACTCGACCAGCTTGTACGCCTTGACGAGCCTGGCGCCGATGATGAATTTCTTCCCGTTCGCGCAGATCGAGACGATCGCGCCGCGCCCGTTGCTGATGATCGTCGGCGAGCGCGCCGTCTCGGCCTACTTCAGCGAGGATGCGTACGCCAGGGCGGCGCAGCCGAAGGAGCTGTTCGTCGTGCCGGGCGCCTCGCACGTGGACCTGTACGACCGGCCGCCTTACATCGCGCAGTCGCTGGCCAGGCTGGACGCCTTCTTTCGCCAGCACCTGGGGGCGTGATGGGCGTTTTCTCGAACAGCATGGAAGCGGGCTTCCTGGCGGCCTGCCTGGCGCTGCCCGTCTTTGCGCCAGCGCAAACGCTGGATGCGCAGAGCAAGCCGCCCTCGCGCGCGCAGCAATTGATGGGAGACTTCGCGCCGAAGATGGCCGACCTCACGGACAAGGTGCTGTACGGCGACATCTGGGAGCGCCCCCAGCTGTCCAAACGCGACCGCAGCCTGGTGACCGTCAGCGCGCTGGTGGCCATGCACCGTCCCGAGCAGCTGAAATCGCACCTGCTGCTGGCGCGCCAGAACGGCTTGACGGAGGACGAGCTGGTCGAGGCGATCACCCACCTGGCCTTCTATGCGGGCTGGCCGAACGCCGTCTCGGCGCTGGCCGTGGCGAAAGAAGTCTTCCGCAAATAACGACCGCCGCCCCGCGCGGCAAGAAAGGACATCCATATGCACCGATACGCCGCGGCACTCCTGCCGCTTTGCCTGCCCGCCGGGGCCGCGTCTGCCGCGCCGGCTGCCGCGCCAGCGGCCGTCACCGTCACGCGCGCCGCCGCCATGCCCAGCAGCATGGGCGATGCCGCCTATTTCACGGGGAAGGTCGCGGTCGACGCCAGGTTCCAGCGCCTGGCGCCGGCCCGCGTGGGCGGCGCCATCGTCACCTTCGCGCCCGGCGCCCGTACGGCGTGGCATACGCACCCGCTGGGCCAGACCCTGATCGTCACGCAAGGCCAGGGCTGGGTGCAGCACTGGCAGGGCCCGCTGCAGGCGCTGGCCGTGGGCGACGTGGCGTGGATACCGCCCGGCGTCAAGCACTGGCATGGCGCGACGGCCACGTCCGCCATGCAGCACGTCGCTATTGCCGAGGCGCAAGATGGCACGGCGGTGACGTGGCTGGAACAGGTGGCGGACGACAGCTATCTGCGCCAAGGCGCTCAATGACGATGCCGCGCCGGGCGTTCAGGCAGATTACGGCAGCAGCAGCGCATGCTGGCTGGCCGTGTGGAAATCGCGCCACACGCGGTTGATGGCGCTGTCTTCGCGGGCCGCGTACAGGCCGCAATACGGATACACATCACCGACGGCCGCGCGGCATGCGGCGACCAAGTCCAGCGAACGGTCCTGCACGGCTTGCATGGCATCCGCGCCGAGCGCCGCGCCGCCCGCCACCTGCGCCCAGCTGTCGTCCAGCACGGCATAGAAGCGGGTGCGGGCGGATGTGAACGCTTGTTTCCTGGCTTGCAGCATGGCGGCCACTTCCGGCACATCGAGCAGCGGCAAGCCGGCGCGCGCATGGCGGCGGTGGCGCATGCCTTCTTCGGCCAGCTGCATGAAATGGCTGGCCATGCCGGCCACGTTGGCCGCCAGGGTTACGTAGGCCAGCGAATAGAACGGATAGCGGTACAGGGGGCCGCCGGCCGTCGCGGCCGAAGGATCGATGGTGAAACCGTGCTCCTTGGCAACCCATTGACCGTCGATGCGGTAGCTGTGCGAGGCGCTGGCGCGCATGCCGATGCTGTTCCATGAGGGCACCAGCTGCACCAGGGCGGCGGGCACGAGGAAGGCGCGGATGCGCGGCTTGCCATCCGCATCGAGCAGGGGCTGGCCATCGCGCCGCAGCCGGGCGTTCAGCGTGAAGTGGGTCGCCATCGGCGCGCCGCTGGCGTAGTCCCAGCTGCCCGTGATGCGGTAGCCGTCGCCTTCCTCTTCCGCATCACCGGTGGCCGCGCCGCTGCCGCCCAGGCAGACGCGGGGCGTGCCGATGATGGCCCGCGCCATGTCGGGCGCCAGGAAGCCTGCAAACCATCCCGCGCCCGCGCACAGGGTCAGCACCCAGCCCATGCTGCCGTCGACGGCGGCCACGGCTTCTTCCAGGCGCACCACTTGCGGCAAGGGCAGCTCGGCCCCGCCCGCGCCGCGCGGCGCCAGCATCGTCAGCCAGCCGCGCCGGTGCAGCAAGGCTTGCTGGGCCGGATGCAGGAAGCGGGCGGCGTCGGCGGCCGGCGCGTGGCGCGCGATGCGCCGCGCGTCGCGCTCGGAAAGGGTGGCAGGGGTAGCGAGGGCAGCGTGCGGCATGGGCAGAATCCGGCAATGGCGAAGGCGGGCATTTTCGCACAGCGCGGGGTGCCGGCGGTAGCCGGTGCCTGTTGCGGTGCCAGTCCCGCGCCTGTAAGCTGCAGGAAAAGGGGAAAAACATGTGCAGATTCGTCCATGCGGGAAGCGCGGCGGCATTGCTGCTGTGCCTGGCGGCTTGCGCCAGCGTGCCGCCACCGCCGCCCGTGGTCATGCTGGGCAAGGAAGACATCGCCGTGGCGGGCCGGCGCGTCCACACGGTGGACGAGATGCTGGCCGTCCTGTCCGAGGAGCACATTGCCAGCGCTGCCTTGCGCACGCAGCCGGACGTGCCGTATGAGCGCGTCGGTGCCGTGATCTATTCCATCTTTCGCGCCGGCAGGAAAGTGTCGGAAGTGGGCGCCGCAGCGCCGTAAGCCTGCATGCCGCCGTTTTGCCGCATCATGGCGCGGACCGGCGCCACCCACCAGGAGCCTCCATGAGCGCATCGGCTGCGACGCAAATGAACCGCTGGCAAGATGCCAGCGCTGGCCTGTCGATCGCCGGCCTGCTGCTGCCGGAAGCGGTGGCGTATGCCAGCATCGGCAACCTGGCGCCCCAGGCGGGCATCCTGGCCCTGTTTGCGGGCTTGCTGTGCTACGGCGTGCTGGGCACGAGCCGCTTTGCCATCGTCTCGGCCACGTCGTCCTCGGCCGCCGTGCTGGCCGCCGCCATGGCATCCATGCCAGGCGGCACGGCGGGGCACCGGCTGATGCTGATGGCGGGACTGGTGATATTGACGGGGGCATTTTTCCTGCTGGCCTGGCTGGCCAGGCTGGGCAGCATCACGGAATTCATCGCCAAGCCCGTGCTGCGGGGCTTTTCCTTCGGCCTGGCCATCGTGATCATCGTGAAACAGTTGCCCGGCGTGCTGGGCGTGCAGCCGGCGCACGGCGACGTGCCGCATCTGCTGGCGGGCCTGCTGGCAGGCGAAGGGCAGTGGAACGGGAGCGGCGCCGGCCTGTGCGCGGCGGCGCTGCTGTCGCTGTTCCTGCTGCGGCGGCTGCAGCGCTGGCCTGCCGGCCTGATCGTCATCGCGCTGGGCATAGCCGCCGGGCAATGGCTGGACTTGCCGCGCCATGGCGTGGCCCTGGTGGGCGCCATCGATGTGCGCCTGGCCATGCCTGTCTTGCCGCGCCTGACGCAGGCGGAATGGACGCGCCTGGCCGAGCTGGCGTTTGCCCTGGCGCTGATCCTGTATGCGGAATCGTATGGCGCCATCCGCAGTTTTTCCTTGAAGCATGGCGACGCCGTGGCGCCCGAGCGCGACTTGCTGGCGCTGGGCGCGGCGAACGTGGTGGCGGGCCTGTTCCAGGCCATGCCGGTGGGCGCCGGCTATTCGGCCACCTCCGCCAACGAGGCGGCCGGCGCCACCTCGCGCCTGGCGGGGCTGGTGGCGGCCGCCGTCGTGGGCGTCATCGTGCTGACCCTGCTGCCGCTGGTGGCCCTGATTCCCGTGCCCGTGCTGGCCGCCGTGGTCATCCATGCCGTCAGCCATACCCTGAACCCTGTTTCCTTGCGGCCTTATTTCACCTGGCGCCGCGACCGCCTGCTGGTGCTGGCGGCCATTGCCGGCGTGCTGCTGTTCGGCGTGCTCGACGGCTTGCTGGCAGCCATCGCCATGAGCCTGCTGCTGATGCTGCGCCGCCTGTCGCGGCCGGGCCTGTCCGTGCTGGGTCGGCTGGGCGACAGCCACGACTACGTGAAACTGGCGTTGTACCCGGCGGCCCGCGCGCAGCCCGACACGTTGATCCTGCGCCTCGATGAACCCTTGTTCTTCGTCAATGCCGAGCGCAGCCTGCACCTGGCGCGCACCCTGCTGGAGGAGCGGGCCGGTCCGCTGCGCAAGGTGATCCTCAGCCTGGAAGAGTCGCCCGACCTCGATGGCAGCAGCGTCGAAGCCTTGCGCGACTTTGCCGCGTTTGCGCGCCAGCGGGGGCTGGCCCTGGTGCTGGCGCGGCTGAAGGAGCCGGCGTGCACCGTGCTGCAACTGGCGCTGCGCGACATGCTGGCCGCCGAGGCGGCGCCGGCGCTGCTGCTCAGCGAATTGAGCGTGGCCGAGGCCGTGCGCCTGCTGGGCTGCGCCACGCCTGAAAAGTAGCGGCGACTATGCTACGCTGGCGGCCAGGCCATGCATCTGGGAGACGGTATGACAAGCGCGAAACCGCAACTGGTCAAGGGACGGCTGAACAAGCTGCTGCCCACGCAAATCACGGTGGGCATGGCCGAGGTGGCGCTCAAGCGCGCGCATTGGGCCAGCCTGGGCCGGAAGGCGCGGGCGGCGGCGCTGGCCGACCACTGGTTTCCCAGCATTATCGGTCCGGAAGGGCGCCACTACATCGTCGACCACCACCATTTCGGCCTGGCGCTGCACCAGGAAGGCGTGAAAAGCGTCAGTTTGATGATACTCAAGGATTTGTCCTGGCTGGAACCGCTGCACTTCTGGCATGTGATGGACCACCATCAGTGGGTGCACCCGTACGACAGCGAAGGCTTGCGCCGCGATTTTTCCGCCATCCCCCGGCACCTGAGCGGCTTGCACGACGATCCCTACCGCAGCCTGGCCGGCGAATTGCGCAGCGCGGGCGGCTACGCCAAGGACGTGACGCCGTTCAGCGAATTCCTGTGGGCCGATTTCTTGCGCAGCCGCATCGCGCCCGCCAGCCTGCAGAAAAATTTCCCCAAGGCACTGGCGCAGGCCATGAAGCTGGCGCGCAGCCAGCAGGCGCGCTATTTGCCGGGCTGGAGCGGCATCCTGCCGCCCGCCTGACCCAGCCTGACCCAGCCTGAACCTCCTGCCGCTACAGCAGGAAGGCGCTGCCGGCCGCCAGTATGCCGGCCGCCGCCGCACCCACGGAGCCCCACAGCAGCCATCGCCGCCGCGTCAGCACGGTGATGGCGGCCAGCGCCACGGCGATCTGGATGAAGGTCAGGGCCATGGCCAGCCGCTCGTGCGGGCGCAGCTTGGCTTCCGATGCCTCGCCCAGCTTCCTCGACTGCTCTTCCAGCTGGCGCGCCTGCGCCTGCACCAGGGGCTTTTCCCGTTCCTGCCGCGCCTGTTCCGCCAGGAAGCGGGCCCGCACCTCGGGTACGCTGGCCAGCGCGGCCGTCGCTTCGGCGATATGGCCTTTCGTCGACTTCGCCTGGTACAAGGCCCACTGGTCGCTCGCCTGCGCCTGTTTCAGGATGCTCTCGTTCTTCAGGAACATGGCCTCGTTCTGCGCATTGCCGCTCTGGTAGCTGATCAGGGCGCCGATGGTGGCGAGGATGGCCGTCATCAGGGCGATTTTCTGCGTCAGGCCATCGCGCTCCTTCTCCGTCGCCTCTTCCACGGCGTGCTCATGGGGGCTGGGTACTTCGTATTCTTCTTCCATGGCGGACCTTTCGCGGGGGCAGGAGGAGGGATCATGTGTCGACATGGCGATACTACCGCATCCGCCGTGCAGGCTGGTGGGCGCCGTGACATGGTGCGAACGGGCATAAGCGGGTACAGTAAGGCGTTCTTCCCTTGAAAGCGCACAGCCCATGAGCACGTCCCGTCTGCCCGACCCGCACTTCGCCGAAAAAGTCCGCGCCAGTTTCGATCTGCAAAACGCCATGACCCTGATCCAGGCCAGCCTGCCCGTGGTGGCGCATGGCAGCACGGAAATCCACGTGCCGCACTGGCGCGGCATCGAGCAGCAGCACGGTTTCGTGCACGGCGGCGTGGTGGGCATGATCGCGGACTCGGCCGCCGGCTACGCGGCCATGACCATGGTGGCCGACGGCGCGTCCGTGCTGACGGTGGAATACAAGATGAACCTGCTGGCGCCCGCCGATGGCGAGAAACTGATCGCGCGCGGCAAGGTGGTGCGCCCGGGGCGCACCCTGATCGTCACGCAAGCCGAAGTGTTCGCCGTGCGCGATGGCAAGGAAACCCTGTGCGCGCTGATGCAGCAAACCATCATGGTGATGCACGGCAAGTCGGAAAAGACGTGAGCCGTGCACCGGGCGATGGCGCTCAAGCCGCCTTGGCCAGTCCTTCCGCTTCCAAAGCCGCCTTGACGCTGTCGCGCCGTGCCACTCTGGCCAGGAAGGCTTGCACATGCGCCAGCGCGGACAAGTCCACGCCCACGCCTGGCGCCCAGCCCGTGATGACGAACAAATAGGCGTCGGCGACCGTGAACGTGTCGCCCGTCAGGTAGGCCTGGCCTTCCAGGCGGCTGTCCACCCATTTGTATTTTTTGGCCAGTTGCTGGACGAACAAGGCCTTGGCGGCCGCGTCGATGCGCGGATCGAACAGGGGGCTGAACGATTTGTGCAGCTCGGACGTGATGTAGTTCTGCCATTCCAGCACCTTGTAGCGGGCAAAACTGCCCACGGACGGCAGCAAGTCCTGTCGGCCAGCCTGTTCCGCGATGTACTGGGCGATGACGGGGCCTTCGCTCAAGGTCGTTCCATCGGCGAGCGCCAGCAGCGGTACCTGGCCTTTCGGGTTGAGTTCGTAGTAATTGCCGCCTTCCTGCGTTCGGTGCTGCCCCAGGTCGACCTTGACCAGAGTGAAAGGCGTGCCCGTTTCGCGCAGGAGGATGTGCGGCGCCTGCGAGCAGGCGCCCGGCGAATAAAAGAGTTTCATGGCGATCCTTGAACAGGTGGGAAAGTAGCCACTATAGTCCTGCGCCGCCGCACGGTAAACGCATGTTCGTTTGGCGACTGTCCACGCCCGGTGGACGATTGCGCTGGCTCAAACGCGGGGATAGCGCAAGGTGTCGAGCAGCAAGGTAAACGCGGGCGACGGGTGGCGCCGGCTCGGGTAATACAGCTTGTAGCCGGCATACGCGGGGCACCAGTCGTCCAGCACGCGGACCAGGCGGCCATCGGCCACGTAGGGCAGCACCACATCTTCCGGCATGCAGGCCAGGCCCAGGCCATCGAGCGCCGAATGCAGGCGCATGGCCATGTTGTTATAGATCATCTGACCTTCCACGCGCACCTTCAGTTCCTGCCCATCCTTGGCAAATTCCCAGGCAAACAGGCCGCCCAGGGTGGGCAGGCGCATGTTGATGCAGTTGTGCGCCATTAAGTCCTGCGGTGTGACGGGCGGCGGATTCCGGCTGAAATAGGCTGGCGCGGCAACGATGGCCATGCGGAAATCGGGACCGATGGGCATGGCGATCATGTCCTTGGCCACTTGCTCGCCCAGGCGCACGCCCGCGTCGCAGCGCGCGGCCACGATGTCGGTCATGCCGTTGTCGACGATGACTTCGATGTGGATGTCCGGGTAGTCCGGCAGCAAACGGGCGATGGCCGGCTGCAGCACCGTCAGCGCCGAATGCTCGCCCGCGCTGATGCGGATGTTGCCGGCCGGCTTGTCGCGCCGTGCGCTGAGCAGTGCCAGTTCCGCCTCGATCTCGTCGAAGCGGGGCGCCACCGTGCGCAGCAGCTGCTCGCCCGCCTCCGTGGGCGAGACGCTGCGCGTGGTGCGCACCAGCAGGCGCAAGTCGAGCCGCTCCTCCAGCGCCCGCACGGTCTGGCTCAGCGCCGACTGCGACACGCCCAGCTTGGCCGCCGCCCGGGTGAAGCTGCCTTCGCGGGCCACGGCCACGAAGGCGAGTATGTCGTTGAAGTTGGTCTGTGCCATGGCGGATGTCTTTTCAATTCATTAGTTGTGCTAATAAGTTCATGCAGACTTTAGCATCTATTCATGGTAATGCATACGGCTTACAGTGATGGCATGAACAATCCGCCAGTTGCTACTCCCTCTGCCGCGCCGCACAAGGCGGCCATCCTCGCCATCATTCTCGTCAGTTACGTGATGATCGTGCTCGACACGTCCATCGTGTTGACGGGCTTGCCGAACATCCACCAGGAACTGGGCTTTACGGATACGGGCCTGGCCTGGGTGCAAAGCGCCTACACCTTGACGTTTGGCGGCTTGCTGCTGCTGGCCGCGCGCGCTGGCGATGCGTATGGCCGGCGCCGCCTGTTGCAGCTGGGCCTGGCGCTGTTCACCTTGGCGTCGCTGGCCATCGGCCTGACACGCTCGCCAGCCATGATGATTGCCGCGCGCGCCATCCAGGGCGTGGGCGCGGCCATCCTGGCGCCATCCACCCTGGCCTTGCTGCAAACCACATTTGCGGAAGGGCGCGAACGCACGCGGGCCATCGCCCTGTACAGCGCCGTGGCGGGCATCGCCGCCAGCGTGGGCCTGGTGCTGGGCGGCGTGCTGGCCGAATGGCTGTCGTGGCGCGTGGGCTTCTACATCAACCTGCCCATCGGCGCGGCCATGCTGCTGGCCGCGCGCCGTTTCATCGCGGAAAGCCCGCGCAGCCGGGGCCGCTTTGACGTGGCTGGCGCGGCCAGTTTCACCCTCGGCATGTCGGCCCTCGTGTATGGCTTGATCCGTTCGGCCGGCGCCGGCTGGGGGGATTCCTTGACGCAAGCTGCGCTGGCGGCGGGCGTGCTGCTGCTGGCTGCTTTCATTGCCATCGAACGGCGCGCCGCGCAACCGATCCTGCCGCTGCGCCTGTTTGCCGATGCGCAGCGCAATGCCGCGTACGGGGCTAGGGTGCTGTTTCTGGGCGCCATGATCGGGTTTTTCTTTTTCACCACGCAATTTTTGCAAGTGCTGCTGCGCTATCCGCCCTCGCTGACGGGCCTGGCTTTCCTGCCCATGACCCTGGTCAACTTCGGCGTGGCCCTGTGCGTGCCGCGTTTGACGCGCCGCCTGGGCAATGCGCGCCTGCTGGCCATGGGATTGGCGACAACCCTGCTGGGCATGGCATGGCTGAGCCGTATCGATGCGGGCACGGCGTACTGGCTGGGCGTGGCCTTGCCCATGGTGCTGATCGGCGCGGGGCAGGGCATGGCCTTGAGTCCGCTGACGGCGGCCGGCGTGGCGGGCGTGCCCGCGCAGGATGCGGGCGCCGCCGCGGGCGTCGTCAACGTGGCGCACCAGCTGGGCAATTCGCTGGGGCTGGCGGTGCTGGTGGCGATCTCGTCCTTTGGCGCACACCAGCGCGTCGGCGCGGCGCTGCTGGCGCACCGCGTGACGGTGGCCCTGGGCGGCGCGAGCGCCATGCTGGCGCTGGCCTTGCTGCTGGTGCTGTCAAGCCGCCGCGGCGGCTGACCATTCGCGCAGCAACTGTCCGAACGCTTCGGCCGCCGCCGTGCTGCCGGCGGCGCGCCACAGCAGCTGGAAGCGGGCGGCGGGCAGGGCGGGCAAGCCATACTGGCCATCGATGACCACCATGCCGGGCTCCAGGTCGCCTTGCGGCAAGGCCGTGACGGCCAGTCCCGCCAGCACGGCGGCGCGCAAGCCCTGCTGGCTGGGCGAAGTAAATGCCACGCGCCAGTCGATTCCGGCGCCCTCGAGGGCGTCGACGCCCACTTGCCGGTGCATGCAGGGCGCCGGTGAAAACGCCAGCGGCAGGGGCAGCGCGCCGTCGTGCCGGAAATCCTGCGCCGCGGCCCAGACGAAGCGCGTGCGGCGCAGCACGGCCGCTTCATCCTGCCCGTCCGCCAGGGTCATGACGACGGCCAGGTCCAGCGCATCGGCGGCGACCAGTTTTTGCAAGTCAAGATAGGTGCCGACCGTCACATCCAGGCGCACGGCAGGAAACAGGTGGGCGAACTGCGCCAGCAGGGCGGGCAGGCGCGCGCCCATGAAATTTTCCGGCACGCCAAAGCGCACGGCGCCGGCAAGCGAGGAACGCTGGAAGCGGCGCGACAGCGCCTCCTGGGCCGCCAGCACCTGCCGCGCGTGGCGCAGGAAATCCTCGCCATCTTCCGTCAGGCGCAGGCTGCGCGTCGTGCGCACCAGCAAGGGCGTACCCGCCTGTTCTTCCAGGCGGCGGATCTGGTGGCTGATGGCGGACTGGCTCAGGTGCAGTCGTTCGGCGGCGCGCGTAAAGCCGCCCGTGTCCTGTACGGCCACAAAGGCGCGCAGCAGGGCGGTATCGAAGTCCATGGGGTTCCCGTGATTCATGATGAAAATGAATGAATTGTACAAAATTTTATCATTTCCTTCATGAGTCCAGGCTTTCTAGAATGGCGGCTCGCAGTGCGCCGCCTCTACGCGCCCCTCCATGACTACCGACATCAAGGCTTCGATGCTACCGACTACTTCGCAACAAAACGCACTGACCCTGGCCGCCGTCTGCCTGGCCTCGCTCATGTTTGGCCTGGAAATTTCCAGCGTGCCCGCCATCCTGCCCACCCTGGAAACCGTGCTGCATGGCGACTTCAAGGACTTGCAATGGATCATGAACGCCTACACCCTGGCTTGCACCACCGTGCTGATGGCCACGGGCACCCTGGCCGACCGCTATGGCCGCAAGCGCCTGCTGCTGGCCAGCCTGGCGCTGTTCGGCCTCAGTTCGCTGGCCTGCGGCTGGGCTGGCGGCACGGGCGTGCTGATCGCCGCCCGCGCGCTGCAGGGCATGGCTGGCGGCGCCATGCTGATTTGCCAGGTGGCCGTGCTGTCGCAGCAGTTCCCGGCTGGCGCCGCGCGGGGCAGGGCGTTCGGCGCCTGGGGCATCGTGTTTGGCCTGGGCCTGGGCTTCGGCCCCATCATCGGCGCCGCCATCGTCGCGCTGTCGAATTGGCCGTGGGTATTCCTCGTGCACGGACCGCTCGCCGTCGTCGCGCTGCTGCTGGCGGCCCTGGGCGTGAATGAATCGCGCGACCCGCAGCGGCGCAAACTGGACGTGGCGGGCATCGCCATGCTGTCGCTGGCCGTGTTCAGCCTGGCGTGGTGCCTCACGCAGGGGCCGGCGCTGGGTTTCGATGATCCCCTTGCGCTGGCCAGCCTGGCCGTGGCGCTGGCCGGTTTTGCCGCGTTTGCCGTCATCGAACGGCGCCAGGCGGAACCGATGGTCGACTTTTCCGTATTCCGCATCCGCCGCTTCTCGGGCGCGCTGCTCGGTTCGGCGGGCATGAACTGCAGTTTCTGGCCGCTCATGATCTATCTGCCCCTGTATGTGCAGCATGGCCTCGGCTACAGCAGCCTGGACACGGGCCTGACCTTGCTGGCCTACACCTTGCCCACCTTGCTCGTGCCGCCGCTGGCAGAGCGGCTGGCGTTGCGCTACCGGGCCGATGCCGTGATTCCCGCCGGCTTGCTGGCCATCGGCACGGGTTTGCTGCTGATGTGCTGGGGCAGCCGCGCGGACGCCACCAGCTGGCTGACGATCCTGCCCGGCTGCCTGCTGGCGGGCACGGGCCTGGGGCTGACCAATACCCCCGTCACTAACACGACGACGGCTGCCGTGCCGGGCGAACGGGCGGGCATGGCGTCCAGCATCGACATCAGCGCGCGCATGGTCAGCCTGTCCATCAATATCGCGCTGATGGGTTTTATCCTCGTCGCAGCCATCCAGTCCGCCTTGCGCCGGCATATGCCTGCCGGGATTGACGGGGCGGCATTGCGGGCGTTGGCGGAGGAAGTGTCGGCAGGCAAGGGCGGCGCGCTGCCGGCCGGCGTGGCGAAGCTTGCGCTGGCACAAGGTTTTGGCGCCGTGATGCTGTACGGCGGCGTTGCCGCCTGCCTGTTCGCCGTGGCCAGCTGGCTCGTGTTTGGCGTTGGAGGTGCGGGTGCGCCAAGGCTTGGGAGGCTATAATCTGGGCACGTTGACAAGTGTTGCTCAACGTCATTACGAGGCCGTCCATGCATAAACTGATTTCCGAACTCACCCGCCTGTACCTGTTCGATGAACAGCAGCACTATGTCGATGGCGAGGGCGGCGTGCAGCCGCTGACGCCGGCCGTGCTGGCGCGCCATCTGTCGGGCGAGCAGACGGTAGCGGTGCGACTCGTGACCGGGAGTGGCCTGACGCGCGCGCTGGTGCTGGAGTTTGGCGGCAAGGGCGGCGGCGAGGCGCACTGGAGCGCGCTGTGTACGATCGCCAATGCCGTGCAACACGAGCTGGACTTGCCGGCGCCCGCCGTCAGCATCTCGGGCACGGCGTTCCAGTTATGGCTGTCGCTGGCCACGCCCGTGCCCGTCGCCCAGGCGCGCCAGTTCGTGCAACTGCTGCGCTCGACCTTTTTGCCTGCCTCGACCGACATTCTTGCCGCCGCGCCGCCCGCCGACGTGGAACAGGTGGCGCTGCCGCCAAGCCTGCAGCCGTCGGGCAAGTGGGCCGCCTTCATCCACCCCAGCATGGGCGCCGCCTTCGTCGATGAGCCGGGCCTGGACATGCCGCCGCCGCCATCCGCCCAGCTGGGCTTCCTGGAAAGTTTGCGCAGCATCAACCCAGCCCAGTTCGCGCAGGCGCTGGCGAAGCTGCAGGGACATGCGGGCCTTTCGGAGTCTTCGCCAGCGCCTGTTCCCGTGGCCGCATCGCCTGTTGCATCTTCCGCCACCGTGCCAGGCTTGCTGTTGCAGGACGCCACCCTGGAAGACATCGTGCGCTGGCTGCATGCGCGCAACATCGAACCGACCTTCCGGCACCGGTTGCCGTAGCCACGGCATGGCTGGCTTGAGGTGAACAAGCAATATATATCGACATTCAGAACAATTGAAATTTCGGATGAAAGGCAGTATTCAATGGATTTCCATGTAGTCGCAAATTCCTATAATTGCTACGGTGGTCACACAACGTTGTCTCCGATCGGGGATTTTCTTCTCGCGGGCAGCGGCAGTTTTGGCGGCGCGATTCAGGAAATTGCGGTCACGCTTCACTTCAGGGACTCTGGTCCGGCAAAGAAGACGCTGGAATCTCTGTTGGAGAGGCACAATAATTTCCGCGCAACGCTACCGAAGGTCACTTATCGAAGAGCAAAGGGCAAGGTCGAGATCGCTATCGCCAGCGAATTGATGGAAGGCCGGGACTGGACGCATTCTTCAACATTGTCTTTGCCACTTTTTAAAGCAGGTGTGGATGAAGTCATCCATGCATTAGGGCTATTGAGCAAGCGATTGAAGCGCACTGATGATTTTAGCTTGGAGAAATTTCTGGACCACTGTGAAGCTGCCAGGAAACGCGTCCCGGATTCGGAGGAAGCTCTGCAACTCCTGGCATCCGGCTTGAAGGCAGCGGCACAAGCCAAGCGTGATGGAATGTCGGCCTGGGAGCAGTTGGGAATCGACTGGGAAGACTTTCATCCCAAGGCACGCGAGATATTGGATGATCCATTTTTTTGGAACTGCGCGGATGATTTCTCGCCGAACGGCAATGATACTGGCGCTGATCTTCTGGAGAGCTATCGCGATTGGCACAAGACGCACAAGGACGTCACACCAATTCGATTTCTCGAGAAACTGGCAAAGCAATGGGGATACGCCGACATACACGCCATGGACGATGACGTGCGCTGCGAAGCGTCGATTGCTCTCGCATTTGCGGATATAAAGTTAAGAGCGGCATGCAACCAACAGGCGCGACAACTGGCATTGGACGCTATCGGGCAGCAAAGGGCCCAGGCGCTGGCTGCGGGGGACTGGTCTCATCGCGAAGAAAAGCTACATGCTTTGGATCAGATCGAAGCAAAGTTGAAGCAGATGGATAACACCATGCTGCATTTGACGGACTGAAGCGCAGCGATCACTTTGACGTTGAATGTGATTTCGGGCGGCACAATGGGGCGGAACCTGCCAATGACAGCAGCCACAAGCGGCCATGGGAAAGCACTTTTCCGCTAACCCAGTCAATATTACAGATGCACTTGATTAGAGATGTACTTGAAAAAAAATCAGAAAATGATATGCGTGGCGCTAGGTGCGATGCTGTTGTGGCCAGTAGTGGCGCAGGCCGATATTATTCAGCGACACGTGTTTACGGCTATTTCTAACGAGAAAGATAGCAAAGGCGCCGATGTGCTGACCGTGGCGGAATCTACGGCCTGCGGCGGCAATCAGCTGCGCATAAAAGAGGGGATGCTGGAAAACAAAGATGAGTATGCGAGCCTCAGACCCGCACTCGCCGAGCGCATCCGTGACAAGACAGCAATGGTCGTGACCTTGTTTGGCTGCCCTGTCGGGAAAGCCGGCGATGAGGCCATTCCGTTTGCGCGCATGATGACCGACTGTGGCCCGGACTCCTGTCCCGACGGCAAGGCGCGCCTCTACCTGGACGAACAGCTGATGCCGCAGGTCAAGCATCGCTCGCCTTATGTGCTGGTGCTGCCCTTACCAAAAGCAGCGTTGCCCGGCACTTGGAAGGTGGAGATTTTCGATACCATCAAGAGCGATCTGGTACGAATCTCCGGACAGACCAATGCAGCCGATTTTGTTTCTGGCAAGATGGTTGGCGGTTACCGCTATTATGATCGAGATGGCAATGTCAAATCGCAGGTAGAGCTAGATGAGCATGGCCGCGTACACGGCGTAGCAACTACCTATTTTAGTGATGGCAAGCTGGAGTTCCGAGGGCAATGGCGCGATGGCCAGCCCGTGGGTGTGCAAAATAGTTACCATCTCAACGGTAAGGTAAGCATTCGTCAGGTTTACAGTGATAAGGGCGTGCTGCTGAGTACCCAGCAGTTCAACGAGTAAGGTGTGCTGGTGTATTCAAATGGTCAGAAGTCGAAAAAATGAACTGATGCGGTGTGCCAGGCTCCCAGAGTATGTAGAGAGACGTAGCAGTGATGCACGACGTCGTGGGGTTCCGGTTTGTTTTGAAGGTGGAGTGGTTGGCTGAAATCGGCCAGAAGCAGACATTCACGTTGAGGTGATAATTTGTGACTTTTCTCGCGTGGTAATTCGTTATGCTCACAGTCCGCTGGCGTCCAATTTTGGACGTTCAGTATCGCCAAGGGATTCTATGCTGCAAAAGTATTTCGATGAGCTAAAGTGCGCCGACTGGACATCCAGTTCGCTCTTTGACGCGGAGACGGTGCTAGAGCAGAGTAAACTTTTTGCGTTTCATCCGGCAGTGCGGGAACTCCACGGCTACGTGTTGGATGACGAAAAAACAAGTAACCATCATTTTTTAACTACGGTCGAGCCATTGGCTGGAGGTGTATTTTTTCTTTCGCACGACGGCGATTCGCGAATGGTGTTTGAAAGCGTGACTGATTTCTTAGACTCCGTGCGTAAGGCTCAAGCCGAAGGGCTGTCTGTATCTGACCTGCATCCGCGTTTGAGTCCTGTTGCGAGGGACCAAGCGGCACTAGCAAATTTCATTCACGCGCTCCACCGTCAGGAATGTAATGACCTAATCGTCAGCCTTCTGCCTTCGCTGGACCTTGGAGATCTGCCGTTGCTTCAATTGCTCGCCAATGATGACGACTTTTTTCTGGGTGAGGCAGTTGCCATGGAAATCGAAAAGCGACCGTCAAAGGCTCTTCTGCCGATCGCCATCACATGTGCTGACCACGTTCATCCTCAAGTTTCAGTTGCTGGATCGCGCGCTTTGCGACGCATTAAGCAGCTTCTTTAAACGTCAGCAATGGGGCTGAACCTGCCGACGACCGCCATCGGCCAGAAACAGCCGTTCGAGTTGCTAAAATAGTTGATGCGCCTTGCACTACGAGAAGTGAAAAAGAGGAAATTTTACGGGACTAATGAGATGGAAAGATATGAACTCCAATCGCCTCGCCAGCGCCGCTTTGAGCAGTTTAGGAAGTGGGTGACAATTGTTTCTAGTTTGATTGCAGCGTTTCTTTTCTGGGGTTTACTCGCTGCTGGATTGGTCAGGTATTTTTTCAAGGTTTCTGAGGAAGGTGCCCTACTGTATGTTGGCCTTCCAATTGGGCTAGTGGTTGTCATTTTCCTGTGTGCGAAACTGCCAGAACTGACGCGCGCACTGGGTTTTGATGACCATTTACGATAGCCTTGTGACGGCAGCAATCGGCCACAAGCGGTCGTTGATCATGAGTAGATCGTTGTACGGTAACGTTAATCATAGCGTGCGAAATAGGATGTATATGCCAATCAAAGCTAGACCATTTGGCTGCCGAGAACAATTCGAATGGGGGGCGGACATTCATTCAGTTACCTACAATGGACAATTGGTAATACGTGTCGTCCGCAACCATCACAAGGACGATGGAATCGAGGTCACATTTGCTCAGGTGAGCGGCTTCAGGCTCTTGGATGAAGTGCCGCTCGCCGAGTACTGGACCGATGAGGACTTTCCTTCTGGGTATCCGGTCCTTGAGGTATTCGATGGCGGATGGGCGATGGAAGAAGATAGGCGGCTTGGCTATAAGCAGAAGCAGCGAGAGTGGATCATTGTCACAGCTGGGACATGTGTCAGCGTTTTCTCAGAACACGAACCAATGATTCGCGACGCAGCCGGTCCCGCCGAGACCTAGCCGTTGATACAAGCTACGCACCTTCAGCTGGCAAGTATTTTGTCAACCGTCTATATATTCGCCACGGGGCGGAAGCAGCCAAAGACGGCAACCGGCCAGAAGCATACAAAAAACCACAGGAAGATCCATGAAGATCAAACCCTTCCCTATGAAATCCTTGTTTTTGGCGCCGCTGTCGAGTATCCCGGCAGTCACATTGGCAGGTATCGGAAGCTCCGATGCAGGTATCGCGTCTGATGTCGGGGTCGGACTTCTTTTTTCCGTACTACTCGCTGTTCCGATGTCATTTGCGGGTTTGGCACTGGTGGGCCTGCCATTACTCATACTCCTGCGCAAATATGATTCTCCGCTGCTGCTGGCCACCTGTATTGCCGGGTGCGGTGTGCCCTACATAATGTTTCTGGATGCACCGACTCGCACAGCGCTAGGTGCAATCGCTGCTGGTCTTACCGTCGGCATTACAGCCTATCTCCTTCGTCCAGTTGTACGGAACAATGAACTGGACGGCCGTTCGAACCCTCATCAAATTTAAGTATCAATGTCCGCAATGGGGCGACAGCGGACGGTCGCCCAGGCGACGAGTCTGCCTGCAGGCTGCGTTCACATTTTTTGTTCGTCCACCCCCGATTATTGAAACAGGGAAATGTCAGCGATGAAGAATTTCGTACTTGCTGTTGCGCTGTGCCTGGCTAACGGCGTTTCGCCAGCGGCGCTTGCCGCCGACACCGCGCCCGTGGTGACCATCGAGAACGCGTTTTCCCCCGATGGCGGGGCGGAGGCGCTGGTGCTTAAGGTCATCGATAGCGCGGCGTCGAGCATCCGGCTGGCCGCCTATTCGTTCAGCTCGCCCCATGTGGTCGAGGCCTTGCTGCGGGCGCGGCAGCGGGGCGTGGATGTCAGGGTGCTGGCCGATACGCGGCGCAACGCGCGCAAGAACAGCCGGGCCGCGCTGGACCGGCTCGTCGGCGCTGGCATTCCCACGCGCCTGATTTCCCGCTATGCCTTGCATCACGACAAGTATATCGTGGCAGATGGCGTGACCGTGCAGAACGGCAGCTTTAATT
This sequence comes from Janthinobacterium sp. SUN026, assembly GCF_030397625.1. Lineage (NCBI taxonomy): Bacteria > Pseudomonadati > Pseudomonadota > Betaproteobacteria > Burkholderiales > Oxalobacteraceae > Janthinobacterium > Janthinobacterium sp. SUN026. Next base: position 643,501 of record NZ_JAPQNU010000002.1, on the reverse strand, counting down.
ACACGGCCGATGCGGCCACCGCCAACAGCGAAAATGTGCTCGTCGTGTGGCACAGCGAGCGCCTGGCGCAGTCGTATCTGGCGCATTGGGAAAACCGCTGGGCCAGCGGCATCGACTATGCGCGCGTGCCGCAGCCCTGATCATTGCCCCTGCGCCGCGCCTTGCGCGCGCAGCCAGTCGAATACTTGTCCGACGATGGGCGAACGCGGATGTTCCGCCACGCCCGACAGCCACCACGTGGCGCCGGGCACGCGCGGATAATCGGGCAACACGTGCAGCAGGCCGCGCGCCAGGCTGGCATCGACCAGCAGGCGCGGCAGGCAGGCGATGCCGCGCCCATCCAGGGTGGCGTCCAGCAACAGGCGCGCATCGTCGTAGATGGCCCGCTTGCGAAAGCGCGCCAGCGGGCCCAGGAACAGGGGCGCCGTAGTGTCGCCCGTCAAGCTTTCTTCCAGACACACCAGATCCGCGTGCAGGTGATGCGCATCCTGCGGCACGCCGGCCAGCCGCGCCGCCAGCTCGCTGTTGGCGACCATCACCCATTCATCGCGCAGCAGGGGGATTTCCTGCAAGTCCGGCTGCAGGATGGGGCGCTCGCCGATGGCGATATCGACGTCGATCTCGTCGACGAAGCGGGCGCTCTCGTCCACCGACAGCAGCAGGCACAGTTCGGGCAGCTGCGCTTCCAGCGCCCGCAGCCGGGGTTGCAGCCAGCCGTGCAGCAGGGGCGCCGGACACACCAGCACGACCAATCCCGGATCGAGATAGGTGGCGATGCGCCCCAGGCCGCTGCGCAGCACGGTCATCGAGCGCTGCACGCTGCGCAGCAGCACTTCGCCTGCCACCGTCAGTTCCACACCCCGTCCCGCGCGGCGGAACAGCGGCTGCTTGACTTGTTCTTCCAGCAATTGCACCTGATGGCTGATGGCCGACTGCGTCACGTGCAGCTCGTCGGCCGCGCGCGAGAAATTGCCGTGGCGGGCGGCCGCTTCAAAGCCCATCAATAACTTCAGCGAGGGAATGCGATGTTCTGACATATGAGAAAACCTAATGAATTGGCGTAAATCATATCATTTGTTTTCATATCTTGATCGCTCCACAATGCCGTCCATGCCAGCGCGTTGAAAAACGGTGCGCGGCACTCTGACTAACTAATCAAGGATGGATATGAACACACGTCGATATTTCTTGCGCCATTGCATGCTGGGCGGCAGCGCGCTGGCCATGGGCGGCATGCTGGCCGGCTGCGGCGGCACGCCGGAAACGGGCCCGGTGGCGCCAGTGCCGCCCATCATCAGCGGCGGCGGCGTCAACCAGACCGACGGCTGGCGCATGCCCGACGAGGCCGAAGCCCACAAGGCGACGTGGATGGCGTATGGCGCCTCGAACGCCGTCTGGACGCGCGCGCAAGTGCCGCAAGTGCAGCTGGCGCTGGTGCGCATCGCCAATGCGATCGCCGCCTACGAACCCGTCAACATGCTGGTGCGTCCCGCCGAGCTGGCCAGTGCGCGGCAGTTGCTCGACGCCCGCGTGAACCTGATTTCCGCCGAGATGGATGATGTCTGGATGCGCGACACGGGGCCCGTCTTCGTGCGCAAGCCGAATGGCGAGCGGGCCGGCGTGAAGTTCAACTTCAATGGCTGGGGCAACAAGCAGCAGTCCGGCAAGGATGGCCAAGTGGCCGACGTGGTCGTCGCCCAGGCCCGGGTGCCGCTGCTGGCCACGCGCCTGGTGCTGGAAGGCGGGGCGCTGGAAGTCGATGGCAAGGGCACGGCCATCATCACGGAAAGCTGCGTGCTGAACAGCAACCGCAATCCGGGCTGGAGCAAGGCCGACTGCGAAGTGGAACTGCAGCGGCTGCTGGGCATCCGCAAGGTGATCTGGCTGCCAGGCATCAAGAACCAGGACATCACGGATGCCCACACGGACTTTTACGCCCGCTTCGTGCGCCCCGGCGTGGTGGCGGCGCACCGCGAGATGGACACTGCATCGTACGATTACGCGCTGACCCGGCGCCACCTGGAGATTCTGCGCGGCGCCACGGATGCCGACAACCGGCCGCTGCAGATCGTCGTCATCGATGGCCCCGAGAAAATTCGGCCTGGAAACAACCCGAACACCTTCGCCGCCGGCTACATCAATTACTATGCCACCAGCAGCGCCATTTTCCTGCCAGAATTCGGCGATGCGCAAGCGGACGCCAGCGCTAGGGCGCAGTATGCGCAGCTGTATCCGGGACGCGCCGTGATCCAGATCAATATCGACCCCATCGCGGCCGGTGGCGGCGGCATACATTGCACCACGCAACAGGAACCGGCGTAAGCGCGCCGCACAGGAGAACAGCATGCAACGACGACATTTTCTGAACGGTGCCATGGGCCTGGCGGCCAGCGCCGCGGCCGGTTTGCCGGCCATGTCCGCGCTGGCGGCCGGCGCCGGCTGGCGCATGCCCGACGAAGGCGAGCGCCACGCCGCCACCTGGATGGCTTTCGGCGCGAATGACGACGTGTGGGGCAAGCGCCTGAAGGCGGGCGCGCAGGCGGACCTGGCGCGCATCGCGCAAGCGATCGCCAGCGTCGAACCCGTGCACATGCTCGTCAACGAGGAAGACTACGACGTGGCGGCTCGCCTGTGCGGCAACAAGGTCAAGCTGCTGGTGCAGCCCATCGACGACCTGTGGATGCGCGACACGGGCCCCGTCTTCGTGAAAAAGGCGGGCGGGGCGCTGGCCGGCGTGAATTTCAATTTCAATGGATGGGGCGAAAAACAGGACTACGACGACGATGCGCGGGTGGCCCCTTTCGTGGCCGGACGCGCCGGCGTGGCCGTGCTGGAAAGCAGCCTGGTGCTGGAAGGGGGCGGCATCGAAGTCGATGGCCAGGGCACGGCCATCATCACGGAAAGCTGCGTGCTGAATGCCAACCGCAACCCCGGCGTTGGCAAGGCAGCATGCGAACGTGAATTGCGCCGGCTGCTGGGCATCGAAAAAGTCATCTGGCTGCCCGGCATCGCCGGCCAGGACATCACCGACGGCCACACGGATTTCTATGCCCGCTTCTGCGCCCCCGGCGTCGTCGCGGCCGGCTACGACAGCGACCCGGCGTCGCCCGAACGGGCCGTCACCCAGCGCCACCTCGACATCCTGCGCAAGGCCACGGATGCGCGCGGCCGTGCGCTGCAGGTGGTGGTCTTGCCCGGACCTAGGTCAGTCCGTCCGCGCTATGAAAACAAGGATTTCGCCGCCGGCTACATCAATTTCTATGTCTGCAACGGCGCCGTGCTGTGCCCGGAATTTGGCGATGCGGCAGCCGACCGCAACACCAGGGCCATCCTGCGCGAGCAATTCCCTGGGCGCGACATCGTGCAGTTGAATATCGACGCCATCGCGGCCGGTGGCGGCGGCATCCATTGCACCACGCAGCAGCAGCCGGCGTGAGGCGGGCGGCCCCGGAAAAGTCAGGCCGTCATTTCCCGCGCCAGGGTGGCGACCAATTCCGCCGCCCCCATTTCCCGCGCCAGCGGCGCGCCCTGGCCAGCCCACTGCGCGGCAAATTCGCTGTCGCCATGCTGGCTGGCTAGCGCGTTCAATTGCTTGGCGGCATCGTAGGCGACGGGATAGTCGGCCGGCGGCGGGCTGCCCGGCGCTTCGCCATATTCGATGAAGCGGTTCACCATGCCGCGCGCCAGGCGGCCCGAGAGCACGCTGGTCAGCCGGGTGCTGGCCGCCCGTCCGCTTTTCAGGTTGGCCCGGTAGCCTGCATTGGCCGACGATTCCGGGCACAGCACGAACGCCGTGCCCAGCTGCGCGGCCGCGGCGCCCAGGTCCAGCGCGGCGCGGATGCCTTGTCCATCCATGATGCCGCCGGCGGCGATGAGGGGCAGGGCGGTGCGGCCCGCCAGCAGGCGCAGCAGCACGGTGGTGCTGTGGCGCTCGTCCGGCGCTTGCGGGTCGAAGACGCCGCGATGCCCGCCCGCTTCCACGCCTTGCGCCACGATGGCGTCGACGCCCGCCTGTTCGATCAGTGCTGCTTCGCGCACATTGGTGGCCGTGGCCAGCGTGTAGATGCCGGCCTGGCGCAGGGCGGCGATCTGCTGCTGCGTCGGCAAGCCGAAATGGAAGCTGACGACGGCGGGACGCTGTTCCAGCAACAGGGCAAACGCCGCCTCGTCGCCGATGAACGTTTTATAGATCTCTTCCAGCTGTGTGGGCAGGGCCGCGCCCAGTTCCGCAAACAGGGGCGCCAGATGGGCCAGCCAAGCCGCTTCGCGCCGCGCATCCCTGACGGCCGGCGCATGGCAGAACACATTGATATTGAAGGGCTTGTCCGTCAGCGCGCGCGTGTCCGCGATCATCTGGCGCGCCTGTGCCACGGTGCCGGCGCCGATGCCCAGCGAACCGAGGCCGCCCGCGTTCGACACGGCGGCGGCCAGGCGCGGCGTGGAAACGCCCGCCATCGGCGCCTGGATGATGGGCAATTGCAAGCCGAGACGGTCGAGGAAACGCTGGATTGACGTCATGATGATTCCTTCATGAAGTTGAGGATGCTGCATTTGATTCGTATTTTAAGAATATAATAGCATAATCATTTTTAAAAAGAGAATGCGATGGATTCGAAATCATTGCGGATTTTTTGCTCGGTCGCCAGTGAACTGAGCGTCACCCAGGCCGCCGCGCGGCTGGGGCGCGCGCCGTCCAGCGTCACCACGCGCATCCAGCAGCTGGAAGCCGATATCGGCGCGGAACTGTTCGTGCGCACCAATAAACGCATGGCCCTGACGGCGGCGGGCGAGCGCTTTCTCGAGTATGCGCAGCGCCTGCTGGCGCTGGCGGAAGAAGCGCGGCATGTCGTCACGGGCGGGCGCGAGGGGGGCACCTTGCGCGTCGGCAGCATGGAAAGCACGGCGGCCAGCCGCTTGCCGGCCTTGCTGGCCGCGTATCATGCGCGCTATCCGGCGACGCGCCTGGCGCTGAGCACGGGGCCGTCGCGGCCCCTGATCGAGCAAGTGCGCACGGGCTTGCTCGACTGCGCTTTCGTGGCCTTGCCGCCAGAATTCGGCGGCGCCGCCGCGCTGGCGGAGCTGGGTCTGGCATCGAGGCCCGTGTGGCGCGAGGAACTGTGCCTGCTGCTGCCGGCCAGCGAAGCGCAGGCGCGCCGCGCCATGGATGTGCGCACGCGCTCCCTGGCGGCGTTTCCGCAGGGCTGCACCTACCGCGGCATCGCGGAAGAGGTGCTGGGCCTGGCCGGCAGCACGCAGTGGCGGGTGCAGGAAATGAGTTCGTATCACTGCATGATCGCCTGCGTGGCGGCCGGCGCCTGCGTGACCCTGCTGCCTGCCAGCGTGCTGGCGCTGTCCGGCGCGCCGGCCACCCTGGCGACTATTTCCGCTGGGCAAATTGACACCGTGCTGGTGTGGCGCGCGGGATTCGACGTGCCCGCGTTCCAGCACTTGCTGGCGCAGCTCGGCGAGGCGGCGTGAGCGGGGTGGCCAGGCTGCGCGCGGCCATCGCGGCGGCCGTCATCCTCGCCATCGGCATGGGATTCGGCCGCTTCGCCTTCACGGCCATCTACCCGCACATGCTCGAGGAAGGCGTCTTGACCTTGCGCGACGGCAGCCTGGCCGCCTCGGCGAACTATGCCGGTTACTTGCTGGGCGCCATCCTGGCCATGCGCGCGCGGGCAAATGGCGCGCACCGGCTGTGTTTATGGTCGGTGGCCGGCACGGCCCTGTGCCTGGGCGTGCTGGCCTGGCCGATGCCCGTCTGGCTCATCGTGACGGTGCGCGGCGTGGCGGGCGTCTTCAGCGCCCTGGCCATGGTGGCGGCGTCGCTGTGGCTGCTGGTGCAGCGCGGGCAGGCGCGCGGCGCGCCGCTGCTGTATGCGGGCGTGGGCGCCGGCATCGCCGTCTCGGCCGAATTGCTGGTGCTGGCGTCGCACCTGGGCTGGCGCAGCGCCGGCATGTGGCTGCTGCTGGCCGGGGTCACCGTGCTGGCGGGGCTGGCGGCCGCGCCAGCGCTTGCCGTGAGCGGCCAGGCGACCCCGGATGCGCCGCCCGCACCGGCCGCGCCGGCGCTGGCGCCCGTGGCGCCTTGGCCGCTGGTGCTGATCTATGGACTGGCGGGACTCGGCTACATCGTCACGGCCACCTATCTGCCTGTGCTGGTGGGTGTGGCCTTGCCCAATCTCAATTCCGCCCACGTGTGGGCCGTGTTCGGCCTGGGCGCGGCGCCTTCGTGTTTCCTGTGGCACCGGCTGCACGAGCGCCTGGGCACGCGCCAGGCGCTGCGGCTGAACTTGCTGCTGCAGGCGCTGGGCGTGGCGCTACCCGTGCTGGCGCCCTCGGCCGCCGGCTATCTGCTCAGCGCCATCCTCGTCGGCGGCACGTTCGTCGGCACGGTGACCATCGCCATGCCGGCCGCGCAGCGGGCAGCTGTCAAGGCGGGCGCCAGCATGATGGCCATCATGACGGTGGTGTACGGCATCGGACAGATTATCGGCCCCGTGCTGGCCGGCAGCCTGTATGCGCAGTCGCACAATTTCAACGGTGCACTACTGGCGGCGGCCGGCGCGCTGCTGCTGGCCATCGCGGTGAGCTTGCGCCTGTAAGCCTCAGAGGCCGAATGCGCAACGCATGAAGTCGCCCCGCAGCGCGTTGACCCGGGCGGAATCGCGCGTGTAATACAGCTTGTTCGTCAGCAGCACGGCATATCGGCCGCGCCGGGGGCTGAGCCACATGGCCGTGCCGGTGAACCCCTGGTGGCACCAGACGTCGTCTTGCGGCCCGGTGCCTGCCGCCGGGTGCCAGAACAGGCCGCGCGAGGGATTTAACGAACCCGTCTGCACCGTCAGCGAGGCGCGCACCCAGCCGGCGTCAAACACCTGGCCTGCGCCATGCAGGCCCGACGCCAGCATCGCCTGCAGGAAGCGCTGCAAGTCGGGCACGTTGGAAAACAGCCCGGAGATGCCGCACACGCCGCCCAGCAGGCGGGCCGAAAAATCATGCACCACGCCGGCAAGGTGGGCGCCCGCCTGTTCGCAATACTCGGTCGGCGCGATTAACTGGCCGTGGCGTGGCGCGAGCGGGCCGTAGCCCGTGGCGGCCATGCCCAGCGGCTGCAGCACATGCTCTGCAAGCGCCTGTTCCAGCGGCTGGCCCAGCAGGCGCTCGATGGCAAAGCCGAGGATCAGGGCGGCGCGGTCCGTGTATTCGACAGCCTGGCCCGGCGTGCCTTCCAGCGGCTCGCGCAGCACGCCGCGCACGATATCGTCGTACACCTCGCCATAGCTGGCGCGCAGCCGGGCGCGCAGCGGCAAGCCGGCCGTGTGGGTGAGCAGCTGGAAAATCGTGATGGGCGCCAGCGCGTAGCCCGCCGTGCCGGGCAAGACGTCGGCCAGCCGGTCGTCCAGGCGCAGGCGTTGCCGGCCAATCAGCCTGCCGATCAGCGACCAGACGCTGACGATCTTGGTCAGCGAAGCGATATCGAACAGGGTGTCGACCTGCATCGCGGCGCTGGCGGGCTCCGGCGTGAGCCGCCCGGCCGCGCCAGCCACGCCATGGTCGACGGTGCCGACGGCCCACGCCGCGCCTGGAAAAATGTGTTCGTGCACGCCGGCCTCTGCCAGCGCCGTCAGTTGCTCCGTGCGATAGGCTATCGGCATGATGATTGTGCCGTGTTGGTCTGCTCATCGCCTGCCGCTGCCACCCCCAGCCAGCGCGCCACCGACTGCGCCAGCCATTCCCCCTCGTCGAGCGGCAAGTCGTGCCCGGCGTCGCCGTGGATCAGGCAATCGGCTTGCCAGGCGCGGGCCAGGCGTTGCGAACAGCGGTGGTCGACCAGCCGGTCTTGCGCGCCGGCCATCACCAGCACGGGCATGGCCGGGCGGACGCCGGGAGCGCGGTAGCGGGCAGCCGACAGCAGCTGGCGCAGCGCGTTGCGGCGGCTGACCGGGTATTCCCGCTGGTAACTGAGCCAGTCGGCCAGCAGCGCGGGAGTGCCGCCCGCATGCCGGCGGCTCGTCAGGCGCAAGATCAATGCTTCCTGGCTGGCGGCATCGCCCAGCAGCAGCTGGCGCAGCAGGGCGCCGTAGTTTTGCCAGCGCAGGCGTTGATGGAAGGGATTGAACGGCCGCATGCTGGTGTTGATCAGCACGCAGCGGACGATTTCCTGCGGGTAGCGGCTGGCCCATTCGACGGCCACCATGCCGCCCAGGGACAGGGCCAGCAAGTGGTAGGGCGCCGGGATGCCCCGCGCCAGCAACTCCCGGCGGCAGTCTTCCACCATGTCGGCCACGCGGGTGGCGCTGTCCTGCGCATGGCGCGTGCCGTTGCCGGGCAGGTCGGGCGTGACGATGCGGGCGCCGGGCAGGGCGCGCGCGAGGGTGGCGGGGAAGCTGCCCCAGTGGCGCTGTTCGCGCATCAGGCCGCGCAGCATGACCCAGTTATCGTGCGTGTTGATCTGCGTCATGATTCATACCATTGCGCCAGGGCGCGCCGGCGCTGTGCCTTGCGCAGCAAGCCTTCCGGCATCCAGCGACCGTGGCTGCTGGCAGCGCGCATGAGGAAATCGAACCACACCAGGTGCCGCCGCAGCACGCGCTGCAGGCGGTGCGCGGCCGTGGGGTTGAAGATGCTGACCCGGTTGAACAGCTGGCGCGGGTTTTTCTTGACCCACAGCCAGGAACCCATTTCCAGGGTCAGCGGCAGGAACACGCGCCCGGTATAGCTGGTGCCGTTCAGGTACAGATAATCCCACAGGTCGCCATGCGTGCGGTATTGCCGGCTTTGCGGCTCGAATACATAGTTGTGGTTGGGGTAGCTCTGGCTGAACAGCTCTTCCAGCGCGCCGATTTCTGCCAGGTGTTCGATGGGCACCTTGGTATGCGCGTGGGGAAACCAGATACGGTCGCGCAAGCCGAAGCCGGAATGGCAATCGAGGGCGATGCTGAACTGGCGCGACAGCAGCTCGCGCTCGACGAGGTCGCACACGGCGGCGCTTTCCAGCTCCATCGGCCCCCCGGCCGCGCCCCGGTACCAGGGCAGGCGGGCGCTGTAGCGCTGTCCGCCCAGCATGAGCGGCACTTTTTCGCGCGCGCTCAGGGGTGCGTTGCGCATCAGGTCCACGCCGCGCGGATTGCAGCGCGTGGCTTGCCACATGCCGCCCGGATTGACCAGCGGCATGAACACGAGGCGCATGGTTTCCAGCTGCTGATGCAGGGTGGCATCCCAGCGCAGGCGCGCGACCAGGCTTTCCAGGAATGACAGGATGACTTGCGTGCCGATGCGCTCGAGGCCGTGGATGCCGCCGAAAAAGCCCAGCACGGGCACGTCGGGGCTCGGATTGCCCAGCGCGATGGAGTACACGGGAAACTCGCGCCCATCCATGGCGATGCTGCAGGGCGCGGACACTTCCAGGTGGCTGCCGCCCTCGTCGATGAGGCGCTTCAGCATGACCAGCTCGGGCAGATTCTTTTCGATCATCAGGCGTCTGAAAGGGAAAGTGACAGCCAGTGTAGCCGAAATAGGTGGCGCGCCGGACGTCCCGCATGGCGAAATTTATGCACGCTGGCGATGTCACGAAGCCGTCATTTTTTCTGTGTAGGCTATTGCAGTTGATGCAAGAGTTGTTACTTGGCAATGCCTTGTTTCCACGCAATTCCCCCCTCACACGATAGCGACTCGATAGCGATATGACAGGCAGCCCGGCATCCGTCCATGTGCTTGCGCTGGCAGGATACCTGGTTTTGCTGGGTTTCCTGGCCACGGTGGGGCCCGTGCGGGCGCAGCCGGCCGACGGCCCCGTGCTGCAGTTCGATATCGCCGCGCAAAACCTGGGCGACGCGCTGGACCTGTACAGCCGCCGCACGGGCATCGCCGTGCTGATGGACCAGCGCTACGCGCAGCGCCAGTCGGGGGCCGTGCGCGGCGCCCATGCGGCCGGCGCGGCCCTGCAAGCCTTGCTGGAAGGCACGGGCCTGCAATCGCGCCTGTCCGATGCGCAAGCCGTCATCGTGTATGCCCCGGCCGGCGCTGCCGCCGCGGCGGAGCTGCCGCAGGCCGCCGTCGTAGCCGCCGCCGACATCCCGGGCGCCGTGCAGGGCGGCGGCGACCATGCGGCCTATGTGAGCCGCCTGCAGCACGTGCTGCTGGGCTTGCTGTGCCGCGCGGCGCAGACGCGTCCCGGCGGCTACCGGCTGGCGCTGCAACTGTATCTGAACCGCGCCGGCGTGGTGGACCGCGTGCACCTGCTCGACAGCACGGGCTTGCGCGCGCGCGACACGGCCATCGCGCGCCTGGTGCTGGGCATGCGCGTGGGCGCGGCGCCGCAGCCGTCGATGCCGCAGCCCGTCTCCATCCTGCTGCTGCCGCAGGGGCCGGGCAGCGAAGTCGATTGTGCCCCCGGAACAATGGGAAGGCTCGCGCCATGAGCATGCCCGACCTGCGCACCAAGCTGAAACGCCACCTCAGTTCGCGCTACGCCGTGCTGCGCTGGCGCCTGGAGCGCGTGGTCGGCTGCAAGCACCATGCGGCCGATGCGCTGCAGGAAACGTGGCTGCGCCTCGAAGCGATGGTGGCGCCCGGTCCCACCGCCGCGCCCGTCCACAACCCGGACGCCTATCTGCTGCGCATGGCGGCCAATATCGCCACCGATGCCTACCGCCGCGACCGCATCATCGTCACCGAGCGCGAGCGCGAAGAACTGATGCACATGGCCGACGAGGCCGGCGACGACATCAGCGACCCGGCGCGCATCGTCTCGGCGCGCCTCGATGTGCAGGCGCTCGACGCGGCGCTGGCGGGCCTGTCGCCGCGCCGCCGCGCCATCCTGACGGCCGCCAGGGTCGATGGCTTGCTCAATGCGGACATTGCCGAGCGCTTCGGCATTTCCGTAGCGATGGTGAAGAAAGAATTGCAGGCCGCCATGCAACACTGTAAAACGTGCATGGCCGACGCCGATGCCGCCCAGCGCAGCGATGTGTCGGGCCGCCGTAAATATTGATGAATCTCATGACTGCTCCTGACCGCGATCCACGCGACCCTTCCAGTACCGCCGAGAGCGACGCTGACATCGGCCGGCAAGCCGCTGCCTGGTGGGCGCGGCTGCGCGGCGACGATTTTACGCAGGCGGACGCCGACGCCTTGCGCGCCTGGTGCGCGCGCAGCCCCGCGCATGCGCGCGCCTGGCGCGAACTCCAGCAAGTGTGGCAGGCGCTGGCCCCCGCGTTGGACCGCGCCGCCGATGCCGCGCCGCAGCGGGCGAACGTGCTGGCGTTCCCTGCGCGCCCCGGGCGCCGGGCTTTCCTGGGCGGCGCGCTGGCGGCCGGCGTGGCCGTGCTGGCCTTGCGCCCGCCGCTGGGCGCCTGGCCGTCGCTGCAGGAATGGAGCGCCGACTACCGCACGGGCACGGGCGAGCAGCGGCAGGTGGCCGTGTCGCAGCAGATGACGGTGCAGATGAATACGCAGACGCGCATCGATGTGCGGGCGCCGGAAGCCATCGAATTGCTGGGCGGCGAAGCGGAAATCCTCGCCAGCGGCGCGCGCCAGCCCGTCACGGTGGTGGCGGGCGCGGGGCGCCTGCTGGCGCAGTCGGCCCGCTTCAATGTGCGCCATACGGACGACGCCGTCTGCGTCACCTGTTTGGCGGGCGCCGTGGACGTGGTCTGGCAGCAGCGCCGCCAGACCCTCGATGCTGGGCAGCAACTGGTCTACGACGACCGGGGCGTGCAGGCGGCCACGGCCGCGCCAGCGGAGGAAGCCAGCGCGTGGCGCACGGGCGCGTTGTCGTTTGTCGGCAAGCCGCTGGCCGAAGTCGTCGATGAAATCAACCGCTACCGGCCGGGCCGGGTGGTGCTGCGCAATGCCGAACTGGGGCGCCGTCTCGTGCGCATGCGTTTTTCCATCGGGCAAACCGATGGCGCGCTGGCGATGATACGCGACCTGTACGGCGCGCAAATGACCAGTTTGCCGGGCGGCATCGTGCTGCTCAGTTGATTTCCGCTGATTCCAGGTTTCCCTTTGGCAGGCTTATTTGAAAATATTTAAAAATATTTTTCAAAAAACATTATCCCTTCCGCCATCCGGCTACGTCATGGAGGCATGGACGCTTGCGCTACCGCCAGGCTCCGTTCCCTTCTCTCTAGCCAGGAAACCATTGCCATGACCAAGCTTCACACTGCCCAGCGCCCAGTCCCGAACGTCGACATGGACGCGCAGCGTACCTCCACGCTGGGCAGCCGCTTGCGGCTCACGCCGCTCGCCTACGCACTGACCACCATGCTGATGGCGGGCGCCTTTGCCACGCCGGCCCGCGCGCAGCAGGCGTTCAGCGGCGGCTGGTTCGCGGCCAAGGGCGCGGCGCAGAATACGGCGGCCACTTCGGGCCGCCTGCCGAATGGCCAGCCGCTGCCGTTGGGCAGCCGGCCCGAGGGTCAGCAACAGCAGGCAAATCAGCAGTTGCAGCGCTCGCTTAACAACCTGAACCTGGCCGCGCGCGCCATCGCCGCGCAGCAAGCGATCCAGGCGCAGGCGCGCCAGGCGGCGGCTGGCGTGCCCGGCGCACCCGATGGCCTCGTGAAAGGCGGCTTGCAGGTCGACACCAACAGCCTGACGGCCGGCTGGCTCAACGCCCAGGCGCCCGTGCAGACGGTAGCGAACGGCAAGACGGCCGTGGTGGTGCAGCAAACGGCGGACAAGGCCATCCTGAACTGGGAAATGTTTAACGTCGGCAAGGACACGACCTTGACGTTCCAGCAACAAAAGGATTGGGCCGTGCTGAACCGGGTCAACGATCCGCAAGCCCGTCCCAGCCAGATCCAGGGCCAGATCAAGGCCGACGGCACGCTGCTGCTCGTCAACCGCAACGGCATCGTCTTCAACGGCGCGAGCCAGGTCGATACGCGCAGCCTGGTGGCGGCCGCGGCCCGCATCAGCGATGCGCAATTCCAGAAAAACGGCATCTACAGCCCCGGCACGGCCGGCGCCACGACGTTCACGGACGCGGCCGGCAAGGTGCAGGTGCAGGCCGGGGCGCGCATCGCCAGCAATGCGCCCAAGGGCAGCACGGAAGGCGGCGGCTATGTGATGCTGCTGGGTAAGGAAGTCCACAACGGGGGAGAGATCGGCACGCCGAAAGGCCAGGCCCTGCTGGCCGCCGGCGACAGCTTTACCATTAAAAAAGGCGTAGGCACGGATGGCAACCCCCTGTCGACCACGCGCGGCAGCGAAGTCACGCCGCAGTTCGCGGCCGGCAGCACGGCGGGCAAGGTGGTCAACACGGGCCTGATCCAGGCGCGCGAAGGCGACGTCACCCTGGCCGGGCGCACGGTGCAGCAGGACGGTGTGCTGCTGGCGTCCACCACCACGGCCACGCGCGGCACCATCCACCTCAATGCCCTGGGCAGCGACGCGGCCGTCACCGTGGGACGCGGCGCCACCACGGCCATCCTCGTCGAGGATGACGGCAAGACGACGGCGCTCGACAGCCAGCGCGACGCCATGCGCGGCCCGGCCGTGACGTCGACGGAAAACATCCTCGCCGTCAACGACCGCCGCGACCAGTCGCGCATCGAGATCGGCAGCGCCGGCACGGTGGAATTCATGGGCGACTCCCTGACCCTGGCCACGGGCGGCCAGATCGCCGTCAACGCGGCCAGCCGCAGCCTGCTGCGCGACGGCGCCCAGCTCGACGTTTCCGGCGCCGTGGGTGTGAAGGTGGCGATGGAAGCGAACAATGTCGAGATCAACGTGCAGGGCAACGAGCAGCGCGATGCGCCCGTCAACCGCGACGGCAAGGCCTTGATCAATAACAATATCTGGGTGGACCGCCGCAAGCTGGTGTTCGTGCCAAAAGGCACGAACGGCTACGACAGCGACCGCTGGTACACGGCGGGCGGCTTGCTGGAAGTGGCCGGCTACCTGGGCACGCAGGGCCACTCCGTCAGCGAATGGATGGCGCAGGGCGGCACGGTCAGCTTCGGCGGCAAGGATGTCGTCACGCAGCTTGGCTCCAGCATCAACCTGTCGGGCGGCACCCTGGACGTGCAGACGGGCGCGCTGCGCCAGACCTGGCTGAAAGGCGCGGACGGCAAGCTGTATGAGGCCGGCAGCGCGCCCGCCGACTTGCCGTATGCGGGCGTGTACAAGGGTTACGAGGAAGAGCATGTGCGCTGGGGCAAGGATGCCAGCGCTTTTTACGCCAATCCATTGATCGCCGCGCAAAAGCGCCTGGAAAACGGCTACACGGTGGGCCGCGACGCGGGCAAGCTGGTGGTGGCGACGGGGTCGGCCGTGCTGGAAGGGGGCATCGCGGGCGACGTCTTCCAGGGCGAGCGCCAGGCGCAGGCGCCGCAAGCGCTGCTCGACGGTTACCAGCAGTCGCAGCTGGCGGCCGCGCAGCGGGGCCAGCTGGTCGTGGGCCAGTACGTGCCGATGTTCGACAAGCGCACGGGCGTGCTGCAGCATGCGCTGTCCGCCGTCATGGACGAGGTGCGCCTGACGCGCGTGCAGGACGGCATCGCCGCCGGCCTCGACGTGACTGGCGTGCTGTCCACCGAGCGCGAGGGCAAGCTGCTGCTCGACACCACCTTGCTGAACAATCAGCAATTGGGCGCCCTGCGCATCGCCGCCAAGGGCGCGATCACCGTCGACAGCGCGCTGCAGGTGGCCGATGGCGGCAATATCACCCTGTTCGGCAAGGACGTGGCCATCAATGCCAGCCTGCGCAGCCGTGGCGGCAGCATCGCGGCAGGCAACGTGCTGAACCAGATCGGTTCGCTGGGCATGCTCGATACCTTCGTCAATCCTGGCGTGCCTCCGGGCACGCTGGTGCTGGCCGACGGCGTCAGCCTCGATGCCAGCGGCCTGCTCAGTAACGTGCTGCGCGACCCGCTGGCCGCCGCCGGCCTGCCTTATATGAACGGCGGCAGCGTATCGTTGCGAACGTATGGCGACGTGCGCATCGGCAATGGCAGCCTGGTCGACGTCAGTTCCGGCGCGGCCATCCTGGCGCAGGCGAAACAGCAGGGCGGCAAGGGCGGAAACGTGACCCTGGCCAGCTACGGACCGAAGGCCGACCTGGTGCTGGGCAAGGGCGCGCAAGTGCGCGGCCACGGCGTGGCGGGCGGCGGCAAGCTGGAATTGCAGGCCAACAAGATCATGATCGGCAACGTTGAAAAACCCGAGGCCGGCGCCCTGCAGCTGGACGGCGGCTTCTTCGACAAGGGTTTTTCCAGCTACAGCCTGGTCGGCAAGCAGGGCGTGACGGTAGCAGACGGCGCGCAGGTGGACGTGCGCATGCCGGTATTGCGCGTGGCGGACAATGAAAAACTGGCCCTGTGGATGCCGGAACAGGTCACGGAAAATCCGCTGAAGGGTACCTTGACGCAGCGCAAGGGCGCCAGCCTTGCCATGCAGGTGGGCGATATCCAGTCCGGCGCGGCCGACATGGCCATCGCCGAATTGCTGGTGGGCAAGAATGCCGTGGTGAGCGTCGACGCGGGCCAGTCCATCAAGCTGTCCAGCGTGGGCCAGCTGACGGTGGAAGGGCGCCTGAACGCGTGGGGCGGCAAGATCAGCCTGGGCGGCGTGGGCGTTGACCGGACGGTTTCCGAAGCGGTGGAAGCGGCCGGCCATGGCCGTTCCATCTGGATCGGCGAGCATGCCGTGCTGGACGTGGCCGCGCGCGCCGTCAGCGCCACGGATGCGCAGGGCCGGCGCTACGGCAAGGTGGTCGATGGCGGCAGCATCGTCGTCGGCGGCGAGATCGACCATGCACAGGGCAGCACTTCGGCGGCCAGCCTGTTCGTCGTCGTGCGCGACGGCGCCGTGCTCGATGCGTCCGGCGCGCATGCCGTGCTCGACGTCAATGGCGACGCCATCGGCGTGGCCAGCGCGGGCGGCAGCATCGCGCTGGCGTCGAACAATGGCTTGTACCTCGATGGCCAGCTGCGGGCCAGGGCCGGCGGCGCGGGCGCGGCGGGCGGCACCCTGTCCGTGGCCACGGGCACGCCCGAATACCTGAAAGTGCTGGCCACGCCCAAGGTGCTGCAGGGCCGCCAGCTGGCCGTGACGCAGCGCCAGGGCGCCAGCGACCTGGCCGCGCACGTGAGCGCGCAGGACGCCGCGGCAACGCTGCAGTATGGCCACGGCCGTTTTTCCGTGGAGCAGGTGGAGGCGGGCGGTTTCGCCAACCTGGCGCTGCTGGGCGCCGCTTCGTTCGATGGCGACGTGTCGCTGACGATGCGGCAAAGCTTCCAGCTGTACGGCGCGCCGCTGCTGTCGCCCGGCAGCCAGCCTGGCGCGCGCATCGGCATCGCTGCGCCGTACGTGCGCCTGGCCAGCATCAAGCCGGCTGGCCGCGATTTCTATACGACGCCGGGCAGCGCGGGGGAGTCGCCGCTCGCCAGCCAGGTCAGCATAACGGGCGGCCTGATCGACGTGCGCGGCATGGTGAACATGCTGGCTGACGACGTGCGCTTGAGCAGCCGCGGCGACCTGCGTTTGCTGCTGTCCCCGCTGGGCTGGGATGGTAACGAGGCAACGACGGTGCTGTCCACGCCGGGCGACATGACCCTCAATGCGGCCCAGCTGTATCCGGAATCGGGCGCCGGCGCCGCCGTGCGTGCCGGCCATGGCGCCATCGATGGCAAGTTCGGCTACGACCCTGCGCGCAGCCTGACCATCGGCCGCGCGACCGACACCGTGCCGGCCATGCCGTATTCCGCCTTCGGCTCGCTGGAGCTGGAAGCGGCGCATATCGAGCAGGGCGGCGTGGTGCGCGCGCCGCTGGGGCGCCTGGTGATCGGCGCGGCCCGCTATGACAATGACAAGAGCCTGAGCGTGAATCTGCTGGCCAACAGCATCAGTTCCGTCAGCGGCGCGGGCCTGGTCATGCCGTATGGCGGCACCGTCGATGGCCAGACCTGGAACGTCAACGGCAAGCCGGTCACCTTGATGGGCGTGGGCGGCATCAATTCGCAGGGCGGCCTGCTCAACGGCGTGCAATTGGGCGGCGTGGCCGTGGACGTGCGGCCGGGCGCGCTGCTCGACCTGTCCGGCGGCGGCGAACTGGCGGGCGCCGGCTTCATCGCGGGCCGCGGCGGCTCCACCGATGCGCGCTACCATCCGTTGGCGCAGGTGGGCGCGAACGGCGGCTTTGTCCTGCCGGGACTGGCCACCAACCCCGTGTACGCCATCGTGCCGGGCGCGCAGGCGCCGCAAGCGCCCGCGGGCGGAGAAAAGGCGGCGTCCGATCCGGCCGTGGGCCGGCAGGTGACGATAGGCAGCGGCGTGCCCGGCCTGGCCGCCGGCACCTACACGCTGATGCCGTCGACCTACGCCCTGTTGCCGGGCGCCTTCCGAGTGGAGCTGAACGGCCTGGCGGGGCAGGGCAGCGGCGCGGCCCCGGCGCAGCCGTTGCGCAACGGTTCCTGGGCCGCGCCCGGCACCCTGTCGATCGCCGGCACGGACATCCGCGCGCCGCTGGCCAGCCAGCTGATACTCACGCCGGCCAAGGTCTTGCGCACGTATTCGCAGTACAACGAAACGGGCTATGCCGCCTTCGCGCTGGCCGATGCGCAAAGGCGGGGCATTCCCCGCGCGCTGCTGCCGTCCGATGCGAAAACGCTCAAGCTGACCATGCTCCAGGACGGCGGCCTGGACACCTTCCAGTTCAAGGGCACCGGCAAGTTCGGCGCCGCCGAGGGCGGCTATGGCGGCACCGTGATCGTGATGCCGAGCAATAGCGCCAAGGGCGACATTGAAATCCTTGCCGACGGCGCGCCGGCCACCCGCGACGCCGGACTGGTCAGCCTGCGCGCCTCGAGCCTGAACAGTATCGGCGCGGCCCGTATCCTGGTGGGCAATGCGCCGTCGGTGGAATATGGCCAGGCCGGCAACTACGTGAGTTTCGGCGCCAATTCGGCGCGCTCCATCTACCTGCGCGCGGGGGCCGTGCTGTCGGCGCCCGAGGTGTTCCTCGTCGCGCAGGACCCCAGCAGTTATCTGCTGGGCGACGGCTTGATCGATATCGCGGCCGGCGCCGGCATCAGCACCCTGGGCAAGGGCAAGGCCGCGTATGACGCCAACGACGGCTTCATCTACAAGAAGGGCCGCGCGGACGTGCACATGCTGGCCGCGTCGAACGGCTTGCTCAATGTGGCGCCGGTCAGTGGCACGGCGCGCGGCGGCATCCGCATCGGCACGGCCAGCCTGTACTCGGAAGGCACCTTGCTGCTGTCGACCAATGGCAGCTTCGCGCTGGACGACTCCGCCCGCTACGGCACGCGCAACCTGAGCCTGGCCGTGGGCGCCATCAACATGGGCAGCAGCGAAGCGCTGGCGGCGGCCCAGGCCAACGGCACGCGCGCCAACGGCCTGGCCATGAACCAGGGCGTGCTGGACCGCCTGCTGCGCGGCGACACCAGCGCGGGCGCGCCGGCCCTGCAGGCGCTGGTGCTGAGCGCGGCGGACGGCGTCAATTTCTATGGCGACGTGGTGCTCGACACCTACGACAAGACGACGGGGAAATCCACCTTGGAGCGCCTGGTGCTGACCACGCCCGCCATGTATGGCCAGGGCGATGCGGGCACGGTGGCCACCATCCGCACGGCCAACCTGGTCTGGGGCGGCGCCCTTTCGCCGGCCGGCAATGTGATTGCGCACGGCGCCGGCACGGGCAGCGGCACCCTGAACCTGGAAGCGGAACGCATCGATTTCGGCTTTGGCCCGTTCACGCAGCCGGCCAGCGTCGCCTCGTTCGACCGCCTGGCGCTCGGTTTTGGCACGGTCAACCTGAAAGCGTCGGGACAAGTCACGGCCAACCACAAGGGCAGCCTGTCCGTCTACCAGTCGCAGGGCGGGTATGAAACGGGCAAGGGCTACCAGTACAGCGGCGGCAACCTGAACATCGGTACGCCGCTGCTGACGGGCGACGCCGGTTCGGCGCACAGCTACACGGCGGGCGGCGCGCTGAAGGTGGCGGCGCCGGCCGGCGCGGCGCCAGCGGCTCCCGCCAAAAATAGCGCCGCGCTGGGCGCCCAGCTGGCCTTGAACGGCGACAGCGTCAGCGTGGCGACGGCCGTGGTGTTGCCTAGCGGCAAACTCACCGTCAACGCCCTGCACGACATCACCGTGGCGGACGGCGCGCGCATCGACATGGCGGGCCGCAAGAGCACCTTCTTTGACGTGGATAAATACAGCTGGGGCGGCGACGTCATCCTGGACAGCCGCGCCGGCGACATCCGCCAGGGGGCGGGCAGCGTGATCGACCTGTCGGCCGAGCATAACCGCGCCGGCAGCCTGAAGGCCGTGGCGCTCGATGGCGCGGCCGGCATGGTCGATTTGCAGGGTAAAATACTGGGCGGTGCCAGCGGCAGCTACGACGCGGGCGGCACGATGGTGCCGTACAAGAAGGGCAGCGTGGACGTGCGCGCGCAGACCCTGGGCGCCGGAGGCACCCTGGACAGCCAGTTTGCGTCGCTGAACCAGCGCCTGAATGAAGGCGCGGTGACGGGCGCGCGCAGCTTCCAGCTGAAACAGGGCGACTTGACGATCGGCAACGAGTTGAAGGCGGGCGAGGTGCAGGTGGCCGTCGACAATGGCCGCCTCACCGTCGCCGGCGTGATCGACGCCAGCGGCGAGCGCGTGGGCAGCATCCGCCTGGCCGGCCGGCATGGCGTCACTCTGGCCGGCAACGCCGTGCTCGACGCGCACGGCACGGTCCTGCGCGTCGACAGCTATGGCAAGATCATCGACAGCCCGAACCGTGCCACGGTGGAACTGAATGCGGGCGAGGGTGTATTGAACCTGGCCGGCGGCGCGCAGATCGACGTGCGCCACGGCACGGCGGCCGTGGCCGGCAAGGGCAAGGGCGAACACGATGGCGCGGTGCGCGGCACGGTGGAGCTGAGCGCGCCGCGCCTGGGCAGCGGCGGTGCGCGCACAGACCTTGACGCGGCCACCTTTGGCGACATCGCCATCGCCGCCGGCGGCGGCTTGACCATCCGCGGCGCGAAATCCATCGCCGTCAACGCCATGCAGCTCTACGACGACGCGGCCTACGCCACGGACCTTTCGGCCAGCGGCCGCCCGTATCAGGTGATCAACCAGGCTTACCTCGACAGCAAGCATGGGGACAGCACGGCCTTCATCGATGCGGCGCTGGCCAACACGAACTTGCGCAACGGCAAGTTGGCGGGCCTGGCCACGGCCGCGTATGTCGATGCGCTGCATCTGCGCCCCGGCGTCGATATCGTCAGCAAGACCCAAGATGGCGACCTGGTGGTGCAGGGCGACCTGGATCTGTCGGGCATGCGTTATGCCAGCCTGAATCCGCGCTTTCAAGTAAACAATTTGCGCGGTTCGGGCGAGGTGGGCAGCCTGCTGCTGCGCGCCGGGGGCGACCTGAGCATCTATGGCAGCATCAATGACGGCTTCGCGCCGCCGCCCGCCACCCAGGACGACAGCGGCTGGAAACTGTTGCCGGGGCGCGACATCAACGGCAGCGACGTCATCGTGCCGGGCAAGGGCGTGACCCTGGCCGACGGCACGCTGTTCCCGGGAGGCATCGCGCTCAATTACGACTTGCCCGTCAAGGGCTTCAATCTGCTGGCCGACACGCGCCTGCCCGTGGCCGTGACCCTGGACCAGGCGATCACCGTGCCGGCCGGCACGGTGCTGGCGGCCGCCGTGCGCGACGGCGCCGGCAATATCGTCCACGCGGCCGGCACCCTGCTGGCCACGGCGCAGACCTTCACCGCCGGCATGCGTCTGGACGCCGGCAGCGTGCTCAAGCAATCGGTGACGCTGCGCGCCATGACCTGGCCCAAGGGCGTGCCCCTGCCTGGCGTGGCGGGCGAGCGCTCGGTGGTCGCGCTCAATGGCCAGCTGGCGCTGGCCGTGGGCTCGCTGATCCCGTCCGGCACCGACGTCAAGCTGTTGCCCAATGTGGATTCAATCGGCCTGCGTCCGGAAGTGGCGGGCAGCCAGGGCAAGCTGTGGGCCATCGCGCCCATGCTGGCCGAAGGCTCGCAAGCGTGGGGCATGCGCCTGGTGGCCGGCGCCGACCTGGACGGGGCCGACACGCGCGCCGTGCAGGCGCATCCCGCGCACGGCACCCTGCGCCTGGCCGACAGCCATTACGGCATGTACGGCATCCTGATCCCGCCGAAGGGCGTGCAGTACTGGACCAAGGAAGCGCAGGAGCTGGGCGAGCGGGAGGGCTTCCCCGGCATCGTGGCGGGCGAACCCATCACCGAGGAATTCACCAGCCAGTTCGGTCAGACTGTCGAGGTGTTTTGCGCCAACGACCCTACCATGTGCCTGCTGAAGGTGGCCTATGTATGGACCAGGGAAGGCGCGGAAGAGTTTGCCGACCCCAAGACCAAGGCGGGCGATGTGCTCGACCCGGTGGCGCTGGGCTGGCCCACCATTTGCGAGGAAAACCCCACCTGGTGCGGCACGTCGAACCCGACGTTCGACTACAAGGCGAGCAGCCTGCGCTACAGCGTGCTGCGCACGGGCACGGGCGACCTGGACCTCGTCAGCGGCGGCAGCCTGCGCATGGACAGCCTGTATGGCGTGTACACGGCCGGCATGTCGTCCACGCCGACGGCGGCCGGCGACCCGTACAACCTGCCGCGTTCGCGCAATGCGGACGGCAAGGTGCTTGGCAACCCCGACGGCGCCCATGAACGCCTGGTCGACGGCGGCGCCGACAGCATCTACCGCGCCTGGTATCCGGAGCAGGGCGGCAACCTGCTGTTGAAGGTGGCGGGCGACTTGAGCGGTTCGCTGGTCGATAAGTCCAGCGAAATCAGCCAGCGTCCGGTCAGCAAGGATGGCATGGCCGACTCCGTGGCAGTCGGCAACTGGCTGTGGCGCCAGGGCAGCGGCGGCGTGGCCACGGGTGGACAGCCCCAGCCGGTGGCGTGGTGGATCAATTTCGGCAGCTACGTGGGCCGCCCTACCCTGGCTGACACGGTGCTGGGCTTTACGGGTTTCGGTACCCTGGGCGGCGGCAATGTGCGCGCCGAGGTGGCGGGCGACGCCGGCGTGCTGGCGCCGCTGACCGCCAGCACGTATAACCGCAGCATCAATCCCCGTTCGCAGGGCTTGCTGCTGGCCGTGGGCGGCACGGGCCGCGTGCAGGCCGACGGCAGCCTGCTGCAGACGGGCGGCGGCGACCTGGAGCTGCGCGTGGGCGGCGCCCTCAATCCGGCCGGCATGGCAAGCCTCGCACACCTGAATGGCGCGCTGGTCGATTTGCGCGGCCACGCGGAAACGTCGGCCACGCAACTGGGCAGCGTGGCGCTGCAGTACGGCACCTGGGGGACCGATCACGTGCCGCTGGAATCGCGCGCCTACGACGCCTTCCGCGCCACGCGCGCCACGCCCCGGGGCGGCATGACCCTGGTACCGGGCGACGCCACGTTCAGCGTGGCAACCTTGGGCGACCTGGTGCTGCAGGACGTGGCCGACCCCGGCCGCGTGACCCCGTTCAATGGCACGCCGTTCACCGGCGCGGCGGGCGAGCAGGGGTATGGCTACGGCTGGTTCAGCCTGTGGACGCCGCGCACGGCGCTCGACCTGTACTCCGCCGGCGGCAACATGACGCCGCTGGCGGCGTCCGTTGGCACGGACACCGACCTGGCCATCGTCTATCCATCCATCGTACGGGCCGCGGCCGCAAATGGTAGCCTGTACTATGGCAAGACCATCACGGATTGGGGTGGTGCATCCGCGTATGCCCCGCCGTTGTTGCTGGCGCCGTCTCCCAATGCACAGCTGCAATGGCTGGCCAGCGATTCCATCTATGCGGGCGGATTTGCCGTCAGCCAGTCCGGCGCCGCCGCCGACAGCATGGCGACGCCGTTCAGGCCGGGTTTCACGGGCTGGGATGTCAGTCCTTACGTGACCGATCCTCTGGCCGCGAATGTCTCGAGCATGGGGGCGCCGGCGACGCAATCGAACTTCCCGCTGTTCGCCTTCGGTCCCGACTCCTCGGCCGGTCCCGCCAACAGCGGCACGCAGACGGCCCGCATCTATGCAGTCACGGGTGACCTGGTGGGCGTGAACAGCGGCCGCATCCTCGAATTTTCCAATGGCAAGCGTGCAGGCATTACCTGGTACGAGGGCGGCCAGCCCGTGTGGATGAAGGCGGGCCGCGATATCGTCGGCAGCGGCACGGCGCAGCTGGAAGCCAACGACGGCACTGCCAGCGGCAGAGACATAAGCTTCCGCAATATCAACAACCTGGTCGTGCATAACAATGTGTATGACGTATCGGTGGTGTCGGCCGGGCGCGACATCCTGAACAGTTCCTTCAACGTGGCCGGTCCCGGCACGCTGGACATCAGCGCCGGGCGCAACATATTGATGCAGGACAAGGGCAGCGTCGTCAGCCTCGGTCCCGTGGTGGCGGGCGACAAGCGTCCGGGCGCCGGCATCGCCATGCAGGCGGGCGTGGGCGCGGCCGGACTCGATTACCTGCGCTTCGTCAAGCCCTACCTGGACCCGGCGAACGTGGCGCAGAAGGGCGTGCCGCTGGCCGACCAGGCGGGCAAGGTCGTGAAAGCGTACGACAGCGAACTGGCGGCGTGGCTGGGCGAACGCTACGGTTTCAAGGGCACGGCCGCCGAGGTTCTGGCCTTTTACCTGGCCTTGCCCGAGCCGCAGCAGCGCGTGTTCGCCCGCAATGTGTATTTCGCGGAACTGAAGGCGGGCGGGCGCGAATACAACGACTGGGACAGCTCGCGTTATGGCAGCTTCCTGCGCAGCCGCAACGCTATCGCGGCCCTGGCGCCGGCCACGGACGCCAACGGCAAGGCGCTTGCCTATGCGGGCGACATCGTCATGTACCGCGGCCTGTACGCGGTGCGCAATGACGGCGAGCAGCGTTGGGATTACTACCCCCGCAGCGGCTACGTGCACACGAACTTCGGCGGCGACATCCAGCTGCTGACGCCAGGCGGCAAGCAGGTGTTCGGCATCGAAGGCGAGGCGCCGCCGGCGACCTCGGGCATCATCACCAAGGGCGGCGGCAATATCGAGCTGTTCTCGCACGGCAGCATCCTGCTGGGCCAGAGCCGCATCATGACGACGTTTGGCGGCGATATCCTCGGCTGGTCGTCGGAAGGCGACATCAACGCGGGGCGCGGTTCGAAGTCGACCATCGTCTACACGTCGCCCAAGCGCGTGTATGACAACTGGGGCAACGTGACCCTGTCGTCCGACGTGCCGAGCACGGGCGCCGGCATCGCCACCCTGGCGCCGATCGCGGAAGTGCCGGCCGGCGACGTGGACTTGCTGGCCCCGCTGGGCACCATCGACGCGGGCGAGGCGGGCATCCGCGTCTCGGGCAACGTCAACCTGGCCGCGCTGAAGGTGATGAATGCGGCGAATATCCAGGTCAAGGGCGAAGCGAAGGGCATGCCGACGGTGGCGTCCGTCAACGTGGCGGCCATGACGAACGCCAGCGCGGCCGCTTCCCAGGCCACGGCGGCGGCGCAGGACGTGGTGCAGCGCGAGCGCGCCGCCACCCGTTCCGCGCAGCCATCCGTGTTCACGGTGCGCGTGCTGGGCTTTGGCAGCGAAGCACCGCCCGACAGCGCGCAAGCGGCGCCGCAGGAGGGCGCGCGCATCGAGGCGGCCGACTACAACCCGCGCAGCGCCGTGCGCGTGCTGGGACTGGGCACCTTGCCGGAATCGGCCACGCGCCAGCTGACGGCGCAAGAGCGCAGCAGGTTGTCGCCATGATGGCCGGCATGGCGAATGTGGCTGCTGTCTTGCCCCTGCGCGCGGCGGGGCATGCCGGCATGGCCTGGTGCCGGTCCGCCATCCGGCCCCGTTTGCAGGCGGCCAACGACGTGGCGCCCCTGCCGATACCGGCGCCGGCGCAGGGCGCCCGGCTGCAGGCGGTGCTGGAAGGCAATTACGCGGGACTGCACCGGCGCCTGGCGCGCCACCTGGGCTGCGCCGAGCTGGCCAGCGACAGCCTGCACGACGCCTGGCTGCGGCTGGGCGCGCTGGCGGCCGGGGACGGCGCGGCGCTGGCGCACAGCCCCATCGCCTATGTCTTCCGCGTGGCGTGCAACGCGGCCATGGACAGCCTGCGCCGCAACCGCGCCTGGCTGTATGCGGACGAGGGCGGTGACGATGGCGCCGCCGGCCTGGTCGATTTCCTGGCCGATACGGCGGCCGGGCCGGAACGCCTGGCCGAGCTGCAGGCGGACGTGCGGCGCCTGGCGCAGGCCGTCGACTTGCTGCCGCGGCGCCACCGGCAAGTGCTCGAAGCGCTGCGCGTGGATGAGCTGACCCGCCAGGAAGTGGCCGAACGGCACGACATGTCGCTGCGCAACGTCGATACGGCCCTGCGCCAGGCGCTCGACCATTGCGCGCGCCACACGGGGTACGCGGCGCAGGGGGGCGTCGGCACGACCCGGCGCGGCCTGCGCTTGCGCCAAGGATAGGCGCTCCCCCATGTTTTACGTTCGTTTGCGTACAGACGCGCAGAAATTCCGCTGACAGACTGGAACTCCGGGCCTGCATGCGCCCACCCAGCCCACTGCCAGGAGGAAGCGCGACATGACCGAGTGTAATCACATCAATGCCGGCAGGCGCGGCGTGCTGATCGCCGGCGCGCTGTCGGCCACGGCGGTGGCCGTGCCCGGCGTGGCGGGAGCGGCGCAAGCGGTGAGCACGTCCGGCCAGGCGCCGCCCGTCCTGATGCAAGTGAGCCTGGACGTCAACGGCCAGCGCCGCAGCCTGGAACTCGACACGCGCACCACCTTGCTCGACGCCTTGCGCGAACACCTGCACCTGACGGGCACCAAGAAGGGCTGCGACCACGGGCAATGCGGCGCCTGCACCGTCCTGCTCGACGGCCAGCGCATCAATGCCTGCCTGACCCTGGCCGTGATGCATGACGGCGCGAAGGTCACCACCATCGAGGGGCTGGGCACGCCCGACAAGCTGCATCCGATGCAGGCGGCCTTCATCGCGCATGACGGCTATCAATGCGGCTATTGCACTCCGGGGCAGATCTGTTCGGCCGTGGCCGCGCTGGGCGAGATCCGCCAGGGCATCCCCAGCCACGTCAGCACCGACTTGAATGCGGCGCCGCAGGCGACGCCGGAAGAATTGCGCGAACGCATGAGCGGCAATCTCTGCCGCTGCGGCGCGTATTCCAACATCATCGAAGCCATCACGGAAGTGGCGGGGAGGCCCGCATGAGAGTGTTCAGCTACCAGAAGCCCGCCACGCCGGCCGAAGCGGCGGCCGCCGCCGTGAACACGCCGGGCGCCAGGTTCATCGCCGGCGGCACGAATCTGCTCGATCTGATGAAACTGGACATCGAAACGCCCGCGCATTTGATCGACGTCAATGGCCTCGCCCTGGACAAGGTGGAAACTACAAAGGACGGCGGCTTGCGCATCGGCGCCCTCGTGCGCAACACGGCGCTGGCGGCCCATGCCACGGTGCGCCGCGATTACGGCGTCTTGTCGCGCGCCTTGCTGGCCGGTGCCTCGGCGCAACTGCGCAACAAGGCGACGACGGCGGGCAACCTGCTGCAGCGCACGCGCTGCCCGTATTTCTATGACACCAACCAGGCCTGCAACAAGCGCGTGCCGGGCAGCGGCTGTTCGGCCATCGCCGGCTTCAGCCGGCCGCTGGCGATTTTGGGCGGCAGCGAAGCCTGCATCGCCACGCATCCCAGCGACATGGCCGTGGCCATGCGCGTGCTCGACGCTTCCATCGACACGGTGCGGGCCGACGGCAGCACGCGCAGCATCCCCATTGCGGACTTTTACCGCTTGCCGGGCAGCACGCCGCAGCTGGAAACCGTGCTGCAGCCGGGCGAACTGATCACCAGCGTGACCTTGCCCCGGCCCGCTGGCGGCATGCACGTCTACCGCAAGGTGCGCGACCGCGCCTCGTATGCGTTCGCGCTGGTGTCCGTGGCGGCGATTATCTTGCCGGACGGCACGGGCAGGCTGGCCCTGGGCGGCGTCGCGCCGCAGCCGTGGAGAATTGCCGCGGCGGAGCAATCGATGCCCCAAGGCGCCACCGCCGTGAGCGAACGCCTGCTGGCCGGCGCCCTGCCGACGGCCGACAACGCCTTCAAGGTGACCCTGGCGCAGCGCACGATCGCCGCCGTGATGGCGCACGCATCCGCACAGAAAGGCTAGGGCCATGAAATTTACGACACCGGCGACCACCAATCCCATCGACCAGCTGAAAGTCGTGGGCCGCCCCACGGACCGCATCGACGGCCCCCTGAAAACCACGGGCACGGCGCCGTACGCCTATGAACAAAACAAGGCCGCGCCGCACGCCGCCTACGGCCAGGTCGTAGGCGCGGCCATCGCCAGGGGCCGCATCGCCTCCATCGACACCAGCGCGGCGCGGCGCGCGCCCGGCGTGCTGGCCGTGGTGACGGCGGCATCGGCTGGGAAATTGCGCAAAGGCAAGATGAACACGGCCAGGCTGCTGGGCGGCCCCGAGGTCGAGCATTACCACCAGGCCATCGCCCTGGTGGTGGCGGAAACCTTCGAACAAGCCCGCTCGGCCGCGCAGTTGCTCGACGTTAAGTATGTCGAACAGCCGGGCGTTTTCGACCTGGCCAAGGCGAAGAATACGGCCACCAGGCCGAAGGATGGCCAGCCCGACAGCAAGACGGGCAACTTCGCCGGGGCCTATGCCCAGGCCCCCGTGCGCCTGGACGCCACCTATACGACGCCCGACCAGTCGCACGCCATGATGGAGCCGCACGCTTCGATTGCCGCCTGGGAAGGGGATAAATTGACGGTGTGGACGGCGAACCAGATGGTGGACTGGGGCCGTGGCG
This sequence comes from Janthinobacterium sp. SUN026, assembly GCF_030397625.1. Taxonomy (NCBI): domain Bacteria; kingdom Pseudomonadati; phylum Pseudomonadota; class Betaproteobacteria; order Burkholderiales; family Oxalobacteraceae; genus Janthinobacterium; species Janthinobacterium sp. SUN026. Next base: position 615,660 of record NZ_JAPQNU010000002.1, on the reverse strand, counting down.
ACCTGGCCCGCACCCTGGGCGTGCCGAAAGACAAGGTACGCATCGTCTCGCCCTACATCGGCGGCGGTTTCGGCGGCAAGCTGTTCGTGCGCGCGGAAGCCTTGCTGGCAGCCCTGGGCGCGCGCGCGGCGCAGCGTCCCGTCAAGGTGGCCCTGACGCGGCCCTTGATGTTCAACAACACGACGCACCGGCCCGCCACCATCCAGCGCCTGCGCCTCGGCGCCACGCGCGATGGCAAGATCACGGCCATCGGCCATGAATCGTGGTCGGGCGACTTGAAAGGGGGCCAGCCGGAAACGGCCGTGATGCAGACGCGGCTGCTGTACGCGGGGCCGAACCGCATGACGGCCATGCGCCTGGCCGTGCTCGATTTGCCGGAAGGCAACGCCATGCGCGCGCCGGGCGAGGCGCCGGGGCTGATGGCGCTGGAGGTCGCCATGGACGAAATGGCCGATAAATTGAAAATGGATCCCATCGTCTTTCGCATCCTGAACGACACGAAAGTGGACCCGGAAAAACCGGGCAGGCCGTTTTCCCAGCGCCGCCTGATCGATTGCCTGCGCACGGGCGCCGTGGAATTCGGCTGGAAGGAGAGATCGACGCAGCCGGGCATGCGGCGCGACGGCCGCTGGCTCGTGGGCATGGGCGTGGCGGCCGCCTTCCGCAACAACCTCGTCATGCCGTCCGCCGCCCGCGTGCGCCTCGACGGCAATGGCATGATCACGGTGGAAACGGACATGACGGACATCGGCACGGGTAGCTACACCATCATCGCGCAGACGGCGGCCGAAATGCTGGGCGTGACCTTGACGCGGGTCGTCGTGCGCCTGGGCGACTCGGATTTCCCCGTTTCGGCCGGTTCGGGCGGGCAGTGGGGCGGCAACAGCTCCACGGCCGGCGTGTACGCGGCCTGCGTGCGCCTGCGCCAGGCCATCGCCGCCAAGCTGGGTTTCGATGAGAAGGAGGCGCGCTTTTCCGACGGCCAGGTGAGCCAGGGCGAGCGCAGCGTGCCGCTCGCAGCCGCCGCCTACCATGGCGACGTCGTCGCGGAAGACCGCATGGAATATGGCGACCTCGATAAAAAATTCCAGCAATCCACGTTCGGCGCGCATTTCGTCGAAGTGGGCGTGGACAGCGACACGGGCGAAGTGCGCGTGCGCCGCATGCTGGCCGTGTGCGCGGCCGGCCGCATTTTGAACCCGAAAGCGGCGCGCAGCCAGGTGATCGGCGCCATGACCATGGGCGTGGGCGCGGCCCTGATGGAGGAACTGGTGGTCGACCAGCGGCGCGGCTACTTCGTCAACCACGACCTGGCCGGCTACGAAGTGCCCGTGCACGCCGACATCCCGCATCAGGACGTCATCTTCCTCGATGAAACGGATCCCATGTCCTCGCCCATGAAAGCCAAGGGCGTGGGCGAACTGGGCATCTGCGGCGTGGCGGCCGCGATCGCGAATGCCGTCTATAACGCGACGGGGGTACGCGTGCGCGACTATCCGCTGACCCTCGACAAGCTGCTGCGGGGGCTGCCCGCCATGACCTAGCCTCGGCCTGGCGTCCTGGCGTCGCCGCGCGCGTGACAAAGCGTGTATTTTTGGTAATTTTCAAGTGCTATGCTCGGAACGCATCTTGCGGGGCAAATTTCAGCTCCGCAAGGCCATGCCGCCAGGAGAATGCATGAACAGCTCACCAATGCCGCCGCGGATACTGATCGTCGATGACGAGCTGGCGCATGTGCGCGCGCTGTGCGACACCTTGCGCGGCCAGGCTTACGACACGACGGGGCTCGCCTCGGGCGAGGCGGCGCTGTCCCTGCTGGCCGTCGAATCGTTCGACCTGCTGCTGGTCGACCTGATGATGCCGGGCATGAACGGCATCGCCGTGGTGGAAGCGGCGCGGCAGATCGATCCCGACCTGGCCTGCATCATCATGACGGGCGAAGGCACGATTGCCTCGGCCGTGCAGGCCATGCAGGCGGGCGCGCTCGATTACGTCGTCAAGCCGTTCAAGGTGTCGGGCATCCTGCTGATACTGGCGCGGGCGCTGGAAACGCGCCAGTTGCGCATCGCCAATGCGCGCCTGGAACTGCTGCTGCGCCAGCACACGGCCGAACTCGACGCCATGAACAAGGATTTGCAGCTGGCCCGCGAAGTGGCCGAGCGGGCGAACCAGGAAAAGACCAATTTCCTGTCCAGCATGAGCCACGAGCTGCGCACGCCGCTCAACGCCATCCTGGGCTTTTCGCAGATGCTCACGTCCGATTCCATCCCCTCGACGGCGCAGGAAAGGAAAACCTTTGCCTCGCACATCTTCGGCGCCGGCCGGCATTTGTTGACCTTGATCAACGATATCCTCGACATCGCCAGGATCGAGTCGGGCAATATGTCGCTGTCGATGGAGCCCGTGGACCTGGCCGGCATCTACCACGAATGCTGGCAAATGATGGAACCGCTGGCGCACAAGCGCGGCATCACCCTGACGTTCGTGGAAGCGGTCGGCCTGCATGTGCTGGCCGACCGCACGCGCCTCAAGCAGGTGCTGATCAACCTGCTGTCGAACGCCGTCAAGTACAACCGCGAACAGGGCGAGATCCACGTCGATTGCCAGCCCGTCGATGCGCAGCGGCTGCGCCTGTCCGTGCGCGACACAGGCGCCGGGTTGAGCGCTGCGCAGCTGGAGGCGCTGTTCCAGCCCTTCAATCGCCTGGGACGCGATGCGCGCGACGAGGAGGGCACGGGCCTGGGACTGGTGGTCAGCAAGCGCCTGGCCGAAGCCATGCAGGCCAGGCTCGGCGTGGCCAGCACGCCGGGGCGCGGCAGCACCTTTTGGCTCGACATCGCCAGTTGCCCGGCCCGCCAGCCGCAGCAGGAAAGCCCGCGCCTGCCCGCCATTGCCCGGCCCGCCGAGCCGATAGCGTTGCCGGAGCGCAAGACGTTGCTGTATGTGGAAGACAATCCCCTGAACGTGACCCTGGTGGCGGGCCTGATCCATTTTCGCCCCGATCTCGACCTGCTGTCGGCCGGCGACGGGCAAACGGGCCTGGAGATGGCGCGCCGCCACCTGCCGCAGCTGATACTGATGGATATCGACCTGCCCGATATCAGCGGCACGCAAGTCATGCAGCTGTTGCGCGCCGATGCCCGCACGGCGCATATTCCCGTCATCGCCCTGACGGCCGTGGCGGGTCCCGGCGATGTCCGCCAGGGGCTGGCGGCCGGCTTTTACCGCTATCTCACCAAGCCGGTCGACGTGGTGGCGTTTTCCGAGGCCGTCAACAGCGCGCTGGAGTCGGCCACGGCGCAGTGCAGCGCATGAGCGGCCCGGCGCCAGCGCGGCGGACGGTCTGGCTGGCGGCCGCACTGCTGCTGGCGGTGCTGGCCGCCATCGCTCTGTGGCGGCTGTTTGCCCGTCCCGCGCCGCCGCCCGGCCCCGTGGAAGAGCTGCGCCTGGCCGTGAACGCGGAATACGTGGGCAGTTGCCCCGTGCTGGCCGCGCACGGGCAGGGCTATTTCGCGCGCGAAGGCATCCACGCGCGGCTGCAATCCTACTCGTCGGGCAAGGCGTCGCTGGAAGCCGTGTTGCAGGGCCAGGCCGACCTGGGCACCGTGTCCGATATTCCCGTGGTGCTGGCGAGCCTGAAGAACCAGTCCGTCGTCATCATCGCCAGCATCTTCGAGGCCGAACGCGACCACGGCATCGTGGGACGCCTGGACCGCGGCGTGTCCACGCCCGCCAGCCTGAAGGGCAAGCGCATCGGCGTGACCCTGGGCACCTCCGGCCAGTTCGCGCTGGACGCCTTCCTGAACCGCCAGAAGCTGCTGCCCGGCGAAGTCACCCTGCACAACTACGCGCCGGACCAGCTGGCCGCTGCGCTGGCGCGGGGTGAGGTCGATGCGGCGGCCGGCTGGGAGCCGTTCCTGACGGCCATGACGCACGCCATCGCGGGCAAGGCGGCCATCTTCTATGGCGAGGACGTGTATGCGGGCCTGTTCAACGTGGCCGGCGCGGGCGATTACGTGCGTGCGCACCCGGTGACGATGCGCAAGGTGTTGCGCGCGCTGATCGCCGGCGCGCGCTTTTGCCAGGACGAGCCCGACGCCGCGCGCGCCCTGTTTGCCAGGGCGTCGCCCGGCGAGGCGGCGCGCCTGCAGGCGGCCTGGCACGGCTATCAGTTTGGCGTCGTGCTCGACCAGGGCTTGCTGCTGGCGCTGGAAGACGAGGCGCGCTGGGCCATCAAGAACCGCCTGGGCGAGCGCGGCGACATGCCGAACTTCCTCGACGCCGTCTATCTGGATGGCCTGGAAGCCGTGGCGCCATCGGCCGTGACGGTCATTCATTGAGAGGGCCACCGTGAAAATTGTCACGCGCTTCAAGCTGGCCCAATTGTTTTGCGTGGTGCTGGTGGCCATCATCGTCGCCGTGCTGTTCTCCACCACCATGGCGATGCAGCGCGAACTGGCGAAGAACAAGGCGGCAGCCGATATCCTGCAAGCCGTCACGTCGCTGCGCTACCTGTCGATCGAATATGCGCTGCACCATGGCGCGCGCACGCGCGCCCAGTGGCAGCTGCGCAGCGAGTCGCTGTCCACGGGCCTGCTGGCCACGCCCGCCTTCAACGGCGACGAGGAGCGCAAGCTGCTGCGCGAATTGCAGGGCGACCTGGCCGGCGTGGGCGGGCTGTTCGAGCTGTTTGTCGCGAATCACCGCGAGCTGGGGCAGGACCCGCAGCGGCGCGAGGTGCTGGGCGAGCTGGAAGCGCGGCTGTCGGGCCAGATCATGGGCAAGGTGCAGGGCATGATTTCGGATGCGATGCGGCTGTCCGAATTGAGCCGGCAAGGCGTGCTGGAGGCGCAGCAGCAAGCCAACGTGGCCGTGATGCTGTTTGGCGGCATGATCATCGCGCTGGTGGCCGGCCTGATCTACTTCACCATGACGAGCGTCACGGGACCGCTGGAAAAGCTGCGCCAGGGCACCCTGATCGTCGGCGCCGGCAAGCTCGATTTTGCGCTCGGCGTGCACACCAAGAATGAAATCGGCGACCTGGCGCGCGCCTTCGACGGCATGACGGAAAAGCTGCGCCGCACCACCGTTTCGCGCGACGAGCTGGCGCACACGAATGCCGCCCTGGAAACGCAGATCGCCGAACGCCAGCTGGCCGAGCGCAAGGTGCATGAACAGCTCGAGCGCCTGAACCTGCTGCAGCAGATCACGCGCTCGATCGGCGAGCGGCAGGACTTGCGCAGCATCTTCCAGGTGGTGGTGCGCAGCCTGGAAGAGCAGCTGCCCATCGATTTCAGCTGCATCTGCCTGTATGAGCCGTCGCAGCACGCGCTGCAGGTGACGTGCGTGGGCGTGCGCAGCGAGGCGCTGGCGCAGTCGTTCATGATGAGCGAACACGCGCACATTCCCATCGACGAAAATGGCCTGTCGAGCTGCGTGCGCGGCAAGCTCGTGTATGAAGCCGATATCGCCGATGTGGCGTTTCCGTTTCCGCAGCGGCTGGCGCAAGGGGGGCTGCGCGCCCTCGTCATGGCGCCGCTGCTGGCCGAAAACACGGTCTTCGGCATCCTGATCGTGGCGCGCCGTGCCGCGCACAGCTTCACCAGCGGCGAATGCGAATTCCTCAGCCAGCTGAGCGAGCACGTGGCGCTGGCCGCCAACCAGGCGCAGCTCTACGGCGCGCTGCAGCGCGCGTATGACGATTTGCGCCAGACCCAGCAGTCGGTGATGCAGCAGGAGCGCCTGCGCGCGCTGGGGCAGATGGCCAGCGGCATCGCGCACGATATCAATAACGCCATTTCCCCCGTGGCCCTGTACACCGAGTCCTTGCTGGAGACGGAAACCAATCTCAGTCCGCAGGGCCGGCATTGTCTGGAAGTCATCGAACGGGCCATCGACGACGTGGCTGCCACCGTGGCGCGCATGCGCGAATTTTACCGCCAGCGCGAACCGCAACTGGCGCTGTCGCCCATCAATGTCAACCTGGTGGTGCAGCAGGTGCTGGACTTGACGCGCGCGCGCTGGAGCGACATGCCGCAGCAGCGCGGCATCGTCATCGCCCTGCGCATGGAGCTGGCGGACGGGTTGCCCATGCTGCCCGGCAGCGTGGGCGAAATCCGCGAAGCGCTGACGAACCTGGTCTTCAACGCCGTCGACGCCATGCCGGAAGGCGGCACCCTGACCGTGCGCACGGCCTGCATCGCCGCGCCGGGCCAGGCCGGGGTACGGCAGGTGCAGGTCGAAGTGGGCGATACGGGCATCGGCATGGACGAAAATACGCGCCGCCGCTGCCTGGAGCCGTTTTTCACCACCAAGGGCGAGCGGGGCACGGGCCTGGGCCTGGCCATGGTGTACGGCATGATGGAGCGCCATGGGGCCGGCATCGACATCGTCACGGCGCCGGGGCAGGGCACGGCGGTGCGCCTGGCGTTTCCCGCCTGCGCGGAAGGCGAGGGGATCGAAGTGCCCGACACGGCCCACGCCGTGCCGCCGCGCCTGCGCATCCTCGTGGTGGACGACGACCCGATGGTGCTCAAGTCCCTGCGCGATATCCTGGAAATCGACGGCCACGACGTGGTGTCCGCCGATGGCGGCCAGGCCGGCATCGACTGCTTCCTGGCCGCCTGCGACAGGGGCGAGCATTTCGCGGTGGTCATCACGGACCTCGGCATGCCCCACGTGGACGGGCGCAAGGTGGCCAGCGCCGTGCGCCAGCATTCTCCGGCCACGCCCATCATCATGCTCACGGGCTGGGGCCAGCGCCTGGCGGCCGACAGCGACTACCCCGAACACGTCAACTGCGTGCTGGGCAAGCCGCCCCGGCTGAAGGAATTGCGGCGCGCCTTGAACATGGTCATTTCGACGGGGTAGGGACTGGGAGGGAAGGGCAAGGCCGTCAGCGCCTTGCCGGCTTGCTGGCAGCGGGTACTATGCTTTCGTGCAAGTCGTTTCGGTAATATCCAGGTTCGCGGCCTTGCCGCTGGCATCCGAGAAGACCGTGTCATACAGGAATTGTACCGCGTAATCTTTCACCACCAGGTTGCCGCTGGCATTCAGACGGAATTCCCGGCCCCGTCCAATCGGCGCATCTTGCGTGCTATAAATACCGGCATAGCCGATTTTATCGGCAAGATGGATCACCGGATAGATGCGGTCGTTGATCAATCGGCTGGCAAGATTGCCGGCGCCGCCATAATGCGCGGTATCGGGACCGGTGATGATGCCCTGGTTCAAGGACAGCGTTTGTGCCGATGCCCCCAGATACGGGTAATAGGCGAGACCCGATATCTGCAAGGTATCGCCGGCGCCTGCGGCGATCTGGCCCAGCGTCTGCGAGCCGGTCGCACACTTCCACTTGCCGTCCAATGTACCGCTGCTGATGGTCGCGATGACCGATGGCGCAGGTGCGGCGTCGCCGCCACCTCCGCCGCCACAGGCGGAAAGCATGGTGGCAAGCATAGTGATGATCATTTTTTTCATAATAGGGTCGATGATGCCGGCAAGGCGTGCCGTAGCGCGCCGTGATTCTACGGATATTTCCGGAAGGAAAGTTCACGAATTGTCACATGGCGCGCTATTATTCTCTTGCTATGAAAAACGCTGGTGCCGGTACGCCTGGCCTGCTCCGGTGACGGGGTTCAGAACCGGTACGTCAACGTCCCCCGCACGCTGCGCGGGACGCCATACGTGCCTTGCGCGTAGGTGTTGATGTTGATGTATTTCTTGTCCAGCGCGTTTTCCACGTTCAGCTGGGCCGTCAACTGGCGCGACAGCTGGTACGTGGCCATCAGGCTGACTGTGCTGTAGGCTTCCTGCGTCATTCTTTCCTTGCCGTTCGGGCCTTCGTCGTCAAAGTAGAACTTGCTTTGCCAGTTGACGCCGCCGCCCACGGTGAGGTCGGGCTTTACCTTCCAGGTGGTGAACAGGCGCGCCGTCGAGCGGGGGGACAGGGTGTTGATATCCTGCTGCTCGCGGTCCCTGGCGCGGAAGTGGCTGGCGCTGGCCGTCACGTTCCAGCCCGGCGCCAAGCGGCCCGACAATTCTCCCTCGATGCCGCGGCTGGTGGCGCCGCGCGCCGCATAATACGCCTGCGTGGTGGTGCCGGGAATCCTGTGCGCGCCGTCCGGCTGGGCCAGCTTATCCTGCTTGATCTCGAAGATGCCGATGGAACCGTTGGCCCGGCCCCCGGCCAGTTCTCCCTTCAAGCCCACTTCCATGCTTTGCCCCGTCAGCGGGTCCAGCCAGGCGCCCGTGCGGTCCTGGTTTTCCTGCGGGCGGAAGATGTCCGTGTAGCTGGCATACGCCGAATAGGTGTCGTTCAGGTCCACCACCACGCCCGCATACGGCACGAACTTGCTCTTGGCGAAGGCAAAGCGGGCGCTGCCGTCAAAGCCGATGCGGTCCTTGTCCCAGCGGCTCAAGCGACCGCCGAGTATCAATTTGGTGTTGTCGGCAAGGTTCAGCCGCGCCGCACCATACGCGCCATATTGTTTGGTCGTGTATTTTTCCGACAGCACGAGTTCGCCCCAGGCCGGCTGCGGGTAGCTGCCATCCCAGGCGAGGAAATTGCCGATCGGTTCAGGGTCGAGCGCTTCCTTGACGCTGAACTCGGCGTGCTGCACCGTGTAGTTGGCCCCGACGATGACTTCATGCTGGCGTCCGCTCAGGGTAAACGGGCCGGACAGCTTCATGTCGGCGCTGCTCTGGTCGCGCGCGCCGATGTAGCGGTTCGGATAGCCGAGCATGCCCAGGCCCGTGATTCTATCGGGCCGATCCGCCAGGAATACCAGCGGCGTGTCTTCCGTGTGCTTGCTGTACATGGCTTGCGCCTGCGCTTTCCAGCCCTGGCCCAGCGCGTGTTCCACGGTGGCGTGCACATTCGTCTGTTCCGTGGCCCAGGCGGCCCAGCGGGGCGCCGTCGTGACGGATCGGTCGAAATTCGTGCGCGTGCCGTCGCTGTACCACAGGGGGAAGCCGCCCCAGTTGCTGCCTTTCGGGTCGTTCTTCTGGTAGCTGGCGCCCAGCATGGCCACGGTGCCGGGCGCCAAGTCCGCTTCGACGGTGGCGTAGACGAGCTGGCGCTGGTTCGAATAGCCATTGGTAAACGACTTGCGGTCTTGCCAGGCGCCCGCCACGCGGCCGCGCACGGAGCCATCCCCGTTCAACGGCGCGGCCAGGTCGAGCGTGCCCCGGTAATCGCTCCACGAGCCGGCCGCCAGCGACCATTGCCCTTCGAATTGCCTGGCGCTGGCCCGCTTGCGCACCAGGTTGATCGAGGCGGACGGGTAGCCGGCGCCCGTCAGCAAGCCCGTGGCGCCCCGCGTCACTTCCACGCGGTCGTAGATCAGCGAATCCATTTCCGATTCGCCGCCCGAATACTGCACTTTATAGGTGGTGGGCACGCCGTCGTACTGGAAGTTGTCGACGTCGAAGCCGCGCGCGGAAAAGGTGCTGCGTTCCGTGTCGAACTGGTTGACGGCGATGCCGGGCGTATTGCGCAGCACGTCGCGCACCGTCAGCAAGTCCTGGTCGTCCATGCGCTGGCGCGTGATGACGCTGACCGATTGCGGCGTCTCGCGCAGCGACAGCACCAGGCCCGTGGCGCTGGCCGTGGCCGGCGTCGTGTACGAGCCCGTGCCTTCCGTATTCGTGCTGCGCTCGGCCGTGGCGCGCACGGCGATGCCGGGCAGCGTGGCCGCGTCGGCCGCCGAAGGCAGCTTGCGCACGGCGTAGTGGCCACCGCCCTGGTCGACAGCGTATAAGCCGCTGCCATCGAGCAGGCGGGCGAAACCGTCGGCCACCTGGTAATTGCCGTTCAAACCGCGGCTGTTCAAGCCCGCATACAGGCCGGCGGCGCCGGAAATGCTGACCCCGGCGTCGGCCGCAAACGCGGACAGGACGGCACCGAGGGGGCCGGCGGCCACCTGGTAGTGGCGCGCGGGCGCCTGTTGCGGTTGCTGCTGGGCGGATGCGGGCGCGCTTAGGGCCAGACTGCCCAGCAGGGCCAGGGTGATGCTGGTGTGGCGGTAGTGCTTCATTGCTTGTTTCCCTTCGTTCATGTGTTGGTCCTGTGTGGATTGACGGGGCACATGACGGAAAGGGACATTGTTCTCAAAAATTTTTATGCGGGCTCGACGGAAATCCACCAACGGCTGTGGCGCTGCACGCGGATGGGCAGCGACGCTTGCAGCAGGGCCAGCAGGGCGTCCGTGTCGCGCAGCTGGTACACGCCCGACACGCGCAGCCGCGCCACGGCCGGATCGCAGCGCACCACGCCGTGGCGGTAGCGGGCCAGCTGCGCCAGCACCTGCTCCAGCGGCGTGTCGTCCGCGTACAGCAAGCCCTTGAGCCAGGCGGCCGCGTGCGGCGCCAGCGGCTGCGGCGCGCCGGCGGCCGTTTCATCGAAACTGGCTTGCCAGCCCGCCTGCACGATGACGGGCGTGCCGTCGGCTGGCCGCACTTCCACGGCGCCCTGCGAGACGGCCACGTGGGTGCTCGCGCCCAGCACGCTGTCGTCCTGGCGCACCGTGAAGCGCGTGCCGAGGGCGCGGATGCTGCCGTTGCTGGTGCGCACGATGAAGGGACGCCCGAGGGGATCGGGGCTGGTCGCCACGTGTATCTCTCCGCCGCGCAGCTGGACCAGGCGCAGCGCGTCGCTGAAAACGATGTCGGCGGCGCTGGCCGTATTCAGGCTCAGGCCGCTGCCGTCGGCCAGGGTGAGGTGGCGGATTTCGCCTGTCGCCGTGCGCAGGTCGGCCGTCCATGCCTGCCATGGCGCCACGCGCAGCATGGCCCAGCCGGCTGGCCCGGCGACGATCACCACGGCCAGGGTCTTCAGGATGGCGCGGCGCTGCGCGCCGGACGGGCGGTCCAGCACTTGCCTGGACAAGGGCATGGCCAGCGGCGGGGGCAGCATGCCGAAGGTGCGGCATACTTGCTCGGCCCGCTGCCACGCCGTTTCATGGTCGGGGTGGGCGGCGCGCCAGCGGGCCAGCCCCTGCTGCGCGGCAGCGTCGAGTTCGCCGCCTTGCAGGCGCATCATCCAGTGCGCCGCTTCGCGCGCGGCGCGCGCATCGAGGGCCGCGCTCATGTCAGGCCAGCAGCAGGATGCATTGTTCGAACGCCTGCACCATGTAGCGCTTGACGGTGCGCTCGCTTACTTTCAGGCGCGCGGCGATGTCCGCATACGCCATGCCTTCCAGCTGCGACAGCAGGAAGGCCGAGCGCACTTTCGCCCCCAGGCCGTCGAGCATGGCGTCGATCTGGTGCAGGGTTTCCAGGATCAGCAAGCGGTCTTCCGCCGACGGCGTGACGGGGGCGGGCAGCTGCGCCAGTGTGGCCAGCCAGGCCTGCTCCAGCGACTGGCGGCGGTAATGGTCGATCAGCAGGCGGCGCGCCACGGTGGTCAGGTAGGCGCGCGGCTCGCGCAGGGTGACGGTGCGCTCGCCGGGCGTGGCCAGCAGCTTGATGAAGGTATCCTGCGCCAGGTCGGCCGCGTGGTCCGTGCAGGACAACTTGCCGCGCAGCCAGCGCAGCAGCCACGGATGGTGCTGGCCATACAGCTGACTCAATGACACGGGGCTTTGAGAATCGGCGGCAGGCGATACGGCATACGTCACGGCACACTCCAGGTTGGCGCGGAAGTCCCGTGCCGCTGGCGCATGCAGGCTCTTCTTAAATGCGAATGGTTCTCATTTTACATTGACGTGCCCGAATGTCAATGCGGCAGCCGGATTGGCATGGCAATCATGCGCTTTCCGCTATACTGGCCCCCCAATATTGTTGCCCCTGGCCGAAAAACACCATGGACCTGAGTACCCACGCCGCCGTCGTCAATTGCGAAGCGTATCGCGACGGCAAGAAGATCGCGCACTTTGATATCGACAAGGTGGGCGACTTCCTCGGCGACCCCGATTGTTTCGTGTGGATCGGCCTGGCCAGCCCCGACGTCACGGCCATGCACGCGCTGCAAGCGGCCTTCGGCTTGCACGAACTGGCTGTCGAGGATGCGCAGGGCGCGCACGAGCGCCCCAAGCTGGAAGAGTACGGCGACACCCTGTTCATGGTGATGCACACGGCCACCCTGGATGGCGAGGCCATCGTCTACGGCGAAACCCACGTCTTTCTCGGTCCCCGCTTCATCATCACGGTGCGCCACGGCGCCTCGGCCGGCTATGCGAAGTTGCGCGAACGCAAGGAAAGCATGCCCGAGAAGCTGGCCAGCGGTCCCGGCTACGTGCTGTATTCCATCATCGATTTCATCGTCGACCAGTACCAGCCGTGCATCGACCATTTGCAGGCCCGCTTCCAGCACCATGAGCTGCAGCTGTTCAAGCCCAGTTTGAGCGAGGACAAGCTGCAGGATTTCTACCAGCTCAAGACGGAGCTGCTGAAGCTCGACGCGGCCGTCAATCCCCTGCATGACATCTGCACCCAGCTGATCCGTTTCCATGGCGATATCGTGCCCAAGGAAAACCGCATCTATTACCGCGACATTCTCGACCACGTGAAACGGGTCACGCATACGGCGGGGCAGATGCGCGAGCTGGTCAATTCGGCCATGCAGGTGGCGCTGGGACAGATTTCCATCCGCCAGAACGAGGTCGTCAAGCGCCTGGCCGCCTGGGCCGCCATCCTGGCCGTGCCCACCATGGTCTTCAGCCTGTACGGCATGAATTTCGAATTCATGCCGGAACTGAAGTGGCGCGGCAGCTATCCGGCCGTGATCGTCGTCATCATCGCCGGCTGCTGGTGGCTGCACCGCCGCCTGAAGCGCGAAGGCTGGCTGTAGCCGGCAGGCTTACGCCGCGGCCACCGCACTTGCCGCCTCCAGTATCAGCGCCGCCACTTCCACGGGGCGCGAGGCCAGCGAGGCGTGGCTGGCGTTCAGGGTGATGACCTTTCTCGCTTGCAGGCGCGCCGCCATGCGCTCCTGGTTGACGGGGGAAATCATGCGGTCGGCGCTGGACACCTGGTACCAGCTGGGCTTATGTTTCCAGGCCGGGTCGCTGACGGTGTCGCCGAAGGTGCTGGCCAGCGGCGCTTTCTGCACCACGCCCAGCACGGCGCCTTCTTCCGCGTCGAGGTCCTGGCAAAAGCTGTCATGGTATTGCTCGGGCTTGACCCACAGATAGCCGTCGCTGTCGCCTTCCAGGCTGGCCGCGCCCAGGGGCGGGTGTTCCTGCGTGATGCTGCCCGGGCTTTCGCCCGCGTCGGGGGCAAAGGCGGCGATGTACACGAGGCCCGCCACATTCGGCGCATTGCCGGCCACGCTGATCACGGCGCCGCCGTAGGAGTGCCCCACCAGCAACACCGGGCCATCGACCTGCGCCACCATCTTGCGTGTGCGCTCGGCGTCGTCGGCCAGCGACGTCAAGGGCAGTTCGACGGCGCGGATGGCCGTGTGGCCCTGGCGCCGCAATTCGAGGATGACGCGGCTCCAGTGGGCGGCGCCGCCCCAGAAACCGTGGACGAGGACGATGGTGGCTTGCTTGCTCATGCGGAACTCCTTGGGACAAGGGAAACGGAGAAGACCGCGCCGTGTGCGAGGCGGCACTGCGCGGCGGCTGGCTGCACGCCTATTGTAGACCTTCCCAGCGCATGGCCTCGATGGCGTCGACCACCGTGCTCTCGTATTCGATGAAGAAATCGCTGTGGAAGCCGTTGCGCATCACCAGGTGGCTGCTGTCGGGCAGGGCGGCGGCCAGGCGCTCGCCGTCAGCCAGGCGCAGCGGCCGGATAAAGTCGAGTACTTCCTGCGCGGCGGCCCGGGTGGCGGGATCGGCTTGCAGCAGCCATGGAAACAGGTTGCGCAAGGTGCCGGGATCGACGGTGACGATCAGCGCCGGCGCGCGCACGCGGCGGTAGTCGGGCGAAAAATTGTGCGCGGCCACGTCCATGGCCCTGGCGACGGCGGGCGGCGTGTTCGGCCGCACCGAACCGTCGGGCAGCACTTCCAGCGCATCGCGCCAGTTCGCTTCCAGCGCGGGCCACCATTGCTTGTTGATGCGCCTGCCATAGGCGATCGAGGCGTCCAGCGATGCCAGGTCGGCCGGGCCGGGCGTCGGTTCGTCGTAGGGCGTCGGTGCGGGTTCTTCATAGCCTCCGCTGGCCAGGTAATCGAAGGTCGTGTCCAGGTAGGCGAGGCCCCGCACGCGCCGCGGGTGGCTGCCGGCGAACAGGGTCAGCTCGTTGCCGGCGATGGAGTGCCCGGCCAGGATGATGCGCCCGATGCGCAAGGCGTCGAGTACGGCCAGCAGGTCGGCCACCAGGGTGGCGGGAGAGTAGCTGGCGTCGCTGGCGGGCGTTGGCTTGCTCGACGAACCGTAGCCGCGCCGCGTGACGGCCAGCACGCGGTGGCGGCGCGCCAGCGCGGGCGCCAGGCTGTCGAACGCATGCGCATTGGCGCCCAGGCCGGCCAGCAGCACGATCACGTCGTCGCTGTCGCCCCGTGCCGATGGCCAGTCGCGCACGTGCAGGCTGACGCCGGGGGCGACGCCGATCTGCCGGTCCGTCACGCCGCATGCGGCGGCAGCGAACTGCCGCCGCATGCGGCGAGGCCGGCCAGCGCCGTCATCCCCGACAGAAAGTGTCTGCGGGCGTGGAAATGCGCGGGGGCGCCGGGTGTCTTGCTCATGCTGTACTCCTGGTGTGGGTAAGGGCATGAGCAGTGTCGCCGCCGCGCATGAAGCGCGGATGAGGGGCGGGTGAAGGAAGGCTGAAGGCCCGCCGGCCGCGCTAGTGCGACACCAGCACCGGCAACGTCGTCTCTTGCAGCACCGTGCGCGTGACGCCGCCCAGCAGCGCTTCGCGCAGGCGCATGTGGCCGTAGCAGCCCATCACGACCAGGTCGCAGCGCCGCTGCGCGGCCATGGCCAGCAGGGCCGTGCCCACGTCCTGGCCCGGCGGCGTGTCGTGCTGCAGCACCTCGACGTTGACGCCGTGGCGCGCCAGGTACAGGGCCAGGTCGGCGCCCGGCTGCTCGCCATGCGCGGCCGGCTGGGCGTGCGAATTGACGACGGCCAGGGTGACTTGCCGCGCCTTTTGCAGCAGCGGCAGCGCATCGGTGATGGCGCGCAGCGCTTCGGCGCTGCCGTTCCAGGCCAGCAGCGGATGCTGCGCGGCGCCCGCCGGCGCGGCGGAGGGCGCGTGCGGCACCATCAGCACGGGCCGGCCGCAATGGAGCATCAGGTATTCGGCCGTGCCGGCGATGACGCGCGACGGCGTATCCTGCGCATCCGTCTGGCCCAGGATCAGCAAGTCGCAATAGCGCGCCTGCAGCAGCAGCGCTCCTTGCGCGTCGTCGTCGACGAAGCGCGTTTCGTAGGCGCCCAGGCCTTCCTCGCGCGCGATGCGCTCGAAGTCGTGCAAGGCTTCGCTGGCCTGGGTGCGCAGCGCCTGCATCTGCGCCGGCGCAAACTGCAGCGCGTTGACGCCGCCGCCATACGCGTAGCGCGAGATGCCGCTCATGGCCGAACCGATCAGGTGCGCCCCTTCGGCGATGGCCAGGCGCACGGCCAGGCGGATGCGCTGGGCGCAGTGGCGGGAATTGTCGACGTGGACCAGCAGGGTGGTGTAGGGCATGGCGTTTCCTCGGTTGTCAGTTGTCAGGTCTGCAGCACGTAGCTGCCCGGCGCGTCACCCAGGTCGGGGCCCATGGCCGGCGGCGCCACTTGCGCGCCCGCTTGCTGCGCCAGCCAGGCTTGCCAGGCGGGCCACCAGGAACCGTCATGGTGCGGCACGTCGCGCTGCCAGCTGTCCGCGTCGACATACGGCGCGTCGTGGCGGTGAGTGGCCAGCTGGTAGCTGCGGCGCGGCTGCCCCGGCGGTGAGACGACGCCCGCGTTGTGGCCGCCCGAGGTGAGCAGGAAGGTGACGTCCGTGTCGGTCAGCAGCTGCAGTTTGTAGACGGAGCGCCACGGCGCCACGTGATCCGTCAGGGTGCCGACGGCAAAGATGGGCGCATCGATGTCGGGCAGGGCGATGTGGCGGCCTGCCGTGCGGTAGCGGCCTTCGGCCAGGTCGTTGTGCAGGAACAGGCGGCGCAGGTATTCCGAATGCATGCGGCAGGGCATGCGCGTGGCGTCCCCGTTCCAGGCCATCAGGTCGCTGTCCTGTTCATCTTGTCCCAGCAGGTAGTGGTTCAAGCGGCGCGACCAGATCAGATCGTTTGAGCGCAGCAACTGGAAGGCGCCCGCCATCTGCTTCGTATCGAGGTAACCCTGCTTCCACATGGCCGCTTCCAGGAAGCTGACCTGGCTGTCGTCGATGAACAGCGACAGTTCGCCCGGCTCCTTGAAGTCCACCTGCGAGGCCAGCATGGTGAGGCTGGCCAGGCGCGCATCGCCGTCGCGCGCCATCGTCGCGGCGGCGATCGCCAGCAGGGTGCCGCCCAGGCAGTAGCCGGCCGCGTGCACCTGCGGCGCGCCCGTGATGCGGGCAACGGCGTCGAGCGCATCCATCACGCCCAGCTGGCGGTAGTCTTCCAGCGACAGCTCGCGGTCTTCTTCCTGCGGGTTTTTCCAGGAAATCATGAACACCGTGTGGCCCTGGCCCACCAAGTAGCGCACCAGCGAATTGTGCGGCGACAGGTCGAGAATATAGAACTTCATGATCCAGGCGGGCACGAACAGCAGCGGCGTGGCATGCACGCTCTCCGTCGCGGGCGCGTACTGTATCAATTCGATCAAGTCATTGCGGTAAACCACCTTGCCCGGCGTGACGGCCACGTTTCCGCCCACCTTGAACGTGGCTTCGCCGGCCGCGCCGGCGCCCATGGCGGCGCGCTGCCAGTCGTCGGCCGCGTGGACCATGCCGCGCGCCAGGCTGGCGCCGCCGCTCGCGAGGGTGGCTTGCTGCACCACGGGATTGGTCAGCAGGAAGTTCGACGGCGCCAGCATGTCGAGCCACTGGCGCACGGTGAACGTGACGACATCCTCGTGGTGCGGCGAGACGCCGCGCACGCCCGTGGTGGCGCGGTGCCACCACTGCTGCTGCAGCAAGAAGCCCTGGTAGACGAGATTGTAGGGCCAGCGTTGCCAGGCCGGGTCGTCGAAGCGCCGGTCCTGCGGCAGCGGCGCGATGCACGGCGGCTCGGCGGCGCCGCCGGTCAGGGCCGATTGCCAGGCATATTGCTGCCAGCGGCCGATCTTCTTCCACGCTTCCTGCAGCAGCGTTTGCTGCTTCGACGGCGCCAGCGCCAGGTGGCTGAGCCAGTCGGCATACGCGTTGCCCAGCGCGGCCGGCGAAATGCCGCCCGTGAACTTGCCCAGCCAGGCGTTCAGCAGCAGGTCGAGCGTGGCGCCTTCCGGCGCGCTTTCCGGATAGCCGGGAACCGGCACGCCTTGCCAGGCGCTGCCCAGGCGCTCATGTGCAAACTTTTGCTCCGCATTGCTCGACTGCGTCTTGTTCATCCGGGGCTCCCGTCATTTTTTTACAGGATAGCAAGAGCTTGTTCAAAAAATTATGATCTACATCAAGTTTGGCGGGATGCCTGCGGCCGGCAACCTGCCACCGGAATGATTGAGTCCGTTTGTTGCATAAACGAACTGCATTCCAATGAATTTACTGATTGCAATGATTAAAAGTGAATTTTTCATGCGGCAATATCCGGATTCGATGGCGGCGCCAGCCTCCAGTTCCCCATTTTACACTCTGTCAAGGCGGATTTCTTTGCGCAACCATGCATGCTGGCAAACCAAAAAAATTGTTTCTTTTTGGATTTATTTATTGTATTTGGTAAATTTATGCAGCAAAATTCCATTACAGCCTGAGCAGCAGGCGTGCAGGCCGTTCAAGCCGGCGGGACAGGCCGGTAACCGGAATCGAGGAGAGGGACATGCTTACGAACTGGATGACAAGCGGCAGGGCAGATGCCTGCAGGGGCAATACGGCGTTCAGGCGCGGCATGGCGCGCGATACCGCGGGCGCTGTGCGACCGGCCCTGAGCCGCCTGCAGGCGCTCGCCTACCTGGCGCTGCTGTTGGCCGTGCTGCCCGCCGTAAGCTGCATCGCCATGGGACGCGCCGGCGTGCCGGTGCTGTTCAGCACCGCGTGCGGCGTGGTGTCGTGCGCGGCCGGGGGGCATGCGCTGTAAGCAAGCCCCAATATAAGCCCCAGTAAATGATTGCGATTTCTGGCTTCCATAAGCGGCGCTGTGCGTCGCAGCGGGCGCCTTGCCTGGCATCCGATCTTGTTCTTCATGAATTGACAATAATTTCCTGAGGATTACTTAGCGCGTGGCCTGCGCTTCCTCGCAAATCCATGCCATGAATGCCTGCACGGCGGGGCGCGTGGCTGCGTCGGGCCGCGTCACCAGGTAGTAGGCAAAGCGCGCGGGCCACGGCAAGTCCAGCACTTGCACCAGGCGCCCGGCGGCGATTTCTTCCTGCGCGTACAGCTGCGGCACCAGGGCCAGGCCCTGGCCCGCCTCGGCCGCGCGTATCAACAGAAAATCATCTTCGAAGGCCGAGCCGCGCAGCGCCCGCGCCGCATCCTCGCTGCCGTCCGGCGCGCCATGCGCGGCCAGCCACAGGGGCCAGTCGGCGCTGTCCGTGTCGTGCAGCAGCGGGTAGCGCAGGCAATCGGCCGGCGTGGCGATGGGCGCCTGGCCCGCCATCAGGGCCGGGTTGGCGACGGGCACCAGCACGGGCGCCATCAAACGCGTCACCTGCAAGCCCGGATAGTCGCCCAGGCCGTGGCGCAAGGCCACGTCGACCCGGTCGCGGCGCAGGTCGACCAGCGCGGATGTCGCTTCCACGCGCACCTCGATATGGGGATGGCGCTGGTTGAAGCGGCCCAGGCGCGGCACCAGCCACGCGGCGGCAAAGGTGGCGACCGTGCTGACGGTGAGCGTCTGGCGCGCGCCCATGTCTTCCAGCGCCTGGCTGGCGCCGGCGATCTGCGTGAAGGCGCCCAGCAGGGCGGGGTGGACCCTGGCGCCCGCCTCGGTCAGGCGCAAGCCCTGGCGTTCGCGCGTAAACAGGGGCATGCCGACCCGTTCTTCCAGCAGGCGGATTTGCTGGCTGACGGCGCCCGACGTCACGTGCAGCGCTTCGGCGGCCGCCTTGATGCTGCCGCGCTGGCCCACTTCGACAAAGGCGCGCAGCGCCTGGAGCGGTAAAGGATGCGTCATCGATATAGTTTTTCTAAAGTCAAGCGCGAAAAAACATCGTTTCTGTTTCGCTCTTGGAAAACGCATTATAGGGGAGTTCGGCGTTCTTTTGACGTCGAGTAAAACTATATCGATAGGATCTCCATGTTACTTTCACATCGGCAGCTTTGCCTGCTTTTGCTGTGCACCACGCAATTCGTCGCCTTGCTCGATTTTTCCATCACCATGATCCCCTTGCCGCAAATCCAGCACAGCCTGGGCTTCACGCCCGGCGGGCTGCAATGGGTGATCAATGCGTATGGCGTGGCCATCGCCGGCTTCCTGCTGCTGGGCGGGCGCGCGGCCGACCTGTTTGGCCGCCGCCGCGTCTTCATCGCGGGGCTGTTGCTGTTCACGGCCGCCTCCCTGCTGGGCGGCTTTTCGCACAGCCCGGCCATGCTGGTGGCCACGCGCGCGCTGCAGGGCTTCGGCGCCGCCATGTTTTCGCCTGCCGCGTTTTCCCTGCTGCTGGCCGTGTTTCCCGAGCCGGCGCAGCGCAACCGGGCGCTCGGCGCCTGGACGGCCGTGGCGGCCAGCGGCTTTGTCGCGGGACTGATACTGGGCGGCTTCATCACGGACCTGCTGGGCTGGCGCTGGGTGCTGTGGATCAATGTGCCCGTCGGCTTGCTGGTGCTGGCCCTGTCGCCGGCCTTGCCCCAGGGCCGGCCCGATGCCGCCGCGGCTGGCGGCTCGCTCGACGTGTGGGGCGCGCTGCTGGTGGCGTCGGGCGCGGCGACGCTGGTGTTTGCCTTTGCCAATAGCGAGCATGTGGGATTGGCGCATCCGCTCACGTTTGGCCTGGTCGCGCTGGCGCTGGCCCTGCTGGCGCTGTTCGTCTGGGTGGAGGGGCGCGTGGCCACGCCGCTGATGCCGCTGGCCGTCTTCCTGCGCCGCTCGACGGGCGGCGCGAATATCGTCTCCCTGCTGGCCAATACGGCCCTCGGCCCCACCTTTGTCGTCGTGGCGCTGGCCATGCAGGAAGTGCTGGGATTTTCCGCCACGCGCACGGGACTGGGCTTGCTGCCGATGGCCGTCGCCTTTACCCTGGCCAGCGCATGGGCCGGACCGGCATTGATCGCCCGCTGCGGCACCAAGCCCGTCATCGTTGGCGGCATGCTGCTGTTCATCGGCGGCCTGGCCATGCTGGGCGCGTCGCTGGCCACGCTGGCGTCGTGGGCCGCCTCCATCCTGCCCGGCACCGTACTGGCCGGCATCGGCTATGGCCTGGCGTTTCCCGCCTGGACGGTGGCCGGCATCGATGGCGTGCCGGAAGCGGACCATGGCCTGGCGGGCGGCATGCTGACGACCACGCAGGAAGTCGGCTCGGCCGTCGGCCTGGCCGTGGGCGTGGCGGTCAGTATCGCCGTGCTGGCCGGCGGCGGCACGGCCGCACAAGGCTACAGCGGCGCCATCCTCGTTTCCGCCTGCCTGGTGGCGGCGGGCCTGGCCTGCGCCATCGTCATCCTGCCCGGCAAGGCCGCGCGCCAGGAGGCGGCGTCATGATGGACTTGTACACCGACAGCTCGCCCAACGGTTTCAAGGCCACCATCGCGCTGGCCGAACTGGGCTTGCCCTATCGATTGCGCCATGTGCGTATCGAACAGGGAGAACACCGCTTGCCCGCCTTCCTGGCCCTCAATCCGCACGGGCGCATTCCCGTGCTGGTCGACCACGACACGGGCATCACCGTGTTCGAGTCGGCCGCCATCCTGCTGTACCTGGCGGAAAAGACGGGGCGCCTGCTGCCGGCGCAGCCACGGCAGCGCTGGGCCGCCATCACCTGGCTGCAATTTCACGCGGCCAGCATGGGGCCGATGCTGGGCCAGCGCGTGCACTTTGAACTGGCCGACGGCGGCGCGGATGTCGCCGCCACGGCGCACTTCCGCCACTTGTGCGACGCCGCGCTGGCCACCATGGACGGCCGCCTGGCGGACCACGCCTACCTGGCCGGCGACGACTATTCCATCGCCGACATCGCCAGCTTCGGCTGGCTGCACATCGCCGACCTGGTCGGCTTCAAGCTCGATGACTGGCCGCACGTGGCCGCCTGGTACGCCCGCGTGGCGGCCCGCCCGGCCGTGCAGCTGGGCATCACGCTTCCCGCGCCCGCCACGGGCGCTTGACCTATATCAAGGAACAATATGACGATCGATACCAGCGGCGCGTCTTTGCACGCGTTTGCCCACCATGCCGGCTACCGCCGCATGTTCGCGCCCGGCGCGCTCACCCTCGGCATTTATCTGCCGCTGCGCTTTTACCAGGGCGACATGCAGGCGCTGGCCGGCCAGGCGGACCTGGTCGCCGCCATGGACCGGCAAGGCTTTGCCGCCGCCTGGGTGCGCGACATTCCCCTGTTCGACCCGCGCTTCGGCGATGCGGGCCAGTTGTTCGACCCGTGGACCTATCTGGCGTATCTGGCGGCGCGCACGGAGTCGCTGGCCCTGGCCACGGGCAGCGCCATTTTCACCCTGCGCCATCCGATCGACCTGGCCAAGGCGGCCGCCAGCATCGACCAGTTGTCGGGCGGACGCCTGGTGCTGGGCACGGCGTCGGGCGACCGGGCCAGCGAATTTCCCGCGTATGGCGTGCCATACGCCACGCGCGGCGCGCGTTATGCGCAGGCCGTGCACATGTTCCGCCAACTGCTGCGGGCAGGCCCCGCCAGCATCGACGGCCCGCTGGGCAGCCTGGCTGGCCTGGAACTGCTGCCCAAGCCCGTGGCGGGCGCCATTCCCCTCGTCGTCACCAGCTCCTCGGGCCAGCCGCTGGAGTGGATCGGGCGCCACGCCGATGGCTGGCTGACGTATCCGGAAGCGACGGATACGCCGGACGGGCCGCGCCGGCTGGCGGACAAGATCCGCGCCTGGCGTCGGTGCATCCCCGATGGCGGCTTTCGCCCGCACATGTGCAACGAGTGGCTGGACCTGGTGGACGACCCCGATTACCCGCGCACGCCCGTGCGCAGCGGCTATGTGCTGCGCACGGGACGCAAGGGCTTGATCGACTTGCTCGGTGAATGGCGCGAAGCGGGCGTCAACCATGCGGCGCTGGGCATCCAGCATGGCCAGCGCCCGGCCGCGGAGGTGCTGCAGGAACTGGCGCAGGAAGTGCTGCCGCATTTTCCCTCGCATGCGGTGCCGGCCGGCGCCGTGCCGCGCTGGTGACGGCGGCCTAAAACAGCTGGGTAGCCGTATAAATCAGCAAACCGGCCAGGCCGCCCACGACGGTGCCGTTGATGCGGATGAATTGCAGGTCGCGCCCGATGGCCAGTTCGATGCGCTCGCTCATCTCGTCCTTGCTCCACAGGTCCAGGCGGGCGGCGATGAAGGCGCCCACCTCGCCCCGGTAGCGGCGCACCAGCGCGCCGCTGCCGGCGACGATGGCGTCGTTCAGCCATGCCCGCGCAGCCTGGTCCGCGCCCAGCACCGTGCCCGTGTTCTGCGCCAGGCCGGCGATGGCTTGCGCCAGCACGGGCTGGTCGGCGTGCAGGTCGGCCAGCAGGCGCGCGCGGAGGTGGTTCCAGACGTCGCCCAGCATGGCTTGCACCGTATCGCTGGCGATCAGCTGCAGCTGGTAGCGGCGCACGGTCTCTTGCCACTGCGGGTCCGCCTTCAGGTGCAGCGCACTGTCGGCGATCCAGCCGGCGATGCGCTGGCGCAGCGGGTGGGCCGGATCGACGCGCACGGCGAGGGCGAATTTCTGCAGCGAGGCGATCATCCGCGGTTCATACGCTTTCACGGCTTTTTTCACCAGCGCGTTCTCGATCTGGAAGGCGCCTAGCACGAAGTCGCCGATGGCGGCGTGGTGGTGCTCATCGTCCAGGTAGGCGGCGCTGCGGTCGAGCAGGAAGTCCAGCAATTCCTGCGGCTTGCCGTCGGCGATCAGCGCATCGATGCAGTCGGCCGCCACGTCCGACAAATTCAATTGGCCCAGGTAGCCGCTGGCCTGCTCGCGCAGCAGACGCCCCAGTTTGTCGTGGTCGGCCATCGCCAGCAGTTGCCTGGCGACACCGGCGCCGGCCATGCCCAGCTGCCGCGCGTGCGTCTCGTCACCGAGCCAGGCGCCCAGGCGCGCGGCGGGGTCGGCTTGCACGATGCGTTCGGCGATGCCTTGCTCGGTAATGAAATGGTTTTCCACGAAGGCGCCCAGGCTGCGGCCGATGTCCGCCTTGCTGTTCGGGATGATGGCCGTATGCCACAAGGGGATGCCCAGCGGGTGGCGGAACAGGGCGACGACGGCGAACCAGTCGGCGATCGCGCCCACCATGGCCGCTTCGGCGAACGCTTCCACGTAGCCCCAGGCGGGATGGCCGCCCCGCTGCGAGCGGGCCACGGCGAAGACCAGCGCGGCCAGCAGCAGCAAGCCGACGGCCAGCCACTGCATGTTGCGCAGGCGCGCGCGTTTGAGCTGGTCCGTGCTCTGGTCCAGCTGTGCGATGAGGTCGGGGGAACGTTGCATGGATGGCGGCCTGCGGTGGTTGCGAGACCGCCATCTTAACTGGGGCAGCGACAGGATATGTCGCTGCAGGGGATTTTTTACTGCGGCGGATGCAGCAGCGAACGGCGACGCGCGTAGCCGAAGTAGATGACCAGGCCGATCACCAGCCAGATGGTGAAGGCCACCCAGGTGACCCAGCTGAGGAAGCTCATCAGGCCCACGCACAGGATCACGGCCAGCGCCGGTACGTACGGCACGCCGGGGCAGCGGAAGGCGCGCGGCAGGTCGGGACGCTTCTTGCGCAGCACCACCACGGCAACCGACACCATGGTGAAGGCGGCCAGGGTGCCAATGTTGATCAGCTCGGCGAGGATGTTGAGCGGGATCACGGCGGCGATCAGGCCGAAGACGATGCCGACCAGCCAGGTGGCGAAGAACGGCGTGTGGAAGCGCGGGTGCACGGTGGACAGGCGCTTGGGCAGCAAGCCGTCGCGCGACATGGCGAAGATGATGCGCGTCTGGCCAAATGCCATCACGAGGATCACGGTGGTCATGCCGAGGATGGCGCCCAGGTCGACGAAGCCGGCGATCCAGTTTTCGCCCGCATACTGCAGGGCCAGCGAGACGGGATGGTCGACGCCGAGGAATTTTTGATATGGCACGATGCCCGTCATGATGGCCGACACCACCACGTACAGCACGGCGCACACGGCCAGCGAGCCGATGATGCCGATCGGCAGGTCGCGCGACGGTTTCTTGACTTCCTCGGCGGCCGAGGTGACGGCGTCAAAGCCGATGAAGGCGAAGAAGACGAGGGCGGCGGCGCTCAGCATGCCGTGGTAGCCGAACGGCATGTAGGGCTGCCAGTTGGCCGGCTGCACGTGGCGCGCGCCGAAGATGATAAACAGCAGTACCACGCCTACCTTGATGGCGACCATGACGTTGTTCAGGCGCGCCGATTCGCGCACGCCCCAGCCCAGCATGGCCGTCAGGGCCAGCATGATGACGAGGGCGGGCAGGTTGATGAAGGTGGTCACGCCGGGCAGCGCGCCGGGGGCGGCGGTGAGCGCGACGGGCAGGGCGATGCCGAAGCCCGACAGCAGCGACTGGAAGTAGCCGGACCAGCCGACGGAGACGGCGGCGGCGGCCAGGCCGTATTCGAGCAGCAAGTCCCAGCCTATCATCCAGGCGGCCAACTCGCCCAAAGTCGCATAGCTGTAGGTGTAGATGGAGCCGGCCACCGGCACGGTGGAGGCAAATTCCGCGTAGCACAAGGCGGCGAAGCAGCAGGCGACGGCCGCCACGACAAACGACAGCGACAGGGCGGGGCCGGCCGTCAGCGCGCCCGTGCCGGTGAGCACGAAAATGCCCGTGCCGACGATGGCGCCGATGCCCATGAGGACAAGGTCGAAGGGCCCCAGCACCTTGGCCAGACCTCCTGGCTTCTTGCTGTGGGCAATCATGTCATCCAAATTCTTGGTTCTAAATAAGCTCACTGTGTCTCCTGGTGGTTTTTGTCATGGCGCCATTGCCGCCTCGTGAGTAGCACGACGCAGCCAGATTCTAGCCCAGGCGCCCAAGATTCCAGAAGGAAAACCGTACTTTGGCGTGCGCGCCAGCCCGGAAGCTTGTCTTGCGGGCAAAAAAACAGCCCCGGAAACGGCCGGGGCTGAAAAGGAGACTGCTACAAATGGTTACTTTGGCTTACTTTGAAAAGTGCGCCTCGATCTCTTCCAGTGTCTTGCCTTTGGTCTCCGGCAGCAGGAAGGCCGCCGCCAGGAAGTACAGCACGGTGCAGCCGGCGCCGAAGAAGAACAGCGTCGAATAACCGTGCAAGCCCACGGTCGGCAGGAAGATGGCGGCGATCACCGTCGAGACGAACTGGTTGACCAGCAGGGCGATGCTCATGCCGTTCGAGCGGATGCGGGTCGGCATCAGCTCGGACAGGGCCAGCCACACGCACACGCCCGGTCCGACGGCAAAGCTGGAAACGAACACGCAGATGGCGATCGCCACCAGCCAGCCGTGCGTGGACGAAGGCACGGGGCCCAGGCTGGCCTTCTCGATGCGCAGCGGCGCCTCGCGCCCGGCGGCCGGGTCGGCGAACGGGTTCAGGTGCAGCTTGCGGAAGAACACGCCGATCACGCTGTCGGCCTGCACGGCGTCGGCGCGGGCGATCGTCACCTGGCGCAGCACGGGATCGTCGCTGCGCAGGCTTTTCACATTGGTGAACGGGCCGTAGGCGTAGGCGATGGTCAGCTGCTGCGGCGTGCCGTCGGTTGCCGCGCCCAGGGCCGCCAAGGTGGCCGCATCGAGGTGCAAGGCCAGGCTGTCCGCTTGCACCTGCGTGGCGATGGCGGGACGCACGTCGGCCAGGTGCGCTTCGGCGCCGCGGAACAGCAGGCCGGCCGCCAGCAGCGAGACGACGATGCCGCCCGTGCCCAGCATCAGCAGGAATTTGCGGCCCTTGCGGTCGACCAGCAGCACGGCCACCACCGTCATCACGGCGTTCAGCACCTTCAACAACACGTCCGCCATGTTGGCCGAGGCGCCGGACAGGCCTGCCTGGTTCAAGATATTGACGACGTAGGCGAGGATGGAATTGATGCCCGTCGCCTGGGTGCAGGCGAGGATCAGGCAAGCGAGCAGGAAGGGCAGCACGTAGCGGCGGCTCAGCAGTGGATCCCTGGCCTTGCCGCCGGCCTTGGCCGTATTTTCCGGCGTATCCTGCATCTCGCGCAGTTCGATGTCGGCGTCGGCGGGCAGGCGCGTGCGCAGCAGCGACTGGCGCGCCTGCTCGATGCGGCCCCGTTGCGCCAGCCAGCGCGGCGATTCGGCCAGCAGCAGGGCGCCGATGGTAAATACGAGGCCCGGCGTCAGGCAGACCCAGAAGATGCTGCGCCAGGCGTGGTCCTTGGCGGTAAAAATGGCGGCGATGCGGCCCGCTTCCGGCAGCGCTTGCGCCGCCTGCGTGGCCGTTTCCACCGTCTGCGCCTGCAGCAGGCCAATCAGGGCTGCTGCCACCAGGCCGATGGTCAGCAGCAGCTGGAACAGGGCGGCGCCCCGTCCGCGCTGCTGCGCGGGCAGGCATTCGGCCAGGTACAGGGGCACGACGACGCCGATCAAGCCGCCGCTGATGCCTTGCAGCAGACGGCCCAGCAGCAGCGGCATGTAGCCGTCGGCCAGCGCGATCAGCGGGATGCTGGCGCTGAACAGGGCGCCGGCCAGGAACATCACCCAGCGCCGGCCAAGCAGGTCGGCCAGGGCGCCGGCGAACAGCGAGGAGAGGACGGAGCCCAACAGCACGGCGGCAACGATAAAGCTCAGCTGCTGGGCCGTCAGTTTCCACGCCACCGAGGCCGTCGATTCCAGGTAGGGCAGGGCGCCGGCGATGATGCCGATGTCTATGCCGTACAGCAATCCCCCCATGCCGGCAATAAATAGCAGGTAGCGCATGGCCCACACGGGGGCCTTGTGTGACGTGTCGTGCATGAAAACTCCGGGACGGGGTTGAGGTTGGGGGCTGGGTCTAGAGACTGAATCTAGCGGGTGGAAAGATCGATGGCCGCGCCTTCGACGAAGACGGACACTGGCTGTAATGTGGAATCGAGGACGACGATATCGGCCCAGGCGCCGGGCGCCAGGCGGCCCCGTTCGGATTCGCCCAGGTAGTCGGCCGGGTACAGCGACAAGCGGTTCGAGGCGTCGGCCAGGTCCAGGCCCAGGTCGACGAAGTTGCGCAGGGCCTGGTCCATGGTCAGCACGCTGCCGGCCAGCGAGCCCGTGGCCAGGCGCACGCAGCCCAGGCATTTATAGACGCGCTGCGTGCCCAGGCCGTATTCGCCGTCCGGCATGCCGGTGGCCGAGGTGGCGTCCGTCACGCCGTACAGGCGGGGGATGGCGCGCAGGGCCGCGCGCAGGGCGCCCTTGGCCACGTGCTGCAGGTCGGGGATGATTTCTGCGTACTCGGCATGCGCCAGCGCCGCGCCCACCATGCCGGGGTCGTAATGCGTCATGCCCGTCATGCCGTTGTACAGGTGGGTAAAGCCGGAGACGCCGGCGTTGAGCGCCGCCACGCCTTCGTCATACGTGCCGGCGCTGTGGCCGATCTGCACGCGGATGCCCATCGCCGCCAGTTGCGGGATCAGTTCCAGGTGGCCGGGGATTTCCGGCGCCATGGTTAGCACCTTGATGGGGGCGATGGCGTGGAAGCGCTGCACCAGCGCCAGGCTGGCCTGCACCACGTCGGGCGGCTGCGCGCCCAGGCGGTGCAGATTCAGGAACGGGCCTTCCAGGTGCACGCCCAGCATGCGCGCGCCGTTGGCGGGGCGCTCGGCGATGACGCTGGCCAGGCCTTGCAGGGCGCGCAGGATCGACGGCTCCTTGGCCGTCAGGGTGGTGCCCAGCAGGGCCGTGGTGCCATGGCGCGCGTGTACCTGCGCCACGGTGGCGCCCGCGTTGTCGCCTTCCATGATGTCGACGCCGGCCGCGCCGTGCACGTGCAGGTCGATGAAGCCGGGCAGGATGGTCAGCGCGCTGTCGGCGGCAGGGTCTTCTTGTATCTGGACGATGCGCTGGTCAAAGGTGATGGTGCCCGTGATCCAGCCAGATGGGGTAAGGATTCTGCCGCTCAGCATGTGTTATTCCGCTATAAAAAGTTCGATGCCCAGCTTTTGCAGCCCTTCGCGGTACTCCTGGCTGATGCTGGCATCGGTGATGACGGTATCGACGCGGTCCAGCTGCACGATGCGGTGCAGGCTGACGCGGCCGAACTTCGAGGCGTCCGTGAGGACGATGATTTTCTTTGCCCGTTCCACCATCTTGTGGTTCAGGCTTGCTTCCGCTTCGTGGTGGGTAGTCACGCCAAACTGCAGGTCGAAGCCGTCCACGCCCAGGAACAGCTTGTCGAAGCTGTACGCCTGCAGGCAGGTTTCGGCCTGGCTGCCCTGGATCGACAGCGACTGCTTGCGCAGCAGGCCGCCCGTGAGGATCAGATCCACGCCGGGCGCGTCGGCCAGTTCCCATGCGATGTTCAGGCCATTCGTCGCCACCGTCACGCCCGTCGCATCGCGCAGATGGCGCGCCAGCGAGATGGTGGTGGTGCCCGAGTCGATGATGATGTTGTCGCCCGGTTCCACCAGCCGCGCCGCGTAGGCGCCGATGCGCTCCTTCTGCTCGTGGTTGATGGCGTCCTTCTGGCGTATCGTGTGCTCGGGCGGCGGCGTGCGCGTCAGGGTCGCGCCGCCGTGGCTGCGCGTGGCCATGCCTTGTGCTTCCAGCGCATTCAAGTCGCTGCGGATGGTGACCGCGGACACGCCGAGCTTTTCCACCAGATCGGTCACCTGCACCGAGCCCTGCTGGGCAAGCATTTGGAGGATGGATTCACGGCGTTGGCTGGTATTTCGCATGGTGGCGGGCTCAGTAAAAAATGAAAATACCGAGCTTAACAGATTGCCGCTTCGGCAATGACGGGGACTGCCGCATTGCGGTTGCAGGCGCGCGCATATTGCGCCAGCAAGCTGCCGATCTTGTGCTCGATCAAGGCTGGCGCCTGCGCTTGCAGGCTGCCCTGCACCACGGCCAGGTACTGTTCCGGCAAATGCTGGCTCAGCAGCGGCAGCGGAATGGCCACGCCGTCCAGGTTGGCCAGCAGCTTGCCGACGGCGGCCGCCACTTCCGGCTCGCCCCAGTAATAGCGGCAACGGTCGCTCAAGCCGTAGCGGCGCATCAATCGCTGTTCTTCCGGCGTGCCCAGGTAATGCTTGATCCAGTTCTTCGGCTTGGCCACCATCACGTCGTCGAGCACTTGCATCAACTGCGAGGTGGCGTGCGCCGGCAGCAGTTCTTCCTCGATCTGGCACAGGGCGAACAGCGCCTCGCGCAGGGCGAAGGTGGCGGCCGGGCCCACTTTCAGGATGGCGAAATGGTCGCGCACCATGGCGTGCAGCGCCGTTTCGCGCTGGTAGTCGGTGGAATGGGCTTCGAACACGAGGCCAGGCTGCTCGGCAACGAAGGCCGACAGCTCGGCGGCGGCATCCGCATCGTAGTGCTGGATGCTGCTCTGGTCGAAATCGACGCCCGGCTGCACCACCATGGCGATGACGCGGCGCCAGGCGCCATGCAGGCCGTTGTCGAGGAATGCGCGGCGGTGCACGTCCAGCGTGCGGCGCGCCGCTTGCGGGCTGGTGACGGCGCCGGCCTGCGCCAGCGACGCTTCGCCGCCGGGAATCGGCACTTCCGTGCCGATCACATAGACGGGCGGCGCGAAGCCGGCGGCCGCCGCCGCTTCCTCGGCGACGATGCACAGGCGCGCGGAACGGGCGGCCACGGTTTCATCGTCGAGCTGCAAGGGGTCATCCACGCAGCGCATGCTGCAATCGAGGTGGATCTTGTGGAAACCGGCCGACGCATACGCGGCGATCAGGGTTTCGGCATGGTCCATGGCGGTGGCCGCATCGAGGTGCTGCCAGGCGTTCGGACCCAGATGGTCGCCGCCCAGCACCAGGCGGCTGGCGGGGAAGCCCTGTTCGCGGGCCAGTGCCAGCATGGTGTCGCGGAAAACGGCCGGCGTCATGCCCGTGTAGCCGCCGAACTGGTCGACCTGGTTCGACGTCGCCTCGACCAGCAGCACGGTGTCGTACTCGCTGGCCACGCGCATGGCGGCGCGCAGTACGCTCGGGTGGCTGCAGCAGACGGCGTACAGCCCCACGCGCTCGCCGCGGCGGTGCGCCTTGATCACTTGCTGGATGGGCGACAGGGTAAAAGTCGGGTTTTCCGCTTGCTTCATCATGTTTAGGCCTTTGTATGTTGTCGTATCAAAAGGGCCGCGCCGCGCGCGCCGCCGGCGTCGCCAAAGCGGGGCGGCAGGATAGGCGGCACGTGCACGCCGGGGAACAGGTGGCGCTTGACGGCGGCCGGCAGCTTGTCGTACAGGTGCGGCAGCTTGGACAAGCCGCCGCCGAGCACGATGACGTGCGGGTCGTAGGCCAGCACCAGGCCGGCCAGCGCGTGGCCCAGCACATCGAGGTGCACGGCGACTGTGCGCTGGGCCACGGCGTCGCCCATGTTGGCGCGCGCCACGATGGCCAGCGGTTCGGCGCCGTCGCCGCCGAAATGCGCGTGGAGCTTGCGCATGGCGGGGCCGGAGACATAGCGTTCCAGGCAGCCCGCCTTGCCGCACGGGCAGGGGTATTCGGCCAGGCCGTGCTGCGCCAGCAGGGTGGCGGGCAGGCTCCAGTGGCCCCATTCCCCGGCCACGCCGTTAAAGCCGCGCAGCAGCTGGCCGCCCACGCAATAGCCGCCGCCGGCGCCCGTACCGAGGATGGCGCCGAACATGCTGGCGGCATTGTCGGCCGCGCCGCCCTGCGCTTCCGACAGGGCGAAGCACTGGCAATCGTTGCCGATGGCGACAGGGCGCTGCAAGGCTTGCTGCAGGGTTTGCGCCACCAGGCGGCCGTTCAGGGCCGGCACGTTGGAACTGAGCTGGCGTCCGCTGGCGCTGTCGATCACTCCGGGCAAGCCGATGCCGACGGGCGCCGTCGTGCCCAGGGCGGCGTCGCCGCGCGCCACCAGGTCGACGATGGCTTGCACGAAGGCGGCAAAATTGTCGCCCGGCGTGGCCACCCGTTCGCGGAACGCTTCCGTCAGCACGCCATCGTCGTCACGGAAGGCGACCAGCTCCATCTTGCTGCCGCCGATGTCGATGCCGTGGTAGCCGGCGGTGCGATTAGAATTGGTCATGGCCATAGATGGTGACGCCCTGCACGACACGGTTGACAATGCCGCCGGCGAATGGATTGTCGGGGCGCAGTTGCAGCAGCGCGGACTGGTGCAGCGCATATTGCTGCGCCATCAGCAGCCACAGAGGGGCCAGCCAGGCGTCTGGCCAGGCCGGCGCATCGGCCGCTAAGTTGGCAGATAAGTCGCCGCCGATGCCCACCGTCAGGCAGCGCTGCGCCACGCTGTCGCGCTGCAGTTCCTTCAATAAATCGTCTTCGTACTGGCGCGCCAGCGGCTTGCTGCTGCGCAGCAGGATCACCAGCGACTCCGTGGTGACGGCCGATTTCGGGCCGTGGCGGAAACCTAGCGGCGTATTCGCCATCGCCATCACGCGGCCGCCCGTCAATTCCAGGATTTTCAGGGCCGCTTCCTTGGCCAGCGCTTCCAGCGGGCCGCTGCCCAGGTAGACGACGCGCTGCACGGGTGTTGATCCCAGCTGCGCCACGGGAACCGACCAGTCGCGCAAGGCTTGCTCGCCCAGTTGCGCCAGGGTGTCCAGACGCTGCAAATCCGTGTCCTTGCCAAGCACCGACAGGGCCGCCAGCAGCATGCTGCTAAAGCTGCTGGTCATGGCGAAGCCGCGGTCGCAGCTGCCTTCCGGCATCAGCAGGTTATAGGTGTTGCCGTCGTTGGCGCCCTGGCGCGCCAGCTTGCCGTCGGCGTTGCAGGTGATGTTCAGGAAACGCGCGCCGGGCACGACCTGGCGCAGCAGTTCCACGGCCGCCAGGCTTTCCGGGCTGTCGCCGCTGCGGGCAAACGAGACGAGCAGGGTGGGCGCATCCGCTTCCAGGTACAGCTCGTGATGCGTCAGCAAAGTTGTGGTGGCGATGGCGCGGATCTGCGCAGGCCAGGCCGCGTTCAGGGTATCGACGACGATTTCGCCCACATAGGCCGAGCTGCCGGCGCCCGTCAGGATGACGCGTTGCTGCGGATTGGACAGCGCATCGCCGAGGAAGGCGGCCAGGCTGACTTGCTCGTTGCGCAAAATGCCGGACAGCGCGCGCCAGATGGCTGGCTGGTGGGCGATTTCCTCGGCCGTGTGCAGGCCGCCGATGTCGCGCCAGGTTTGAATGTCACGCTGAAGAAGGGTAGTCATGGAGTGTCAGTAAAGTGTTTGTTGGAGAAAGCATAAATACTAAATTTCGAAAAGTCAAATACGAAAGTAAAACGAAAGTAAATTTTTAATCCACTTGCGAAATAGTGTCGTTTTAACGGTGTCGGAGCGTGCTGCAGTGCAGCGTGAAAGCGTGTGACGGCGCGGGCTGTCGCTGAAATGCGACGATAACGAAAGTATGTATCGTGATTTTTTAGTAAAACGTAAGATAAATGAGCTGATTTTAGGTATTTTATTAATAAATTGGCGTCAAAACTTTCTTTTGGTTGACGATATTTATTTTTCTTCTTAAAGTAATTTCATTGAATTACTTCTGAAAGCCAGCCGATGAAACCTCTCCCGCTTCCCCGCCGCTTCCTTGCCTCCTGTGTCCTCGCCGCTCTTGCCACCCTGGCGGCACCCGGCTTGCAGGCCGCGCCTATCGGCAATCTGCAGTCGCTGTCCGCCGTGCACCCGGCCGACGTGGCCAAGGGCGATGTGCTGGGCTGGGATGTGCGCAGCGACACGGGCGTGCAGCTGCGTATCAGCCTGCCGCAGGCGGACGTGCTGCGCATCCAGGCGGGCGGCAAGGGAGGCTTGACGGGGCCCGGCGACAAGGCCGCGCCCATCGTCGTGGGCCAGCCTGCCGCGCAGGTGGCATACCAGATCGACGAACAGCCTGGCCATATCCTGATCGGCACCGAGGCCCTGAGCCTGCGCATCGACCGCAAACCGCTGCGCTTTACCCTGTTCCGCAAGGGCGACGCGGTGCCCCTGTGGCGCGAAGTGCAGCCGCTGTCGCTCGACGACAAGCAGGGCGTGCAGGTGTTATCGAGCTTGCCGGGCGAACGATACTTTGGCGGCGGCCAGCAGAATGGCCGTTTCGAATTCAAGGGCAAGCAGGTGCCCGTGTCGTATTCGGGCGGCTGGGAAGAGGGCGACCGGCCGAATCCGGCGCCATTTCTCATGAGTTCACGGGGCTGGGGCATGCTGCGCAATACCTGGTCCGACGGGAACTACGACTTGCGCGACAAGGAACAGATATCGCTGCAGCACGCGGAAGGCCGCTATGACGCGTATTTCTTCGTCGGCAAGGACGTGCGCGACGTCGTCGCCCGCTACACTGACTTGACGGGCCGCGCGCGCATGCTGCCCCGCTGGGCGCTGGAATACGGCGACGCCGATTGCTACAACGATGGCGACAACGTGAAAAAGCCCGGTTCCGTGCCGAAGGGCTGGACCGATGGCCCGACCGGCAAGACGCCGGACGTGGTCGAAAGCGTGGCGCGCCAGTACCGCGAGCACGACATGCCGGGCGGCTGGATCCTGCCCAACGACGGCTATGGCTGCGGCTACACGAATTTGCCGGAAACCGTGAAGGGCCTGGCCGGCTATGGCTTCCGCACGGGCCTGTGGACGGAAAACGGCGTCGACAAGATCGCGTGGGAAGTGGGCCAGGCGGGCAGCCGCGTGCAAAAGCTGGACGTGGCGTGGACGGGCAAGGGCTACCAGTTCGCCATGGATGCGAACAAGTCGGCCTACGACGGCATCCTGAACAACTCCGACAGCCGGCCATTTCTGTGGACGGTGATGGGCTGGGCCGGCATCCAGCGCTACGCCGTGGCGTGGACGGGCGACCAGAGCGCCAGCTGGGACTACATCCGCTGGCACATCCCGACCCTGATCGGTTCGGGCCTGTCGGGCCAGGCGTATGCGTCCGGCGACGTGGACGCCATCTTTGGCGGCAGCCCGGAAACCTATCTGCGCGACTTGCAGTGGAAAAGCTTTACGCCCGTCCTGATGGGCATGTCCGGCTGGGCCGCGGCCGAGCGCAAGCATCCGTGGTGGTTCGACGCGCCGTACCGCGACATCAACCGCCGCTACTTGAAGCTCAAGATGCGTTTGACGCCGTATATGTATACGCTGGTGCGCGAAGCGGAGCAATCTGGCGCGCCGCTGGTGCGGGGCCTGATGTGGGACTATCCGCAAGACCCGGCCGCCTACACGGAAGCCTATAAATACCAGTTCCTCCTGGGGCGCGACGTGCTGGTGGCGCCCGTCTACCGCAGCCAAGCCGTCAGCGGCGGCTGGCGCAAGGGCATCCACCTGCCGCAGGGCACGTGGTATGACTACTGGGACGGCCGCCAGGCCACGGCGGACGCGAAAGGGCGCGACCTGGACATGCAGGTCACGCTGGACAAGCTGCCCGTGTTCGTGCGGGCCGGCGCCATCCTGCCCATGTATCCGGAAATGCTGTATGACGGCCAGAAGCCGAAGGATCAGCTCACGCTCGATATCTACCCGCATGGCGATTCCGAATACACGCTGTATGAGGACGATGGCAACACGCGCCAGTACCAGGGCGGCGCCTTTAGCCAGCAAGTCATCCGCATGCGCCAGACGGGCGGCGATGTGCAGGTCGACATCGGCGCCGTCGATGGCCAGTACCAGGGCCAGGAAGCGCGCCGCGGCTATGCGCTACGCATGCTGGCAGGCCAGGCCCCGGCCGCTGTGCGGGCCGGCGAACGGCTGATCGCGGCGTCCGGCGACCGCGCCGCCTACGACAAGGCGCTGGACGGCTGGTATTTCGATGCTGCCGACCGCCAGGGCACCCTGCACGTGAAGGTGGCGGCGCAGGATATCCGCCAGGCCTTGACCTTGCAGGTCGCCGGTGCGCTGGCCGTGGCGAGAGTCGACGCCGACTTCCCGGCCGCGCCCGTGCCGGGCCGCGCCTTGCCGGCCGATGCCATGCAGGTGGTGGGACGTCCCTTTGAGGAAAGCGGCTATCCGCTGGAAAACGCCTTCGACGGCAAGCCGGAGACGTGGTTCCGCACCGTGCGCAGCCCGTCCGTGAAAAGCGGTCCGCACGAATGGGTGATCGGCTTCACGGAACGGCGCCTGGTGGACGGCATCGAACTGGCGCCGCGCAACGACCAGCACTGGAAGCATGGCCAGGTGCGCGACTATGAAATCTACATCGGCGACAACAATGGCGAGTGGGGCGCGCCGCTTGCGCGCGGCACCCTGAAACTGGAACAGGGCACGCAGACGATCAGTTTCCCTGCCACGGCCGGGCGCCTGCTGCGCTTCCGCGTCATGAGCACGCAAAATCCGGAAGACGATGGCGCGGCGTCCACCGACCCGATGGTCACGGCGGCGCAGGCCGGGCCGGTGGCGCGCGCGTTCGATGCGGCGCTGGCGACCGACGTGGCGCCCGTCACCCTGTCCGAATTCCGCGTACTCGAGCACCGCGTGGCCGAAGGCGAGGAGGTGCAGCGCTATCTGTCGGACCTGGCGCTGCCGAAGCATATCGCGAAAGACAGGCCAGCCGGCAAGGCAGCCGAAATGCGCATGAACGGGCTGTGGTTCCGCAAGGGCCTCGGCGTGGGCCCCGCCAGCCGCATCGACTTGCAACTGGCGGGCAACTGGAATCTGCTGCGCGCCGACCTGGGCGTGGACGATAGCTGCCGCAGCGCGGGCGGCTTGCAATTCCAGGTCTGGAGCGGTGAGCGGCTGCTGTATGACAGCGGCCTGGTCACGGCTCCCGGGGTGGTCAAACCCGAAATCGACGTGCGCGGCCTGAGCCAGCTCAGTTTGCGCACCCTGGGCGCGCGCGGCGCCCACCCGGCCCGGGTCTGCGGCAACTGGGCCAACGCCGTGTTGACCGGCACGGAAGGCGCGACAGTCAAGCCGCGCTAAGCAACTTCACTTCATCATTTCACCAAAAACGAGCCCCTCTTCGGACCGGGGAGGGGCTCTTGCAACCTGACGAAAACAAATCACTGATAAAAAGGGAGATGGGAATGCACTTGAAAAAACTGATGGCCGCCATGGTGGCGGTAGGATTGGCGTCAACGGCGCTGGCAGCGGAGGAAGAGAAACTGACGCGCGTCGAAGTGACGGGGTCCAGCCTGAAGCGCATCAACGCGGAAACGGCGTCGCCTGTACAGGTGATCAACGCCAAGCAGATCGAAAACATGGGCGCGCTCACCTTGCTGCAAGTGCTCGATAACCTGCCCGCCGCCCGTCCGGCGCAGCAGGATTTCCGCTCGATGTTCACGGGCTCGGATGGCGGTTCGCAGGCGAACCTGCGCGGCCTCGGCGCGCAGGGCACCCTGGTGCTGTTGAATGGCCGCCGCCTGTCGTTCTATGGCGCGCCGGCCGGCTTCCAGACCATGTTCGTCAATATCGACGCCATTCCCGCCGCCGCCATCGAGCGCATGGAAATTTTGACGGACGGCGCGTCGGCCGTGTATGGTTCCGATGCCGTGGCCGGCGTCATCAACGTGATCACCAAGAAGTCGTATCAGGGGCTGGAAGCGCGCGCCAATGGCGAGTTTTCGCCCAGCGTGAAATCCTATGGCGAGCGCCAGGCCAGCGTGCTGTATGGCCTGGGCGACCTGGCCAGCGACGGCTACAACATCTACGGTTCCGTGAACGTCTACCAGCGCGACCGTATCGCGCTGGCCGACACTTGGCAGAAGCGTCCCGCGTATTTTTATGCGAATAATCCCAACTTCATTCCGAACATGCGCGTGGGCGTCGGCAGCGAACCGGGCACGATGAACCCGGGGACCTTCTTTGTCTTCGACAAGGCCAACAACAATGCCCGCACCCAGCGCGCCGCGCCTGGCTGCAACACCAGCATCACGGAAGCGTCGGGCACGCGCTGCGTGTGGAATGCGCTGCCCAACCAGCTCGACACGGGGCCTACCTCGGAGCGGGCCACGGCGTATCTGAGTGGCCGGCTGAAACTGGGCGGCGACCTGGAAGCGTTCGCGGAAGGCGCCTTCACCCACATCAAGATGCGCGGCGAAAACGGTCCGTCCAGCTTCAACAGCGGCAGCACGAACAACTGGTTCGCCCGTAACACGGGCAATACCCTGAACACCTTCGCCACGCCTTTCCTGAGTCCCAACAACGTCTACCTGAAAGGCAAGCTCGATGCCGACATGGTGGCCAAGATGGGCGGTGCGGCCGGCTTGAACTACCTGCTGCAGGATGCGACGGGCCACTTCGGCCAGAAGAACGTCGATGAAAACTACCGCGCGCTCGTCGGCCTGCGCGGCAGCATCGGCGGCGGCTGGGATTTTGAAACGGCGCTCAGCGTGGCGGGCAGCCATTCCACGCTGTTCCAGACGGCGAACATCAACATCAAGGGTTTTGAACAGGCATTCGGCCCGTTCACGAAAGACCCCGTCAGCGGCCGCACGTTCATTTCGGACAATCCCGCCTACAAGTTCGGCGAAATCAGCGAGGCCAATGCGGCGCTGCTGCGCGCCGCCTATCCCACCTTCGCCATCGAATCCTGGACCAAGCTGATGACCTGGGATGCGAAGCTGGAAGGCACCTTGTTCAAGCTGGGCGAGCGCGAAGTGCGCGCCGCCGTGGGCACCAACGTCATGCGCGAGAGTTTTCTCACGCCCGGCAACACGGATGCGGCCAATGGCCTGATCACGCAGCAGGGCGGTTCCTGGTTCGACGGCCGGCGCACCATCGCCGCCGTGTTTGGCGAGGTGGTGGTGCCGCTCAGCGACACCCTGGAAGTGAATGCGGCCGCGCGCCTGGACAAATATCCGCACTTCGCCGCCAACCTGGCGCCCAAGCTGGGCGTGATCTGGCGCGCGCGGCCCGACCTGATGCTGCGTGGGACGTATTCCGAAGGCTTCCGCGCGCCCAATCTGGCCGAATCGGGCACGGGCGGCGTCTTTGCGCAGGTGGGCGGCATCCGCGACACTGTGCGCTGCGATGAAACGAATGCCATGGCGCGCGCGCTGATGAAGTCCAAGGTGGCGACGGATGCGGATCTGGGCAAGAGCTTGCTCAATTCGAATTGCTCCACGACGGTGGGCGGCCTGACGCCGCCGAACCAGAACCTGCGTCCGGAGAAGGCCAAGATTTCCACCGTCGGCCTGGTGCTGCAGCCGGCCAAGGACGTGAGCATCTCCATCGATTACTGGTTCATCAACCGCCGCGACGAAATCGTGCGCCAGGACTTCAACGAGCTGTTTACGGAACTGGTGGACAAATACGGCCCGACCCTGGCCGGTACGCCCAGCGCCATCCGCAATGACCTGACCGATGCGGACCGTGGCAACGTGGCGGCGGTGGCGGCCATGTGCGCCAATCCCGCCAACGCGGGCGTGTGCGCGGGCGGCGTGCCCGGCTACTCGGTGGGCAACCTGGGCGGCTTGATCAACTCGTATTCGAACCGTGGCCGCACCCTGATGGACGGCGTCGACATCGATGCGCGCACGCGCTTTTCGCTGGGAGACATGGGCAAGCTGAGCACGGGCATTGCGGCCACCATCCGCAAGCACGACACCCACGACAGCGAAGACGGCAGCGACATCAAGGGCAACACCGTCGGCTACTACGATTCGCCGCGCTACCGCGCCACCGTCAACGCCGACTGGAGCTACCGCAACTTCGTCAGCAGCGTCTTCATCAACTACTCGGGCAAGACGCGCTGGGCGTATGGCCCCTGGGACAAGGACAACACGCCGGAAAACTGCACCGCCGCCTCCGTGGCGCTGCCGGCCGGCCAGTGCAAGGGAGCGCCGTCGTACACCACGGTGAACCTGGCGTTCAGCTGGAAGCCGATCAAGCACCTGGACGTGGGCCTGAACGTGAAAAACGCGTTCAACAAGCAGCCGTACTACGACCCGAACGGCTGGGAAGGCTACAACCATAGCCAGGATCTGTTCGGCCGCCAGTTTGCCCTGTCGGCCAGCTACAAGTTCTTTTAAGGCGTGACACTGCCCCGGCCCGCCAGCCTGCCTGTGGCGGCCCGGGGTTTTTCCATGGAAAAGAAAAGACAATGTTCCGAAATGCACAATACGAAAGATAAACGTAAGCGAAAGACGTTTGCCCTGTCGTCTTTCGTGTTTTCCTCCCCTGATTCCCGCACGTATCGTCCTCTGTTTGCCACCTTCTTGCAGACGCGTGTATCTGCCACACCACGATAACGAAAGTTATTTTACGCTCAACAGATTAAATCGAAAGACAAATTGCATTTATTTGCTCGATTGAGCGATAAATTACCGTTTTAACTTTCTTTTTGTTGACGATACTTATTTTTCTTTTTAAAGTAATCCCAAGAAAACGAAAATCAGCCGATACGGACTGATTTCCCGAAAGGTGCAACTGCCTGGCTGCACCGGCCGACGACCACCATAAAAATTGCGCTCCCCCGACTCCGCCCTGGAGCGGGGAGGGCGCGCATAACCCTCGATATAGACGGAGAGACATCATGCATAGCACCCGACTCAAATTGCGCGACATCAGCCGCGCCGCCGCGATCGTGATCGCACTGGCGGCCGGCGTGCCAGGCCAGGCCTGGGCACAGTCGAACGCCACGAGTACCATTTTCGGCGAAGTGAGCGCGCCGGCCGGCGCCACCGTGGTGCTGGAAAACCTGGCGACGGGCGTGCAGCGCAGCCTGACGCCGGATACGTCGGGCCGCTATGTGGCCAACTCCATGCCGCCAGGCCGCTATGCGGTGCGCGTGCTGCGCGCCGGTTCGGTGGAAGCGTCGCAGGAAGTCGAAGCCCTGATCGGCGCCGGTGCGGAAGCGAACTTCGGCCCGTCCAGCGCGGCTGGCCCCGTGGGCCAGGAGCAGACCGTCGTGGTGAAGGCGTCGCGCAATCCGATCGACGTGTCGAACACCAACAATGGCGTGATTTTCACCGCCAAGGAATTGAAAGCGCTGCCGGTCGGCAACGATGTCGCCTCCATCGTGCAGCTGACGCCGGGCGTGGCGCGCGGCACCAACAGCGTGTATGGCAATGCACCATCGATCGGCGGCTCGGGCCAGTCCGAAAACGCGTTCTACGTCAACGGCTTCCCCATCACCAACCTCCTGACCCAGGTGGGCGCGTCGGAGCTGCCGTTTGGCGCGATCTCCAACCTGCAGGTGCTGTCGGGCGGCTACGGCTCGGAATTCGGCCGCTCGACGGGCGGTGTGATCAACATTACCACCAAGAGCGGCGGCAACAAGGTCGAATTCGGCGGCAAGGTCTCCATCATCCCCCGCTCGCTGAAGGGCACGACGGAAAACCGGTATTACCCGAACACGGGCGCCAATCCGGACACGGATGGCACCTTGAAGTACTGGAACCGCGATAACGGCAGCACCAGCAAGGTGGTCGGCTTGTACGGCAGCGGACCGCTGATCAAGAACAAGCTGTTCGCCTTCGTGGCGCTGGAACAGACGCGCACGGACGGCGGCGCCGTCGCCGGTGCGCGCGATGACTCGGACAAGGTGCTGCCGAACGGCTGGCGCGAGAGCAAGAGCAAGGTTGACCGCATGATGGCCAAGCTGGACTACAACCTGACGGACGACCATCATTTTGAATATACCAAGCTGTATGACCGCACCACTACGGACAGCCAGAGCTATGGTTTCGATTATGCCACCTTGAAACGCAACAACGTGCCTGGCGGCGGGAGCGAGACCACCATCAACTGCTG
Organism: Janthinobacterium sp. SUN026; assembly: GCF_030397625.1. Classification (NCBI taxonomy): domain Bacteria; kingdom Pseudomonadati; phylum Pseudomonadota; class Betaproteobacteria; order Burkholderiales; family Oxalobacteraceae; genus Janthinobacterium; species Janthinobacterium sp. SUN026. The sequence continues at coordinate 574,729 of NZ_JAPQNU010000002.1, read as the reverse complement.
CGGCTCATCGGCTGCACCGGGTGCGAATGTCGACATCTTCAAGTACACGGGCTACCTGACGGACAACCTGACGGTGACGGCGATGATGGGGCAATCGCGCACCAGCCACCGCCGCACTCCCGAAGGCTATGACCCCAGCCTGGCGCAAACCAAGTCCATCCAATCGACGCAAGTCCCAGGCCTGGTCTACATGAACCCGCAATCGGTCACGGGCACCTTGACCGACCCTTCCTCGGAGGATCGCCAGAAGGCCAAGCGCCTGGACCTGGAATACAAACTGGGCAAGCATTCGCTGCGCGGCGGCATCGACCGCATCGACGTGGAATCGAAAGTGGGCCTGAGCCTGGCCGGCGGCTATCGCTGGAACTACCTGCGGGCGACAGATCCGAATCTGCCGATCAACGGCGCCTTTGAAACGCCGGCCCAGGGCGGCGGCTACGGCAAGGATGGCTATTATGTCAGCAAGGACCTGAACGCCAACCTGGCCCGTCCTACCAGCGTGCAATCGGCGCAGTACATCCAGGATCACTACCAGGTCACGGAACGGGTGCTGCTGGATCTGGGCCTGCGCCGCGAACAGTTCACCAACTACAGCACCGATGGCGTGGCCTTCATTTCGCAGCGCAACATGATCGCCCCCCGCGTGGGCGCCACCTGGGATTATCTGGGCGACGGCACCCTGAAATTCTTCGCCAACGGCGGCCGTTACCACTTGCCGGTGCCATCGAATTTGTCGAGCAACATGGCCAGCCCCTTCCTGGCCACCAGCGAGATGTTCACCTACACAGGCGTCGATCCCGTCACTGGCGCGCCGACGGGCCTGCACGCCATCAGCAAGCCGTATTCGGCCAACAACGCGTATGGCCAGAGCCGCGATGCGCGCGAGGTGACGGCCGTGGGCCTGAAGCCGCTGTCGCAGGATGAATTCTCGCTGGGCTTCGAACGCGCCCTGAGCAAGAAGCTGGTGGTGGGCGCCAGCTTCCTGTACCGCAAGCTGAACGACACCAACGACGACACCTGCGACGAGCGTCCGCTGCAAGCCTGGGCCACGCGCAACGGCGTCGACACGGGCAAATGGAGCGGCTTCCAGTGCGCCATCATCAACCCTGGCCGCGACAACAGCCTGATGGTGGACTTTGACGATGGCAAGGGCCTGCGCCGCGTGGATATTTCGGCGGCGGAATGGGGCAACCCGCTGCCATCGCGCACCTACCGCGCCTTGAACATGTTCATCGAGCACCCGTACACGAATGGCTGGTACGGCAAGCTGACCTACACCTTGTCCGGCCTGAAGGGCAATATGGAAGGTCAGACGGACAGCATCGGCGGCGGCGACGTGGGCCTGACGGTCAGCGACGACCACAAGGAACTGATGTACAACGCGTATGGCTACCTGCCGGGCGACCACCGCCACGCCTTCAAGGCCTACGGTTTCATGCAGGTCATCCCGGACGTGATGGTGGGCGCCAACCTGTCGCTGACCTCGGGCGCACCGCGCAACTGCATCGGGGCGCTGCCCGATAACCTGAGGTTCGAGAAAGATTACGACGATTCCTACTTCTATTGCAATGGCAAGCCGGCGCCGCGCGGCAGCCAGGGCCGCCTGCCGTGGCAAGCCCAGCTGGACATGAATGTGGCCTATACTCCCAGCGCCGTCAAGGGCCTGAGTCTGAAAGTGGACGTCTTCAATGTGTTCAACAGCCAGACCGTGACCCGCTACACCGAAACGCGCGAAGACCATGGCGCCATCTCCCGCAATTACCTGCAGGTCGATGGACGCACGGCGCCGCGTTCGGTGCGCTTCACGGCTGAATACACCTATTAAACTGCAGCCGGCCCGCTGTATGGCTAGCCGGCGACGAACATTACCAATGGAAGCGAGTAGAGACCAATGACAACACAAATCAATCGACGCAATTTCCTCTCCGCCAGCGCCGCGCTGGCCGGTGGCGCCATGGCCGGCAGCGCACTGCTGCCCGGCGCCGCGAACGCCGCCCGCGTGGCCGGCCGCGACAAGGTGCGCCTGGGCGTAATCGGCACGGGCATGCGCGGCCAGGTGCTTCTGGCTGAACTGGTGCGCCGCGACGACGTGGAAGTGGTCGCCCTGTGCGATATCGAGCCGATCATGCTGAAACACGCGCTGGGCCAGGTGGAAAAGGCGGGCAAGCCCCGTCCGCGCACGTATGGCGAAGACCGCGACCAGAAAGCCTACAAGCGCATGCTGGACGCGGGCGGCCTCGATGGCGTGATCATCGCCACGCCGTGGGAATTCCATGCGCCCATGGCGATCGCCGCCATGCAGGCGAAGATCGCCGTCGGCTGCGAAGTGGTGGCCGGCATCACCCTGCAAGACCACTGGGATGTCCTGAACACCCAGCTGAAAACGGGTACGCCGTATATGTTGCTGGAAAACGTGTGCTACCGCCGAGACGTGATGGCTGCGCTGCAGATGGTGCGCGCGGGGCTGTTCGGCGAACTGCTGCACCTGCAGGGCGGCTACCAGCACGATTTGCGCGCCGTTAAATTCAACAGCGGCAATCCGGCCAAGCCATATGGCGGCGGCGTGGAATTTGGCGAAAAAGGCTGGTCGGAAGCCCATTGGCGCACGCAGCACTCGGTCGAGCGCAATGGCGAACTGTATCCGAGCCACGGCATCGGCCCGTGCGCCATGTACACCAACATCAACCGCGGCAACCGTTTTACGCGCATCAACGCCTTCGCCACCAAGGCGCGCGGCTTGCACGACTACATCGTCAAGCAGCCGGGCGGCGCGCAGCATGCGAACGCCAAGGTGAAATTCAAGCTGGGCGACGTGGTCACCACCACCCTGGCGTGCGAAAACGGCGAAACCATCATCCTGCAGCACGATACGAGCCTGCCGCGCCCGTATTCGCTGGGCTTCCGCGTGCAAGGCACGGATGGCCTGTGGATGGACTTGAACAATGCCATCCATATCGAGGGCGTCAGCAAGCCGCACCAGTGGGACGACTTCAAGGCTTACCAGGACAAGTATGAGCACCCGGTCTGGCGCAAGTATGCCGCGCAAGCGGAAGGCGCGGGCCACGGCGGCATGGACTTCTTCGTCATCCACGCCTTTGTCGAAGCCCTGAAGGCCAATGCGCCGATGCCGATCGATATCTACGATGCCGTAACGTGGAGCGCCATCACGCCCCTGTCCGAGCAATCGATCGCCGCCAACTTCCAGACCCTGGACTTCCCGGACTTCACGGGCGGGCAGTGGAAATCGCGCAAGCCTATCTTCGCCCTCGACGGCAAGTACTAAGCCCCATTCGCCCGCTACCGCGCTTGCCGCCGTAGCGGGTTTTTTCTGTCCCGATCCGTTTTTCAACCGCGGCGCACGCCGCAGGACTTCTTGCGCCTGTTGCACGCCGTACTACCAGGAGACGTTGATGAAACACAGAAGTTCATTACTCTGCGCAGTTCTTCCCGCCATGCCATTGCTGCTGGCAGCCTGCGGCGGCGCCACTGCCACCACTACCCCAGACATGGGCGGCACCGCCTTGCTGGCTACGGGCGTGGCCGCAGCGGTCACGCCCGCCACCGTGGAACTGGCCGGCAATGCCTTCATCACCAGCGGAGACAAGGGCGCCGTCATCGGCGAGCATGGCCTGGCCGGCTGGAGCAATCCCGATGCCGTCGCCAGCACGTATTTCCGCGTGGCCGGGGCGGGCCCCGTCCAGGTGGCGCTCGATGCCAGCCTGGCCGATGGCGGCAACAGCACCATCCGCGTGAAGATCAATGGCGCGCCGTTCGACGTCAAGCTGGCCGGCAAGGCCCGCAAGACCTATGCCGTCGGCACGGTCAATGTGCCGGCGGCCGGTTATGTGAAGGTGGACATGCAGGGGTTGACGCGTGCAAAGGCCACGTTTGGCGACGTCGCCGCGCTGAAGGTGACTGCGAACGCGGCGCTTAATTACGCTAACGACCCGGCCAATTACTACTGGTCGCGGCGCGGCCCGTCAGTGCACATGGGTTACACGGTGCCGGCCAATACCGAGTATTTTTATAACGAGATGACGATCCCCAAGGGCCAGGACGCCATCGGCTCCTACTTCATGGCCAACGGCTTTGGCCAGGGCTACATGGGCATCCAGGTGAAGTCGCCCAGCGAGCGCTGGATATTGTTTTCCGTCTGGGACGCCGACAATGGCGCGAAGACCACCCTGGTCAGCAAGGGCGCCGGCGTGGTCGACAACGCGTTCGGCGGCGAAGGCACGGGCGGCCAGACCTATTTGTCGTACAACTGGGCGGCCGGCACCACGTACCGCTTCATCACGCGCGCGCGGCCGGACGGCAAGGGCGGCAGCGATTACTCGGCCTGGTTCTACGCGCCCGAGACGGGCAAGTGGCGCTACATTGCCACGTGGAAGCGGCCGGCGATTTCCACGTATCTGACGGGCGTGCATTCCTTCCTCGAGAACTTCATCGATACCCTGGGCTACACGGAACGCCGCGTCCAGTTCGGCAACCAGTGGGCGAGGAACGTTTCAGGCGCCTGGTCCGAAGTGACGGCAGGGAGGTTCACGGGCGACGCCACGGCCACCAATGCGCAGCGCATGGATTACGCGGGCGGCCTGGAAAACGGCAAGTTCTACCTGCGTAACGGAGGCTTCTTTGCCGACTACGTGAAAACCAGCCAGAACTTCACGCGGCCCGCGACGGGGCAGGCACCAGCCGTCGATGTAGCGGCCTTGCCGATGCAGTAAAGCCGCTTGCGGCGCCGGGGCGGGCTTAGAAGTCCAGACCCGCGCGCACGCCCCAGGTGCGCGGCTGGCTGGCCACGACGAGGTTGTTGGCCAGCGCCCGCGTGTAGTACTGCGCGTCGCCCAGGTTCTTGCCATACAGGCCGAAGATCCATCGTTGCACGCGGTACGTCAGGTGGGCGTTGACCAGGGTGTAGGCGGGGTTGACGGTACTGCTGGCCGGGTACAGATTCGATACACCCTGGCGCGTGGCGTTCAGGCCCGTATCCCACTGCGGCGTGGGTTGCCAGTGCAAGCCCATGCCCACGCTGTGGCGCGGCGTATTGGCGAACTGCTTGCCGGTGAAATCGACGCCGCCCTTGATGTAGTCATCGTATTCGGCGTGCACGATGCCGGCGAACGCCGTCAGTTCCAGCGTAGGCAGGGGGCGCACGGTGCCCGTCAATTCCAGACCCTGGCTGTGCGAGCGGCCCGCATTGTCGATGCGGCTCTGGCCATTCGTATCCGTCACCGTTACTTGCTGGTCGCGCAGCCGCGTGTAGAACACGGTGGCGGCCAGGTCCCAGGCCCGCTGCGCGCCGTGCAGGCGGTAGCCGATTTCACCATGCGTGCCATATTCGGGACGGTACGCCGTGCTGGCCGCGTCGGGCGCCGTCGCATACAGGTTGAAGCCGGAAGCCTTGTAGCCGCGCGCCACGGTCAGCCAGCCGAATTGCGCCGCGTCGGGCCGGTATTCCACGGTCAGGCGCGGCAGGGCTACCGTATCGCTGACCTTGTTGCCGTTGCGGACGGTGGTGGCGTCGAACGGCGCATCGGGCATGCCGTCGCCATTGCTGTCGAACAGGCCCGCCTGGCGGCTGCTCCAGTCCAGCTTGCGCATATCGTGTTCCAGGCGCAGCGCACCGGCGACGCGCCAGGCGGGCGCCACCCGCCAACCCAGTTCGCCGAAGGCGGCCACGGTGCCACCTTTCACGCCGGCCGTGGTGGCGCTCAGATAATAGGGGCTGGAGTCGAACAGGTACGGCGAGTCGCGTGTGATGTGCGAGCCATAGGCGCCTGCCAGCCAGTCGAATGCGCCAGTCGCGCCGGACAGGCGCGCTTCCAGGCTGGCCTGTTCATTCTTCATGTCGTAGCCGCTGCGGGCCTGGAAGGTCGAGCGGGGCAGCCAGTAATTCCACTCGGTCCGGTTGGCGCCCATGGTCACGGCCAGCCGCGCGCCATGCGCCAGGGCGCGCTCGTATTCGCCCGACAGCAGCGTGTACTTGACGTTGTTCACGCCGGCATCGCTGGCCGTCGACCGGTGTTCGCGCGCCAGCGACGCGTCGGCGAAGTAGTCGTTGCCGCCGCGCAGATTGGCATGGTGCAGGCCGAATCGCCACGTGCCGCCCATGTCGTCGCGGTGCAGCAGCTTGATGCGGGCGAACGCGCTATCCCAGCCGCCCGTATCGCTGCGCTGCAGGCGCGTATTGTCGATGAAGCCGTCGGCCCTTTCGCCCCCGGCGACGATGCGCACGGCCGTTTTTTCACCGAGGGGTACGTCCATGGCCAGGCTGGCGCGGCGGCGACTGCCCGTACCGTAGTCCACCTGCGCGCTGCCGCCCAGTACCTGGCCCGGGTCGCGCGAACGCAGCGCCACCACGCCGCCCATGCTGCTCTGGCCATACAGGGTGCTTTGCGGTCCGCGCAGCACTTCCAGCTGCTGCAGATCGAACAGCTGGCCCAGTACCAGGCTGTACATGGGAACGCCGTCGAGCAGCACGCTGGTGCTGGTGCTGTCCGATTCATCGTCGGAAAAGCCCAGGCCGCGGATGGTCAGCGACGGCGTGCTGCGCGTGAAATTGGTCAGGTAGATGTTGGGCAGCTGCTGCGCCACGTCGCCCAGGGTTTCCAGGTGGGCCTGTTCGATGGTGTCGCCTTGGACGACGCTGACGCTGGCGGGCGTTTCCATCACCGTGCGGCCCGCCTTGCTGGCGCTGACCAGCACGGACGGCAGGCCGGCATCGGCTGGCGCAGGGGAATCGGCCGTTTGCGCCAGGGCGAAGGCGGGGGAGGACAGCAGCAGGCACAGGGTCAGTTTGCGGGGCAGGGTTGCGGACATGGCGGCTTTCTTGGCGTGTGTGGATGATGCAGCCATCGTAGCGAGGCGCCGGTGCGCGCGCTGCCCCGATCCGGTCCGCCACCATCCCAGGCGGGACTGTTTTGCAGGGCTGCATGATTCTTATTGTAAATAGGAATCATTATCATTAAAATGGGCTGATGCAAGATCGCATGGCTAGCCGACCGGGAGTGTGATGTACGAGCTGAAATCGTCCGAATTCTTTGATGCGCCACCGGCCAGCGCCGTCACGCCGCCGGGTACCCTGGTGCGCACGGTCGACATGCAGCCGGGACTGGCCGTCTCGCTCGTCTCGCTCCAGCCGCAGCAGGCGTTCCAGATGGCGGCGCTCAATGACAGCGACCACCTGCATTTCAGCTGCCAGCTGCGCGGCACGACGGAAGTGGTGCAGGGTGGTGGCGAGACGCGCAGTCTGCAGGCCAACAGCCTGGTCGCCAGCTGCGCGCCCGGCGAGCGCTTCCTGCTCAATTTCTACCCGGCCGGCTATGCCAACATCGAGCTGCGCATCCGCCCCCAGCTCCTGTGCGCGCTGGCGGGCGCCGACTATGAACGCATAGTCCCGCGCCTGCAAAGCGCCTGCTTCCTGCATCAGCAGGCGGGCCATGCGCGCGCCCGCGAAGCGGCCTTGCGGCTGGAGCAGTTGCTGACGTGCGAACAGCCGCCAGGCCTGCTGGTGCACGCGGCTACCCTGGAATTCCTGGCGTGGCATTTGCAATCGCTGCAGGGGGAGGACGATAGCGCGGGCCAGCCGCCGCGCCGCGAGCAAAAACTGCTGCTGGCCGCGCACGAGCGCCTGCTGGCCGACCTGAGCGCGCCGCCCACCATCGAGCAGCTGTCGCGCGAAGTGGGCTTGAACCAGCTGAAACTGAAGCGCGGTTTCAAGGCCATGTTTGGCCTCAGTATCTACGCGCTGTTCCAGCGCGAACGCATGGGCCGCGCCAAGGCGCTGCTGGACCGGCACGGCGTCAGCGACACGGCCGTCATGCTCGGCTACAGCAACATGAGCCATTTCAGCGCCGCCTTCCGCAAGCAGCATGGCGTGCTGCCCAGCGAGGCGCGGCGCGCCAGGCTAGTCTAGGTCCTGCGCCCGCCACAGGGTTGCATACAGCCCTTGTTCTTCCAGCAGCGTGGCGTGCGTGCCGCGTTCCACGATGCGGCCGCCGTCGAGCACGAGGATCTGCTGCGCGTGCCGCACGCTGCGCAGGCGATGGGCGACCATGATCACGGTGCGGCCTTGCGCCAGCCGGCCCAGCGCCCGTTCGATTTCACGTTGCGCCTGCGGGTCGACGCTGGCCGTCGCTTCGTCGAGCAGCAGCAGCGGGGCGTCCTTCAGCAGGGCGCGCGCGATCGACAGGCGCTGGCGTTCGCCGCCGGACAGGCGCTGGCCATTTTCGCCGATGCGGCTGGCGTAGCCGTGCGGCAGCTTGCGCACGAACGCATCGCAGTGGGCTTCGCGGCAGGCGGCCATCACTTCCTCGTCGCTGGCGCCGGGGCGGCCGATGCGCACATTGTCCAGCACCGTGCCGTCGAACAGCTGCACCTCCTGGAAGACAAAGCTCAACTGGGCGTACAGGCGTGCGCTGCCCAGCGCACGCAAGTCCACGCCGCCCAGCAGGATGGCGCCTTGCTGCGGATCGTCGAAGCGGGCCAGCAGATGCAGCAGGCTGCTCTTGCCTGCACCCGAAGGCCCGACGATGGCCGTGACGCTGCCCGGCGGCGCGTCGAAACTGATATCGCGCAGGGCCCAGGTCTCGCTGCCCGCGTACTGCAAGCCCACCTGCTCGAAGCGCAGCGCATGGCCGTGCGGCTGCGCGGCGGCGTCTCCTTGCGGCAGTGCCGGTTCGGCCAGCATGGCTTCGATGCGTGCTTCGCTCAGGGCCATGAAACGCAGTTCCTGCAGGTGGGCGGCGATATCGTGCAGCGGGTCGAGCAGTTTATAGGCCACCAGCGCGAACAGCAGCCATGCCGGCCCGGCCAGTTCACCGTGTCGCGCCAGCACGCCCGCCAGCAGCAGGAGCAGCACCAGACCCAGTTCCAGGACCAGGCGGTAGGCCTGGATGGGCCCTGCGCCCCAGGCTTCCACGCCAAAGCTGGCGCTGCGCAAGGCGGCAAAGCGGCGGTCGAGTTTTTCCACCCAGTGCGACGCGCGGCCATACAGACGCAGGGTGCGCAGGCCGGCCGCAAATTCCACCAGCATGCCGGCCGTCTCCTGCAGCAGTTCCTGCTTGTGGCGCCCGGCGGCGGCGAAGCGGCGCCGGCCCAGGCTGAGCAGCCACAGGGCCAGCGGCAAGGTGAGCACCAGGATGCAAGCGAGGCGCCAGTCCACCGCCAGCAGGATGGCGAAGTACAGCAGCGGCACGGCGCAGGCGGCCACCAGCTCCCCGCTCAGGTGCGTGAAAATATCTTCCACGCGCTTGACGTCGTCCGTCAGCAGCGATGCCAGCTGGCCGCTGCGCTTGCCCTGCACGGCGGCCAGCGGCAAGCGTCCCAGGTGGGCAATCGCGTGCTCGCGGTAGCCGCCCATCAGCTCATAGCTGCCCAGGAAGCAGTACAGCTGGCCCAGCCAGGAAAACAGCATCTGCCCGGCCAGCAGGCAGGCCAGCAGCAGGCAAAGCAGGGGCAGCGAGCGCAATTGGCCTGTCCTCAGCAGGTCGTCCAGCCACCACCAGGCGAGGAAGAAGGGCGCGATCGCGCAGGCCCGTTCGGCCACGCGCAGGGCCAGGCCGGCCAGCATGCGTGCCGTTGCGCGGTGGCTGCGCCGCATCACGCGGCGCATCAGTTCAATGGTCTGCATGGGTTTTCTTTTCCGTGATGTGCCACTGTTCGCTGTCGAACTGGCGTTGCCACAAGTCGTGGTACAGGGGGCAGCGCGGCAGCAGGTCGGCGTGTGCGCCGCGCGCGACCAGGCGGCCCTGGTCCATGACGAGAATTTGCGCGGCGCCGGCGATGGAGCTCAGCCGATGCGCGATCACCAGCACCGTCTTGTGCGGATAGGCCGCGCGCAAGGCCTGGTAAAAGCGCCGCTCCGTGCGGTTGTCGGCAAAGGCCGTCGCTTCATCGAGCAGCAAGATGGGCGTGTCGGCCAGCAGGGCGCGCGCGATGGCGATGCGCTGGCGCTCGCCGCCGGACAGGCGTACGCCCCGTTCCTCGACGTGCGTGTGCCAGCCGGCCGGCAGGGCGTCGATGCAGCCGTCTGCCTGCGCCACGCGCAGCGCCTGGCGCACCTGCGCGTCGCTGGCGTCGGGCCGGCCCAGGCGCAGGTTGTCGAGCAGGCTGCCGCGAAACAGGAAGGCATCCTGCGTGGCCAGGGCGATCAGCGCCGTGCGGGCGCCCTCGTCGAGCGCGTCCAGCGCCACGCCGCCAATGCGGATGCGGCCCGCATCGGCTTGCAGCAGGCCCGCCAGCAGAGCGGCCACGGTGCTCTTGCCGGCGCCCGATGGCCCCACCAGCGCCGTCAGGCTGCCGGCCGGCAGGTGCAGGCTCACGTCGTGCAGCACGGGCGCGTTGGCATACGCGAAGAAGACGTGCTCGAAGCGCACGTCAGGCAGGTCCGGCAGGCAGGCTGGCGCTTGCTGCGCCGCGGGCACCGGTGCGGGCAAGCTGGCCATGCGCTGCAGGCTGGCCTGCACTTCGCACAGTTCCGTCGACAGCTTGATGACCTTGAACAGCGGTTTCAACATGCCGGAACCCAGCACGAGAGCCAGCACCAGTTGCGGCAGGGTGACATGCGCCGCCTGGTACAGCCACAGGCCCGCCGGCAGCAGGGTGGCGATGTTCGCGCTCAGCAGTACCATGAAGACGGACCAGGCGGGCACCGTCTGGCGCGTGATGCGGCTCATCAGCGCCTGGTAGGCGTGCAGGCTGTCGCGCATGCGCTGGAACGAGGTGGCATCCTGGCGGTACGCTTTCATCACGGGCATGCTGCGCACATATTCGATGGTGGCGCCGTGCAGTTCGTCGAGGGCCGTGCCGTACTGCGCCATGTGTACGCCGAAACCCCGCATCATCATCGCTTGCAGCAGCAGTGCAAAGGGCACGGTGGCCAGAGCGGCCAGCGCCAGGCGCCAGTCGATGGCCAGCAGCAGGCCGGCCACCAGCACGGGACTGGCCAGGGCCGCCGCCAGTTCCACCGTGTGGTGGGCGATGAATTGCTCCAGCCGGTCCACGTCCTGCAGCACCAGCCGTTTCAGTTCGCCGCTGCCCGCCTGGTTCAGCCAGCGCAAGGGCGCGCCCGCCAGCTGGCGGACCAGCTGGCGCCGCGTATCGAGCAGCACCTGGAAGGCGCTGACATGGCTGCAGTAGTACGCGGCGCTGTACAGCAGATACTTGAACAGCAGGGCCAGCGCCAGCCAGCCGGCCAGCCGGAACAGTTCGGAGCTGGCGCCGGGCGACGTGACGGCGACGCCCGCCGCCGTGCCCAACAGCCAGTAGGGCCACAGTTCGGCGCTGGCTGCCGCCACGGCCAGCACGATGGCCAGCGCCAGACGCCGGTACTGGCCGCGCAGCAAACGACGCAGCAGCTGCGATGGCGATGCTTCAGTCATGTTTGTCGTCCAGGTGGGCCGCGTCGCGGCGTACCCACAGCAGCACGGCGATGGCCAGCAGCGCGCTGGCCACGCCCACCAGCATGCCTGCGCTGTAGCCGGCGCGGGCGGCCAGCGCAGTGGCGGCGGAAGCGATGACGATTTCGCCCAGCGTTTGCGTGCTCTGGAAAATGGAAAAATCGGTGGCCGCCTGCCGGCCCAGCTGCGCGTAGCGCATCAGCAAGGTGTACAGGCAGACGCTGGTCACGCCGATGCCCAGGCCGATCAGGATGGTGGCCAGCCACACCAGGGGCGTGCCCGCACCGGCGGGGTCGCTGCTGATGCGCAGCCACAGGACGCTGGCGCAGGCGAGGATGGCCAGGCCGCACAGCAGCGCATGCCAGCGCGCCATCCATTTGAGCAGCAGGGCGGCCAGCGCGCAGCCGGCCAGCACCATCACGGAATTGCCCGCGCCGGACAGGCCTGCCACGCTGGCGGCGCTCCAGCCAGCGTCGATCAGCACCAGCTTGGCCAGGCCGAACAGTACCGATCCGGTCAGGGTGGCCAGCATGCCGGCGACCATCAGGCGCAACGCCAGCGGCCGGCGGAAAAAGCCCCGTAAGCTGGCCCGCTGCCGGGTAACGGTGGTCGCCGCACTTTCGCGCCAGCGCCACACGGGTATGCCGCACAGCACGACGATGGCAGCCAGGGCCAGCATGCTGGCCGTTTGTCCCAGCAGTTCGACGCCCAGCAGCACGGCAGGGCCGCCCACCAGCATGCCCAGCATGAAACCGCCCACCTGCAGTACATTGATGTGCGCGATGCCGCTGCCGTGCAGCACGTCGGCTGCCAGGCCATCGGTGGCGATGTCCTGCGTGGCGCTGGCCAGCGAGGCGGCCGCGATCAGCCACAGCAAGGCCGGCGCATGCGCCGCATCGAAGCGCTGGAAGGCCATCGCGGCCAGGCACAAGGCCAGCAGCAGCTGCATGGGCACGATCCAGCTGCGGCGCCGGCCCATGGCCGCCGACCAGCGGTTTTCCACCAGCGGCGACCAGAAGAACTTGAAGGCCCAGGGCAGGCTGGCCAGCGGCACCAGCGCGATCAGCTCCAGCGGCGCGCCGCCCTGGCGCAGCAGCACGGGATAGGCCTGGAAGGCCAGGCCGATCGGTATGCCCTGCACCAGGTAGAGCAGGGCCGTCATCCACAGCAGGCTGGCGTGCGCGGCGACTGGCGTGGAGACGGGAGGGAAAGTGTGGAACTGCTGCGGCGCCATGGCGGCCTTCCTTGATTGAGCGGGAAGGCCAGCGTAGCGGGGCAGGGCGGACGCTGCTACCCGCTTCGGGATGGCGAATGCGGTTTACCGCCCGGATCGGGACTATCGGCAGTTGCGCCAGACGTGCCGGGCCAGTTAGAATGCGAATCATTATTATTTGCGACCCAGGGAGCATGCGACGTGTCGGCAGCCCAACCCGGCGTTCACCAGGAGGTGGGCAGCCTGTACCACGATCACCACCGCTGGCTGCAAGGCTGGCTGCGGCACAAGCTGGGCAACGCGTTTGACGCGGCCGACGTGGCGCACGACACCTTCATGCGCCTGCTGAACCGTGACGAGGTCATCGCCGCCCGCGAGCCGCGCGCCTTCCTCACCACCGTGGCCAAGGGCGTGCTGGGCAATCTGTACCGCCGTCGCGACCTGGAAGCGGCCTACCTGGAAACCCTGGCCAACCTGCCCGCGCAGTGCGCGCCCGATCCCGAGGCGCAGGCGATCCTGCTTGAAGCCCTGTTCGACATCGACCGCCGCCTCGATGGCCTGGCGCCCGCCGTGCGCCGCGCTTTTCTGCTGTCGCAGCTCGACGGCATGCCGCAGGCGGCCATCGCGCTGGAACTGAACATCTCGCTGGCCACCGTGCAGCGCCACCTGGTCAAAGCCATGCACCAGTGCTTCTTTTCGCCGTCGGCACCGTGATGGGCGCTCTGACGCCGGAAGCGGCCAGCTTGCAGGCTGTCGAGTGGCTGGTGCGCCTGCAGGCCGGCGACGCCACGCCTGAAGTGGAGCAAGCCTGGCGCGCCTGGCGCGGCAGCGACCCGGAAAATGAGCAAGCCTGGCAGCACGTGGAAGGCTGCATGGCGCGCATGCGTGCCTTGCCGGCGCCGCTGGCGCACGGCACCCTGGCGCGCAAGCCCGCGCATGCGCAGGCCAACGCGGCGCGCCGGCAGTCGCTCAAGCTGCTGGCGCTGCTGGCCGTGGGCGGCGGCGCCTGGCTGGCGGGCGGCGATGAACAGGCGGCCTTCTGGCTGGCCGATTACCGCACCGGCACGGGCGAGCTGCGCCACCTCGTGCTGGCAGACGGCACGCGCATCGCGCTCAACACGGCGTCCAGCATCGACGTGCGCTACGATGCGGGCCAGCGCCTGGTGACCTTGTTAAAAGGCGAGATCATGGTCAGTACGGCGCGCGATGCGGCTGGCCGTCCCTTTTTCGTGCGCACGGCGCAAGGCCGCTTGCAGCCCGTGGGCACGCGTTTTGCCGTGCGCGCGGAACGGGGACGCACGCACCTGGGCGTGTTCGCGGGCGCCGTCGATATTCTGCCGGAACAGGCGCCCGCCGCCGCGCGCAGGCTGCAGGCCGGCCAGCAAGCCAGCTTCACGGCGGCGCAGGTCGGTAGCGTGCAAACCTTGCCTGCCGGTGCGGATGCGTGGACGGCCGGCATGCTGGTGGCGCACGACATGCCGCTGGCCGATTTTATCGGCGAGCTGGCCCGCTATCGCCAAGGGCGCCTGGCCTGCGATCCGGCCATCGCCCACCTGCGCGTGTCGGGCATCTATCCGCCGGCCGACACGACGCAAGTGCTCGACATGCTGACGCGCACCTTGCCCGTCGAGGTGCGCCAGAGCACGCGCTTCTGGGTGAGCGTGGTGCCGCATCGGAAGCATCCATGATTATTTTCCGAAAAAGTGAGGGGTTTTCGATTTTCGCGTGACATAGCGAGTGAACCCTTCATTCACTTTCAGGAAAACAGTCCGCATGCCCAGCACAACACCTATTTACGCCACTTCCATTTCCAGCACATGCCGCCGCAGCGTGGCGGCGCTGGCCGTCAGCCAGGCCCTGTGGCTGCTCGCCGCCGGCGGCGCCTCGGCCGCCGCACCCCTCGCTCAGGCAGCCAATGCGGCGCGCGTCGAGCTGGCGATACCCGCCGGCACCCTGGAACAGGTGCTGGTGCGCTTCGGCCAGGAGACGGGCACCATGATTTCCTACCAGGCCGCCGCCGTGGCGGGCAAGCGCAGCGCCGGCCTGGCGGGCAGCTACAGCGTGCCGCAAGCGCTGGGCGCCATCGTCGCCGGCTCGGGCTTGCGCGCCGTGCCGCAGGCGAACGGCGGTTATGTGCTCGACGTGGCGGCGGCCGATGGCGGCCAGACCATGCCCGAGATGAAGGTCAGCGCCAGCTTTGATGCGAACGGCGCGACGGAAGGCAGCGGTTCCTATACGACGCAGACCATGCGCTCGGCCACGCGCCTGGGCCTGTCCGTGCGCGAGACGCCGCAAGCCGTCAGCGTGGTCACGCGCCAGCAGATGGATGACCAGAACCTGCAAACGGTGGAAGAGGTGCTGCAAAACGCGGCCGGCGTGGCCATCAACCGCTACGACAGCGACCGCACCTCGTTTTTCGCGCGCGGCTTTTCCATCGCCAGCTATCAGTACGACGGCATTCCCACCACGGTCGACAATGCGTTCAGCGTGGGCGACAGCACCCTGGACATGACGGCCTACGACAGGGTCGAGATCGTGCGCGGCGCCACGGGCCTGCTGACGGGCGCGGGCGAGCCGTCGGCCACCATCAACCTGGTGCGCAAGCGCGCGTCATCCCGGCAGATGGCCGGGAATGCAGCCCTGAGCCTGGGTTCCTGGCACAATGCGCGCGCCAGCGCGGACGTCTCCACGCCGCTCACCACGGATGGCAAGGTGCGCGGGCGTGTCGTGGCCAGCTACCAGGACAGCGAATCGTATGTGAGCCTGTATCACGCCAAGAAGGCCATGGCGTATGCCACCGTGGAAGCGGACCTGGCGCCCGGCAGCGTGCTGATTGCCGGCTATGAGTACCAGGATAATCGCCCGCGCGGCGGCATGTATGGCGGCTTGCCGCTGTGGTATGCGGATGGCGAAAGGGCCACCTTGCCCCGTTCCGCCACCACGGCAACCACCTGGAGCCGCTGGTTCAGCACCAGCCAGACGGCTTTTCTGCGCCTGGAGCAGGACCTGGGCAAGGGCTGGAACCTGACGGCCATGCTGAATCACGGCTGGGGCAATTATTCGGCGGCCGAGCTTTTCGCCAATACCTGGCCGGACAAGGCCACGGGCCAGGGCGTGACGGGCTACGCCGGGTTTTACTCGGGCACGCGGCGCCAGGACAGCGTCGACGCCTATGTGCAGGGGCCGGTGCAGCTGCTGGGGCGCACGCACGACCTGGCGTTCGGCGTCTCCGGCAGCAACCAGTTCTCCAGCAACCCGGGCATCTCGGGTGGCAGCGTCGACTATGGCAATTTCCATCAATGGCAGGGCGTGACGCCGGAGCCGGACTGGAACGACGCGAATTTCTCGCGCTGGCAGCTGCTCGACACGGTGCAGCAGCGCGGCATCTACGGCACGGCGCGCTTTTCGCTGGCAGATCCCTTGAAACTGATCGTCGGCGCGCGCTACAGCCGCTACAAGGCGGACCACGTCGACGACTGGGGCGGCAGTTACGCCTATGCCAAGCATGCCGTCACGCCGTATGCGGGCCTGGTGTGGGATATCGACGCGCAGCATGCGCTGTACACCAGCTACAGCAAAATCTTCAAGCCGCAGGGCTATCAGGACCGGCTCGGCCGCTACCTCGATCCCGTGCAGGGCAAGAATGTGGAAGCGGGCGTGAAGGGCGAGTATTTCGGCGGCCGATTGAACGCGGCGCTGGCCGTGTTCCGCATCGCGCAAGATGGCCTGGCGCAGGAAGATACGGGCCATTTTGTCGGCAATTCGCTGACGCAGGCGTATTACGCGGCTGCCGGCACCACCAGCAAGGGCGTGGAGCTCGATCTGTCGGGTGAACTGGCCAAGGGCTGGAATGTGTCGGCCAGCGTGTCGCATGCGGCGGCCAAGGACAATACCGGCGCGCGCCTGAACAGCTATGTGCCGCAGACGCTGGCGCGCGTGTTTTCCACTTGGCAGATGCCCGGCGACTGGCGCGCCTTGTCGGTGGGCGGCGGCGTGAACTGGCAGAGCGGCGCCTACCGCGACGCCACCGGGCCAAAGGGCACGGAGCGCGTGGAGCAGGGTGGTTACGCCGTGGCCAGCCTGATGGCGAAGTACGCGCTGTCGCGCCAGTTGTCCCTGCAGGCGAACGTCAACAACCTGTTCGACAAGCGTTACTACAGCCAGCTTGGCATGTACAACCAGGGTTACTGGGGTGCGCCGCGCAACGCCAGCGTCACGCTGCGCTACCTCTTCTGATATATCAGAGTGGCCAGGCCTGTTTGGTCACGGCCACGGCGATGATGTAGGCGAATACCAGCGCGGCGAGCGCGAAGGCGGCGCCGCGCACAACTGGCGTCTTGCCGCGTTTTAGCGCGATGGTGCCCAGCACGATGTAAGCCACCAGCGCGCACAGCTTGGCGGCCAGCCACGGCTGGCTGCCCGGCGACTGGCCGCTCCACACGGCCAGCGCGATGGCGCTGGCCAGCAAGGCCGTATCGACCAGGTGCGGCAGGATTTTTACCCAGCGCTGCTGCAAGGCGGGCGAGGCGCGCAGCATCCACGCGCCGCGGAGCAGGAAAAGAAAGCCGCTGGCGGCGGCGCAACCCATGTGGAAATGCTTGAGGCTCAGATAATCCATGCGTGATGTGGTGGTGGGCGTTGATTGACGATGGCGCCAGCATAGCCGCCTTTGGCCCGCCGCGCCATACGCCGTCGGGATAAGGCGGCCCTAGCGCAGGAATTTGACAAACACGAGTTCAGGATCGTTCTCGTCGAGATGCTCGATCTGGCCGCTGCGCACGAAGCCGGCGCTGGCGAACAGCCGTTGCGCGGCCAGGTTGCTCTCGTTCGTCGAGGTGAACAGCTTGGCTGTCTGGCACGCGGCTTCGGCGGCAGCCAGCAGGCGCAAGCCCACGCCGCGCCGCTGCTGCCCGGGGGCGACCACCACCAGCGAGACGAAGCCGTAGCCAAAGAAGTCGCCGTGCAGGAGGGCATAGCCGGCCACCTGGCCAGCCCGGATGGCCACCAGACAGTGTCCCTGGCAGACGGCGGCGCGTACGGCATCGCCCCGGCTGGCGTGCGCCTGCGCGTACGCATCGCAGGCCAGCATGGCTGCCACATCGCCAGCCTGGGCCACGCGGGTGATGATGGGGTCTGTTTCGTGCCTGTTCTGCATGCCGCTCCTTTTTCTCCAGGCGCCGAGTGTGCCAAAAATCCCTCCGCTTGTAAAACACCCGCCATCCAGGCTAGGTCCACGCCGCGCCATCTAGTCACTTTTGCCGATACGGCTATCCAGATTGCCTTTCCAGAATCACCCTGTGGCCGATAGTGCCTTTCCCCTCTGTCACGTAAGCTGGTCGGGACGGCTGGCCAGACGGCCAGTGCATTCATGGAGAAACATCGTGGCTACCCTAGATGGCACTAAGAACAACAGTAGTAACAAGGCAGTCGAACCCGGCATGCGGCGCAAGCAGTTTTCCGTGTTGGTCAGCAGTACCTTCGCATTTACCATCTGCTTTGCAGTCTGGATGATGTTTGCCGTACTGGGCATTCCCATCAAGACCAGCCTGGGATTGACTGAAACACAATTCGGCCTGCTGGCCGCCATGCCCGTGCTGACGGGTTCCCTCGTGCGCGTGCCCCTGGGCATCTGGACGGACAAATACGGCGGACGCCGCGTCTTCTTCTGGCTGATGCTGGCCAGCGTGGTGCCGATCTACCTGATCTCCTACGCCACTGCCTACTGGCATTTCCTCGTGCTGGGCATGTTCGTGGGCCTGGCGGGCGGTTCGTTTTCCGTCGGTACGCCCTACGTGGCGCGCTGGTATGAAAAGGAGCGCCGCGGCCTGGCGATGGGCATCTTCGGCGCTGGTAACTCCGGTTCCGCGCTGACCAAGTTCGTCGCGCCCGGCATCGTCGCCGCTTTCGGCTGGCAAATGCTGCCCAAGGTGTATGCGGTGGCCATGCTGGCCACTGCCATCATCTTCTGGTTGTTTTCGTACTCGGACAAATCGCATCTGGCGCCGTCGGGCGAAAGTTTTTCGGCGCAGATGAAGGTGCTGAAGGATCCCCGCGTGTGGCGCTACTGCCAGTACTACTCGGTGGTGTTCGGCGGCTACGTGGCGCTGGCGCTGTGGATGACGAAGTACTACGTGGCCGAATACGGCTTCGACCTGAAGCACGCGGCGCTGCTGGCCGCCTGCTTCTCGCTGCCGGGTGGCGTGCTGCGCGCGTTTGGCGGCTGGATCTCCGACAAATACGGTGCGGCGAAAGTCACCTGGGCCGTGATGTGGGTGTGCTGGGTGTGCTTCTTCCTGCTGTCGTATCCGCAAACGCAGATGGTGGTGGAAACCGTCACGGGTCCGCTGGCCTTCCATATCGGCCTGTCGCCGCTGTGGTTCACCGTGCTGCTGTTCATCGTCGGCATCGCCATGGCCGTGGGCAAGGCATCCGTCTTCAAGTTCATCGGCGATGATTTTTCCGATAATATCGGCGCCGTCTCGGGCGTGGTCGGTCTGGCCGGCGGCTTGGGCGGCTTCATCCTGCCCGTGATGTTCGGCGCCCTGGTGGACTTCACCGGCGTGCGTTCGAGCTCCTTCATGCTCTTGTACGGCACCGTCTGCGTTTCCCTCGTCTGGATGTATTTCTCGTTCAAGCCGCTGCGCGCGGCACCTATCCCTCAACCTGCAGGAGCAAAAGCATGAGCCGCTATATGATTAACACCTGGGAGCCGGAAACCCCGAGCTTCTGGCAAAACACGGGCAAGGCCACGGCCGCGCGCAATCTGTGGATCTCGATTCCCGCGCTGCTGCTGGCGTTCGCCGTGTGGATGGTGTGGAGCGTGGTGGTGGTCAACCTGCCCAACATCGGCTTCACCTACAGTAACAACCAGCTGTTCTGGCTGACGGCCTTGCCGGGCCTGTCCGGCGCCACCTTGCGCATCTTTTATTCGTTCATGGTGCCGATCTTCGGCGGGCGCCGCTGGACGGCCATTTCCACCGGGTCCCTGCTGATTCCCGCCATCGGCATCGGCCTGGCCGTGCAGGATGTGAACACGGGCTATCCGACCATGCTGATCCTGGCCCTGCTGTGCGGCTTCGGCGGCGGCAATTTCGCCTCGTCGATGGCCAACATCAGCTTTTTCTACCCGAAGGCGAGCAAGGGCTTCGCGCTGGGCATGAATGCGGGCCTGGGCAACCTTGGCGTGTCGGTGGTGCAGTTCGTCGTGCCGCTGGTGATCACCTTCGCCGTCTTCGGTGCCTGGGGCGGCGATTCGCTCACCTGGGTCAAGAATGGCGTGAGCAAGGACATGTGGCTGCAAAACGCGGGCTTCATCTGGGTGCCGTTCATCGCCTTGAGTACCTTGCTGGCCTGGTTCGGCATGAATGACCTGGCGTCGGCGAAGGCCTCGTTTTCCGAACAGGCCGTGATCTTCAAGCGCAAGCACAACTGGCTTATGTGCTGGCTGTACACGGGTACCTTCGGCTCCTTCATCGGTTATTCGGCCGCCTTTCCGCTGCTGATCAAGATCCAGTTCCCCGACGTGAACCCGCTCGATTACGCCTTCCTCGGCCCTCTGGTCGGTGCGCTGGCGCGCGTGGCCGGTGGCGTGATTTCCGATAAATTGGGCGGCGCCCGCGTCACGTTATGGTCGTTCCTGCTGATGATCGGCGCCGTGCTGGGCGTGCTGTACTTCATGCCGCAAGCCGGCGTGGGTGGAAGCTTCACCGGTTTCTTCTGGATGTTCATGCTGCTGTTCGCCGGCACCGGTATCGGCAATGCGTCGACCTTCCGCATGATCCCCGTGATCTTCTTGACGGAACACCAGCGCGCGGCCGCCGGCAAGGGCAAGGCGGAGCAGGAGCAAGCCATCGTCGACGCCAACAAGGAAGGCGCTGCCGTCCTGGGTTTCACCTCGGCCGTGGCCGCGTATGGCGCCTTCTTCATCCCGAAAAGCTATGGCACCTCGATTTCGCTGACGGGCAGCCCCGACGCGGCCCTGTGGTGCTTCATCGGCTTTTATGTCAGCTGCATCGCCATTACCTGGTGGTGCTATGCCCGCAAGAACGCACCGATGCCTTGCTAGTTAGAACGTCTGGCAAGTCGTTCTTGCCAGACGTTGAGGAAATGAAAGTATGTCATGGAAGAACTGGAAAAATTCGTCAACGGCTTCAGCCTGTTTCAGCAGCAGTATTTCAGCGAGCCGCAAACCTTGTACGACAGCCTGCGCGACGGGCAGCGGCCCTCCACCTTGCTGATCGGCTGCTGCGATTCGCGCGTCGATCCCATGCTGCTGACGGGCAGCGATCCGGGCGACATGTTCGTCGTGCGCAATATCGCCAACCTAGTGCCGCCGTGCACGCCCGACGCGCCGCCCGGCGTCAGTTCGGCCATCGAGTTTGCCGTCTGCAAGCTGGAAGTGGCCAGGGTCATCGTGCTCGGGCATGCGCGCTGCGGCGGCATCCGCGCGCTGCTGGAACCGCAGCCGCGCGAGGAAGGGCAGGAAACGGACTTCGTGGGACAGTGGATGCGCATCGCCGAACCGGTGGCGCAGCGCGTGCGGCGCGAGCTGGCGCATCGTTCGTCGGCAGAACAACACCATGCGTGCGAACTGGCCAGCATCCTGCAGTCGCTGGACAACCTGCTCACCTATCCATGGCTGAAACGGCGGGTGGAGCAGGGGTTATTGAAATTGCATGGATGGTATTTCGATATCGACAGCGGGGCGCTGATGGCGTATTCGGCGCGCCAGCAGCAGTTTTTGCCGCTGGTGTGTCCGATAGCGCGCGCGCGGCATTTGCACGAGCGCCCTTGGCTGGATTCAGCTAAAACGTAACAAATCCCCGCTGCGGTCAAACGCCAGCAGGCTGTCGATGCGGCCTTGCTCGATGGCCGTCACCATGGCGCGCAGGGGCGCTTCGCATTCCTGCGCCGCCGGCGGCTGGCCGTCCTGGCCCGCCAGCCCCGCCACGAAGACCACGTCCCAGTGCGTCTGCATCTGTTTCGACTCTTCCTTCAATGTTTCAAAGCTGTCCAGTTCCTCGGGCAGCTTGTCGGCGCACATCACGGGCGTGAGGGACTTGCCCTGGCCGCCAGGCTGGGCCTGCGCCTGGGTAAAGGTGAACAGCAGGCGTTGCGGCTGTTCCTGGTTGCGGGCGCTGCGCAGCAGGCTGGCGTAATCGGTAATCGACATGGTGCTCTTTCTCTGTGTTGAACGATGACGACAGGTATACCGCAGCGCCGCCTTGCCGCCCATAGGCAATAGTGACTATCCGGGTGACTACGCGCCTATGCATTCCTGGTGCCGGAAACCGACTTCTTGCCAATACCGCCGGGCAGGGCACATCGATAGACTGTTTGTATCGACGCTTGAGCCATCCTGCTTGCAGCGTTTTTTAAGACCTGGCGCCGCTGCCTGCGGCGCAATGTGGAGGTAGCATGAGTCACTTTCTGGACCGCCTGAAATTTTTTAGCAAGCCCGCCGAGCCGTTTTCAAACGGCCATGGCACCGTGGTCGATGAAGACCGTACCTGGGAAAACGCCTACCGCCAGCGCTGGCAGCACGACAAGATCGTGCGCTCCACGCATGGCGTGAACTGTACCGGCTCGTGCAGCTGGAAGGTGTATGTCAAGAATGGCCTGATCACCTGGGAAACCCAGCAAACCGATTACCCGCGCACGCGGCCCGACCTGCCCAACCACGAACCGCGCGGCTGCCCGCGCGGCGCCAGCTATTCCTGGTACGTGTATTCGGCGCAGCGCGTGAAATACCCGATGGTGCGCGGCCGCCTGATGGAAATGTGGCGCGAAGCGCGCAAGACCATGGACCCCGTCACGGCCTGGGACTGGATCAGCCAGGACCCCGTGCGCTCGCAGCAGTACAAATCCATCCGCGGCCTGGGCGGTTTCGTGCGCGCCACGTGGGACGAATCGAATGAAATCATCGCCGCCGCGAATGCGCTGACGATCAAGAAATACGGGCCTGACCGCGTCGTCGGCTTTTCGCCGATTCCCGCCATGTCCATGGTCAGCTATGCCTCCGGCACGCGCTACCTGTCGCTGATCGGCGGCGTGGCCCTGAGCTTTTATGACTGGTACTGCGACTTGCCGCCGGCCAGTCCGCAAGTGTGGGGCGAACAGACGGACGTGCCGGAATCTGCCGACTGGTACAACTCGACCTATCTGATGGTGTGGGGTTCGAACGTGCCGATGACGCGCACGCCGGACGCCCACTTCTACACGGAAGTGCGCTACAAGGGCACGAAAACCGTGGCCATCTCGCCCGACTATGGCGAAATGGTGAAGTTCGGCGACATCTGGCTGGCGCCGAAGCAGGGCACGGATGCCGCGCTGGCGCTGGCCATGGGCCACGTCATCATCAAGGAATTCCATTCGGAAGGGCAGAGCGCCTACTTCCGCGACTATGCGCGCCAGTACACGGACTTCCCGATGCTGGTGCTGCTCAAGGAGCATAACGGCACCCTGGTGCCCGACTACTTCCTGCGCGCTTCGCACCTGGACAACAACCTCGACGAAACCAACAATCCGGAATGGAAAACCCTCGTCATCGATGAAACCACGGGTGCGATCACCGCGCCGGCCGGCTCCATCGGCTTCCGCTGGGGCGAATCGGGCAAGTGGAACCTGGAACAGAAGGCGGGCGGCAGCGGCGCGCCCATCGTGCCGATGCTCTCCATGATCAACGACAGCGACGCCGTCACGGAAGTGGGTTTCGCCTACTTCGGCGGCAAGGATGCGTCCGACATGCTGCTGCGCAAGGTGCCGGTGAAAACCATCCGCCTGGCCGACGGCAGCACGGGCCTGGTGACCACCGTGTTTGACCTGACCCTGGCCAACTACGGCATCGACCGTGGCCTGGGCGGCGAAAACGTGGCCGAAAGCTATGACGACGACGTGCCGTACACTCCCGCATGGCAGGAGAAGCACACGGGCGTGAAGCGCGCCGACGTCATCACGGTGGCGCGCCAGTTCGCGGAAAACGCGGACCAGACGCGCGGCAAGAGCATGGTCATCGTGGGCGCCGGCCTGAATCACTGGTACCACATGGACATGACCTATCGCGGCATCATCAACATGCTGATGATGTGCGGCTGTATCGGCCAGTCGGGCGGCGGCTGGGCCCATTACGTGGGCCAGGAAAAACTGCGTCCGCAAACGGGCTGGACGCCTTTGGCCTTTGCCCAGGACTGGGTGCGCCCAATGCGCCAGATGAACGGCACCTCGTTCTTCTATGCCCACACGAGCCAATGGCGCCACGAAAAGCTGGAAACGGGCGACATCGCCTCGCCATCGGCGGCCGGCGGCACGGGCGACCTGACCCTGCTCGACTACAACGCCAAGGCCGAGCGCATGGGCTGGCTGCCATCGGCGCCGCAGCTGCAAACCAATCCGCTGGAAGTGGCCAAGGCCGCGAAGGCGGCAGGGCAGGCGCCGGCCGCGTATGCGCTCGACCAGATCAAGGCGGGCCAGCTGCAGTTTTCGTGCGATGACCCGGACAATCCGGCCAACTTCCCGCGCAATATGTTCGTCTGGCGCTCGAACATCCTCGGCAGCTCGGGCAAGGGCCACGAGTACTTCCTGAAATACCTGCTCGGCACGCAGAACGGCTTGCTCAGCGACGAAGACGACTGCATCACGCCGAAACAGGTGAAGGTGCGCCCGGCCGCCGAAGGCAAGCTCGATCTGCTGGTGGTGCTGGACTTCCGCATGTCGACCACGTGTCTGTATGGCGACGTGGTGCTGCCGACGGCCACCTGGTATGAAAAAGACGACTTGAACACGTCGGACATGCATCCGTTCATCCACCCCTTGTCGGAAGCCGTGCAACCCTTGTGGCAATCGAAGTCGGACTGGGAAATCTACAAGGGCATCGCCGAGAAATTCTCGGAAATCGGCGGTGAGCTGCTGGGCACCCAGCAAGACATCATTTTGACGCCGCTGATGCACGATACCCCTGGTGAACTTGGCCAGCCATTCGATCCCAAGGATTGGCGCGCGGGCGAATGCGACGCCATTCCCGGCAAGACCATGCCGAACATGACGGTGGTCGAGCGCAATTACCGCGACGTCTACAAGAAATTCACCTCGATCGGCCCGCTGCTGGAAACCATCGGCAACGGAGGCAAGGGCATCTCCTGGAAAACGGGGCATGAAGTCGAGGTCCTGCGCGGCGTGAACCGCACGGTGCTCGACGAGGGTGTGTCGAAGGGCCAGCCGCGCCTCGATACGGCCATCGATGCGGCCGAAATGATTCTGTCGCTGGCGCCGGAAACGAATGGCCACGTGGCCGTGAAAGCCTGGGCCGCGCTGTCCGCCATCACGGGACGCGAGCATACCCACCTGGCGCTGCCGCGCGAGCATGACAGCATCCGCTTCCGCGATGTGCAGGCGCAGCCGCGCAAGATCATTTCCTCGCCCACCTGGTCGGGCCTGGAAAGCGAAGAAGTCAGCTACACGGCCGGCTATACCAACGTGCATGAACTGATCCCATGGCGCACCCTGACGGGCCGCCAGCAGTTCTACCAGGATCACCTGTGGATGCGCGATTTTGGCGAGGGGCTGTGCGTGTACAAGCCGGCCATCAACACGAAGACGACGGAAGCGCTGCTGGGCACCAAGCCGAACGGCAACAAGGAACTGGCGCTGAACTTTTTGACGCCGCACCAGAAGTGGGGCATCCACTCCACGTATTCGGACAACCTGCGCATGCTGACCCTGTCGCGCGGCGGACCGCACGTGTGGCTGTCGGAAACCGATGCGCAGACGGCCGGCATCGTCGACAACGACTGGATCGAAGTCTTCAACGTGAATGGCAGCCTGACGGCGCGCGCCATCGTCAGCCAGCGCATCCCGGCCGGCATGACGATGATGTACCACGCCCAGGAAAAGATCATCAACGTGCCTGGCGCGGAGATGACGGGCAAGCGGGGCGGCATCCATAACTCGGTGACGCGCGCCGTGCCCAAACCGACGCACATGATCGGCGGCTACGCACAACTGGCGTACGGTTTCAATTACTACGGCACGGTGGGCTCCAACCGCGATGAATTCGTATTGGTGCGCAAGATGAACAAGGTCGACTGGCTCGAAGGCCCGTTGCAGGAAGAAGGAGCATAGTATGAAAATCAGAGCGCAAATCGGCATGGTGCTGAACCTGGACAAGTGCATTGGCTGCCACACCTGTTCCGTCACCTGCAAGAATGTGTGGACCAGCCGTGACGGCGTCGAGTACGCATGGTTCAACAACGTGGAAACCAAGCCAGGCATCGGCTATCCGAAGCAGTGGGAAAACCAGGACAAGTGGAATGGCGGCTGGCGTCGCACGGACGCGGGCAAGATCGAGCCGCGCCAGGGCAGCCGTCTGAAAATCCTGGCGAATATCTTCGCCAACCCGAACCTGCCCGCCATCGACGAGTACTACGAGCCGTTCACCTACGACTACGAGCACCTGCAAAGCGCACCGCTGTCGCAGACGCCGCCGACGGCCCGTCCCATCTCCGTGCTGACGGGGAAAAAAATGGAGAAAATCGAGTGGGGCCCGAATTGGGAAGATGACCTGGGCGGCGAATTCGCCCAGCGCAGCAAAGATAAACTGTTCGACAACATGCAGAAGGAGATGTACGGCACGTTCGAAAACACCTTCATGATGTACTTGCCGCGCCTGTGCGAGCATTGCCTGAACCCGACGTGCGTGGCGTCTTGCCCGTCCGGCTCCGTGTACAAGCGCGAAGACGACGGCATCGTGCTGATCGACCAGGACAAGTGTCGCGGCTGGCGCATGTGCATCTCCGGTTGCCCGTACAAGAAGATTTACTACAATTGGTCCTCCGGCAAGGCGGAGAAGTGCACCTTCTGCTTCCCCCGCATCGAAGCGGGCCAGCCGACCGTGTGCTCGGAAACGTGCGTGGGCCGCATCCGCTACCTGGGCGTGCTGCTGTATGACGCCGACAAGATCGAGGCTGCCGCGTCCGTGCCGCAGGAGCAGGACCTGTACCAGGCGCAGCTCGACCTGTTCCTCGATCCGCACGACCCGGTCATCATCGCCGAGGCGCGCCGCCAGGGCATCCCCGACCTGTGGCTGGAAGCTGCCGTCAAGTCGCCCGTCTACAAGATGGCCGTCGAGTGGAAAGTGGCGTTCCCGCTGCATCCGGAATACCGCACCTTGCCGATGGTGTGGTACGTGCCGCCGCTGTCGCCGATCCAGGCGGCCGCCGAATCGGGCAAGCTGGGCGTGAACGGCATGTTGCCGGATACGCAAAGCCTGCGCATTCCCGTGCAGTACCTGGCCAATCTGCTGACGGCCGGCGACCAGCCGCCCATCGTCTCGGCGCTGGACCGCATGCTGGCCATGCGTGCCTACATGCGCAGCAAGACCGTCGAGAAGGTGGAGAACCTCACGGTTCTGAAACAGGTGGGCTTGACCAAGGCGCAGGTGGAGGACATGTACCACATCATGGCCATAGCCAATTACGAAGACCGCTTCGTCATCCCCAGCAGCCACAAGGAAATGGCCGAGGACAGCTTCAACGAGAAGGGTTCGTGCGGTTTCAGCTTCGGCAACGGCTGCTCGGACGGCACCAGCGAACCGACCTTGTTCGGCAAGAAAAAGCACGGTTCGGCCATCTTCATGCAGATGCCGAAGTCGCGCAAAACGGCGCCCGGCGCTTAAGGAGTTCATATGGAACACGCTATGCATCACTACCAAGTCCTTTCTCGCCTGCTGCTGTATCCCGAGCCCGAGCTGATCGCGCACCTGCCGCAACTGGACGCCGCGCTGGCGGCCGTGCCGGAACAGCACGCGCTGCTGCGGCCCTTGCTGGCGCACCTGGAAAGCAGCAGCCTGATCGACCTGCAGCAGCAGTACGTGGCCACGTTCGACCGCAATCCGTCGCACTCGCTGCACCTGTTCGAGCATATCCACGGTGAATCGCGCGACCGGGGCCAGGCCATGGTCGACCTGATGGAGGAATACAAGCGCCACGGCCTGCAGATGGTGGGTGACGACTTGCCCGACTTCGTGCCCCTGTTCCTGGAGTTCCTGGCACAGCTCGACGAGGCAGCTTCGGCGCCGCTGCTGGGCGACGCCGTCCACGTGCTGGCGCACATCGGCCGCAAGCTGACGGCCAACGGCAGCCCGTATGCGCCCATCTTCACCTTGCTAGAACGCCTGAGCCCCGTGGCGGCAGAAATGCTGGCCGAACCGCCGGTGCGCGACATGGATGAAGCGCTGGAAACCTTCGGTCCCGGTGCGGACGGCGTCGAGCCGTTGCTGCGCCAAGCGCCGGGCGGCGTCCATCCCGTGCATTTTCACCCGCAGCCGCGGCGCGCAGCTTGAATCGCGTCCGCATGAGGAGAGTACATCATGAGTAATTATTTGCATCAATTTGTGTATGGCATTTATCCATACATCGCGCTGGCCATCTTTTTCCTGGGTAGCCTGATCCGTTTCGACCGCGAGCAATACACGTGGAAGTCCGATTCCAGCCAGCTGCTGCACCGCGGCAGCCTGCGCCTGGGCAATATTCTGTTCCACATCGGCATCATCGGCCTGCTGTTCGGCCATGCGGCTGGCTTGCTCACCCCCGTCTGGGTGTGGGACACGCTGGGCGTGTCGCATGGCCTGAAGCAGGGCGTGGCCATGGCGGCCGGCGGCGTGATGGGCGGCCTGTGCCTGGCCGGCATCCTGATCTTGCTGGTGCGCCGTTTTTCCAATGAGCGCTTGCGCGCCGTCACCACGGCCGGCGACAAGCTGGTGATGGTGTGGATCCTGCTGACCTTGCTGCTGGGACTGTCGTCGATCTTCGTCTCCGCTTCGCACATGGATGGCCACATGATGGTCTTGCTGATGAACTGGGCGCAGCACATCGTGACTTTCCGCGGCGACGCGGCCAGCTTCATCGTCGATGCGCCGCTGGTGTTCAAGCTGCACCTGTTCATGGGCATGTCGCTGTTCGTCATCTTCCCGTTCACCCGCCTGGTGCACGTGTGGAGCGGCTTTGGCGCCATCGGATACCTGGGCCGCGCCTATCAGTTGGTGCGCCGCCGCTAAGAAAGGAGCTACATCATGGGAATTTCCGTCAATGGCATCGATATCGACGATGCCGACATCGCGCAGGAATTGCCGCATCACGACGGCGCCGGCAATCCGCTGAAACAGGCCGTGCATGAACTGGTGCTGCGCCGGCTGCTGCAAGACGAGGCCGAACGCCTCGGCGTGCAGGGCGGCAGCCTTGACGACCGCATCGAAGCGCTGTTCGCGCAGGAAGTGCGCGTGCCGCCCGTCGATGATGCGGCTTGCCGCACCTTTTATGCGCAGCGTCCGCAGCTGTTCAGTAGCGGCGCGCTGGTCGAGGCGCGCCACATCCTGTTCCAGGTGACGCCGGAGGCGCCTTTGGAACTGCTGCGGGCCACGGCGCAAGCCGTGCTCGACGCCCTGAAGCTGGCGCCCGAGCGCTTCGGCGAACTGGCGGCGCAGTATTCGAACTGCCCCTCGGGCGCCCTGGGCGGTAACCTGGGCCAGCTGTCGCCGGGCCAGAGCGTGCCGGAGTTCGACGCGCTGCTGTTCCGCCTGGAAGAGGGCGCGCTGGCCGGCCATTTGCTGGAAACGCGCTTCGGCTACCACATCGTGCAGGTGCTGCGCCGGGTCGAAGGCCAGGCCATCGCCTACGAGGCGGTGCAGGCGCAGATCGCCGACCGCCTGTCGCGGGCCGCGTGGCAGCGCGCCGTGCACCAGTATCTGCACTTGCTGGTGGGGCGCGCGGAGATCGCCGGCGTCGAACTGGAAGGCACAGCCAGTCCGTTAGTGCAATAGACCGGAAGGCGTAGGCCGCTAGGCCTTCTGGGGCACAGCCAGATCGTGCCCCAGCCTTTACAATCAAGGAAGAAACAGGAGTAGCGTCATGGGTAGCGTCAAGTTGCAGGACCGTTTTGGCCGTTCGATCGATTATGTGCGGCTGTCCATCACCGACCGCTGCGATTTGCGCTGCAGTTATTGCATGCCCAAGGGCTTTCGCGGTTTCGAAGAGCCGAAGGACTGGCTGACGTTCGACGAGATCGAGCGCCTGCTGGGTATTTTCGTTCGCCTCGGCACGCGCCGTGTGCGCCTGACGGGCGGCGAGCCCCTGTTGCGGCGCAACCTGCCGGAGCTGGCGCAGCGGCTGTCCGCGCTGCCCGGCTTGCAGGATTTGTCGCTGTCGACCAATGCCACGCAGCTGGGCAAGCATGCCGTGGCCCTGCGTGCGGCCGGCGTGGACCGCATCAATGTCAGTCTCGATTCGCTGGACCGCGCCTGCATGCAGCAGATCACGGGGCGCGACAGCCTGCAGCCGATTCTCGATGGCCTGATGGCGGGCAAGGGGGCCGGTTTCGATCCGATCAAGATCAATATGGTGGCCATGCGCGGCGTTAATGACAGCCAGATCGAGGCCATGGCGGCCTTCTGCATCGAGCAGCAGTTCATCCTGCGCCTGATCGAAGCCATGCCGATGGGCAGCACGGGCCGCAATGCCCGCTACATGCCGCTCGGTCCCGTGCGCGAGCGCCTGGCGGCCCGCTTTGGCCTGGTGCCGCAGGCGATGGAGCTCGGTGGCGGGCCGGCGCGCTACATGGCTACTCGCGATGGGCGCTCGAGCATCGGCTTCATCACGCCCATGTCGCAGCATTTTTGCGCCACCTGCAACCGCGTGCGCCTGTCCGTCGATGGTACCCTGTACCTGTGCCTGGGCCAGGAAGAAAAATTCGCCCTTGGCCCCATGCTGCGCGGCGGGGCCACGGATGCGGAGATCGAAGCGGCGATCCGCGCCGCCATCGAGCTCAAGCCGCAGCAGCACGATTTCAATACGCAGCCGGACAAGATTATCCGTTTTATGGCCCAAACCGGAGGCTGAACGGGGCGGTGCCAAGTAAAGGGTGTATGAAATTTAAAGCGATGTTTTCCTCCTGGCAGAAGCTGTCGACCAAAATCGTCGGCGCGCTGCTGCTCATGCTGGTGCTGGCCCTGAGTGCCATCGGCTGCACCCTGTTCCTGTCGTGGCAGCTCGAAGGCAGTTCGGCCGCCATCAACGAGACGGGCCGGCTGCGCATGCAGACCTACCGCCTGACCCTTTTGCTGGCCAGCGACGCGGGCGAGCAGGCGCGCCAGCAAGTGCTGCTGATCGACGAGACCCTGGCCAAGATCGGCCATGGTGACCCGCAGCGCCCCTTGTTCCTGCCGCCCAGCAGCGCCATCAAATCCGAATTCGAGCGCATCGGCACCGCCTGGCGCGGCGCCTTGCGTCCGGCCGCCCTGGCCGCCGACTCCAGCGCACGCGCGCGCCAGTTCGAGCATGACGCCGACACCTTCGTGGGCCAGGTCGACCAGCTGGTGCGCCTGATCGAACACGATAGCGAACAGCGCACCTTCTGGCTGCGCGCCTCGCAGCTGATCCTGGTCGGCATGGCCGTCATCGGCACGGTCAGCATGATTTACCTGATGTTCATGCTGATCATCGAACCGGTCACGCGCCTGCGGCTGGGCATGCAGCGCATGAAGGAACGCGATTTCAGCGTGCGCCTGGCCGTCGAAAGCAATGACGAATTCGGCCAGCTGGCCAGTGGCTTCAACCAGATGGCCGACCGCTTGCAGGCGCTGTACGGCAACCTGGAAGAGGGTGTGCGCAGCAAGACGGCCACGCTGGAATACCGCAACCGCGAACTGGCGCTGTTGTACGAAAGCGCCGCCTTCCTGCAGCGCCCGCAGCCGCTGGAAGACATCTGCGGCGGCTTCATGCAGCGCATCGTCGACTATTTCGAGGCCGACGGCTCCACCGTGCGCGTGCTCGACGCCGAGCGGGGCAATCTGCACATGGTGGTGCACCACGGCCTGTCCGAAGAACTGGTGGCGTCCGAGCATTGCCTGAAGGTGGGCGACTGCCTGTGCGGCACGGCCGTCGAGATGAAGGTGGCGAAGGTGCACGACATGCGCCGCATCGACAAGGCGCACGAGCTGCGCTGCCACCGCGAGGGCTTCGCCACCGTCTCCGTTTTCCATATCCACGCGCATGAACAGCACCTGGGCTTCTTCAACCTGCATTTTCGCCATGCGCGCGTGTTTTCCGCACGCGAGCTGGCCTTGCTGGAAACGCTGGGCCAGTTGCTGGGCATCGCGCTGGAAAACCTGCGCCTGGCTGCGCGCGAACGCGAAATGGCCATTTCCGAAGAGCGCAACCTGGTGGCGCAGGGGCTGCACGACAGCATCGCGCAAAGCCTCAATTTCCTCAACCTGCAAGTGCAGATGCTCGACGACTCCGTGCGCAACGCCCGTTTCGACGAGGTGGCGGGCATCGTGCCGGCCCTGCATGCGGGCGTGAAGGAGAGCTACGAGGACGTGCGCGAACTGCTGGCCAATTTCCGCAGCCGCCTGATGGAAGATGACCTGATCGGCTCCCTGCGCGCCGCGGTGGACAAATTCCGCCGCCAGACGGGCATCGACGCCGAGCTGCTGGCCGATGTCGACGGCGCGCCATTCCCCCGCGAGCAGCAATTGCAGTTATTATTCATCGTGCAGGAAGCGCTGTCGAACATCCGCAAGCACGCCCAGGCCAGCCACGTCGAGGTGCGCCTCGCCGACCACCAGGACTTTACCTTGACGATCAGCGACAATGGCGTCGGCTTCGACGCTTGCGCCGTGCTGGAAAAGGGCGACAGCCATGTCGGTATCCACATCATGCGCGAGCGCGCGCAGCGCATCGAGGCCACGTTCGACGTGCACGCCTGTCCTGGCGGCGGCACCACCGTCGAACTGCATTTGTCGCGCGAACAGCGTCGCGCCGCCTAAGTAACCACCTGAAAGTACAAAAAAATGGAGACACCCGATAAACCGATCACCGTCATGCTGGTGGACGACCACGCGCTGTTCCGCAGCGGCATACGCTCGCTGCTGCAGCGGCATACGGACTTTTCCGTCGTGGGCGAGGCGGCCGATGGCGTGGAAGGCATCAAGCGCGCCATCCAGCTGCAGCCCGACGTGGTGCTGCTGGACCTGAACATGGCCGGCATGTCCGGCGTGGAAGCGCTGCAGCTGATGCAGCACGATTGCCCGGACACGGCCATCGTCATGCTGACCGTGTCCGAAGATGCGGAAGACCTGGCGACGGCCTTGCGCGCGGGTGCCTGCGGCTACCTGATCAAGAATATCGACGCCGATTACCTGGTGCGCGCCATCCGCCGCGCCGCTGCCGGCGAAGTCGTCATCGCCGAAGCCATGACGGGCAAGCTGGTGGCGCAACTGCAGGCGGGCACGCGGCGCGAGGAGCCCGTGTCGGAACTCGACAAGCTCACGCCGCGCGAAAAGGAAATCATCGACTGCCTGTCGCGCGGCGAGAGCAACAAGGGCATCGCCCGCACGCTGGACCTGGCCGAAAGCACGGTCAAGATCCACGTGCAGAACGTGCTGAAAAAACTCAACCTCACCAGCCGCGTGCAGGCGGCCGTGTACGCGGTCGAGCACCGCCAGGGCAAGTAGCCTGCGCCGGCGGCTAGTCCTTGCGGGCTAGCCGTCTAATCCTTTTGCCGATGGCGGCAGCTGCGCTTTTAAAGTAGTATATTGAATATATCTTTAAATGCGAGCCCATCATGGCCATCACCCCGATCAGCGAACCATCTCCTTCTCCCTCCGCCCCCGGCGCGGCGCCCTGGCATGCCGCCCACGCCGTCTGGCAACTGGGTTTCCGCCCGTTTTACCTGCTGGCGGCCGTGTTTGCGGCCATCAGCATTCCCCTGTGGCTGGCCAGCTACTTCGGCGTGCTGGCGGGCGGCTTGCACGTGGGGCTGGGCTGGCATATGCATGAAATGGTGTTCGGCTTCGCGCTGGCCGTCGTCGTGGGTTTCCTGTACACGGCGGGACGCAACTGGACGGGCTTGCCCACGCCGCACGGCGCGCCGCTGATGGCGCTGGCGGCGCTGTGGCTGGCGGGGCGCGTGGCCATGCTGTGCGGGCCAAGCCTGCTGGCGGCGCTGGTCGACTGGCTGTTCCTGCCGCTGGCCGCCTGGCCCCTGTATCGGGTGCTGCGCCGCTCGGGCAATACGCGCAACCTGTTCCTCGTCGGTCTGCTGGCCTTGCTGGCGCTGGCCAATGGCCTGTTCCACGCGGCCGTACTGGGCTGGCTGCCGCTGCCGCTGTTCCTGCCCGTGCAGGCGGCCATCTTCATCATCGTGCTGATCGAATCGGTGATCGGCGCGCGCGTGATTCCCATGTTTACCCGCAATGGGGCGCCTGGCAGCACGCCGGTGGACAGCCCGCAGCGGGCCTTGATCGCCGTGGCCTGCATGGCGGCGGCCGCGATCGCGTGGCTGGCCGGCGCGCCGGCCTGGCTGACGGCGCCGCTGGCTTTCTGCGCTGCCGGCGTCTCGCTGGCCAACCTGCTGGCCTGGCAGCCGCAGCGCACCCTGGGCGTGCCGCTGCTGTGGATACTGCACCTGTCGTATGCGTGGATAGGCATCGGCTTTGCGCTGCTGGCGGCCGCCAGCCTGGGCCTGCTGCCGGCCAGCGCCGCGTTTCACGCGCTGACGGTGGGCTCGATGGCGGGCCTGATCATCGGCATGATGACGCGCACCACCCTGGGCCACACGGGGCGGCCGTTGAAAGGCGGCAGGGCGGAAGCGGCGATGTACTGGCTGATGCAGCTGGGCGCGCTGGCGCGCCTGCTGGCCGCGGTCGGTCCCGCAACGCTGGCCATGCCGCTGCTGCTGGCAGCGGGCGCCTGCTGGTCGCTGGCCTTTTGCCTGTATGCGTGCGTTTATGCGCCGTACCTGTGGCGCGCCAGGGTGGATGGCCGCGAAGGCTAAGCGTCAGAAAGGGCGCCAGGCCAGCAGTTTCCTGATTTCCGGCGTCCAGTAGGACAGCGATTCGCCCACGACGAATAGCAGCAGCCCCAGCATCAAGGCTCTCAGCAGCAAATCCCTGCACCAGATCATGGCGTCTCCCAAAATTTCATATTGGCAAGTTTATCATTGGCATGCCCGGCCATGTTGCGTTTTTGGTACGGCCGCCTGGTCGGGCGGCGGCGTCCGTGCCGTAAAGGCGGCGACAGCCTCGAAGGCGTGCGCCAGCGCCTGCTCCAGTGTGTCGAGCGCGGCGGCCGCATCGTCGCCGGCGTGCAGCAGCTGTTCGGCATGCCGGGCCGCATGCAGGGTGGCGGGCAGGGCCAGGCTGCCCGCCTCGCCGGCCAGCTTGTGCGCCAGCGCGGCCGCGTCGCCGCGCGCATCGGTCGCCAGCAGCGCCCGCATGGCGCCGACCGTGTCGCCGTAGGCGTTGCTAAAACGCAACAGGTGCTGGCGGTAGGGCGCTTCATCGAGCCACTGCGCCATCCCTTGCGCCAGGTCGATCGCGGGCGCCGCGCCGGCCGGCGGCTCGATCATTGCCATTTTAACCATGGCAGGCGGCAGGGCAGGCAGCCCTTGCGCATGACGCCGGTGCGCGCGCGCGACCAGGGCGATGGTCTGCGGCACGTCGAACGGTTTGCTGATGAAATGGTTCACGCCCGCTTCCAGTGCCGCCGTGCGCTGCGTCTGGAAGGCGCCGGCCGTCAGCGCCACCACGGGCAAGTCCTGGAACTGCGGCAACTGGCGCAGCGCGCGCGTCGCCTGCAAGCCATCCATGACGGGCATCTGCACATCCATCAGCACGATGTCGACGTCGGCGGGGTGGGCCAGCAGCCAGTCCAGCGCCTGCTGGCCGTCGCAGGCGAACGAGGGCACGGCGCCCTGGTCGCACAGGATATGCCTGACCACGTCGCGGTTGATTTCGCTGTCGTCGACCACCAGCACGCGCACGCCGGCCAGCTGGCGTTCTTCCAGCGGAACCAGACTGGCGTCCATGCCGGCGTCCCTGGCGCGCTGCTGGCGCGCAGCCATCACCGCGTTGTACAGGCTGGAAGCGGTCACCGGCTCGTTGAGGATGGCATCGGCGGCATAGACCGGGTCGGTGCGCCGGCGTGCCGGCGCCATTGCCGGCGCGCCGCTGGCGGCCAGGATGACGACGGGGCAGTCCTGCGGCGGCAAGTATTCGCGCAGCGCGCGCGCCGTCGCTTCGCCGTCCAGGTCCGGCATGCGCGCGGCCAGCACCACGACGCCGGGCCGCTCGCCCTCGGCGCAGGCCAGCGCATAATCGAGTGCCGCCTGGCCGCCGGAGACGGCATGCACGCTCCAGCCCAGGCCGCGCGCCACGGCGTCCACCGCCTCGCGCGTGCCGGCGTTGTCGTCGGCCAGCAAGACATGCAGGCCCTGCATGTCGGGCGAGGACAGGGCACCGGCGGGCATTAATTGCACCGGCACCGTGAAACTGAATTCGCTGCCCTGGCCCAGGCCGCTTTTCAGCTGCAGGGTGCCGCCCATCAGGCGGACCAGCTGGCGGCAGATGGTCAAGCCCAATCCCGTGCCGCCGAAGCGGCGCGTGGTGGAACTGTCGGCCTGGGCGAAGGCGGAAAAAATCGCTTCCTGCACCTCGGGGGCGATGCCGATGCCCGTATCGCGCACGCAAAAGCGCAGCACGGCGGCGTCGCCGTCGCGGCTGTCCAGCGTGGTCAGCAGCTCGACCGTGCCCTGCGGCGTGAACTTGATGGCATTGCTGCCCAGGTTGACCAGCACTTGCTCCAGCCGCAGCGCGTCGCCCAGCATGTGGTTGATACCGTCGGGCAACGGCCCGATCCGCACCTCAATCGGCTTGTCGTGCGCGGCAACGCCCATGCTGGCGGCAATCTTTTCGATCACCTCGGCCAGGCGGAACGGCGCCTGCTCGATGCGCATGTGGCCGGCCTCGATTTTCGAGACGTCCAGCACGTCGTTGATGATGCCCAGCAGGGATTGGCCGGCGGCGCGGATCTTGCGCGTCATCAATAGTCCATCTTCATCCAGGCGGCCCCTTTCCAGCAGCCAGGCCATGCCGAGGATGGCGTTCAGCGGCGAGCGGATTTCATGGCTCATGTTGGCGAGGAATTCCGCCTTGCTGCGGTTGGCCGCTTCGGCCCCGTCGCGGGCCAGCAGCATGGCCGCCTCGGCCTGCTTTTGCGCGGAAATATCCTGGGCAAAGATCAAGGTGGCCGGCCCATCCTTGAGCATCACGCGCGTGCTGGTCTTGAGGGTGGGCACGGGCCGGCCCTGCTTGTCGAGGCCAACGGCTTCAAACACCTGTTCGCTGGCCGAATCGGCCTCGATCAGCGTCTCGTTGCTTGCCAGCGCCACTTGCGAGTCGGCCGTGAGCATGGTGCGCCAGGCCAGGCCGCTCAGGTCATCCTCGGGCGCATAGCCATGCAGGTGGCGGTAGCGCGGATTGGAATACACGAAGCGTCCATGGCGCAGGATGGCGATCGCCACGGGCGCATCTTCGATCAGGGTGCGAAAGCGCGTTTCGCTGTCGGACACGGCTTGCATGGCCTGGCGCTCCCTTTCCTGTTTCACCTGCCAGGCCGCCTGCTGCCGGCGCCGCCGCTGGCTCCAGAACAGCAGGCTGGCCGCGGCCAGCGCCAGCATGGCAAAGCCCAGCACGTAGCCCAGCGCCTGGCGCCGCAGCGGGGCGGCGATGGCCGCTTCTTCGCGGCTCAGGCCGATGATCAGGGCGCGGTCCATGTGCAGCGCGGCGGGGGCGATGGTTGCCATCGCCATGACGCGGGGGGAGGCGGATCCGCCAGCGCCGGCAATCTCGACGCCGCTCAGCACGCCCGCCTGAAAGCCGCTGTCGCGAAAGCGCCGCAGGAAGCTGCCGGGCGCGTCCACATTGCCGCCATTGGCGTTCCTGGGGGGATAGTTCAGGAATTGCCGGCCGTCGCCATGCACGACCACGGCCCAGACGTCGGGCGCATACATGGCGGTGCGGAACTTGGCCGTGAAATAGTCGGGGTCGAAGGTGGCCACGACGACGCCGGCAAAGCGGCCTTGCCGGTCCTGCACCATGCGCGCCGCCGTGATGACCAGGTCCCGCTTGAAGGACAGGAAAGGTGCCGAGATGTACAGCATGCGCGCATCGGGGGCGTCGCGCGCCGTCTGGAAGTAGCCGCGGCGCGAAAAATCCTGGCCGGCCAGTTCCGGGATGTTGGTGGAGACCGGCTTGCCGCCGGCATCGATGACCAGCATGGTGCGCACGCCCGGCATGGCGTCGACCAGCGCGGCCAGGCGTCGGGGCAGCGCTTGCCCGGCGTCGGGCGCGGCGCCGGCGGCAAGATAGTCGCGGATCACGCCGTCGAGCACCAGGTTGGTCGACGCCAGGTCGACTTCGATATTTTTTGCCAGCAGCGCCGTCAGCACGCTGAGCCTTTCGCGCTCGGCCGCATCGTGCCGCGACGCTTCGGCCAGGTGCGCGTAGGCGAGGGCGGCAGCCACGATCAGCAGCCCGAGGAGCAAAAACAGCCATTCGATCAATCGCCTGTGCACTGCCGCCGCGTCTGTGTGGTAGGTCATGTGGCGATGCTATACCCGATATGCACGGAGAACAACTTTTGCGCATGACTACGCAGGTGATAGTGTGGCCAATTTGCCGCCAGGCGGCAGGCGGAGGCTAGTGCGCCAGCCAGCGTTCCACCATGGCACGCAGCTGGGCGGCCGTGAAGGGCTTGGACAGGTAATCGTCCATGCCGGCCGCCGCGCAGCGCTGCCGGTCGTCGTCGGTGACGCCGGCCGTGAGGGCGATGACGGGCAGGCGCCGTGCGCCGCTGGCCGCTTCGCGGGCGCGCAGGGCCTGGCACGCCTGGTAGCCGTCCATGACGGGCATCATGCAATCCATCAGGACCAGGTCGTACTGCTGTTCGGCCAGCGCTTGCAGGCCCAGCGCGCCGTTCTCCGCCGTGTCGAGGGCGTAGCCGCAGGTGCCCAGCTGCAGGCACACCAGTTGGCGGTTCAGCGCCGTATCCTCGACCAGCAGGATGCGCGCGCCCGGCGCTATCTCTTGTTCCGGCGGCTTGGCGGCATCCGCTGGTGCCGCGCGCTCCTGCAGCGCCAGCACCGTGGCCGCGTCGCGCTCCTGGCGCCGCAGCAGGGCCAGGATCAGCGCGACGGCCGCGGCCAGCACGAGCAGGCTGACGACGGCCGCGCCGCCCATGGTGAGCAGCATGCGCCGCCAGCCCGCCAGGTAGACGTCGTCCGTCACGGTCACGTTGATGGCCAGCGGATAGTCGCGCACCAACCGTATGGCGGCCAGGCGGTCGACCGCGCGCCCCTGGTCGGCCGCGCGCGGCGAATCCACCTGCAGCACGCCATCGGTCTTGCCCTGTTCCAGCAGGCGGTAGGTGCTGCCCGTCAGGTTGCGCTTGCCCATCATGCCGGGCGCGGCCGGCCAGCGGGCCAGCAGCGTGTAATCGCTGCGGTACAGGGAAAAGGCCGTGTGTTCGCCGATGCTGGTGTTCTGGAAGAATTTGCTGAAGAAATCGCATGACAGGCCCACCAGCACCACGCCCAGGAAGCGGCCGTCCGTGCCGCTGATGCGCCGGCTGATATAAAAGGTCCAGGCGCCATCGCCCTTGTTTTGCACGGGCGCGCTGACATGCATGCCGCCGTCCGGGTGGCGCCGGTGATACTCGAAGTAATCGCGCTCGTCGAGGCGGAGGGACGGCGCGGGAAAGGCGCGGCTGAAGGCCAGCACCTTGGCATCGCCGCCGACGATGGATACCCCGTCCACTTGCGGCACGCCGCCGATCTTGTGTCGCAGCATCTGCTGCATGGCTGGGGTGCCGACGGCGGCGGCCAGCGCTTGCGCGTCCGCGGGGGCGGCGGCATCGATGTCGCCGCTGACGCCGTCGAGCACCAGCCTGGCCGCCGTCATGCTCTGCGCCGTGTTTTCCGCCAGCAGCAGCGACAGCTTGGACAAGTCCTGTTTCCAGTCATCGACGGCTTCGCGGTGCAGCAGCACGCCGGAGACGACGATGCGCAGCGCCAGCAGGCCCACCAGCACCAGACCCACGAAGGCCGCCGTGGTGCGCGGCCGATAGCGGTGCACCAGGCGCAGGGCGGCCTGGCGCGCGTTCATGCCTGAGCGCCCGTGTAGTCGAGCATGCTGCGGCGTACCTCCTGCTCCACGGCGCCGACCAGCGCCGCCGTTTCAGCTAGCCAGCCCGTTGCCGGCACGCCCTGGTGGCGCACCAGCTGCTCGAATTCCGCCAGGCGCGCCGCCAGGGCGCTGGCGCCCAGCAGGACGACGGTGCCGCGCAAGGTATGGCAGCTGTGCACGATGGCTTGCGCGGCACCGCCGCGCACGGCCTGCTCGACGCGGGCAAACATGGCCGGCGCCGTATCGAGGTAGGTCTGCGACAGGGCGCGGAACATTTCCAGGTCGCGGCCGGTGGCCTGGAACAGCACGGCAGGATCGATGTGGCGATAGGCTGGCATGGCGGCTCCGTGGCGAGGGGAAGGCGGTGGCCGGCTAGGCGGCCAGGCTGTTGCGCCGCGCATGGCCGGCGCAGCAGGCGCGCAGATAGCCGCGCAGTTCGTCGTAATTGACGGGTTTGGCAAAGAACACCACGCCGGGCGGCACGCCGCCCCGTTCTTGCAGTTCCTCCGGCGTCAGGCTCGACAGCATGGCGATGTGCATGTCCGCCAGCAGCGGGTCGGCCAGGATGGTGCGGATCACCTCGTAGCCGTCGATGCCTTCCATGATGATGTCGGCCAGCAAGATGTCGGGCTGGTCGCGGGCGATTTCCATCAGCGCCTGGTAGCCGTTTTCGCAAAAGCGCAAGTCCGCCTGCAAGCCCCAGGAGCCGATCTGCTTTTCATACAGCGCGCGTTCGATCGGATTGTCTTCGATGACGAGGATGGACGGCGGGCGGCCCGACGGGACGGGGCGGTTGGCGCGTGCGGCGCGCTGCTCCTGGCCCGGCTGGCCGGGATTGCCCTTGTAGGCTTCGACGGCCGCGAGGGGAATGCGCCGGTGGCCGCCCTTGGTCTTCCAGGCTTCGATCACGCCGGCCTCGACCAGTTGCTGCACGGATGTGACCGAGATGCCGAGGATTTCGGCGGCCTTTTGGGTAGTGCAAACGTCTGCAGTGTGCATGATGGGCTGTCTGGTTGCGGATGAAGTTGAAGGAGATGATACGCAATCGCGCTCAAAAAATCAATTTTAACGAATTAGATGAATTCAATAAAAACTTGGCTGGTTCAGGGCCGGGCAGGCGCGCCAGGTGGATGCGCGCTCATGGCCGGCTGCCTGCGCCGCTGCGCTCCTCTGCCAGCACCGCGCCCGTTTGCAGGGCCGTGACGGCTTGCGACAGTGTGTCGAGCGCCATCAGCAGTTCCGCATGCAGGCGGCGCAGCGCGCCGATATCGTTGGCAAAGCCCGCATGCACGGCCTGGCGCGCCAGCGCCTGCAAGGGGAGCAGGCCCATGGCCAGGCTGCCGTCGAGAATTTCCTGCGCCAGCACGCGCGCCGGGGCGGTCCGCTCGCAGCGCAGCGCATGGGCGATGCCGGCGAGGCGGTCGCGCGTCTCGGCCACGAACAGGGCCAGAATCTCGCCCTGCAGGCGTCGGTCGTGGCCGAACATGGCGTCCAGGCGGGCCAGTTCGAATGGCGGCGCGCCCGGCGCCCTGGGCGCTTGCGGCGGCGGTGCGCTGTCAGCCCCCCTGGCCGGCGGGGCCGCTTTGCGCATCTGCAGCAGTTGATGCAGGTCGGACGGCGTGCTGCTGCCGGCCGCTGGCGCGCGGCCGGCCTGGCGCCAGCGGGTGCGGCGCCAGAGCAGGGCGGCCAGCAGCAACAGTAAGCCTGCCAGCGCCAGCGCCGGGCGCATCAGCGACAGCTCTTCGCAGCGCAGGAAGGGGTGGATGGAGAGAAAGGCATTCATGGCGGTGCTCCAGTGCGGACGATGCGCGTGATCCTGCGTGAGGGCGGACCTAAAATACTTCCCAGTCGCCGGCATCGGCGCCGGCCGACGCCGTGTTCCCGGCCTGGCCCGCGTGGCGCGTGGCGACCAGCCTGAGCGTGGCCTTGTGCTGTGCGGGCCGCCGGGCGGCAGGTGCGCGGGGCGCCGCGGCGGCTTGCCCTTGCGCCAGCTTGAAGGTGCCCACCACGCCGGCCAGCTTGGCCGCCTGCTCCTGCAGCGATTGCGATGCCGCCGCCGCTTCTTCGACCAGGGCCGCATTCTGCTGCGTGACTTCATCCATCTGCGCGATGGCGCGGTTGATTTCCTCGATGCCCGTGCTTTGCTCAACGCTGGCGGCCGAGATTTCGCTGACGATGCCGGTGACGCTGCGTACCGTGTCGACCACTTCCGTCATGGTCGCGCCGGCCTGCTGGACCAGCTTGCCGCCTTGTTGCACCTGTTGCACGGAGTCGCCGATGAGTGCCTTGATTTCCTTGGCTGCCGCCGCCGACCGGTGCGCCAGGTTGCGCACTTCGGTGGCCACGACGGCAAAGCCGCGTCCCTGTTCGCCGGCGCGCGCCGCTTCCACCGCCGCATTCAGGGCCAGGATATTGGTCTGGAAGGCGATGCCGTCGATGACGCCGATGATGTCGGCGATCTTGGCGGACGAGCTGTCGATCGCTTGCATGGTGCGTATCACGTCGCCCATCACTTGCCCGCCCCGCTGCGCCTGGTCCGAGGCGCTGACGGCCATTTGCCGGGCCTGGCGGGCGTTGTCCGCATTCTGCCGCACGGTGGCCGTCAGTTCTTCCATGGCCGAGGCGGTTTCTTCCAGCGAGCCGGCCTGCTGCTCCGTGCGCGCCGACAGGTCCAGGTTGCCCGCCGCGATCTCGCTTGACGCCGTGCCGATGGTGTCCGTGCCGGCACGCACTTCGGCCACGATGCGCACCAGGCTGCCGCTCATCTCCGCCAGGGCCGTCATCAGCTGGCCCACCTCGTCGTGCGAGGCGGCGCTGACCTGCACGCTGAGGTCGCCGCTTGCGATGGTGCGGGCCACGCCGATGGCATCGGCCAGCGAGGCGGCGATGCGCCGCGCCAGCAGCAGGCCCATGCCGGCCACCAGGGCCGTCACGGCCAGGGCCAGGCCGCAGGAAATCCAGCGCGCGCTGGCCGCGGCCGCGGCGCCGTCGGCAGCCCCCCTGGCGGCCAGGGTTTCGTTGTAGCGGTGATGGGCGGCGAGGGCGTCGACCAGTTCCTTGATCAGGGGCTGGCTTGCCATCAGCAAGTCGCGTGCGGCGTCGAGTTCGCCCGCCTTCGACAGTGCCAGCACCTTGTCGCGCACGGCGTCATAGCGCAGCAGCACGGCGCGGTCCGTGGCCAGCAGCGCCTTGTCTTGCTCGTCTGAAATGTTTTCCTTTTCATACTGGTCGAGTGCCTTGCCGACCGCCGCGCGCGCCTCGTTGATGCCCGCTTCCAGCTTGTCGCGCCTGGCGGCGTCCTTGCTGGCCATGTGCTGCCAGACGGCCGTGCGCATCTGCGTGAACGGCACGAACGCCCGGTTCAGGGTCAGCAGGCTGGGAACGGTGTTGACGGTGGCATAGCTGGCCGCCGTGTACACGCGGTCCATCTGGTAGATGCCAAAGCCCGCCAGGGCGGCCAGTCCCAGGACGACGGAAAGGATCAAGACGTACAGCCGTTTAGCGATGGTCATGATGGGCGCCGCTCCAATGAAGTGAAATTCAAGAAAAATACTTTGCCTGGATGAGTTTTTTCATTTTACGCCAAAAATTTGTTTTATTCGAGAAATTTGTTGTTTATCTATTTTAATTTATGTTTTTCATCAAAATCGCATCATGGAAGCTGGCTGAACGCGCATGTCGTGTATAAAAAGCCACACGGCACGCGGCGGGCGTTCTGGCGTGTGGCACGCTTTGTCAATTAGTGAAAAAATGCAATTTCATTGATTGCCATCAAATACGGTGCGCAGGCGCGTGCCGCCGACTGACTCTTGTAAAGGAGCATCATGACTGCCTCTGCCCGGCCTGGACCCTTGCTTGTCATCACCGCAGTCATCTTTATCTTGCTGGGCCTGGCGCTCGTTGGCGGCGGCGCCTGGCTCGTCAGCCTCGGCGGTTCCTGGTACTACGTCGTGGCGGGTATCGGCATGATAGTTGCCGGTGCGCTCGTGTGGAAAAGGCGGCGCAGCGCCCAGCTCTTCCTTGCGCTGCTGCTGTTCGGCACCCTGATCTGGTCCGTGATCGAAGTGAAGTTCGACTGGTGGCAATTGCTGCCGCGCCTCGATATCTGGTTCGCTGCCGCCGTCTGGCTGCTGCTGCCGTTCATCGACCGCCGCCTCGATCCGCCGCTGATCGCGGGCGCAAAGCCGCGCGATGCCTGCAAGAGCGCACTGCTGGCGGCCGTCGTGGTGACGGCTGCCGTGGGCGTGTTCTCGCTGTTCCAGGATTACTACACCTTGCATGGCGAAGTGCCGGCCGAGAACATGGCCGCCGTGCCCGCAGGCGATTTCGCGCCCGGCGTGGCGCCCAACGACTGGGCTGCGTATGGCCGCTCCGGCTATGGCGACCGCTATGCGCCGGCCGCGCAGATCACGCCGGCCAACGCGGCGCAGCTGAAACAGGCGTGGGTCTACAACACGGGCGACTTCAAGGGGCCGACGGATCCGGGCGAGATCGCCAACGAAGTCACGCCGCTGAAGGTGAACGGCATGCTGTACCTGTGCACGCCGCATAACATCGTCATCGCGCTGGACCCGGACACGGGCAAGGAGCTCTGGCGCCACGATCCGAAGATCAACCGCGACGCGTCCAGCTACCAGCACATGATTTGCCGCGGCGTTGCCTACTGGGACGTCAATGCGGGCCGCGCCAAGGACAGCCCGGCGCCGGAAGCGGCTGGCAT
The DNA here is from genome assembly GCF_030397625.1 of Janthinobacterium sp. SUN026. Lineage (NCBI taxonomy): Bacteria > Pseudomonadati > Pseudomonadota > Betaproteobacteria > Burkholderiales > Oxalobacteraceae > Janthinobacterium > Janthinobacterium sp. SUN026. The sequence continues at coordinate 530,384 of NZ_JAPQNU010000002.1, read as the reverse complement.
GGAGTGCCCGCGCCGCATCTTCGCGCCCACCATGGATGCGACCTTGATCGCCGTCAATGCCGATACGGGCGAAGCGTGCAAGAGCTTTGGCGAAAATGGCGTGATCGGCCTGTACCACGGCATGGGCATGAAGAAGCGGGGCTTTTTGATGCCGACGTCGCCGCCGGCCGTGGCGCAAAACGTGGTGGTGATGGCCGCCAGCGTGACCGACAACTTTTCCACCGAGGAGCCGTCTGGCGTGATCCGCGGCTACGATCCCGTCACGGGCAAGCTGATGTGGAACTGGGATGCCTCGAACCCGGACGACACGGCGCCGATTGCCGATGGCAAGACGTACACCAACAATTCGCCGAATTCCTGGGGCGTGTCCAGCGTGGATGAAAAGCTGGGCATGGTCTACATTCCGATGGGCAACGAAACGCCCGACACGTGGGGCGGCAACCGCAACCCCCATGGCGAGAAATACAATAGCGCCGTCGTCGCGCTGGACCTGGCGACGGGCAAGGTGCGCTGGGTGTACCAGACCGTGCACCACGACATCTGGGACATGGATATCGGCGGCCAGCCGACCCTGGTCGACATCGACACGCCGAAAGGCAAGGTACCGTCCGTGGTGGCCACGACGAAACGGGGCGATATCTATGTGATCGACCGGCGCGACGGCAGCCTGGTCGTGCCGGCGCCGGAAAAACCCGTGCCGACGGCCAACGCGGCCCCCGGCGACAAGCTGTCGCCCACGCAGCCATTCTCGGCCCTCACGTTCTTGCCCGAGAAAAACATCAGCGAAACGGATATGTGGGGCACGACGCCGTTCGACCAGCTGGCGTGCCGCATCATCTTCCGCCAGCACCGCTATGAAGGGCCGTTCACGCCGCAAACGGTGGCCGAAGGCAAGATCAAGGGCGCCATCATTTCGCCCGGTCCGCTCGGCATCTTCGAGTGGGGCGGGGCGGCCGTCGATCCCGTGCGTCAGTTGCTGCTGGTCAACCCCGACTACATGGGCTTCCTGGAACGCCTGGTGCCGCGCGCGCAAGCCAATGCGCCGGGCGGCACGGGCACGGAAATGGGCTTGCAGCCGCAGACAGGCGTGCCGTTTGCCGTGGAAATCAAGCCCTTCCTGTCGCCGCTGGGCTTCCCATGCCAGGCGCCGCCCTGGGGCTATATCGCCGCCGTCGACTTGCGCACGATGAAAAAAGTGTGGATGCACAAGAACGGCACCACGCGCGACAGCGCCCCCGTGCCCATCGCCTTGCCGCTGGGCGTGCCCAGCCTGGGCGGCATCAGCACCACGGGCGGCGGCGTAGCCTTCCTCAGCAGCACGCTCGATTACTACATCCGCGGCTACGACGTGCGCAACGGCAAGACCGTATGGAAAGCCCGCCTGCCTGCCGGCGGCCAGGCCACGCCGATGAGTTATGTCTCCGACAAGACGGGCAAGCAATATGTGGTGGTGATGGCCGGCGGCCACGGTTCGCTGGGCACGAAGATGGGCGATAGCCTGGTGGCGTTTGCCTTGCCGGACGAGGCGGTGAAGGAGGCGGGGAAAGCGAAGTAAGCGCTACGCATCCGCGGCATGGACCGGCCATGCCGCGGATGCGCTGCCATTGAAGCGTTGACCTTATTGCAAGCGGCGATTCAAGACGATCAGTTCGGCATTGCCCGCGTTATCGTCTGCCATCGGGTAGAGCACTACCGCATAAGCACGATCGCTCGTCTTGTTGATGCTTGAAATGATCAAGTTGTCACGGGGTATAGACAAAAGCTCGTTGGTCAGCAAGTTCCTGTAGCCTTGCTCATCTTTGCTATAGAAGATTTCCAATAACTCATCATTTTTCGTGGTCAGCCAGCCGTTTCCAAACTCGCTGGTGAAACGCATGACGAAAGTGTCGTCAGCGATTTCGACTGGCAGCCATGTACTGTACAGTGGATCAGCAAAGTCCACCAATTCAATGATTTCGCTTGCCCCAGCCGCATTTATTTTTTCGATAATGATTTTATCTTTATCTTGCGCCAGCAGATAAGAATCCTTGTCGAAGGATGAGCTTAATATCTGCAAGACATCGATATCCTTCGCGTCGATTTCCCGGGAACGCGTGACATTGCCTTTTTCATCTATCTCCCGGTGCAGGAGAAGGCTGCCGTCATTGGCCAGCAAATGAATCGCCTTGTCACAAATGGCAATTATGTTACTTGCGGGTAATGGAATCTTGGCATTGTGTTTCTTCCTCAGTTTCCCATTGATAAATTCGATGGCCAGGATTTTGTCGGGTTTATTATTATCGAAGATATCCACATCGTGAAATATCGAATAGGCCTGCGTCGTTCCAATGAACTTTCCTGTGCATGGACGGTTACCCTTTGGCATTTCCACATCTTCACGGTCAAAGATGGGAATGCTGATTTCCAGTTCCTTGTCAGGATGATAGGGGATGACGGAGACATAGTTTTCCTGATCCGGACTCAGGAACAGTGTCGGCAAGATGCCGTCATCCTCGAGGTAGTTGTCGATACCGCCATCAATCCCGACCACTGTATAAATCAGATGGTATACGCCACTTTTTTGGTACACATAGTTCGTTAGCAGCGTCTTTTCACCAAATGCAATGCTGTCTTTTGTCGATACGCCGACTTCGGCTACCAGCGTTGTCATGGTGCCCCAGTTGCCTTGGGTAATAGACGATGTAAAGGGTGCTACCTTGTCGAGGTTTTTCATGCTTCAGATGATTTCCGTATTTATTGCGCCGCCAGTCCCAGCTTCAATCCCACCAGCTTGCCCGGTGCGGCGTCCGTTTTTTCCGGCGCGCCCGCGCTGACCCTGGCCGCCGGCGTGCCGTCCTGCTGCAGGGCCGCCAGGATGGCCGCGCTGCGCTGGGCGCCCAGCTTGCTCAAGGCGTCGGCAGGCAGGGGCTGTTTGGCTTCCAGCTGCTCGCGCAAGCCGTTATAGAAGGCGCCCGTGTCGGCCACTTGCGGCTCGCCCTCGATCAGCTTGCCCAGGCGTTGGAAGACGGGAATCTTGGCCGCCGCCGGAGCGGAGGCTGTCGCCGCTGTGGCTGGTACGGCCGATTCCGCCGCCTTTTTTTGCTTGTCCAGCTCGGCCTTGCCGAAGCGTTCGCCGTACAGGTCGCGCAGGGCGCCCCGTATCTTGCGTTCGCCTAAGTTCAACGGCCCCGGTTCCTCGCCCGCTTCCAGCTTGATGCCGGCCTTGGCGGCGACGGCGCGGCGCACGGCCTGGGCGCGCAGGGCGGCCGCATCCGTGTCGCTGTACTGGCCCGGCACGGCCAGCTTCAGCTGTTCACGCTTGGCGAGGATTTGCGCCACCTGCTTGAGCTTTTCCCGTTCCGGCGGCAGCAGCACGGCGCTGCCCGCATCGAAGTCGATGGCTTCGAGCTTGTCGGCGCTGATGCCCAGCAAGTTGCCCAGCGCGCGGAACGGCGCCGTGACGATTTTCGTCAACACATTGCCCACGGCTTTCCAGATCAGGGCGCCATAGCTGAATTGCGGGTCGTTCATGTCGCCCGACACGGGCAAGCCCAGGTCGATGCGCCCGTCGCTATCCTTGAGGATGGCCAGCGCCAGTTCCAAAGGCAGTTTCAAGGCGTCCGGGCTGTCGATGCGCTCGCCCAGGGTCAGCTTGTCGAGCACGATCTGGTTGGTGCCGTCCAGCTGGCGGTTGCGCACCTTGTATTGCAAGTCCAGCGAAATCTTGCCTTCAGCCACCTTGTAGCCGGCGAACTTCATCGTGTACGGCGAGGCGGACACCATGTCGACGTTCTTGAACACCACGTTCAAGTCCGTATTGTCGGTCGGGGCGAACGGATTTAATTGACCACGCACGCGGGCCAGGCCGAATTCGTCGATGCGGCCGTCGAGTTCGATCTGGCTGCGCGCATCGCGCTTCGTCGACAGGCCCGTGACGACGCCGTTGAGTTCATAGATCTTCGCGGCGAACTGGGGCCGCAAGCTCAGGTCGGCAAAGTCCAGCTTGGCATTCTGCAGGCGCACGCGGCGCACGCGCACGGGGAAGGCGGCGTCGGCGGCCGGCGTGGCGGTGGCCGACGGCGCGGGCGCTGGCGCGGCCGGTTCCGGCGCTTTCACCAGCAAGCGCTGCGCGTTCAGGCTGCGGTCGTTTTCGATGATCAACTGGGCGTTCGGTTCGACCACGCGCAGCTCGGGGATGTCGACAAAATCGGGGCCCACGCTGGCCGTCAGCTTGTCGGCGCGCACGCTTTTCCACGAGGCAAAGCGCTTGCCATCCGTTTCATTGAGCACGAGGCCGGCGATGTCCACGCCGCCCACATAGCGCACTTTCGGCGCCTTCGGCGCGCCGCCGCCCGTCGTCAGGCGGCCGCTGCCGGAGAGCGACCCGCCCGCCAGCTTCAGTTTCAGATGTTGCGCCAGCAAGGGTTGCACCGGCGCCAGGGTCAGCTGTTTCAAATTCAATTGCGCATCGACGGCGCCCGTGCCCGGCACGAACTTGCCGTTGGCAGTGAGCACGCCGCCTTCGCGCAGGCCCACGCCCAGCTCGAACGGCAGCGCCTGCTGCATGTCGTTGCTGACGTTCTGCAGGGACAATCTCGCATCCTGCAGATTGCCCTTGATGCCAGTGCCCGCATCATCGAAACGGGCGCCGAACTTGCTCAGCTCTACCTTGTCTACCTTGGTGGACCACGGCGCGGATGGCGCATCCTTGGCCGGGTCGGTTTTGCCGGAGGCAAACACGGGCAGCTTTTGCGCAATCGCAAATTCGCCCTGGCGGTTGCGCGCCAGGTCGATCTGCGCGCCGCTGGCCGTCACGGAACCCAGGTGCACGGCATGCGCCGCCAGGTCTATCTTGCCTTCTGTAAAGCCCAACTGGGCCAGCTTGAACGGCGTTTGCGCCCCCCGCTGCATGGCGAGGTCGGCCAGGCTGAAGCTCGCGCCGTCGATCACGGTGGCCATGCCCGCTGAACCTTGTTGCAAGCCCAGTTGCAGCTGCAGTTGCAATTGTTTCGCGCTCAGCTGCAAGGCTGGCGAGACGGTTTCATCAATGGCGGACACGTCCACATTGGCCAGCGCCAGCTGTTTCAAGTCCACCTTCCATTTGCCAGGCTTGGCTGGTGCGGCAGGCACGGTGGCGGTAGGCGCGGGATTGCCCGGCAGCATCAGGTTCGCCACGTCGATCTCGCCCTTGCTGTCGCGGCGCACGGCCACCTTGCCGCCGTACAAGTTGATTTTATCCACGCTGACGCTCTGGCGCGCCAGGTCGGCATTCACGCCGGCGACGCCCAAAGTATTGAGGGAAGTAAATGCCTCGCCTTTTCCGTCGCGCACCAGCGCCAGGTCGTGCAGGGCCAGGCCCGCGCCTTTGACGGTCGCTTCCAGCTTGCCGTCCGCATAGGAAAAGGCGTAGGGCAGGCGCGCCGACAATTGTCCGCTCGTCACCGTGGCGCGCGTATAGGCTTTCAGGTAGGCGGCCAGGCCGGGCAGGGAAGCGTCGTTCAATATCAGTTCGCCTTCCCCCCGGATCGGGCTGAGCGAGGCCGTGCCGCGCCAGTGCAGCTTGCCGCCGCGCGCCGCATCGGCGCTGAGGCTGTAGCTGCCGTTGGCGTCGGGCAGGGTTGAGATATTGTCGAGCGTAAAGTTGATGGGCGTGAAGTTGTCCGCATAGCCCGCCTTCTGGTCGTGCCAATCCACTTTGCCTTGTTCCAGCGCAAAGTGGGCGATGACGAGGCGCGGCATGCCGCCTTCGCTTTTTTCCGGATGGTTGCGTTGCCAGGTGGCCAGCACTTCGGCCAGGTTGAACTTGCCGTCCGGCGTGATCGTCAGCTGGGCTTGCGGCGCAGTGATGCGGATTTCCGCCAGGCTCCAGGCGCGGCGCACGATGGATTTCCATTCCAGCTGCACGGCCAGGGCGCCGATCGACAGCAGCGGCGCGCCGCTCTTGCCATCCGCGCCGGCCGCTTCCTTGAAGGCGATCTGGTCCGCTTCCAGGCGCAGGGTGAACGGGTTGAAGCGCACGTCGGCGATGCTGGCCTGGCGCGCGAGTTCTTTCTCGGCAAATTTGGGCAGTTGGTGCTTGATGACGTAGGGCACCAGCCAGAAGCCGGCGGCACTGTAGGCGGCCAGGGCGCAGCCTGTGCCAACGGCCCAGCGCTGCCAGCGTTTCCAGCGAAATGTTTTCGTCTGCACGCTTTTGTTGTCGATTGTATTCACGAACTTACCTTTTGATCTTGTTGGGCGGCACATCTTGCACGCCGTGACTGTCAGTATGCCTCTTTGCGGCTGTGTCTGCAAAATCCAAACGTGTTCAAGTGATAACAGGCGGCCTGGCGGACTGTTTATCTTATGAAATTCTCTGATTCTCACGAATTGTCACTTATTTATTGCGAATGATTCTCGTTACGGATATTATGCGCGGTAACTTGAAGTTTCCTTCTATCACTGTTCTCTGTTGAAAGACCCGTTTATATGCGCGCAGCTTTTCCTTCCTTGCAACTACTTCCAGTGGCCGCAGCCCTGTCGCTGGCTTTCGCTTCCCACACGGCCTGCGCCGCCAATGGCGCCAATGGCCAGGACGACCTGACGGCTGGCGATGAGAAAGTCATGCAGGCGGTGCAGGTGACGGGTGCGCGCGCGCAAGGCCTGGTGCCGACCACCACCGAGGCGGGCAGCTTCCGTGGCGCCAACATCATGGACGTGCCATCGACCGTCAACGTGATCACGCGCGAATTGCTGGAACAGCAAGCCGTGTCCGGCCTGTATGACGCCGTGCGCAATACGGCGGGCGTGACGCGCCAGCAAAACGGCGGCGATACCTGGGATCAGCTGGTGGTGCGCGGCATCGCCGTGGAAAACCGCACGAATTACCGCCTCAATGGCTCGTTGCCCATCATGAACTTTTCGCAAGTACCCATGGAAAACAAGGAGCGCGTGGAAGTGCTGAAGGGTGCCTCGGCCCTGTATTACGGCTTCACCTCGCCGGCTGGCGTGGTCAACTTCGTCACCAAGCGCGCCGGCAGCAAGCCCGTCACGAGCATGGGCCTGAGCCTCGATGACCGTGGCAGTGCCGTGGCGAATCTCGACATTGGCCGCCGTTTTGGCGCGGAGCAGGAATTCGGCGTACGCGTGAATGCGGCCGGCGGCACCCTGGGTTCCTGGCTGGACAATGTCGGCAACGGCAACCGCAGCTTCATTTCCACGGCGCTGGACTGGCGCGTGACGAACAAACTGCTGCTGAAAGCGGACCTGGAATACGACCGCCGCCGGGTGACGGAGCAGGCGGGCGTGGCCTTGCCCACGGCCGTGAAAGGCGTGATCAGCTTGCCGCGCGCCGTCGATCCGCGCAAGCTGATCGGCCCCGACTGGTCGAATTTCGAGGCGCAGACGAAAAACGCGCAATTGCGCGCCGACTACGCCATCATGGATGGCTGGGCCCTGACGGTCGAGGCGGGTCACTCGGAAACGGCGCGCGACCGCCGCCTGGCCATCTTCCGCCTGAACAATGCGGCGGCGCTGGCCACGGGAGCGGGCCGCATCACGGGCAATATGCAGCATCACGTGACGGCGTCGGACTTGCTGCGCGCGGAACTGGCCGGCACTTTCAATACGGGTTTCATTGCCCATGAACTGACCCTGGGCGCCTCGCGCACGGACAAGTCGCAAGACCCTATTTACCAGAGCAATTACACGATCGCCTCGCAAAACCTGTACAACCCCGTGCCCGTGACGAATGTCGTGTTCGGTCCCAAGCCGACTTCGCCGACGACGGCTGCGCTGGACACGCGCGACACGGGCCTGTATGCGCTCGACCGCATGGTCTTCAGTCCGCAGTGGCAAACCGTCATCGGCGTGCGCCGCACCAGCTATCAAAGCGACCAGGGCGCCAGCCACTATGACGTCAGCAAGACCACGCCCATGGTGTCGCTGGTCTACAAGCTGACGCCGGCGATTTCGTTCTACGCCTCGTCGGCGCGGGGCCTGGAAGAGGGCGAGACGGGCCCGACGGGCACCGTCAACCAGAACGTCAAGATGGCGCCCGGCGTGAGCAAACAGAAGGAACTGGGCGCGCGCTGGCTGACGCCGGGCGGTACCCTGGTGTCGGCCGCGCTGTTCGACATCACGCGTCCCGGCTACTACACCAACAGCAGCAACGTGTTCACTTCGGATGGCGAACAGCGCTACCGCGGCCTGGAACTGTCGACCCAAGGCAAGCTGACGCGTCAGTTGTCGTGGCAAACCTCGGCCCAGTTCCTCGACCCGAAATTCGAGCACATCAACGCCGACTACAACGGCAAGGCGCCGGAAAACGCGTCCAAGCGCACGGCCAGCGCCTTCCTCGCCTACGCGTTCGACGCCGTGCCGGGCCTGTCCGTCAATGGCGGCGCCTATTACTACAGCGCCCGTCCCGTCAACGACCTGAACCAGGCATTCCTGGGCGGTGTGACCTTGTTCAGCGCCGGCGCCCGCTATGCCAGCACGGTCATGCACAAAGCCGTCGTCTGGCAGCTGAACGTGGAAAATGCGGCGGACAAGCGCTACTGGGCTGGCGCCGGCACGCGTCTGGCGTCCGGCGCGCCGCGCGCCATCAAGCTGAGCATGAAGGTGGACCTGTGATGCGTCTCGTCAAAACCGCGCTGGCGGCGGCACTGCTGGCAGGCACCTTGCATGTGCAGGCGGCGCAGATTGCACCTGGCAAACAGGTGTTGCTGGTGGTGCGCCTGGAAGGCAAGAGCCTGCCTTTCGATCAGAAAATCAAGGAACACCTGGAATCGCGCGGCTATGCCGTTACGCTGCACAGCCAGTACGCGCCCGTGTCCGGCGCGCAAGGCAAGGACCTGGTGATCCTGTCGTCGACCATCCGGGGCCGCGACTTGCTGGGCGCCTACCGCAACGTCACGGTGCCCGTGCTGACGTGGGAAAACGATTTGTATGACGACCTGGCGATGACGGGCAAGCGGGCCGGCGTGGACTATGGCACGGTGGAAAAGTCGCGCTATGTGTGGCTGGTCAACGCGCCGCACGCGCTGGCAGGCGGCTTGCCGGCCGGCACGGTAGATATTTATCAAAAGCAAGCCACCATGAGCTGGGGCAAGCCTGGTTTGGGCGCCACGACGATTGCCACCATCTATGGCGAACCGGAAAAAGCCGCCATCTTTGGCTATGAACAGGGCGCCACCATGGATTATGAGAGCCTGGCGCCCGCCCGCCGGGTCAGCTTCTTCCTCGACAATGAAACGTTTACGAATCTGTCGCCGGCCGGCTTGCGCCTGTTCGACGCGGCCGTGGACTGGGCCAGCGATGGCAAATAGCCCATCCTTGCCGCTGGCCGCACTGATGCTGGCCATGTCCGCATCTGCAGCGGGCGCAGCCGCACTCGACCCCGCCTTGCCCGCCTACGCGCCGCAGCCCGTCAAGGTGCCGGCCACGGCCGGTTACCTGGACCGCAAGACGGGCGCGGCCATGATAGGCGGCGCCGAACACGTGGCTTCCGTCGTTGGCCAATGGAATGCCCTGTTTGCGGCCAGCCACCCGGGCATCGTCCTGGGGTTTGACGGCAAGGGCACCAGCAGCGCCGTGCCGTTATTGATGCACGACAAGGTGCTGTTCGGCGCCATGGGCCGCGCCATCAATCCCATCGAGCTGGTGCCATACCGCAAGATCGTGGGGCGCGACGCGCTGGAAATCCGCATCGCGCACACGGCATCCACGCCGGGCGAGCACCTGGCCACGTCCCTGGCCGTGTACGTGAACCGCGCCAATCCCTTGACGCGGCTGACGGCGGCGCAAGTATCGCAAATTTTATCTGTCGGCAATCCAGGCGGCGACTTCAGCCGCTGGGGACAGCTGGGCTTGAGCGGCGAATGGCGCGAGCGCGCGATCCACCCGTACGGCACGGCCGCGTACACGGGCTTTGGCGACTACTTGCAGCGCGAACATTTTCAGGGCAGGGCGCTGGCAGCCGGCCATGAAGAGCTGGGCAACACGGCCGCCATCACGGGCCGCATCGCGCAAGACCCGGCCGGCATCGGCGTGGCCGCGCTCGGCGTGCAGCACCCGCAGCTGCGCCAGCTGGCCATCGTGGGCGCGGATGGCCGGGCGACGACGGGCACGGACGAGGAAGTGGTATCCGGCCGCTACCCGTACGGCCGCTACGTGTACCTGTACGTGCGCCGCTTGCCGGGCCAGGCCGTCGATCCGCTGGCAAAGGAATACCTGCGCCTGGTGTTGTCGCGCGAAGGACAGGCCATCATCGCCGCGCAGCCGGGCGGCTACCTGCCCCTGACGGCCGCGCAAGCCAGGGCTGAACTGGAGAAACTCGAATGACGCTGTTGAACAAGACCGCACTGGCCGCTTGCTGCGTGCTGGCGTCCGCCGTGCAGGCCGCGCCCCTGGCCGTTGATCCCGCGCAAACCTATGTGAACCGTGACGGCACGGTGGCCATCGTCGGCAATGATGGCCTGGAAGAAGTGATTACGCAGTTGAACGCGCTGTTTACGCGCCAGCATCCGCAGGTGCGCTTCAGCTTGCGCATGGAAGGCTCGTCGGCCGGCATGCCCGCGCTGACGGCGGGCGCCACGGCGTTTGCGCCGCTGACGCGCGACATGTGGCCGGGCGATCAGGCTGCCTTCCGGCAGGTCTTCGGTTACGACGCCACTCCCGTGCGCATCGGCTACAACGGCCACGGTCCCCGTCCGCCGGCCAAGACGCCGCCCGCCGTGTACGTGCACCGCGACAACCCGCTGGCGGGCTTGACGATGGAGCAGCTGGGCCAGGTATTCACGGCAGGCGCACCGGGAGGCGACGCCAACCTGTGGTCGCAGCTGGGCGCGACAGGGGATTGGGCGCCGCGCCGCATCCACGCCTACGGCTTGCGCGACGATGGCGGCTTCGCCACGGGCTTGCGCCATGCGCGTTTCGGCAAGCGCCCGTTTGCCGCCAGGTACGAGGCGCTGGCCTCGCGCGAAGCCGTGATCCGCGCCGTGGCCGCCGACCGCTACGGCATTGCCGTGCTGGGCTGGGTCAATGCGGCGCCCATCTCGGACCAGGTGCGCGTGCTGCCGCTGGCGGCGGCCAAGGGCGCGCCATACTACGGTCCTGACAAGGCCACCGTGCGCGCCGGCAAGTATCCATTGACCATGCCGGTGCAGCTGTACGTGAACCGCGCGCCGGGGAAGGGGCTCGATCCGCTGGTGAAAGCGTACTTGCAGCTGGCCCTGTCGCCGCAGGGACAAGCCATCATTCTGGCCCAGCAAGATAGCGAAGAGGGCTACTTGCCGCTCAGCGAACAGGACTTGCAGGCCGAGATCAAGAAACTGGACGCTTTGTAAAGTTTCTTTGACCACATGGCTGGCTGCAGGGCAGGGCGGCCGCTATAATGCCGCCATGTTTATTCGCCAAGGCCGCGCCGTCGTCGTCCTGTGGATCGCGTGCCTCGCCATCCTCATGGCCGCGCTCGCCCCTACCTTGTCGCGCGCGTTCACGGTCGCCAGCGGCCAGGCCGTGCCCAGCTTCGAGATTTGCTCGGTGGCGGGCGGCATGAACATGCTGCCCGTGAAATTGTCCACGGACACGCCCGATCCCGCCAAGGGCGGCATGCGCATGGGCGATTGCCCGTGCTGCAGCATGCATGCCGACACCCTGGCGATACCGCCCACCTCCCTCGTGCTCGCTTCCGGCGAACTGATCACGGGCTTGCTGCCCGAGCTGTTCTACCAATCCGCCACGCCCCTGTTCGCCTGGACGCCCGTCCAGCCCCGTGGCCCGCCCGCCGCTTTCTGATCTGTCCTTTCCCTGAACTGCCTTGCCTCGCACCCGTCGTGCGCTGGCGCCTGTTCGTCTTGCCCATACAGAAACTGAAAGCAGCACCATGAAACATTTACCGTTATTGATTTCCCTCGCCATCGCCATGCCTGCCGTGGCGCAAACGCGTACCGAAGCCGGCACCACCGTGCTGCCGGAAATGAAAGTCATCGTCACGGCCATAGGCGACGGCTACCGTCCTGCCGCCGACACGGCATTAATGCTGTCGAGCACGCCCGGCTACAGCGTGGCGGCCGGAGGCGGCGTGTCCGGCTTGCCGGTAGTCAATGGCTTTGCGGATGACCGCATCAAGATCCGCATCGACGGCATGGAACTGACGTCCGCCTGTGCCAATCATATGAATGCGCCGCTGTCCTACATTGATCCGCAACAAGTGCAGCGCATCCGCCTGATCGCGGGCGTGACGCCCGTCAGCGCGGGCGGCGACAGCATCGCCGGCACCATCGAGGTGCAGTCGAACGCGCCCGTGTTCGCCCGGCCCGGCGCAGGCTTGCTGACGCAAGGCAGCTTTGCCGTCTCGGGACGCAGCGTCAACAACAGCGTGGCGACCAGCGTGAATGCGTCGGCCGCCAGCGACACCTTGAGCGTCGGCTACAGCGGCGCTTACACGCGCGGCCACAGCTATGAAGACGGCCGTGGCAACACGGTGCTGGCCAGCATGTATGAAAGCATCAACCAGTCCATCGTGCTGGCGGCGAAAGACCAGGGCCAGCAGCTGACCCTGCGCGCCGGCGTGCAGCACATCCCGTACCAGGGTTTTCCCAACCAGTACATGGATATGACGGACAACTACGGCCAGTTCGCCAATCTCGCTTACAAGGGCGAATTCGGCTGGGGCGTGCTGGACGCGCGCGCCTACTGGCAGCAGACGGACCACGAGATGGGCTTTTTCAGCAGCGAGCGCAAGGGTTCGATGCCGATGCTCACGCATGGACGCAACACGGGCTATGCGCTGATGGCCAGCTTGCCGATGGCGGCGGGCGAGTTGCGCCTGGGCCAGGAGTGGCACGGCTTCCGCCTCGACGACTACTGGCCGGCCGTGCCCGGCTCCATGATGATGGGGCCGCGCACCTACCTGAACATCAATGACGGCAAGCGCGACCGCACCGTGCTGTTTGGCGAACTGGAAACGCGCCACGATGCGCGCTGGACCAGCGTGCTGGGCGTGCGCGGCGAATCCGTGCGCATGGACGCGGGCGACGTGCAATCGTATGGCACCAACATGATGAACATGTCGGACCTGATGGCCGCGAATGCCTTCAATGCGCGTAGCCGCAGCCAGCGCGACACGAATATCGATGCCTCGGCGCAAGCTACTTTCACGCCCGATGCGGCCAGCAGCTATGAATTCGCGCTGGCGCGCAAGGTGCGCTCGCCCAATCTGTACGAGCGTTATTCCTGGGGCCGCGGTTCGATGGCCATGACCATGACCAACTGGTTTGGCGATGGCAACGGCTATGTGGGCAATATCGACCTCAAGCCGGAGACGGCTTACACGGCGGCATTGACGGCCGACTGGCATGGCGGCGGCGAAGAGGGCTGGTTCGTGCGCGTCAACCCCTATTACAGCAAGGTCGACAATTACATCGATGTCGACGTGCTGGCGTCTTTCCATCCGTACATGAAAATGGGCGCGAATGGCAACTTGCTGCGCTTTGCCAACCACGACGCCAAGCTGTACGGCGCCAATGTGGCGTGGCAACTGCCGCTGGCCAGCAGTGCCCGCTGGGGCCGTTTCATGGCGACGGGCAACGCCGCTTATACGCGAGGCAAGCGCAGCGATGGCGGCGATCTGTACCGTATGATGCCGTTCAACGCCTTGCTGGCCGTCGAGCACAAGCTGGGCGCCTGGAGCAACCGCATCGAAACGAAGATCGTGGCCCGCAAGGACAAGGTCGATGCGCGCCGCTTCGAACCGGAAACGGGCGGCTATGTCCTCGTCAACCTGCGCAGCAGCGTGGCGCTGAGCAAGATGGCCAGCCTGAGCGCCGGCGTCAGCAACCTGTTCAACCGCGCCTATGCGGACCCTCTGGGCGGCGTGTACCTGTCGGGCTTGAAGGCGAATGGCGGGGCGCTGCAAGCCTTGCCGGCCGAGGGCCGGTCGATTGATCTGGGGCTGCAGCTGAAGTTCTAACCCCGGCAGTCAGGCATGGCGCCTTCCCGTTGCCGGCGCGGGAGGGGAAGGCGCCTGCCGAGTGCACCGCATCGGCGCTGGCCAGGTGCTTGTGACAATGTGTGCATGTTTCTTCTTGGTAATTTGTTATGCTGCATGGCGTCCGGTTTTCGGCGTTTGCCGCACAGGCGTGCGATGGCGAGGCTGGTTGCCATCGGTAGACAGGATGCTGGCTTACAAAAGGGTGTACATGATTGCATTTAAAGATTTCCGTTCGTCCACGTCGGGCAGTCCTCTCTCGGACGGCATGGACAGGTCGCTGGTGTTGGCCAATGAATGGCTGGCAAAAAACGGCGTTCGCCCTGTCAGCATCGAAACCCTTACGGAAACCAGGGGCACGGTATCGATATCCCAGGTCGAGCGGGGTCTGCGGGTGTGGTATGAAGTGGGCGCCGTGCCGCTAAAACCGTAAGAAGAGTGGTTTTCTCCTAGCCATCGTCGTGCTGCTACCCCCGTTCGTGCCATCGGAAACCTGTGAAATATCAAAAAATACTCGGCGAAGATGTCGCCGCCATCGTGCTGTCCCTGAGCGTTGTTGCATATGTAGCGTCCCTGTTTTTAACGGCAATCGTGGACTCCCACGAAGTCTTGCCGGGCGGGGGCGTGTTATTGCTCGGCTGGCTAGGGCCGCTGGCCGGCAGTTTTGCCTGGTTTGCCAATCCGCTGCTTATTTTTGCCATGTATTTTTCGAAAGAGAAGCCCAGTGCCGCGATGCTGGCCGTTTTTTTTGGCTTTGTGCTGGCATTGACCACCTTTGGCATTAAAGAAATTCCTAGTGATAATGGTTCTTACGCGGTGCTGGGATTCGGCGCCGGATGCTATCTGTGGCTGGCCTGTTTTCCAGCCGTGTTTATCGCATCGTTCTTGAACAGCAGAAAATCCAGGGCGCTTGCTCCTGGCAAATAGCCTTGTTTTTTCTGTTGCGGCATCACAGGTGATCTCCCGTCTCCTGTTGGCTGATCAAGCATCCTTTGCCAGCAGCGCCCGGATGCGGTCTAATCATGGCTTGTTCCTTCACGAGGTTGTCATGCTGCCCACTTCCGCCGTCGCCGCGCTGTGCGAAAAATTTCCCCTGATTACAGAACTGATGGCCTTGCAGCCCTTGAGCTGGTTCAATCCCCGCATTGCGCCGGCGGCCGAGGCCTTGCACGACGTGGGCTTGACGGCGGACGATGTGGCGGATGCCGGCGCGCGCCTGGCGCGCTTTGCGCCATATCTGGCCAAGGCGTTTCCGGAAACGCAGGCCAGCGGCGGCGTCATCGAGTCGCCCGTCGTGCCGCTGCCCGTCATGCAGGCGGCGCTGGGTTTGGCGTCAGGCATGACGAGCGGTCAGCTATGGCTCAAGCAGGATAGCCATCTGCCCATTTCCGGTTCCATCAAGGCGCGCGGCGGCATCTATGAAGTGCTGAAGCACGCGGAAACGCTGGCGCTCGACGCCGGCTTGCTGAAGGAGGGCGACGATTACAGCGTGCTGGCCAGCGACGCCGTGCGCGCCTTCTTTGGCCAGTATGCGATCGCCGTCGGCTCCACGGGCAATCTGGGCTTGTCGATCGGCATCATGAGCGCGCGACTGGGCTTTCGCGCCACCGTGCACATGTCGGCCGACGCGCGGCAATGGAAGAAGGACAAGCTGCGCAGCCACGGCGTCACCGTCGTCGAATACGCAACCGACTACAGCGTGGCCGTGGAAGCGGGGCGCAGGCAGGCGGAGAACGACCCGACCTGCCACTTCGTCGACGATGAAAACTCGCATGACCTGTTTCTCGGCTACGCGGTGGCGGGCCAGCGTCTGAAAGCCCAGTTCGCCGCAAGCGGCGTCGCGGTCGATGCGCAGCACCCCCTGTTCGTGTACTTGCCGTGCGGCGTGGGCGGCGGCCCCGGCGGCGTGGCCTTCGGCTTGAAACTGGCCTTCGGCGATGCCGTCCACTGCGTCTTCGTCGAGCCGACCCACTCGCCGTGCATGCTGCTGGGCGTGCACACGGGCTTGCACGAGGGAATCAGCGTGCAGGAAATCGGTATCGACAATGTCACGGCCGCCGATGGCCTGGCCGTGGGACGCCCGTCCGGTTTCGTCGGACGCGCCATGCAGCGGCTGATCGACGGCTACGCCACCGTCACGGATGAAGAACTGTACCGTTTGCTGGCGACGCTTGAGCAAACGCAAGGCTTGCGTTTGGAACCGTCCGCCGTGGCCGGTTTCGCCGGCATCCGGCCCGTCCTGGCCGCGCCGCAATACCAGCAGCACCTGGAAACGGCCACGCATCTGGTGTGGGGCACGGGCGGCAGCATGGTGCCGGAGCAGGAGATGGCCGCCTACGTGGCGCGCGGCCGCGCCTTGCTGGCGGCCGGAGCCGCTTGATGCCGGCCGGCGCGCCGATCAGGGCCACGCTTGGGGCCACGCTCACGGCCAGCCAGTTCGCCAACCTGCACACCTTTCTCGTGGCGGCGCGCCATGCCAGTTTCGCGCTGGCGGCGCAGGAACTGGCGCTCACGCCCAGCGCCGTCAGCCACCGTATCGCGCGGCTGGAAGCGGGGCTGGGGCTGCGCTTGTTCGAACGCCTGACGCGCCAGGTCAGGCTGACGCAAGACGGCGAGCGCATCTTCGCGGCCCTGCAAACGGGCTGGGACAGCCTGCATGCGGCCCTTGCCGGCAGCGATGCGCTGGCGGGCAGCGTCACCGTGCATGCGCGCCCGTCGGTCGCGCAATGCTGGCTGGTGCCGCGCCTGGCGGGCTTCGCTGCGCAGTATCCGGATGTGTCGATTGACTTGCGTGTGGGCAATGACGCCGTCGACTTTCGCGCCGGCCAGGTGGACCTGGCCTTGCACTATGGCGATGGCCACTTTCCCGGCCTCGTGTCGCGCAAGCTGATGGATGAATGGCTGGCGCCCGTCTGCAGCCCGCAGTATGCGCGCGACCACGGCTTGCTCGATGCTCCACACAACTTGCCTGGCGCGACGGTGCTGCACGATACCCTGGCCTGGCCCGCCTGCGCGCCCGATGCCGAGTGGCGGTTGTGGCTGGACGGGCAGGCGCCGGAGGTGACCTTGCCCGCGCGCAGCCTGCGCTTCGACCGCGCCGACCTGTGCGCGCAGGCGGCCATCCACCACGCGGGCGTGGCCATGGGCCGGCGCCAGCTGGTGCAGCCGTGGCTGGTCAGCGGCCAGCTGGTCTTGCCGTTCGGCGGATTCAACTTGGCCAGCCCGCAGGCGTATTACCTCGTGCACGCCGCGCGCACAGCGCTGCCGGCCAGAGTGCAGGCGCTGTCCGACTGGCTCGTGGGGCAGGCAATTTGATACACTGCGCGCCTTACCAAGCAACGCGCCAGAAAGCAGCCCCATGCAACCATCTCCCTTGACCTCCACCGCGCCAGCGGAATTGCGCACGTTTGCGCTGGCCTGCCTGCTCGAACCCGACCCGGCGACGAAGGTGGCGATGGTGGCGGCCATGGCCGCAGCCGAGCTGGCGCTGGACGTCAAGGCGCCGCTGGCGCCATCCGGCGCCGTGCCGGGCCGGCCCGCGCGTCCGGAGCTGGTGCCGCCGCGCCTGGTGGGACGGCGCTCGATGATCACGCCGGAAGGACGCGCCATGCTCGTCCACGCGCTGGCGCACATCGAATTCAATGCGATGAACCTGGCGCTCGACGCCCTGTGGCGCTTCCCGGACCTGCCCGCTGAATACTATACGGACTGGTTGCGCGTGGCGAAGGAGGAAGCGACGCATTTCGCCATGCTGCAGGCGCACCTGCAGGTGCTGGGCCACACGTATGGCGACTTTCCCGGCCACGACAGCCTGTGGGAAATGGTCGACAAGACGCGCGGCGACGTGCTGGCGCGCATGGCGCTGGTACCGCGCACCCTGGAAGCGCGGGGCCTGGACGCGATTCCGCCGCTGCGCGCCAAGCTGGCGCAGGCGGGCGACCTGGCCGCCGCCGCCATCCTCGACATCATCTTGCGCGATGAAGTGGGGCACGTCGAGATCGGCAACCGCTGGTACGGCTACCTGTGCGATCAGCGGGGGCTGGAACTGCGCGCCACCTATGCCGAGCTGGCGCTGCGCTACGAAGCGCCCACCCTGCGCGGCCCGTTCAATCTGGAAGCGCGGCGCCGGGCGGGGTTTTCGGAGCTGGAACTGTCCGACTTGCCTGCCTGACGCCGTCGCGGCATTCCCTTCACGGATGGGCCGTCATGCTCAGATGCCAGTGGTGCAAGTGGGACGGGTCGATGCTCACCTTGAGGGGTTTGGTCCACACCGGCACGCCCGGTATCCGCGCGTGCGGCGGGCTGGCGAAACAGCCGTCGATGAGGGCCAGCTTGATGAAGCGGTGGCCGATGTAGACGACGCGCGTGCTGGCGGCGCCCGCTTCCAGGGTCAGCATGGCCCGGTTGGCCGTGATCCACGCGCCCAGCCTGGCCAGTTTCGGCTTTTTCGGCAAGCCGGCCGCCACTTCCGCTTCCGCATCGTTGATCAGCTGCAGAATGGCGGCGCCATTGCCCAGGCCGCCCAGCTCGTCCGAATAGCCGCCCGCGCCATCCGCGTAGCGCATGTCGATCTGCTGGCCATCGCTGTGGCCGTCGTGGTCGAGGATGGAGCGGCCTGACGCCTCCTGCGTCACGTGCTGGCCGCTGATATCGTTGAAACGGTAGGGTTTTCCCGCCAGCCAGGCGATGGTCAGGCGCGTGGCCCACGAGTCGCCGCCGTCATCGCGCGGCCCGTAGCGCCGCTTCGCCAGCGCCGCTTCGTTGTGGGCAAGATACAGCGGGATGAACGCCGTGTCGCCCTTGAGCTCCACCTGCCCCCCTTCCGCGGGGTCCGACACGGCGTTGGCATTGCCAACGCGTCCCTTCAGGCGGACGGTGAGCACGGCTTTCCTGTCGATTTTCGGCCCCGGAAAGTCGGGCAGCTTCAGGCGCGGGAAGGTGATCCTGTCCTTGCCGCGGATGTTGGCCTGGTCGAGCAGATTGACCGTGCTGAAGGCCGGGTTGGCGCCGTCGGCCGACATGCCGATATTCACCTCGGTCAAGTTGACCCGCTCCGGCGAATAGCGCACTTCCAGTGAGATGGTATGCCGGTCGGGCGTGTTCTGCGGCACGGACACGTAGGGTCCGGGGAGGTTGTGCGTGAGATTGCGCGGCTGCAGTACGGGATGCAGGTCCGCATTGATGGGGAACAAGCGCGCCCGCGTGATCTTCAAGCCCTTGCAGGCCAGGCTCAGTTCCACCGTGGTGAGCGTGGCCAGCAGGCTGTCGCCGATATTCGTGGCGCTGACGGCGCCCGTGATGACGAGCGGCCCCGCCTTGGTTTGCTGGCTGACATCCACGCATTCCGTCCTGACGGTGGTGCCTTGCGTGAAATGCGACTGGTTGACGGCGCCCATGCTTGCCAGGTCGACGCCCGGCAAGCCGACCACGACGTAGGACCAGGTGTCGTTGTACTGGCTTTGCTGGGTCGTGTAGGTGGGATATTCCGCCGTCCTGACGGTGATTTTCACGCCCACGTCCTGCGTGCCTTTCGGTACCGTGTAGCTGAAGGGACGCACGACGGTCTGGTTTTGCGGGCCGGCCGTGGCGGTGAAGGACTGCGTGCCGTCCTCGTCCTCATCCTGCGGCGTGGCCTGCGCCGCTTGCCGCACCGGCGGCGCGGCGCCATCCTGCGTCACGGCTGCGGCGGTCCATGGCGCCGTCGCCGCCTGCAAGCCGGGGCCGGCGGCATACGGGTAGGTGATGTTGACGTTGACGATGGTGCTGGTGGGGAAGATGGCCGTGCTGATGCCGACGACATTCGGATGGTCGAGGTCGTTCAGGGTCAGCTGGTAGGTGTCGGGAATGACGCCGTCGAAATGGAAGGCGCCCGCCGCGTCGATCACGGCCACGCGGCGCAGGTGGAAGTTATAGCCAGTGAGCAAGATTTTCTTGCCGGCCAGGCCGCTGGCGTTGCCGCCTGCCGGCGTGCGCATCTGGCCCTGCAGCACGGTGGCGGCCTTGATGACGGTGAGCGCGTATGACACGGCAAATTCGCCATCCTGCGTGACAAAATTCAGGTGCAGCTGCAGCGCGCCGGCCGGCAGCACGTTCAGCAGTTGCTGCATGGCCGTGGCGCTGATGCTGAAGCTGCCCGTGTCCGCATGAAAGACCCAGTAGGAATGGATGGCCACGGTGGCGCCGCCTTGCGCCGCCAGGAAGCCGCCGCTGTCGTTGCGCAGGTTCATCGGCGCCACGCCCTCGAGGCGGAAGGAGAGGCCGCCGGGCTGCAGCGTATTGTTCGGCCCCAGGCCGCCGATGGCCAGCTTCGGCGGCGCGGGCGGCAGCGAACCGTTCTCGAGCGGCTCGACATACACTTGCAGGGCGGTCGGCAGCTCGCTCTGGATCAGCAGGTCGAGGGTGGTGACGATGTTGCCCTTGGTGACAAAAAACTGCGCGTGCTGGTCTTCGCCCGTGTCGCCCGGGGTGGAAAAGCGCAGGCTGCCATCTTTCAGCAGCACGTCCGTCACGGCGCCGCTGGCCGCGACCTTGTCGGCGCCGGCGGGAAAGCCCAGTTCGGCCAGCGGCAGGCTGACCACCTGCGCCGGGCGCACGGGGTCGAGCGCCACGCTGGCGCCGGACGTGATGTTCCACGCCAGGCCGCCAAGCTCGAACGGACGGATGCGGTCGATGCGCAGGGTGATGGTGTCGTCGGGAGTGACCGTCGCGCCCGCGTCCATGCCGCCGGCCAGGACGCTGTCGTCCACGATGCCGGCGCCGGCGGGCACGCTGGCGAGGACGGCGCGCACGTTGCTTGCCGCTTCGCTGCCATTGTTGCGGATGCTGATGCGGAACGTGTATTCGTAGATGCGGCGGTTGATGCGCTGCTCGCCCACCTTGTGCAATGCCGTCACCGTGAAGGGGCCGGCAGCCAGGCCGGCGTCCGCGCTGGCCGCCTGGGGCGCGGCCGTGTCCGGCCCCAGCGTATCCGCATCCGGGGCCAGCATGACTTTCGGCGTGGGCGGCTGCGTGGGATCGTTCGAACCGCCGCAGGCGCACAGGCTCAGGGTCAGCAATGGGGCCAGCACGGCGGCGGCCAGCTGCCGGCGCCGCAGGCACAGCACGGCCAGCACGCCGGCCAGCAGCAGCCAATATGTGGAGGGCAGGGCGATGGCGGCCGGCTGCGTGCTGCCGGAGTCGAGTTCGATGAAGGAAACGGGGTCGAGGATGGAAAACGGCTGGGCGCCGGGGCTGCCCGCGCCCAGGTAGTCGAAGGTGACGGAAAAGCCCGTGGCCGTGGCGCCGGGATTGATGCCGCCGGCCAGCGCCAGCGCGTCGAGGTAGCCGCTGGCGGGGATGGCGGGATCGGGCTGCACCAGCAGCAAGTCCCAGCCGGGCGCCGTGGAGACCTTGTGCAGGTTGGCGTACTCGCCCACGTTGAAGAACAAGGTGAATTCCCCGATGGGCACGCCCAGGGTGGTATTGCTGACGGTATAGTCGTAGCGCCACTGCGTGCCGCCCAGCGCGGTTGCCGTGTAGCCGATGCGGGTGGCGTGCGCGGCGGACATGGCGCACAGCAGCAGCACTAGCAGCGCCTGTTTGATAAAACCCATGATCGTTCCCCCGTTGACTGGCGCCAAGCGTGCCCAGGCAAGAGGTCAAGCAGGAAGCGTTCCCGTACAAAATGTGCTGTAAAAACAAGGGCTTGGTTGAGGCGGGGTGGCGCCGGTGTCAAATCCGCCGACACGGGTTTTTATGACTGAGCCTGTCAGCGCTGTCCTACTTATCTTGTCGAAACTGTCTGATTGTATGCCTTGCGGAAACACGCGATGATGATGTTCATGCTGCAACAGCCAACCAGTCCGACGGAGTATGCGATGCAAAAGCCAGTCCAGTCCATCCACGTGAACAAGCCGTTCCTGCTGATCTGCCTGTTTACTTTCTCGACCCTGGCGGCCACCTTGATGAATACGGACGAGGCGCGGACGGACGATGCCGCCCCGGCGCCCGTGGCGCGCGATGCAGGCCACGGCGCCTTGCCCGTCTGCCGCAGCGACGCCCTCACACTGTCGGCCAAGTGCCAGCCCCAGCCGGCCCGCCAGGCTTGATGGGGTCAAGCCTGCAGGCGCTGCTGCAGCAAGGCCAGCACGGCCGCTTCTTCCGGCGCCAGCGCCGGCAAGTCTTCCTGTAATTGCTGCCGCGCCCGCGCGCGCATGCCTTCCCATAAGCTGCCATCCAGATACGATTCCAGCACGGCCGGGTGCACATAGCACTTGCGGCAGATCGTCGGCGTGTTGCCCAGTTTTTTTGCCACCGACTCGATCGCTTGCACGATGTTTTTCTTCGCTTGCGCCTCGGAATCGACCTGCTCGAACGCCTGCAGGGCCAGCGCGGCCAGGAGGGTGCCGGACCAGGTGCGGAAATCCTTGGCCGTGTAGTCTTCGTCCGTCACTTCGCGCAGGTAATCGTTGACGTCGCCCGAATCGACGCCATGGCGCGCGCCATCCTCATCGACATATTGAAACAGTTCCTGCCCCGGCAGCTCGCGCATGCGCTGCAGCACCCTGGCCAGGCGCCGGTCGCTCAGGCGGATATCGTGGCGCACGCCGCTCTTGCCCTTGAAGCGGAAGGCCACGGCGTTGCCGTCGAGCTGCACGTGGCGCGTGCGCAAGGTGGTCAGGCCGAATGATTTATTGGTGCGCGCATATTCTTCGTTGCCGATGCGCATCATCGTCAATTCCAGCAAGTGCACGATGGTGGCCAGTACTTTTTCACGGGGCAGGCCGGGCAGCTGCATGCCGCGCGCGACGGCGGCGCGGATGGCGGGCAAGGCGCGGCCAAAACTGAGCATGCGCTCGTACTTCACTTCATCGCGTACCTGGCGCCAGCGCGCATGGTAGCGGTACTGCTTGCGGCCCCGCGCATCGCGCCCCGTCGCCTGCAGGTGGCCAGTCGCGTACGGGCAGATCCACACATCCGTCCAGGCGGGCGGTATGGCCAGTGCCTTGATGCGCGTCAAGGCGGCGGCATCGCGCAGGAACTGGCCATCCCCGTCGCGGTAGCGGAACTTGCCGGGCTTGCCCAGGCGGGCGATGCCGCGCTGGTGGTCGCCCGTGTAGCGCAGGCCGGCGGCGCGGGCCGTGGTGGTGGCGGATATTTCCATGACGATAGCTTACCTTGCATGCCGCGCGCCCGGCGCGCCGTTATGCTAAGGTGCGCATTCGTAACGCCGTGCGCGGCAGACAGGAGCAGCAGATGTTTGGCAGAAAAAGGAATCTGGAAGAAGACCACGCCCCCCAGGCCGACAAGCAGTATGAAAAGAAATACACGGATGACAGCTTCTGGGACAAGGTCGTCAAGTTCGCCAAGACGGCGGGGCGCGAAGTCATCGAGAAAGCCCTGTGGCTGTATTACGCGGCGCAGCAGCCGAACACCCCGCTGTGGGCCAAGACGGCCATCTATGGCGCGCTCGGCTATTTCATTTCGCCCATCGATGCGATTCCCGACATCACGCCCGTCGTCGGCTATGCGGATGACCTGGCCGTGCTGGCGGCGGCCGTCGCCACGGTCGCCACCTACATCACGGCCGACGTCAAGGAACGGGCCGCCGAGAAACTGCGCGGCTGGTTCGGCGCCTAGGCTTTCTTTGCCGCCGGCGCGCCGCTGCCCCCATGGGCCAGCAGGCGCAGCACGACTTCTTTCTGGAATGAACGAAACTCCTTGTCCGCGCTGACGTTGGCGAAGGCCAGCACGGCCGTCTTGCTGGCGCGGTCGACGCAGACGACGGACGCGGCGCCCGGGTCGCCGCCGCTGTGCGTGGCCAGCGGCTTGCCGTCGACGTCGCGCAGCAGCCACACCAGCGCCTGGCGCACGGATGAATCGGCGGGCACGACGGGGGCCGCTTGCGGGGCGAAAAACAGTTGCAGGGTGGCATCTTGCAGGTAGCGGTGGCCATCGACCCGGCCGCCATTGCTGAAAATGGCCAGGAAACGGGCGAAGTCATGCGCCGAGCTGCGCAGCAGGCCGGCCGGCCAGTCCGGATAGCCGACGGGCGGCAGCACTTGCAGGCCCGGCTCCTTGTGCACATACGGCTGGGCGACGACGGCGCGCCGCGGCAAGCCGGCCAGGCTCCACGCCGTATGGTCCATGCCCAGCGGTTCGAACAGGTGCTCGTGCGTAAAGGCGTCGAGGCCATCGGGGTTCACGCGGCCCACCAGATAGCCGAGCAGGGCGATGCCGACATTGCTGTAGCGCCATTCCGTGCCGGGCCGTGCCGCAAACGACACATCCGCGTCGTACCAGGCGCCGCCGCGCGACAGATAGCCCTTGACGAAGTCGCGCAGCGGTAATCGCGGGTCGCCCTGCACGGCAAACGCCGTCGTTTTTTCGTACACGGCGTCGGAAATGCCCGAGGTGTGGTTGAGCAGATGGCGAAAGGTGATGGGCACGTCGGGAAACTTCGGGTGCATGAGCGGGAAGTCCAGGTAGGCCGCCACCTTGTCGTCCAGCTGGAAGGCGCCCTGTTCCAGCAGCATCATGACGGCCGCGGCCGTGACAAGCTTGCTGACGGACGCGACATGGAAAACCGTGTTGGCATCGGCCTTCTTGCCGGCCTGGATGTCGGCCCAGCCATAGCCGCGCGCGAAAATGGTCTGTTCGCCGCGCACCACGGCCACGCCCATGCCCGGCGTTTCCGTGCGGGCCAGTCCATCGCGCATGAAGCCGTCAAATTCCGTTTCCCACGCCAGCCTGGCCGGATCGGTGGCGCAGCCCGTTTGCAGCAGGGCCAGTGAGACGCCCAGTCCCAGCACGCTTCGTCGTTTCATTGATTCTCTCTTTTGCCATTTTTAATTATCTTAACAACATTTCCGCCCAGCATAGGGGCGATTGACAAAACATTGCTTTGAACCAATGACAAAGTTGGCCGACTGGTGCCTATTTGCGCCAGTAGCGTTCCAGCAGGGGCTTGACCGTCAAGCCGTGCGCGACGATGGACAGGATGACGACGACCAGGGTGATGTCGGCCAGTTCGCGCGCCAGGCCGCGCGGCAAGCCATGCGCGATGGCATAGCTGAGGTAGTACAGCGAGCCGATGCCGCGCACGCCGAACCAGGCGGCCAGCCCGCGCAGGCGCACGCTGGTGCCCGAAGCGAGCAAGCCGAGCATCACGCTGGCCGGGCGCGCCACCAGCAGCAGGAACAGCGCCACGCTCCACGCCTGCCAGCGCCAGGCGGCGGCCGTGACGGCGCCGCCCAGCAACAGTACCAGGGTCAGTTCGGACAGGCGTTCCAGGTGTTCCTTGAAGACGAGCGATTCGCCGCTGACCGTCAGCGTCACCTCGCCGTCGTGCGCCCTGGCGGCGGACGCGGCGTGGGTTTCCCCCGCTTGCAGCAAGCCTTGCCGGTCTTTCGGCGCGCCGGCCAGCCGCAGTTCCGTCTGGCGCAGGGCCACGCCGGCAAAGAACACGGCCAGAAAGCCCCACGCGTGCAGCCAGGTCGCCACGCCGTACACGCAGGCGATCAAGCCCAGGGCCGCCAGGTCGTCCAGCATGGCGTGTTTCGGTTCCTTGGCGCGCACCTGCCAGGCCAGCCAGGCCAGCAGCGCGCCGCCGGCCGCGCCCAGGGCGATGGCGCCCGCGCTGGCCCAGACCAGATCGCGCCACAGCCAGGTGGCGCCATGGGGACCCAGTTCATGCAAGCCCAGCAAACCGAGGCCCAGCATGACGAAAGGAAAGCCGCTGCCATCGTTCATGCCCGCTTCGCTGGTCAGGATGAAGCGCAATTGCTCGCTGTCGCCCGCATGGCGCAGCTGCACGTCCGTGGCCAGCACGGGGTCGGTGGGCGCGAGGATGGCGCCCAGCAGCACGCCCGCACCCAGGGGCAGGCCCAGCACCAGGCATGCAAAGGCCGCCACCAGGGCCACGGAAATGGACA
Organism: Janthinobacterium sp. SUN026; assembly: GCF_030397625.1. Classification (NCBI taxonomy): domain Bacteria; kingdom Pseudomonadati; phylum Pseudomonadota; class Betaproteobacteria; order Burkholderiales; family Oxalobacteraceae; genus Janthinobacterium; species Janthinobacterium sp. SUN026. The sequence goes on along the minus strand of NZ_JAPQNU010000002.1, from coordinate 504,521 downwards.
TCGACAGCCACGCCAGGCGCAGCGACGGCAGCCAGCGCGCCAGGCTGAAGGGCACGGGCATCTTCACGCCGGCGGAAAACAGGGAGATGAGGACGGCGATTTCCGTCAGGGTTTCCAGCAGGGGCGCCTGCCGCACCAGGTCGAAGGCAAACAGGCCGAGAAACATGGGCCCCAGCAGCAGGCCCACGCCCAGATAAGCGATGGCCGAGGTCAAGGGCAGGCGCGCAATGCGGTCGGCGCCCAGGCCGCGCGCCAGCATCAGGCAGCCGATCAGGATGAACCAGGCGGTGGTGCTCATGCGGCCCATTGTAGCGGCGCGCCGGCAAGGGCAGCGCGCCGCACGGTTTCTTTACACCTTGTACAGCGACACGCTGTCGTTCTGCGCCTGCATGGCGTGCACCTCGACGGGGTCGTGCGTGGAGCGCAAACGGGGCAGGCCGTGCGGATAGCGGGCCGTGATAAATGCCAGCATCTGCTCGCGCACGATGCAGCGCAGCTCGAAAGCCAGGCCCGAATCTGCCGCACTGACGAGGAAGCGCACGCGCACGGCCCGTTCGTTCGAATCCGTCGCCTGCACGGTGCAGACGCGGCCATCCCATTGCGCGGCCGACTCGCAGATGCGCGTGAGCTCCGCGCGCAGCGGGTCGAGCGGGATGCTGAAATCGAGCCACAGGAACACCGTGCCCAGCAGGGTGGACGAGCTGTGCGTCCAGTTCTCGAACGGATTTTCAATGAACCACTGCAGCGGCACGATCAGGCGGCGCTCGTCCCACACGCGCACGACGACATACGTGCCCTTGATTTCCTCGACCTTGCCCCATTCGCCATTGACGATCAGCACGTCATCGATGCGGATCGGTTGCGAAAATGCAATTTGCAGCCCAGCAATGAAGTTGCCGAGCACGGGACGGGCGGCGATACCGGCCACCAGGCCCGCCACGCCGGCCGACGCGAGCAGGCTGGCGCCGATCTGCCGCGCGCCGGGCAAGGTCAGCAGCACGAAGGCCAGGCCCAGGATGACGACGATGGCGTGCGCGCTGCGCGTGAGCACGCGGGCTTGCGTGATCAGGCGGCGCGCGCGCAGGTTGTCGGCCACGTCGACGGGGTTGACTTCGGAAATCGTGATGGACAGGGCCTGGATGCATTGCATGGCCAGCCAGGTCAGCGCGATGATCAGCGCCACGCTGGCGAGATGCGACATGGCCAGCAAGCCCGGCGTGTCGTCGGGCGCGCCGGCCAGCACCATGCGCAGGCCGAAGACGATCACGCACAGCTGGCTGGCGCGAAAGGCCACGCGCGTGGCGTTGGTGGTGAACGGGCGGCCATTGGCCAGCCTTTTCAGTAAACCAATGCCGGCCCGGTGCACGCCGATGGCGACCACCGTGACGAGCAGGGCGGAAACGAGCACGGTCAGCGCCGAGCGCAGCGGGCCTCCCATCAGCGAGTGGAACGTGCTGAGATCCATAGGCGAAAACTCCTTGTTTTTAGTGAAATGGATGTCGGAAGCGGTATTTTACGGGCAGATGGCGTAACGGGGGCGTGCGTTGCCGTACGGATAAGACCTGCGTCAAGGTGGATACTGGAAGAAATTGCTGCGCTGCGCCATGCCACGTTGACGTTTCGCTACGGAAAGCAAACGGGCGTCGCCGCAGTGGAAACATAGTCATACTTGCCATGCTTTTTGTTTTTGCAAAGGAAAACGATGATAGTACGATCACTCCGAATGTCCTTGCGCTTCATCCTGCCACTGGCTCTGGTGCTGGGATTGTTTGCTTATATCGTGGTACCCCTGCTCGACAACATCACCCTGCGCTGGTATGTGCGCGACCTCGACAGCCGGGCAGAATTGCTCGCTGGAACCCTCCGGCCCTCGCTCACCGAATACCTGCCCGCGCAGGACGCCACGCGCGTCAAAGAACTGTTCCAGGGCGCCACGCGCGACGAACGCCTGATCGCCATCGGCTTTTGCGACAATGCAGGCCACTTGCTGTACCAGTCCGCGCAATACCCAACTTCCATCGGCTGCTGGAGCACGCCTCCCACGGGTGGCCTGTACAAATCCCTCGCGCAATTGCCGCAGGGCCAGGTCCACCTCAGCGAAACCCCCGTCATGCAGGATGCGTCCCAGCTGGGACGGCTGGTGCTGGTGCAGGACATGAGCTTTGTCGAGCGCCGCAATACGGATACCAAGCGTTTCATCTTTGCCTTCCTGGCCGTGCTGGCCGTGCTGATTTCCCTGATGACCGTGTTCGTGGCCCACCTGAGCTGGCGCGGCTGGCTGTTGGCCGTGAAGGATATTTTACGGGGTGAATTATTACCGAAAAGTAATGGTGCCGTGGCCGCCGCCGCACCCGCCGCCGCGCCCGCGCCGCCGCCGGAAATGCAGCCGCTGATCGGCGACTTGCGCGAATTGCTGCAGGAATACCATCTGGAACGCCAGAGCGATAACGGCTGGTCGTCCGACTGGACGCCGGACAAGCTGCGCGCCTTGCTGGAAGCGGACTTGCAGGGCGACCAGGTGCTGGTGGTATCGAACCGCGAACCGTACATCCACACGAAAACAGATACCGGCATCGCCGTCCAACGTCCCGCCAGCGGCCTGGTGACGGCCGTGGAAGCCGTGATGCGCGCCTGTTCCGGCACGTGGATCGCGCATGGCGCCGGATCCGCCGACCGCGAGACGGTGGATAAACTCGACCATGTTCCCGTGCCGCCCGACAATCCCAGCTATACCTTGCGCCGCGTATGGCTGACGGAAGAGGAAGAGCAGGGCTATTATTATGGTTTCGCCAATGAGGGCATGTGGCCGCTGTGCCATATCGCCCATGTGCGCCCCGTGTTCCGCTCGTCCGACTGGGAGCAGTATGTGAAGGTCAACCGCCGCTTCGCCGACGCCGTGATCGCCGAAGCGAAGACGGACAACCCCGTCGTGCTGGTGCAGGATTACCACTTCGCCTTGCTGCCGCGCATGGTGCGCGAAGCCTTGCCGAAGGCGACGATCATCACGTTCTGGCATATCCCCTGGCCGAATTCCGAATCGTTCGGCATTTGCCCATGGCGCGAAGAAATCCTCGACGGCTTGCTTGGCAGCACCATCCTCGGCTTCCATACGCCATTCCACCGCAAGAATTTCCTCGAAACGGTGGACCGCTACCTGGAAACCCGCATCGAGCCGGAAGCGTCGACCATTTCCTACGGCGGCGAAATGACGCAGGTCGAGGATTACCCGATTTCCATCGCCTGGCCCGAGGACGACCCGGCGCAGCCCGACGTGGCCACCTGCCGCGCACAGATCCGCAGCGAGCTGGGCGTGGCCCAAGACCACTTGCTGGGCATCGGCGTGGACCGCCTCGATTACACGAAAGGCATCGTCGAGCGCTTCCAGGCCGTCGAGCGCATGCTGGAACAGCAGCCTGGCATGGTGGGCAATTTTACCTTTGTGCAAATCGCCGCCCCCAGCCGCGCTTCGCTCGATGAATATCAGAGTTTTGACGCCAGGGTGCGCAAGATGGTCGAACGCATCAACCGCCGTTTCGGCAGCGGAGATTATGTGCCCATCCTGCTGAAAGCGGAGCACCACGGCCAGGACGACTTGCAGCGCTATTTCCGCGCCTCGGAAGTGTGCATGGTGACAAGCTTGCATGACGGCATGAATCTGGTGGCCAAGGAATTCATCGCCGCGCGCGACGACGAACTGGGCGTACTTGTTTTAAGTCAATTCACGGGCGCCGCGCGCGAGCTGCACGAAGCGCTGATCATCAATCCTTATCACATCGAGCAGGGCGCGGACGCCCTGTACCGTGCCCTCGTGATGCCGCCCGTGGAACAGCGCGAGCGCATGAAGAGTATGCGGGCCCGTGTGAAACATTTCAATGTGTACCGCTGGGCCGGGCGCATGCTGCTGGATGCGGCCCGCTTGCGCCAGCGCGACAAGGTCATGACCAAGATCGACGCCCACAGCCGCATCAAGCGGCGCAAGGGGATGATTTGATGGCCGATATACCTGACGATAGCGCAGCCTTGCTGCAGTTGCTGGGTACGCCCGGCACAGGCGTTTTCCTCGACTTCGACGGCACCCTGGTCGACCTGGCGCCCACGCCCGACGGCGTGCGCCTGGAAGCGGGCGTCATTGAGGCGCTGGCGCTGCTGGCCGAACGCCACGGCGGCGCGTTGGCCGTCATTTCCGGGCGTCCCGTGGCGCAGATCGACGCCATGCTGGCGCCCCTGGTGTTGCCGGTGGCGGGCGTGCATGGCGTGGAGCGGCGCGGCGCCGATGGCACGTTCAGCGTGGCGGCCACGCCCGACGTGTCGCCCGTGCTGGCGCGCGCGCAGGCGCTGGCGGCGACGTACCCCGGCTTGCTGGTGGAACGCAAGCGGGGCGCCGTGGCCCTGCATTACCGGCTGGCGCCGGAACTCGAGCAACTGTGCACGCAAGAAATGACGGCGGGCGTGCAAGCGTGCCCAGGGGTATTGCTATTGCATGGCAAAATGGTCCTGGAAGCCAAGCCGTCCGCCACGGACAAGGGCGGCGCCATCGCCGCCTTCATGCAGGAAACCCCGTTCGCCGGCCGCAGGCCCGTGTTCGCGGGCGACGACACCACCGATGAGGCAGGCTTTGTCTTTGTTCAACAAGCAGGCGGGCAGGGCGTGAAAGTGGGCAGCGGCCCCAGCGCCGCCACCCTGCGCCTGGCCAGCCCGCGCGCCTTGCGCGCCGCGCTGCTGGCCGCGTCCGTATCCCCTTTCAAGGAGTAGCCGATGACCATATCCCATGAACAAGCTGATGACACCCCCGGCGGCGCGCCCGCGCCAGCGTCCCTCAACTGCGGCGTGGTGGGCAATTGCGCCTTCAGCGCCCTGATCGACCAGGCGGGGCAGGTCGTCTGGTCGTGCCTGCCCCGTTTCGACGGCGATCCCGTCTTCAACCGCTTGCTGGACGACACTGAAAACGGCAGCGTGTGGGCCATCGACATCGAAAACTTCGCCCGCAGCGAACAAGTCTACGAGCCGAATACGGCCGTGCTGCGCACTCGGCTGTACGATACGCAGGGGCGCGGCGTGGAAATCACGGATTTCGCCCCCCGATTCCTCAGCCGCGACCGCATGTTCCGCCCGCTGATGCTGATCCGCCGCGTCCGGCCGCTCGACCACGCCGTGCGCATCCGCGTGCGCCTGCGCCCCCGCTACGACTGGGGCAAGCTGGCGCCGCAGATCACGCAGGGCAGCCACCACATCCGCTACGTGGGGCCGGAACAGACCTTGCGCCTGAACACCGATGTGTCGCTCAACTATGTACTGAGCGAAACGTATTTCGTGCTGGGCGGCACGGCCAACTTCCTTCTCGGTCCCGATGAAACCCTGGCCGGCGGCATCGACGAGACGGCGCGCATTTTTGAGAAGGAAACCATCAACTATTGGCGCACCTACACGCGCCGCCTGGCCGTGCCGCTGGAATGGCAGGACGTGGTCATCCGCGCCGCCATCACATTAAAACTGTCTTTATATGAAGACACGGGCGCCATCATCGCCGCCATGACCACCAGCATTCCGGAAGCGCCCGGCAGCAGCCGCAACTGGGATTACCGCTATTGCTGGCTGCGCGACGCCTTCTTCGTCGTGCGCGCATTGAACAGCCTGTCGGAAGTGGGCACCATGGAGGAATACCTGCGCTGGCTGACGAATATCGTCGCCCGCTCGAAAGGCGGCCACATCCAGCCCCTGTACGGCATCGGCCTGGAAGAGCAGTTGCCCGAATCCATGCTCGACCACTTGCCCGGCTATAGGGGCAACGGCCCCGTGCGCGTGGGTAACCAGGCGCAGGAACACTTCCAGCACGACGTCTACGGCAACATCGTGCTGGGCGCCGCGCAAGCCTTCCTCGACCACCGATTGTTCCACCGGGCGGGAAAAGCCGAGTTTGCCGCGCTGGAAGCCGTGGGCGACCAGGCGTTCCGCCTGCACGCGGAGCCGGACGCGGGCATGTGGGAACTGCGCACGCGGGCGAGGGTCCACACCTCGTCCATGCTGATGAGCTGGGCGGCCTGCGACCGCCTGGCCAAGGTCGCGCACAAGCTGGGGCTGGACGACCGGGCCGACCACTGGAACAGCCGCGCCGTGCTGATCCGCGAGAGATTACTGCGCGAAGCGTGGAGCGAAGAGCGCCTAGCCTTCGCGGAAAGCCTGGGCGGACGCGACCTGGATGCTTCCGTCCTGCTGATGGCGGAAGTCAACTTCATCGACCCCATGGACCCCCGTTTCATCGCGACAGTCGATGCGCTGGAAGCGTCGCTGTGCGACGGCCCCTACATGCGCCGCTACGAAGCGCCCGACGACTTCGGCAAACCGGAAACGGCCTTCAACATCTGCACCTTCTGGCGCATCGACGCCCTGGCGCGCATCGGCAGGAAGGACGAAGCCCGCAAAATCTTCGAAACAATGTTGATGGCGCGCAACCACCTTGGCCTGCTGTCGGAAGATACGCATCCCGTGACGGGCGAAATGTGGGGCAATTTCCCGCAGACTTACTCGATGGTGGGCTTGATTAACTGCGCGGTGAGGTTGTCGGCGCCGTGGGATAGCGCTATTTAACTGTGCTATTCCAGCTTAATTATTCTAATTGAGTTTGATTTAATTTTTTCCTTGAAGTCCGCTGAAAGCGGGCTTTTCTCATACAGCGTTTGATCGATATTTTTAATGCCTTTATCACGCGGATTTTGTATTGCAAGGTGTAATCTAAAATAAAATTCCACTTTGAATTTTTCAGTTATATGAGAAGGTGTCTGTGGAGGTAAGTCACCTTCGAGTAGGCTTAGAGTAAGACGCGACGACTATCCGGAGCAGCCATTGCGGTGTTGGGAGATACAGTGGATAAGGTAAGCCCAAAAGTTAAATTATCAATATCTTCCTGCATGATGCACAGATCTTTCGCCAGCATGCTGCGTGTGATCTTTTCTGCCCGAAGTGCATCGAAAATTTTTCGTAAAACTTGAGAGGATTCATGACGCATCGGTCTTGGCTCTGAGGTGCGATAGCCATTTTTTGCCATTTGAATGCAAAGATTGCGATATGACCACTCAGTAAATAGGCCTAAATGATTCATTCGATATGCAAGAGCCGCTAACGAGACCCCCCATATATGTTTTATCTGCATCAATTTGTCTAGCGTCAAAACTCCAGAACCTCTTGCGAGTACATTCGCTCTCGGCATTAGGAATGCCGAGGCAAATGCATTCGCCTCACGTTCCATCTCCGGGTTATGATCCTCTCCGTGCAACATGCTATGTCGGTCGCGGACTAAGTGACCTAGCTCATGAGCAGCATCAAATCGGCTATGTTCGGCAGACTTGAACGTGTTGAGAAAGACAAAAGGATGTTCCCGGTGCCACACGCTAAATGCATCTACCTCTTTAGCTTCAATCGCTAATGAATAGACCCGAATTCCTTTTGCTTCTAGTAGATGAATAAGGTTGCCGATCGGAGTCTCTCCCAAGCCCCAAACACGACGTAAGGTTGCTGCTGCGTCTTCAGGGGATAGGTCACTTAGGTCAGGTAAGTTGGCCTGTGGAAGGCGAAATCGTTCTTCTATCCAATCGTTGAGTAAAAATGCCATTACACCAGCACCTAGAGCGGTGTTTCTTAGTGCTGCGGACATTTTTGACATTGACCGGAAACTGACTGTGTCCGGTTCAATAACGGGCAGGTCGTCTCCTGAAAAAAATTCTACTGGGAAATGGAGAAGCGAACTAATCGCTGCAAGTTTCTCCGGTTCTGGTGTGTATTCGCTCAATTCATATCCTTGTATCGAGCGCACTTGCAGACCTAATTCCTTGGCAAGGCGAGCCTTCGTAAATCCGCGTCGTGTACGAGCGAACGTTAGCCTTGATGGGTTAAAAAACATTATACCTCTAAATTATTTATGTTCCAGTGCGTCGTTCAATGGGTACATCAATCGGTCCAGTGGGACTGTCATTTTGAATAAAAGCTTCACCGTCAGGTAGAATGGAAGAGAGAATAATTCTCTCTTTCCAATTTATAATTTTTTTTCTTTCAAATTCCGAAGGCAATGAGAGTTCAGCTCTAATTTCAGCTTTCCCATTTGAGCCAGTACTGACGTGATAAAGTAAAACCCACAGTTGTGTAGCTTCTTTCGAATTGGCAAGCCTTGTAGATGCCAAATCTGCGTTAAAAAGAGTCAATTGTTTGTAGTTGTTGGCTACGGCTTGTTTAAGAACAGCCCCTTTTTCTGCTTGATTTGTGGGATATCCGCCGATGGAGCCAGTATCTGAATCACCTGTCATTACTACAATTGCAATTTTTCGATTGGGGTCGACAATAAACGGACAATTACGCGTGTTCTCAGGTTTCCAACCGCGCTCAACTAGTAAAGAGCGAATAGCGTACACAGCAGCGTGCCAATGATATGAACCAGCGGCTGTGGTCGAGTGTAACTCTGTCGCTTCAATTCGCGCTCGGTAGCCATGTTCGCTGACTTCTCGTAACAACGCTTCATTCAGGCTTGCGCTCAGTTCAGAGAGGCGACTAGAGACCAATGTGGGCTCCCAGACTACCTTGCACACAAATTGATTGGGCATCGGGGGAATACCAGGCAGTTCTTGTAACAAGGAAGCCTCCACAGGTAAATTTACTTCCGATAATCTTACCACGGAATGAGGTTGATAAACCGGAAGTTGGCGCTCGATTAGACTATAAGCATTTTTCGTCTGCACGGTGGCGTGGTAACGACGAGAACTCTCCTTCGTAGGCTCGAACACGGATCGTAAGGGCTACTGGCAACTTTTATGGCTACTGATACTCTGAAAAGCGTTCATAAAGCAGAAATCTATTAAGCACTCGAGAGCCTGCTGAACAGAATCATTCGCTGCGCTCGCCACGCCCATACAACCTGCACTCCGCCGCCAGCGCCAGCAAGTTCGGGTCGCGCTCGCGGCTGCTCAGCATCAGCAGGGTGATTTGCTGGTGCGAGCCGTAGCGGGCGTCCAGGGGCAGCAGTTCGATGCGCGAGCTGAAGGCGCGCACGCGGCCGGGCAGCAGGCTGTAGCCGATGCCGCCGCTTACCAGGTTGATCAGCGAGAAGATGTCGCCCACGCGCATGGCCGTGTCGGGCACGAAGCCCGCCAGCTCGAATGCATGGTTGAAGCTTTGCGAGGTGACGAAACCCTCGTTGAGCGTGACGAATTTGTCGTCGCGCAATTGCTGCAAGTCCACGGAAGCGGCCCCCGCATAGGGCGAGGCCAGCGGCGCGGCCAGGAAGATGTCGTCCTGGAACAGGGGCACGGCCACCAAACCCGCATGCTGTTCGTCTTCCTGGACGCCGACGATGATGGCGTCCAGCCTGCCATCGGCCAGGCTTTGCAGCAGGTCGCGGTTCGAGCCCAGGGTCAGGTCGATGTCCAGGCCCGGCCTGCGCAGCTTCAGGGCGATTACCAGTTGCGGGATGCAGTGCAGAGTCAATGAATACAGCGAACCGATCTTCAGGCGCACGGGGTTGATGCCCGACATTTCGCGCACCTTGCGCACGCCTTCCTCGCACTCGGCCAGCGCGCGCCGCGCCGATTCGGCAAAGGTGTAGGCCGCATGCAACGGGATCAGGCTGCGGCCCTCGCGCTTGAACAGGGGGCAGCGCAAGCCGTCTTCCAACGAGTGCATGGCGCGGTGCACGCTGACGGTGCTCTGGCCCAGCGCATCGGCCACCCGCGCCAGGTTGTTCAATTCCATAAAGCTGAGAAACACTTCCAGCTTCTTCAAGGTGATTTCTTCATTGATGGCCATGGCTAGCCTCTTTTATGGCAGTTCATTAACTTCAGAGTAATGAACATGGTAGCAGGTTGATTGTCGCGGTGACGCTTTCGTTCTATCGTCGGGGTTCGATAGCTCATTCCGGAGGCATGATGTCAACCGCCACAGCAGCGCCAGCGCAGCGGCAAAAACAATGGGACACGCGGCGCACGGAGAAGCACCGCCGCCTGGAAGCCGTGCGCCAGTACGCGAGCGGCCCCGTGCTGCAACAGGGCGACATGGTCGCCGTGCTCGAAGCGCTGCTTGCGCCGGGCGACCGCGTCGTTCTTGAAGGCAATAACCAGAAACAGGCCGACTTCCTCGCCCGCATGTTGACCCAGGTCAACCCCGACAAGATCCACCATCTGCACCTGATCATGCCCAGCGTCAGCCTGCCCGAGCACCTGGACTTGTTCGAGCGGGGCATCGCCCGCAAGCTCGATTTTTCGTTTGCCGGCACGCAAAGCCTGCGCATCGCGCAATTCCTGCAGGATGGCTTGCTGGAAGTGGGCGCCATCCACACGTATATCGAGCTGTATGCGCGCCTGTTCGTCGACCTGACGCCCAACGTCGTCATGGTGGCCGGCTACATGGCCGACCGCCAGGGCAATCTGTACACGGGCCCCAGCACCGAGGACACGCCCACCCTGGTCGAATCGGCCGCCTTCCGCGACGGCATCGTCATCGCCCAGGTGAATCAGATCGTCGACGACGTGAGCGACTTGCCGCGGGTCGACGTGCCCGGCTCGTGGATCGATTTCGTCGTGCAGTCCGATAAACCGTTCTTCATCGAGCCCTTGTTTACCCGCGACCCGCGCGTCATCAAGCCCGTGCACGTGCTGATGGCCATGATGGCGATCCGCGGCGTGTATGAAAAACACCAGGTGCAGTCGCTCAATCACGGCATCGGTTTCAATACGGCCGCCATCGAACTGATTTTGCCCACCTACGGCGAGCAGCTGGGCTTGAAGGGCAAGATTTGCCGCAACTGGGTGCTCAACCCGCATCCGACCCTGATTCCCGCCATCGAGACGGGCTGGGTCGAGAGCGTGCACTGCTTCGGCGCGGAGCTGGGCATGGAAGGCTATGCGGCCGCGCGGCCCGACGTGTTCTTCACGGGGCGCGACGGTTCCATGCGCTCGAACCGCGCCCTGTGCCAGCTGGCGGGCCAGTATGCGGTCGACCTGTTCATCGGCGCCACCCTGCAGATGGATGGCCTGGGCAATTCGTCCACCGTCACCAACGGCCGCCTGGCCGGTTTCGGCGGCGCGCCCAACATGGGCCACGATCCGCACGGCCGGCGCCACCCGACGCCCGCCTGGCTGGACCTGATCGAGACGGACGACCCTCTTGCGCGCGGCAAGAAGCTGGTGGTGCAGATGGTCGAAACCTTCCAGGACGGCGGCCAGCCGACCATCGTCGAATCGCTCGACGCCGTGGCCGTGGGCCAGGCCAGCGGCATGCCGCTGGCGCCCGTGATGATCTACGGCGACGACGTCACCCACGTGCTGACGGAAGAGGGCATCGCCTACCTGTACAAGGCCCGTTCGCTCGACGAACGCAAGGCCATGCTGGCGGCCGTGGCCGGCGTCACGCCCATCGGCCTGCGTCACGACCCGAAGACGACGGCGAAACTGCGCGCCGACGGCCTGATCGCGCTGCCCGAGGATATCGGCGTGCAGCGGGGAGCGGCCAGCCGCTCGCTGCTGGCCGCGAAAAGCATCGCCGACCTGGTCGAATGGTCCGACGGACTGTATCAACCACCCGCCAAATTCAGGAGCTGGTAATGATGACAATGATGACCACAATGACGACGACAGTGCCGGTGCAGGTACGCCCTGCGGCGCTGGCGCGCCAAGTGCTGCAGGCGCTGCTCGATGAAGTGACCCTGACGCCGAAACCGGGCCTCGTCGATTTGCGCAGCCGTGGCGCCCATGCGGACTTGAACTGGGCCCTGATGTGCCACTCGGCCTGCGTGCTGCAGCCCGTGTTTGCCGCCATGGCGCAAGCGGGCTGGGAAAGCGGCGATGACGACAGCCTGCGCCAGCGCATCGGCGCCATCGGCCGCGACGGCGAAGCGCTGATGCTGGCAGCCACGGGCGGCGTGAACACGCACCGGGGCGCCATCTGGGCCCTGGGCCTGCTGGTGACGGCGGCGGCGCAGCAGGGTGCGCGCGGCGCGTCGCTGGCGCCGCAAGCCGTGGCGGCGCGGGCCGGCGCGCTGGCCCGCTTGCACGACCGTGGCGCGCCTGGCGCCACTGGCAACAAGGGCGAGCTGGCGTGTCGCCAGTATCAGGTCGATGGTGCGCGGGGCCAGGCCCGTGCCGGCTTTCCCCTGGTGACGGGCGCGGGCTTGCCCGCTTTGCACGCCTCGCGCTTGCGCGGCGACAGCGAGACGACGGCGCGCCTGAACGCCTTGCTGGCCATTCTCAGTGGCCTGGACGACACCTGCGTGCTGTCGCGCGGCGGCGAGGCGGCCTTGCTGGCACTGCAATCGGGAGCGGCGCGGGTGCTGGCGGCCGGCGGCGCGGCCACGGCTGCCGGCACCGAGGCGCTGCTGGCGCTGGAAGCGGTGGCGCTGGCGCGCGGCGTGTCGCCGGGCGGCGCGGCCGACTTGCTGGCGGCCACCCTGTTCCTCGATCGATTGACAGAAGGAGAAGCGCATGGAAACGCGTGACTATACATTCCCGGCCGGGCCAGCGGCGCCGGGGCGCGCCCTGGCCGGCGTCGTCGGCTCGGGCGACCTGGAAGTGCTGCTGCAGCCGGGCGACGATGGCGTGACCCGCATCGTCGTCAACACGTCCGTCGATGGCAAGGGCGCCGTGTGGGATGCGCTGTTGCAGCGCGTCTTCGGCGGCGAGCCGCTGCCGGCGGCGGCCATCGTCATCAACGATTGCGGCGCCACGCCGGGCGTGGTGCGCATGCGCATCGAGCAAGCGTATGAAGAATTGCAAGCGGGGAGGTCTACATGAGCACCTTGACGCAATTGCTGGAGCGCGACAGCTTCATCGAGCGGGGGGCGCGCAGCCGGGCCAAGGCCTTGCTGGACTCTGGCAGCATGCGCGAACTGCTCGACCCGTTCTGCGGCATCGCTTCGCCGTGGCTGCCAAAGCAAGGCGTAACGGCGCAGGCGGACGACGGCGTGGTGGTGGCCAAGGGCCTGTTCGACGGCCAGCCGGCCGTGGTGCTGGCCATCGAAGGCGCCTACCAGGGCGGCAGCATGGGCGAAGTGGGCGGCGCGAAGATCGCCGGCGCGCTGGAACTGGCGGCGCGCGACAACCGCAACGGCGTGCCGACGCGCGCCGTGATCCTGTTCGAAACGGGCGGCGTGCGCCTGCAGGAAGCCAACCTGGGTCTGGCAGCCATTGCCGACATCCATGCGGCCATCGTCGACCTGCGCCGCTTCCAGCCCGTGGTCGGCATCACGGCCGGTACCGTGGGCTGCTACGGCGGCATGTCGATCGCGGCGGGCCTGTGCAGTTATCTGGTCGTCACGCGCGAGGCGCGCCTGGGTCTCAACGGCCCAGCCGTGATCGAGCAGGAGGCGGGCGTGGACGAATTCGACTCGCGCAACAAACCCTTCATCTGGAGCCTGACGGGCGGCGAGCAGCGCTTCCACAGCGGCCTGGCCGACGCCTATGTGGAAGACGACACGGCGCAGATGCGCGCCACCGTGGCCGCATTGTTCGCGCGCGGCGTGCCGGCGCAGCACCGCAGCGACCAGGCGGAAGGCTACCTGGCCCGCCTGGCGCAAGTGGACGCGGGCCCGCAAGCCACGCCGGAAGCCGTACGTTTGATCTACAGCAAAGGAGCAGCAGCATGAACGCCATCACCGACACGAGCCGCGGCGCCGTCTGGCTGGCGGCACTCACGAATACCGCTGCGCCGCTGGACGGCTATCCGCCTTCCGTGCGCGTGGTGGACGCGCCGCTGGCGGGCGAGCCGGCGCGCTACCTCGCCGTGCTGCCCGACCCCGGCAACCGTTTTACGCGCGCCCGCACGGGTGAAATCGGCCTGGCCGAGGCGTGGCAGCTGGCGCGCGCCGTGCAGCAGGTGCTTGCCGAGGACCGCGACCTGGCCGTGAAGCGGCCCATCGTGGCCGTCATCGACGTGGCCAGCCAGGCGTATGGCCGGCGCGAAGAGGCGTATGGCATCCACCAGGCGCTGGCCGGCGCGGCGGGCGCCTATGCCGAGGCGCGCCTGGCGGGCCATCCCGTGATCGGCCTGATCGTCGGCAAGGCCATGTCGGGCGCCTTCCTCGCCCACGGCTACCAGGCCAACCGGCTGATTGCGCTCGACGATCCGCAAGTGATGGTGCATGCCATGGGCAAGGCGTCGGCCGCGCGCATCACTCTGCGCACGGTGGAAGCGCTCGAAGCGCTGGCCGCCACCATCGCGCCCATGGCCTACGACATCAGGAACTACGCCACCCTGGGCCTGCTGTGGCAAACCTTGCAGGTGGCGCAGCCGGACGCGCCGTCGGAGCTTGATCTGGCGCAAGTGCGCGCCAGCCTGCAGGCGGCGCTGGCCGATATCCGCGCCGATCCGGAACGGGGACTGGACAGCCGCCTGGGCGCGCCGCACCGCCAGGCGTCGGCAAGAGTCAGGGAGGTGCTGGGGCAGCAGTGGTAGGTGCAACAACAGAGAAGACATCAAGTCATTCCTATTCCTATAACGGAGACAATCATGATCATTTACGGAACCGCATTGCTGGCCCTGTGCCATTTGCTCGGCATCTTCCTGGGCGACCTGCTCGGGCAGCTGATGGGCGTCAAGACCAACGTGGGCGGCGTGGGCATCGCCATGCTGCTCTTGATCTGCGCCCGGCTCTACATGCAGCGCCGCGCGTGGCTGCCGCAGATGACGGAGCGGGGCGTGGAATACTGGGGCGCCATGTATATTCCCGTGGTGGTGGCCATGGCGGCGCAGCAGGATGTGGTGGCGGCCCTGCGCGGCGGCCCGGTGGCCGTGCTGGCCGCCATCGGCTCCGTGCTCGTTTGCGGCGCCGTCATTTCTCTTATTAACAGGATGGAAAGCCCAGCCGCCATCGCTGCCGCTGAAGCCGACCGCGTGCAAGCCGACTCGATGTTGATGAAGGAGCACCGTCATGCTTGAAATCTTTGAAAAAGCCGCCATCCACAATGGCCTGGTGACGGCCTTCGCCTTCGTCGGCCTGATCATGCTTGTCTCGGTGGCGCTGTCGAAATATCTGACCCTGGGCCGCGTGCACGGCTCGGCCATCGCCATCGTGATCGGCCTGGGCCTCGCGTACTGGGGCGGCGTGCATAGCGGCGGCCACAAGGGCCTGGCCGATTTGTCGCTGTTCGGCGGCATCGGCTTGATGGGCGGCGCCATGCTGCGCGACTTCGCCATCGTCGCCACGGCCTTCGAGGTGCAGGCGACGGAAGCGCGCAAGGCGGGCCTGATCGGCGTCGTGGCACTGATGCTGGGCGTGGTGCTGCCTTTCCTCGTCGGTGCCGGCGTGGCCTATGCGTTTGGCTATTCGGATGCCGTCAGCATGACCACCATCGGCGCCGGCGCCGTCACGTACATCGTTGGCCCCGTCACGGGCGCGGCCATCGGCGCCAGCTCCGACGTCATGGCCCTGAGCATCGCGGCAGGCCTCATCAAGGCCATCCTGGTGATGGTGGGCACGCCCGCCGCGGCGCGCTTTTTGCGCCTGAAAACGCCCCGTTCGGCGATGGTCTTCGGCGGCCTGGCCGGCACCGTCAGCGGCGTGTCGGCCGGTCTTGCCGCCACCGACCGCAAGCTGGTGCCGTATGGCGCGCTGGTGGCCACGTTTCACACGGGCCTGGGCTGCTTGCTGGGACCATCGCTGCTGTTCTTCGCCGTCAAGGCGGTGGTGGCTTGATGGACGCCTGGCGCGCGCATGACTTGCTGTGGGTGTCCGGCTTGCCGGACGGTGCATGCTTGCCCGCCTGGGCCGACGCAACCTGGCTGCAGGCGGCGCCGCTGGTGGTGCGGCGCGCCAGCAGCGCGCCCGGACGCATCCCCGTGGGCTTGCGCGGCCGGCTGCGCAGCGAACGGCATGCGTGCGAAGTGGAGTCTTCCGCCGTGCTGCGCCGCGTGACGCCGGAGGTGTTGGCGCGGCTGGCGCACACCCCGCCGTCCGGTTTTGACTGTACTGCGCTCGATGCGCTGCGGCTGGTGGCGCCGCTGCTCGATGCCACGGGCTGGGCCTGGGGCCCGACGGGCGGCGTGGGCTTCGCCCTGGCGAGCGGCTTGCCCGTGCTGCGCGCCGACAGCGACCTCGATCTCGTGCTGCGCATCGCCGCGCCGCCGGACCCCGCGCAAGCCGACGCCCTGCGCGCCATCGCCGCCACGGTCACGGCGTGCCGGCCGGATCTGCAAATCGACACGGGCCATGGCGGCTTTGCGTATGCGGAATGGGCGGCGGGCCGGGGCAGGGTCTTGCTGAAAACGGACCATGGTCCCGTGCTGACGGCGACGCCCTGGGAGCGTACATGAGCGTGTTATTCACCTTTCCGGGACAGGGCGCCCAATATCCCGGCATGCTGCATGCGCTGCCCGACGATGCGGCCGTGGCGGCGGCCCTGGCCGAAGCGGCTGACGTGCTGGGCCAAGATTCCCTGGCGCTGGACACGGCCGAAGCGCTGGCGTCGACGCGGGCCGTGCAACTGTGCTTGCTGATCGCGGGCGTGGCGATGGCGCGTTCGCTGGCGGCGCGCGGCGCGCTGCCCGACATGGTGGCCGGCTTTTCCATCGGCGAGTATGCGGCGGCCGTGGTGGCCGGCGCGCTCGATTATGCGGATGCCGTGCGCCTGGTGGCGCGGCGCGGAGAGTTGATGGAACAGGCGTATCCGGCCGGCTACGGCATGGCGGCCATCATCGGACTTGATCTGGCGCAACTCGAATCGTTGCTGGCGCAAGTGCATGGCGCCGCGAATCCCGTGTATGTCGCCAACCTGAATGCACCGCGCCAGATCGCCATTGCCGGTAGCGAGCCCGCCTTGCAAGCCGTGATGGCGCTGGCCTTGGCGCAGGGCGCCAGCAAGGCCAAGCGCCTGGCCGTCAGCGTGCCGTCGCATTGCCCTCTGCTGGAAGGCGCGGCGGGCGGCATGGCCGCCGTTTTTGAGGGCGTGACCGTGCGCCGCCCCTCGCTCGTCTACCTGAGCAGCAGCGCGGCGCGCGCGCTGTTCGACCCGGCCCGCATCCGCGACAGCCTGGCCGCCAACATGGCGCGGCGCGTGCAGTGGACCAGTACCGTGCGCCTGGCGTGGGAGCGGGGCGCCCGGCTGGCGCTGGAAATGCCGCCCGGCAGCGTCCTGACGCGGCTGACGGCGCCCGATTTCACGGACGGCGTGGCCGTCTGCTGCGACGGCAACCGGGGCGACAGTGTGCTGGCGCTGGTGCGGCGGGAGCGGAACGGCAGCGTGCCTTAAAGCCTGGCGCTCAAGCCAACTTGAAAGCCACGGCCCGGCAAGGGCGCGATGTATTTCAGTGGGGAATTGTGCGGCCTGGCATCCGCATCGAGCAGGTTGCTGCCGCTGATAAACACGTCGATGCCTGCAAACGGCGAATTGGCTACCTGCAGGGCGCGGCTCACCTGGAAGTTCACCATGGTGTAGCCGTCGAGCGGCACTTCCTCGCTGACATTCTTGCCCAGGTACTTTTGCTTGTCGTAGCGGGTGCCGGACAGCCTGGCCTTCCACCCCTTGTTTTCCCACTGTACATTTGCGCCATAGCGGTTGGTGGGCATATTGGGCAGGTAGGCGCCGTCGTTGTGCGCACGCAGCTTGTCCGGGTTATCTGCCTTGTTCTTGACGAGGTCGGCAAAGGCGGAGAGGTTCAGCTTGCCGTAGCTGCCAAGCTGCACGACCTGGGAGGCGTCGATCTCGAATCCCCTCACCGTCGTATCCGTCTGCTTCCAGTACTTCAAGGGCAGGCGATTGGCCATCTGGGCGCCAGAGTGGCCAAGGTAGAGGTAATTCTCGTACTTCATGACGTAGCCCGTTGCCGACAGCTGGAAGCCGCGGTTGGCGAACAGGCCGGTGAGTTCCGTATTCTTCGCGCGCTCGGCCTTCAGGTTCTGGTTGCCTTCTTCCTGGGTCATGATCGAATAGTGGCGGTTGCTTGCATACAATTCATTGACGTCGGGCGCTCTTTCCGACGATGCGTAGCGCAGCTTCGCGCCGAACAGCTGGCCCAGCTTGGCCGAGGCCCCCAGGCTATAGCTGTTCAGGCTGAACGACTTGTCCTCGAGTGTCGAGTTGCTCGCATTCCTCGACGTCTTGAAGCCGCTCTTGCGGATCTCGTGCTCGACTTTTTCATGGCGCAAGCCCGCATCGAAGGTGGCCCAGTCGACATCGAGGCTTTCCTTGAGGAACAGCGCGCGGCTGACCGTGTTCGCGTCGGGAAGGTACAGCTGCGGCCCGCTGCCGGCGATATCCCTGGCCTTGTGGCTCAAGCCCAGCATGCCGGTCAAGGGGCCTGCGCGCCGGTGCGCCAGCAGGAGCTCGGCCTGATTCGTGTCGAACTGGTAATCATTCGCCTTGATGGAACCCAGGCGCTCTCCCGACGCATTGTTCAGGCGTGACATGCGCAATTGCACGCTTTCAAGATACGCAACGGGGCTGGACAGCCGGGCTTCCAGCGCATATTTATCCTGTTTGATCACGACGCCGACGGGCAACCCCTCGTCATAATTCGCCCCGAACGACTTGTTTTCCATGGAAAAACCCGGCACGCCATACTCGCTCTCCTTGGAGTCGAGGCTGACGGCCACGTAGCCCTGGTCGAAAAAGTAGGTCGTGCCGACGGCAAAGTGGGCATTGCTGGCATGGCTGTTGCCCAAGGTGCCGTGGTAGTCGGGGGTGACGTCCTTGTTGATCTTGTTCTGGGTCATCGACGGCGTACCCGGCACGTAAGCGGGATTGGCCGGGTTGACGTAGGTCTTGCGTTGCCAGACGGAGGTGGGATTATTGGTGTAGAAGGAAAAATCACCGTCCGCCCAGTCCGGATTTTCCTTCATGAACTGGTCGATAAACGGTTGCGACGCCTTGTTGTAGATTTGCTGGATACGCGCTTCCTTCTGGCAACTGTCGGCCAGGAAGGTGTTGACACCGCCGTTTGCAGGGAACAGCTGGCTGTTGCACACGCCGGCCTTGCTGTTGCCGGGAATATCGTAATGCCCGATTTTCTGGAAGGACAGTTGCAGATTCGTCGAGAAGCGCTTGCCATCGTTGAAGTTCATGCGCAAACCTTGCGCGTCGGCATCGTTGAAGCCCTTGCGCAGGACCAGTTCCACGTCCTTTTCCTTGCTTTCCATCTTCCTGGAAACGATGCCGGAATCGACGTCGACGCTGCCGCCGATGGCATTGCCGCCGAAACGCACGCTATCGGACGATTTGTTCACCGTCACGCTGCGCGCAAACAGCGGGTCGAAAGGGATGTTGATGTCGCCGCTGAGCGCATTCATGCCGAGGATGGACTGGCCATCTTCGAGGATCTGCACGCGGCTGCCGCTCAGGCTGCGGATCACCGGCGCGCCCGCATTCGGCCCGAAGGCGCTGCTTTGTACGCCCGAGACATGTTCGAGCATGCCGCCCAGGGTCCGGTTCTGGGTTTGCGTATTCTCGACGAGGACGACGCTGTCGATGCTGGAAGGCCGGTCAGCCCGGACCTTGATGGTTTGCAGGGTGACGTCGTCCGCCGCGTAAGCGAGCGGGGCAGTGGACAGCATGGCAGCTGCGAATACGTGATGGCGCATAGGACTTTCTAAAAAGGCGGAAGGTGGTGCTGGACGCGGGTCCGGCGTGAAGGTGTAAATGCAATTGAGTTGCAATAATAGTTTGCGCCCAATGCTATTGCAAGTAAACTGCATTTGATGGCATCGGCGGACTGGCGCACGGAAGCTGCGCAGCGCAGGCAGCCGGCATGTGCCGGCTACTAGGTTGTAAAGTGGGGAGGTGTGCTGGCGTTGCGCGTTGCGCGTGATCAGGCCGCTGGCAAGGTGTGCGGCGCAGACTGCATTGGTCCGCCTGCGCCGTGATGGAGTTGCTGCTTCAGGTGATGTTCGCTGGCTTTTTCGCCTGCAGCCGGCGCGCGCGCCGTTTTCTTTCCCAGATGACGATGCCCGTCACGGACAGCATGGCCACCATCAGGCCCATGCAGGACATCAGTATGCGCCCCGGCAAGCCGAGGATGCGGCCCGAGTGCAGCGGGAATTGCAGTTGCACGAAGACGTCGGCGGCCGTGCCTTCCCACGGCTTGTGCTGGCCGATGATGCTGCCGTCCATGCCGTCGACGTACAGGTTCGACAGGCCCATGCCGGCCGCGCCGAATTCGTCGGCCGGGTCGAAGAAGGAGACGTTGTAGAACGAATAATTGCCGCCATAATAAATGCCGCCGATGGGCGCCGTGATGCCGCGCTGCGCGGCTTGCTTTTTGGCAATCTCCACCGCCTGCTCGAAGCCGATCGCGGGCGTGATATACGTGCCGTAGGGCGCCGGCGTCTGCGTTTCGTACGGTCCCGGCGTGGTGGTGGACACGAGCGACATGACGGGATAAAACACTTCGCGGTACAGGTTCAGCGAAAACGAGGTAAACGCGACGACGATGATGACGGGCCACACCCACAGTCCGCCCGCGCGGTGCAGATCGAAATTGAGCTTGTAGCCGCCGGCCGCCCAGCGCAGCACCCACGACGGTTTCCACCGCTGCCACCAGCTGGCGGCATCGCGGTGGCGCGGTGCCTCGTCCTGCGTGCGCGGGCGCAAGCGGCGCGGCGTGGTCAAGTAAAACGCCACCATGCAGTCGAGCAGCCACACCAGGGCTACCGTCCCCATCAGCCAGTAACCCCAGCGGTCCGTGCCCCAGAAGGCGGGCACGTGCAGGCTGTAGTGCAGGTGGCGCAAGAACGGCATCAGGCTGCGGCGCGACAGGGAAATGGCCGTCGAATCGCGCGTGCCCGTGATCTGCGCCGTGACGGGGTCGATGTAGACGGTGTTGTAGTCGAGCACGAACGGCTTGTTCGTGGCCGGGTCCGTCAACGGGCGCACCATGAAGGCGGCCGCATGGCCTTCTTCCAGGCCCAGGGTCATGTAATTGACTTCCACGCGCGGGTCGGCGGCGGCAACTTTTTGCGCCAGCACAAACGGCGGCTGCAGGGGACCGCGGCCCGGCGTGTCCATGATGTCGGCGTTGAGCCATTCGTCCAGTTCGTGGTCCCACGACGTGACGGCGCCCGTGAGGCCCGCGACGATGAGGAAGAGGGCGATGGTCAGGCCAGCCCAGCGGTGTATGACAGTCCAGAAAGCGCGCATGCGGTACAAACCTTCAACATAAAACCGGCTTGTTGCCGCCAGCAGGCGCCACGGGGGCGCACAGGGAAAAGCCAGGCACACGCCTGCTATTTTGATAATGGGAATCGTTCTCATTATCCGCCGTAGCGTGGCGTTTGTCCAGCGCCAATGGTGTTGCCCAGGGTCAAATGGCGCATGCTAAGATGCTAGCAAGAAGTTAATTTACATTCCACATGGAAATATTCAAGGCTGAGGCGGCATGCGCATAGAAGACCGGAACAATGTCCGCATTCGCGAATGCAACGGTGCGCCGCAGGCGGGCGCCGCTGCCACCATGGTGTTCATGCATGGCTTTGGCTGCGACCAGACCATGTGGCGTTACCTGGAGCCGCTGTTTCGTGCGCGCTACCGCACCGTGCTGTTCGACCTGGTCGGCAGCGGCGCTTCCGACCTCAGTGCCTATGATTTCGATAGCTACGCGCGGCTCGACGCGCATGGCGCCGATTTGCGCCAGGTCATCCATGCCGTCGGCGGCGGCCCCGTGATTTGCATCGGCCATTCCGTCAGCGCCATGAGCGCTTTGCTGGCCAGCATCGCCGAGCCGGAGCTGTTCGCCGCGCAAGTCATGCTGGCGCCGTCGCCGTGCTATGTCGACGATGCGGCGGCCGGCTATCGGGGCGGCTTCAGCCGTGCCGATATCGACGACTTGCTCGATGCCATGGACAGCAATTACCTGGGCTGGTCCGCCGGCATGGCGCCTGCCATCATGGGCGCGCCAGGGCAGCCGGCGCTGGGGCAAGACCTGGCGAACAGTTTTTGCCGCACCGACCCCGTCATCGCCCAGCATTTCGCGCAAGCCACGTTCTTGTCCGACCACCGCGCCGTCTTGCCGCAGAACAGCACGCCGGCCCTGATCGTGCAATGCAGCGACGACTTCATCGCGCCACCTTGCGTGGGTGTGTACTTGCGTGAAATGTTGCCGCACAGCACCCTGCACGTGCTCGAAAACGTGGGCCATTGTCCGCACATGAGCGTGCCCGATGCCAGCTACCGCGCCATCCGCCACTTTCTCGACGGCCAACACCTGTAATGCGCGACACGATGCCTTCCTTGCCTGACGCCGCTACCCTGTTCCAGCACGCAGCTTGCGGCTTGCTGCTGTGCACGGCCGACGGCACCATCGTGCAGGCGAACGCCACCTTTTGCGGCTGGCTCGGTTATGGCGCCGGGGAGTTGCTCGGGAAAAAGAAACTGCAGGACTTGCTGACCATCGGCGGGCGCGTATTCCACCAGACGCACTGGCTGCCGCTGATGCAGGTGCAGGGCAGCGTGTCGGAAATCCTGCTCGACATGCGCCAGCGGCAGGGGCAGTCCATCCCCATGCTGTTCAACGCCGTGCGCCGCGAACATGATGGCGTGCGTTATGACGAGATCGCCGTCTTTGTCGCCAGCGACCGGCGCAAGTATGAACAGCAGTTGCAGCTGGCGCGCAAGGAGGCTGGCGAGCTCAACGAGCAGCTGGCGGCCGCCGACCGGCGCAAGGACGAGTTCCTGGCGACCTTGGCGCACGAGCTGCGCAATCCTCTGGCGCCCATGCGCAATGTGCTGGAAGTGCTGCGCCTGGCGCAACTGGACGACCCGCAGCTGCGCTGGGCCCGCGACGTGCTGGGCCGGCAAGTGGGGCACATGACGCACCTGGTCGACGATTTGATGGAAGTGTCGCGCATCACGCAGGGGCGTTTGGAACTGCGCCGCGCCAGTGTGGAACTGGCGCCCGTGGTGGAGGCCGCCCTGCATAGCGTGGCGGAGCTGGCGGTGCAATCCGGCCACAAGGTGCTCGTGGAGCAATGGCCGCAAGCCATCTGGCTCGACGCCGACGCCACGCGCCTGGGGCAGATGATCGCCAACCTGCTGACGAACGCCATCAAGTACACGCCCGCCAACGGCGTCATCGGACTGGAAGTGGCATGTACGGACAACGACGTGCACATCAGCGTGCGCGATTCGGGCATCGGCATTGCGCCCGAGCACCTGGACACGGTATTCGATCTGTTTTCGCAGCTGGAACCGGCCCTGTCGCGCGCCCAGGGCGGCCTGGGCATCGGCCTGTCGCTCGTGCGCGGCCTGGCCGAGTTGCATGGCGGCAGCATCAGCGCGCACAGCGATGGCGTGGGGCAGGGCAGCACCTTCGCCTTGCGCCTGCCGCTGCCCGCCGTGCCCTTGCAGGCGCCGCCCGAACCCAACCGCCGCTTGCTGGCCGGCACGCGCGAAGGCAAGGTGCTGGTGATCGATGACAGCGCCGACGCGGCCGAAAGCCTGGCGCTGGCGCTCGACATCCTCGGCTATGACGTGCGCACGGCCTACGACGGCGCGGCGGGCATGGCGGCGGCGCAAGTTTTCATGCCGCAAGTGATCTTGCTCGACATCGGCTTGCCGCATATGAATGGCTACGACGTGGCGCGGCTGTTGCGCAGCCAGCTCTGCGGCAAGGACGCCATCCTCGTGGCCGTCACGGGCTGGGGCCAGGACAAGGACCGTCAGATGGCGTCCGACGCAGGCTTTGATTTGCATCTGACCAAGCCCGTGGATTTTTATGAGCTCGATGCGGTGTTACAGAAGATGCTGCAGGCGGGTGCAGAGTAGTATGCGTGAATTGAAGGTAATTGAACAACTGACAGCACTTGAAATCGCCGTTTTCCAGCTGCGCATGGGATTTGGTCATGCCGACCGCTGCGTGGACTGGGCCGTGGAGCGTTTGCGCCTCGACCAGGAAGGCGACGACCTGGAAGTCGTGCTGCTGGCCAGCGCCCGGGGCCGCGACGAGGTGCTGCCGCTGGCCGAGGTGATCATCGAGCGCTACCGGGGAACGCAGCGGCTCAGTGAACAATTCCTGGCCGGCAAATACATCGTCGAACTGCGCGCCGCCTACCTGGCGGGCCGGGAAAGCGCGGCGTCGCTCGATGCCATCTTTACCCGCCTGTACCCGGCGCTCGATTATCCCGACTGGCTGGTGATGCTGAGCCGCAATTGCGAGTATGCGATGGACGTAGCCGATTTCGAGCTGCCGTTCGAGGATGAATTCCGATATATTGCCAGCCTGTGGGCGCAGGCGGATAGCCTGGCCGCGTTCGAGCGCGAATGCCGCCGACAGACCTCCAATACCCATGATATCAAGTAGGTGCAGATGACTGACAATAATGTGCTGCGCGCGCTGGGACTCAGCGAAGCTTTGCTGGCTCATCTGGATGGTGATAGCGTTGCATCGCCATTGGATTACCGTTGCCAGGCGGCGCGTGCATGGCGTTCCTCGCCCATGGCAGGGAGCGGGATCGTGGCCTTGTGGGAATGCGGCATGGTGCTCGATTACTTCAATCCTGCCAATGGATGTTTCGAGCGCTGCAGCCTGGAAAATATTGACGAGGTGTGGCGCAGCTATGCATCGCTGCAAGGCTTACTGGCAGAACTATTTCTTAATGCATACGAGGATGAAGTGGATGACGCCGCGCTGTGCGCCTGCGCCAGCCTGTTTGGCTTCCATGCGATACAGCGTTTGCTGGCGGAGGCCGCTAACGCGGGAACGGGCTACAGGCAATGGCGTAAGGGCTTTGGCGCGAGTTGTACGGACCGTTAAGTGGTCTGTCGCACCATCGTTGACATGCTTCACTTCTGACAGTCCTGTCCGCTTGCATCGCTGAGATAAATTGATATATCTCACCGTATAATTTGCGCAATTCTTTTCGCTGGGAATAATGTGCAAAACAAGACTATAGGTTTACTTGGCGGCATCGGCTGGGCTTCGACCCTGGAATACTACCGGCTCATCAATGAAATGCTCGTGGCGCGCATCGGACCCGCGCACAGCGCGCGCATCCTGCTGGTCAGCATGGACCAGGCCGATTTCGTCGCGCACGCATCGCAGCCCGATTCCCATGCCATTGAGCAATTCCTCGTCGGGGAAGGGCAGCGCCTGCAAGGCATGGGCGCGGACTTCTTCCTGCTGTGCGCGAATGGCGCACACCGCTTCGCGCCGGCCGTCGTGCCGCGGATCGGCTTGCCTTTTATCAGTATCGTCGAGGAAACGGCAAAGCGGGTGCAGCAGTCGGGCATACGCAAGGTGGGTTTGTTGGGCGTCAAGCAGACGATGGCAGGGAGTTTTTACCACCAGGCGCTGGCGCAGCTGGACATTGCCACGGTGACGCCCGAGGCGGCCGACCAGGAGATCCTCCACGACCTGATCTATACGGAACTGGTGCAGAATATCTTTACCGACGCCAGCCGGAAGATTTTTCTCGCCATCATCGAGAAACTGCGGCGGCAAGGCGTGCAGGGCGTGATTTTGGGATGTACGGAGATACCGCTGCTGATCCAGCAGGGCGATGTGGACTTGCCGCTATTTAATACCACGGCCATTCATTGCGAGGCGGCGGTGGCGTTTGCCATCGAAGATTGAGCACTGCCAACAGAGCGGCTGTCTGGGCAGGCTGCCGCTCTCGTCATCATCAAGCCGGCTGCGCGCCGCTCACATTCCGGCTGCGGTTTTCCACCAGCACGGAAATACCGAGCACGACGATGCCGCCGCAGGCCAGCATGGCGCCCACCCAGCCCGTCGAGCGCAAACCCATGCCCATGGCGATGGCGATGCCGCCGGCCCAGGCGCCCAGCGCGTTGGCGATGTTGAAGGCTGAATGGTTGAGGGCGGCGGCCACGGTTTGCGCGTCGCCGGCCACGTCCATCAAGCGCGTCTGCACGGCCGGGGCGACGGCGATGCCAGCGCCGATGGCGAACAGGTTGATCGCCGTCAACCAGACATTGCTGCTGGTATAAGTAAAGGCGGCCAGCGCGGCCACGTTCCACAGCAGCACGCCAAAGATGGTCCACAGGCGCGAGCGGTCGGCCAGCCAGCCGCCGATCAGATTACCCACCGTCATGCCGATACCGATAATGGCCAGCAAGATGGAAATGACCAGCGGCGACACTTTCGTCACTTCCAGCAGGGTTGGCGTAATAAACGTGTAGACGGCGAACATGCCGCCGAAGCCGATCGCCACCATCAGCAGGGTCAGCCACACTTGCAGGCGGCGGAACACGCCCAGTTCGCGGCGCGGGCTGGAATCGCCGGCGGCCACCATGGGCACGAAGATACGCACCATCAGCATGGTCAGCAGGCCCAGCGCGGCGACCAGCAGGAAGGCCGAGCGCCAGCCCAGGGTCTGGCCGATGTAGGTTGCCAGCGGCACGCCGAAGATATTCGCCACGGTCAAGCCCATCAGGACGCGCGCGACGGCCTGGCCGCGCCGATCCGGTTCGGCCAGCGCGGCCGCCACCAGCGCCGCCACGCCAAAGTAGGCGCCGTGCGGGATGCCGGCCACGAAGCGGGCCACCACCAGCAAGCCATAATTTGGGGCGATGGCGCTGAGCAAGTTGCCGCCAGCGAACATCAGCATCAGACAGATCAGCATCAATCGGCGCGGCATGCGCGCCAGGAAGATGGTGATCAGGGGCGCGCCGATGACCACGCCCAGCGCGTAGGCGCTGATCATGTGGCTCATCTGCGGCAAGGTCGTGCCCAGGTCGTCGGCCACCACGGGCAGGATGCTCATGGAGGCGAACTCGCCCGTGCCGATGGCGAGGCCGCCGATGGCCAGGGCCAGGTCGGCGTATCCAGCGCCAAAAGGCGCGGTGACGCGCGGAATCAGGGGATCTACGGAGGCGTGCATGTTCTTGTTAGTTGGGTAAAGAATGACAGGGCGGAGGGGCGCGCAGTGGCCCAGCCGGAGGTGGCAATGCGCCACCAGAGTCGACGGATGGCCGGTATTTTCGGGCTAGAAGAGCTGCCCAAAGACAACATTGTAAGAGATTCGGGCAAGCTCTGCAGGGCGCCGGCTAAAATCTGCTGCACTGCACACAACAGCGTTTGCTCTTGTTGTTAACGATAACACGGAATCAGCGCGATTCCGCCACAGGGAGAGCGAAGAAAGCCTGGCTGTGGCGGAAATGGTCTTCTTTGCGTATTACTTCGCTAACGATTGCTGCAGCGCTTCCAGTCCCGCCACGTAGATGCCGTGGAACAGGTCCGTCACTTCCTGCTCGCTCACGCCCACGGGCGTGAAGCGGCCCGACCAGGTGACCCGCGCGCCATCGCTGCCGGCAAGTGGGTCCACTTTCAGGGTCGACAGGTAATCGGTGGCGGGAAACGGCGCCTGCAGGATGGAATAGCTGTAGCTGCGCGCCGTGTTGTCGTACGCTTCCAGTTGTTCGACGATGACGTCGCCGGCCGGGTTGGCCAGGTGGCGGATGCGGCCCCCTGCGCTCAAGGTGCTGCTGGGAATGTAGGGCAGCCAGTCGGGCAGGGCATTGAAGCCGCCGATCAGTTGCCATACTTGCGCCGGCGTGGCGGCGATGTCGATCGAGGTGGTGGTGTGTGCCATATGTATTCCTTATCTATTAGTTGGCGCCGGTTGGCAGCGGGGCGAATGGCGACACGAGTTGCTCGGCGCGCATGTCGTGCCAGAAGGCGGCGGGGATGACCGCGTGTAACGCTTGCTGGTCTTCGGCCAGGCGTTCAGGACGGCTGGCGCCGGGAATCACGGCGGCCACGGCCGGATTGGCCAAGGAAAATTGCAGGGCGGCAGCCTTGACGCTGACGCCGTGGCGCGCGGCAATCGCCTTGATGCGTTCTACTTTGGCAATGATGTCGGGCGAAGCCTTCTGGTATTCGAAGTGCGCGCCGCCGGCCAGGATGCCCGAGCTGTAGGGGCCGCCCACGACGATGTCGACGTTCTGTTTTGCCGCGGCCGGCATCAGGCGCTGCAGCGCCCGTTCATGGTCGAGCAGGGTGTAGCGGCCGGCCAGCAGGAAGGCGTCCGGCTGGGCTTCGGCCAGGTCCAGGGTCAGTTCCAGCGGTTCCACCTTGTTCACGCCCACGCCCCAGGCCTTGATGACGCCTTCTTCGCGCAAGCGGGTCAGCACGCGGAAGGCGCCCGTGCGGGCAATCTCGAATTGCGCCAGCCAGTTGTCGCCGTGGAAATCCTGGGCGATGTCGTGCACCCAGACGATATCGAGGCGGTCTGTATCCAGGCGTTTCAGACTGCCTTCGATCGAACGCAGCGTGGCGTCGGCCGAGTAGTCATCGACGATCTTGTTCTTGCGGCCAAATTCGAACAAGCCCCCTTTTTCGCCCAGTTCGCGGGTGGCCGGGTCTTCCAGTTCGTCGAGGATGAGCCGGCCGACCTTGGTGCTCAGCACGTAATCGTCGCGGCGGCGCTGCTTCAGGGCGGCGCCCAGGCGCAGCTCGGCCAGGCCGGCGCCGTAGAACGGGGCCGTGTCGAAGTAGCGGATGCCCGATTCCCAGGCCGCGTCGACGGTCGCCAGCGCTTCCTGTTCCGGAATGTTGCGGAACATATTGCCCAGCGGCGCCGTGCCGAAACCCAGTTTGCCTGTCAGTAAGTGTTTGATTGTCATGGTGTTTTCCTTCAATGAGTGAGTCAGTGCAGACAGAATAGCTGGACAAGTTAAGCCTGTCCAAGACATAATTGGCGCAACTTGAGTCCTGAAAGGTCTGACATGCTGGACATACGCCAATTGCAATACTTCATCGCCGTCGCCGAGGAAGAGCACGTGGGGCGGGCCGCCGAGCGCCTGCATATTTCCCAGTCGCCGCTGAGCCGGCAAATCGCCCAGCTCGAAGACCGGCTGGGCCTGACCCTGTTCGAGCGCAGCGCCCAGCGCATCCGCCTGACGCGCGACGGCCACACCTTCCTGGCCGAAGCGCGCGCGTTCATTACCCACGGGAACCGCCTGGAAGCGCTGGCGAAACGCCTGGGGCGCGGCGACGAGGGTGGCCTGTGCATAGGCTACATCGAAAACGCCATGCATGCGGGCGTCTTGCCGGAGGGGCTGCGCGCCTTGCGCGCCACGCGGCCGCAAGTGCACGTGGCCCTGTACAACCTGCATTCGGCCGAGCAGATCGAGGGCTTGCGCCAGCGCAGCCTCGATATCGCGCTGCTGTGCGAGCCGCCGCTGCCGAACGACCCGGACCTCGATTGCGCGCAAGTGCTGAGCGACCCCATGCTGCTGGCCTTGCCCGCGACGCATCCGCTGGCGGACAAGGCCCAGCTGACCCCGGACGACCTGGCGGGCCAGGAGTGGATCGCCGTGCTGCACAAGGAAAGCGTGCTGAAGCACGATAACTTCATCGCCGCCTGCGCGCGCGCCGGTTTTACGCCCGACATCCGCATGGAAGCAACAGAGCCGCTGACGGCGCTGGGCCTGGTGGCGGCCGGACTGGGCATGGCCATGATCCAGCACAGCCTGCGCCAGCACGCACCGGCCGGCGTCGTCGTGAGGGAATTGCCGTGGTTCAGCTACCGCACGCCCCTGTGGCTGGCCTGGCACAAGGTCAATCTGCGTCCGCTGGTGGGCATCTTCCGGGAAACCTTGCTGCAGCAGGCGGGCGCAGCCGCTTAGCAACACCTAACAAAACCGTAGCGAGCGGGATGAGTTGTGGCTGAGAAGCGGAGCTGTGCTTGAGCACAGTGAGCATCGGAGGCCGCAAATCGCGACGCGCAGTAGGTTTGGTTAGGTGTTCTAGATTTTCCTGGCGTGCTTCAAGTGCAGGGGCAGCCACCACCACATGCAGACGATGAGCGAGCCCATCAGCACGCAGGCGATGATGCCTGCGACGTGGCCGAACACTTCCGACATCACCAGATTGGTGCCGAGGATGAACGCCAGCGCCAGCGAAAAGGCGCCGCACATCATGATGCGGTCGGCCACGCGCTTGAAACGTTCGCGGTCTTGCAGGGGGCGCATCACGCGGTGCTGGATGGCTGGCGCGCTGAGCAGCACCAGGCTGGTCATGGACAGGAAAAACGTCAGCAGGAAGACGATTTTTTCCGCCTGCACGATCTTCGCGAAGCCGCCGTTGAAGGGCAGGATGATGAGGAAGGCCGTCAGCATCTGCGCGCCCGGCAAGAGGATGCGCAATTCGCTGAGCAGGTCGGACAAGTCGCCTTCCTCGCCTGCTTGATTATTGTCGTCATGTGGCGGGGTGTGCGGCATGGCGCTATTCCTGTTGGTGGCGATGGGGCCAGTCTACGCACAGGCGGGCAGGCCGACTGTGGGCGGGCGCACCTTCGGAAGCATTGCGTCAGAACCAGTGCGGGTAGCGTTGGCGCAGCCGCCACAAGGGCGTCGAGACGATGGCCGTGGCGCTGTGCGAGGCGTCGTGGCCGCAATGGCCGCAACTGTGGCGCCGGTGCGGCGCCAGCGCGAAGTCGCCCAGGTCCAGGTGCGGGTGGCCGCAGCGGGCGCAGTCGCTGCAGCCCAGCGGTGCGCCAGCCTGCAAGGCGGCGGCGAACGCCTGCGCGGCGGGCGGCGTGATATTCAGCTGCACGATGTCGGGAGGAAACAGGCCGGGCAGGGCGCGGCAATCGATGGCCAGCGCGGCCGCGTCGCGCGCCAGCAGGGCGCCGCCGTCATTGGCCCGGGCGCGCAGTTGCAGCAGGCCATCATTGCCCAGGCGCAGGGTGCTGGCGTGGAATTGCGTGGGGTCGAACAATTCCGGATACAGCACGTAGCCCATGGGGCTGGCGTGCTGGCGGCACTGCATGGGTTGCGCGGACGGGCAGGCGGCCAGGTCGGCTTGCGTGCCCCAGTAGCACTGGTGCGTGCGGCACCAGTGGCGCGCCGCGCCATTGCGAAATTTTCCAGCGGGCAGCAGATCGCACACGATGATGGCGTCCAGTCCCGCACCGGCTCGAAAGTGGCCCGTGATGTGGGACGTGGTGACGGCAAGATGGCCCGTGCTCGCGTGCAGGGGCCAGCAAATGCCGGGCAGGGTCAGCGGCGTGGCCAATGGCGCCTCCGCGCGGCTATCGGCTTGCCAGCCGCCCGCTGGCCGGAAGCAAAAAACCCGCCGGTTGGGGCGGGCTGTGCTGACGGGGATGCCTGAGGCATGGCCCGGTCTATTCTTCCGTATCGGCCAGGGTGACGATGGCGCGCGCCCACTTCGAGTATTTCAGGTTTGCCAGGTCGCGCACGGTCTTGATATTGAATGCCTGCTTGAGCAGCTCCGCATCCTTCTCGCTCACGCCTTGCAACGCATCGACGGGTGCATCAGCGATTTCCTTGAACGTCTTTTTTTCGTAAGCCTTGTCTACCGCTTTATTGATGTTCATGTGTTGATACTCCTCAGTAAGTGGGAAAATTAATTCTACACGTTTTTGAGAACCGTCAATTTACGCTTGCAAGTTGTGCTGAACTAAATATGATGGAGGTGGGCGCCTCGACAGTGAGGCCGTCTGTGCGTTCGCCTTGAGATTGTAATTATGTCACTGTTATTATTCATAGTATAATTATTTCCATGGCGGAGAATGGTCTGCGCCATGCCGGACACCGCGGTCACGCGGCACCAATCGATAGCGTTCAGGAGAATACGATGAGTTTGCTAGATCAACTTGCAGGACAGGCGATGAGCGCTTTGGGCAATAAAAGTGCTGACGGGGAAGCCCCATCGGGATTGATGGCCAGCGTGATGGACCTGGTCAACCAGCATGGCGGCTTGCCCGGCCTGCTGCAGAAATTCCAGGAAAGCGGCCTGGGCGACCAGGTGGCCAGCTGGATCGGCACGGGCGCCAATGCACCCGTCTCCGGCGAACAGATCAAGGATGCGCTGGGCAGCGACACGATCACCCAGATCGCTGAGAAAGCGGGCGTCGCCCCGGACGCGGCCTCGGGCGGCCTGGCCGCCTTGCTGCCCCAGCTGATCGACAAGCTGACCCCGGATGGTCAGGTGCCGGAAGGCAACGACCTCGTCAGCCAGGGCTTGAATATGCTCAAGGGCAAGATCTTCGGTTGATTCCCTGGTCTTGCAAGTGAAAAACCTCGCAGCGATGCGAGGTTTTTTTATATGCAAGGTTTCTGGGGGATCAGTGTTAACGTCGGAAAAACGCCTGTGGCTAGGCGCCGCCCCGAAGACAGTACGCGAGTACGGCGAGGGACAAGAGTAACCCCGGCAACAACGCCACGGGCGTTTTTCAGGCGGCGGCCATTATTCCCAGGCGCTGCGCCATATACGCCGGTTCGCTGGTCAGCCGCGCCGTACTCCCTTCCACCAGATACGAGCAATACCGTCTCCGCTCGGCGCTGCCGCCGCGCCGTTCCATCAGTTCGCCCAGCATGGCGACGGCATCGGCGGCCATCTTTTGCACGGGCTGGCGCAGGGTGGTGATGTCGTAGCTGAGCCAGCCGGACGCTTCCAGCGCGTCGAAGCCGGCCACCGACATTTGCAGCGGCACCTGGATGCCCATCTGGTGGCGCGCCGTGTCCAGGCAGCCGATGGCCATGATGTCGTTGCCGCAAATGACGGCATCCGGCACGCGGCCCAGGCGGTCGATGACCTTGCGCAAGCCCCGTCCGCCGCTGGCGTAGTCGTAGTTGCCGCTGACGACGATGGGCGCGGGCAAGCCCAGGGTCAGCAGCCGGTCCAGCATGCCGGCCTTGCGCTCCTGCGCGACGGCCGAATCGCCGGGGCCGTCGATGATGGCGAACTGGCGGTGGCCCGCTTCGGCCAGGCGCGAGACGAGCAGGCGCGCCGCTTCGCCCTGGTCGCACAGCACGGCATGCACGGCGTGTTCGCGCGGGCTGCGGTTGAACAGCACCAGGGGCACGTCGCGCCGGCCGAATTCGGCCATCTGCTCGTCCGACAGGCAGGCTGCCACGACGGCGCCGTCGACCTGGTATTGCCACACATCGCTGAGGACCTTGCCGATGTCCGCTTCGCGCTCCAGGGTAAACAATAACAGGCGCTTGCCCTGGCGGGCGATGTGCTGGCTCAGGTCGGACAATACTTGCGGATAGTACAGATTGGCCAAGTTGGAAATGATGACGGCCACCAAGTTCGAGCGGCGCGTGATCAGGCTGCGCGCGGCCGCGTTGGGGATGTAGTCGAGGCTGATGGCCGCCTGCATGACCTTGGCGTGGGTGGCTTGCGAGATGCTGGCGCCGGGCTTGAAGCAGCGCGACACGGCCGATTGCGACACGCCGGCCAGCAAGGCCACGTCATACGAGGTCACGCGCCGTCCGGCGCCGGGTATGGCGCGGCTGGCGGTGCTGGGTGTCCGGGCTACAGTATTCTTTTTTCGCATATTGGTCTGGCAAGCAACCTGTCTCAAAGTATTCCTGCAGGCCCGGCCGCTTGTGGCGGCCTGGGCGGGCAGAATGAGCATAGCGTAAAAGATTGCCGCATGGCAAGACTGTTTTCTTGTTCATGTTGCAAAAAATATGACTGAATGGCAAGTGGTATGCTTGCTCCTCAATCGGCGCTGTCGCAGGGCCCGCTGCCATAGGGGCTGAGGCGTCCCGGCGGGTCCACGCGGCGCGCGCTGAAATCGCTGGCCAGCGTGGGTAATGGCCATTCCGCCGTGGCGCTCGCTTCCGTGCCGCTGACTGTGCCGCGCACGGTCAGCGCCACGTGTACCCAGGAACCATAGTTGCGCGGATAGCTGACGGTGACGGTGGCCATGCCCAGTGCGTCGCTCAGGCCGCTGGCGCTGACGGTCAGGGGAATGCCCGGGTCGAGGACGCCATTGCCGTTGCGGTCGTAGGCGGCGTCAAAGATGCCGTTGCGCAAGACATCCTCATTGGCGCAGCTGTAGAGGGGCAGGGCCAGGCGCCAGACGCCCGTGTCGGGGAACTCGGGCTTGTCCGCCTGCCACACGTAAGATCCCTTGGCATAGCGGCTGGGCCAGGCGGCGGCCGTGATGGCGACGCCCGGCACGGCATTGCCGGCGCTGTCGGACACGAACACGGCAAAGTCCTTCTGCAGCACGCTGGGTGAATATTCGCGCAGCAGGCTGCCCGTGCCCAGCTTGATCGACAGCGCTTGCCGCGCCACCGTCAGGCGCACGAGGGCCGTGGCCGCCGCTTGTGGCGCGCCTTCGATGCGGGCCTGGATCAGCACGCCGTCGCGGCCGCTGTCGGCCGGCCCCGCCACATATACGGCGCGCGCCAGGCCATCGCTGCCCGTCAGCACCCGGCCAGCCTGCCGCAGGTAGCCGCCGCTGGGGTCGCTCAAGATGGAAAACAGCACGGGCGCGTTCTTGACCAGGTTGTTGGCCGCGCCATCGCGCACCACGGCGCTGATGGTGCTGATACTTGTGCTGACGTTGTCGGCCGATGCCGCCGAAGTGGTCGTATTCGCCCGCAACACTGCCGGGTCCGCTTGCACGGCCAGCTTGCTGGCGCCGCTCAGGAGCGCGACGAATTCCAGCCGCGTCTGCGCCGTGGGGCCGCCCGCCACGGCGGCCGTGAGGGTGGCCACGCCCGCGTTGGCCGATTGCACATAGCTGCGCGGCAAGTTGCCATTGTTGAAAATCAAACTGGCAGGCAAGGCCTGGCTGCAGGCGCTGTCGCTGAACAGGCTGCCGCGCGAGGTCGACAGGCTGGCGCTGCCCGCTTGCGGCACGCCCGCCTTGTCATAGTGCGCGTCGATGGGCTGGCACGCCAGGGTCGCCACTTCCGGCAGCACGTCCGCGCCGCTGGCGTCCTGGCTCACGGCCGGACTCAGGCGCAGGTCGCTGCCGGCCACGGCATATGCTTGCGTGGCGGCGGCGCCCAGCGCGCTGACGGACACGGCATCCTTGCCCAGGCTGCCAGCCGTCAGGCGCAGCACCAGCTGGCCTTGCGCATTGCTGAGCGCCGCGCCCCCATCCTTGACGCGCACGCCGTTGCCGGCACCCGTGCTGTAGGCGATGGCAGCACCGGCAACGGGTTTGCGGGCCGAGTCGCGCACGGTGACGGTGAGGTCGGTGCCCTGGCCCAGCATCAGGGCAGCCGGCCCCAGCACTTCCACGCTGCTGCCCGTGACGGCCACCGTGCCCTTGCCGCTGCGCGCGCCGACAGTCGCCGTCACGGTGATGCTGCGGTTGCTGTTGGCGCCGCCGGTCCCCAGCAGGGCGCGCGCCTGGCCGTTCTTGTCCGTCACGGCGTCGACGCTGCCGAGGATGCCGGAATCGGCGGCAAAGGAAATCTTTGCGTTTGGCAAGGCGAGGTTGGCGCCATCCTTGACGAGGGCGGTGACGGCCACTTCGCTGCCGGCCAATCCCGCCGAGGCCAGTTCCGTGCTGGAAAACACCAGGTTGACGGCGCTGGCCAGGCTGGCCGGCTCGGGCGGCGTGACCGGCGGAATCACGGGGGGCGTCACGGGCGGGGTGACCGGCGGCTTCACGGGCGGCACGGTGGGCGGCGGGCTGCCGCCGCAGCCTGTCGTGCTGTGCAGCGAGCAGCCGGCGCCGGCCTGGGCATCGGCGGAACCGCCGCCGCAGCCGGCCAGGGAAACGAGGAAGGCCGCCAGCACGGTAGCAGGCAGCAAAGCAGCGGGCAGGTGGCGCGGGTGGCGCAGGCGGGCGAGGGGCACGATGGGTCTCCGGGAGCTGGCCGAGTTGCTCGGCATTCATTTCCCAAGAGTAGCTTTTGCGCGCGGCCGCTACTTGATGCAAAGCAAGTTTATGCTGTTGACCCCGTCGAAAGGGTTTTGCTGGTGCAATAGCCTGCCTTCTGATAACATAACGCCCCTTTATTCAGGGAAGGGTCGACATGGCCAATGCTTGCGGCGTCGATTTCGGCACGTCAAATTCCACGGTAGGCTGGGCACGTCCCGGGCAGAGCACCATGCTCGGCCTGGAAGATGGCAAGACGACCTTACCGTCCGTCGTCTTCTTCAATGCGGAAGACGAGGAAGTCAGTTTTGGCCGCGCGGCGCTGGCCGGCTATCTGGCCGGTTACGAGGGGCGTTTGATGCGCTCGCTGAAAAGCTTGCTGGGCACGAGCCTCATCGATGGCCAGACGGAAGTGGGTGGCCGCGCCTTGCCATTTCGCATGTTGCTGGCGCAATTCATTGGCGAAGTGAAACGTCGCGCCGAGCAGTCCGCCGGCCGGGAATTCTCGTCCGCCGTGTTCGGCCGTCCCGTCTTCTTTATCGACGACAATGCGCAAGCCGACCAGCTGGCGCAAGACACGCTGGCCGAAGTGGCCCGCTCCGTCGGTTTCAAGGACGTCGCGTTCCAGTTCGAGCCGATTGCCGCCGCGTTCGACTACGAGTCGCAGATCGACAAGGAAGAACTGGTGCTGATCGCCGACATCGGCGGCGGTACGTCCGACTTTTCGTTGGTGCGCCTGTCGCCGGAACGGGCGAAGAAAACCGAGCGGCGCGACGACATCCTCGCCACCGGCGGCGTGCACATCGGCGGCACGGATTTCGATAAATACCTGAGCCTGTCATCCGTCATGCCCTTGCTGGGCTACGGCAGCCGCCTGCATAACAATAGCGAAGTCCCGTCCAGCTATTATTTCAACCTGGCGACCTGGCACACGATCAACCTGGCCTACACGAAGAAGATCTGGGTGCAGCTGGCCGACGTGTGCCGCGATGCGCGTGAGCAAGACAAGATGGGCCGTTTGCAAAAGCTGATCGACGAGCGCGCCGGCCACTGGCTGGCCATGAAAGTTGAAGAAGGCAAGATTGCCCTGTCCGACGCGGCCGAAGTGCAGCTGGAACTGGACCGCCTGTCGCCCGCGCAGAGTCTGTTGCTCAAACGCACGCAGTTCGACGAGGCCATCGGCCACCTGTGCGGTTCCGTGGAAGAAACCGTGCTGCGTCTGCTGCGCGACGCGGGCGTGGCGCCGGAAGCCGTCGACACCGTGTTCTTCACGGGCGGTTCGAGCGGCGTGCGCTTGCTGCGCGAAAAGATCGCAGCCCTGGTGCCGGCCGCGCGCAAGGTCGAAGGCGATCTGTTCGGCAGTATCGGTGCGGGTTTGGCGCTGGACGCCGTGCGTAAATTTGGTTGATAAAATGTGCATGGCGGCGTTGCCGCGTCTTGCCGTACTGGTGTACTGTCTGCGACGCGGCGCCTTGCCCTGCGCATTTTATCGATACCCCCACTGTTGCACCCACGAAAGAGCGCCCCATGAATGTGTTTGACAAACCGATCGTCATGATCGACTTCGAGACGACCGGTTTATCTCCCGACATGGGCGACCGCATCACGGAAGTGGCGGCGCTGCGCATCGAGGGCGGGCAGATCACGGACCGTTATGTGACCCTGATCAACTGCAATGCGCGCATCCCCTCGTTCATCACGGGCTTGACGGGCATCACGCAGGCGATGGTGGACAAGGCGCCGCCCGTGGCCGAGGTGGTGCCGCGGCTGCTCGACTTCATCGGCAGCGATGCCTTGTCGGCGCACAATGCCAGCTTCGACGAGAAATTCCTGCGCGCGGAAAGCGCCAGGCTGAACCTGACACCGGCGCACCAGTCGCTCGTGTGTTCATTGAAACTGTCGCGCCGCGTGTTTCCCGGCATGGCCAGCTACAAGCTGGGTTTGCTGTCCAGCCAGCTGGGCATCGCCTTCAAGAGCGCCGCCCACAGGGCCGAGTCCGATGCGGAAGTGGCGGCGCAAGTGCTGATCCATATCGGCCGCCATTTGCGCAGCAGCTATGGCATCGCCGACGTCGACGCGGACTTGCTCGTGTCGCTGAACAAGCTGGCCGCCGCCAAGGTGCCGCAATTCCTGCAAAAACACCCATCACGCCGCTGAGCGCCATGCCTGCCTAAGCGGGCTCATCAAAACGATATAATTTTGTTATTTCGTTTGAGCCTGCTCAAGTCCTTCCCCAGCATCGAATTTAAAATTTAAGCAACACATGATTTCGCCGCCCTGGGCCGCCGTTTTGCGCGTGCTGCCAGCAAGCGCAATGTGGATGGGGGCGCACATGGACAAGCACCATACTGCCAGAGATAGCCACGAGGCGTATATCTGGTTCCGCACGGCTGCCGAGCAGGGCAATGCCTACGCCCAGTTCAATCTGGGATTGATGTACAAGAAGGGCGAAGGCGTGGCGCAGGACGATGCGCGCGCCTTTGTCTGGCTACGGCTGGCCGCGCTGCAAGGGCTGGCGTTCGCGCAAAACCACCTGGGCGCCCTGTATTACCACGGCCGCGGCGTGGCGCAGAGCGACGAGGACGCCGTGCTGTGGTTTCGCCGCGCGGCCGCGCAGGGCGACGCCTCGGCCCAGCAAAACCTGGGACAGATGTACCGCAAGGGGCGGGGCGTGC
This sequence comes from Janthinobacterium sp. SUN026, assembly GCF_030397625.1. NCBI lineage: Bacteria > Pseudomonadati > Pseudomonadota > Betaproteobacteria > Burkholderiales > Oxalobacteraceae > Janthinobacterium > Janthinobacterium sp. SUN026. The sequence goes on along the minus strand of NZ_JAPQNU010000002.1, from coordinate 466,331 downwards.
TGCAGAGTGACGAACTGGCCCTGGCGTGGTTTTACCGTGCCTCCGAACAGGGCGTGGCCAGCGCGCAATCCTTGTTGGGCGAAGCCTATGCGCAAGGCCTGGGCGCGAAAAAGAACGATGCGCTGGCCCTGGCGTGGTTCCGCAAGGCGGCCTTGCAGGGCGATGCGCAGGCGCAGCTGAACCTGGGGCTCGTCTACAAGCGGGGCCAGGGCGTGGCGCAAAGCGATACGCAGGCGCTGGCCTGGTTCCGCCAGGCCGCTGCCCAAGGCCTGGCCGTGGCGCAGCGGCAACTTGGCGTGGCGTATGCGGAAGGCCTAGGCGTGGCGCCCGATCAGCTGCGCGCCTACGCCTGGCTGCAGCGGGCGGCCGAGCAGGATGATGCCGACGCCCAGTTCAACCTGGGCCTGATGCTGGCGCGGGGGCAGGGCGTGGACAAGGACGAGGCGCGCGCCGTCGTCTGGTACCGGCGTGCCGCCCTGCAAGGTCACTGCATGGCGCAATACAATCTGGGCGGCATGTTTGCGGGCGGGCGGGGCGTCGCCCGCGACCTGCGCCAGGCGCTGGACTGGTATGCCAGGGCGGCGGCCCAGGGCGCGTCGAATGCGCAGTTCAACCTGGGCGTGATGTATGCCAATGGCCAGGGTGTGGAGCGCGACGAGGTGTGCGCCGTGCGCTGGTACCGCACGGCGGCCGAGCAGGGCGATGCCAGTGCGCAAAACAACCTGGGCGTCATGTATGCGAGCGGCCACGGCGTGCCGCAAGACGATGGCCTGGCCGTGCAATGGTATGCGCGCGCGGCCGGCCAGGGCCATGCGCTGGCGCAGTACAACCTGGGCGGCATGTACAACAGCGGGCGCGGCGTGGAGAAGGATCCCGTTTGCGGCTATATGTGGCTGGCGCTGGCGGCCGAGGGCGGCGATAGCGGGGCGGCCAGGGCGCGGGAAGCGGCTGCCGCCAGGCTGGAGCCGGCACAGCTGCAAGAGGCGCAGCAGCGCATGCGGCAATGGCACCAGGTGCGTTCCCCGCCACGGCCGCCACGGCCATCGCGCGACTGAAGCGTGGGCGCGGACGCGGGCTGCGTGCGATAATTGCTGGCAGGAATGTCGCGAAGGCGGCGTGGTTTTTGGCACAGCGAAAGGCGGAATATGGTAAGGCAGGCAGGCGAGGATGCATCCGAACAAAAAGTCATCGACGACATCGCCACGCATGGCTGGCATGGCGTGCATATCAGTGCCGATGAAGAGGGCCCCGGCTACGCCTTCACGATAGGCGCTTGCCACAGCTTTGGCCAGCCTGAATTTCTCATCATGGGCTTGCCGCGGGCCGTGGCCCACCAGATACTCGACGTGGCGCTGGACGCCGCGCGCAGCGGCGCCATCACGGATTTCACAGCCACCACGGACGTCTTGCTGAAGGGCCATCAGTGCGCCTTCGTGCGCGTGCCCGTCGAGCAATACCGCAACTATGTCGGCTATGCGCGCTGGTATTACCAGGGTGACGAGTTTACCGTGTACCAGATCGTCTGGCCGTCGCGCGATGGCCATTTTCCATGGCAGGCGCAAGCCAGTGCGCAGTACGTGGAAAGCCAGCCGCTGCTGGGACCGGCGCCGCTGGCGGCATGACGAGAATCGTGACCGGCACGGCCACCCTGTGCGTGTTCGATCCGGCCCTCTTGCGCCACAAGCTGGAAGATGACTGCGACTGGTGGAGTATTCCCAGTGCGGAACTGGCGGCCGTGAACGCGGGGCAGGTAGCGTTTTTCAACGTCGGCGGCGACGGCGCGTATGACATCGCCTTGCACGCCGAACTTGCCGAGCCGCATGTGGTCGTGCATCTGGCCGTGGTCTCCGGCCGCGTCTTCATCGGCGCCGGGGAAGACGTCACCGGCGGCGGCCAGGAACCGGACACGGCATATGGCGGCCTGTTCGTCGACGTGCCTGCAGGCAGTTACCGCTTGCAGGCGCGCCGCGACGAGGCACGCATCAGCCTGGCATTCGTGCCCGATGCCCGCAGCAGCAATGCGTTTGTCGACCTCGTGCGTATTTGAGCGTGCCTGGCCTGTCCCTGTCCAGCTTTTGACTATTGCCCCTGGTTACGCATCCATGCGTGCCGCGCCCGCGCCTTGCCGCCGGTCCAGGAACAGGCTGTTGCCGTGGATTTTCTTGGCCTGCTTCTTCGCTTCCGCCGCCTGCGTGGCAATCTGGTGGTGCGTGTAATACTGGTGCGCTTCCACCTTGATGACGCCCAAGGATAGGCTGATCAGGGAATAAAACACTTTCTTGCCTTGCCGGTCTTCGCTGATGTAGCCGCCCCGTTCGCAATCGCTGGTGCTGTAATAGGCGAGGATGGCGGCCGCGAAGTCGTCCAGCATGGCCTGGCAGCGCGCTTCCCAGTCTTCGCTCTGGAACAGGATCATGAAATCGTCGCCGCCGATGTGGCCGATGAAGTCGCGGTTCGGGTCGCAATGGCTGCTGAGGATTTCTCCCGTCAGCTGGATCACGTCGTCGCCCTTGCGGTAGCCGTACACGTCGTTGAAGGGCTTGAAGTGGTCGAGGTCGCAATAGCAGACCCAGAAGCGGCTGCCACTGTGCAGCAGGCGGTCGATATGCTCGTTGATGGGCACGTTGCCGGGCAGTTGCGTCAGCGGATTGGCATAGCGGGCCGCGTTGATCTGCATCTGCGTGATTTCGCGCATCAGGTCGTGTCCCGTGCCCATGCCCAGGTAGCGGCCGTGTTCGGTAATGATGAAACCGTTGAACAGATGGTGGGCGCTCGATTGCACCATGGTGTAGCTGAGTTCCTGCAAGCTCGTCTCGTGGTCAGCGATCAGCGGCGTGGCATCCATGAACAGGCTGCACGATTTCTTGCCATACAGTTCGCGCTGGTAGGGGCGGGCGAAGTGATCGATCATCTCGAAGCGGCTGATCAGGCCCAGCGGCACGCCGTCGTCGACGACGGGAATGATCATCAGCTTCGGGTCTTTCAGGAAAATATCGTACACCTCGTTATTGTTTTTCTCGGGCGAAACGGCCGCCACGCGGTGCAGCAGCTTGCGGATGCTGGCGCCGTTCTTTTCCAGGCTGCTGCGCTGCGGATACACGGCCACGCCGTTGCGTCCCAGCGCCTGCACCACTTCGGCCGGCAGGGCGCGCGCCGGCACCGCGTTGGGCCGGCCCAGGTGATAGCCTTGTCCGAACGCCACGCCCAGGTCGCGCAAGACGAGCAATTCCGTCTGCGCCTCGATGCCTTCGGCGATTACCAGGGTACCCGATTTCTCCGCGATTTCCTGGATCGAGCGCACGAACTGCAGTTTCACGGGGTCATTATTGATGCCCTGGATGAAATGCATGTCGATTTTCACGTATTCCGGGCGCAGTTCCGACCACAGGCGCAGGCTGGAAAATCCCTCGCCCAGGTCGTCGATGGCGATCTGGAAACCCATGTTGCGGTAATGCAGCACCGCTTCGCGCATCAGCTCGTAGTCATACGTGGGCTGGTTTTCCGTCAGCTCGATGATGACGCGGTCCGGATTGATGCCGATGTGTTCGATGTATTCCAGGGTTTCGCCATGGCGGGCATTGCGCAGCAACAGGCATTCGGGGCTGACATTGAGAAACAGCTTGCCCGGCAACTGCAGTTCGGCGAAGCGTTCGAGCACCACTTGCCGGCACAGGTGTTCCACTTCCAGGGTCAGGTCATGCGCGCGCGCCACCTTGAACAGATTCATCGGCGCGTGCAATGGGCTGTCGGACGGCCCACGTATCAAGCCTTCGTAGCCGATGATGTCGCCGCTGTGCATGTGGATGATGGGCTGGAACAGCGCGCTGAGCTTGCGGCCCGCGAGGATCTCGTGCAAGGCATCCGTCCCTTCGATGCTCATGGATACCGACGGCGGCTTCAGGTAAGCCACATTCGATGGCACCGCGCCGGGCGGCGCGGCGGTGGCGGTGGGGAGGGCGAGAGTGTGCATAGGCGGATGTGGCGGCACGGCCTCTGGACGGGCCATGAACATGTTGCCGATAGTAAAGAAGATTTATGACGGCTTGATGAAACGACTTTGTTTTTGATAATGTTTCTTGCATGAATGTCAGTTTGCCGATTCCGGCGAAAGCGAGATTTATCATGGTCATTCATGTAAATTCCCCAAACAAAAGACGGTAAATCCACTGGATAACTGTGCTTTAAAAGTGGCAATCCGCGCTATGATTTCTCTTGGCGAAAGTCAACATGGGCAGCCGCCGCGCATGCAGGCGGCCTGCTTTCCTCGACATCCAACAATGAGACAACAACCCATGCAATTACGTAGTGCAACCCTCATATTCAGCTTGATGGCCGCCTTCGGTGGCAATGCCCTGGCGCAAAGCGCCGCGATGCCATCGTGCCCGGCCGGCGATGGCGCACCCGTGACGTATCCGGTCAGCAAAAAAGTCGACCAGCAAGACAGCTATTTCGGCACCACCATCGCCGACCCGTACCGCTGGCTGGAAGATGCCAACAGCGCCGAGACAGGCGAATGGGTTGCGGCGCAAAACAAGCTGACGCAATCGTACCTGGGCACCATCCCGGAACGTGCCGCGATCAAGCAGCGCCTGACCAAGCTGTGGAACTATGAGCGTTTCTCTACGCCAACGAAGCAGGGCGGCCGTTACTTCTACAGCCGCAATGACGGCTTGCAGAACCAGGCCGTGCTGTACACGGTGAAAAAACTGACGGACGAGCCGCGTCTGTTGCTGGACCCGAACACCCTGTCCACGGATGGCACGGTGGCGCTGGCCGGCACTTCGATCAGCCCGAACGGCAAGTACCTGGCGTATGCCACGTCCGCTTCCGGTTCCGACTGGAACGAGTGGAAGGTGCGCGACATCGAATCGGGCAAGGATTTGACGGACCACATCAAGTGGGCCAAGTTCTCCGGCGCTTCCTGGACCAAGGACAACACCGGTTTCTTCTACAGCCGCTATGATGCGCCGAACGAAGCGACCAAGCTGGCCGATATCAATTACTTCCAGAAATTGTATTTCCATAAGATCGGCACGCCGCAAAGCGACGACGTGCTCGTCTTCGACCGTCCCGACCAGAAGGAATGGGCGTTTGGCGGCAGCACCGTCAGCGACGACGGCAATTACCTGATCATCACGGCCACGCAAGGCACGGAACGCAAGAACCGCATTTTCTACAAGGACTTGCGCCAAAAGAACGCCAAGGTGGTGGGCTTGCTGGAAGCGTTCGATGCGTCGTACTCGTTCATCGACAATGACGGCCCCGTGTTCTTCTTCAAGACGGATAACAAGGCGCCGAAATCGCGCGTGATCGCCATCGACACGCGCAAGCCTGCGCCTGCCGACTGGAAAGAGATCGTGCCGCAAAGCGCGGAAACCCTCGTCGCCGTCAACCTGATCAACAACCAGTTGGTGCTCGACTACTTGAAAGATGCGCAAACGCAAATCAAGATCGTCGACCTGAATGGCAAGCTGGTGCGCGAAGTGGCCTTGCCGGGCATCGGTTCGGCCGGCGGCTTTGCCGGCAAGCGTGGCGACACGGAAACGTTCTACTCGTTTACCAGTTTCACGACGCCGGCGACCATCTACCGCTACGACATGAAATCGGGCAAGAGCAGCGTGTACCGCCAGCCGAAGGTCGATTTCGACCCGAACGCCTTTGAAACGCGCCAGCAATTCTTCACCAGCCGCGATGGCACCAAGGTGCCGATGTTCATCGTCTCGAAAAAAGGCATGAAGCTCGCCGGTTCCAACCCGACCTATCTGTACGGCTATGGCGGCTTCAATATTTCGCTGACACCGAGCTTCTCCGTGGCAAATCTTGCCTGGGTGGAAATGGGCGGCGTCTACGTGATGGCCAACCTGCGCGGCGGCGGCGAATACGGCGAAGCCTGGCACCAGGCCGGCACCAAGCTGAACAAGCAAAACGTGTTCGACGACTTTATTGGCGCGGCGCAATGGCTGGTCGACAACAAGGTCACTTCGCCATCGAAGCTGGCCATCGGCGGCGGCAGCAATGGCGGCTTGCTGGTGGGCGCGGCCATGACGCAGCGTCCCGACCTGTTCGCCGCGGCGATCCCGCAAGTGGGCGTGCTCGACATGTTGCGTTTCCACAAGTTCACCGTGGGCTGGGGCTGGGTGCCTGACTACGGTTCGTCGGACGATGCCGAGCAGTTCAAGGCGCTGGTGAAATATTCGCCGCTGCACAACCTGAAGGCGGGCGGCTGCTATCCAGCCACCATGATCACGACGGCCGACCACGACGACCGCGTCGTGCCTGCCCACAGCTTCAAGTTCGCCGCCGCTGCCCAGGCAGCGCAAGGCGGCGCGGCGCCCGTGCTGATCCGCATCGACAGCAAGGCCGGCCATGGCGCCGGCAAGCCGACGACCAAGCAGATCGAAGAAGTGGCCGATCGCTGGGGCTTCCTCAGCCGTTCGCTGAAGATGACGCCAGTCGCGGCGCCGGAACCGGCGAAAGTGGCGGCGCAGTAATTAGTTGGTGTTCAGGTAAAAAGCGCGGGTGCCGTTGGCCCGCGCTTTTTTACGTCCGGCGCAAAGGCGCGATGCGCGCCAGCACGCCGTTGCCAAACGTGGACTGGAACGGCAAATCCTTGCGCTGCGCATATCCGATATAGCAATCGCACTTGAAGCGCGGGCAGGATTTTTCTTGCAGCATGTCCGTCAGGTCGTCCGTGTACAGGTTGCCCAGGCGCTCGGGCACGAAATGGCAGCGCGCCAGCTCGCCGTCGCCATCGACGGACAGCGACGCCTCGCCCGCCAGGCACGGTTTATTGCGCGAGGGCGAAGGGCGCCGGTTTTGCGCGAACCACGGGTCGACGGCGTCCAGCCAGGCCAGGTCTTCCACCGCGTAGTAGCCGGGACCACGCCGGTCGTACGCGTTCAGCCACAGGTAGACGTGCGCGGGCAGGGCCGCGCGCAGGGCGCGGATGGCGTCCAGGTGCTCGTTCATCGCCACGACGCCGACGGAATAGCGCACGCCCATGGCGTCCAGGCGCGCGCAGCGTTCGAGAAAGCGGGCCAATGTCGTCTGATCCGGGTGGTAGGTGCACCACAGGCCGATCTTTTCCAGCCCATCCATCCCCTGCAGCCAGTTCAGGGGGCCGGACAGATTCGTTTGCAGCGCCACCTGGCGCACGTGCGGCAGTGCGGCCAGGGTTTGCATGGCCGCGCGGTAGTGGCGCCGCACCAGCGCTTCGCCCCAGGGGGTGAACAGCACGCCGATGGGGCGCGTTTGCCGCGCCACCCAGTCCGTGAAGCGGACAAGCTCGCGCGCATCGCGGGCCAGCGCGGCGCGGCTGTCGCGCTTCTTGGCAAACGGGCAGTAGCCGCAGGCGTAGTTGCAGCTCGCCAGCGTGCCCCGGTACAGCAGGGACAAAGTGCCAGGCTGGGTTGTCAGCACGCCTGGCCCTCTTGCGCCATCAGCGCGCGCACCGTCTCGGAGGCCAGCCACGGGCCGATGGTGTCGGCGTAGCTGTAGCCGCGGTCATTGAGGCGCAGCAGCGGACCATCCTCCTGCACCAGCTCCAGCGCGTGCAGTTCGGCCAGCTGCGGCAGATCCATCTCGCAGCGCGTGCCGAAGCGCGCCGTGTAGGCGTCGCGGTCCAGGCCCGGTTCCGTCAGCAGCGACTGGATCACGTAGCGCCGGCGCTGTTCTTCCTCGCCCAGCACGTAGCCGTGTTCGGCCTGCGCGAAGCGTTCCTCGTCCAGCGCCAGGTAGTTGTCGATGATGCCGATGGTCTCTGTCCGTGCCACCGCGTACTCGCTCGAATAATGCAGGCTGGCCGTGTAGGAGCGCGCGCCCGCGCCCAGGCCCACCATGCCGTCATTCTGGCAGCAATACGAGGGACCGTTTTGTTCCGGCGCATGGGGAGCGCGGAACATGCGCATCGATACCTGTTCATAGCCTTGCGCGCGCAAATGGTCGCGCGCGGCCGCGTACAGGGCCAGCCGGCTGTCGCCGTCCTGCGCCAGCATGATGGGGTTCAGCGTATCGGCGCCTTTGCGCCGCGCGATCTTGCCGAGGCCCGTCTGCTCGCGCACGTACAGCGGATACAGATAGATTTCCTCGGGCCGGAAGGCCAGCGCGCTGTCGATGGACGCCAGCAGGCTGGCGACGGTCTGCCCCGCGATGCCGTAGATCAAGTCCAGGTTCAGGGTGGGAAAGCCGGCCGCGCGTATCAGGCCGATGGCGTGATGGACGGTGGCGTTTTGCTGGGGACGCGCCAGCGCGCGCATCTCGCCGGCGGCAAAGCTCTGGATGCCCAGGCTGACGCGGTCGATGCCGTGCGCGCGGCAGACGGCCAGGCGCTCGGCCGTGATGGTTTCGGGCGACGCTTCGATGCCGGCCGGCGTGGCTTGCAAATCGATGCCGAGGATGTCGCGCGCGCCGGACAGCAAGGTGTCCAGCTGCGCCGGCGACAGATAGGTGGGCGTGCCGCCGCCCAGCGCGAAGCGGGCGAAGCGCCGTTCGCCCAGCGCGCCGGCCAGTGCGCGCATCTGCACCAGCACTTGCCGCACGTAGCGTTCGACCATGTCGGCGCCGGGGCGGGCCATGGCGAACAGGTTGCAAAAGCCGCAGCGCATCTCGCAAAACGGAATATGGATGTACGCGAACAGGGCGGAGCGGTCTTGCCGCGCCCACAGGGGCGCCAGCGGCGCCGCCTGCGGCAAGGCGCGGTAGGCCGCCTTGTGCGGATACGAATACGAATACGCCTGGTAGGGCGTGTGGCGCATGCGCTGCGCCAGGGTGCCAGGTTGTTCGGCTGGGCTCACGGTGGGGACTCCTTGGGAGGTGTATCGGGGGCGATGAAGAAGTGCGCATACGGCACGTTCCACACGCTGTCGTGGGCGATGCGGTGGCCGCGGTAGCCATCTTCGCCATAGGCGCTGCCGTGATCCGAGCAGACGATGGCAAACGTGGGCGCGCGCGCGGCGCAGGCGGCAAACAGGGGCGCCAGCGCGCCATCGACATAGCGCAGCGCTGCCGCGTGGCTGTCCAGGCAATCGGCGCGGCAGCCGGGCAGGTAGGCGCGGTTCGGCGTGTGCAGGGCGGCCACGTTGATGAACAAAAAAGTGCGCTGATCGCCATCCGCCAGGCGGGCTAGGGCCAGCGCCACCTGCTTTTGCGTCGAATGGCGGCTGGCCACGCCCATGCCCGCGCTCCAGTGGCTTTCCTGGAACAGCGACGGCAGCACCGTGCCCAGCGCCGTTTGCTTGTTGAAGAAGCCCACGCCGCCGATGCAGATGGTGCGGTAGCCGCGCGCGGCCAGCGCGGCGGGAAGGTCCGCTTCCGCGAAGGTAAACGTGTCGGGCGACGTCGTTTCGCTGCCCGCAAACGCGCTGGCGAACAGGCGCGGATGGCGGCCCGGCGCGGCCGGCGTGGGCAAAAAGCCCGCGAAGAAGGCCTGGTGCGCCGCATAGGTGAACGTGGCGGGCGAGTGGCGCCGTTCCCAGCCGCCCGGCGGTAAAAAACGTCCCAGCACGGGCAATTCACCCGCCTCGTACAGGGCTTGCGCCACGTCAAAGCGCAGGGTGTCGAGCGTGAGGAAGACGATATCGTGGCTGCCGACGATGGCGTGCATGTCGGGGATGGCCGGTGTGTCCGGTGTATCTTTAAGCATGTGTCAGTTGCGTCAATTGCGCCGCATAGGTGTCCGCGCCTTGCCACAGCAGGCCTGGCAGCAGGTCGCCGAAGGCGTTCGCTTCCAGCACGTGGGCCTGGCCCTGGCGCACGACGAGGTCGTAGCCCGTCACGTGGCTGGCGGGGAAGGCGCGCGCGGCCTGGGCGGCAGCCGCTTCCAGTGCCGCCAGGTCGGCTGCGTTCAAGAGGCCGGATGCCTCGCCGCGCCGGTTGTCGAGGTGCAGATTCGTCATCATGTGCTGTCCGATGCGCGCCACCCGGTGTGCGGGCTGGCCCGCCAGGGTCACGACGCGCAGGTCGTAGTGGCTGTCGCCGCTGCGCGGCTTGTTCAGCCACGTTTCCGCATACAGCTCCTGGGCGGCCAGCGCGTCGACGAGGGCGGCGATGTCGTGCTGCGTGTCATAGCGCGCCATGCGCTTGACATTGAACAGCCGCGCCGCGCCATCCCCATGCTGCAGGGCGGCCGAGGTGGTGGCTTGCTGGCGTCCTGCCCTGTTCCTGCGGTAGGCGACGACGCCGGACGCGGACGAGCCGTAGCGCGGCTTCAGGTACACGCGGTCGAGGTCATGCTGGTGCAGCAGCGCTTGCAGGTGCTCGTAGCCATGCACGGGGCCGAGCAGGGCGGGAATGGCGATGCCGTGTGCGGCCAGGTGGCGCTGGCAGGCCAGTTTGTCCGTCATGCGGACAATCTCGGCCGGCGCATTGAAGACGCGTATGTGCGGCAAGGCCGCCAGTTGCCCCGCCAGGTCTTGCATGGCACTGGAAAAGCCCGCAAACCACGCATCCATGGCCAGCAGTTCGCCATGTTCGGGCGCCTCGACGAGGGGACGGTCCAGCAAACGGCAGCCCGCCTGCAGCAAGAGAAAATGCGCGGCGGGATCGTCGCCGGGCGGTTCGATCTTCAACAGGCCGGGCTGGCGCAAGGCGTCTGCCAGCAGCGCCGGCCGCGCCAGCCAGTGGCGCCATTCCAGCACCTGCGCGGGCGGCAGGCGCAGTTGCGCGCGCGCCGCCTGCATCAGGCGCACGCGCTTGCTGCCGGCGCCGGCCAGCAGGGTGAGGGGTGTAGCCAAGGAAAAAGACTCCGTTTATTCGCCCACGGCCACGTAGCGGTAGCTTTCGCCGTCGTCTTCGTCCGCTTCCTGCGGGTCGTCCAGCACCACCTCGAAGGGCAGCGCCTTCAGCTTGGCCTGGTTTTCTTCCGAGATGTAGTGGTGCGACAGGTCCAGGCGTTTCAGCTTGCCCAGCTGCGTGTGATTGAGCACGGCCACGGCGCCCAGGTCGCCGATGGTGCCCAGCGACAGGTCGAGCGTGTCGAGCTGCGCCACCAGCGGCTCTTCCGCCAGCCACACGGCCAGGTCATCGGCGATTTCCGCGTCGCGCAAGCCCAGGTAGCGCAGGGTCGGTACGGTCAGCTGCGCCAGCACCTTGCGGTACAGGTCGACGTCGCCCGAGAAGCCGTATTCCTCGGTGCCCAGCCACAGTTCCAGGTGTTCCAGCTGCGGCATGCTCGATTGCGCCAGCGCTTCGGCGATCTTTTGATCGAGGCCGCCCGCTTCGATGGTGAAGCGGCGCAGGTGCTGGTGCGCGAACGGCTCGATGACGAGCTCATTGCCGCCGCGGATGCGCAATTCTTCCAGCTGCGGGAAGGCGTCCAGCAGGGGCTTGTAGCTGCCTTGCACGATCCACGAGATTTCGCATTCCTCGTACGTCATGTCGCCGATGAACAGGGCGCGCACATTGGGCAGTTGCGGCGCGTGGGCGATCAGCGCGGCGATCACTTCGTCGGCGCCCGATTCGTACGGGTCGCCCCACATGCCGATGATCAGCGCTGCGAGCGCATTCTGGTCCGCCTTGGCGAGAAAGCCGGCGATCAGCTCGTCCATCTTGCGCTTGTCGTCGTACTCGAGCGACAGGCGGTAGACGATGTCGGGCGAGGCGTCGAAGGGCAGGTCAGGGTCGTACTGGACGACTTTCTTGTTGTGGAAGGTGGTGGTGCTGTCGGAAATCGTCATCGGTAAGGCTCCATGAAGGGCAGTGGAAATCTTGTCTAGTCCGAAATCTTAGCATGGGCATAAGGGCTTATTGCACACTGCTGGCCCCTGCACGGGGAGCCATCAATGCTTATCTTGCATCAGAGTTGTCAAAAAGGTTTACCTTTTTTATATTATCGATTATCTTGTTAATTTTATTGGAAAATTGACAATGAAACCGATACATAAAACCCTGTGTTTCTTGCTGTTGAGCGCTGCGACAACGACGGCGTTTGCACAAATCCTGCCTGCACCTGCACCGATTTTCTCTTCGACAACGTTTGCGCTCCCCTCGACTGGCCGTTTGCAGTGGGGCGGCATCACGGCGCTGGGCGAACTGTATGGCTATGTTCAGCTGAATGGCGTGGACATGTGGTACGGCACATCAGGCTCGGCAGTGACGGCCGTGCCTGCGGCTCAGGCAACGAATATGCTGCGTGGCGGCAATATTGCAGGAGACTTGCTGCTGCGCTCCACCGCCGCCGATGGCACCTTGCACATGCAACTGCAGTCGGGCAACACCCTGACGTCGCTGGATATTCCCGGCCAGGTGTCGTGGACCGGTCAAGTTAATGCGTCGGGGAAAGTTGCGTTTGGCGCCACCGTGGTCGACAGCCAGACCAAGGCCAGCAGCACCAACGCCTATCTGTACGATTCCGCATCGGGCATTACTCCCCTCGGTACGCTGGGCGGCGCCTGGAGTAGTGTTTCAGCAATCAATGATCATGGGGTCATCGTCGGCAACTCCTCGACGGCCAGCGGCAAGCAGCACGGTTATATCTATGAAAATGGTGTGATGAGAGACATCACGCCCACGATCAGAGACGCCGAGGTGAAGATGCGAGGGATTAACAATGCAGGGGAAATCGTGTTCAACCAGTACTTCCGCAATGCCCCCTGGCCGGTTCCCTACCGCGCCTTCAAGATGGTGGACGGCAGCTGGAGCGGGATCAACTCCATGTCGGAAGCGCTCGGGATCGATGGCAAAGGGAACGTGGTGGGTATCAGCCTTTCAGGTGCGGAATCCATTATCAATATGAATGGCAACACCTATATGCTGGCCGACCTGGTCGATGGCATGGAAGGCTGGCGCAATCTGCAAGTCAATGGCATAAACGAGGCTGGCCAGATCGCCGCCAGCCGCTGCAACGACCGCTTTTGTGAAGTGATCCGCCTCGACCCGCTCAGCGCCGTGCCGGAGCCTGAAACCTATGGCATGTTGCTGGGCGGCCTGGCATTGCTCGGCTTTGTCAGCAGAAGACGTCAGCGCCAGGCCTGACGCCGGAGCCGTACGCCGCGTTGCTGGTGGCCACTAGCGGTGGATCACCACCAGCAGCGCTTTTCCTTCCGTCTTGCCCAGGTTGCGTATCGTATGCGGCAAGTCCGCCGGATACCTGGCCGTGCCGCCATTCTTGACCTTTTTCTTCGCCGTCCCCACTTCCAGTTCCAGGTTGCCGTGGATCACCGTCAAATGCTCGGTGGTGCCCGGATCGTGCGGCTGCGACGCCAGCTCGCCGCCCGGCGCCAGGGTCACCTCATACCATTCATATTTGCCGGCCAGTTCCATCGGTCCCAGGATGCGCAGCACGTAGCCCGCGTGGTCGCCGGGCAGGGTGGGGGTTTCGTGGGCGTCCGTGATGCGGATGGTTTCCACGGCTTTTTCCGCGCTGGACAGCAATTCGCCAATCTGCACGCCCAGGGCGTTGGCCAGGCGCCACGTGATGGCGATGGTGGGATTGGCTTTTTCGCGCTCGATCTGCGACAGCATGGACTTCGAGACGCCCGCGATGCGCGACAAATCCTCCAGTGTCAGGCCGCGCGCAAGGCGCAACCGTTGCAGGGTGGCGCCCACTTCGGGCGGAGAATTGGTCGAAACGCTGGTTTTCATCGGCAGGTGGCTTGCAAAGTTCAAAAGGCTTGGGTAATATCCACTATATTGAATTTCAGTTCGAAATAGTGGATTTTGAGGAAAAACACGGAAACGTGTAGACTTCAAACAGCGCTTCACGGTACAGCATTGTGCGCGCACCGGTCAAGCGGACGCTTTTCCCTATGGCAACTGAGCTCACCCGGATAGCACACATACAACAGGGACACACAAGGATCATCATGAGCGAGCAAGCGAAGAACACCTTTTTCAGCGGTCTGCAACAGAATCTCGATCAACTGCGCCAACAGGGCTTGTACAAGCCCGAGCGCGTGATCGCCTCGCGCCAGGGCGCTGAAGTGGTGTGCGACGATGGCCGTACCCTGATCAATATGTGTGCGAACAACTACCTGGGCCTGTCCGGCGACGTGCAGACGCAGGAAGCGTCTATTGCCGCCACGCAAAAGTATGGCTACGGCCTGTCGTCCGTGCGCTTCATCTGCGGCACGCAAACCGTGCATAAAGAGCTGGAACAGGCCATCTCCAGCTTCCTGGGCACGGAAGACACGATTTTGTACGCGGCCGCATTCGACGCCAACGGCGGCGTGTTCGAGCCCCTGTTCGATGAAAACGACGCCATCATCTCGGATGCGCTGAATCACGCTTCCATCATCGACGGCATCCGCCTGTGCAAGGCTGGCCGCTACCGCTACGCGCACAACGACATGGCCGACCTGGAAGTGCAGCTGAAAGCGGCCGTCGCCGCCGGCAAGCGCCATAAAGTCATCGTCACGGACGGCGTATTCTCGATGGATGGCACGATCGCGCAACTCGACAAGATCTGCGACCTGGCCGACCAGTACGGTGCGCTGGTGATGATCGACGAATGCCACGCTTCCGGTTTCATGGGCGCGACGGGCCGCGGCACGCACGAACACCACAATGTGATGGGCCGCATCGACATCATCACGGGCACCCTGGGCAAGGCCCTGGGCGGCGCCATGGGCGGTTTCACGTCGGCACGCAAGGAAGTCATCGACACTCTGCGCCAGAAATCGCGCCCTTATCTGTTCTCGAACACCCTGGCGCCATCGATCGCCGGCGCCTCGCTGTCGGTACTGGAGCGCCTGGCCAAGTCGACGGAACTGCGCGACCGCCTGCATGAAAACACGGCTTTCTTCCGCAGCGAAATCGAACGCATCGGCTTCACCATCAAGCCGGGCACCCATCCCGTCGTTCCCGTGATGCTGTTCGACGCTCCCGTGGCGCAGAAATTCGCCGCCCGCCTGTATGAACTGGGCGTGCTGGTGACGGGCTTCTTCTACCCGGTCGTGCCGATGGGCCAGGCCCGGGTGCGCGTGCAGCTGTCGGCCGCCCACACCCGCGAACAGCTGGTGCAAGTGCTGGCCGCCTTCGAGCAGGCTGGCAAGGAACTCGGTTTGCTGACCGCCACTAACACTACCAACTAACAGGAATTCAGGAAAATAGCATGGAACGCATCTTAGTCATTGGCGCAAACGGCCAAATCGGTAGTGAACTGGTGGGCGCACTGGCGCAGCAGCACGGCGCGGACAACGTGATCGCCAGCGACATCGGCACGAATAATCTGTACCAGGCCAAGCGCTATGCGCAATTGAATGTGCTGGACAAGGACGGCCTGGCGAAGATCATCGCCGACGAAGGCATCACCCAGGTGTACCAGCTGGCGGCCATGCTGTCGGCCACGGGCGAAGCGGCGCCGTTGAAGGCGTGGAGCCTGAACATGGACGGCTTGCTCAATATCCTGGAGCTGGCGCGCGAGCGGGGCGAAGCGGGCAAGCCGCTGCGCATCTTCTGGCCATCGTCGATCGCCGCCTTCGGCCCGAACACGCCGCAAGTGAATACGCCGCAAATGACGGTGATGGACCCGACCTCGATGTACGGCATCAGCAAGCTGGCCGGCGAGCGCCTGTGCGAGTACTACTTCAACAAGTACGGCGTCGACGTGCGCAGCATCCGCTACCCGGGCATCATCAGCTACAAATCGCCTCCGGGCGGCGGCACCACCGATTACGCCATCGCCATCTTCCATGCGGCCTTGCGCGGCGAGCGCTATGACTGCTTCCTCGATGCGAACACCACCTTGCCGATGATTTACATGCCCGACGCCATCCGCGCCACCATCGAACTGATGGACGCGCCTGTGGCCCAAATCAAGATCCGCTCCTCGTACAACGTGGCCGGCGTGTCGTTCAACCCCGAGCAGCTGGCCAAGGCCATCGTGCGCATGGTCCCGGACTTCAAGATCAGCTACAAGCCGGACAGCCGCCAGGCCATCGCCGACAGCTGGCCGCAAAGCCTGGACGACAGCAAGGCCAGCGCCGACTGGGGCTGGAAGGCGCAGATCGGCGTCGAGCAGATGGTCACGGACATGCTGGCCAATGTCGATGTTGGCCATGCGGCCAAGGCAGCCTGAATCCAGCACCGGCATTCATAAAAACATACTAATATAAAGAGACACTACATGGACATGAGCGTATTTGACCTGTTTAAGATCGGCATCGGGCCGTCGAGTTCCCACACTGTGGGGCCGATGGTGGCGGCGCGGCGTTTTCTGGTCGAATACGGTCCGCTGGACCAGGTAGTGGGCGTCGAGGCGGCCCTGTATGGCTCGCTGGCGCTGACGGGCGTGGGCCATGCGACTGACAAAGCCGTCATTCTGGGCCTGATGGGCGAGACGCCGCAAGACGTGGCGCCCGATGCCGTCGACAGCAAGCTGGCCGCCATCGAGGCGGCCGGCGAAATCGCCTTGCTGGGCACGCACGTGGTGCCATTCACGGCCGCCACGGGCTTGATCTGGCACAAGAGCGAATCCTTGCCCGAACATCCGAACGGCATGCGCTTTACCCTGAAACTGGCGGATGGCAGCCGCGTCGACAAGGTGTATTACTCGATCGGCGGCGGCTTTATCCGCGAAGCCGGCGAGGCCCAGGCCGAGGCGGCCGTGGAGTCGGCCGCCAGCGCGCGGGTCGTCTTCCCCTTCGATACCATGGAGCAGTTGCTGGCGCACGGCGTGGAAAGCGGCTTGTCGATCCCGGAAATGCTGCGCGCGAACGAATGCGTCAAGCGCAGCGACGATGAATTGAACGAGGGCCTGGACCGTATCTGGCACGTCATGCGCGACTGTATCGCGCACGGCCTGGAAACGACGGGCAACCTGCCGGGCGGCTTGAACGTGAAGCGCCGCGCCGCAAAATTGTGGCGCCTGGCGCAGGAAGCGAAAGCATCCGATAACCGCGCCAACGACTTGCCGCACGACGCCGTGCACCTGGTCAGCCTGTACGCGATGGCCGTCAACGAGGAAAACGCGGCGGGCGGCCGCGTGGTGACGGCGCCGACCAACGGCGCCGCCGGCATCATCCCGGCCGTGCTGCGCTACTACGCGCAGGATTGCCGCCCCAGCGACCCGGTCGGCGGCGTGCGCCGCTTCATGCTGACGGCGGCCGCCATCGGCATGTTGTGCAAACGCAATGCCTCGATCTCGGGCGCCGAAGTGGGTTGCCAGGGTGAAGTGGGCGTGGCGTGCGCCATGGCGGCGGCCGGCCTGGTGGCGGCACTGGGCGGCACCAATGAGCAAATCGAGAATGCGGCCGAAATCGGCATCGAGCACCACCTGGGCATGACGTGCGACCCGATCGGCGGCCTGGTGCAGATTCCCTGCATCGAGCGCAACGGCATGGGCGCCGTGAAAGCCATCACGGCCGCCTCGCTGGCGCTGAAGGGCGACGGCACGCACTTCGTCAGCCTCGACGAAGTCATCGAAACCATGCGCCAGACGGGCGCGGACATGCAGGACAAGTACAAGGAAACGTCGTTGGGCGGGCTGGCCGTGCACGTCATCACCGTCAACCACGCCGCTTGCTGAGGGCGACGTCCCGTACGATTCCCTAACATCGTGTATGTCGGCTTGCCGCAGTGCGCAAGCCGACAGCCTTACTCCTCCTCAAACAGCTGCTCCAGCCTTCTCGGGTAGTTATTCAGGAAATCGCGCGTCACGGCGTAGTGTTCCGTGTCTTCATACGCCACTTCGTGGATGCCGCCGCCCGTAAAACTGAGGATTTTCGCATTCGGATAGGCCAGCAGGATGGGCGAATGGGTGGCGATGATCAATTGCGAGTCGTCCTGCACCAGCTGGTGGATCACGGACAATGCCGCCATCTGGCGGCTGGGCGACAGGGCCGCCTCGGGTTCGTCCAGCAGGTACAAGCCTTTTCCCCGCAGCTTGTTGATCAGGGTGGCCATGAACGCCTCGCCGTGCGATTGCGCGTGCAGCGACTTGCCGCCGTAGCTGGCCAGGTATTCCGGCATGTCGTCCATGTAGGTGGCGACGTTGAAAAAGCTTTCGGCGCGCAGGAAATAGCTGTCCTCGGGTTTTTTATAGCTCTTGCTCAGGCGCAAGTGCGCGTGCAAGCCCGATTCCTCGTCCGACGGCAGGGCGATGCGCACGTTGCGCGTGCCGCCATCCTTGCCGAAACCGAGGGCCACGGCCAGCGCTTCGAGCATGGTCGACTTGCCGCTGCCATTCTCGCCCACGAAAAACGTCACGTCGCGGTGGAAGTCCATGTGCACGAAATCGCGGATGGCGGGAATGGTGAACGGATAGTGGTCCAGGTCGACTACGGCGTCAGGGCGCAGCGCGGCGCTTTGCAAATACGGTTTTTTACTCAGCGACATGGCCGGTTCCATGAATGACCCGGAGGCGGGCCGACGGGTGCCAGTGTGGCGCAAATCCGGCGCACGCGCCAGCACGCGCGCCGGATTTTTTGATATTACAGGTCGTTCAGGCAGTTGCCGAAGTAGTCGTTATAAAATGCTGTGGGTGCACCATTCTTGTCGAGCAAGCCAAAATGTCTACCGACATTGAGGCCTACACGATACAAAGTGTCGGCCGAGTTTTCTGTTCCGGCATAGCCTCGCTCCATCAATAATGCTTCGCGGGCATTATCCGTTAGGTGGGCAACTCGTCCTGCAAGCAGTGCGTCAAAAAGACAAATGTGTTCGCGTTCGTCACTTTCCTTGTACGCATCTTTACTGCCGACAGCCATGTATAGGCCAGCTTCGCCACCAGCGCTGATGCACTCCAGGTCAGCAACTGATCGTTCATGGAGGCCGAATTCGCCCTTTGCCAAAGGAAAACAATAGCTGTTTGCACTACTTTCCTTCAGCGTCTTTGTTTTATAGTTGTTCGTAAGCCATTTGGAAAACGCGGAAGAGCTTGGCTGGCCGCCCTGGCGACGATAGGCGGTATAGTAAGTGAGTACGGTCGAAAAAGGGTGGCCGCTAGGTACGGCTCCGAATGTTCCTGATTTGGCTACCGCCGGCATCGTGGCTGCAACCGTATCTGCTGGACCAAAACACCGCAAGTCATACCCCAGCATGAACAAACTCGCTTCGAAGGCATGGCAGCGGGCGGCCATGTCGGCGCTGTCCGCCTTGAACCAGTCGCACTTTTCCAGCACGGCGCGCAGGAGCCAGCCCAGCTTGACCTGCCACTGCGCCCAGTCCTGGCACGACACGGCCTTGCCAAAGAATTGCGGTGCGCCGGCAAAGCCGCTGTCGATACCCTTGGGATTGCGGATCTGCTTGCCGCGTGCGGCGCCCGAGGGGAAGGCCAGCCAGTGTTTCTTTGCCAGTTTGGCGCCTGCCTGGCTGCGGTACTGCGCATACAGCATGGCCATGGCCGCGCCCACGCGGCTGTCGTAGATGGGCGAGCCGCTGTCATCAAACAGGGCGTGGATCTTGGTCAGACCCGCGTCGAAGCGCTCCACGCTGTCCGTATCGAGCGCATCGAGCGGCGCATCCGAGTCGAGCGACATGAATGGCGCCAGGCGCGTGAAGTAGGCGGCCAGGCGGCCTTGCGCATGCAGGCGCTTCAGGAAGACGATGGCGCCGCGCACGCCGCCCCATTCGAGGATGGCCAGGCAGGCCGCCAGCACCTGGTCTTCATCCTGCCGCGCGATGGCGTCCTTCAGCCAGCCGCGCAGCAGGCCCAGCGAGGCGGTCGTCTCGCGCCAGTTGCCCGAGACGACCGCCTTGCCGCGCGCATCGGTCCAGCGGGTGTTCCACACATAGTGCCCCAGCACCGCTTCCAGGCCCGTCGCCTGCACGTCCAGGCCGCCCGGCACGAAGCGGCTGCGCGCCATCTTCAGCTGAAAGCGCTTGACTGGCAGTTCGGCCGCCAGCCAGTCGATAAAACCGCGTACATCGTCCTGCTTGAGAAAATCGTCACGTTTCGTGTGGAATGGCTGTGGCATGGTCGTCATGGGCAGGGTTGGCGCCCGCTTGGTCTGGAAAGCGGCCATGATACAGTTGCCGTGCGACAAGGTGTGTCGTTTGGCAACAGTCGCCGCTCGCATCAGGACGGCGGCGCCCGGGCAAACGCCACGCGATTCGCCTTGGACGGCGGCTGGCACTATAATATCCGCTGCCATTCATGATCAACCGCACTCAGCTCAACTGGACTCTTCAAATCTATGCACTACGTGTCTACCCGCGCTGATAAAGCGCCAATGAATCCGCAGCAATTCTCCGACATCCTCCTGGGCGGCCTGGCCCCCGATGGCGGACTGTATCTCCCTGAACACTACCCGCAAGTCACTGGTGCCGAGCTGAACGCCTGGCGCACATTGTCGTATGCCGACCTGGCCTACGAAATCCTGAAGAAGTTCGCCACCGATATCCCGGCCGCGGACCTGAAGGCGCTGACGGCGAAAACCTATACCAAGGCAGTCTACAAGAACGCCCGCGCCGGCGAAAACGCGGCCGACATCACGCCGCTGCGCGTGCTGGAAGAAAACGTCGTCAAGGGCGGATCGACCACCCTGATCCTGCAGGCGCTGTCGAACGGCCCGACCCTGGCCTTCAAGGACATGGCCATGCAGCTGCTGGGCAACCTGTTCGAATACACGCTGGCCAAGCACGACGCCGAACTCAATATCTTCGGCGCCACCTCGGGCGACACGGGCAGCGCGGCCGAGTACGCGATGCGCGGCAAGAAGGGCATCCGCGTCTTCATGTTGTCGCCGCACAAGAAAATGAGCGCCTTCCAGACGGCGCAGATGTTCAGCCTGCAAGACCCGAACATCTACAATATCGCCGTCGAAGGCGTGTTCGACGATTGCCAGGACATGGTCAAGGCAGTGTCGAACGATTTGCCGTTCAAGGCGAAACAGAAGATCGGCACCGTCAATTCCATCAACTGGGCAAGAGTCGTGGCGCAAGTCGTGTATTACTTCCGCGGCTACCTGGCGGCCACCACCAGCAACGAGCAGAAAGTGTCGTTCACGGTGCCGTCTGGCAACTTCGGCAATATCTGCGCCGGCCACATCGCCCGCATGATGGGGCTGCCCATCTCGAAACTGGTGGCCGCGACGAATGAAAACGACGTGCTCGACGAATTCTTCCGCACGGGCGTCTACCGCGTGCGCAAGTCCGCCGAAACGTACCATACGAGCAGCCCGTCGATGGATATCTCGAAAGCGTCGAATTTCGAGCGCTTCGTCTACGACCTGGTGGGCCGCGACAGCGGGCGCGTGCGCGCGCTGTTCACGAAAGTGGAAACGCACGGTGGCTTCGACTTGTCCGGCAAGCCGGGCAGCGATGGCGACGAGTTCAAGCTGGTGGCCAAATATGGCTTCAAGTCGGGCAAGTCCACGCACCAGGACCGCCTCGACACCATCCGCGACGTGGCCGACGACTATGGCATCACCATCGACACGCACACGGCCGACGGCATCAAGGTGGCGCGCGAGCACCTGGAGCCGAACGTGCCGATGATCGTGCTGGAAACGGCGCTGGCGGCCAAGTTCAACGAAACCATCCTCGAAGCGCTGGGCGTGGATGCGGAACGTCCGGCCGGCTTCGAGAACATCGAAGACTTGCCGCAAAAGTTCGTCGTGATGGATGCGGACGTGGAAAAAATGAAGGCGTACATCGCCTCGAACACGGGACTGTGATGACAGACGCGAGCACTGTACGTAAACCCATGCTGTCGGTGGCCGAGGCGCAAGCCTTCATGCTGGGCGCGGCGCGCCCGGTGACCGACGTCGAGCTGGTCGACACCATGCGCGCCAACGGCCGCGTGCTGGCGGCCGCGCAAACGTCGACCCTGAACGTGCCCGAGCGCGACAACACGCAGATGGATGGCTACGCCGTGCGCGCGCAGGATTGCGCCAGCGGCGCGGCCAGCCTGCCCGTGTCGCAGCGCATCGCGGCCGGCCACGTGGGCCAGCCTTTGCAAGCGGGGACGGCGGCGCGCATCTTCACGGGCGCCCTGATCCCGGACGGCGCCGACTGCGTGGTGATGCAGGAGCAGTGCACGGTGGCGGATGGCGTGGTGACGGTCAATCACGTGCCGCACGCGGGCGAATGGGTGCGCCGCCAGGGCGAGGATATCCGCGCCGGCGGCGAAATCCTCGGCGCCGGCCGGCGCCTGCGCAGCCAGGAAATGGGCCTGGCCGCCTCGGTGGGCCTGGCGCAAGTGCCCGTGCTGCGCAAGCTGCGCGTGGCCGTGTTCTTCACGGGCGACGAGCTGGCCATGCCGGGCGAGCCTTTGGCGCCGGGCGCCGTCTACAACTCCAACCGTTTTACCTTGCGCGGCTTGCTGGAAAATTTGGGCTGCGAGATCACGGACCTGGGCATCGTGCCCGATAGCCTGGACGCGACGCGCGCCGTGCTGCGCCAGGCGGCCCAGGGCAATGATTTGATCATCACTTCGGGCGGCGTGTCCGTGGGCGAGGAAGACCATATCAAGCCGGCCGTGGAAGCGGAAGGGCGGCTGAACATGTGGCAGATCGCCGTCAAGCCGGGCAAGCCGCTGGCGTTTGGCGAAGTGCAGGACGCGTTCTTTGTCGGCTTGCCCGGCAATCCCGTCTCCAGCTTCGTCACCTTTTTGCTGTTCGTGCGCCCGTTCATCCTGCGCCTGCAGGGCGTGGCGGGGAGCCTGGCGCCGCGCAGCTACAAGCTGCCGGCCGCGTTTGAACGCCTGAAGGCGGACAAGCGCAACGAATTCTTGCGCGCCAAGGTCAATGACGAAGGCGAGCTGGAACTGTTCGCCAACCAGAGTTCGGGCGTGCTGACGTCCACCGTGTGGGGCGACGGCTTGATCGATTGCCCGCCGGGGCTGTCGATCGCGCGCGGCGACATGCTGCGGTTTATCCCGTTTAATGAATTGCTGTACTAAGGAAGTCTTGATGAAGATCAATCTGCGATTTTTTGCCAGCGTGCGCGAGCTGGTGGGCACGGGCCAGGAAGCGCTGGAAGTGGCCGGGCCGCTGACGGTGGGCGAGGTGCGGGCCCTGCTGATCGCCCGTGGCGGCAACTGGGAATATGCGCTGGCGCAGGGCCGCGCGCTGCGCATGGCGCATAATCAGGTGATGTGCGATGCCGATACCGTAACAGGCGACGGCGACGAAGTGGCGTTCTTCCCGCCCGTGACGGGCGGCTGATCCCGCGCGCCAAATGAAACGGCCACTTCATCGAAGTGGCCGTTTTTTCATGGCGCCTTGGTTTTCGGCTTGCTGGCCGTGGTATCGCCGCAGGTGGCGCAGGCGATGGCTTTCTTGTAGCGCCAGTATTTCGAGCCGATGAAGATGGCTGACGCCACCAGCGACCAGGCCAGCGCGCTGAGGATGTCGGCGCGGCTGGTGGTGCCCTTGCTGTACTCGACCACCGTCAGGATGATGAATAAAATCGAACTGGCCAGCAAATAACGGGAAATCCAGAATCCTGCGCCCATGTGTTTCTCCTCTTGTCGTCGCGTTGTCTCGTGAAGTCGAAGTGCCGATCGCTGCAGCATGTCCGCGCAGTATGCATCATTTTTCGGCCTTCTTGCCATCCGCCGGCCTTATCTCGACTAAAATGCCGGGGTTTTCACCGTCTTTCCAGCTCGCCATGACCCAAACCAGTTCCCCTCCGTTTCACATCGCCGTCATCGGCGGCGGCCCCGCCGGCCTGATGGCCGCCCAGGCGGCCACCGACCAGGGAGCCAGGGTGGAGCTGTTCGACGCCATGCCGTCCGTCGGCCGCAAATTCCTGCTGGCGGGGCGGGGCGGCATGAATATCACGCATGCGGAAGGCTACCAGGCCTTTGTCTCGCGCTACGCCAGGCAAGCGCACCGGGTGAAACCGGCGCTGGACCAGTTCGGCCCGCAAAAGGTGCGCGACTGGGTGCACGGCCTGGGCGTGGAAACCTTCGTCGGCTCCTCGAACCGCGTCTTCCCGACCGATATGAAGGCGGCGCCCTTGCTGCGCGCCTGGCTGCACCGCCTGCGCGAAGCGGGCGTGCAATTTCACATGCGCCACCGCTGGACGGGCTGGCAAGACGGCCAGCTGGCCTTCGCCACGCCGGACGGCGAACGGCTATTCGCCTTCGACGCCGTGATCCTGGCGCTGGGCGGCGGCAGCTGGGCGCGGCTGGGATCGGACGGCGCCTGGGTGCCGCTGCTGCAAGAGCAGGGCGTGGCCGTGACGCCCCTGGCGCC
The DNA here is from genome assembly GCF_030397625.1 of Janthinobacterium sp. SUN026. NCBI lineage: Bacteria > Pseudomonadati > Pseudomonadota > Betaproteobacteria > Burkholderiales > Oxalobacteraceae > Janthinobacterium > Janthinobacterium sp. SUN026. The sequence continues at coordinate 442,254 of NZ_JAPQNU010000002.1, read as the reverse complement.
GGCCAATTGCGGCTTCGACGTGGACTGGAGCGAGTATTTCCGCAGCCGTCATGCGGGCGATCCGCTGGCGACGGTGGCCATCACGGCGCGCGACATCGATGGCTTGACGATCAAGCGCCAGGGCCAGTTCGTCATCACGGCGGGCGGCGTCGAGGGCAGCCTAATCTACGCGCTGTCGGCCGCGCTGCGCGAGCAGATCGCCGCCGAGGGCAGCACCACCATCTGGCTCGACCTGGCGCCCGACCACAGTCATGAACGCGTGTTCGAAGAAGTGACGCGCCCGCGCGGCGCCCGCTCCATGTCCAGCCACCTGAACAGCCGCCTGGGCATCAAGGGCGTGAAATCGGGCTTGCTGCGCGAATGCCTGAGTGCGGCCGACTTTGCCGACGAGGCCAAGCTGGCCGCCGCCATCAAGCTGCTGCCCGTCACCTTGCAGCGTCCGCGCCCCATCGATGAAGCCATCAGCAGCGCCGGCGGCGTGGACTTCGAAGGCATCGATGGCAGCATGCTGCGCGCCATGCCGGGCGTGTTCCTGGCGGGGGAAATGCTGGACTGGGAAGCGCCGACGGGCGGCTACCTGCTGACGGCCTGCCTGGCGCAAGGCAAGGCGGCCGGCGAACAGGCCATCCATTGGCTAGAGGCGCGCTCCGCCTGATTTCATTACGGTGTGCCCGCGCGCTGCCGCGGGCGCATGCTCTTGCGCTATTTCCCATTTCCTAATTTTATTGACAATCAATAATGCCCTGCGCTAGTATCGTGCCTCGCTATATCGATTGTCGATATAGTGGGGCACGATATGGAGCAGCATGGACGATATCAACTTTTCGCGCTACCTGCCGCTGTCCGAGGCCACGTTCTATGTGCTCGCTTGCCTGCATGAACCCATGCATGGCTATGCCATCATGCAAAAGGTGGACATGCTCAGCGGAGGCAGTGTCAGCATTGGTCCCGGCACCTTGTATGGCGCTTTTGCCACGCTGGAAAAGCAGGGCTTGATCGTCAAGCTCCGGGAAGAGGAGCGGCGCAAGATATATGGCATGACGAAGCTGGGGCGCGAGGTCTTGAGCGAGCAGGTACGGCGCTTGGACATCATGGCAGCCACAGGAAAAAGAACATTGTCACTTCTACAGGGGGATGCGGCATGAGCAAGCAACTGGTCAAGAAATTCAAATGGTGGTGGGTGTGGCAAGACGGGATGCATGAGCGATGGCTGCAAGAGCAGGCGCGCCAGGGACTGCACTTGCATGCAAGCGACCCCCTGGGCATCCGCATGACGTTCCATCGGGGCGCACCGGCGGACATCGCGTATCGATGGGACTTTCCGGGTGTAAAGGCGGATCCTGTTTACACGCAACTGTTTGTGGATGGGGGTTGGGAACGCGTGGTGGATGTGGCGGGATGGCGTTGCTGGCGCAAACCTGTGGTGGATGGAAAAATACCCGAAATTTTCACGGATGTGTCATCGAAGGTGCGGAAATACCAGCGCAATCTGGCCTTCTTGTTGGTCTGCGGTTTGCCATTGTTCGTGGTGGTCGTTGCGCCAGCATCACGCCATGCCTTGCTGGCCGAACCCCGGGCAGCCACCGTTGCTGGCGGGGCCATGTTGATGCTCGTCTACGCCATTGGCAAACTCGTGCAGCGCATGCGTCAATTGGGCCAGGGCGTGGCGCAGTAAGCCCGGTGCCAGGTACGGCTGGCCCGCTCAGTGCCAGATGATGTCGCCCGAGCCGCTCTTCTGCGTCTCGCGCTGGCGCGGGTTGCCGTGGACGTGGATGTCGCCGCTGCCGCGCACGGTCAGGTTGGCGGCGTCGCGCACGAAGACGGTGCTCGTGCCCGAGCCTTGCAGGCTGACGCTGGCCTTGTCGGCGGCCAGGTGCTCGGCATCGATGTCGCCTGAACCGCTGAGGTCGGCGCGCAGGAATTTCGTGTTGCCGCTGGCGGCGATGCGCCCGGAGCCCACCATTTCCAGCACCACGCTGTCGCTGTTGCCCGCATTGATGTCGAGGTCGCCACTGCCGTTGACGGTGGCTTGTACCTGCTTGTAGCGTCCCGTGAAACTGACGTCGCCGGAACCCGTCAATTCCAGGATGAAACTGTCGCCGGAAAAGCCCGTGATCTTGCTGTCGCCATTGCCGTGCACTTCGACGCGCACGAGGGCTGGCAGCACCAGTTCCACCTGCAGCGGCTGGCGATGGTGGAACAGCATGCCTTTCGGGCCGATATGCACGGTCGTGCCATCCTGCGTGGTGTCGACGTTCGACAGCAAACGCTGTTCGCCGCTGACCTTCAGCGATGGCGTGGCGCCGCGGCGCAGCACCAGGTCGATGGGGCCGGCCAGGTCGATGCTGGTGATATCGGCGGAAATCGGGCGCGTTTCGCTGCGCACGGCGCGGCCGGCAGCGCTGCTGGGATTGCTGATTCCCTTGGCGCGCAGCGCCGCATACGACATGGCGATCAGGACCAGTGCCAGCAAGAGCATGGACAGGCCAACTTTGAGCAAGCGTTTCATGGCAGCCTTTCTAGTGACCTTTGAGCAGGGAAACATTCATGGCAACGTAGCGCTTGATGCCGATCAAGGTATAGCGCGTTACGACCAGACTGAGCAGGAAGATGGCGATGCCGCCGAGCAGCATGCCCACGCCAAAGACGGTTTGCGTGGTGCGCGCATCGCGGTCCATGTCGGTGGAGATGCGGATGCCGCCGCCGGCCAGCGCTTCGGCCCGTTCCATCATGCGCGATGAGGCGCCCGGTGCCTCGGGTGCGGACTCGGCTTTGACGGGGCCGGGCACGTGGTCGACTTCGATGCCCGTGTCGCCGATGGTGATGCGCGTTTCGCGCCGTTCGCCGCCTTCGCCGCCGTCATCGTCATGGATGAAGACGTGGCGCAGGGGGCCGTCGAGCACCAGTTCGTTGGCGCCGGACAAGCCGCTGGCCGTGATGGCGATGCCGGCCAGGTAAAAGCTCAGGCCGACGGCGTACAGGGTGGCCAGCAGGGCCGCGTAGACGGCGGCTGGCACGACCATGAACAGGTTGAAGATGGCCAGTCCCACCAGCGAGACGAGCAGGCGCAGCAGGTTGATGGGCGTTTTCTTTTGCTCGAAAGCCTGGCGATGGGTGCTGCTGCGCAAGGTGAGGGCGATTTTTTTCGGGTCGCCCAGGTCGTCGGCGATTTCGTGCTCGCTGCGGCCGGCCGCAGCGCCTTCGATGAAGGTCTGTTCGTAATAATCGAGGGTCTTGGCCACCAGGTCCGGTGGCAAGCCTGCCAGTGCGCGCCGCAGCGCGTCGAGATAATCTTGCTTGTTCATCATATTCTTCCTGTCCGCCGCTTCAGCCCACTGCCGGCAGCAACATGCTTGCCTGGCTCAGCAGCAACGGTGCCTGTGGCGCCTGCTGTACCTGCATGACGATCAAGGTGGCCAGCACCACACCCGCCAGCAGCGCCAGGGCTTTCAAGCTGTTTTTCAAGTGCAAGGTGGTGTGCATGGTATTCCCCGTGGCATGGCCGTTGTCGATGATCAGACTGTACCCAAGCGCACGCGAGCGCACCAGCGCGGTGCGACAGAATGCAATTTCGCGGGGGCGAGCGACGCCAGGGGAGGATGCACCGTCAAGTCTACTTTGCCGCCTTGCCCGTGGTGACGACCTTGGCCGCCGCCACGCCGCTGCGCACGGCCGCCTCGATGGTGGCCGGATAGTCAAGCGTGCGGTCGTCATTCGCCGTGTAGTCGCCGGCCAGCAGCAGGCCCGGCACGCCGCTGGCGTTGCCGGGGCGCGCCAGGTCCGGCGTGCAGGCGAACGTGGCGCGCTTTTCCGTGATCAGCTGGGTCCACAGGGGCTGGGCCAGGGCAGGGCGCTGCAACACTTGCGCCAGCTGGGCCGCGATGGCTTGCGCCAGCGGCCCGTGGCCTTGCTCGGCGGCAGGGCCGGAAGCGCTGATGACGACGGCCAGCAAGCCGGCCTGTTTGCTGTCGAGCTGGCCCCGGTCGAAGACGAACTGGCCCCAGTGCCGGTTCGCCGGCGTATCGACGAGGGCGTAGAACGGCAAGTCCAGGCGCACCGTGGCGTCGTATTGCAGGTAGCAGGTGCTGATCGCTTCCGGCGTGAAGGCTTGCATTTTGGCAATAACGTTATCGAGGCGCGCGTCCTGCAAGCCTTGCAGCAGGCCGGCCGCTTGCACGGACGAGGTGGCGACGATGACGCCGTCAAAGATTTCTCCATCGTCGACGCCGTCATCGAGCCGCCAGCGGCAGTCGGGCAGCGCCTGCAGGGCGGCCACCTTGGCGCCCGTGCGCACTGCGCCGCCATGTTGTGCCACATAGCGGGCGGCCGCGTCGGGCAAGACGCTGCTCAGGTCCGCCTTCGGGACCAGCATGTCGGAGGCGCGGCGGCGGCTGGCGCCCAGGCTGTCGCGCAGCACGTTGAGGAAGACGCGGGCCGAGGCGCGCTCGGGCGGGGTATTTAATGCAGCCAGGCACAGCGGGTGCCACATCAGCCGGCACAAAGTGTCCGTCTGGTCGAAGCGCTGCAGCAATTCGCTGACCGTGCAATCGTTGTACAGCTGCCAACCCATCGTCCGCATGGCGGTGGAAAAGCGCATCAGGGCCAGTTTGTCGGCGCGCAATAGTCCCGTGGCGCGCAGCAGGGCCCAGACCAGGTGCAACGGCGCGGGCAGGCGGGGTGCGATGAAATCCATGCCCCCGGAGCCGGCCGGATAGCGCATCTGCAGGGGCAGCGTGAGGATCAGTTCGTCCGGGTCTTGCCCCGCCAGCTTGATCAGGCGCAAGGTTTCCGTGTAGGCGCCCAGCAAGATATGCTGGCCGTTGTCGAGCACCGTGTTTTCTCTCTCGACCCTGCGCGCGCGTCCGCCCAGGGTGCGCGCCGCCTCGAATACGGTCACCGGGTGACCGGCACGCGCCAGTTCCATGGCCGCCGCGCAGCCAGCCCAGCCGGCGCCGATGACGGCGTAGCGTTGCTTCACGATAGGCTTAGCCACGAACCCAGGTCTTCCAGGCCAGCCACAGTTTGCGGATCGGGGTGAGCGAGATGCGCTGTTTCAGCACGTGGTAGCCGTCGCGCTCGACTTCGTTGAGCAGGGTGCGGTAGATGGCGGCCATGATCAAGCCCGGACGCTGGGCGCGGCGATCCTCGGCTGGCAACAGCGCGAAAGCTTCGTCATACGCCTTTTGCGCGCGCGCCACCTGGAAACGCATGAGGTTTTCAAAGTTTTCGCTGTGGCGCGCGTTCAGCAAGTCGGCCGCCGTCACATTGAATTGCTGCAATTCGCTGATCGGCAGGTAGATGCGCCCCTTGCGCGCATCTTCGCCCACGTCGCGGATGATGTTGGTCAGCTGGAAGGCATGGCCCAGTTTTTCCGCGTACAGCAGGGTTTCCGGGCGGGTCGCGCCAAAGATGCTGGCCGACAAGATACCCACCACGCTGGCCACATGCCAGCAATAGCGGCTCATGGCCTGGTAATCGAGGTAGCGGGTCTGGTTCAAGTCCATTTCCATGCCGTCGATGATGGCCTGCAAATGCTTTTCTTCCAGTTGATACACGGCCAGATGCGGTTCCAGCGCGCGCATCACGGGATGCGTGGGGATGCCCTCGTACATGGCCTTGACTTCCTTGCGCCACCAGACCAGCTTGGTGCGTGCCACGGCTTCGTCCGTGCATTCATCGACCGTGTCATCGACTTCGCGGCAGAAGGCGTACAGGGCCGTGATGGCCTTGCGGCGCTCGGCGGGCAGGAACAGGAAGCTGTAGTAGAAGCTGGAGCCGCTCTGGGCGGCCTTTTGTTGGCAGTATTCGTCGGGAGACATAGTCAAAAGAGCAAGGGTTGCAGATCGAAGCCGCTATTCTATCGTCTTACAGAGTGGGCGACGGGGGAAAAGCCGTTTTTACTTGTGTCTCTTGATGCAAGCTTTTGCGCGACATGCGCAGGGCGCGCCAGAAAATGATCAGCCAGTCGCGTTTCTCCAGCTTGGGACGGCGCCGGAACACGTCGTAATTGACGGCTTCGATGCATTCGAGGATGCGCAAGCCGCCTTGCACCACCAGGCGCAATTCCCAGCCGATGCGCCCGCGCAAGCGCAGGGCCAGCGGCGCGCCGGACAGCATCAGGGCGCGCGTGCGGGCCACTTCGAAGCGCATCAGGGCGCTCCACTTGCCGTGTGCCTCGGGCCGCTCGAAGGCGGCGGCGGAGACGGCAAAGCGGCTCAAGTCTTCCATCGGCAGGTAGATGCGCTCTTTTTGCTGGTCGATGGCGACGTCTTGCAAGAAATTAATTAGTTGCAAAGCTGAACATATCGCATCGGAATCGCGTACATTCTGTTCATCGGCCGCGCCATACAGGTGCAGCATCAGCAGCCCTACGGGGTTGGCCGAGCGGGCGCAGTAATCGAGCACATCGTCATAGCTGGCGTAGCGCGTCGTTTCCACATCCTGTTTAAATGCCGACAACAGATCGTGGAACGGCTTCAGCGGCAGCTGGTGTTTGGCGATGACGGCGGCCAGGCGCTCGAACATGGCGGCGTTCTCGCCGGCATGGCCTTCGTGGCGGTCCATGCGGCCCAGCGCTTCTTCATAGGCGTGCAGGGCGGCCAGGCGCTCGGCCGGCGTGGCGTCGCCCTCATCGGCCAGATCGTCGGCGCTGCGGGCGAAGGCATAGATGGCTTCGACGGCGGGCACCAGGCGGCGCGGCAGTAAAAATGATGCAACAGGAAAATTTTCGTAATGGTCTACAGGCATGAACACACTTCTCTAGTCTTGCGTTTGTCCGGCACCCTCACACGCTGGAATGGGGCCGGACGTTGTACGTCTCAAGATTAATGACGCAAAAGTCACTAAAAACTTTTACGCACGATTATAATTAATAACCAGAAAGTCATTAGGGGGAAATCGCTCCCCGCGATGACCAAGCTGATATTGTCACAAATTTAAGGATATCGCGTGCGAAAAAGTTTGGCTTGGCCCAAAGGACAAGCAAAAAGTTTCTCCGCATAAAAATATTGCAGCCCGCATAGTAAAGGAAAATACCTTGTTTGCCCTGAAAACCCTGCGCCGCGAGACCGGCGCTCCCGCACTTCCCGCCCTGCGGCTGATTGCCGCCGCCGCCCTGGCGCTGACCCTGGCGGCTTGTTCCAAGCCTGCCGTCAAAGTGGAAGACGTGCGCCCCGTGCGCGCGATCGTATTGTCTAGCAGTAATGTTGACGTGAGTGCCGAGCTGTCGGGCGAGGTCATGCCCCGTGTCGTATCGCAGCTGGGCTTCCGCGTGGGCGGCAAGATCGTCGCGCGCAAGGTGGACGTGGGCGCCAGCGTCAGGAAGGGGCAAGTGCTGATGCAGCTCGACCCTGCCGACTTGCAGCTGTCGCAGGCGCAGGCCAAGGCTTCGCTCGTTAGCGCGGAAACGAGCCGCGACCTGGCGCGCGCGGAATTGAAGCGCTACCAGGATTTGCGCGAGAAAAATTTCGTCAGCCAGGCCGTACTTGACGGCAAGGACGCTACCTACAAGGCGGCGCAGGCGAACGTGGAAGCGGCCCAGGCCCTGTACCGTGGCCAGGCGAACCAGTCCGGCTATGCCAGCTTGCTGGCCGACGTCGATGGCGTCGTCACGCGCATCGAGGCCGAAGTGGGGCAGGTGGTGGCGCCCGGCGCGCCCGTCGTGCAAGTGGCGAAGAGCGGCGAGAAGGAAGTCGTGATCGGCATTCCTGAAGACAAGGTCGAGACCTTGCGCGGCGTCAAGGATGTGGTGGTGCGCCTGTGGGCCGACCCGAAGCAGGGCTTGCCGGGCAAGATACGCGAAGTGTCGCCCGTGGCCGATGCCGCCACGCGCACCTATATTGCCAAGGTCAGCATCCCGGACGCGCCGCAGGCGCGCCTGGGCATGACGGCCGTGGTGCAGTTCGCCTCGCAAACGGCCACGCCGCAGATCAAGGTGCCGCTGACGGCCCTGTTCAATGAGAAATCGCAAAGTTCCGTGTGGGTGGTGGAAAACGGCGCCGTGAAGCTGGTGCCGGTGACGGTGGGCGGCGTGGCGGGCAATGAGCTGCTGCTGACCTCGGGCGTGAAAGCGGGCCAGACCGTGGTCACGGCCGGCGTCAACCTGCTCAAGCCGGGCCAGAAAGTGACCATCCTCGGCGCCGAACTGGCCAGCAAGCCTGCCGCCGGTGCCGCCGCCGTCAGCGTGGGTGCGGCCAAATGAAGGGCGGCTTCAATCTGTCGCGCTGGGCGCTCGAACACATCCCGCTGACGCGTTACTTGATGGCCGTGCTGCTGATCGGCGGCATGCTCAGCTACGCCAGCCTGGGCCAGGATGAAGATCCTCCGTTTACTTTCCGCGCCATGGTGCTGCAAGCGTACTGGCCCGGCGCCACGGCCTTGCAGATGGCCGAGCAGGTGACGGACAAGCTGGAAAAGAAACTGCAGGAAACGCCGTACATCGACGAAATCACCAGCTATTCGAAGCCGGGCGAAACCCTGATCCTGCTGGAACTGCGCGAATCGGCGCCGCCCAAGGAAACGGCCGCCGCCTGGTACCAGGTGCGCAAGAAGATCGGCGACATCCAGGGCACCTTGCCGGCCGGCGTCGTGGGCCCGTTCTTCAATGACGAGTTCGGCGACACGTATGGCTCCATCTTCGCCCTGTCCGGCGACGGTTTTACGTACGCGGAAATGAAGGATTACGCGGACAAGGTGCGCCAGGAATTGCTGGCCGTGGGACAAGTATCGAAGGTGGAACTGTTCGGCGTGCAGGATGAAAAGATCAATATTGTCTTTTCTCACAAGAAATTTGCCCAGCTGGGCATTCCTTTCGACGCCATCGTGCAGCAACTGTCCGCGCAGAACAGCATCAACGCCACGGGCGTGCTGGTGACGCCGACGGACAATCTGCAAGTGCGCGTGACGGGCGCCATGCTGACCGTCAAGGACCTGGAAAACCTGGAACTGCGCGCCAACGGCACCACCTTCCGCCTCGGTGATTTTGCTACCGTGAAACGTGAACTCATCGATCCGCCGAAGGACAAGATGCGTTTCAACGGCAAGGAAGTGATCGGCCTGGGCGTGTCGATGGAAAAGGGCGGCAATATCATCGACATGGGCAAGGCCTTGCAGGCAACGGTCACGCGCATGAAGAGCGAGTTGCCGGTCGGCATAGAACTGCAGCGCGTGTCGAACCAGCCGGAAGCCGTGTCCGCCTCCGTGGGCGAGTTCGTGCACACCCTGGTCGAAGCCATTCTGATCGTGCTGGCCGTCAGCTTTGTCGCGCTGGGCTTGCACACGAAACCGCTGCGCATCGACGTGCGTCCGGGCCTGGTGGTGGCGCTGACCATTCCGCTGGTGCTGGCCGTCACCTTCCTGTTCATGCGCCTGCTCGACATCGACTTGCACAAGATTTCGCTGGGCGCCCTGATCATCGCGCTGGGCTTGCTGGTCGATGACGCCATCATTGCTGTCGAGATGATGGTGCGCAAGATGGAAGAGGGCATGTCGCGTTTCGACGCGGCCACGTTCGCCTATACGTCGACGGCCATGCCCATGTTGACGGGTACCCTGATCACGGTGGCGGGCTTTTTGCCCATCGGCCTGGCCAAGTCGGCCGCCGGCGAATACACGTTCTCCTTGTTCTCCGTCAATGCGCTGGCCCTGATCATCTCGTGGGTGGTGGCCGTCGTCTTCACGCCCTACATCGGCTATGTCTTGCTGAAAGTCAAACCGCACGCGCACAACGACCATGAATTGTTCGATACGCCGAACTTCCGCCGCTTCCGCCGCGCCGTCACCTGGTGCGTGGAATGGCGCAAGACGACGATTGCCGCCACCCTGGCCATCTTTGCGCTGGGCATCTACGGCTTTAACTTTATTGAAAAGCAATTCTTCCCCGATTCCAGCCGTCCCGAACTGATGGTGGAACTGTGGTCGCCCGAAGGCACGACGTTTGCCGCGAATGAAAAGCAGGTGAAGAAATTCGAAGCCTTCGTGGGCAAGCTCGACGGCGTGGAAAGCGTCACCAGCTATGTCGGCACGGGCAGTCCCCGTTTCTACTTGCCGCTGGATCAGATCTTCCCGCAGACCAACGTGTCGCAAGTGGTGGTCTTGCCGAAGAGCCTGGCTGACCGCGAACGCTTGCGCCAGCAAATCGTCGATGTCTTCAAGAAAGATTTCCCGGAAGTGCGGGGCCGCGTCAAACTGTTGCCGAACGGACCGCCCGTGCCGTATCCCGTGCAATTTCGCGTCACGGGACCGGAAGTGGCCCGTGTGCGCGCCATCGCCGACCAGGTCAAGGACATCATGCGCGCCAATCCGAACACCTTGGGCGTGAACGACAACTGGAATGAATCGGTGAAAGTATTGCGCCTGGACCTGGACCAGGACAAGATGCGCGCGCTGGGCGTCACGTCGAAAACGGTGATGCAGGCGGCCAATACGATCCTGTCGGGCACGGTCATCGGCCAGTTCCGCGAAGACAATAAGCTGATCGATATCCAGGTGCGCCAGCCGCTGGAAGAGCGGGCGACGATTTCCGTGTTGAATGACACGAATATTCCGACGGCGACGGGCAAGTCCGTGCCCATCTCGCAGCTGGCCCGCGCGCATTTCGTGTGGGAACCGGGTGTCGTCTGGCGCGACAAGCGTGAATGGGCCATTACCGTGCAGTCGGACGTGATCGACGGCATCCAGGGCGCCACCGTGTCGACGCAGCTGGCGCCGCAGCTGGACGCCTTGCGGGCCAAGTTGCCGGCCGGCTACCGCATCAATGTGAAGGGCGTGGCGGCCGACAGCGGTGAAGCGGAAGCGTCGATCTCGGCGAACTTGCCGCTGGCCATCTTCATCATCTTCACCTTGCTGATGCTGCAGTTGCACAGTTTCTCGCGTTCCCTGCTGGTGTTCCTGACGGGGCCGCTGGGCGTGGCGGGCGCCGCGTTTGCCTTGCTGCTGCTGCACCGTCCGCTGGGCTTCGTGGCCAACCTGGGCGTCATCGCGCTGTTCGGCATGATCATCCGCAACTCGGTGATCCTTGTCGACCAGATCGAGCAAGACATCCGCGATGGTTCGGCCCCATGGGACGCCATCATCGACTCGGCCGTGCGCCGCTGCCGCCCCATCGTGCTGACGGCCGCCGCCGCCGCGCTGGCCATGATTCCGTTGTCGCGCTCCGTGTTCTGGGGGCCGATGGCGGTGGCCATCATGGGCGGCCTGATCCTGGCGACGGCCTTGACTTTACTGTTCCTGCCGGCCCTGTATGCGGCCTGGTTCCGGGTCAAGAAGCCGGCGCCGGCGACCGTAAAAGAAGGCTAGCAGCCAGCGCCAGGGCATAGGCAAAAAAAGGCGGCATTCCTCTGGGAAATCCAGTAGAATGCCGCCTTTGCTTTACTGAGGGCTTGCTCGTTGAGTCTGCGGTAGCCAGATCGCTCCCGAGTTGTTAAAATCAGGGAGGCGCAGACGACAGTCTGCGCGGCGGCAGTCTGTTGCTGGTAGTGAAAAAATGCGGATGTGGTGGAATTGGTAGACACGCTGGTCTTAGAAGCCAGTGCTTCGGCTTGGGAGTTCGAGTCTCCCCATCCGCACCAATCCGGGTTGTTCCAGCCCGGACGTGCAGCACCATCAAGTTGTTCTTCAGCCTCGTTCAGGCATCTTCCTGTTTTTCTTCCCGTTCTTCCCGTGTTTTCGTCATGGGATGCGTCTTCCAACGCGCTATTTTTCGTCCGGCACGGCAGGATAGGGCGGGGTATGGGCGGCGATTTGCCTGAAAAATGGCCAAATTGAGATAAATCAAAGGTTTTTTGCCCGAAATCTTCGCCATGAGCGCATTTCTTTGTTTCGGACGGGGCGCCAGTTCGCATATACTAATGAACGAAGCAGGCTGGAAAGCCTGTCTCTGGCGAAACAAAGAATGCCGGGGCAAGAGTAAAGACAGGGCACCCCCAGGCTGTGGCGACTCGTTCGCCGCCGCTGGTATCCTCTGTGGCCGCGCTGCAAAGCCAGCCACTTTCCCGAAGTCCTTTGTTATAATGCCACGCTTTACCGAATGATGGCCGGCCCTGCATTTACTTAGAAGCAAGGCTGGACGCTCGGAGCCCTGTCGCAGTACTGGAAGCGGCGGATTGTTTGGTGCCTGGTGCGGGTTTTCCCTCAGCCGGGTAGACCAGGTCCATTGTCCTGTTTGCAGTACTTTTACAGATGATATATGCGAGCGAGTGAAGCTGGGCCCATGTCTTGCCGCCAGTGATGGCGCAAGGGGTCGGGTCTTCTTTTCTCGCACCAACAGTGTTTATTTTTTGGACGATTTTTTACATGGCAACTGCAGTCGAAACCTTGGGCAAACTCGAACGTCGTATCACGATCTCCTTCCCGCTGACGGACGTCCGCACGGAAGTTGAGAAGCGCCTGAAAGTGCAAGCCCGTACGGCTAAGGCACCGGGCTTCCGTCCGGGCAAAGTGCCGTTGAAAATGGTCGCAGCACAATACGGCTACCAAATTGAATCCGAAGTGCTGAATGACAAAGTCGGCCGCGCGTTCAACGACGCCGCCAACGAAAACAATCTGCGCGTGGCCGGTTTCCCGAACATCGTGCCGAAAGAAGAAGCAGCCGAAGGCCAGCTGGCTTTCGACGCAACGTTCGAAGTGTATCCGGAAGTCGCCATCGGCGACCTGACGGCCGTTGAAATCGAAACCGTGCAAGCCGACGTGTCGGAAGCCGAAATCGACAAGACCATCGACATCCTGCGCAAGCAGCGCGTGCACTTCCACACCAAGGGCGAAGCTGGCGAACACGGCGACGGCGGTGAGCCGATCGCTGCCAACGGCGACCGCGTGACCGTCGACTTCGTTGGCTCGATCGACGGCGTTGAATTCCCAGGCGGTAAAGCTGAAGGCTACGCTTTCGTGCTGGGCGAAGGCCGCATGCTGCCAGAATTCGAAGCAGCAACCCTGGGCCTGAAAGTGGGCGAGTCGAAGACTTTCCCATTGTCGTTCCCTGAGGACTATCACGGCAAGGACGTAGCCGGCAAAACCGCTTCGTTCACCATCACCCTGCAAAAGCTGGAATGGGCGCACCTGCCGGAAGTCGATGCTGAATTCGCCAAATCGCTGGGCGTTGCCGATGGCGACCTGGCCAAAATGCGCGAAGACATCAAAGTCAACCTGCAACGCGAAGTCGCTGGCCGCGTGAAAGCACGCAACAAGGAAGCCGTCATGGACGCGCTGATCAAAGTTGCTGAGCTGGAAGTGCCAAAAACGCTGATCGCTCAGGATTCCGAGCGCCTGGCCGAAATGACCCGCCAGGACATGGCGCAGCGCGGCATGAACGTCAAGGACGTGCCTTTCCCAGCAGAACTGTTCGCAGACAAAGCCGAGCGTCGCGTACGCCTGGGCCTGATCCTGTCGCAACTGGTGGGCGACAACAAGCTGCAAGCTACGCCTGAGCAAGTCAAGGCGCAAATCGAAGATTTCGCTCAAAGCTACGAAGATCCACGCGAAGTGCTGAAGTACTACTACAGCGACCGTCGTCGTCTGGGTGAGATCGAAGCCCTTGTATTGGAAGAAAACGTCGTCACTTACGTGTTGGGCCTGTCGAAAGTCACGACGAAAGCAGTTGCTTTCGACGAACTGATGGGAAGCAACGCACAAGCGTAAACCAGTTGGTATTGGGATGCCATGATCGCTTTTAACACCTGATAGAACCGTAGCGAGCGGATGGGAGTTGTGGCTGAGAAGCGGAGCTGTGCGAATGCACAGTGAGCATCGGAGGCCGCAAATCGCGACGCGCAGTAGGTTTTGTCAGGTGTTCCAAGGTGGTGGTAGCATCCCCTAACTGCTTCACAAGGAAATGAAATGACAGGTATGAACCGTAACCCAGCGCTGGACACAGAGATGCTCGGCCTGGTGCCGATGGTGGTGGAACAAAGCGGTCGCGGCGAGCGCTCGTATGATATTTACTCGCGCCTGCTGAAGGAACGCTTGATTTTCATGGTCGGCCCGGTCAATGACCAGATGGCCAACCTGGTTGTCGCCCAGCTGCTGTTCCTGGAAAGCGAAAATCCGGAAAAGGAAATCTCGCTCTACATCAACTCGCCAGGTGGTTCGGTCTCGGCCGGCATGGCCATCTACGACACCATGCAGTTCATCAAGCCGGACGTCTCGACCCTGTGCACGGGCATGGCTGCTTCGATGGGCGCTTTCCTGCTGGCCGCTGGCGCCAAGGGCAAGCGTTTCTCGCTGCCGAACTCGCGCATCATGATTCACCAGCCGTCCGGTGGTTCGCAAGGCATGGCGTCCGACATCGAGATCCAGGCGAAGGAAATCCTTTACCTGCGCACCCGCTTGAACGGCATCATGGCCGAGCGCACGGGCCAGACGATCGAACAGATCGCCAAGGACACCGACCGCGACCGTTTCATGTCCGCCGACGAGGCCGTTGAGTATGGTTTGATCGACAAAGTGTTGACCAGCCGCGCTTGATGAGCCCCTACCGGTATTGCTAAGTACGTAAGTAAACGCCCGGGCGCTCAAACGTTCGGGCGTTTCGCTTTTATTTCGGGTAGCATGGAGCTTGTGCACGTTGTTGACTTGCGCCATGGGGAGTTGCCTTAACGGGCGGCAACCATCATCCGGCTTGCGATTTTGCAATATTGTTAATGCAGTTCCAACCAAAATGCCTTATGTCAGACAAAAAATCCTCTAGCGGCGAAAAATTACTGTATTGCTCGTTCTGCGGCAAAAGCCAGCACGAGGTGAAGAAACTCATCGCCGGCCCGTCCGTATTCATTTGCGACGAGTGCATCGACCTGTGCAACGACATCATCCGTGATGAAACGTCGAGCATCGAGACGGTGACCGGTACCAAATCCGACCTGCCGACGCCGCAAGAAATTGCCGCCTTGCTCGATCAGTACGTGATCGGCCAGCAGACTGCCAAGCGCATCCTGTCGGTGGCGGTGTACAACCATTACAAGCGCCTCAAGCACCTGGGCAAGAAAGACGACATCGAACTGGCCAAGAGCAACATCTTGCTGGTCGGTCCTACCGGCTCGGGCAAGACCCTGCTGGCACAGACCCTGGCGCGCATGCTCAACGTGCCGTTCGTGATCGCCGACGCCACCACCCTGACCGAAGCCGGTTACGTGGGTGAAGACGTGGAAAACATCATCCAGAAGCTGCTGCAAAGCTGCAACTATGACGTCGAGAAAGCCCAGCGCGGCATCGTCTATATCGATGAAATCGACAAGATTTCGCGCAAGTCCGACAATCCGTCCATCACGCGCGACGTGTCGGGCGAGGGCGTGCAGCAAGCCTTGCTGAAACTCATCGAAGGCACGATGGCTTCCGTGCCGCCACAAGGCGGCCGCAAGCATCCGAACCAGGATTTCGTGCAGATCGACACGACCAACATCATGTTCATCTGCGGCGGCGCCTTCGACGGCCTGTCGAAAGTGATCGCCAACCGTTCCGAAAAGAGCGGCATCGGCTTCTCGGCCACGGTGCGCAGCAAGTCGCAAAGCTCGGCCAGCGAACTGATGCTGCAAGCGGAACCGGAAGACCTGGTGAAATTCGGCTTGATCCCGGAACTGGTGGGCCGCCTGCCCGTCATCGCCACCCTGGCGGAATTGACGGAAGAGGCGCTGATCCAGATTCTCGTCGAGCCGAAGAATGCGCTGATCAAGCAGTATTCGAAGCTGCTCGAGATGGAAGGCGCGGAACTGGAGATTCGTCCGGCCGCCCTGCATGCGATCGCCAAGAAAGCGCTGGCGCGCAAGACCGGTGCCCGTGGCCTGCGTTCCATCCTGGAACATGCTTTGCTGGACGTCATGTACGAACTGCCGAGCGAACAAAATGTGGTGAAAGTCGTCATCGACGAAAATACCATCACCAGCGGCGCCAAACCTTTGTTGATTTATCAAGAGACTGCCAAAGCCTCCGGAGAAAATTGAAAACTGCCGAGACAAATGCATAAAAAGGGTTTTGATTCCTTAATGCATGGCAGTACAATTTAAATCAATGAGTGCAGGCTTCAATCGGAAAGCCACTCGCGGCGCTTAGCTGCGCGTGGCTTTTTTACTGTGAAAACTGCATTTATTACCGTCATGCGGGTGTGTTTTGCGAAATAAACAGAAAAATGTTTGTTTCACAGAATTATTTATTCTCGCCGGTCTTGTGTTTTGGCAGCGAGCGCCAACATCGTAAACACGCTTTCTATAAGGTACGCCATGACAACTTCCAAATTAACTGAGCAAACTCAACTGCCGTTATTGCCGTTGCGGGATGTCGTCGTTTTCCCGCATATGGTGATACCGCTGTTCGTTGGCCGTCCAAAGTCGATCAAGGCGCTGGAAGCTGCGATGGAGCAGGGCAAGAGCATCATGCTTGCCGCTCAAAAAGCAGCCGCGAAGGACGAGCCGTCTCCTTCGGATATCTATGAAATTGGCTGCGTTGCCAATATTCTGCAAATGCTGAAGCTGCCCGATGGCACCGTCAAGGTGCTGGTCGAAGGCGCGCAGCGTGCCCGTATCAACCACATCAGCGATGCCCCGACGCACTTCATCGCCGACCTGACGCCGCTCGAGTCCGAGCCGGGCGACGAGTCGGAAGTCGAAGCCATGCGCCGCGCGATCGTGCAGCAGTTCGACCAGTACGTCAAACTCAACAAAAAAATCCCGCCGGAAATCCTCGCTTCCCTGTCGGGCATCGACGATGCCGGCCGCCTGGCCGACACGGTGGCCGCGCACTTGCCGCTGAAACTTGAGCAAAAACAAGTCATCCTGGAAATTTTCAGCGTGGCCAAGCGCCTCGAGCACCTGCTGGGCCAGCTCGAAGGCGAACTCGACATCCTGCAGGTGGAAAAGCGCATCCGCGGCCGCGTGAAGCGCCAGATGGAAAAATCGCAGCGCGAGTACTACCTGAACGAGCAAGTCAAGGCGATCCAGAAAGAACTGGGCGAGGGCGAAGATGGTGCCGACCTCGACGAGCTGGAGAAAAAAGTCGCTTCGGCCAAAATGCCGAAGGAAGCGCTCGACAAGGCTACCAACGAGTTGAAAAAACTCAAGCTGATGTCGCCGATGTCGGCCGAAGCCACCGTCGTGCGCAATTACATCGACACCCTGGTCAACTTGCCTTGGAAAAAGAAATCCAAGGTCAATAACGACCTGGCGAACGCTGAAAAAGTGCTCGAGGGCGACCACTACGGCCTCGACAAGGTCAAGGAACGCATCCTGGAATACCTCGCGGTGCAACAGCGCGTCGACAAGCTCAAGGCGCCTATCCTGTGCTTCGTCGGTCCTCCGGGCGTGGGCAAGACCTCGCTGGGCCAGTCCATCGCCCGCGCGACGAACCGCAAGTTCGTGCGCATGGCCCTGGGCGGCGTGCGCGACGAAGCGGAAATCCGCGGCCACCGCCGCACCTACATCGGCTCGATGCCGGGCAAGATCCTGCAATCGCTGTCGAAAGTCGGCGTGCGCAATCCCTTGTTCCTGCTCGATGAAGTCGACAAGATGGGCGCCGATTTCCGTGGCGACCCGTCGTCGGCCCTGCTGGAAGTGCTCGACCCGGAACAGAACCACACGTTCTCCGATCATTACATCGAAGTCGATTTCGACTTGTCCGACGTGATGTTCGTGGCGACGTCGAACTCGTACAACATTCCGCCAGCCTTGCTCGACCGCATGGAAGTGATCCGTCTGTCCGGTTACACGGAAGATGAAAAGACCAGCATCGCGCAGCGTTACCTGTTGCCGAAGCAGATCAAGAACAATGGCTTGAAGGAAGAGGAAATCTCGGTGGCCGAGTCGGCGCTGCGCGACATCATCCGCTACTACACGCGGGAAGCCGGTGTGCGTTCGCTCGAGCGGGAAGTGTCGAAGATCTGCCGCAAGGTGGTCAAGATGCTGCTGCTGAAGAAATCCGACAAGAAAGTCATCGTCAACTCGAAGAACCTGGATAAATTCCTCGGCGTGCGCCGCTATGATTTCGGTGTCGCAGAGAAAGAAAACCAGGTAGGCCAGGTGGTCGGTCTGGCATGGACGGAAGTGGGCGGCGATCTGCTGACCATCGAAGCCGTGTCGATGCCGGGCAAGGGCGGCATCATCCGCACGGGTACCCTGGGCGACGTCATGAAAGAGTCGATCGAGGCAGCCCGCACGGTGGTGCGCAGCCGGGCACAGCGCCTGGGCATCAAGGCGGACGTGTTCGAGAAGAGCGACATCCACATCCACGTGCCGGAAGGCGCGACACCGAAGGACGGTCCTTCGGCTGGCGCGGCCATGACGGTGGCGATGGTGTCGGTCTTCACGGGCATTCCCGTGCGCGCCGACGTGGCGATGACGGGCGAGATCACCTTGCGCGGCGAAGTATTGCCGATCGGCGGCTTGAAGGAAAAGCTGCTGGCGGCCCATCGCGGCGGCATCAAGACGGTCCTGATTCCAGAGCAAAACGTGAAAGACCTGGCCGATATTCCGGACAACGTCAAGAACAAACTGGAGATCGTACCGGTGCGCTGGATCGACAAAGTGCTGGAAATCGCCCTCGAACGCATGCCTGAAGCGTTGGCGGACGTCGCTGTGGTGGAGGCTGTCACGGCTGCCGCGGCCAAGCCTGACGCGGCCGGTGAGGTAGTAAAACACTAACGTTTTACCCCTGTTTTCCCCAAACAAGCGCTTTTAGAGCGCTTGTTTTATATTGAAACGTGAATTGCGCCCCCAAAGCGCTTGACACATATACAGTGTGGCTTGTTTAATACGCCTGCACATTTTTTTCGCCGGACAGCTGTGGTGCCAAAAGTGCCGCAACGATACGGTAAACGTTTTATACCTTTGTAATTGGGGATGCTAGTGAACAAGACTGAATTGATCGACCACATTGCTGAAAAAGCTGACATTTCCAAAGCCGCCGCTGCGCGCGCACTCGACGCTGTTATCGGCGGCGTGACGGAAACTTTGAAAAACAACGACAGCGTGACGCTGGTTGGTTTTGGCACTTTCTCGGTCAGCGAACGCGCTGAGCGTACCGGCCGCAATCCGCGTACCAAAGAAGCGATCACGATCGAAGCAGCAAAAGTTCCAAAATTTAAAGCTGGTAAAGCTTTGAAGGATGCTGTAAACTAACGGACTTCGGTGAGGTGACAATCACCGGAAACATTTGGCGGCGCCTCCGGGTGCCGCGATTTCAGGATCGACGTTCTTGAATGGCGATCCTGGATACAAATGCAAATAGTACTGTGTATTTTTCGGAGTGGTAGTTCAGTTGGTTAGAATGCCGGCCTGTCACGTCGGAGGTCGCGGGTTCGAGTCCCGTCCGCTCCGCCAAAAAAATACGCTCTCAAGGAGTGGTAGTTCAGTTGGTTAGAATACCGGCCTGTCACGTCGGGGGTCGCGGGTTCGAGTCCCGTCCGCTCCGCCAGAATATAGAAGCCCGCGCTGCTGAATAAGTAGCGCGGGTTTTTCTTTTTCAGCGCCAGATTATCTCGGCGCGCCTGCTTTTTAAAATTCCATCCTGCCGTGTTGAATAAAAACGCCGGCGTTTAAATCCCCTTTAAGCTGCGTCGGGTTAAATGCCCGAGTCCGGCGCCTTGCCATCCAGGCGGCGCCAGGGCAGGGCGCGCGCCCTGATTTACTCTTGCTATAGCGCTATGGGCATTGTAGAATCAGGAGATAATGGCTTGGGCGTCAGAATCCTGCTTTAGTTCCAGCGCCAAGTTGTTGAATCTAAAGGGGAAGTGGACATCTGTCCCGTCCATTCCGCCGAAGAAATCAAGGCGAACGCATGTTCGCCTTTTTTTATAGTGATCCACTCATCCCGAATTGGCTGACCATGTTTGAATTTATTCGTACCCATCGACGCTTGATGCAGTTTCTCCTGATGCTGGTCATCGTCCCGTCTTTTGCACTGGTCGGTATCAGCGGCTACCAAAGCTTCGGCGATGGCGCGAACACCATCGCCAAGGTCGGCGACCAGGTCGTTACGCAGCAGCAATATGAAGAAGCGCAACGCCAGCAGATCGACCGCTACCGCCAGATGATGGGCGAGCAGTTCGACCAAAAAATGTTTGACACGCCGGAAGCGCGCCAGAGCATCCTCGACAACCTGATCGCCGAGCGCGCCGTGGCCGCCGAAGTGGGCCGTAGCCACCTCGTCATCAGCGATGCCGTGTTGCAAAAGGAAGTGCTGGAAATCCCAGGCTTGACCTTGCCGGACGGTAAATTCGACCTGGAACGCTACAAGGCCATGCTGGCTGCCCAGGGCATGACGCCGCAGATGTACGATGCGCGCCGCCGCAGCGACCTGGCCCTGCAGCAACTGGCCGGCGCCGTGCAAGGCACCGCCTTCGCGCCGAACACCGTGTCCAAGCGCCTGTCCGACATCACCTCGGAAGAGCGTGAAGTGCAGGAACTGCTGTTGCCGATCGCCCAGTACGTGTCGGAAGTCAAAGTGACGGACGCCATGATCAAGGCGTTCTATGACAAGAACAGCAAGTTCTTCGAAATCCCGGAACAAGCCAAGATCGAATACGTCGTGCTGGACGACAGCGCCGCCGGCGAGCAAGTCGACGTCAGCGACGCCGACGTGACCGGCTACTACGCGAAGAACCAGAAAGCCTACACGACGGAAGAAGCGCGCCAGGCCAGCCACATCCTCGTAGCCGTCAAGAAAGACGCCTCGGCAGCCGACAAGGCAGCCGCCAAGGCCAAGGCCGAAGCGATCCTGGCTGACGTGCGCAAGGCGCCTGCCAGCTTTGCCGCCGTGGCGAAAGCCAAGTCGGAAGACCCGGCTTCCGCGGAACAGGGCGGCGACCTGGGCGTGATCGGCAAGGATGGCTTGCCAGCACCCCTGCTGAGCGCTGTTTCGAAACTCAAGCAAGGCGAAATCAGCGATGTCGTCGCTTCCGATTTCGGTTTCCACATCCTGACCGTCACCTCGCTCAAACCGCAGCACGTGCGTGCGCTCGATGAAGTGCGCGGCGAAATCACGGCCGACCTGCGCAAGCAGTTCGCTGCGAAGAAATACTCGGAAATGGCCACGGTCTTTACCGAGACCGTCTATGACCAGTCCGATAGCCTGAAGCCGGTGGCCGACAAGCTGAAACTGAAAGTGGAATCCGTTGCCAACCTGTCGCGCACGCCGTCGCCGGCACTGGGCAAGGCGCCGTTCAACAACGCCAAGTTCCTGGCCGCCATCTTCTCGAACGATTCGCTGAAAGACAAGCGCAACACGGAAGCCGTGACCGTCGCACCTAACGTGCTGATCGCTGGCCGCGTGGTGGAATTCAAGCCGGCAACGAAGCGTCCGCTGGCCGAAGTCGAAGCGATGATCCGTCAGCGCGTGACCCTGGAAGAAGCGGAAAAGCTGGCCAAGAAGGCGGGTGAGACCAAGCTGGCCGCCTTGAAGGCGTCGGGCGATGCGACGGGCTTCGGCGCGGCGCAATGGGTATCGCGCAGCAAGCTGGACGGCATCAACCGTGCCGCCATCGCGCAAGTCATGAAGGCCGACACGAGCAAGCTGCCAGCCTATGTGGGCGTGGAGCTGCCAGCCCTGGGCTACGGCATCTACCGCATCGGCAAGGTGCAGCAGCCGGCGCAAGTGGACGCGGCACGCCGCCAGCAAGAGAAAGACCAGATCAGCGGTATCCTGGCGCAACAGGAAATGTTCGATTACGTCGAGTACCTGAAAGCCAAGGCCAAGGTGAAGATCGTCAAACCGCTCACCGCCCCAGCCGTAGCAGCGCCGGAAGCGCCGTAAGATTTAGTTTCCACGCATAAAAATAGCCGCTCTCGAGCGGCTATTTTTTTGTCTGCAGAATGTGTGGACTACTTGGCTTTCAGCAACGGCGCCAGTTGCGGCCAGATGTTTTTCAGAATCGTCGGATGCGCCTTGGCATTCGGGTGCATGCGGTCGGCCTGGAACAGCTGCGGCTGGTCGGCGATGCCTTCGAACATGAAGGGGACCAAAGGCGCCTTCCATTCCTTTGCCAGCTTGCCGTACACGCCATAGAATTGCTCGCCGTAGGCGCGGCCATAGTTGGGCGGCATGCGCATGCCCACCAGCACCACCTGCGCACCCGATTTCCTGGCCGCCTCGCCCATGGCGCGCAGATTCGCTTCGGCGGCCGCCACGGGCAAGCCGCGCAAGCCGTCGTTGGCGCCCAGTTCGATCAGCACGACGTCGGGCTGGTGCTTCGCCAGCAGCGCGGGCAGGCGCGCGCGGCCGCCGCTGGTGGTCTCGCCGCTGATGCTGGCGTTGACGATGCGCGTGTCGTTCTTTTGCGCTTGCAGCCGCTGTTCCAGCAGCGCCACCCAGCCCGTGCCCCGTGCCAGCCCATACTCGGCCGACAGGCTATCGCCGAGCACCAGCAGCGTTTTTGGTGCAGAATAGGCGTTCGTCATGCCTGACACTAGGAGCAGGGCTGCCGCAGGAAGCAAGGACAGGGTACGCCGCCGCAGGCGGTTGCCGCCCTCGACACTTATTTGTTCACGAAATTTTTTAAGATAGATCAGCATGCCCGAATTCCCTAAAGCGACTTCCACCAGTTTTCTCCCGTCAGAAGCAGCGGCCCAGCGGCCCGCCGCACCTAACAGTCAAAACAGCCAAAATGCCCGGCCGGCCATCGAAGTGGTCCAGCTGGCCAAGCGCGTACCCGATGCCGATGGTGAGCTGACCATCCTGCATCAAGTCGATTTTACCGTGCAAACGGCCGAGACGCTGGCCATCGTCGGCGCCTCCGGTTCCGGCAAGTCCACTTTATTGGGTTTGCTGGCCGGCCTGGACACGCCCAGCGAGGGCAAGGTCATGCTCGACGGCACCGATATCTTCGCCCTCGACGAAGACGGCCGCGCCGGTTTTCGCAAGGAAAAGCTCGGCTTCGTGTTCCAGTCCTTCCAGCTGCTGGCCCATCTGACGGCGCTGGAAAACGTCATGCTGCCGCTGGAATTGCGCGGCGACCCGGACGCGAAAGAGAAGGCGCAAGCCATGCTGGGAAGGGTGAACCTGGGCAGCCGCCTGAAGCACTATCCGAAATACCTGTCCGGCGGCGAGCAGCAGCGCGTGGCGCTGGCCCGCGCCTTCGTCACGGAGCCGCCGCTGCTGTTCGCCGACGAGCCGACGGGCAGCCTGGACGCGGCCACGGGCGAAGCCGTGATCCAGCTGATGTTCGAGTTGAACCGCGAGCGGGGCTCGACCCTCGTGCTCGTCACGCACGACAGCTCGATCGCGGCCCGTTGCGGGCGCACGATTACGATTGCGGCGGGGAGGCTGGTGTGATTGCTGCTGCTGATTGTCGGATTACGCGCTGACGCGCTAATCCGACCTACTTGCTGTCAGGCGTCGTGACATTCCTTGTAATACGTCGTTATTACACCGACAAGGCATTGATCAACTTGCGTATCGCCGGTATCAATTCCCCCGCCGTCAATCCGATGGGGCCGCTGCCTGCCGCCACCAAGGCATCGGCCGCCGCGCCGTGCAGCCACACGGCGCCCAGCGCCGCTTCCCATTCCGGCCAGCCTTGCGCCAGCAGGCTGCCGCACAGGCCCGCCAGGACGTCGCCCGTGCCGGCCGTCGCCAGCGCGGGGCCGCCCGTGTTGTTGACGACGACCTGGCCGTCGGGCGCGGCGATCACCGTGCCCGACCCTTTTAACACGACGATGACGCCCAGCTGCGTGGCCAGCTGGCGCGCCGCGCCCAGGCGGTCGGCTTGCACCTCGGCCACCGTCATGTCGAGCAGGCGCGCCGCTTCCAGCGGATGCGGGGTCAATATCGTCGCCCCCGCGCCCGTGCGCACGGCCAGCGCCGATTGCAGTTCCGGTTCGGCCGCCATCAGGTTCAGCGCATCGGCGTCCAGCAGCAGGGGGCTGTCGCTGTCGAACGCCCGCAGCAGCAGCTCCACCGTGCCGGCCTTGTCGCCGAGGCCGGGCCCCGCCACCAGCGCGGCGAAGTGCAGGCCCGAGAAATCCACGTCCCGGGCGTGCCGGCACATGAGTTCCGGCTGGCCGCTGTCGAACGCCGGTGGTGCGTCGGGAAACGCGAGATACACCCGTCCCGCGCCCGCATGCAGGGCCGTGCGGGCGGCCAGGATGGGCGCGCCGGCCATGCCTTGCGCGCCGCCGATGATGGCCACGCTGCCGTAGCTGCCCTTGTGCGTGTTTTGCCGGCGCGGCTGCAGCTGGCGGGCGAACAGGTGCAGGCCGCCCAGCTGCGCCTTCGCCGCGGGCAGCAGGGCAGGGGCGATGGCCAGCGCGGCCACTTCCACTTCGCCCGCATGGTCGCGGCCATTTGCCGTGTGCAGGCCAGGCTTGTCGCCGATGAAGGTGAGCGTATGCGTGGCGCGGATGGCGACGCCGTCGATGGCGCCCGTGTCCGCGTGCAGGCCGCTGGGCACGTCGAGCGCCAGCACGGGGCAATCCAGCTGGTTCACCAGCTGGACCACGTCGCGGCATTCGCCTTCCAGGGGACGCGACGCGCCGATGCCGAACAGGCCATCGATGACGAGGTGCCACGGCGCGGCGCCCACGGCGGCCGACGCCGTGCTGGTTGCCGCGTCCATGCAGCGCGCGGTGCTGTTGCGCGCGCGGCTCAGCGCCTGTTCGCGCTCGGGCGACGTGGCTTGCGCCGCGGGCGCCAGCCAGACGAGCACCTCGGTGCCGCTGCCGGCCAGGTGCGCGGCCGCTTCCAGCGCGTCGCCGCCGTTGTCGCCGGGGCCGGCCAGCACCAGTACGCGCCGGTGGCCCGCATCGCCGCCTTCTTCCTGGGCGTGCAGCAGCTTCAGGGCGGCACTGGCGGCGGCCTGGCCCGCGCGCTGCATCAGCAGCCCTTGCGGCAAGTCGCGCATGGCCGCCTGTTCGATGGCGCGCAGTTCGGCGATGGAGTACAGTGGTGTTGCAGAGTCGATCAGGGGCATGGAGCGTGTTCCGTTAGTCAGCATGTCTTCAACATAAGGCCGATGCGGGCGAAAGGCAAGGCGCGCACGCCTGAAATGCGCGCCTGTTTGGCGGCTACAATAGCCATCTCACACAAGCGCGGGGGCAAGGCGATGGACTGGCAATTCTGGATCGACCGTGGCGGCACCTTTACGGACATCGTGGCGCGCCGTCCCGATGGCAGCCTGGCCACCTGCAAGCTGCTGTCGGAAAATCCGGGCCAGTACCGCGACGCGGCGCTGGCCGGCATGCGCCGGCTGATGGGCCTTGCGCCCGGTGCGCCGCTGCCCGTGGAGCAGGTGGGCGCCATCAAGATGGGCACGACGGTTGCCACGAATGCGTTGCTCGAACGCAAGGGCGAGTCCACCGTGCTGGCCATCACGCGGGGTTTTCGCGACGCCTTGCGCATCGCCTACCAGAACCGTCCGCAATTGTTCGCGCGCAAGATCATCCTGCCCGAACTGCTGTATGGTGACGTGATCGAGATCGATGAAAGGATGGGCGCCCATGGCGACGTCGTCACGCCGCTCGACGAGGCGGCCGCGCGCGCCGCGCTGGCGCAAGCCCATGCGCGCGGCGTGCGCGCCATCGCCATCGTGCTGATGCACGGCTACCGCCATCATGCGCACGAGGCGCGGATGGCGCAGCTGGCGCGCGAAGCCGGTTTTACGCAGGTGTCCGTGTCGCATGAGGTCAGCCCCATGATGAAACTGGTGGCGCGCGGCGACACCACCGTGGTCGACGCCTACCTGTCGCCGATCCTGCGCCGCTATGTCGACCAGCTGGCGATGGAGCTGCCCGGCGTGCACCTGCAATTCATGCAGTCGAACGGCGGCTTGACGGATGCGCGCGCCTTCCAGGGCAAGGACAGCATCTTGTCCGGTCCCGCCGGCGGCATCGTCGGCATGGTGCGCGCCAGCGCGCTGGCTGGTTTCGACAAGGTCATCGGCTTCGACATGGGCGGCACTTCGACGGACGTGTCGCATTACGCGGGCGAGTTCGAACGCGTGTTCGAGACGCAGATCGCCGGCGTGCGCATGCGCGCGCCCATGATGAGCATCCACACGGTGGCCGCGGGCGGCGGCTCCCTGCTGCATTTCGACGGCGCCCGCTACAAGGTGGGACCGGACAGCGCGGGCGCCAATCCGGGCCCCGCCAGCTACCGGCGCGGCGGCCCGCTGGCCGTCACCGACTGCAACGTCATGCTGGGCAAGCTGCAGCCCGCGTTCTTCCCCCGCGTCTTCGGCCCCGACGCCGATGAAGCGCTGGACGCGGCCACGGTGCGCGCCCAGTTCGAGGCACTGGCGCGCACGGTCAATGCCACGCCGGAGGAGGTGGCCGAAGGCTATGTCGCCATCGCCGTGGGCAATATGGCCAACGCCATCAAGCAGATTTCCGTGCAGCGCGGCCACGACGTCACGGAATATACGCTCACCAGCTTTGGCGGCGCGGGCGGCCAGCATGCCTGCCTGGTGGCCGACGCGCTGGGCATGCGCACGGTGTTCATCCACAGTCTGGCGGGCGTGATGTCGGCCTACGGCATGGGCCTGGCCGACCAGAGCGCCATGCGCGAGCGGGCCATCGAAGCGACACTGGGGGCCGACCTGGCGCGCGATTTCGCCGCACTGGGAGAGCAGGCGCGGGGCGACTTGCTGCGCCAGGGTGTGGCTGGCGAGCGCATCGCGCTCGTGCATCGCGTGCACCTGCGCTACGAAGGCACGGATTCGGCCCTCGTCGTGCTGTTCGATACGGTGGCCAGCATGCAGGCGCAGTTCGAAGCGGCGTACAAAAAACGCTTTTCCTTCCTGATGCCGGCGCGCGCCTTGATCGTCGAAGCCATTTCCGTGGAAGCCATCGGTGCATCCGATGCGCCGCAAGTGGCCACGCCGGCGTATGCGGCCCGCGCTGGCACGCTGGCGCCCGTGCAGACGGTGGCCATGTACTGCGCCGGTGCGTGGCGCGACAGCGGCCTGTATGCGGCGGACAGCCTGCGTCCCGGCGATACGATCGCCGGCCCGGCCATCGTCAGCGACGCCAACGCCACCACCGTGATCGAACCGGGCTGGCGCGCGCAAGTGACGGCGCACGGCCATTTGATCTTGCGCAGGGTCGCCGCCTTGCCGGAGCGGCGCGCCATCGGGACTGATGCCGACCCCGTGATGCTGGAAATTTTCAACAACCTGTTCATGTCGATCGCCGAGCAGATGGGCCTGCGCCTGCAAAATACGGCCCATTCCGTCAACATCAAGGAGCGGCTCGATTTCAGCTGCGCCATCTTCGATGCGCAAGGCCACCTGATCGCCAATGCGCCGCACATGCCCGTGCACCTGGGTTCCATGGGCGAGAGCATCCGCACCGTCATGACGCGCAATGCGGGCGCCATGCGGCCGGGCGACGTTTTCATGCTGAACGACCCGTATCACGGCGGCACGCATCTGCCCGACGTGACGGTGATTTCGCCCGTCTTCGATGAAAAGGGGGATTCCATCCTGTTCTACGTCGGCTCGCGCGGCCACCATGCGGATATCGGCGGCACGACGCCCGGTTCGATGCCGCCGGACTCCACGCGCATCGAGGAAGAGGGCGTATTGATCGACAATTTCAAGCTGGTCGACGGCGCCACGGGCGTGATGCGCGAGGCGGAAACACTGTCCCTGCTGGCGGGCGCCAGCTGGCCGGCCCGCAATCCGCGGCAAAACCTGGCCGACCTGCGCGCCCAGGTGGCGGCCAACCAGAAGGGGGCCGACGAACTGCATAATATGGTCGCGCATTTCGGCTTGCCTGTCGTGCAAGCCTACATGGGCCATGTGCAGGACAATGCCGAGGAAGCCGTGCGCCGCGTCATCACGACCCTGAAGGATGGCAGCTATGCGCTGGACCTGGACAACGGCGCGCGCATCCAGGTGGCGATCAAGGTCGACGTGGCGCGGCGCAGCGCCGTCATCGATTTCACGGGCACCTCAAGCCAGCTGCCGAACAACTTCAATGCGCCGTCCGCCGTCTGCATGGCGGCCGTGCTGTATGTGTTCCGCACCCTTGTCGACGACGAGATTCCCCTGAATGCCGGCTGTCTGAAGCCTTTGACCGTGATCATCCCGCCCGGCTCCATGCTCAACCCGCGGTATCCGGCTTCCGTCGTTTCGGGCAACGTGGAAACCTCGACCTGCATCACGAATGCCCTGTATGGCGCGCTGGGGGCGATGGCCGCCTCGCAGGGGACGATGAACAATTTCACGTTCGGCAGCGTCAAATACCAGTATTACGAGACGATATCGGGCGGTTCGGGCGCTGGCCCCGGCTTCGACGGCACGGACGTGGTGCAGACGAACATGACCAATTCGCGCCTGACGGACCCGGAAATCCTCGAGTGGCGCTTCCCCGTGCGCCTGGACAGCTACAGCATCCGCGCCGGA
The DNA here is from genome assembly GCF_030397625.1 of Janthinobacterium sp. SUN026. Lineage (NCBI taxonomy): Bacteria > Pseudomonadati > Pseudomonadota > Betaproteobacteria > Burkholderiales > Oxalobacteraceae > Janthinobacterium > Janthinobacterium sp. SUN026. The sequence goes on along the minus strand of NZ_JAPQNU010000002.1, from coordinate 413,945 downwards.
TCGGGCGGGGCGGGGCGCTGGCACGGCGGCAATGGCGGCATGCGCCGGGTGCGCTTCCTGGAGCCGATGACGGCGGCGATCCTGTCGAACAACCGGATTATTCCGCCGTTCGGCATGGCGGGCGGCGAGGCGGGCGCGCTGGGGCGCAATTACGTCGAGCGGGCCGATGGCACGGTGGAGCACCTGGCGCATATCGGTAAGACGGCCATGCGGGCGGGCGACGTGTTCGTCATCGAAACGCCGGGCGGCGGCGGCTACGGCAAGACGGAATAGGCCAGGTCAGCACTGGCACTGGCGGCACCGGCGCCGCTGAGCTGCGCGCGCACCTGGCCCACGTCGCGCATGGGCGCGCGGCCGAACTGGCGGCTGTATTCGCGGCTGAACTGCGATTCGCTGGCGTAGCCGACCCGGTAGCCGGCCGTGCCCGCGTCGATCTGCTCGACCAGCATCAATCGCCGCGCTTCCTGTAGCCGCAGCAGCTTCTGGTACTGCATCGGCGTCATGGCGGTAATCGCCTTGAAGTGGTGGTGCAGCGACGACATGCTCATGTTCGCCATGCCGGCCAGGTGCTCGATGCGCAGCGGCTGCGCGTAATGGTGCTTGATCCAGTCGATGGCTTGCCCCACCTGGTGCGACTGGCTGCTGGCCAGCGCCATGTGGCGCAGGCGCGCGCCTACAGGGCCATTGAGCAGGCGGTAGGTCAGCTCGCGGCGGATCAGGGGCGCCAGCGCGGCGATTTCCCCCGGCTTGTCGAGCAGGCGCACGAGGCGCAGCATGGCGTCGAGCAGCTCGGGCGACACGTCGCTGACGGAAATGCCGCGCGTGGCGGGCAGGATTTTCTGCTGCGCGGCGCTGTCGCCGCCGCTTTCGCTATCGAGCAGCGCGGCCACGTCGGCGATGTCGATGCCCAGCACCACGCACAGGTGCGGCTTGTCCACGCTCGCTTCCACCACGCGCACCTGCACCGGCAGGTCGACGGACGTCAGCAGATACTGCATGCGGCTGTAATGGAAGGTTTCCGTGCCCAGGGTGACGTCCTTCGCCCCTTGCGCGATGATGGCCACGCTGGGGCGCGCCGCATGGAACAGCGACTCCGTGACGGACGACTGGCGGTGGAAGGTGAGGTTGCCGATGGCCGTCGCGTAATCGCCCGTGCGCGGCGCGTGGCGGCTGATCAGGGCGGCGATTTCATCTTGGGGCAGGAGTAAGGTAGGCATGGGTGGCAGTATGCGTCAGGCGAGGGAGGGCAGGGGTTGATCTTACGCAGATTTGGAGGATCGTGCAAAGGTCTTGCAGGATCGCGGTAACGGCGGGCCGGCTTCTCGGGCACACTTGTGCAATCGCATGCATGGCACGCGTTCCCCCTCGTTACACACATATAGATACAGGAGTTTTCATGACCACCATCGCCAAAGGCTACGCCGCACTGGGCCCGACCTCCGCACTGCAACCGTTCACGTTCGAGCGCCGCGCCCCGCGCGAAGACGACGTGGCCATCTCGATCAAATACTGCGGCGTGTGCCATTCCGACATCCACCAAGCGCGCGATGAATGGGGCGGCGCCGCCTTCCCGATGGTGCCAGGCCATGAAATCGCCGGCGTCGTCACGGCCGTCGGCGCCAACGTCAGCAAGTTCAAGGTGGGCGACCACGTGGGCGTGGGCTGCTTCGTCGACTCCTGCACCACTTGCAAGACGCGCAACGTGGACCTGGAACAGTACATGCCCGGCCTGATCCAGACCTACAACGGCGTCGAAGCGGACGGCAAGACGGCCACGCAGGGCGGTTACTCGGACAGCATCGTCGTCAAGGAAGGCTATGTGCTGTCGATTCCCGACAACCTGCCGCTGGATGCGGCCGCGCCGCTGCTGTGCGCCGGCATCACCCTGTACTCGCCGCTGAACCACTGGAAAGCCGGCCCCGGCAAGCAGGTCGCCATCCTGGGCATGGGCGGCCTGGGCCACATGGGCGTCAAGATCGCCCATGCCATGGGCGCCGAAGTGACGGTGTTGAGCCAGACCCTGTCGAAGCGCGAAGACGGCCTGCGCCTGGGCGCCGATCACTACTACGCCACCAACGACGCGGAAACGTTCAGCAAACTGGCCGGCACCTTCGACCTGATCATCTGCACCGTGGGCGCGTCGATCGACTGGAACCAGTACATCAACCTGCTGAAAGTCGATGGCAGCATGGTCATCGTCGGCATTCCCGACGGCGCCGTGCCGCCGATCAGCGCCTTCGGCCTGGTGGGCGCGCGACGCAGCCTGTCCGGCTCCATGATCGGCTCGATCAAGGAAACCCAGGAAATGCTGGATTTCTGCGGCAAGCACAACATCGTGTCGGACATCGAGATCATCCGCATCCAGGATATCAATGAGGCGTTCGAGCGCGTCGTGAAGAGCGATGTACGATACCGCTTCGTCATCGACATGGCATCTCTGTAACGCTCGAGAAAAAGCCCAGGGCGTTGTTGCAGCGTCTCGCCGTACATTCGTACTGTCTTCGACGCGGCGCCTAGCCCTGGGCATTTTTCGAGCGTTCCAACGGCGTTTGCTTGAAAATCAAAACCGGCATGCCGGCGTCGCATCGCCATCTCCACCATCCAATCTCCGCCAAAAATCAAGCTCCTGCATCAATTTTTCTTTCCTTGCGTCAAAAATCGGCATAAAATGAAACCGTACAGTACAGTTTCACTACGTAGATTTAAAAAATCAGCCATCCCCGGCGTGTTGGCCTGGGCAGGGGAGGCGTCATGGATAAAAAATGGACACTTCAACAAAGAATGGAGCGGCGGCGATCCCGGCGGTCTCCAGGGGCAAGCGCATTGCCCTGGCGGTTTTTGGCGTTTTTCTCGGATGTTCCGGCCTGGCCCTGGCGGCGGGCGGCATCGAACTGATTAGCCTCGGCGGTTCCTGGTATTACCTGCTGGCCGGTCTCGGTTTAATATTGGCAGGCGTGCTGTATTGGCGCCGCAAACCGCTGGCTAGTGGCATCGTCGCCGCGCTGGTGCTGGCTACCTTGCTGTGGGCCGTGTGGGAAATCGGCTTCGCCTTCTGGCCCATGGTGCCGCGTTTGGCGCCATTCCTCGTCATCGGTCTGGCGGCCGCCTTGCTGCATCCGTGGCTGGCAGGCCGTGGCCACGGTGGCCAGTCGCGCGGCTTCGCGGCCCTGTTTGCCGTCGTGCTGGTGGCCGGCTTTGCCTCCATGTTCCAGCCGCACGGCGTGCTGGAAGCCACCGCGCAGCCGCAGTACGATACCGTGACGCCCGTCAATGACGGCAGCGCCAACTGGGCGCATTATGGCCATGGGCCGAAAGGCACGCGCTTCGTGCCCTACACGCAGATCGACCCGCAGAATGTCGGCCAGTTGCAAGTGGCGTGGAGTTACCGCACGGGCGAGCTGGCCGAGGGCGCGTCCGAATCGCAGAATACGCCGCTGCAGATCGGCGACACCATCTATACGTGTACGCCGACCAGCAAGGTCATCGCGCTGGACGCGGACACGGGCAAGGAGCGCTGGACCTTCGATCCGAAGCCGGCCAACACCAAAACGTGGAACCGCTGCCGCGGCGTCGGCTATTACGAGCCGGCCAAAGTGACAAAGCCGTTCCGTGTCGAGGGCATGCAGGTGGCCGGCGCGCCGGCGGCGGGCGCGTGCGCCAAGCGCATCGTGCAAGTGACCATGGATGCGCGCCTGATCGAGATCGACGCGCAGACGGGCAAGCAGTGCGAGGGCTTCGGCGACAAGGGTTCCGTCGACCTCACCGTCGGCCTGGGCAAGGTGAAAATGAACGTGCCGTACTACGCCTACACATCGGCGCCCACGGTGGCGCGCAACCTGATCATCCTCGGCGGCTGGGTCTTCGACGGCCGCTCCACCGATGAACCGTCGGGCGTCGTGCGCGCGTACAGCGCCGACACGGGGGAACTGGTGTGGGCCTGGGACCTGGGCAATCCGGCCATCACCAAGCTGCCGCCGGAAGGGCAGACCTACACGCGCAGTACGCCGAACATGTGGTCGACCCCGGCCTTCGACGACGAATTGGGCCTCGTCTACCTGCCGACGGGGAACGAGCAGCCGGACTTCTGGGGCGGCAAGCGCCCGCCGCTGACGGAAAAATACGCGTCGGCCATCGTCGCCCTCGACATGGCCACGGGCCGCGAACGGTGGACGTATCAAACCGTCCACCACGATATCTGGGACTACGACGTGGCGGCGCAGCCGGCCCTGTACGACGTCCCGGACGGCAAGGGCGGCAAGATTCCCGCGCTGGTACAGCTGACCAAGCGTGGCCAGATCTTCATGCTGGACCGCCGCACGGGAAAACCGATTGCCGAAGTCATCGAAAAAGCCGTGCCGCAGGAGCACGCGGCCGGCGACTGGGTGGCAAAGACGCAGCCATATTCCACCGGCATGCCGGCCCTGGGCGCCGACACGCTGACGGAGCGCGACATGTGGGGCGCCACCTTCTTCGACCAGCTGGCGTGCCGCATCAGCTTCCGCAAGCTCAATTACAAAGGGGAGTTCACGGCGCCAAGCACGCGAGAGACCTTGATCTATCCAGGCTACTACGGCGGCTTCAATTGGGGCGGCGCGGCCGTCGATGAAAGCAATGGCTATATGTTCGTCAACGATATCCGCATGCCGCAAGTGGTCAAGCTGGTGCCGCGCGAAACGGTGGACGTGGCCAAGCTGACGTCGGGCCACGGCGTGGGCAGCACCTATCCGATGGATGGCACGCCCTTCGTCATCGACCACAAGGCCTTCAATTCGCCGCTGGGCATACCTTGCCAAAGCCCGCCGTGGGGCGTGTTTTCCGCCATCGACCTCAAGACGCGCACGAAAGTGTGGGAGCGTCCGGCCGGCACGGTGCAGGACGCCGTCATCAACGGCGTGCGCGCGCGGCTGCCCATCCCGCTGGGCATGCCCACCCTGGGCGGCGGCGTGAGCACGGCGTCGGGCCTCGTGTTTTATGCGGGCACGCAGGATTATTATCTGCGCGCCATGGATATCGCCACGGGACGTGAAGTGTGGAAGGCGCGCATGCCGGTCGGTTCGCAAGGCACGCCGATGACGTATGTGTCGCCCAAGTCGGGCCGCCAGTATGTCGTGGTGGTGGCGGGCGGCGCCCGCCAGAGCCCGGACCGGGGAGATTACGTGATAGCATACGCGCTTCCCAAGACACAGTAAGAGTTTGCTTCATGCCCCAGTTGCGCACCGTTCCAGCTTCCCCGAGTACCCGAAGCGAGGAGCGGCGGCGCAAGCTGCTGGCGGCGGCGGCGGACCTCTTCCTCGCCTCCGGCTACGACGGCGTCAGCATGGACGCCATCGTGGCCGAGGCGGGCGGCTCGAAGGCCACGGCCTACCGCTATTTCGGCAGCAAGCAGGAGCTGCTGGTGGCGGTGGTCGAATACCTGTGCGCCGATTTCATCATCGACCTGCGCCGGCTCGATACCTCGCAAGCGGGCCTGGAACAGGGCTTGCAGCTGATCCTCGATGAACTGGTGGCCGTCGTCACCAGCCCCCGCCACGTGGATTTCTACCGCCTCGTCGTCACGGGCGCGGCCGCCGTGCCGGCCGTGGGCCTGACCTGGTACGAACACGGTCCGCAAGTGTGGCATGCGCTGATATTACGCCTGCTGGAGCAGCAGCGCGCCCAGGGCCGCATCGCGCCCGACGCCTCGTTTTCCAATCTGCCGCAAATTTTGTTCGACGCCGTCTTTTCGCACCTGACCACGCGCACCGTCATGCTGGGGCAGGGCGGTAATGCGGCTACGTTCCGGCCCTTGATCGCGGAGCTGATCGAGCTGGTGGTGGCAAGGGTGGCGCGCAAGGCGGATTCGGCCCGGTAGGACCGTAATCCGAGAATAGTCTGTTGGCCGGTGGCCTCAGGGATTTGTGCGCCGGAGCTTTTCCAGTTCTTCAGTCGCGTGGCGATTGCCGGGATCCAGGGCCAATACCTTCGCATAACCGGCGCGGGCGCCTTCGCGGTCTCCCGATGCAAGCAGGGCTTCAGCCAGGCTGTCGTGGACGTTATGGCTAAGGGGATGGGCTTCCGCATTCCAGCGAAAGACCTGGATGGCAGCTTCCGGCTGGCCCTTGCGCAACAGGCTATAGCCAAAAGCGTTGAGCGCGGATTCGCTCACATCGTACGTTGCGGACTCGCGTACGCCAAGGCGGAGGTAGGCGGCACGCATCGCGTCCAGGCCTTCACGAAACAAGATGGGACTAAGGGCAGCCTGCAGGCTGCGTCGTGGCAAGGCCACCGGTTTGCCGTGCACAAGGTCGGCAATGTCCCTGGCCATCGCGACCACCGTCGCCCCCTGCCAGGCATTGTCAAGAATGACGATCGCCACATGATCGGATAAGGAGCGCACAAATATGCTCTGGTAGCCAGGGATGCTTCCGGTATGCAGGACAACGGGAAGTGGCGCATCCGTGCTTACGGCCCAGTCCGCGACCTCCCAGCCGTAGCCATAGCCCTTGCCCCTGTTGGTGTACATTTCGCGCTGGGAGGTCTGCTTGAGCAGGCGGCCGCCGGCCAGCGCAGAGTCAAAGCGCACCAGGTCGAGCGCCGTCGCATACAGGCCAGCGGCGGAATAGGATACGGATGGATCGATATAGGGGGGCATCACGCGCGTGCCATCGTCGGCCTGCACGGTTCCCTGTGCAAGTTTCGCGATAATTGTGCGGCCATCGAATACGCCGCTGTCTTGCATGCCCGCCGGCGCAAAGACATATTGTTTCATATTCTCGGCATAGCTTTTTCCGGTGGCCGCTTCAACTATCATTCCGAGCAAGTAATAGCCGTTGTTGTTGTAGCGCCAGGTTCCGGGTTCGCTTGCCAGTGCGCCAGGAATCCATTCGCTTGCGAATTCTTTGGGCGTGTAATGACGGCGTGCGTCCTTGCTCCAGAATGGATCGGTGTAGCGGGATGGCAGATCGGCCAGGCCGGACGTATGCGCCAGCAGTTGTCGCACCGTTATTTTCCCCGCGGCAGTACCTGCATACGCCGCCGGGAGGTAGGTGCCGACGGTTTCATCGAGGTCGATACGGCCAAGCTCCGCGAGCCGCATGACCAAGGTCGCGGTGAGCGGCTTGCTGAGCGAACCGATACGAAAGACGCTATCGTCGGTGACGGCTACCTTCCAGGCCGGCTGCGCGATGCCAAACGCGGCCTGGTAGATGGGCTGGCCATCGCGCGCGACCAGCACGACGCCGCTAAAGTCGCGCTGTTCAGCGTAAGCGCGCACGAGTTCGTCAAGCGTGCTTGCCTGGACATTGACAGCGGCGCTCATGGCGAATACGACCGCAGCTATCAGACCTATCGTTTTTTGCATTGTTTCCCCTTGTTTGGCAGCGTGCTATCCGCCGCTCATGATAAAGACTTAACAATACGCTGTGATTTTTCAGCGCCAGACAGGCATGCGACGGGCCGCGCGAATACAGGGACAGAATGCACACTGGCCGGATATATGGAGTGTGTCCATTGCGCAATTGCGTCGGGCAGCTTCTGGCCGCTATTTTGGGCCTGATGCCGCCAGGGGGCGGATGATATAGTGGCGGGAATGTATACACTGAAAGAAACTGCCATGAAAAACGACGCAACCGCGCGCCCGCAAGCCAGCCAGACGCCTGCCAGGCTCAGCAAAGGGGACTTCGTCACCGCATTGCGCAAACTGCTGCAAGAAGAGGGAAAGGCCGGCAAGACCAGCGTGGACGTGCGCGCTGCAACCCTGCACACCGACGTCGGCATCTATCCGGCGCGCGGCCACTCGATGCCGACCTGTTGCACGGTGATGTATGAAGAGATGCTGCCCGGTGACGAGATACTGCTGACGCCATCCGGCGGCAAGGGACCTACGCTGCTGATACGGTATAAATTGCCGCGCTGACAATCGCGGTCCTGGAAATAGCTTACAACCTGGCGTAAATGCAGGCGATGACCTGTGGCGCGCCGTAGCTGGCGCGCTGCTGATGCCAGCCCGGTCGGGCAGGGCATCCTAAGCCATCCGTCAGGGCGGGAATGCCCCGTTGGCCCCAGACGCCATCCATCCGTTTTTCACCTTATCTCGTCTCTCACCTTCCTTAGTTCCACACGGCAGCCTCCGGCGGCGGCTTGTCGTAAAAGTTTTCAAATATGTAAAATATTTATATAAGCTCTTATGTAAATGGTGCTACCATGGTTCCATGAAACCTGGACTCGGCACACAATTACGACATCTCATCGAACTGCTGGACGGCGCGGTTGAGCAAGCCTACGTGGACGCGGGGCTGGATTACCGGCCGCGCTACACACCGGTGATGCGGGTGCTGGCCGAGCAGGCTAGCGCGACCATCGGCGAGCTGGCGGCCCTGGCCGGCCTCACGCAGCCGGCCGCGACGCAGACGGTGGCCTTGATGGTGAAAAAAGGCCTGTTGACGGTGGCCGCCGGCGGCGCAGACGGCAGGCAGCGCGTGGTGCGCCTTAGCGCCGCTGGCGAAACGCTGCTGCCGCGCCTGCGCGTGTGCTGGCAGGCGACCAAATCGGCGGCCGACAGCCTCGATGCGGAACTGGCGTTTCCCTTGTCCGCCTGCCTCGGACAGGCGATCGCCGTACTCGAGACACGCTCCTTCGGCGCGCGCATCCGCGACGCCAACTTGCAGCGCCTGCGCGACGGCGGGCCGCAGCCGGATACCGCTCCGGCGCAGGCACGGCCACACCTGGACGATCAACCCGAATGATGCAGGCATGCCTGCCCAGGCGCCGCTTCGATGACGCGCCCGGGGGGGGGGCATCACGCGTATTTTTTACATAACGATCAATCGCTTCGCAGTCCAACTTGGAGGAATGTATGTCAGGTAGCAAGAAATTTGTCGCAGCTGTCGTATTGGGTACGCTGGTGTCGTTTCAGGCTTTTGCGGCGGCGGACACCGCGTTGAACGTGTCCGGCCGCGCGGCGATCGTGCAGACACTGGTCACGAAAATGAACGCGAACTACATCGAGCCGGCCGTGGCCGAACGGGTCGGCACTGCGATCGCCAGGAAAAATGCCGAAGGAGGCTATGCGAGCGCCGCCACCACCCAGGCGTTCAGTGCTGCGCTGGCAAAGGACTTGCGGGAATTGAGCGGCGACTTGCATTTCGGCACTGCAGTGTACGAAGGCCTTCGCGAGCGCAGCGCCAACCCCGAGCTGCCTAGCCGCGCCAAGACGGACGAATGGCGCGACCAGACCGCGCGGCGCGGCTACGACATCGAGAAGATCGAACGCCTTCCCGGCAACGTCGGCTATATCGAGCTGCGCGGCTTCGGCGGCCCGGAATACGTCGGCGCGGCGTACACGGCAGCGATGTCGCTCATGGCGGGGACGGATGCGCTGATCCTCGACCTGCGCCGCAACGGCGGCGGCAGCCCGGCCAGCGTGGCTTACCTGATGAGTCATTTCTTCCCGCTCGGCGACGAGCGTCACCTGATCGACATGTACGATCGCCCGACCGGTCTGACGCGGCAGTTCTGGACCGTGAAGACGGTCGCACAGCGTTACGACAAGCCCGTGTACGTGCTGACCTCGGCCCGCACGTTTTCCGCCGGGGAGGACTTTTCCTATGGCATCCAGGCGCAAAAGCGCGGCACGGTGGTCGGGGAAACCACCGGCGGCGGCTCCAATCCCGTGAGCTGGTACAACCTGGGGCAGGACATCATCGTCTCGATCCCGACCGCGCGCACGACCAATGTCGTCACCAAAACCAACTGGGAGCATGTCGGCGTGAAACCGGACATCGCCGTGCCCGCGGCGCAGGCGCTGCAGGCGGCGCATGTCGCCATCCTGCGCAACCTGGTGTCATCGGCCAAGGAGGGCAGCGAGCGCAAGGAACTGCAGCGCGTGCTTGCGATGGCGGAAAAAGGCGAATCCGAGAAGCCGGTCTACACGCTCAGGGGAGAGCCTTGATACAAGCCGCCGGACATGGCCGCGAAGAAGCGCGCGGCTCGCTAATCCGACCTGCGCGTTTTTGACGCCAACGCACGTCACGACGCCTCTGAAAACCGTAGCGAGCAAGCCCAATGTCGGGTTGAGCAGCGCAGCCGTACTTTAGTACGGTGAGCAACGCCGACCCGAGAGTGGGCTGCACAGCAGGTTTGCAGCGCGTCCCTCCACTCAGGTCGCAATACCGTATTTGTGCTGCATGGCCGCATACTGCTGCTTGAGCGACTCCAGTTTCGGATGCTTGGGGTCGATCTTGCGGATCACCTGCATCTGGTGCTGCGCCTGTTCGGCCAGCGGCGCTTCCCAGCCCAGCATATTGAGCTGGCGCAAGATGGCGTCGACGGAGGCGAACAGCACGGGCAGGTTGCCAGGCGTCTTGCGCAGGGCCTGGCGCAGCACGAAGACGGCGCCCTTGAGCTCTCCGCTTTCCGACTTGCTGGCCGCATCCTGCATCAGTTCCTGCACCTGGTTCGTGATCTGCTGGCCCATGCCTTGCGCCAGATCATGGCGGCCCGCCTTTTCAAACACGTCCACGGCCGCTTCCATCGTCACCTCGCTGTCCGCTTCGTTGACGAGTTTCATCATGACGTCGGACGCCGCCTGTTCCAGGTTGTTCTTCAGGCAGCTTTGCACGAGGCCCACCTTCAGTTGCGTCGACAGGCCCCGCGCCGTATCCAGGGCGGCGGCGGCCAGTTGCAGTTCGCTGGCGGCGGCGATGTCGTTGCCCGACAATTCATGCAGCATGGCGGCCGAGATGGCGCGGCACGCTTCCACGTTGGCGCCGCCGCGCAGCGAGCGCTCCATGTCGCGCAGCACGCCGCTCGCCTGCGGCGCATCGCCTTTCTTCACCAGTGTCTTCACCAGGTTGACGTGGTCTTCCGGATCGCGGAATTCGGAGTACTTCGCTTTCGTCACGACCTGCTTATACGCCCGTTCGGCCGCGCCGATGTCTCCCGTGTCATACGCGATGCCGCCAAGGTGGCGCAGGCGGCGCACCATGTGCGGCGAGATGGCCACCGCGTCTTCGAGGATTTTCTTCGCCTGCAGCTGCTGGCCCATGGCTTCGTGGTTTTTCGCCAGCAAGTCGTAGGCGGCCATGAAGCGGGGATAGATTTCCACCAGTTCCAGCAGCGCATCCTGCGCCTCTTCGTGGCGCTGCTGCTCGAACAGGGTGCGCGCCAGTCCCAGGTGGGCCCAGGCCATGGGCCGCGTGGCCAGCATGTCGGCGTACAGCTGCTCCGCTTCCTTCCATTCGCCCAGGGTGAGGTGCAGCTCGGCGCGCAGGCGGGTGAAATCGGCCGCCAGGCGCGGATGCTGCAGCTCGGCCGCGCGGCAGCTTTTCACGGCTTCGCGCAAGTCGCCCTTGTCGATCAGTTGATACGTGGGCAGGAACATGGCGCGCCGCTCGATGGCGCGCGCGATGCGTCCGCTCAGCACGTCGACGGTGAACGGTTTTAATATGTAGTCGGACGGGGTCAGTTCGGCCGCGCTGATCACCTTGCTGTGGATGGCTTCGGAAGTCAGCATGATGAAGATCGTCCACAGGCCGATCAGCTTGTGGTGGCGCAAGTCTTCCAGCAATTGCTGACCATCCTGGCCATCCGTGCCACTACCAAGATCGTATTCGCACAGGATGATGTCGAACGGTTTCTTCGTCAGCAAGCGGATGGCCGTGCCGGAATTGACGGCATATTCCACCTTGGTGATGGCCGCCTGGTTCAGCATATTGTGCAGATTGCCCCGCATGCTGGGGTTCGGGTCGACGATCAGGACAGATAAGTCGCTAGTTTCTGGCATTGTTCAGCTCTCGTTCATCTGTGTATGGCTCTGCGGCTCGATGGTACGACGGTCTAATAATATTACTATTTGTCAGCATACTGCAAAGCCAGTGCAAATCGCTAACAAAATGCAGGCGAGTGCGCGCGGCGCGACACGGCAGGCGTGCGCGCTTGCGGGCAGGGCAGGCGCGGGGTATCCTAAAAGCAACCTTTTGCGTTCGCTCATGCCTGACACCACGCCTGGAAAGCCGCCATGTACTTGACCGACACTCGCAGGCAAACCCTGCACCACCTGCTTTTCGGCGGAGGACGGGCGCATGCCGAGAAGTATTTTCCCGAATTGCGCCGCATGGCCGTCGTCAGCGAGTCCTTTGGCCTGGCCAGTATCTTGTTCGTGTGGGCTTTTATTCCGCATGTAAATACGCTCGACAGGGGCGCGCTGCTGTATGCGCTGGCCGGCATCGTGCTGGCGATCGGCATCAATGTGGCCGCGCGCGCCATCTGGGTGCTGAAACTGGGGGGCGCCGTGGGCATGTGCGCCATTGCCTTTTGCTTCCGCCTGCTGGCGGAGGCGGCGGGGCAGGCCGAATTCTGGATGCAGCCCGTGGGCGTGTTCATGGTGCTGCTGGCGGCGCCCATCTTCAATGGCTGCGTCGTGTATCTCATCGTTGCCGCGGCAGTCTGGCTGATACTGGGCTACGGGCATTTCCCGATCGATCCCGCCATGGCGCATGCTGCCTGGGCGAACTTGCTGATCGTCTACAGCATGCTGTTCGGCCTGGTCCTCAGCATCAGCTTTAATCTGTTGCGCCTGCGCGACTTCCGCGCCAGGGAGGCGCTGACCCGCCTGGCCTACCAGGATGGCTTGACGGGCTTGAACAACCGCCGCCGCTTTACGGAATTGACGCAGCAATTGCAGCAGCGGCCGCAACCGATGTACTTCCTGATGATCGATATCGACAATTTCAAGAAAATCAACGATACCCTGGGCCATGACGCGGGTGACGTGGTGCTGGTCAAGACGGCGGGCATCATCGCCGATGCCTGCGGCGGCCACCTGTGCGGACGCCTGGGCGGCGAGGAGTTCGGCATCGTCTACGCGGGCGACCGGCGCGCCGTCTGCCAGTTCGCCGCCAGCCTCGTCGATGCCGTCTACCTGGCCTTCAATCCGGGGCAGGCCGTGTCGATCAGCGTGGGCATTGCCGAGCTGGCCTGCGACACGGAGCTGGCGCACAGCTACCGCCTGGCCGATGCCTCGCTGTACCAGGCCAAGCACCAGGGCAAGAACCGCTATGTCATTGCCTGACGGCATGCACATGAGTCTTGCGGAGGCGCCAGGGAGCGGGTATTCTGTTTGTATTAATATATCAGCCGCAGGCAGGCGCGATGTGGCGCAGACGCAGAGTTTCACCGTGACGTGACCGCTGGCGTTTTACCTTTACCAGAGAAAATCCAGCCTTCGTGATGCGCCTTCCTTCCATGAGTACCCTGCGGCGCATTGCCGTCCCCCTCGCTTTTGGCGGCAACAGCGAGCAGCAGCACACGTATTTCGCGGAATTGCACCGGGTCGGCATGGTGACGCAGCTGCTGGGCATCATCGCCTACAGCCTGACCTGGCTGCTGATGCCCGATCCCTATCATCCGAACTTCTCGCACGCCGTGCTGGCGCTGCTGGGCATGTTGACGAGCCTGATCGTGCGCTACCGCTGCACCACCTTGCCCGTGCTGACCATTACGGGCGCCTGCGCCGTGCTGACCCTGACCTTCGGCTTGCGCACCATGGCCGACGCCGTCCATCACGCCAGCTTCTGGGTCTTGCCCGTGGGCGTGTTCATGACCCTGGCCATCGCCTCGATCTTCAATGGCGGCCTCAGTTACCTGGCCGTCGTGGCCGGCGTGTGGTGGAACGTGGGCCACGGCCTGTATCCGGTGAACGCGGGCTTGCCCGACGAATCCTGGGCGCCGCTGATGATCGCCGTCAGCGTGCTGTTCGGTCTGGCGCTGAATGTCAGTTTCAGTTTATTGCGCTTGCGCAACTATCACTCCAAGGTGGAATTGACGCGGCTGGCCTTCCAGGACGGCTTGACGGGCCTCAACAACCGCCGCATGTTCACGCAGCGCGCCCAGCAGATGCATGGCGCGCCGCACGGCGGCATGCTGTACTTCCTGATGATCGATATCGACGATTTCAAGATCATCAACGACCAGCAGGGCCACGATGCGGGCGACGAGGTGCTGGTGCGCACGGCCGCCATCATCGCCGACAAGGCGCAAGGCCATCTGTGCGGGCGCCTGGGCGGCGAGGAGTTCGGCATCGTCTACGCGGGCGACCGCGACGCTGCGCGCGCCTTTGCCGGCGCCCTGGTCGAGGCCGTCAGTCAGGCTTTCCATGCGGCACAGTTTGTGTCGATCAGCGTGGGCGTGGCCGAGCTGGACCGGGCCAAGGAGCTGGGCCACAGCTACCGGCTGGCCGACGAGGCGCTGTACCTGGCCAAGCGGCAGGGCAAGAACCGCTACGTGATCGCCTGATCGTCGGCTGACGGTGTTGTTGTCGCGTCATAAATGGCCGCTGTGCGGGGCAAAAGGGTGGCAAAGGCCCAAGTTCCGGTCATAAGGCAGGGGTAAAACGGGTATAATGCGCGCAAAGGAAATTTGCCGTACGAAAGATATTGTCATACCTACCTTTAACCCGCAGCCACGCTGCATCAACCACCTTCCAATCATGTTGATACTGCCGGGTTCCAATGCCCTGTCCCATTTCCGTAGCCACCGTCTGTTAAGCCAACTGCAAGCCGTTTCGCCTGCGATTGTTGCCGTGCAAGCACGCTATGTCCATTTCATCGATGCCAGCGCGCCTCTCACCAACGACGACAGCACGCGCCTTGGCGCCTTGCTGACGTACGGCGAGCCGGCCCAGGCTGACAATACGGAAGGCGCTGCCGAAGAATTCTTCGTCATCCCCCGTTTCGGCACGATTTCGCCGTGGGCTTCGAAAGCCACGGACATCGCGCACAACTGCGGCATGGCGCACATCAAGCGCGTCGAACGCGGCATCGCTTTCCGCATCAACCTGAAATCGGGCATCCTGGGCAGCGCCATTGGCGCCGGCAAACTGACGGACGAGCAGGTACAGGCCGTGGCCGACCTGCTGCACGACCGCATGACGGAATCCGTGCTGCGCAGCGCCGACGACGCCAAGGACTTGTTCCGCACCCTGGAAGCACGTCCATTGGAATCGATCGACTTGCTGGGGCAGGGCAAGCTTGCTTTGGAAACGGCGAACACGGAACTGGGCCTGGCGATGTCGGAAGACGAAATCGACTACCTGGACGCCGCCTTCACCAAGGCCGGCCGCAACCCGACGGACGTGGAACTGATGATGTTCGCGCAGGCGAACAGCGAGCATTGCCGCCACAAGATCTTCAACGCCGACTGGACCATCGACGGCGTGGCGCAGCCGAAATCCCTGTTCGGCATGATCAAGAACACGCATGAACTGCAGCCGAAAGGCACCGTCGTCGCCTACAGCGACAACTCGTCCATCATGGAAGGCGCCACGGTGTCGCGCTTCTACCCGCGCGGCGACAAGCACGAATATGCGGCGTCAAACGAATTGACGCACACCCTGATGAAGGTGGAAACGCATAACCACCCGACGGCGATTTCTCCATTCCCCGGCGCCTCCACGGGCGCGGGCGGCGAGATCCGCGACGAAGGCGCGACGGGCCGCGGCGCCAAGCCGAAAGCCGGTTTGACGGGTTTCACCGTATCGAACTTGTCGCTGCCGGATGCCGTGCGCAGCTGGGAAACGGCCGCTTCCGTGACGGCGCCATTGGCCGCGCGTACTGATGCAGATCAATACGGCAAACCGGAACGCATCGCTTCGCCCCTGCAAATCATGATTGAAGGCCCATTGGGCGGCGCCGCGTTCTCGAACGAATTCGGCCGTCCGGTCCTGGGCGGCTACTTCCGCACGTATGAACAGAACGTCGGCACGGACAAAGACGCCGTCTTCGGCTACCACAAGCCGATCATGATCGCAGGCGGCATCGGCAATATCTCGGCGCAGCACACGCACAAGAACGACATCCCCGTCGGCAGCCTGCTGGTGCAGCTGGGTGGCCCGGGCATGCGTATCGGCATGGGCGGCAGCGCCGCTTCGTCGATGACCACCGGCAGCAACACGGCCGACCTGGACTTCGACTCCGTCCAGCGCGGCAATCCGGAAATGGAACGCCGCGCCCAGGAAGTCATCAACGCCTGCTGGCAAATGGGTGCGGACAATCCGATCATCTCCATCCACGACGTGGGTGCGGGCGGCTTGTCGAACGCCTTCCCGGAAATCACCAACGACGCCAAGCGCGGCGCGATTTTCGACTTGCGCAAAGTGCCGCTGGAAGAATCGGGCATGGCGCCGAAGGAAATCTGGAGCAATGAATCGCAGGAACGCTACGTTCTGGCCATCGCGCCGGAAAGCCTGCCGCTGTTCAAGGCCATGTGCGAACGCGAACGCTGCCTGTTCGCCGCCGTGGGCGTGGCCACCGAAGAGCGTCAATTGAAGCTGATCGACCCGGAACTGGGCAACGAGCCGGTCGACATGCCGATGGACGTCTTGCTGGGCAAGCCGCCAAAGATGCAGCGCGACGTGGTCCACGTGGCCAACGATTTCCCGGCCATCGACTTGACGGGCATGGACCTGGTTGATGTAGCGCAAAAAGTGCTGCTGCTGCCGACCGTGGCCGACAAATCCTTCCTGATCACCATCGGCGACCGCAGCGTGGGCGGCATGACCGTGCGCGACCAGATGGTGGGACCATGGCAAGTGCCGGTGGCCAATTGCGCCGTCACCACCATGAGCTTTGAAGGTTATCTGGGCGAAGCGATGGCCATGGGCGAACGCACGCCGCTGGCCGTCATCGACGCCGCCGCCTCGGGCCGCATGGCCGTGGGCGAAGCCGTCACCAACATCGCCGCAGCAGCCATCGGCGACATCTCCGACATCAAACTGTCCGCCAACTGGATGGCCGCCTGCGGCCAGCCTGGCCAGGACGCGGCCCTGTACGACACGGTAAAAGCCGTCGGCATGGACCTGTGCCCGGCGCTGGGCATCAGCATCCCCGTCGGCAAGGATTCGCTGTCGATGCGCACGACGTGGAAAGACGAGAGCACGGGCGCGGCGAAATCCGTCACGTCGCCCGTGTCCCTGATCGTCTCCTCGTTCGCGCCAGTCACGGACGTGCGCAAGTCGCTCACGCCGCAGCTGAAGACGGACAAGGGCGACACGTCCTTGATCTTGATCGACCTGGGCCGCGGCAAGAACCGCCTGGGCGCCTCGGCGCTGGCGCAAGTCATGGGCCAGCTGGGCAATGAAACGCCGGACGTGGACAGCGCGGAAGACTTGAAAGGCTTCTTCGCCGCCATTCAAAAGCTCAACAGCGACGACAAGCTGCTGGCCTACCATGACCGTTCGGACGGCGGCCTGTACGCCACCCTGACGGAAATGGCCTTCGCCGGCCACACGGGCATGTCCGTCAACCTGGACATGCTGACCATGGAAGGCGAGCACTCGAGCGACTGGGGCGACGCCAAGAACTGGACGGGCCAGGTAGCGGAACGCCGCAACGAACTGACCCTGCGCGCCCTGTTCAGCGAAGAGCTGGGTGCTGTGATCCAGGTGCGCGCGGAAGAAAAATCGCTCGTCATGGACGTGCTGCGCACCTTCAACCTGGGCGCCTGCAGCCATATCATCGGCAAATTGAACGACCGCGACGTGATCGAATTCACGCGCGACGCCAAGCTGATCTACACCCAGCCGCGCGCCGACCTGCACCGCCTGTGGAGCGAAACGAGCTGGCGCATCGCCCGCCTGCGCGACAATCCGGCCTGCGCGGACGCCGAGTACGACCGCCTGCTGGACGTGCAAGATCCGGGCATGTCGCCTATCGTCACCTTCGACCAGAACGACAACATCGCCGCGCCATTCATCGCCACGGGCGTGCGTCCGCGCGTCGCCATCCTGCGCGAGCAGGGCGTCAACTCGCACATCGAGACGGCGTACGTGATGCACCAGGCAGGCTTCACGGCCGTCGACGTGCACATGAGCGACCTGATTGCGGGCCGCGTGAAACTGGACGACTTCCAGGGCGTCATCGCCGTGGGCGGTTTCTCGTACGGCGACGTGCTGGGCGCGGGCGAAGGCTGGGCGAAGACGATTTTGTTCAACGCCAGCCTGGCGGAACAGTTCGCGCGCTTCTTCAACCGCACGGACAGCTTCGGCCTCGGCATCTGCAACGGCTGCCAGATGATGAGCAACTTGAAATCCATCATCCCCGGCGCCCACGCCTGGCCCAAGTTCACGCGCAACAAGTCGGAGAAATTCGAAGGCCGCTTTGCCATGGTCGAAGTGATGGATTCCCCATCGATCTTCTTCAATGGCATGGCCGGCACCCAGGCCGGCATCGCCATCGCCCACGGCGAAGGCTACGCCGACTTCTCGCAAACGGGCGACATCACCCAGGTCACCAAAGCCATGCGCTTCGTCGACAACAAGGGCGCCGCCACGGAAGCGTATCCGTACAACCCGAACGGCTCGCCGGAAGGCATCACCTCCGTCACCACGCCAGACGGCCGCTTCACCGTGCTGATGCCGCACGCGGAGCGCGTGTTCCGCAGCGTGCAACAGTCCTACCACCCTGAAGCATGGGGCGAGGATTCGCCGTGGATGCGCATGTTCAGAAATGCACGGAAGTTTGTGGGGTAATTAGTTCGCTTGCAGGGCAGCGCTGGAGTTCAAGGCGTTGCTGCTGGGGTAGAAATGAGAAAGCCGCTGTCGGGAGACAGCGGCTTTTTATTTTCCATCATTCAATGATTTAAATATTTTTATTGAGTAACATAATTTTATTGTATTGCACGTTCAGAAATTATCTCTTTCAATTAATGCGCGTAAAAAATATGGAAGTTCTCGGCCCATCATCCATATATCCTTGTCTGGGGAATAGATATCTCTCATCATTGGATTTTCAAGGGTAAAACTTACTAACTGAGAAAATTTTTCTATTGTTCTTTCTTTTTTCTCTCTTGATAGAGTTAAACTACGAAGACTTTTTAAGGTTTCCATTCCAGAATCGTAAAGCCAGGGGAAATCTTCTTTTAATAAACTTATTGCAATCTGAAATCCAGTGAATTTGTCCAGGAACGTATGGCTATTGTTTAATAATTCCTCAAAGAACATCGGATGAAATCTGCGATTTTTCCTCATTCTCCGTGGCTCTCCATCAAAATCCATTCGCTTTGCCACTTTTTCTACAGCAATTCTTATGGATTCGACTTCTTTAGTGAATTCTCCATCGGGATTTCTTAAGAGTTTTTGATTGCTTCTTGTTAAATCCAATATTTCTTCTAGTATTTTCCCTGTCGTATCAATGATTTCTTCTTTTTCTTCATTGAATGACGATTCAATATTAATTTTGTGTAGCGAATTAAGTTGTTCTTCAAGTGTTGGGTACCATACTGAGAATGCTTTTTCTAGCCGTTCTTCGCTTAAATTTTCAGTAGCACACGCTCTATTTAATGATGATATTAACTTCCTGATATCTTCTTTTTCGAAAATTGTCGACTGGAATTGCAGAATTGGGCCGCTAACTTCTGACCGTTTTATGTCGAATAAGAAAGGGCTAACAGAGGCCTTTTCCATTGTTTTTGATAGCGCCCCTGCTTCAAATGTTAGCCATGGAGCATGAACATTTTCTTTTGTTACGCATAATATCCCAAAACTGGAATCCTCTAATTCTTGAGCAATGTCCGTGCTCCACCTCGCACCCTTGTCAATATCCTCAGAAGAAACATAAGGGACTATGGACTGAATGACTGATGGTAACCAATCTCTAAAAATTATGGCAGTCTTATGGCTTGTTATGCCTGACCAGCTAAGAAAAACCTTCATGTTTGCCTTTAAATTTCTTTAATAAAATTTCATTTCTGAAAATTGCGTTTACAACTTATTAGCCACCCCCACAATCACTACCGCCGACGGCACCAATAAAAACTGCGCAATCAGCGTCCCCGCCAGCCGGCTCCCCACCAGCCACACCACCGCCCGTCGGAATTGCGATTCTTCGATCTTGCCTTCGATGACGTCATCCGTCATGCCCGACATGTGCGGGTCGATGAAGACGGCCATCATGATGGTGGCGCCGCCGTTGATGATGGAGGACAGGGTGCTGGAGGTGACGCGCACGCTCGGGTCCAGCACGCCCGCGTACAACGCCGCGATGACGCCCACCGTCCACAGGGCCGTGGCGATGACGTTCATGGCCGTCATGGAGACGGAGACGCCGGATTTTTCGCGCAGGCCCGTGACGTTGGCGGGCTTGGGCAGGCTGGCGGAGGTCTTGAGGTAGGACAAGCCACCCTTGAAGACGGCGTGCAGCAGCAGTTTCGGCACGGACCTGTGCACCTGGAAATGTTCGACGGCGCGGCAAAAGGCGCGCTGGAAGGTGGGGATCAGTATCGCGCCCAGTAAGGTCGCCAGACTGGCGGAGAACAGCAGCCAGCGGAAGTCTACCAATAGCGTGCTGGCGGCCACGTGCTGGTCTATGCCCGTTTCCACGCGCTTGGCGAGGAATGGCCCGAGGAAGGAATTCGAGGTGCGCGACAGCAGCATCAAAATGCTGAACAGGGCCAGGGATACGGCGATGCGCCGCGTGCGGATGCCGGCGATGCGCACGGAATAGGCGAGGGTGCCGATGATGTGGATGATGAACGTCAGTGCGCAAATCAACAGCAATTGCTTGTCCATCACAACCTTGCAGTAAAGAAAATGTAATTCCATGCTGCCATGAAGTTACTTATTTTTCAACTGCAAATTATTTAACGTTGCGTGTGGCTCAATTGGTGTTGGATTGCAGTTGTTTTTCAGGGCAAGGCATGGATATCTGCAAACGCGGCGCGCTCAGTGGCGTGCTTGTTGCTCGTGCCTTGCTTGTATTTCAAGCTTGCACCCTCAACTATCCCTGGTGGCGGCATGTCTTGCCGCTCGATATGCACCAACCAAACCGGAGGTACACCATGAGTTTCGATTCCTTTCTGTCCAAACTGAAGACCAAAGCCAGCGAACTGAAAACCGAGGCACTGAAGTACAAGAACAAGGATTTTCTGAACGCCGCGATGGCGGGCTCGGCCCTGATCGCCATGGCGGACGGCAGCGTCAGTGCGGAAGAGAAGCAGAAGATGGTGAAGTTTATTGAAAGCAATGACGCGCTGTCCGTGTTTACCACCACGGATGTGATCAAGGCTTTCCAGGAATATGTCGGCCAGCTGGAGTTCGACAAGGATATCGGCGAAGCCAAGGCGTATCAGGCGCTGGGCAAGATGAAGTCGAATGTGGAGGCGTCGCGCCTGCTGGTGCGCATGATCATCGCCGTCGCCTCGTCGGACGGCAATTTCGATGCCAACGAGCAGCGCGTGGCCGGCAAGATCGCGCGCGAGCTGGGCTTGGCTCCGGCGGAGTTCGAGCTGCAGTAAGCGCCAAGCCAGCCGGTCCCGGCTGGCTAGCTTAATCCTTGTCCCACCACGGCGGCGCGCTCTCCGACCTCGGGCATGCCATCTTCAATGGACTTATCTTGTAGCGGATCTCGATCACCTGCCCTTGGTGAAACGGACCGCGTATCCAGTCGCCGGAATTAAAGAGGTAGGACTTGCCATTGATGCAACGTTCGGTCGGCAGGTCGCCGATGGGGCCGGTCGAACGCAGGGTGACGCGCACTTCGCCAGTTGCATCGAGCGGCGCGTCGGCGCTTGCATACAGTATATCGATGCCGACATCGCAGACACTGGTGCTGCCTATCTTGCTGCAGTACTTGATATACGTTTCCTGGCGCGCCATGACCATGTGATCTTCATGCCGCATCGGCTTGCCATCGTCAAAGGTAAAGCGCAGGATGACTTGCGTGGGCTCGCTGGCAGGATGGCGCGTGGTGCTGGTGCAGGCGGCGCTGACGAGGGCCAGCAAGGGCCAGGCCAGCAGGCGCAGGACGCGGCGCAGCAGCGCCGGGATCGGGTTGTTGCCGAATGGATGCTGCATGTAGCGTTGCCATTTATCTCATGAACGGGGCGCCGATCATAGCATGCGCCAAGGGCGGTTCCGCTAGCACGCGCCGCGATTCAATTCCTGCAACACTTTCTTGCACAGCACACCATAGCCCACGCCCGTGCCCCGTTTGTGCGCGGCCAGGTCGTAGCCGGCGCTGATGTCGTCCCACGCCACGCTGCCGGGCAGGGGGCGCAAGTCGTCGTCGAGGTCCATCTCGAAATGAATGAAGTGGCCATCGGCGCTCAGCAGCTTGCCGTACACGGCGGGCATGCCGGGGCAGGCCAGTTTCAGGTCGAGCATGAGGGCCGTGCCCAGCGCCACGCCATGGCTGGCGGCGCACTGGCGCAAGGCGTCGGGCAGGGGACGGGCGCGCCACCAGGCCGCCGTCTGCTTGATGGCGGCCTGGGTCAGCGCGTTTTGCTGTTGCACAGAATACTGTTTGCTCATGGCTGTCACCCATGCGGCATGCGGCTTGCCGCCCTAACGCGATGCCAGGCTCATGCTTTGCACATGGGCGGGCACAAGCTCGCCGCTGGCCAGTTTTTCGGCCGGTACCCGCATCAGCACTTCGCCGCCCACGCTGCCGTCGTCGCGCAAGTCGATGCGCATGGCCAGTTGCTGGTCGAGCGCCACGAAGCTGTCGCTGCCGGTGGCGACGATGCGGTGTTCTTCCTGGTCATCGATGCGCGCATACATGATGGCGCCGATGTTGCCCGCATTGCGCAGGTAGAGCACTTGTCCGTTCGACAATTCATAGCCGCCGCGGAACGGGGCAAACCTTTCCGCACTCATGAAATGTCTGTGTGCCGGCAATTCGATCGTGTGCATGCGTCCGCCGGGAACGACGACGGTCTGGCTGTCGGGGAGTGTTTGCGCATTTGCCAGCAGGGCGCAGACGCCCAGGGTGCCGGCCAAGATCCATGTTTTCATTTTTTTACCCATCCTTGAACTGTGGTGCCGTCCCGCTGCCGGCGCGGCGATGTTGATGTGGGTGACAGGGAAACCGCACCGGCTGGTCCGCAAGCGCTGCTGTCACACTGGCAAGGCGCGGGCTGCCGGTCTTGCCAGTGTAGGCAGGCAATATGCAGCGCGCATCATCCGATCGGATGACACGGCCTCATGCATCGAGTACGGCCAGGTGCGCCGTGGCGCCGTGGATCAGGGCGATCAGCTCGCCCTGGCGCCGCGTATCCGTCTTTAAATAGGCGTGGTGCAGGTGCGTCTTGACGGTGTTGACGCTGATGCCGCCCTGCGCGGCGATTTCTTCGATGGTGGCCCCCTGCGCCAGCGCCTTGCCCACTTGCGCCTCGGCTTGCGTCAAGTCAAACAGTTGGCGCAAGGCAGGGACGGACGTGCACGTTTTCGTGGGGTCGCGGGCGATCAGCAGGGCGCAGGTGGGCTGGCAATCGGCAAGCGGGGTGACGGTCAGGGCCAGCGGCGCTTGCTGCTTGCGCGGCAGGCGCAGCGACTGGCATTGCGTAGCGCCACCGGCGCTGGCGATCACCAGGCGCACGGCGCGCACCAGGGCGGGCGGGGCCGCGTGTTCCAGTTGCGCCGCATGCAGGGCGTGTCCGGCGGGGGTGGCGAAACGCAAGGCGAGGTTGCCATCGAGCACCAGCACGGCCGCGCCCATGGCATCGAGCGCCGCCAGCGCGCAGTGGCTGGCCAGTTGCGCCTCGCGCAAGCGTTGCTGCAGGCACAGCGCGCGTTGCAGATGCGGCAGGAGTTCCTGCCATTGCTGGCCGTTCAGTCCAGCGTTGTCGAGCTGCGGCCAGTCGCCCGTGCCGCAGGCCGAGTCGTACATGGCGCCGATCAGTTTGCCCACATCCGCGGTGACTGTCCCTGTGTGCATGCTTGCCCCCAATCCTGATTACATCAGTGTGCCGCAGGCGTGCAGGTGCGGAACTGGGTAAGGGCGGTGTTGCGCAGCGATCCGCCCCACCTTTGTGAGGAGGGGCGGGTCGCTGCCTTCTGTCCTGGGCAACTATCAAGATAGTACATACGTGGCGCCACCGCAATGCGGCGCTGCCGATGCAATCGTGCTCCTGGATAAAAAATTCCCCGATACAATAAAAAATTGTCAAAAATATAAACTCCAGGTATGGGGCGGGAGTCGCATGCCACTCACTTAGCGAAAGTTCTTATGCAACCAAGCAAGCCTTACCCGACGACGTTCCCGGCGCTGGTCCTGTGCGCGGCGCTGGCGTTTATCGGTGGCAACCCCATGGCGCAGGCTGCCGACAAGGCGGCGCCGCAAGCCTCCAGCGGTGCGCGGCAGGTCAAGGTCAAGCCTGCCGATACCGCCAACCTGGTCAGCCATCTGCGGCGCGTGATCACGGATGAAACGAATGACACGCCGCCGCGCGTGCTCAATGCCTTCGTTGCCAAATACCAGCAGCGCGCGCTCGATGCGGGAATCGATGACCTCGACCGGCAGACGCAATATGTGCTGCTGGCGCTCTACACGTCGGGCAAGGCGATGGAACAGCCGCAGTTCGTGACCCTGATGAAAAATCCGCCCGCCTCGCTGGACGCCTTTTACGACGCTTTGCACGCCTTGCCGAATACCGTCTGGGAGGCGGGCACGCCGTTGTGGGATGCGCAGGCGGCAAAATAGGCAATCGTCGAGGCGCGACAACAATGCAGAATTGACAGCGTCATTCATACGCGATTGCCGAGGGTATCCCATGCTCAAGAATCTTTTTTCGAGGAAAGCGGTGCTGATCGGCTTCCTGTGGCTGTTCACGGCCTTGCCGCATGCCGCGCAGGGCAAGGAAAGCCGGGAACTGACGGTGAATTTGAGCGGCTACAACCATACCGATCACGGGGTGGGAAGCTATGAGGTGACCTTGCAGAACGGCGCCACTGCGGGGGCGGGCTATCTGGACGCGGGCCAGGGCGGCGGCGGATTGACGTGCTGCCTGTCCATTCCCCGCGTGTGGCAAGCGGGAATGACGGCAAATATCGTCATGCATACCATCAAGAACGGCAAGGATATCCGCGTGGAGCAAACCGTGCCGGTGCCGAAGTATGCTCCCGCCGATGCGGGCCGGTTCGTCGTGCATTTTCTTCACGATGGCAGCTACAAGGTCTTCGTGACCAAATACTCGCTGGGGCATCGAAAATATCCGCTTTCCGGCAAGGAGGCGGAGCTGGAGCCGGGCGTGCCCTTGGAAATCATCTGGGAATAGTGCTGCTAACTTGCGGCTGTACGTCGCGCACCGTCGGCTATCAGGCTTTGCAGCAACATGCGCGATTTCGCGTCCGTGACGCGGACATCCCCTATCCTCGCGAGCAACTCGCCCGGATCAAATTTTTTGATTAATTTGCAATAATCTTCCGTTTCTCGCGGACAGAATTCGAGTTCCAGCAACGCAACGGTTTTCGCGATCAAGCCACGTCGTTGCATCTCGGACAGCAGGTCGGCACGTTGCCTTAACGCCCTGGCGAAACCGCTCTTGAGGAGCTTGCCAAAGGGCATGCCAGGATCCTTTGTCAATATCAGGACGGCGACGCGCACGGCAGTGGCGTTGCCGTTGCGGATGTCCAGCGCCACCTGCCTGCACACCTGCGACAGCCGCAGCCCCGGATGGGCGATCGGCGGCCCAGCATCGAACTGGTCCAGTTTTTCTCCCAGGAATTCTTCCAGCTCTTCCAGGCTGGCGATCGGTATCATCATCCAGTTTGCTTATTGCAGGGTGGCCGGCACTGCCGTTGTCTTGCGCCGTATCACAACCGTACCAGCGATCTTGTCGTGCCATCCCTGCTTGCGCGGGTCCCTGGCGACCCAAAGGAATCCCAGGTAAAACGGCAGTGCCGACAGGTAAGCACTGAGACAACGTTTGACACACTGGCTGGCAGACGGTTTGCCGCCCGTTTTCGCATCGACAATGATCGCGCCGATGGCCATCTTGCCAGGAGTTGTAGACAGGGTCATCCAAAACCCCAATTGAATCAGTGGCGGCATGACACATGAAATCATGAAGTGGGCCGGGCCACGGAAAAAGGAATCGGTCAAAAAGTAGCTTTCGCCATATATGGCAATCAACATCGGTATGATAAAAATCAGCAAGAGAAAGGTGTCGATCAACGTCGCGCCAACGCGCGGCCAAAAGCCGACATAGTCCATTTCAGGGTGCAGTTGCATAATTTTTCCAAAACGTCAGTAAATGGATGGCCGCCAGAGTCGGAGCAGAATGGCGCAGTGTACGAGCTTGTTATTTTTATTGCAAGCCAGAGGTTTTGTCAGGTGTTTGATGCCGCATGGTGAAATCTGAAGCAATCGGACGCATGGAAAACATATCCATAGGGTAAGCTTCGGCCCTAAGCTATTTCGCAACTCTATCAAAATTACATGACTTCCATAATGATCCCCGACGTCGCCCTGGTCGACAATACCGAACAACGCACGCCGCTGGTGCTCGTGCTGGACTGCTCCGGCAGCATGGATGGCGAACCCGTCTCGCTGCTCAACGAAGGCCTGGCCTTGCTGGAACAGGAACTCAAATCCGACGTGATCGCCGCCAAGCGCGTGCGCATCCTGGTGATTCAGTATGGCGCGCACGACGAGGCGGTCGTCGCCAGCAACTGGTGCGACGCCATGGATTTCACGGCGCCTCGTCTTGAAGCGAACGGCACCACGCCGACCGGCGCGGCCGTGGAGCTGGCGCTGGCGGAAATCGAGCAGGAAAAGCAGCGTTTCCGCCAGGCAGGCGTGGCGTACACGCGGCCGTGGCTGTTTTTGATGTCCGACGGCGAACCGACGGACCGCTGGCAGCATGGCGCCGAACAGGCGCGCGCGGCCGAGCAGGCGAATAAAGTGGCGATCTTCCCCATCGCCGTGGGCGACCATGCGAATATCGATTCCCTGGGCGAATTCTCCAGCCGTGGCGAACGGGGCGTGAAGCAGCTGAAAGGCTTGCAGTTCCGCGAACTGTTCCTGTGGCTGAGCGCCAGCATGCAAGTGGTGTCGCAATCGCGTCCCGGTGCGCAGGCCCAGCTGGCCTCGACGGACGGCTGGTCGGTCGTGAATACGTGAAAGCCCGCTGATCCATGACTGCAGTACAGAATATCTGGCGCGTGTTCGGCGCCTCCGTCACGGGCAAGGCGCACCTGGATAAAGACATCGCTTGCCAGGATGCGCACGCGCACGCCGTCGTGAATGGCGTGCTGGTCGCCATCGTCTGCGATGGCGCCGGTTCGGCCAGGCTCAGTGAGCAGGGCGCGCAGTTTGTCGCAACGCAAACCGTGCAAGCGCTGGCCGGACGGCTGGAGCAGGGCGCCACCGTGCAGGATTTGCATGACGGCGCGCTGGCGGCCACCCTGGCGCAGATCCGCGCCGCCCTGGACGACATCGCCCGCGCCGCCAACGCCACCCTCGACGACTACGCTGCCACCGTCATCGGCGTGGTCATGGGGCAAGATGCTGGCTTCTTCTTCCACCTGGGCGACGGCCTGGGCGTGGCGCAACTGGGCGATGGCGGAGAACTGATCTCGTTGCCCGCCAACGGCGAATACGCCAACGAAACCTATTTTCTGTCGGGCGAGCGCTGGCGCGAACAGCTGCGCCTGTTGCCGATTCCCCGGTCCGCGCGCGGCGTGGTGCTGATGTCGGATGGCTGCATGCCCTTTGCCATGAGCAAGAACAATGGTGGCCTGTACGCGCCGTTCATGGATGCCGTGCAAGGCTATCTGCGCACGGTCGCAAGTATCGAACTGGGCAATACGGCGCTGGCGTCCACCCTGGCCGACCCGCGCACGCACCAGATCACGGGCGACGACAAGACCCTGCTGCTGGCCTTGCGCGCATGAGCCGGAAGCAAGGCGTGACACCCGGCCTGAGTCCGGGTGGAAAAATTTGGCTGGATAAAGTCCGCAGTTTGATCTTGGGCAAACTCGTCAAGAGCGGCGGCGCGGGCAGCGTGTACCTGCTGCCCGGCGCACCCGCGCAGGTTGCCAAGCTGTACCACCCGCACCTGGACCGGGCCGCCAACCGGCGCAAGCTCGAAGCGATGCTGGAATTGTCGCCCGAGCTGCCCGATCAAGTGGAAAACGGCAAGCGCTACGTCCAGATCGCCTGGCCGCAAGCGGCCGTGTTCGATGGCCAGGGCGGCTTTGCCGGTTTCGTCATGCCCTTGCTGGACATGGCGCAGACGGCCGAGCTGGAACAGATCATGCAGGAGCGGCAAGCGCGCGCGGCAGGCTTGCCCACGGGACTCGGTCCCAAGCTGACCCTGGCCGCCAACCTGGCCGCCGTCATCGATGCGCTGCACCAGCAGCAGCATTACGTGGTCGATCTGAAACCCGTGAACCTGCGCTTTTACCGCGATTCGCTGTACATCGCCATGCTCGATTGCGACGGTTTCAGCATCCAGGGCCATGCGGAGCGATTTCCTGCCGAGCAATTCACGGCCGACTACCTGGCGCCGGAATTCCAGCGCAAGGGCATGCCGCCGGGCACGGAAATGGCGCAAGACCGCTTCGCTCTGGCCGTCATCATCTTTCAGTTGCTCAACTTCGGCATCCACCCGTACAGCGGGCGGCCCGGCAATGCGCAAGTGGCGACCGATATTCCCGGGCGCATCCGCGACGGATGCT
The DNA here is from genome assembly GCF_030397625.1 of Janthinobacterium sp. SUN026. Taxonomy (NCBI): domain Bacteria; kingdom Pseudomonadati; phylum Pseudomonadota; class Betaproteobacteria; order Burkholderiales; family Oxalobacteraceae; genus Janthinobacterium; species Janthinobacterium sp. SUN026. Next base: position 385,516 of record NZ_JAPQNU010000002.1, on the reverse strand, counting down.
ATGCATATGGCGTGAAGCGCCACAAGCAGCTGGCGCCGAACGCCACCAGCGGCCATGCGCTGATGCCGCCCGAATTGCGGGCCATGTTCGACCGCGCGTTTTCCCAGTCGCCGAAACCCCAGCGGCCCGCGGCGGCCGACTGGGCGCAGTTGCTGCGCGGCTATGCGCAGCGCAGCGGGGGCAAGCTCGTCGTGTGTACCGCGCATCCCGAACACCAGCATTTTGCGGGCCTGGGCTGCGCGGCCTGCGCGCGCGACAAGGTCATCGGTGCGGCCGCGCAAGCGTCCGTGCAGGCGCAGCAGATGCAATTGCAACAGCCGCCGCAGCAGCGCAGCGCGCGCCGCACGGCGCCGGGGCAGGCGCCCGTCGCCATTCCCGCTGCGAATTGGGCCGGCAATGTGGCCGGCAATGTGGCCGGCAATGTGGCGGGCAACGCGGGCGGCGGCATCACGGGCAAGGGCTGGGCCGTGGTGGTGCTCTTGATCGTGCTGTTCCTGATCGGCTTTACGGCCTGGACCTCGTCGTCCGATGAAGTCAAGGACAAGGCCAACTTGCAGGCGCAAGCCGACCAGGCGGCCGGCCTGGAAGTATTTCGCTGGCGCCCGCGCAAGGCGGCAGGTTTCCAGCCGTCCGATGCGCGCAAGGCCGTGCGCAGCCTGTCGCAAGCCGTCAGCAAGGGCGACGATGACGCCGTCACGCGCGGCTTGCAACTGCTGTACCGGGCCGGCGAAGAAAAGCAGTCCGGCTACGGCGGCGACCGCACGCAGGCACAGCTGCGCGCTTCGTTGCTGGAAGGCCTGGGCTGGGTGCCCGGCTATCAGCCGGCGCTGGTCGCCAACTATCTTGATCTGCTGCAAGCCAACCCGCGCGACCATCTGGTGGCGGCGGCCATGGGCCGCATGCACCTGAGCGTGAACGAACCGCAGGCGGCGCGCCAGTACTTCGAGCAAGCCGTGTGGGCGCGCCCGACCGATGGCACGGCCTGGCTGGGCATCGCGGCTGCTGCACAGCTGCGCGGCGGCGACGAGCGCGACGCCGTCAATCTGGTGGCGCTGGCGCGCCTGACGGCTTACCGTTATGCCGTGCAGAACGCCTTGCCGGCCGACCCGGGCGAGCCGGCCGACAATGGCGTCGCGCGCACGATGCAGCGCATGGACCTGACCGCCCGGGTGTTGCGCCTGGCGCAACCGGGCGCCTACCAGAAACGCTGGGACAAGACGCTGGCCGATGGCGCGCTGCTGGCGCAAAAACTCCAGGCCATGCCGCCGCTGCGTGACCAGGTCGGCGGCGTGCAGCGCGAGACGATGACGACGGTCGACTACGGCGTGCTTGATGCAAAGCACGCGACGGGCGAAAACCGCTTGATCCTGTCGATTGCCGCCGACGGCAGCCTGACGCTTGCGACAGCGGAATTGCCGATGGAACCCATGCTCAACAAGGCGCTGCTCGATAGCGTGCAGCGCTGGACCTATCTGCCGGCCGTGCAGCACGGTCAATTGATGGATGTCAAGGTGGTGGTGCTGGTGCGTTACCGCGATGGCCGGGTCAGCTTCGTGCCGGGCGGTATAGCCGTCACGGCGGAAAATTAGAGGAATAGCATGAAAATCAAGACGATATGCGCCGTGCTGGGCGCTTCCTTGCTGTATTCAGCCATGGCGCAGGCGGAAATCGTGCAGCGTCTGGTGGTGACGGCGATGGCCAGCGAGCCGGATAGCGAAGGCGGCGATGTGTTCACTATTGCCGGCACGACGGCCTGCGGCGGCAAGCAGATACGCATGGATGCGCGCTCGGTGAACCTCGACGAGGCGCCGTACGAGGCGCTGAAAGTCCGGCTGGCTGAACGCATGCGCGCCAGGACGCCCATGCTCGTCACCGTGAAAAAATGCCCGGAGGATGCGAGCGTGCCCATCGTGCGCCAGATCGCCGCCTGCACGCCGGCCGCCTGTGCCGATGGCCGGGCGCGACTGTACCTGCACGAGCGTTTCTACCCCATCGAGCAGGAAAACGCGCCCAACGTGCTGCTGTTGCCCTTGCCGAAAGGCAAGCTGCCGCGCACGTGGAAGGTGGAGATTGTCAGCGTGGCGGGCGGCAAGCTGCGCCTGTCGGGCCAGGTCAACCGCGCCGACTATGCGCAGGGCGAGCTGGTAGGCGGCTATGTCACGTATTACCCGGATGGAAAGATCGAGAAACAGGTGGCGCAGGATGGGCAGGGACGGCAGGATGGCGTCACCAGCCTGTATCGTGCGGATGGCAGCCTGGAATCGCGTGGCAACTGGCGCCATGGTTTGCCGGAAGGCACGCACCAGCAATATCACGCCACGGGCCAGCTGCGCGAGGCCAGCGTGTACCGCAACGGACAGCGCGTGGACGGCCCTGTGCAGACGTTTGACGCGAATGGCAAGCTGAGCACCAGTTACGTGCTGCGCGATGGCCGCATGGAAGGCGAACTGCTCTCGTATTTCCCGGATGGAAAAGTAGCCGGCCGCACGCAAGTGAGCAAGGGCAAGTTCAATGGCCGCAGCGCGGAATACTATCCCGATGGCGCCGTGCGCGCCACCATGACGCAGGTCAACGATTTGCCCGTAGGGGAGGCGCTGGAGTTCTATCCCGACGGCAAGGTGCAATCCCGCCAGCAATATGGCGACGAAGGCGGGCTGCTGAGCGTCCGGCGCTACAGCCCCCAGGGCGTGCTGGTACTGGAAAGACGGTGGGATGCGCAATTGCGCGAGCAGGGCACGTCGCGCTCGTGGTATGAAAATGGCAAGCCCGAGCAAGCCATCGAGTACGTGAACGACCGGCGCGACGGCTGGAGCCGCAGCTGGCACGAGGATGGCAGCTTGAAGGGCGAGTGCCAGTATCTGGCCGGCAAGGCCCAGGGTGACTGCGGCGAAGCGCCGCCAGCGCCCGAACTGCAGCGCAAGGAGCAAGCATGGCGCGCACTTTGAAACATTTGTTTGGCGCCATGCTGCTGTTGCCGGCGCTGGTCCATGCGGAAATCGTGCAGCGGCAAGTGGTCACGGCGATCACGGCCGCACCCGGCGGCGGCGATATCCTGACCGTGGACGAGGACACGGGCTGCGGCGGCAGGCAGCTGCGCATGGAGGAAGGGGAGCTGGCGAAGGGGGACGCGTATGCGGCGTTGAGGGCCACGCTGGCCAGGCGTATCCGCGACAAGACGCCGATGCTCGTCACATTGGCCCGGTGCCCGGTGGTGGGCGCGACGGGCGATGCGGCCCTTCCGCTGGTGCGCAAGCTGTCGGCTTGCCAGCCCGGTGCTTGCGCCGACGGCAAGGCGCGCCTGTACCTGGATGAACATCTGGTCCCGCAAGAAAAACGGCTGGCACCTTATATGCTGGTGTTGCCCCTTCCGCCAGGAAAATTATCCGGTGCGTGGCAGGTGGAGATTGTTCACGCAGTGGATGAGCAGAAACCGCGCATGTCGGCCCAGTTCGATGCGGCCGATTTTGTGTCGGGCAAGCCGGTGGGCGGCTATACCGCCTATTACGACGATGGCAAGATCGAAAAGCAGGTGGGACTGGATGCGCAGGGCCGCAAGGATGGCTTGAGCAGCAGCTTCTATCCCGATGGTCTCCCGGAAACACGCGGTGCATGGCGTCACGGTCTGCAAGAGGGCGTGCATGAAACGTTTCATGCTACGGGGAAGCTTTTGGAAGCGTTCACCTACCGCGACGGCATGCAGGTCGACGGGCCGTTCGAGGCGTTTGACGAGGATGGCAATCTGGTTGCGCGCCAAACCTTGCGGAACGGCAAGCTGGACGGTGAAATCATTACCTTTTTCCCTGATGGCAAGGTTGCCAGCCGCGCGCAGGCCGGCGATGGCATGCTCAACGGCCTGTGCACCGAATACTATCCCGATGGCAGCGTACGCAGCACGGTCACGCGAGTCAATGATAAGGCCACCGGCGATGCTCTAGAATATCACCCGAATGGAAAACTGGCCAGCAAGCTCACATACGGCGATGACGGCAAGCGGCGCAGCGCCCGCAGCTTCAATGAGCAGGGCGTGCTGATCCTTGAAGAAGCGTGGGATCCACAGGAGCGCCTGCAGGGGACGATCCGCGCATGGCATGACGATGGCAGCGTGAAAAGCGAATGCCTGTACGTGGCCGGCAAGGCCCAGGGCAAATGCGGAGTGGCGCAGCCATCTCCGGAAACATTATGAAAGGAGCAAGCATGGCGCGCACTGAATTGAAACGCCTGCTTGGCGCCATGCTGCTGTTGCCGGCGCTGGCCCATGCCGAGATCGTGCAGCGGCAAGTGGTCACGGCGATCACGGCCGCGCCCGGCGGCGGCGATATCCTGACCGTGGACGAGGACACGGGCTGCGGCGGCAGGCAGCTGCGCATGGATGCGGCGTCGGTCGGACTGAACGAGGAACAGTATGGCGTCATGAAGGCCGAGCTGGCCAACATGATACGCGACAGGAATCCCTTGCTCGTGCGTTTGCGCGCCTGCCCGGCGCCCGAGCGGACCAAGGCCGAGGCCATTCCCGTCATCCACATGCTGCGCGGCTGCGATGCGCACTGTGCCGACGGCAAGGCGCGGCTCTACCTGAACCACAACCTGTCGCGCGGCGAGGTGATGGAAGAGGCGCGCTATGCGCTGGTCCTGCCGCTGCCGCCCGGCAAGACGCCCGGCACCTGGCAAGTCGCAATCTATCATGTGCGCGAAGGCGAACCGAAGCGGCTGATTGGCCACGTCAACGCTCCCGATTACCTGCGCGGCAAGCTGGTGGGCAACTACAGCATGTATTACCCGCATGGACAAGTCGAGATGCAGATGGAGCGGGATGGGCGCGGCGTGCAGGAGGGTGTGCAGACTCTGTATTACCCGGACGGCAAGGTTTCCATGCGTATTACGTGGCGCAATGGCGTGCAGGACGGGGAGGAGCAGACTTTTCACCAGAATGGCAAGCAGATCGCGTCGCGCACCTACCGCAACGGCGCACGCGCCGATGGTGTGATGGAAACGTTTGACGAGGACGGCAAGCTGAAAACGCGCACGACCCAGGTCAAGGGCAGGACGGATGGCGAATTGCTGCGGTTCTATCCGGACGGCGCCGTGGAAAGCCGCAGCCAGCATGACAACGGCGTCATGACGGGCCCCAGCATCGGATATTTTCCGGATGGCAAGGTGCAGCGCACTGCCAACTACGTGGACGGCAAGCCTGTCGGCGAGAGCGTCGAATATTACCCGGACGGTAAAGTCGCCAGCAAGCGCACGCACATCGATCACTTTGTGTTGCGCAGCGAACAACGCTTCAGCCGGGCCGGCGTATTGATCGTGCACAAACTATGGAACGCGGGCGGCCGCGAGGAGGGCGCCTTGCGTTCCTGGTATGCCGATGGCAAGCCGAGGCAGTTGATCGAGTACGTGGATGGCGAGCGCCAGGGCTGGACCCGGCACTGGCGGGAAGATGGCAGCGTGGAAAGCGAATGCCGCTATGTGGCGGACGAGCCGCAGGGCGCATGCACGGGCGAGTCGGCCAAGATGTCGTACACGGAGGATGGGATCGAGTTTGAGATGCCGGAAGAATAATGCGCGCCGGTACCAGTCCGGCGCGCATTCCAGCCGCGGTTAGCGGTGCGGCGGCGTCAGCACACTCGCTATCGCCTTCGGTAACGTTTCCGGATAATCGCGGCTGAAGTGCAGGCCGCGGCTTTCGCGGCGGGACAGGGCGCTGTTGACGATCATCGAGGCCACGTCGACCAGGTTGCGCAATTCCAGCAAATCGTGGGTGATGCGGAAGTTGCGGTAGTACTCGTCGATTTCTTCCTTCAGCAGGGCGATGCGGTGCTGGGCCCGCTCCAGGCGCTTGGTCGTGCGCACGATGCCCACGTAATTCCACATGAAGCGGCGCAGCTCGTCCCAGTTGTGGGAAATCACCACTTCCTCATCCGCATCCGTGACGCGGCTTTCATCCCAGTCGGGCAGGTATGGCGTGCCCAGTTTTTCCTTGCTTTCGATATCCTGCGCGCAGGCGCGGCCGATGACGATGCATTCCAGCAAGGAATTGCTCGCCAGGCGGTTCGCGCCATGCAAGCCCGTGCACGCCGTCTCGCCCACGGCGTACAGGCCCGGCAGGTCGGCGCGGCCGGACAAATCCGTCACGACGCCGCCGCACGTGTAGTGGGCGGCGGGCACGATGGGGATAGGCTGCTTGGTGATGTCGATGCCCAGTTCCAGGCAGCGCGCGTAGATGGTGGGGAAGTGTTCGATGAGGAATTCGGCCGGCTTGTGGCTGATGTCCAGGTGCACGTAATCGAGACCCCGTTTCTTGATCTCGAAGTCGATGGCGCGCGCCACGACGTCGCGCGGCGCCAGTTCGGCCCGCTCGTCGTGCGCCAGCATGAAGCGCGTGCCAGCCGCCGCGCCCGCTTCGGGCGGCAGCTTCAGCAAGCCCCCTTCGCCACGGATGGCTTCGGTGATCAGGAAGGATTTCGCGTATGGGTGGTACAGGCAAGTGGGGTGGAACTGGATGAATTCCATGTTCGACACGCGGCAGCCGGCGCGCCAGGCCATGGCGATGCCGTCGCCGCTGGCCGTGTCCGGGTTGGTGGTATATAAATACACCTTGCCGGCGCCGCCCGTGGCCAGCACGGTGTGCTCGGCAGCAAAGGTGAGGACTTTCCCCGTTTGCTCATCCTGTACGTACAGGCCGTGGCAATGCGGTTGCGCGTTGCGCTGGGCGGGTTTCATGCCCAGCTTGTCGGAAGTGATCAGGTCGATGGCGCAATGGTGTTCGAACAGGCTGATGTTCGGGTGGGCGCGCACCTTTTCTTCCAGGGTCACTTGCACGGCGTGCCCGGTGGCATCGGCCGCGTGGATGATGCGGCGCTGGCTGTGTCCGCCTTCGCGGGTCAGGTGGAAACCCAGCTCGGCCGTGGCGTCGCGCGTAAACGGCACGCCTTGCTCGATCAGCCATTCGATGGCTTCGCGGCCGTGCTCGACGATGTAGCGCGTGGCGCTCTCGTCGCACAGGCCGCCGCCCGCGATCAGGGTGTCTTCGATGTGCTGCTGGTGGCTGTCGCCCGAGTCCAGCACGGCCGCGATCCCGCCTTGCGCCCAGTTGCTGGCGCCATCGAGCAGCGCGCGTTTGGAAATGATCGCGACGGTGCGCGTCTCAGCTAAATGCAGTGCAACCGATAAACCCGCCAGGCCACTGCCGACAATCGCTACATCAAATTTCATGACATTTATCTTTTTTCAGGGGAAGCATACTATAGTCCATTTCACATCAATCGGTAATGTGTTGAGATAAATTCTGCCAGTGAAAGATAGCTGGGGCCGTAGCTTGTGGCGTATCAATGTCTTCGTGGAACAGTTCGCCATGATGGCAGGAGAGCAGCAGGCCGCCTTGTGCGCGGCGTGTCGCCTTTGCCGCAGGAGGCCCCATGATCCGCATCTTCAGCCATTACGTCTCGAAAACAGCGTTTATCTTGCTGTTGCTGGAAATCCTGATCCTGCTGCTGTCGGCCACCCTGACGTCGCTGCTGTGGCTGGCGGATGGCAGCCGCCTCGTGCGGGCGAGCGAGGTGTATTTGTCGTCCTCGATCTTTGCCCTGGTCATCGTTTTCAGCATGAGCGCGCTGGGCATGTACCAGCACCGCTCGCGCGAAGGCATCCGCAACACCCTGCTGCGCATCCTGCCGTCGTTCGCGCTGGGTTTTGCCGTGCTCAGCGTCTTGATCCGCTTTATTCCTTCCTTGCATTTCGGGCGCGGCAGCGTGCTGATCTTCGGCCTGGGCGCCATCGGCGTGCTGCTGGCGCGCCTGGTGGTGTTCAAATCCTCGCAGTCGGCGCTGATGGAAGGCCGGCTGATCCTGGTGGGTGGCGGGGCGCTGGCGCGCGAATGCATGGAGTTGGCGGCGAGCAAGATCGGTTTCCACCAGTTTACCGTCGTCGGCTGCATCGACGTGGCTGGCGAGCAATGCTGCGTGCCGGCTTCGGCCTTGCTGCCGGCGGAACCGTCGCTGCTGGCCATGGCTCAGCGCCATGCGGCGCATGAAATCGTCGTTTCCGTCAGCGACCGGCGCAATGGTGCATTTCCTGCCAAGCAACTACTGGAATGCGCGCTGGGCGGCGTGAAAGTGATCGACGCGGCCACGTTCTTCGAGCGCGAAGCGTGCCAGATCCGCATCGATTCCTTGCAACCGAGCTATCTGATCTATGGCGGCGGCTTCGACCAGAGTTTTTTCCGCGCCGCCTCGAAGCGGTTGTTCGACCTGGCCGCCAGCGGCGTCATCTGCCTGGCGGCGTTGCCCGTGATGCTGGCGACGGCCGTGTGCATCCGCCTGGAAGACGGCGGCCCCGTGTTTTACCAGCAAGAGCGGGTGGGGCGCGACGGCTTGCCCTTCAATGTGCTGAAATTTCGCAGCATGCGCTGCGACGCGGAGCGCGATGGCAAGCCCATCTGGGCGCTGGACAACGATGCGCGCATCACGCGCGTGGGCAAGCTGATCCGCAAGCTGCGTATCGACGAGTTGCCGCAGATGCTCAATGTGTTTCGCGGCGAGATGAGTTTCGTAGGGCCGCGGCCCGAGCGCGCCTACTTTGTCGAGCAATTGAAGCAGCAGGTACCGTACTACAACATTCGTCACAGCATCAAGCCGGGCATCACGGGCCTGGCGCAGGTGCGCTATCAATATGGCGCCTCCGTCGACGATGCCGTCAAAAAACTGCAATACGATCTGTATTATGTGAAAAACAATAGCCTGTTCCTCGACTTGCTGATCTTGCTCGACACGGTGCAGGTGGTGCTGTTTGGCAAGGGCAGCCGATGATGCGGGCGCAGTCGGACTGGCTGGCGGCGGCCGATGCGGCGGCCCTCAGCCACGGCCTGGCGTCGCTGGCCTTCTTCGTGCTGGCTCTGCTACTGATCAGCAACTGGCGCGCGCGGCAAAACGTGCGCGCCTTGCTGGTCGCCTGCCTGGCGACGGGCGGCTGGGCGACGGGCACGGTCGTGCTGGTGCTGCTGGGACAGCGCACGGCGCTGGCCGGCGATGCGCTGGAACTGCTGCGCACCCTGGCCTGGCTGGTGTTCCTGCTGCTGCTGATCGAACCGGCGCGGTCCCGTTTGCGCCTGGTGCTGGCCGGCATCGCCCTCACGGCGCTGGCGCCCTGGCTGCTGTCCATGGCCTCGTCCTGGCTGGCGCTGCCTTTGCCGGCGCGACTCATCGCCAGTGTCTGCCGTTTGCTGCTGGCCGTGCTGGGCATGTTGCTGGTGGAACAGTGGTACCGCAATACGCCGCCCTTGAAACGCTGGGGCATCAAGTTTGCGTGCCTGGGTGTCGGTGGCCTGTTCGCCTACGATTTCTACCTGTACAGCGACGCCTTGCTGTTTCGCGCGGTCAACGACGACATCTGGGCCGCGCGCGGCATCGTCGACGCCCTGTGCGCACCCCTGCTGGCCGTCTCGGCCGCGCGCAATCCCGGCTGGGCGCTGGGTTTGTCCGTGTCGCGCCAGATGCTGTACCGCTCGGCCGCCTTGCTGGGCTCGGCCATCTATTTGCTGGCCATGGCGGCCAGCGCCTACTATTTGCGCTACTTCGGCGGCACCTGGGGTTCCTTGATGCAAATGGCCTACCTGGGCGGCGCGGCCTTGCTGCTGGCGGGCGTGCTGTTTTCCGGCAGCTTGCGCGCCAAGCTGAAGGTGACGATCAACAAGCATTTCTACAATGCCATCTTCGATTATCGCGAGGAGTGGCTGCGGTTTACGCGCGCGCTGTCCGAAGACGGGCCTGACCTGGGCGAACGCACGATACAGGCCATGGCGCAGCTGGTGGAAAGCCGCGCCGGCGCGCTGTGGATCTTGCGCGAGCAGGACCGGTTCGCGCCGGCCGCCAGCTGGAACTGGCCGCCGGGCACGTGGAGCGAGCCGGCGTCCGGCCCCCTGTGCCAGTTCCTGGAAGCAAGACAATGGGTGATCGACGTGCCCGACTGGGTGCAGAATCCGGACCAGTACGGCGGCTTGCCGTTGCCGCCCGCGCTGCTGGCGCTGCCCGACGTGTGGCTGCTGGTGCCCTTGATGCTGCATGGCCAGCTGTTCGCCTTTGTCGCGCTGGCGCGGCCCCGCACGCGTATCGGCCTGAACTGGGAAATCCGCGACGTGCTGAAAATTGCCGGCAGCCAGGCCGCCAGCTACCTGGCGCACCGCGAATCGCTCGCTACCCTGACGGTGGCGCGCCAGTTCGACTCGTTCAACCGCATGTCCACCTTCATCGTGCACGATCTCAAGAATTTGGTGTTCCAGCTGTCGCTGCTACTGAGCAATGCCGAGAAGCACCGCGCCAATCCCGCCTTCCAGGAAGACATGCTGGGCACTTTGGACCATTCCGTGCAGAAAATGAAGACCCTGCTGCAGAAACTGGCGCGCGGCGAAGCGCCGGAAGCACCGGCGCCGCTGCTGCTGGACGGCTTGTTGCGCCAGGCCGTGGCGGCCAAGGCCAGCCTGGCGCCGGCCCCGTGCCTGGAAATCGTCGATGGCGAACTGACGGTGCTGGCCAACCGCGCGCGGCTGGAGCGGGTGCTGGGCCATTTGATCCAGAACGCCATCGAGGCCACGGCCAGCGACGGCAAGGTGGCCGTGCGCTTGCGGCGCGTGCAGCATACGGCCGTCGTCGAGCTCGACGATACGGGGCAGGGCATGAGCGAACAGTTCATCCGCGAACGTCTATTTACACCGTTCGACACGACCAAGACGGCGGGCATGGGCATCGGCGTGTTCGAAAGCCGCGAATACCTGCGCGAAGTGGGCGGCAGCCTGGAAGTGCGCAGCGAGCCGCAAGTGGGCACGACGTTTCGCGTGATCCTGCCGCTGCATGCGGCATAGCAAAGGAGTGCCATGGGCAAACAGAAACTGCTGGTCATCGAAGACGATCCCGGCCTGCAAAAGCAGTTGCACTGGAGTTTTGACGGTTACGACGTCTTGCTGGCGGGCGAGCGCGAGGCGGCGCTGGCGCTCGTGCGGCGCCACCAGCCGGCCGTGGTGACGATGGACCTGGGCTTGCCGCCCGATCCGGACGGCGCCACGGAAGGGCTGGCCACCCTGCAGCAAATCCTCGCGCTGGCGCCGGACACGAAAGTCATCATCCTGTCGGGCAACCAGGAGCGCGCGCATGCCTTGAAGGCCATCGCGCTGGGCGCCTACGATTTTCACCAGAAACCGTTCGAGGCCGACATGCTGGGCCTGGTCATCGCGCGCGCGTTTTACTTGCACGCGATGCAGCAGGAAAACCGCCGCATGCTGCAGACCCAGGCCGACTCGCCCCTGGCCGGCATCGTCAGCCGCGATCCCGGCATGCTGAAATTGTGCCGCAACGTGGAAAAAGTGGCGCCCTCGTCGGCCAGCGTGATGCTGCTGGGCGATTCGGGCAGTGGCAAGGAGTTGATCGCGCGGGGATTGCATGCGCTGTCGAGCCGCCATGCGCAGCGTTTCGTTGCCATCAATTGCGCAGCCATCCCGGAAAACCTGCTGGAAAGCGAGCTGTTCGGCTATGAGCGGGGCGCGTTCACGGGCGCGGCGCGGCAAACCCTGGGCAAGATCGAACTGGCCCACGGCGGCACGTTCTTTCTCGATGAAATCGGCGACATGCCGATGCCGCTGCAGGCGAAATTGCTGCGCTTCCTGCAGGAGCGGGTCATCGAAAGGGTGGGCGGGCGCGCCGAGATCGCCGTCGACGTGCGTATCGTCTGCGCCACGCACCAGGACCTGAAAGTGCTGGCGGAACAGGGACGTTTCCGCGAAGACTTGTTTTACCGCCTCAGCGAAATCGTCTTGCGCATTCCGCCCTTGCGCGAGCGGGCCGGCGATTGCACCTTGCTGGCGCAGCATTTCAAGAACAAGTTCTGCGCCAGCGAGGGCCGCAGCAACCTGCATTTCAGCGCGGGCGCGCTGCAGCTGATCGAAAGCTATGGCTGGCCCGGCAATGTGCGCGAAGTGGAAAACTGCATCAAGCGGGCCGTCATCATGTGCGACGGGCCGCAGATCGCCGCCGACGACCTGGGCTTGCCCGCCAGCGCCCGGGCGGCGCCCCCGGACGAGCCGCTGAACCTGCGCCAGGCCCGCGAAGGGGCCGAATACAGGGTGATGGTGCGCGCGCTGGCGCGGGCCGACGGCAATATCGCCAAGGCGGCCGAGCTGCTGGGCGTGAGCCGGCCCACCCTGTACGACCTGATGGGCCACCACGGCATCAAGTAGGCGAATGTATTAAAAATCAAGATTGTGTAAGGCGTCGCACATACGCTGGCGCCGCCGTGGCGCATCCTTGCCTCATCCACAACGAGGAGGCGCCATGAACGCGATCAGTTTATTGATGCAGGACCATAAGGCCGTGAAGGCTTTGTTTGCACAATATGAAGGCTTGAGCGACCGCTCATTTGCCACCAAGAAAAAGCTGGCCGATCAGATCTGTCAGGAATTGACCGTGCACACGCAGCTGGAAGAAGAAATCTTTTACCCGGCCGTGCGCCGCCCCATCCACGATGGCGATCTGATGGATGAAGCCGTCGTCGAGCACGCGAGCGCCAAGGAACTCATCGCGCAGATCGAAGCGATGGACCCTGCCGACGACCTGTACGACGCCAAGGTCAAGGTGCTGTCCGAACAGATCGAGCACCACGTCAAGGAAGAAGAGGGCGACATGTTTCCCAAGGTGCGCCACACGGCCGTCGACCTCGATGCGCTTGGCAAGGAAATGGCCGCGCGCAAGGAACAGCTGACGGGCGTCGCCGCCTGAACGGCTTAAACAATCAACAACCAAGGGAGTATTTCATGCAAGCTACACAACTGTCCGTCTCGGACTTGAACAATCCGGGCGTCTCCTGGGGCGCCGTGCTGGCGGGCGCTGCCGCTGCGGCCGCCTTGTCCTTCATCCTGCTGATCCTCGGCGTGGGCCTGGGCCTGTCGTCCGTGTCGCCGTGGTCGTTCAATGCGACGGCCATCGGCGTGTCGACCATCGCCTGGCTGGCCTTCATGCAACTGGCCGCGTCCGGCATCGGCGGCTACATGGCGGGCCGCCTGCGCGTGAAATGGAGCTCCATCCACACGGATGAAGTGCATTTCCGCGATACGGCGCACGGTTTGCTGGCCTGGGCCGTGGCCACCCTGATCACCGTGGCAGTGCTGGCCGGCGGCACGCGGGCCGTGCTGAGCGGCGCCATTGATGCGGGCAGCGGCGTGGCGGCGGCAGTGGGCCCGGCCGTAGGGGCGGGCGCTGCGGCGGCCGGCGCCAAGGCGGGCGAGGGCAGCAGTGCCAATCCGCTTGATTATTACTCGGACATGCTGCTGCGCGCCGCTCCGGCGGCCGGGGCGGGTGAAGCGGGCGGCGTATCCGCCGGGCAGCGCGGCGAAATCGGCAAGATCTTCGCCACCGGCCTGTCCACGGGCAGCCTGGCCGCCGATGACCGCGCCTACCTGGGCCAGGTCGTCGCCAGCCGCACGGGCTTGACGCAGGCGGAGGCGGAAGCGCGCGTCGACGCCGTCTACGCCCGCGCCGCCAAGGCTGCTGCCGATGCCAAGGCGCAGGCACAGCAAGCGGCCGATACGGCCCGCAAGGCCGGCGCCCATACGGCGCTGTGGATGTTCGTCGCCTTGCTGCTGGGTGCTTTCGTGGCCAGCCTGGCTGCAACGTTTGGCGGCCGCCAGCGCGACCATGAGCGCGTGCTGCGCCATGTGACCATTTAATTCACCGATTAATCCACCAATTCAATCCAGGAGATTGCCATGCGTTCCATCCTCTTGCTGTTGCTGGGCATTCCATTGCCCATCGTTATACTGATCGCCCTGTTCGTGCGCTGACAAGGCCCACATGCAAACCGGCGTCCGCTGCAAGGTGGGCGCCGGTTTTTGCGTGAAAGCGGGCGCATGTGTAATATGGCGCCATCTTTCCACCGAGACTATCCATGAACGTGACCGCCTTTCGTCCCTTGCTGAAAACCGCCGCCATCGCCGCCTTGGCTTGCAGCGCGCTGGCCGCGTGCTCCACCCTGATCGGCCCGCGCGACGTGAATGTGTCGCTGAGCAAGATGCAGCAAGGCCTGGAGCGCCGCTTTCCCATCGACAAGCGGGTGCTGTCCGTGCTGGATGTCAAGCTGACGCATCCGCAATTGTCGCTGCAGCCCGAGCGCGAAAGAGTCGCCCTCAGCGTGGACGCCAGCGTCTTGCCGCCATTCATACGCCAAAGCTGGCGCGGCAGCCTGGCCATGTCGGGCCGCCTCGTGCTTGACGCCCAGCGCAACGCCGTCTACCTGAGCGAAGCGAGCGTGGACAAGGTGACCATCGACGGCATGGACGAGTCGCAGCAGCGCCAGTTCGCCAAGGTGGCCAGCCTGGTGGCCGACCAGCTCATGCATGAAACGCCGATCTATACGTTCAAACCCGACGAATTGCGCTATGCGGGCGTGCAATTCGTGCCCACGCAGATCCGGACTACGGGCAACGGGTTGACGGTGACGTTCGAGCCGGTGAAATAAGAAAGTAGCTAGGCCTGGAACGCGGGCGTGGTGATTTGCGTGGCCGTGTTATTGCGCGGCGTCGCCTCTTCATGGAACAGGTCCGCCAGGTATTCGCATAACGCATCGCCTTGAATATCGTCGGGAATGATGAAATCGGCGGGTCTGCGCTTGCCTTCCGCGCCGAGATAGAAGGCGCGCCATGCTCCTTGTTGCCCCCGGACGGCAATCAGCGTGCCGAAAATATTGAATCTGCATTCCTGCATCAAACTTCTCCAGTCCAAGAGCCAGGCAAAAAAGGTGGTGAGCGACAGGTATGGCTATTGCCAGATGGTAACATTTGCTGGTCATCGGCGCGGGCTTGAGGCGTGCTGCAGCGAACATCGGATCACCGGGATTGTTCAACCGACATTGTTTCCCCACAAGCATGCCGACTATAATCCGACCTCTCATGCCTGGATACAGCATGTTCCCCAACATGAAGTCAAAACAATTAAAGGAATCTTCGTGAAACGTTCGCTTGTCGGCGCCGCCTGCTGCGCCTTGTTCGCCTTGTCTTCGCCGTCGCTGTACGCCCAGGAGGCGAGCAATCCGACCGCGCCGGTCTCCGGCATCGACCTGAAAACCTTGGACCCGGCAGTCAGCCCTCGTGACGACTTCTACGGCTACGTCAACGGCGTCTGGACCCGCAATACGGACATCCCGGCCGACAAATCCGTCTGGGGCACGTATATCGAATTGCGCGAAATCGCGCAGGGCCAGTTGCGCGGCCTGATCGATGCCACCGTCAAGAACCCCGGCAAGCCCGGCAGCGAGGCGCACAAGATCGCCGACCTGTACACGAGTTTCATGAACGACAAGGCGCGCAATGCGGCCGGCTTCAAGCCGCTGCGCGCCGAGCTGGCCCGCGTGGCTGGCGTGAAAGACAAGAAGGACTTGCCGGCACTGCTGGCTTACCTGCAGGGCAATGGCGTTGCCACGCCGTTTTCCGCCTACGTGGCGCCCGATGCGCAAGACCCCGAGCGCTACACGGTCAACATCAGCCAGTCCGGCCTGGGCTTGCCTGACCGCGATTACTACCTGAAGGATGACGACGCCAAGCTGCAAGCCGTGCGCGCCAAATACCTCAAGCACGTCGAAACTATGCTGGCCATGAGCGGCGACAAGGCCGCTGCCGCGCACGCGGCGCAAATCCTCGACCTCGAAACGCGCCTGGCGGCGGTGCAGTGGACGCGCGTGCAGATGCGCGACCCCGTCAAATCGTACAACCGCGTCGATTTCGACAAGTTCGCGGCGCTGGCGCCGGCCTTCGACTGGAACGCCTACTTTACGGCTGCCGGCCTGGCGCCGAAAGCCACCTCGGCCGTGGTGCGCCAGCCCAGCTTCATGACAGGTTTTGCCGAGACCGTGGCCGCCGTGCCGCTGGAAGCGTGGAAAAGCTACCTGAACTGGCGCATCATCGAAAGCTATGCCTCCTACCTGGACAGCGCCGCCGTCAAGGAACGCTTCGCCTTCGATGGCACGGTGCTGCGCGGCGTGCCGCAAAGCGAACCGCAGTGGCAGCTGGCGCTGCGCTTCACGGATAACGCAATCAGCGACGCCGTCGGCAAGCGCTACGTGGAAATGTATTTGCCGCCGGAAACCCGGCCCCGCGTGATGGCCATGTTCGACAATTTCGTCGCCTCGTTCAAGGATGGCATCGAGCAGCTGGACTGGATGGGACCGGAAACCAAGAAGGAAGCCCAGCTCAAGCTGGCCGCCCTGAAGCCGAAGATCGCGTATCCCGCTACCTGGCGCGACTACGGCAGCATGAAGACGCAGCCGAACGACCTGATCGCCAACGTGCGCGCCGCGCGCGCGTGGAGCCGCCAGCAAAACCTGGCCAAGCTGGGCAAGCCGGTGGACCGCGACGAATGGTCGATGACGCCGCAAACCGTCAACGCCAGCTACAGCCCGGCCCTCAACGCCATCACGATCCCGGCCGCCATTTTGCAGCCGCCGTTCTTCAACGTGAAAGCGGAAGACGCCGTCAATTACGGCTTGCTCGGCATCACTTTCGGCCATGAAATCAGCCATGCCTTCGACGATTCGGGCAGCCAGTACGACGCCAAGGGCCGTCTGCGCAACTGGTGGACGGCGGAGGACCGCGCGGCCTTCAAGGCGCTGGCGGCCGGGCTCGTCAAGCAATACGGCGCCTACAGCCCCGTGCCTGGCTACCATATCAATGGCGAACTCACCCTGGGCGAAAACATCGGTGACAATTCCGGCCTGTCGATCACCTACAAGGCGTACCAGCGTTCGCTCGGCGGCAAGCCGTCGCCCGTCATCGATGGCTTGACGGGCGAACAGCGCCTGTACATCGGCTTTGCGCAGAAATGGCGCGCGAAATTGCGTCCGGAAGCGGCCATCGCCCAGATCAAGAGCGACCCCCATTCGCCGGGCGAATTCCGCGCCAAGGGCACGGTCAAGAATCAGCCCGGCTTTTACGAAGCGTTCGGCATCAAGCCGGGCGACCCGATGTACCTGCCGCCCGAGCAGCGCGTGATCATGTGGTAATCAGCTAGGGCGTTGGGCAAGCGCGCCGGGGACTATTCCTTGGCGTGGTTGAGCGTGTACCTGGGCAGTTCGAGCGTCAGGTCTTCCTGCGCCATGCGCGCCTGGCAAGACAGGCGCGAGTGTGGCTGCAAGCCCCAGGCCTGGTCGAGCATGTCTTCTTCATTGTCGCCAAGTTCGTTGAGCGAGTCGAAACCCTGCACCACGACCACGTGGCAGGTGGAACAGGCGCCCACCTGGCCGCAGGCGTGTTCCATGTCGATCTTGTTGAGCAGCAAGGCGTCGCAAATGCTCATGTTTTGCGGCGCGTCAAACACGGCGCCTTCGGGGGCCAGCTCGGGATGGGGTAATACGGTGATGGTTGGCATACGATAATCTCCTTGAGTACCGCTACCTTGCACCTTCCCGTCTGGACAAGGTCAAGCGCAATGTTGCGCCTGACGGGGATGGCTTGCGCCTACAGCTTCGAGGCCGGATGTTCCGCGAGCGGGACAAACTGGCCGGTAGACTCGTCGAGCGCATCAAGCGAGCCATTTTCGATGTCATACACCCAGCCATGCAGGGTCAGGCGCTTTTGCGTGATGCCCAGCGCCACCGAGGGGTGGGTGCGGATGTTGTTGAGTTGCGCCACCACATTGGCCCGCACCATGCCATCGATGCGGTCCTGTTCCGTCGCATGCTCGATCGATTCATTGATCATGCGCGCCGCGTCAGAGTGCCGCAGCCAGTTCTTGACCGCCGGCATGTGATCGAGGCAGGTGCAGGTGGCGATGGCTTTCATCGCGCCGCAATCGGAATGGCCGCAAATGACGATGTCCGTCACATTCAGGGCCGCCACGGCAAATTCGACGGACGCGCTCACGCCGCCCGGTTCCGGGCCAAACGAGGGCACGATATTGCCCGCGTTGCGGATCACGAACAGTTCGCCAGGTTCGCGCTGCGTCACCAGTTCCGGCACCATCCGGCTGTCGGAGCAGGAAATGAACAAGGCCTTGGGCGTCTGTCCCGTGGCCAATGTCTTGAACAGCTCTCGGCGTTCAGGAAAGACTTCCTTCTGGAAACGTAGAAATCCGGCAATGATGTCGCGCATAAATAAAAGAAGAGAGTGGTGTGAACCCGTATTATCGCCGATGTCAGCGCGGCTGGCTTGCCGGCCGGCCCGTTTCAGGGGCCGCCGTGCAGCGCCCGACATGCTCGAGCAATTGCAGGAACACGCGTTTGTCGGCCATGTGGTTCAGCGTGTTGCTCGTGAAGACGTCGCTGGCGGCCGCTGCCACGGCGTTGCGGGCTTGCGCGCAGGCGGCGTGCAGTTGCGCGCGGTCAAGGTCTACCAGCGCCGCAGCGATACCTTCGGGCGTGAAATCGAAGGCATCCATGCCGCAACAACCGGCCACGCAATAGGTTTCCAGGCGGCAGATCAGCGGCCACAGGCCGTCCAGCAGGGCATCGATGTCGATGGCCTGGTCATAGCGGCCGTCAAGGCTGATGAACTCGATCCATGCATCGTCGCCGATCTGGATATCGTACTGGCGGTCGCGTTCGGTCATTTGCAGATTCTCCTGGTGAGTGGCATCGCATTATAAAAAAAAACCGCCCGAAGGCGGTTTTTGTCAAAGTGGCGATGCCGGCATCTAGATAAAGTAGATCAGCGCGATCACGCCCACGACGAGGGCCACGCGGGTGACCTGGTACGCCGTCTTGTTCCACGCCTTGAAGCGGCGGCGGTACTGGCCCATGGTCCAGGAAATCTGGAACAGCTTGCTCACGCCGCCCACCTGGTCGCCCAGCTCGTTCGGCGAGGCGGCGGCCGTCATCAGGGTGCGGCCCAGCCAGCGGTTCAGCGCTTGCGCCCAGCGGTAGCGCATCGGGCGCTCGATGTCGCAGAACAGGATGATGCGGTCGCTGTCCGCGTCGTTGCGGGCCCAGTGGATATACGTTTCATCGAACATCACGGCCTGGCCGTCGCGCCAGCTGTGGCGTTCGCCATCGACATCGATGAAGCAGCGGTCGTCGTTCGGCGTCTGCAAGCCCAGGTGGTAGCGCAGGGAGCCGGCGAACGGGTCGCGGTGCGGGTTGAGCTTGCCGCCTTGCGGCAGTTCCGCGAACATGGCCGCCTTGATCGATGGAATCGATTGCAGCAGCGCATAGGTTTGCGGGCACATCTGCTGCGCCGACGGATGGTTCGCGTCATACCATTTCAGGTAGAAACGCTTCCAGCCATACTTGAAGAAGGAATTGAAGCCCACGTCATTGTTCTTTTCGGCCGCCTTGATCTTTTTCATTTCCTGCATGCGCAGCGCTTCATCGCGGATGATCTGCCAGTTCTGCTGCAGCGGCGCCAGTTCCGGGAATTGCTCGACGGCTAAATAGGGCGTGGCCGGCACCTTGGAAAAGGTGTGCATGAACAGGTTCAGCGGCGCCATGAACGAGGAGTGATCGAAGATCTGGCGGCGGAACGGCAGGCGCACCTTGCCACGAAAATGAATATGTAAAACAGAAAACACAAAAATGCCCAGCAAGGCCCACTTCATACACAACCTCGTTTTTAAAGAATGGGGCAATTATAACCAGTTAATGCCGGCGCCACCCCGTGCCACGGTGAAGGAAAGATGAAGCGGCGCACGGCAGCGCTCTGTCCTACAATGGCTGTTCTCTCCACTGATATGAGGTAACGATGGAAATCTGGCACGCACCGCTCGACCTGGCCACCCTCAACGCCGCCAGCGAAGGCACGGCCATGCGCCACCTGGGCATCGAATTTAGCGCCTTCGGCCCCGACTGGATCGAAGCGACCATGCCCGTCGACCACCGCACCATGCAGCCTTTTAAACTGCTGCATGGCGGCGCTTCCGTGCTGCTGGCCGAAACCCTGGGCAGCATGGCCGCGAATGCCTGCCTCGATTCCAGCCGGCAAGTGAGCGTGGGCCAGGAAATCAATGCCAACCACGTGCGCGGCGTACGCGGCGGCCAGGTGACGGGGCGCGCCACGCCGATCCACCGGGGCCGCACCAGCCAGGTCTGGGAAATCCGCATCACCGACGACGATGGCAAGCTGTGCTGCATCTCGCGCATCACCATGGCCGTCATCGATACGCCAGGCCAGCGTTAATTGTCTTTTTTGATATGCGTCAAGGCATTAAAAGTGAGCGCGTGGAATCATCCATAACGCTGTTCGCTTATAATTCATTGTGCTGTTGTATGGCGCAGGGTATGTCCCGCGCGCCTGCATTGCCCGAAATTAGAAGCTGACTGCCCAAAAAACGCCAGTTAGAGACCCATCCTGCGCCATGCAGGAAAGGCAACACGACGGCGAGCAGATCGCTGGTTTTTAAATAACCAGCAACAATCAACTTTATTTACAGGGCAATAACAACAATGATGTCATTCAATCGTTTGACGATAGGCGCGCGCCTGAGCGCAGGCTTCGGGCTGCTGGTGGTATTCATGCTGGTGCTGGCGGCTTTCGCGCTGCTGCGCATCGGCGCCATCTCCGGCGCCATGGACGCGCAAGACAAAGTCCAGCTGGAAAAACTCGAACCCCTGTACGTGGCGCGCGAAGCGCTCGACCAGACGGGCCTGGCCGCCCGCAACGCGTATATCTTCCATGACCAGGCCGCCGCCGAAAAAGAGCTGGCCATCCTCGACAGCCAGAAGGCGCTGTACCTGGAAGCGCTGGCGCGCCTGGCGCCGCGGTTCGCCGGCGATCCGCAATTCGAAAAAGTCAGCGCGGGCTTGAACACCATGGCGCAGCAATTGCAGCGTCCGCGCCAGTTCCGCGCCACGGGGCAGATGGAACAGTACGGCACCTTCCTCGTCGAGGAGTGCAGCCCCCTGCGGCGCCAGATCGTCGCCGACATCGATACCGTGCTGAAAAACGTGCAGCGCGAATCGGAGCAGGCCAGCGTGGCCGCGCGCGCCATCTACGGCCAGTCGCTGCGCTGGATCGGCGTGCTGGCCGCCCTCAGCGTGCTCATTTGCATCTTTGTTGCCACCGTCATCACGCGGGGATTGCTGCGCCAGCTGGGCGGCGAACCGGGGTATGCGGCCTCGATCGCGGGGCGCATCGCGCTCGGCGAACTGGCCATCGACGTGCACACGCGCCACGGCGACGACAGCAGCCTGCTGTTTGCGATCAAGACCATGCGCGACAACCTGGCCGCCATCGTCGGCAAGGTGCGCCACGGAACGGAAAGCATCGCCACGGCTTCGACCGAGATCGCCTCGGGCAACCGCGACCTGTCGCAGCGCACGGAGCAGCAGGCCGGCTCGCTGGAAGAGGTCGCCTCATCGATGGAAGAACTGATTTCCACCGTGCGCCAGAATGCGGACAATGCGCAGCAGGCCAACCACCTGGCGCGCGAAGCGTCGAAGGTGTCGGAGCAGGGCGGCAAGGCGGTGGCCGAAGTGGTGCACACCATGAGCCTGATCAATGCCTCGTCGAACAAGATCGTCGACATCATCGGCGTGATCGACAGCATCGCCTTCCAGACGAATATCCTGGCCTTGAACGCGGCCGTGGAAGCGGCGCGCGCGGGCGAGCAGGGGCGCGGCTTTGCCGTCGTCGCCACGGAAGTGCGCAACCTGGCGCAGAGGTCAAGCGCCGCCGCGCGCGAAATCAAGCTGCTGATCGACGATTCCGTCAGCAAGGTGGGCACGGGAACCTTGCTCGTCGAGCAGGCCGGCGTCACCATGCATGACGTGGTGGCCGGCATCGGCCGGGTGACGGGCATCATGGCCGAGATCAGCCACGCGACGCAGGAGCAGGGTGCCGGCATCGAGCAAGTCAACCGCGCCATCGTCGACATGGACCGCGTGACCCAGCAAAACGCGGCTCTGGTCGAGCAGGCGGCGGCCGCCGCGCATGAATTGCAGCAGCAGGCGGCGCAGCTGGAACAGGAAGTGGGCATCTTCAAACTGGCCAAGCCGGCCAACGGTCCGCTGCGCCTGGCGGCCTGACGCCGATAGCGCGGCAGCGCGGCGCGCCATGCGCCGCGCTCCACAGCCATGCGCGAACAGTCCTATTCCGCGCTACAATGAGCGCTGGATCACCGCCAGGACTACTCATGCAAGTGCGCAGCAGCCATGATCTCTCCAGCCCGGACGACGACGGCCCGGCGCCACCCGTGCTGCAGCTGGCCCTTGCCGGCCTCGGCTGGGGGTTACTCACCTGCATGCTGTGCTTTGCCATCCTGTTCCTCACCAAATGGCTGTTGCCGCCCGAATACTGGGGCGCGCACACGGGCTTGTCCAAGTTCAAGCGCGAAATGTCGCTGCCGCTGCTGGTGTTCTGGGTCGTCATCTATTCCCCCATCCTGGAAACCTTCCTCGGCCAGCTGCTGCCGCTGGAAATCCTCCGGCGCCTGGGCGCCAGCCGCCAGCTGAGCATTTTTATCGGCGCCATCCTGTGGGCCATCGTGCATTTCATCAGCGGTGGCTTGCTGCACGCCATCGTCGCGCTGGGGTCGGGCGCTATGTTCAGCTTTGTCTACCTGCGCTACCGCGGCCCGAGTGTGGCCGTGGCCTACGCCACAACGACATTCTCGCGCGCCTGCAATAACATCGCCATCCTCGTCGCCGTGTTTTACGGCCTGGACGCCTAGGACGCCTGCCCAAACCTGCTGCGCGTCGGTATAGATGGCCTGCGATGCTCACCGTACCTGAGTACGGTTGCGCTTCTCGACCACCTCTACCTTCCGCTCGCGAAGGTTTTGTCAAGCGTCGTGAAGTTCTCTTTTCTTGAGTAAATACGGCACCAGCGCCGCCAGCGCCGCGGCCAGCACGGCCAGGCTATTGAGCAAATGGCGGAAAGCGGCGTCATAGCTGGCGCGCAGCAGCGCTTCCTGGCCGCCCAGCAGTTGTGTTGCCTGTTGGATATCACCGAGCGCGGCGCGGCTGGCGGCGGCCAGCACGGGCAGGCCGGCGGGCAGCTGGTGCTGCAGCGCGGCGCCGATCAGGCTGGCCAGCACGGCGCCCGCCAGGGCCAGCGCCACGCCATCGGCGCTGATGCGCACGGTATTGAAGATGCCCGTCGCCATGCCGGCCCGCGGCGTGTCCACCACGTTCAGGGCCATGCCATCCATCAAGCCCCACGGCAAGCCGATGCCGGCGCCCACCAGCAGCAGCGGTCCCGCCAGCGCGGCGGTGCCGCCGTTGCCCAGCACTTGCGCCAGCCAGGCCAGTCCGGTGGCCGCCAGCAGCAATCCCGCCGCGCACACGGTGCCGGCCTTGAACCAGCGCAATAGCAGCGCCGCCAGCATGGGCACGACCAGCAGGGGCGCGGCCAGGGCGATCATCAGGCGGCCCGCCGCCAGCGGCGACACGCCGTCGATGCCGATGAAGCGCCCCGGCAGCATGACGATCAGCACGATGAACAAAAAGGCGGGCGAGGCGGCCAGCACTTGCACGGCGACAAAGCGGCGCTGGCGGAACAGGGTCAAGTCCAGCATGGGCCGCGCCGTCCTGCGTTCGACCGCGACAAACACGCAAAACAGCAGCGCGGACGAGGCGATGGGCAGTTGCACGGCCCCGTTGCGCCAGCCATGTTCGGGCGCCAGCAGCATGCCCAGGGTCAACAGGGACAGCGCGCCGCTGAAGCTGAGGGCGCCGGGCCAGTCCAGCCGGCCCTGGGCACGGGGCGCATCGGCCGGCACGCTGGCCAGCACCAGCAGCGCACCGATGGCGCCCAGCGCGGCCGTGGCGTAAAAGATGGCGGGCCAGCGGGCCAGTTCCAGCATGGCGCCGGCCGCCAGCGGGCCGAAGGCCAGGCCCAGGCCGAACGTCGTGCCCAGCACGCTCATCACCCGGCTGCGCGCTGCGCCGTGGAACAGGGGCGCCAGCGACGACATGGCGGCGGCGAACGCGGCCGCGCCGCCCAGGCCCTGCACGAAGCGCAGCGCGGCGACCAGCGCGACGGACGGGGCCATGGCGATGGCCAGGGTGGACGCGCAAAACAGGGCCAGGCCCGCCAGCCAGACGCGGCGCCGGCCCAGCACGTCCGTCAGGCTGCCGGCCACCATCATGGCGCTGCCATAGCTGAGGATGTATGCATTGATGACCCAGTTCAGGGCGGCGGCGCTGCCGCGCAATTCGGCGCCGATGGCGGGCAGCGCCACGGCAGGGCCCGTGAAGCACAAAGGAATCAGCAAGCCTGTCAGGCAGGCGGCCAGCACTTGCAGGGCAAGTGTCAAACGTGGGGAAGAGGGCATGGATGTCGGTTCGGAGAGAAGGAGCGGCAAGTATGGCGCACCCGTCATTGAAGAAAAATGGGCTAAACTGATCAACATATCGGACACATTTGTCTTTAATGGGGGCGCATGGATAGTCTCGGCGGCATCGCCATGTTCGTACAGGTGGCCGACAGCGGCAGTTTCTCGGCCACGGGCCGGCTGCTGGGCCTGTCTTCGTCGGCCGTGGGCAAGAGCGTGGCGCGCATGGAAGCGCGGCTGGGCGCGCGCCTGTTCCAGCGCAGCACGCGGCACCTGGCGCTGACGGCGGAAGGGGAAAAATTCCTGCAGCGCTGCAAGCGCATCCTGGCCGAGGTGGACGCGGCCGAGCGGGAATTGAGCGAGGCCAGCAGCGGCCCCAGCGGCCGCCTGCGCATCAGCCTGCCACGCTACAGCGGCTTGTTCGAGCCGGCCATCGGCGCTTTCATGCAAGCCTATCCCGCCATCGAACTCGATCTCGATTTTTCCGACGCCATGGTCAACCTCGTCAGCGACGGCTTTGACGCGGCCGTGCGCACGGGCGAGCTGGCCGATTCAAGCTTGATGCGGCGCAAGCTATGCACGTTCCGCCGCTTGCTGGTGGCGTCGCCCGCCTACCTGGCGCGCCATGGCTGGCCCGCCGATGGCGCCGCGCTGCTGCGGCACACCCGCCTGGACTACCGTTTTCCCGCCACGGGCCGCCTGGAGCCGTGGCCGCTGATGGATGCGCTGGCCCAGCCGGCGTCCGGCATGGTCTGCAACAGCGTGGAAATGCGCGTCTTCCTGGCCTTGCAGGGGCAGGGCATCGCCTACCTGCCCGCGTTCGCCGTGCAGCGCGAGTTGGCGGCGGGGCAGCTGGTTTCGCTGCTGGACGCGCATACGCAGGCGCGCACGGCATTCTGGCTGCTGTGGCCGGCCAGCAGCCATCTGCCGCCGCGCTTGCGCGTGTTCATCGATTTCCTGGTGGCGCAGCTGCAGGATCAGACGTTCGGCGCCGGGCCGTCAAGCGAGAGCTCTGTCCCTGCCGCCTGAAACCATACGCCATCGCAGCGGGCGCGCCCGCGCGCTTCCTTCCCCGCCTCCCTTCCACCATGCAGTGTGACATTTGCATGACAAATAACAGTGCTACACCCGCTTGAACGTCAATACGGCGTGCATGCGAGGCGGCGTTCAATCGCGCGCCGTCCCTGCGCCGAAAGTGCCGGACCGTTGAAGGTGCACGCTGAACTGCAAGTGGAGGCGGCCGGAACTTTTGCCTTGCATGTCAGCTTGCGCCGACATATTCACTCTTGGTTTTGACGTTTAATGACAGGAAACTGCAACATGACTGAAAAATTTGCATCGCAAACTTCCACCGCTGCCGACGGCATGTCCGCCATCGAGGCATACCTGAACAGTGTCGCGGCCGCCCCGCAGCGCTTCATCGGCACGGCGAACGCGGATGTGCTGACCGGCACCACGGGCGCGGACGTGCTCGAAGGCCTGGCCGGCGACGACACGTATTACGTCAACGACAGCGGCGACGTGATCGTCGAACTGGCCAACGGCGGCAACGACAGCGTGTACACCAGCGTCAATTACACGGTGGCCGAGAACGTGGAGAAAGTCTACCTGACCGCCGCCGGGCTGACCGTCACGGGCAGCGCCAATACCAATAATATCTTTTACGTCGACACGGCCGGCGGCAACAGGATCGATGGCGGCGGCACGGGCAACTCGGTTGTGTATATCGGTTCCCGCACGGGCGTGACGGCAACGCTGCTGGGCGCGAATGACCCTCTGACGGCGCCAGCGGGCAGCGACGTGCTGCTCAACTTCGCCAACCTCATCGGCAGCAAATTCGATGATGTGCTGATCGGCAATGAACTTAAAAACAGTCTCCTGGGCGGTATTGGCAACGATACCTTGCGCGGTGGCCAGGGCGATGATCACCTGATTGGCTTGGGCGGTGACGACACCTATATTTTTGCCCGTGGCGATGGTGCAGATTTCATCACCGAAATGGCCGAAGCGGGGGCGCACAACGTCGTTTCCTTCCTGGCCGGCGTCAGCGCCGACCAGCTGTGGTTCCGCAAGGTCGGTTCGAACCTGGAAGTGAGCACCATCGGCACCGGCGACAAGATCACCATCGGCGGCTGGTACAGCGAGGGCATCGTGCCCCGCATCCAGGAATTCCGCACGGCCGACGGCCGCGTGCTGCTGGGCAGCGACGTGCAAAACCTGGTGCAGGCGATGGCGGGACTGACGCCGCCGCCGCTGGGCCAGCTGACTTTGCATGTCTACGAAGCCACCGTCCTGGCGCCCGTGCTGGCGCAGAACTGGCGCACCGAGGGACCAAGCCAGCCCGCCAATGGCGTTTTTACCGGCACGGCGAATCCCGACATCATCAAGGGCACGACGGGCGCCGACGTGATGGCGGGCCTGGGCGGCGACGACATTTATTACGTCAACCATGGCAACGACGTGGTAACTGAACAGCCTGGTGGCGGCCGCGACACTGTCTACACGACCGTCAACTACACCATGGCTGCCAACATCGAAGAACTGCACCTGGCCGCAGCGGGCCTGGGTGTGACAGGCAACGGCAGCGGTAACGTCTTTCACGTCGACGTAGCCGGCGGCAACTTGTTGTATGGCATCGGCAGCAATAATTCCGCCACCTATGCCGGTTCCAGGGCGGGCGCCACGGCGACCATCGCTCCCGCCGGCGGCAGTACCGCATTCCTGCCAGGCAGCGATGTGCTGGTCAATATTTCCAGCGTGACAGGCAGCGCCTATGACGATGTGCTGATCGGCAACGAACTGGCCAACAGCCTGTCCGGCGGCCTCGGCAACGACACCTTGCAAGGCGGCCAGGGTGCCGACACGCTGGCCGGCGGCCTGGGCGACGATACCTACGTCTTTGCCCGCGGCGACGGCGCCGACGTCATCACCGAGCTTTCCGCCGACGCCGGCTACGACGCCATCGCCTTCCTGCCCGGCGTCAACATCGACCAGCTGTGGTTCCGCCAGGTGGGCGCGGACCTGGAAGTGAGCACCATCGGCACGACGGACAAGATCACCATCCGCGCCTGGAACGCGGCCGCGCCGAACATCGAGGAATTCCGCACGGCCGCCGGCCACGTCCTGCGCGGCGCCGACGTGCAATCGCTGGTGCAGGCGATGGCGTACCTGGCGCCGCCTGCGCTGGGCCAGCTGACCTTGCCTGCCATTACGGCCGCCGCCCTGGCGCCCGCGCTGGCCCAGGCCTGGCACTTCAACGGCCCCACGCAGCCGACGGGGCAAACCTTCACGGGTACGGCAAATGCCGACGTCATGTATGGCACGGCCGGCGCCGACCTGCTGCAGGGCCTGGGCGGCGACGACACGTATTACGTCAACCACGGTGGCGACTTCATCGACGAACGGGACAACGGCGGCAACGATACCGTGTTTACCACGGTCAACTACACGGTGGCCGACAACGTCGAGAATGTGCGCCTCGGGGGCTCTGGCCTGACCGTGACGGGCAGCTCCTTCACCAACAACATCTTTTTCGTCACTACCCCCGGCGGCAATGTGCTCGACGGCGGTGGTGCGGGCAACGCGCTCAATTACGTCAACGCAAGCGCCGGCGCGACGGTTGCCTTCGCAGCCGTAGGCACGGCACTGGCGGCGCGTCCGGGCGTGGATGTGGTGGCCAATTTCAACGCGGTCGTCGGCAGCAAGTTCGATGATGTGCTGATCGGCAATGAACTGAAGAACACCCTGCTGGGCGCCCTGGGCAACGATATCTTGCAGGGCGGCAAGGGCGACGACGTCCTGGCCGGTGTGCAGGGCAACGATACCTATATCTTCGCCCGCGGCGACGGCGCTGACATGATCAACGAGGCCAACGAGGCGGGCAGCCGCGACGTGGTGTCCTTCCTGGCCGGCGTCAGCGCCGAGCAGCTGTGGTTCCGCCAGGTGGGCACGAACCTGGAAGTGAGCACCATCGGCACCACGGACAAGATCAGCATCACTGGCTGGTATGCGGCGACGGGGGCGAGCATCGAGGAATTCCGCATGGCCGATGGCCGCGTCTTGCTGGGCAGCGACGTGCAAAAACTCGTGCAGGCGATGGCGGGCCTGACGCCGCCGCCGGCTGGTCAGCTTACCTTGCCTGCCGGCACGGCCGCCACCCTGGCGCCCGTATTGGCGCAGAACTGGCGCGCTGCGCAACAAACCCAGGCCGTCAGCTCGGGCGGCTTTGCCGGCTGGCAAGCGGATGCGTCGCAACTGGTGCAAGCGATGGCCGGCTTTGCCGTGCCGGCGGCCGCATCGGCGCCGTGGTCGGCCCATGGCGGCCCGGCGGCGCAGATCCAGCTGGCGGCGGCCCACTAACGGCTAGCTAGCCGTATCGCCACTTACGCAGCCAGGCCGGCTTTGCACGCGCCGGCCTGGCTGCGCCATTGAATTTCTGACATGATCCGATGACCGCATTTTCATATCGCCACGATACGCCCCCCCTGGAACCTGCCGCGCCCGACACGGGCTTGCTGTCGCTGCTGCTGATGGCCAGCCTGCATGGCATTGCTGCCGACGGCGCCCAGCTCAAGCACGCATTCGGCCAGTCCGTGTTCACGCGGCAAACCGTCTTGCTGGCCGCAAAACAGCTGGGCTTGACGGCCAAGCTGGTGCAGCAAGCGCCTGAACGGCTGGCGCAGGCGCCGCTGCCGGCCATCGCCATCGGCCACGACGGCCGTTTCTTTATCCTCGGCAAGGTCGACACGGGCGACGGCGGCGTGAGCAAGGTGCTCGTCCAGCATCCGGGCCAGCCGCCGCAAATCCTGGGCCGCGACGATTTCCTCGCCATCTGGTCGGGCGAACTGATCTTTTTCACCAGCAAGGCCAGCTACGCGGGCGAGACGGCCCGCTTCGACTTCAGCTGGTTCATCCCCGCCATCGTCAAATACCGCCGGCTGCTGGGCGAAGTATTGCTGATTTCCTTCGTGCTGCAGCTGATCGGCCTGGCCACGCCCCTGTTTTTCCAGGTGGTGATGGACAAGGTGCTGGTCAACCACGCCATGCAGACCCTGAACGTGGTGGCCATCGGCCTCGTGTGCGCCATCGTCTTCGAGGCCGTGCTGGGCCAGATACGCACCTATGTCTTTGCGCGCACCAGCAGCAAGATCGACGTGGAACTGGGCGCGCGCCTGTTCCGCCACCTGCTGGCCTTGCCGATCGCGTATTTCCAGGCGCGCCGCGTGGGCGATTCCGTGGCCCGCATCCATGAATTGGAAAGCATACGCTCGTTTCTCACCGGCAACGCCATGACCCTGGTGCTCGACGTGCTGTTTTCCTTCATCTTCATCGCCGCCATGCTGTGGTACAGCGCCGCGCTGAGCGTGATCGTGCTGGCCTCGATTCCCGTGTATGCGGCCCTGTCGATGCTGCTCACGCCCGTGCTGCGGGGGCGCTTGAACGACAAATTCAACCGCAGCGCGGAAAACCAGTCTTTCCTGGTCGAAACGATCAGCGGCGTCGACACGGTCAAGGCCATGGCCGTCGAGCCCCGCTGGCAAGTGCAGTGGGAAAAGCAGCTGGCCGGCTACGTGTCGGCGGGCTTGTCGGCGAACAACATCGGCATGCTGGCCAGCGGCGGCGTCACCCTCGTCAGCAAGCTGGTGACGGCCGCCATCATGTGGTGGGGCGCCACCCTCGTCATCGACGGGAAAATGACGGTGGGCGAGCTGGTGGCCTTCAATATGCTGGCGGGGCAGGTGGCTTCGCCCATCCTGCGCCTGGCGCAGCTGTGGAACGATTTCCAGCAAGTGGGCATTTCCATGAGCCGGCTGGGCGATATCCTGAATGCCCGCACGGAATCCGGCGGCCTGGGCGGCAGCCAGAAGGCGCGCATGCCGCGCATCGCGGGCGCCATCGAATTCCAGCAGGTGGGTTTCCGTTACCGGCCCGACGCGGCCGAGGTGCTGCGCGACGTGTCGATCGCCATCGCGCCCGGCGAAGTGATCGGCATCGTCGGGCGTTCCGGCTCCGGCAAGAGCACCCTGACGCGGCTGGCGCAGCGCCTGTACATCCCCGAACGGGGCAGGGTGCTGATCGACGGGCAGGATATCGCGGTCATCGACACGGCCTCGCTGCGGCGCCAGATCGGCGTGGTGCTGCAGGAAAATATCCTGTTCAACCGTTCCGTGCGCGACAATATCGCGCTGAGCGACCCGGCGCTGCCCATCGACGCCGTCATTGCCGTGGCGAAACTGGCGGGCGCCCACGATTTTATCTGCGAGTTGCCAGAAGGCTACGACACCATGGTGGGCGAGCACGGCACGGGCCTGTCGGGCGGCCAGCGCCAGCGCATCGCCATCGCCCGCGCCCTCGTCGGCAATCCCCGCATCCTGATTTTCGATGAAGCGACGAGCGCGCTCGACTACGAGTCGGAAAAAATCATCCAGGACAATATGCGCGGCATCTGCGCGGGGCGCACCGTGCTGATCATCGCCCACCGCCTGTCGGCCGTGCGCGAGGCGCACCGCATCGTCGTCATGGAGCGGGGGCAGGTGGCCGAGCTGGGCACGCACAACGCGCTGCTGGCCAGGCCGAACGGCATCTACGCCCACCTGTACGGCTTGCAGCAGGGAACGACCGGGAGCGCCGCATGAGTGCCGGCCACCGCCTGGCCGCGTATGGCGAACTGCTGGCCCGCTATGGCCAGGTGCTGCGGCACAGCTGGCGCAGCCGCGCCACCCTGGGCGGACCCGTGCTGAGCGAGGATGAGGCAGCCTTCCTGCCGGCCGCGCTGGCGCTGCAGGAGCGGCCCGTGTCGCCGTCGCTGCGCTTCACGGCGCGCGTGCTGATGCTGCTCGTCGGCTGCGTGGTGCTGTGGGCCGTCTTCGGCAAGGTCGACATCATCGTCAATGCGGCGGGCAAGATCATTCCCTCCGGCAATACCAAGACCATCGCTTCCGTCGACGTGGCCGCCGTGCGCGCCCTGCACGTGCGGGAAGGACAAGCCGTCAAAGCGGGCGAGCTGCTGGTGGAGCTCGACAGCCGCGGCCCCGACGCCGAGCGCGACAAGGCTGCCGGCGACGCCGTGGCGGCCGCGCTGCAGATGGCCCGCTCGCGCGCGCTGATCGCCGCCGTCGACGCCGTGCGCGCGCCGAAACTGGCGCCGCCCGCGGACGCTTCCGCCGCCGACGTCGCCGCCGCGCAAGCGCATGTGGACGGCCAGTACGCGAATTTCCGCGCCCGGCTGGCCCATCTCGACGGCGAAATCGCCCGCTATGCGCAGGCGCTGCCGCTGGCGGTGCAGCGCGCCAGCGACTACCGGGCGCTGGCGGGGACGCGCGACGTGGCCGAACACGCGTGGCTGGAAAAGGAGCAGGCGCGCATCGACCTGGCCGGCCAGCTGGCGTCGGCCCGCAGCGAACGGGCGGCGCTGGTCGCGCAGACGCGCAAGGATGCGTACGACGCGCTGGCGGAAGGGGCCAGGGTGGCAGCCGCCAGCGGCCAGGATGCGCGCCGCGCCGGCGCCCGCGGCAGCCTGTTGCGCTTGACGGCCCCCGTCGACGGCACGGTGCAGCAACTCAAGCTGCACACGGTGGGCGGCGTGGTACCGGCCGCGCAGGCGCTGATGCAGATCGTGCCGCGCCAGGGCAGGCTGGAAATCGACGCCATGCTGGAAAACCGCGACGCCGGCTTCGTGCAGGCAGGGCAGGCGGTCGCCATCAAGGTCGACGCCTTCGACTACACGAAGTATGGCACCGTGCCCGCCGTCGTCAGCAGCGTGTCGCGCGACGCCATCGAGGATGAGAAGAAGGGCCTCGTCTATGCCGTTCGGATCACGCTGCAGCAGCCGGCCATCGCCGTCGACGGCAGATTGGTGCCGCTGTCGGCCGGCATGGCCGTGCGCGCGGAAATCCGCACGGGCACGCGACGGGTGATCGAATACGTGCTGTCGCCGCTGGTGCAGCACCAGAAGGAGGCGCTGCATGAACGCTAGATGCCGCGCCGCCTTGCTGGCCGCCGCCTTGCTGGGGACCTTGCCCGTGCGGGCGCAACCGCTGCAGGAGCTCGCCGCCGCGCCATGTCCGTCCAGCTGGGAGTCCGAAGTACAGCTGACCTTACCATTGACCCTGCCGGCGGCCGTCGACCTGGCCCTGTGCCGCAACGCGCAGGTGCACGGCGCCTGGGCCGGCATCCGGCTGCAGGCGGCCGGCGTGGGCGAAGCGAGGGCCGCCTATCTGCCCACGCTGAATGGCAGCCTGAGCCGCGTGCATGACCGCACGGCCTATCCCGGCGCCAGAACGGCTTCCAGCAGCCTGGACAGCAATACGGGTTCGCTCGGCCTGTCCTGGCGTTTGTTCGACTTTGGCGGCCGGGCGGCGGGCCAGCGTTCGGCCCAGGCCTTGCTCGATGCGGCCCTGGCCAACCGCGACGCCGTGCTGCAAAAGACCCTGGCGGCAACGGTCAGCGCGTATTTCGATGCGCAGACGGCGCGCGCCAGCGTGCGGATGCGGCAGGCGTACGAGGCGCTGGCCCGGGAAACGGTGCAGGCGACGCAGCGGCGCGCGCAGCGGGGCCTGGGCTCGCACAGCGACACCTTGCAAGCGACGAGCGCGCTGGCCAAGGCGGCCCTGGGCGCCAGCCGCGCGGACGGCGACGAGCGCAAGGCCCGCGCCGTGCTGGTGTACACCCTGGGCTTGCCGGCCGACACGGCGGTGCTGGTGGACGACGACGGGGATGGCGCCGGGGCGGGCTTGAACGCGGGCTTGCGCGACGACTTGAGCGCCTGGCTGGCGCTGGCCAGGGAACGGCATCCGGCCATCGTGGCGGCGCAGGCGCAGCTGGCGGCCGCGCGCGAGCGGGTGGCCGTGGCCCGCTCGGAAGGCCGGCCCAGCATCGACCTGACGGCGAATCTGTACCAGAACGGCCGCCCGAACCAGGGCTTGTCGCCCGCTTCCACGCGCGAAACCTTGGTGGGCATCTCGCTCAACATCCCCCTGTTCGATGGTTTTGCGCGCCACTACAAGGTGCGCGGCGCGCAGGCGCAGGCCGAGCAAAGGGAAGCGGAGGCGCAGGAGGTGCAGCAGCAGACCCTGATGGACCTGGTCAGGACGCATGCGGAGGCGAGCACGGCCCTGGCCAACTTGGCCACGGCGCAAACGTGGCTGGACGCGGCGCAGGACGCGCTGGCCAGCGTGCAGCGCAAGTTCGGCCTGGGCGCGGCGGACATCCTGGAAATGCTCAATACGCAGTCGGCGCTGCTGGAAGCGCAGCAGGAACGCATCCGTTGCCAGGCGGAATGGCGCTCGGCCCGGCTGCGCCTGCTGGCCAGCGCCGGCATGCTGGGACGCGCCGATATCGCGCAAGAGGGGAGTACAAGCGGCGGCACAGGCGGCGGCAAATTGCGCGCCTCGACGGCGCGATAGTGACTATGATGGAGCACTGGCCTTCCCGCACAGGGAAGGTGTTTCTACTTCGGCCAAGGGAGACATCATGCACAGCGTACAAAAGATTACCCCATGTTTATGGTTCAACGGCAACGCCGAGGCGGCGGCCCGGTTTTACACTGAAATATTTCCCAATTCAAAGATCGGCCAGATCCTGCGCTATGGCGAAGAGGGCAGGGAAATCCACGGCCAGGAGCCGGGCAGCGTGCTGACGGTGGCCTTCGAGCTGGACGGCCAGACGTTCACGGGCTTGAATGGCGGCCCCCTGTTCCAGTTTTCCGAGGCGATCTCGTTCCAGGTCAACTGCGAAACCCAGGACGAGGTCGACCATTACTGGCGCCTGCTGTCCGAAGGGGGGCCGCCGGAAGCGCAGCAATGCAGCTGGCTCAAGGACCAGTTCGGCGTGTCGTGGCAAATCGTGCCCACCCTCATGATCAAGCTGCTGACCGATCCCGATCCCGTCAAGGCCGGGCGCGTGATGAAGGCCATGATGGGCATGAAAAAGATCGACATTGACGAGATCAAGCGGGCGTACGCCGGTTAGAAGCTGGCCCGCAAGGTCAGCTGCGCGTTGCGCGGGTCGCCATAGTAGCCGCTGCCGTACAGGCCATAGCCACTGTAGTAACGCTTGTCGAAGACATTATTGATATTCAGCACGGCGCTGAGCCCCTTGCCGAACTCGTAGCGCGCCATCAGTCCCGCCACGCCAAAGCTGCCTTCGTCGGCGCGCGCCGGCACGTCGCCCGTCAGGACGGTGTGGTAATAGGTCCGGCCTTGCCAGTTGATATTGCCGCCCACGCTCAAGCGGCGCCAGTCGCCGCCCAGGCGGTAGCTGGTCGCCAGCTTGACGCTGCGTTCGGGGCGCGTCGTATCGATGCGCTGGCCATCCTTGTCGCGCGGGCGGCTGAACGTCGCGCCCGCCTGCACTTGCCAGCCCGGCAACAACTGGCCCGCCACTTCCAGCTCCACGCCGCGCGTGGTGGTGCCGTCGATGGGCCGGTAGACTTCCCGTTCGTTGGCGTCCGTGCCCACGTAATCGGCCAGGTTGTCTTGCTGGATGTGAAAGATGGCCACGCTGGCGTTCAGCTTGCGCTCGAAAAACTCGCCCTTGATGCCGCTTTCCCAGGATTTCCCCGTGGTGGGCGGCAGCGCCCTGGCATTCGCGTCGCTGACCGATTGCGGCTCGAAGATGCTGGCATAGCTGAGATACGCGGAATACGTGCCGTTCAAGTCGTAGACGGCGCCCGCATACGGCACCAGCCGGTGTTTTTCCTTCGCGTCGTCGCGGCCCGTGCCGCCCCAGCCGTAGATCAGGTCGCCCGTGCGCTCATAGCTGTTCAGGCGGCTGCCGACGATCAGCGACATTCCATCGGCCGGCTTGAAGCGGGCCGCGCCGTACGCCGCGTACTCCTTGAAGCTGTATTTTTGCGTCAGGCTGACGGCCATGCTCGCCGGCAGCGGCACATTGTTGTTCCAGTGGCGGTAATCGATTTCCACATTGCCGCCGCCATACGCCAGGTAGTCGGACGTGCGGTGACTGGCGTTGACGCCCAGCACCAGTTCATGCTGGCGGCCCAGCCACTGGAATGGTCCCGTTGCATACGCATCGAGGGAATTGCTGTCGATGACATAGGTTTTCGCGCCCCGCTGCACGGTGGCCAGGCCCGTGGCGGGGTTTGGATACGGTCCCCAGCTGATGATGTTCGCCTGCAACTGGTCCGTATCGCCTTTCCAGTGGCTCGCTTCCGCCTTCACTTGCCAGCCGTTGTCGAACAGGTGCTCGGCGGCGGCGAACACGCGCGTGCTGGTGCTGCCCGCGTCCGTCCAGCGCGCGGCGGGGTTGAAGGCGCGCGCGAACCGCGTGCGGCTGCCATCGGCGTAAAACAGGGGATTCTGGCCGAACGACGACCCCTTCGAATCGATTTTCTGGTAATCGATGCCGGCCAGCACGCGCGTGCGCGGCGTCACATCGGCCTCGATGACGCCGTACACCACGCTCTTGTCCTGCTGGTAATAGTCGATGTAGGAGCCGTGCTCCTGGTGCGCGGCCACCAGGCGCGCGCGCACGGAACCGTCCGCATTCAAGGGGCCGGAGACATCGGCTTCCGCGCGGTAGCGGTCCCAGCTGCCGATGCCCGCCTGCGCATACGCCTGGAACTGGCGCGTGGGTTTCTTGCGCACCAGGTTGACGGCGCCGGCCGGGCTGCCTGCGCCGCTCATCAGGCCATTCGCGCCGCGCACCACTTCCACCCTGTCGTAGATGGCCATGTCGCGGATGCCCAGGCCGTTCGAATTGGTGCTGAAATCGAAGGTGGGCACGCCGTCATACTGGAAGCTGTTCAGGCTGAAGCCGCGCGCATAGTAGTTATAGCGCTCTGTATCGTCGTGCGAAACGGTCACGCCCGGAGTTTGCTGCAGCACGTCGGCCAGGCTCAGCACGCCCTGGTCATCCATCTGCTGGCGCGTGATGACGGTCAGCGATTGCGGCGTTTCGCGCGGCGACAGGGTAAAACGCGTGGCCGTGCCAGCCAGCGCCGCCGCATAGGCGCCGCTGCCTTCCGTTTCCAGCGCCGGCTCGCCGCCGGCCGTGACCGTGATTTCGGCCAGTTGCTGCGCGCCATCGGCCGCCGCGTTCGCCGACTTGGGCAGCGGGCGCAGGACGAAATCGTTGGGCGCCAGCCGCAGCGCCGCCAGGCCGCTGCCGGCAAGCAGCGCATCGAGGCCGGCGGCGGCGCTGTAATTGCCGGCCAGGCCGGCCGTGCGCAAGCCGCGCACCTCGGCCGCCTGGTAGGTAAGCGTCAGGCCCGCCTTGCGTGCCAGCTGTTCCAGCGCCGCATCGAGCGGGCCGGCGGCGATCTGCAGGGTGTACGTGGCGCTGGCGCTGCTGGCCTGCGGCGGCTTGTGCTGGGCCAGGACGGGCGCCGCGCCGAGCAGCAGCAGGGCGCCGGCGACGGCGCCGGCCAGGCGGGAGCGGGCGGGAAGTGGTGGGAATGGCTGGGGGCGGGGCAGGAAAGAGTGGTTCATAATCGCTATCAAGTTGGGGGGTATCAAGCTGTATGCCGTGCGGCCAGCCCGATCCCCTCATCTTTTTTACGCTTTTTTCAGCGTGACCCAGAAGCGCGTGCGGTACACGGCCACGATGGGCTGCGTCTGCAGCAGCACGCGCAGGGCACGTTCGGGGTCGTCCAGCTGGAAGACGCCGGAGACGGGCAAGCTGGCGATATCGGCGTCGCACAGCAGCAAGCCGTGCCGGTGGCGCGCCAGTTCGGCCACCAGCTGGCCCAGGGGCATGTCGCGCGCGGCAATCACGCCGTCGAGCCAGGCGGCCGGATCGTCATGGACCGGCTCGCGCCAGGTGCGCGCGCCATCCGTCAGGACGCTGTCGCCGGCCCGTACCAGCACGGGACTGGCCACGCCTGTGCTTGCGCCGGCCTGCAGCTGCACCGCATGCTCCTGCACGGCCAGGCGCGTCAGCATGCCGTCGGCGCCGGCGAGACGGCGCACCGTGAAGCGCGTGCCCAGCGCCAGCATGCGCGCTTCGCCCGTGTCGACGAGAAACGGCCGGCGCTGCGGGTCGGCTTGCGTGGTGACGGCCAGCTCGCCATGCAGCAAGGTCAGCAGCCGTTGCTTGCCGTCAAAGCGCAGCCTGACGGCCGTTCCCGCATTCAGGTGCAGCAAGCTGCCGTCCGGCAGGCGCACGGCCAGGCGCTGCCCCGTGCCCGTGCGGTAGTCGGCGCGCGTATCGATGGCGAACCAGGCGGCCGTGCCGGCAAAGCCGATACCGGCCAGCACTTTCAAGGCTTGGCGGCGCTGGCGGCGGCGCGCCAGGCTGGCGTCGAGGGTGGCGCGGCTCGCTTCCGGCGGCAAGCCCGAGAATTGATGGCCGATGGCGGCCAGGCGCTGCCACGCCTGTTCGTGGCCGGGATCGGCATCGCGCCAGCGCTGCAGCGACTGCAGGGCGTCCGGCGTGGCGCCGTGCATCTGCAGGCGCACGGCCCAGGCGATCGCTTGCTCGACGGGGTCATCCTGCAAGGCGGCCGTCACTGGAAATACACGCGGTAGCAGGCGCGCCAGGCGCTGGCCAGGTCGCGCTCGACGGTGGCCAGCGAGACGTCGAGCCTGGCGGCGATGGCGGGCCCCGTCAAGCCGTCCAGCTGGGCCAGCAAAAAGGCCTGCCTGGCGCGC
This sequence comes from Janthinobacterium sp. SUN026, assembly GCF_030397625.1. Lineage (NCBI taxonomy): Bacteria > Pseudomonadati > Pseudomonadota > Betaproteobacteria > Burkholderiales > Oxalobacteraceae > Janthinobacterium > Janthinobacterium sp. SUN026. The sequence continues at coordinate 347,676 of NZ_JAPQNU010000002.1, read as the reverse complement.
GGCTTGAGGGCGTCGAGCGCCGTATCGAGGCGCACCAGGGTGTCGATGATCAGCAGCCGCGTTTCGGGCGACGGCGCCGTCTGTTCGGGCAGGGCGGCCAGCGCCTGCAGGTAGGCGTATTCCACGTCGCGGCGCCGGTAATGGTCGATCACCAGGCCTTGCGCGATGCGCGTCAGGTAGGCGCGCGGTTCGCGCAGGGCCGGCTGCGGCCGTTCGCGCCGCTGCAGCAGGCGCAGGAAAGTGTCGTGCGCCACGTCGGCCGCATCGGCGCCGCAGCCCAGCTTATGCCGCAGCCAGCCCTGCAGCCAGCCGTGGTGGGCGCGGTACAGGGTGGCAAGGTCGGGCGGTGCGGCAGGGTTCATGGCGGCAAGGACGATGGTCGGCGATGGTTAATTGAGAATCATTCTCAATTATTGCATTGACTGCGGGCGCTGGCAAGTGCCGCCGCCAGCGCCTGCACGGTTGGCGCACCCTGTCCAAGCGGGCCGGCATTTGTTATAGTCCCAGCCATCTTTCCATCTGCCTACAGACCCTGCCATGACCACTAGCAACACCAGCAGCACCATCGCGCCCCGCACCTTCGGCACACCGCTGTCGTCCACCGCCATCAAAGTCATGCTGCTCGGTTCCGGCGAGCTGGGCAAGGAAGTGATCATCTCGCTGCAGCGCCTGGGCGTGGAAGTGATCGCCGTCGACCGCTATCCGAACGCGCCGGGCCATCCGGTGGCGCACCGCTCGCACGTGATCGACATGAGCGACGGCGTGGCGCTGGCTGCCTTGATAGCCCTGGAAAAGCCGGATCTGATCGTGCCGGAAATCGAAGCCATCGCCACCGATACCCTGGCTGCGCTGGAAGCGGCCGGGCAAATCACGTGCATTCCGAACGCGCGCGCGGCCATGCTGACGATGAACCGCGAAGGCATCCGCACCCTGGCCGCTGAAACCCTGGGCGTGGCGACGTCGCCGTACCGCTTCGCCAGCAGCCTGCAGGAGTTGCAGGACGCTTGCCGGGAAATCGGTTTCCCGTGCGTCGTGAAACCCGTGATGTCGTCGTCGGGCAAGGGCCAGTCCAAGCTCGATGGCGCCGCCGAGGTGGACGCGGCGTGGGCGTATGCGGCCAGCGGCAGCCGGGTCGATACGGGCCGCGTCATCGTCGAGGGTTTCATCGACTTCGATTATGAAATCACCCTGCTGACGGTGCGCGCCGTCGGGGCTTCGGGGCAGGTCGAGACGCAGTTTTGCGAGCCGATCGGCCACTTGCAGGTGCACGGCGACTACGTGGAATCGTGGCAGCCGGCCCGCATGGCGCCGCTGGCGCTCGAACGCGCGCGCGAGATCGCGCGCAAGGTGACGGACAACCTGGGCGGCCTGGGCCTGTTCGGCGTGGAACTGTTCGTCAAGGACGACATGGTGTGGTTCTCGGAAGTGAGCCCCCGTCCGCATGACACGGGCATGGTCACCATGGCCAGCCAGGTGCAGAGCGAATTCGAGCTGCACGCGAAAGCCATCCTCGGCTTGCCCGTCAACGTGGCGCTGCGTTCGCCCGGCGCCTCGGCCGTCATCTATGGCCAGCTGGAAGCGAAAGGCATCGCCTTCGAAGGCGTGGCCGACGCCTTGAGCGTGCCGGGTACGGACTTGCGCCTGTTCGGCAAGCCGGAATCGTTCGCCCGCCGCCGCATGGGCGTGGCGCTGGCCACGGCCGACGACATCGACACGGCCCGCGCGCGCGCCGTGCTGGCCGCGTCCAAGGTCAAGCCGGTGGCGCCGTAAGCGTGTTGGCCGATACAACAGTCATCAACATGGAAGCCGGTGCATGACGGAACTCGATCATTATCTCGCGCAGCACTATCTGGACGAGACGCAGCTGGCGGCCGCCGCCGCCATGACCATGGAAGAAATCGACGCCCTGATCCAGGCCCGCCTGGTTCCCGCGCCGGCATACGTGGTCGATGCCAGTGGCAATCTGTGCTCGTTCGTCTTTGGCGCCATGGCGGCGCCGGGGGCCAGGGCCGGCCGCTATTTTCCGCCGTCCCAGCTGGCCTGGATTGCCATTGCGCGTGACGCTGTTGCCGGCGATGCGGAAACGGCGCAAGCGCGCCTGCAGGCGCAATTTGCTTCCCGCTACGCGGCCGCGCTGGCGACCCTGAACCTGACGACCTGGCGCCTGCGCGACAGTTTCGACGACAGGGGCGCGCCGATCGCGGAGGGCTTGCGCGCCCGCACCGACAGCGCCTGGACGTATTTCTTGAACGGTACGTTTTCCCTGTGCGTGGCCAATCCCATGTCCGAGGCGCACATCGCCTGGAAGGAAGTGCTGCAGGAAAAGCTCGCGCAGCAAAGCGGGAATGGCAGCAAGACGCTGTTGGCGCAAGCGCAGGCGCAGCAGATGCATGCGCTGATCGATGCCTATGCGGCGGCCGCCATGCCTTTTTCGCCCATCGAATACGCCTTGAGCAGCCGCAAGCGCCTGGTCGAGGATCTGCGGGCGAACCTCCGCGTGAGCGACGCGCAGGATACGCCCGCATGACGGCATCAGCGACGCACGGCTTGCCGCAGGCCGATGCGGGCGGCGACGACGTCAAGCGCAAGCTGCGCGGCCACATCGCGCGGCGCAACCTGGCCGGCGCCGCCAACGACTGCAAGTGGAACGCGTTGCTGGCCTTCATGCGCGGGCAGCCCGATTGGGCGCCGTCCTACCGTTACGGCTCCGTCACCGGCTATGTCTCGCGCTGGGATACGGAATGGGATTACCACCCGCCGTTTCCCTTCCTGGGCGTGGAATGGTTCGACATCAGCCTGTACTCGGAAGAACACGTGGCCATGCTGCTGCCAAAGAAAATCATCGACCATGGCGTGTGGATCGTGCCGGAACTGGCACGCATCGGCTTCGATTTCGAGGTGCGCGACCGGGTGGCGCGCATCTGGGGCTATCTGCCCCGTTCCTATCATGACTTTCCACCTGCCGATTGACACCTGAAAAAACCTACTGCGCGTCGGTATAGGCGGCCTGCGATGCTCACCGTACTAGAGTACGGTTGCGCTTCTTAGCCACCTCTCCCTTCCGCTCGCTACGGTTTTGTCAGGTGTCGTAAATAAAGGATTAATAACATGCCTGATAACGACATTCCCCAAGTAGCGCAACCGGACGACGCCGTCGTCGGCAAGGAAGCGGGCGCGCGGATGCTGGCTGCGGCCTGCGCCGCGCGCGACGCCTTTTACGCCACCCTGGGCACTGTAGATGCCGACGTGCTGGCGCCCCTCGTTAATCCCGCCTTCATGGGAGGCCCGCGCTGGCCATCGTTGCGCCAGGCGTGGCGCGTGATCCGCCGCGCCGAGTCGATCATTCTCGCCAGCGATGGCTTGAGCGATCCGTTCGAGGATGACGACGACGTGTTCGTCCCGCGCGGCCACCTGCTGGAAGTGTGCATCGAAGCGCCGCTGTCCGCCTTCGACGACCAGGAAGTGGCGCAATCCTGGCTCTTCGACGTGATTTACCAGGTCAGCCAGAATGCGGCCGACCACGGTTCCATCGATTTGCTGCTGCAGCGCCACGGCAGCGTGTCGATGGTGCTGGACGTGCAGGATGCTCCGGCAGGACTGGAAGACGAAAACGAACAGGTGGGCGTGCTGCTGGCCCAGGGCGTGGCGACGATTCCCCCATCCTTCGACACGCCGTATGGCGAAGTGATGCTGCTCACCGCCACCGTGCTGCAGCCGGCGGAACTGGCGCACATCGGCAATGCCGCCGACAAGGCGCAGTCGCGGCGCGACCTGGCGGCCGCGCTGGCCGCGTCGCCGACCGGGCATATGAGCGTGGCCGGGCGGCCCGCCGTCATTCCCCGCTAGGCTGTTCGACCGGCGGCACGGCCGGTTCTGTCGCTGCCTTCGGTGCTTCCTTGGCTTCCACGACGGCCGGCGGCGGCTCTTTCCACTTGCCCGCCGCCTTCAGCTTGTTCTTCAGGCCCGGCAAGGGAAATCCCAGCGCGTAGGCTTTTTGCGCGTGCGCGCTGGCCTTGTCGTATTCCTTCTTTTTCACGTACATCAAGCCCAGGTTGTACTGGATGGTGGCCTGGTCGGGCGCCAGGCGGCTGGCGGAGTCCAGCTGTTCCAGCGCTGCCGCGTCCTGGCCCGTGGCCAGCAGGTAGTTGCCATACACCATGCGCGCCGTCACGTCGTGCGGCGCGAAGGCGATCGCCCGTTCGAAGTAGCAGTTGACCGTGTAGCGGGCGCCGACGGGTTGCGCGCTTTTCAGCCGCAAGCCGAGTTTTGCCATCGACGCCAGCGCCCGGTGGTGATTCGGGAAGTGCTCGAGCGTGTAGCTGATGTCGCCGCCCAGGCTGGTCGTCATGCCTTGCGTGAGCGTTTCCACGGCGCGCGAAAAATGGAATTTCTCGACCACGGACAGGCCGGAACGGTCTTCCTCGCTCGTGTAGTCGCCGCCCGGCGTGTGCTTGACGTAGGGCGGGCATTCGGCCGCGCCGGCATGGGCGCAGCAGGCGGCGAGGGTGCAAGCAAGCAGGCGATGCTTCATGTCGGGCTCCTGTGACTGACCTGGTCCAGCAAGGCGGCCAAGGCGTTGCTGCGGGCTTGCCGCGATTGCAGGGCGATGGCGGCGGGGCTGGCCAGCGGCGCCTGGCCCTGGCGCGCCAGTTCCAGGAAGTGCAGCAGGGCGCGCGCGCAATCGCCGCTGGAGGCCAGCTGGCCGATGGTGTCGATGCCGCAGTGGCGCAGCTTGGCTGCGCTGTCGCCCGCCGCGTCGGTCAGCGCGAGGATGGGCCGGCGGCAGCGCAGGTATTCATACAGCTTGGCGGGAATCTGCCCGTTGCAATTGGCCGCCTGCAGCAGCAGCAAGCCGTCCGCGGCCTGCATTTCCTGCAGCGCCGCGCCGTGCGGCTGCAAGGGTTCCAGGCGCACCAGGTCGAGGATGGCGTATTTCACCAGCAGGCCCGCCAGCCACGCATCGTGGCCCGTGGCGCGCAGCACCAGCTGGAAATTGCGCGCGTGGAGCACGCCGTCGCGGCGCAGCCGGGCCAGCGCTTCGAACAGCGCTTGCGGATCGCGCTCGGACGGGTAGATCACGCCGCTGTGCAGCAGCAGGAAGCGGCCGCGTTGGCCCGTGCGCTCATGGCCGCCGTCATGCGCATAGCCGTCTTCATCGTAACCGTTCTCGATCAGGTGGAAACGCTCGCGCGCCACCTGCGCCAGGCGCCGCTGGTGCGCCGCGATGGCGCCCGGCGTGGTGCAGACGATGGCCGCGCTGCGTGCTGCGATGCGCTGTTCGATCCACGCATGCATGCGGTGCAGGCGCGGCTCGGGCGGATACGGCGCCTGCGGGTCGCTGTCGTCCAGCATCGGGTCGCGCTGGTCGGCGATCCACGGCAGGCCGCTGAGTTTATGCAGGGTCAGCGCGATCAAATGCGCCGTGGCGATCGGGTACGTCGACCAGATGGCGTCGGGACGGTAGGCGCGGATCATGCGCAGGCCGGCCGGCACGGCGCTCAGCCACCAGGAACTCCAGCGGTCGGGCAGCGCCAGGCAGCGCGGATAGCGCCCGCCGACGGCGAAATGGCGCGCCGCATCCAGCGCCAGGGTGCGCCGCACGGTGGCTTGCGTGGCGGCCTGCGCCAGTTGCGTATCGCCCCGCTGCGCATATGCGCTGGCGCTGGGGCTGAGCACGAGCGGCTGCCAGCCGCAGTCGGGCAAATGGCGCGCAAAGCCCAGGGTGCGCAGGATGCCGCTGCCGCCTGCCAGGGGCGGAAAATGGTAGGCGACCATCAGCACCCGTTTTGGCCGGGCCGCTACCATGACTGCAGCCACCGCGCGCACAGCTGTTCGACCGCGCCGCGCCAGGCGGCGCTGGCAAACGTGTGGTTGGCGCCGTCGACCTGCGCCTGCGTCCATTGCCCGCGGGCGGCCACGGCGCGCCACGCCGCGTCGCCTTCGAGCAGCGCCTGCCACTCGCGCGCGCCCAGGTCGTCGCCGCTGAGGATCAGCAAGACCTTGCCCTGGAATTGCGCCAGCGCCCGCAGCAGGGCCGGCGCGGGCGCGTCGTCTTCCCCCGTTGGCGCTGCCCGCGTGGCGGCCGCCACCTGGCGCAGCGACGCCAGGCTGGCGCCCAGCCGCAATCCGCCTTTGGCCAGCTTGCGCCAGAAGTCGCCTTGCAGCAGGCGCCCGAAGTAATAATGGCGCAAGGTGGCGCGCGCCAGGCCGGCGCTGCTGCGCACCCACGGGTTGAGCAGGACCAGCGCCTTGACGCGCGCGTCGCGTGGCGCATGGCAGGCGGCGGCCGTGGCGCCGTCGCACAAGCCCCACAGCGCCACTTCGCGCAACGAGGGCACGGCGTCGAAGAATTGCGCCAGCGCCCCGGCGATGTCGGGACCGGCGGCGCGGTAGTCGCGCGCGCCGCCCTCGCTGTCGCCCATGCCGCGCAAGTCGAAGCGCAGCACGGGCCAGCCTTGCGCGGCCAGCGCGCGCGCCAGCAGGACGAACTGGCGGTGGCTGCCGATCCGGTACTGCGGTCCGCCCGTGACGATCAGGACGCCGCGCGGGCCAGGCGCGTCGGGCAGGCTGAGGATGCCGGCCAGGCGCGCCTGCGCCTCCTCGTCTTCGGCTGCACTGCGAAAGCGCAGGGCCAGCTCGCGCACGGCGTGCTGCCGGCTGTCGTCGCGCTTCATCGCGGGGACCTTTCCTCGTCGAGCCAGTCGCGGCACAGTTCCCGCGTGGCGTACAGCAGTTGCGGGCACGCGAGCAGCTCGCCGCTGTGCCAGAACGGGCCGTCGTCGAAGCTGGCCACGTGCACGGCGGCGCCGCGTTTGCGCCATTGCCGCGCCAGCAGCGGCGGCGACCAGGCGTCCTTTTGCTCCGCCGCGCGGTAATCGAGCCAGTAGACGGGCACGCAAGGCAGCAGCGTCGACGCGTTGACACCGTCGATGGCCTGCGCCAGTTCGGGCGCCAGCAGGTAGCCGGCCACTTCCACAGGTGCACTTTCCGCCAGCGCGGCGCGCGCCTGGCCGGGCGCTTCCTGTGTAGCCCCGGCCAGCATGTGGGACGCCAGGCGCAGGCGCAGGAAGCGGTCGATGCTGCGCCGTCCGTCGAGTTCCGGTTGCCACAGCAGCAAGCGCGCCAGGGGCAGCGGCGCGCGGCTGGCGAAATCGAGGGCCAGCAGGGCGCCCAGACGCAAGCCCCATACGGTCAACGGGCCGTCGACGCGCTGCGCCAGCCACGCGCAAGCCAGGTGCAGGTCGTTGTGCCAGATATCCCAGCGCGCTTCGCCAAAGTCGCCGCTGCTGTCGCCGCAGCCGAACAGGTCGATCTGCAGCACGCTGTAGCCGGCCGCGGCAAAGGCACGCGCCTGCGCGGCGGCCACGTGGCGGCTCTTGTTCAGCTCTTCCGCGAACGGATGCACGTAGAGGATGCCGCCGCGCGCGGCCTGGCCCGGCGGCGGCAGGTGCAGCAGGCAGTAGCGCTGGCCGCCGCTGGCGGGCAGGAAGAAGGGCAGCAGCGGCAGGGCGTCGAGGGCGGCGCGGTTCATGCCCGCAGCTTTGCAAACACGAAATCGTGCAGGGTGCCCACGGTGGCGAAGTGGCGCGCATGGATGTCGTCGTCGGCGACCGCGATGCCGAAATGGTCTTCCAGCGCGGCGATCACGCCGATCACGGCCATCGAGTCGAGTTCCGGCACGCTGCCCAGCAGCGGCGTGTGGGCTTCCAGCACGCGCCCGTTCAAACCCAGCGTCGTGTCGAGGATGTGCTTTACTGCTTCAAGATGCGGCATGTCAGCTCCAGGGAAGGGTAGTGCGGCAGGGAAGACGTATCGAAGGCCAGGCAGGGAATATCGTCGGGACGGCGCGACAGGTGCAGATACGGCGGCAGGCTGGCGGCCATCGCTTGCCAGCGCCCGCAGCGAAGAAAGGTGGCCGTGCCCAGCGCGTGCGTGCCCAGGCGCGCATGGGCGCCCAGCGAGGCGCGGTTGAAGCGCGAGATGCGGCTGCACGTCCAGCGCACGCCCTGCGCGTGCAGCACGGCGTTGGCTTCCTCCCACAGGCGCGCGAAGACGAGACCGCCGCGCCGTTCGGGGTGCACCCACACGTCCAGGTCCCACGACGACTGCTGCGACGCCAGCGCATAGCGGGCGCGCACCTCGTCTTCCTGGCAGCCGTGGCGCAGCAGCCAGATCCAGCCCAGCATGCCCGACGCGTCGCGCGCCACCAGGCATTGCGCGCCTTGCCGGTAGCGCTCGCGCAGGGCGCCGGGCCGGCGCTCGGGGCCGGGCGGCAAGTCCGCTTCCGCCAGGCAGGGCGTCACCTTGATCGACTGGCCGCGCCCGCGGCACAGCGAGCCGGGCGCGACGGCCTGCGCGACGAACTGGTAGCGGTACAGCGCGCAGCGTCCGCCCGGCGCCATCGCCAGCAAGCGCGCCACGGCCAGCCAGGCGCTGTCGCGCCAGCCCAGTTGATCGAGGCTGGCGGCCAGTCGTTGCAGCAGGGGAAATTGCGGGGATAGGGCCATGGCGGTAACGGATGGGGCGGCTATGCAGCCAACGCTGTCCATTAGAGCGCAGCGGCCAGCGGCGGTCTTGCGCCGGCTCAAGCTGTGTTGCTGAAACTGTTAATTGATCAAAATCAAGACCGCTGTGGCCGTTTGTCTGAATCATAGGGGAATGCATGGCAATCATGGCAACCCGGGGATGACACGATGGCGACACTGATACACGATCTGATCTTTGAAACGGCGCAGCGCGCGCCGCAGGCGCCGGCCCTGTCGTGGCAGGGTGAGGAAATGCACTATGCCGCGCTGGCGCAATCCGTGCGCGAGGCGGCCGGCGCCTTGCTGGCCCTGGGCTTGCAGCGCGGCGCGCGCGTGGCCGTGTACCTGGAAAAACGCCCGGAAAACGTCAGCGCCATGTTTGGCGCGGCGGCGGCCGGCGGCGTGTTCGTGCCCGTCAATCCGCTGCTCAGGCCGGAGCAGGTGGCGTATATCCTGGCCGATTGCAACGTGGACATCCTCGTCACCTCGCGCGAACGCCTGGCGCAGCTGGGCCCCGCGCTGGCCGCCTGTCCGGACTTGCGCACGGTGCTGCTGACGGGCGAAACGCTGCCGGAATCGCGCCTGGGCAAGGTGCGCGTGCTGGCGTGGACCGCCGTTCCCGCAAATGTGCCCGCCAACGTGCCCGCCGGCGCGTGCGCGTCCCGGCCGCATGCGGCGATCGACGCGGACATGGCCGCCATTCTATATACCTCGGGCAGCACGGGGCGGCCGAAAGGCGTGGTGCTGTCGCACCGCAACATGCTGGCGGGCGCGCTCAGCGTGTCGGGCTATTTGCGCAATACGCCGCAAGACCGCATTTTGTGCGTCCTGCCGCTCAGTTTTGATTACGGCCTGAGCCAGCTGACGACGGCGTTTGCCAGCGGCGCTTGCGCCGTGCTGATGAATTACCTGCTGCTGCGCGATATCGTTGAAGCCGTGGAGCAGGAAGCCATCACGGGCCTGGCCGCCGTGCCGCCCCTGTGGGTGCAGCTGTCGCAGCTGAGCTGGCCCTTGTCCACGCCCTTGCGCTACATCACCAATTCGGGCGGCGTGATGCAGCGCGCCACGCTCGACCGGTTGCGCCAGTCGCTGCCGCGCGTGCAGGTCTACCTGATGTATGGCTTGACGGAAGCGTTCCGCTCCACGTATCTGGCGCCGGAACAGCTGGAGCGGCGCCCCGATTCCATCGGGCAAGCGATCCCCAACGCGGAAGTGCTGGTGCTGCGCCCGGACGGCAGCGCGTGCGACACGGACGAGCCGGGCGAGCTCGTGCACCGTGGCGCGCTGGTGGCGCTCGGCTACTGGAACGATGCGGCGCGCACGGCCGAGCGCTTCAAGCCGCTGCCGCCCCAGGCGAGCGGCCTGGTGCTGCCGGAACTGGCCGTCTGGTCGGGCGACACGGTGCGCCGCGATGCGGACGGCTACCTGTATTTCGTGGGCCGCAGCGATGACATGATCAAGACGTCCGGCTACCGGGTCAGCCCGGCCGAGATCGAGGAAGTCGTGTATGCGAGCGGGCTGGTGGGCGAGGCGGCCGCGCTGGGCTTGCCCCATGCCGTGCTGGGCCAGGCCATCGCCTTGCTCGTCACGCCCGCGCCGGGCGTCGTCTTGCTGCGCGACAGCGTGCTGGCCGCCTGCCGCGCGCGCTTGCCCAGCTATATGGTGCCGCTGTGGGTGGAGATCCGCGACGGCGTGTTGCCGCGCAACCCGAACGGCAAGATCGACCGCCCCTTGCTGGCCAGGGAACTGGCGCATGCGTATGCGGTCCAATCAGGAGATGCGGCATGAAGGACTTGATACGCTCGAACAATACGGAATTGCCATCGCACCCACCGCTGCGCCAGTTCGCAGTGGAAAACGACATGCTGCAGCTGGGCGGTGTTTCCCTGCGCCGGCTGGCCCAGCGGGTGGGCAGCACGCCGTTTTATGCTTATGAACGGGCGCACATCGCGCGGCGCGTGGCGGATTTGCGCGCCGCCATGCCCGCCGGCGTGCACGTGCATTACGCCATGAAGGCCAACCCCATGCCGGCCGTGGTGCAGTGGCTGGCGGGGCTGGTCGACGGCATCGACGTGGCGTCCGGCGGCGAACTGGCCACCGCGCTCGATACGCCCATGCCGGCCGAACGCATCAGTTTTGCGGGGCCGGGCAAGAGCGATGGGGAACTGGCGCGGGCCGTGGCCGCGGGCGTGCTGGTCAATGTGGAGTCGGGCGCCCAGCTGGAACGCCTGGCGCTGGCCAGTGAACGGCTGGGCCTGACTGCCAGGGTGGCCGTGCGCGTGAATCCCGATTTCGCCTTGCGCCGCACGGGCATGCGCATGGGCGGCGGGGCGCAGCCGTTCGGCGTCGACGCGGCCCTGGTGCCGGCGCTGCTGGGCCGCATCGGCCAGCTGGGACTGGATTTTCACGGCTTTCACCTGTATGCGGGTTCGCAAAGCCTGTCGGCGCCAGCCTTGGCCGAAGCGCAGGCGCTCAGCGTGCAACTGGCCCTGCAACTGGCCGACAGCGCACCGTCGCCCTTGCGCACCCTGAATATCGGCGGCGGCTTCGGCGTGCCGTATTTTCCCGGCGACCAGGCGCTGGACCTGGCGCTTGTCGCCGAAGGCTTGCAGCGGCAGCTCGCCATCCTGGCCCAGGAAGCGCCCGGCGCGCGCCTGAACCTGGAACTGGGCCGCTATCTGGTGGCCGAGGCGGGTGTGTATGTGTGCAAGGTGCTTGAACGCAAGGTGTCGCATGGGCAGGTATTTCTCGTGACGGATGGCGGCTTGCACCACCACCTGGCCGCGTCCGGCAACTTTGGCCAGCTGATCCGCAAGAATTACCCGGTCGCCATCGGCAACCGGCTGCTGGGCGGGCCGCGCGAAGTGGCGTCCGTCGTGGGGCCGCTGTGCACGCCGCTGGATTTGCTGGCCGATCAAATGGAGATGGCGCGCGCCGAGGAGGGCGACCTGGTGGTGGTGTTCCAGTCGGGCGCCTACGGCTTGACGGCCAGCCCGACGGCCTTTCTCGGCCATCCGCTGCCGGCCGAGGTGCTCGTATGAGCGGCCTGTGCGGTTGGCTGGCGGCGCCTGGCGGGGTGGCGCACGGCGCTGCGTCCGATGGCGCTCCGGCCAATGCGGCCACGGCGCTGGCAAGCATGGCCGCGCCCCTGTCGCGTTTCGATGGCGCGTCGCTGGCCAGCAGCTTGAGCGAAGTGGGCGGCGTGGCCGTGGCCGCCATCGACGGCAGCCGCCATGTGTATCAGCAAGATGGCTTGCAAGTGGCCCTGTGGGGCCGGCCCGAGCTCGACGGTTCGGCCGACGACGTGGCGTGCCGCCTCGCCTCCCTGTGGCTGAGCCGTGGCGTGGCGGCTTGCGCCAGCCTGTCCGGCCCCTTTGCGCTGGCCATCCTCGACGCCTTTTCCGGCTCGGCCCTGCTGGCCGTGGACCGCGCCGGCATGCATCCGCTCAGCTATGCGAGCAATGCGCAAGGCCTGTTCTTTGCCTCCTCGGCGGACGCCTTGCTGGCCCATCCGTCCGTGCGGGGCGCGCTCGATCCGCAGGCACTGTATCACTACCTGTACTTCCACATGGTGCCGGGCCCGGCCACGGCTTACCTGGGCCAGCAGCGCCTGCTGCCCGGCGAATACCTGCATATGCGGGGCGGCAAGCAATGCAAGGGCAGCTATTGGCAGCTGGCCTTCCAGGAGCCGGCGGCGCGCACGCGGGCCACCTTCGCCAGCAACAAGCAGGAATTCCTGCGCCTGCTGCGACAGGCAGTGGAAAGCAGCCTGGGCGCGGATGGGGCGGATACGGGCGCGTTTCTCAGCGGCGGCACGGACAGTTCCACCCTGGCCGCCATCATGGGGCAAGTGACGGGCCGGCCCGCGCGCACGTATTCCATCGGCTTCGACTTTCCCGGCTATGACGAAATGGCGTATGCGCGCCTGGCGGCCAGCCATGCGGGCAGCCTGCACCACGAACGCTATGTGACGCCAGGCGACGTGCTGGCCGCCATCCCCGCCATGGCGGCCATTTTCGACCAGCCTTTCGGCAATGCCTCGGCCATTCCCGCTTACTATTGCGCGCAGATGGCGCGCGAGGATGGCGTGACGCGCTTGCTGGGCGGCGACGGCGGCGATGAACTGTTTGGCGGCAATGAGCGCTATGCGCACCAGGCCTTGCTGTCGCAGTACGAGCGCTTGCCCGTCATCTTGCGCCAGGCCATCATCGAACCGCTGCTGTTCCGTGAACAGACAGGTAAACCGTGGAGGCTGGGCGACAAGGCGCGCCGCTACATCGAGCAAGCCAGCTTGCCGTTGCCGGCCCGCCTCGACGGCTACAACTTGCTGCTGCGCCATGGCTACCGCACGGTGCTGGAAGCGGGCTTCATCGATACCATCGACCCCGGCATGGCACCTGGCTGCGTGAATGGCGCATATTGGGAGCGGCAAGGCCAGGGCTTGAGCCAGATCAATGAACTGCTGGCCCTGGACATGCGCTTCACCCTGGCCGACAACGACTTGTTCAAGGTGCGCAAGGCGTGCGAGCTGGCCGGCGTGGAAGCGGCGTTTCCCTTCCTGCACGATGCGATGGTGGCGTTTGCCGCGCGCCTGGCGCCGCGGGACAAGCTCGACGGACAAAATTTGCGGCCGTTCTTCAAGCGGGCGCTGGCCGAGATCTTGCCGCCGGCCATCGTGCGCAAGAAAAAGCACGGCTTCGGCTTGCCGTTCGGCCAGTGGCTGCACAGCCACGTGCCGCTACGCGAGTTTGCCTTCGACAACTTGACCCAGCTGCGCGGGCGCGGCATCGTGCGGCCCGCCTTCATCGACGATCTGCAAGGGCGCTTGCTGGCGGAACACCCGGCCTATCACGGCACCATGGTGTGGCTGCTGCTGATGCTGGAACAGTGGCTCAGCCAGCATCCGGGCGCGCTGGGTGCGCTTGCCAGCGGTTTTGCCGCATGCGCCACAGAAACGCCAGCCGTCCTCGATCCCACGGCGTAAAGCGGGGCAGCTGGAGCAGGTCCAGATCCGCGCCGGGGCGCGCAACGCCCCAGTCCGTCGCGACGGCCGCCTGGAAACCGAGGCGCTTGACCATCGCCACGTGCGGCGCGCCATAATCGCGCCCGGCCTTGCCGTTCGGATAGGCAAACAGGGTGACGGGCGCCTGGACCAGGCTTTCCAGCTGGCGCTTGCCATTTGCGATGTCCAGCTGCGCGGCCCGCTCCGCCAGGGTCGATAGAATCGGATGGCTGGCCGTATGCCCGCCCAGCGTCATGCCGGCCCCGTGCAGCTGGCGCAGTTGCGCCGTGCTCAGCATGGCTGGCGCGCTTGCCCGGGCGCCCGCCTGGCGGCGGATCTGCATGGCCAGCCGCTGGCGCTGCGCGAAGGGCAGGTATTTGAGCCGGCCCAGCAAGGTGGCGACGGCCGCCTGCCGCTGCGCCAGGGTGGCGACGGGGAAGGTCCCCAATTCCTGTGCGCGCAAGTCCAGCACGGCGCCTGGCGCCTGGCGCACGGCGTCGATCACCGTGTCGTTCCACATCTGTCCCCCGTCCAGGTAGCCCGTGGCGATAAAGAACGTGGCATGCAAGCCGTGGCGCAGCAGCAGCGGCAGGGCGACTTGCGCATTGTCCGCATAGCCGTCGTCGAAGGTGATGCAGGCGGCGCGCGGCGGCAGGCTGCCATCCTGCAGGCGCCGCACGGCGTCACCCAGCGGCAGCGGCGTATAGAAACGCTTTAACAGGCGCAACTGGCGCTGGAACAGGGCCGCATCGACTTCGCCGGGAAACAGCGGGTCGGGCCGCGCCAGCACGCGGTGGTAGATCAGGATGGACAAGGCGGCCGTCATGGCTGCTCCGCGATGGCGGTGCGGGGCTTGGCCGGGCGCGAGGTCGGGGCCGGCGCCTGCTGTTCGACGACGATGCGCGTGGCGATCAGGGCGGCCATCAGGTAATACGGCATGTCGAAATACAGCAGGCTGAGGAAGGCGCCGCCCACGGCAAAACCGATCAGGCTGGCCTGGCTCATGGTGGCCAGGCCGTGCGCCCAGCGCAATTCCGGCTTGCCCCGCGTGCGGCGGATGATGGCGGCCGCCGTGCGCCAGGTGGCGATGCCCAGCGCCAAGTAAATCAGCAAGCCGATAAAGCCGTGTTCGCCCAGCGCCTGGAAGTAGATGCTGTGCGCCGCGTGCACATCCATGGGGTTTGGCGCATAGCGGGCGAAGACGGCGGCGTCGGAGACGTCGAAGCCGCCGCCGGAAAAGCGGTCGCGCGCCAGGTTCCAGGCCATGCGCCACGCATTCAGGCGGCCCATGGCGGATTCGTCATCCTGGTAGGTATTGATGGTGTCCATGCGTTCGGCCCAGCGCTCGGGCATGAAGGCCAGCAACAGCGGCGTGACCGCGGCGAGCAGCGCGCCCAGCACCAGCTTGCGGTCGCTTTTCAGCCACATGAACAGGCCCATGGCGGCGATGGCCAGCAAGCCGCCGCGCGAATACGAGCCCAGCGCGGCGAGGGCCGACAGCAGCATGGCCCCGGACAAGCCGTGGCGCAGCCAGCGCCGGTCCGTGTTTTGCTGCAGATAATACATGAGGGGGATGGTGATGATCAGGGCCAGGGCCAGCGCGTTGTTATCGCCGATAAACGTGTCTTCCGGCCCCCACACCCTTTCCGTGCCGCCGCTGCGGATGGTGAAGATGCCGCCTTTCACGCCGTAATAGCCGATCGAGCCCACCAGCACCCAGACCAGGCGCACGATGTCGCGCCGCGAGCGTATCACCATCATCACGACAAAGCTCATCAGCATGATCTTCATGACCTTGTTCCACTGCACCCACGACGACTGGGGCAGCAGGGCGAACGGCGCCGTCACGTTCATCCACGCGACGAACAGCAGCAGCAGCACGCTGACGGGGGTCAGCGGCAAGTTCTTCGGTTCGCGCGTCATGAGCAGGCCGAGCAGGGTGGCGATGGCGATGATGAAGGCGAACGGCATGTGGGTGGCGAAACCCCAGCCCTGCGTGTGCGGGTTCATGACGCTGACCCAGACCCACATCAGGCCGCCGATGGCCGGCGCCTTCAGGATGAAGGGCAGCGAACCCAGGATGATGACGGTGATCAATATGTCGCGCATGAAGGGGGACGCTCCTGGTGTTGCCCGGTTTGCCAAGGTCTTGATGCCTGTCAACGGGCTGGCGGGCAGGCTCAGTACACTGGTTCAATACCGCCCGGCGTTGTTGAAACTGCCAATCAGTTTTGTCATGGTAAGACCAAGGAGGCATGTCCTTGTTGACCGTTCTCATGGCGACCTACAATGGCGCCGGCACCTTGCCCCAGGTATTGCGCGCCTACATGGGCTTGCAGTCGCCCAGGGGCGGCTGGCGCCTGGTCATCGCCGACAATGGCAGCACCGACGCCACGGCCCAGGTGATCGCCGCCTTTCGCGGCCGCTTGCCCTTGAGCTATATCTACGTGGCGCGGCGGGGACGCAGTCCCGCCCTGAACGGCGCCGTCGAACACGCCCTGCGCCAAGGGGGGGATGGCGGCGAGCTGTTCGTGTTTGGCGACGACGACGCCATGCCCGCATCCGACTGGCTGTGCCGCCTGCAGGACAGCGCGCGCGCCCACCCCGGCTACGCCCTGTTCGGCGGCGCCATCGTGCCCGCCTGGCGCGAGCAACCGGAGGAGTGGCTGCTGCGCCTGACGCCGGTCGGCTTGACGTGGGGCATCACCAGCGCCGACTTGCGCGACGCCCCCATCTATCCGGGCCTCGTCTGGGGCGCCAACATGGCGATACGCCGCCGCATCTTCGAGGCGGGCGCCCGTTATGACGAAAGCATCGGCCCGCAGGGCGCCAATTACGCCATGGGCAGCGAAACCCGGCTCAACCTGGAGATGCATGCGGCCGGCAATCCTTCCTGGTTCTGTCCGCGGGCGCGTGTGGCGCACATCATCCGCGTCCCGCAAGTGCGGCGCGCCTGGATACTGCGCCGCGCCATGCTGTTCGGCCGGGGCCAATGCCGGCTGGCGACCTTCGCCCCCAGCGTGGAGTTGCTCGGCGTGCCGCGCTGGATGCTGGGCAGATACGTGCGCGATACCCTCGGCGCCGTGCGGGCCTGGCTGCGGCGCGACCACGCCGACCTGTTCCTGCGACAGTGGGAACGGGCCTGGCTGCGCGGTTTCTTCCACGAAGCGTGGCGGGGACGGCGCAAACGCTTGCCGCGCATCGTCATCAGCAGTTATTCGGGCGAGCTGGGCGGCATGGAGCTGCGCATGGCGCAAGAGGCAAGGATGCTGGGCGCGAACGGTTATGACAGCGTGCTGGCCCTGCGGCGCTTTCCCGGTTTCAGCCAATGGGCGCAAGGCTTGCGCGCGCAGCAGCTGCAGGTGCGCGTGTATGAGCCGCCCTTGTTTCTCGAACACTGGGCCTGGCGGCGCTGGAACTGGCTGCGCGCCAGGGTCACGGGCGCGTGGCGGCTGCGGCGGCTGCGGCCCGATATCGTCCACGTGGCGTTTTGCTGGACCAGCTATGGCGCTTCCATCCTGTGGCTGGCCCGGCAATGCCGGCTGCCGGCCGTGATCAGCGTGCACAATGCGTTTCCCTTGGAACCGTTCAGCGACTGGCAGCGGCCCCGGTTGCAGGAAGCGTTTCGCACCGTCAAGGGCGTGTACGCCGTGTCGGCCTCGTCCATGCAGCATTTCCTCGACCTGTACCGCGACATGCTGGCGCCGGACACGCGGCTGGCCGTGATTCCCAACGGCGTCGATACGGA
Source organism: Janthinobacterium sp. SUN026 (assembly GCF_030397625.1). NCBI lineage: Bacteria > Pseudomonadati > Pseudomonadota > Betaproteobacteria > Burkholderiales > Oxalobacteraceae > Janthinobacterium > Janthinobacterium sp. SUN026. The sequence goes on along the minus strand of NZ_JAPQNU010000002.1, from coordinate 330,401 downwards.
GACCTTCATCGTCTCGCCGGAACGGAGAATACTGGCGCGCAAGCAGCTGGGGCTGCCGCCGGACGCGCTCGTGCTCGGCTGCGTGGCGCGGCTTTCCGCACAGAAGCGCCCGCAAGCGCTGCTGGCCCTGTTCGCCCGCCTGGCGCCCCGGTTTCCCCATTTGTATCTGGTGTTCGTAGGCACGGGGCCGCTGGACGCCATGCTGCGGCTGCAGGCGCAACAGACGGGCTTGCAGGACAGGGTCGTGTTTGCCGGTTTCCAGCAGCGCGTCGAATGGCTGATGCCGGCCTTCGACCTGCATGTGTTGCTGAGCAAAAATGAGGGTTTCGGCATCGCCACCATCGAAGCGATGGCGTGCGGCGTGCCGGCCGTGGGGACGGATGTGCCGGGCACCCACGATATCCTGCACGACAGCGTTGGCGGCTTGCTGCTGCCGCTGGACGACGAGCACGCGGCCTGCGCGGCCGTGGCGCAGCTGCTGATGGATGCGCCACGGCGCGCCCGCATGGGACGGCTGGCCCGCGAAGAAACCGTGCAGCGCTATTCGATGCCGCGCCTGGAGCGCCAGCTGCGCCAGTTCTATGCCGGCCTCGTGTAGGCGCCGGTCACGGGCATGAACGCCACCCGCCATTCGTTTTTCTTTTCCTTCGCCGAAAAATACACGGTGCTGCTGCTGGGCATCATCGCCACCATGGTGCTGTCGCGCCTGCTGACGCCGGCCGAGGTGGGCGTGTATTCGCTGGGCGCCGTGCTGGTGGCCCTGGCACAAGTGGTGCGTGACTTTGGCGTGGGACAATACCTGATCCAGGAAAAGCAGCTCGACATGGCGAAATTGCGGGCTGCGCTGGCCACCAGCCTGCTCGTCGCCTGGCTGCTGGCGGGCGTGGTGCTGCTGGCCAGCGCGCCGCTCGCGCAATTCTATGGCGAACCCCGGCTGACCCTCGTGCTGCGCCTGCTGGCCATCAATTTTGTCCTGATCCCGTTCAGCGCGCTGACCTTGCCGATGTTGCGCCGGCAACTGCGCTTTCGCGCCATCTACGCCATCAATGCGGCCAATAGCGCCGTCAACCTGCTGGTGGCCGTGCTGCTGGCGCTGCAGGGCTGCAGTTATATGAGCATGGTGTGGGCGGCGCTGGCCGGTTCCTGCGCGTCGCTGCTGGTGAGCCTGCTGGTGCGTCCCAAGGAGCTGCCGTGGCTGCCGGGACGGCGGGGCATGGGCGCCATCGGCCGTTTTGGCGCGTATGCGACGGGGGGCGGCCTCGTCGACGAGGCGGGCGTGGCGGCGCCGGACCTGATCATCGGCAAGCTGATCGGCATTGAAAGCCTGGCCCTGTTCGGCAAGGCGCAAAGCGTGCTCAATATCTTCAACCAGGCCATCACCAGCGCCATTTCTCCCGTCGTGTTTCCCCTGTTCGCGGCGCGTGCCCGCGGGGAAGGGGGGCAGGGCGGGGCGGAACTCGTGTATCTGCGCACGATCAGCTACATGACGGCGCTGGCCTGGCCGTTTTTTCTCTTTCTCGCCTGCATGGCTTTGCCCCTGGTCAAGGTGTTGTATGGCACGCAATGGCTAGGCTGTGTGCCCTTGATCCGCATCATGTGCCTGTCCTCGGCCGTGTATAGCATGTTCAGCATGGCCCGCTACCTGTTCGTGGCGACGGGCCAGCTGCAGGCGCAAGTGCGGCTCGATGCCTGCGCCGGCGGCATCAAGGTGGCGCTGCTGCTGGCCGCGGCGCCGTTCGGCCTGGTGGCCGTGGCCTGGGCCGTGGTGCTCAGCAACGTGCTGCGCAGCTGGCTGAACTACGGCTGTCTGCGGCGCTTGAGCGCCCTGGACTGGCGCATCCTGGCGCGGGCCTTGCGCAAGAGCCTGCTGCTTTGCGGCGTCAGTAGTGTCGCGCCCGTCGCTGCGCTGCTGTGGCTGCCCGTGGACACGCCGGCGCTGCTGGCGCTGGCGGGCACGGCGCTCGTCACCTTGCTGTGCTGGCTGGCGGGGATTTTCCTGTTGCAGCATGAGCTGGCCGGAGAATTTTTGTTATTGCAACGCAAGCTGGCGGGACGCTGGCTGGCAGTCAAATGGACGAAAGGATGACCATGCGTGTCGGTATCTTGTCCTACCCGATGCTGTTCCAGCGCGACGGCGGCTTGCAGATCCAGGTACGCGAAACCATTGCCGCGCTGAACCGGCTGCCCCAGTTGCCGGCGCGTCCCCTGGCCGTGCAGCTGGTCGACGCCAACCATCAGCGGCTGGCCGATTTCGACGTGCTGCACGTGTTTTCGGCGAGCAATGGCACCTACCGCATCATGGAAATGGCCAGCGAGCAAGGCGTGCCCGTGGTCCTGTCGCCGCTGCTGTCGCCGGGCTGGGGCCGGGCCAATGCCTGGCGCGCGCGGCTGGCCGACCGGCTGGCGGGGCGCTTGACGGAGTGGATGGTGCAGACGAGCTATGCGCAGACGCGGCGCGCCCTGCAGCTGGCCGACGTGGTGATCGCCCTGGGCGAGGCGGAGCGCGACGCGATCGTGCACGGTTTCGGCATGCCGGCGCAAGCCATCCGCGTCTTGCCGAACGGGATCAACCCGCATTTCTTTACGGCCAATGGCGACCTGTTCCTGCGCGAGACGGGCATCGCGGGGCCGTTCGTGCTGATGGTGGGCAGCATTTCGCCGTATAAAAACCAGCTGGGTCTGGCCCAGGCGCTGGCGGGCGCCGGCTTGCCCCTGGTGCTGATCGGCGCCGCGCCGCGCGAACAGCAAGCGTATCTGCAGCAATTGCTGGACTTGCCGCACGTCAGCTGGCTGGGCGCGCTCGACCACGCCGACCCGCTGCTGGCCAGCGCCTACCATGCGGCGGCCGTGGCGGCCTTGCCCAGCCAGGGCGAAGTGTTTCCCTTGAGCGTGCTCGAAGCGCTGGCGGCCGGCACGCCTGTCGTCATGACGGCGCAAAGCGCGCTGGACTTGCCCGATTCCGCGTTTGCGCTGCGCAAGGTGCGCTGGGACGATGGCGCCGCGCAGCGCCAGGCCATCCTCGCATTGCTGGCGCTGCCCCCCGGACGCGGACGCGTGCAAGCGCTGGTGGAACGTTTTACGTGGGAACGGGTGGCGGCGCAGATCGCCGAGTGTTATTACCAGGCGCAGTCGCTGCCGGCCAGGAGGCAACATGCTGTTTAATTCCTTCGCCTTCCTGTTCGGCTATCTGCCCATCGTGCTGGCCGGCTATTTTCTGCTGGACCGCTGGGCCACCGCCGGCGCCTCCGCCAGCTGGCGCCGCCTGGCACCGGCCACTTGGCTGGCCGGCGCATCGTTGTTCTTCTATGCCTGGTGGGATGTGCGCTACCTGCCGCTGCTGCTGGCGTCCATCTGCGTCAATTACGCCGCCGGGCGCCTGATCGGCGCGCGCGCAGGCGCGGCCCGCAAGCGCGTGCTGCTGGCGGCGCTGGCGCTGAACCTGGGTTTGCTCGCCTACTATAAATATGCGAACTTCTTCATCGACAGCGTGAATGCCGTCGCCGGGCTTGCCGGTGCTGGCGCTGGCAGCCTGCCGTGGTCCGGCCTCGATATCATCCTGCCGATCGGCATCTCGTTCTTTACCTTCACGCAGATCGCCTTCCTCGTCGATTGCTACCGGGGCGAGGTGCGCGAATACCGTTTCATCCATTACGTGCTGTTCGTCAGCTACTTTCCGCACCTGATCGCCGGGCCCGTGCTGCACCACCGCGACATGATGCCGCAATTCGCCGACCCGGCCAACGCCCACCCGCGCGCGGCCAATTTCGCCATCGGCCTGTCGATCTTTACCATCGGCCTGGCAAAAAAGGTGCTGATCGCCGATAACCTGTCGCCGCTGGCCATCCCCGTCTTCGCGGCCGGCGCCACGCCCACCCTGATCGAAGCGTGGATCGGCGTGCTGGCCTACACTTTCCAGCTGTATTTCGACTTTTCCGGCTATTCCGACATGGCCATCGGCCTGTCGCGCCTGTTCGGCGTGAAATTGCCGCTGAACTTCAATTCGCCGTACAAGGCCGCCAATATCGCCGACTTCTGGCGCCGCTGGCACATGACCTTGTCGCGTTTCCTGCGCGACTATCTGTATATTCCCCTGGGCGGCAGCCGGCGCGGCGAGGCCATGCGCTACCGCAACCTGATGCTGACCATGCTGCTGGGCGGCCTGTGGCACGGCGCCGGCTGGACCTTCGTCATCTGGGGCGGCTTGCACGGCCTGTATCTGGTGCTGCAGCAGGCGTGGCAGCGGGTGTTCGGCGCGGCGCGGGCGTACCGCTGGCTGCGCTGGTGGCCTGGCTTGCTGACTTTTCTTGCCGTCATGCTGGCCTGGATCTTTTTCCGCGCGCCCGACGTGGCCACGGCCTGGGATATCGCGGGCGCGCTGGTGGGCGCGAACGGCGTGAGCCTGCCGCGCGGCCTGGCCAGCCATGGGGCCAGCCTGGCGCAGTGGGGCATGCATCCCGCGTTCGACGGCATCCGCTGGATCGAACTGGCGGGACCGGGCTTGCCCGTGCTGCTGGCGGCGATGTTGCTGGCCTTCAAGGCGCCGAATACGCAAGAAATATTCTTTCTCTACGAGCCTGCCATTGAAAGAATCTTTCAGCCGGCAGGGCGCTGGGCCTTCAGCTGGCGTCCCACGCGCCGCTGGAGCGTGGGCTTTGCCGCGCTGTTCATCGCCTGCATCTTCGGCATGAACCGGGTCACCGAATTTCTCTACTTCCAGTTCTGAACATGGACACCGCCGCCCGCCATTACCTCACCGGCTTTTTCGCCTGCGTCGGCCTGGTGCTGGGCGCCGTCTCCTTGCTCAATTACCAGGTCGATCCCTATCTGCTGCACCAGTGGGACAGCCCCTTGCTGCAGCGCCCGCGCCAGCTCAATGAAAAGCTCGGCGCCTGGGCCAAGACCTACGCCGTGGCGCGCTACCGTCCCGCCGTCATCTACATCGGCAATTCGCGCACGGAACTGGGCTTGCCGACGGGCGTGCGCGCCTTGTTCGACGGCAAGAGCGTCTTCAACAGCGCCGTGTCCGGCGCCTCGATCGGCGACGCCATCCGCCTGGCCGAGCATGCGGCCAGGGTCAGCCGCGTCGAGACCATGGTGTGGGGCGTCGACGCGCCCACTTTTTCCCTGGACATGGGCGCGGCGCGGGTGGAAGACAGCCTGACGGGCGCCGAGCACGGCTTTTTCGCCCGGCGCGCCCTGGTCAACCTGAAGCGGGGCCTGACCCTGGACATGACGGAAGACAGCGTGCGCATCCTCACGGGCAAGGCCGGCGACGTCTGCCGCTCCAACCTGGCCCTGTACGGGCAGCGCGACGAGACGTGCACCCGCAAGGGCATGCGGCACTGGCTGGGAACGAAGGACGCCATTCCCGTGCGGCTGCAGGAATTCGGCGACGGACTGGGGCCGACGCCGCCCTCGACACTGGCGCTCGACGCCAGCATCGCCAAGCTGTGCCGCAGTGGCCTGCGCCTGCGCCTGTACATCAACCCCACGCACGCGCTGACCTTGTACGCGCTGCACTGGCGCGGCAAGTGGGATGCCATGCAAGCCTGGCAGCGGGGACTGGTGCAGCTCGTCGAGCGCCACCGCCTGCACGGCTGCGACGTGCGCCTGCATGATTTTTCCGGATTTAACAGCATCACGACGGAAGCGACCCCGCTCGTCAGCGGCAAGCCCGACATGCATTATTACTGGGAAGTGTCGCATTACCGGGACAATGTGGGCCGTTTGATCCTGGCGCGCCTGTTCGGCGGCGACACGCCGCCGCCGGCCGATTTCGGCGTGGAACTGACGCAGGCCAACGTCGACGACCACCAGGAGGCCATGCGCGCGGCGCGCGACCGCTATGGCGTGGAACACGCGCACGAGGCGGCCTATGCGCGGCGGGTGCTGGACGGGCCGCTGATCCGGCGCTGAACGCCATTTCTCTACTCATTTTGCTACTTCCCGTGCTGACCATGGATACCACCGCCCGCCGCTATCTCGCCATCTTCTTCGCCTGCGTGCTGGCCGCGCTGGCCCTCGTGTCCGCCGTCAATTACCACGTCGATCCGTATCTGCTGCACCAGTGGGACAGCCCGCTGCTGCAGCGATTGCGGCCGACGACCGAAAAGCTCAGCGTGTGGGGCAAGACGTATGCCGTGGCGCGCTACCGGCCGGCCGTCGTCTACATCGGCAATTCGCGCACGGAAATGGGCTTGCCGACGCATCGCGTGCGCACCTTGTTCGCAGGCAAGAGCGTCTTCAACAGCGCCGTGTCGGGCGCCTCCATCGGCGAAGCCATGCGCCTGGCCGAGCATGCGGCCAGGGTCAGCCATGTCGACACCATGGTGTGGGGCATCGACGCGCCTTCGTTCTCGCTGGAACTGGGCTCGGCCGGCGTGGAGCCGGGCCTCACGGACCCCGGCCCCGCGTTTTTCGCGCGGCGCGCCTTGCTCAACATCAAGCGCGGCCTGACTGTCGACATGACGCGCGACACCTGGCGCATCCTCAGCGGCAGCTATGACGGCGTGTGCCTGTCCAGCCTGGCCTTGCACGGCCAGCGCGACGAATCCTGCCTCACCAGCCGCAACCGTACCTGGACCGGCACGGCGCGCGCTTTCACGCCGCGCCTGCAGGAATTCAGCGACGGCCTGGGCCCCACGGCGCCCGCGCTGCACGCCTTCGATGCGAGCGTGGGGAAACTGTGCCGTGGCGGCACGCGCCTGCGCCTGTACATCAATCCCACGCATGCGCTCACCCTCGACGCCCTGTACTGGCGCGGCAAGTGGGCTGCCATGGAAGCGTGGCAGCGCGACCTGGCGAACATGGCCGGACGCTACCGGCGCCAGGGCTGCGACGTGCGCCTGCTTGATTTTTCCGGCTTTAACAGCATCACCAGCGAGCCGATTCCCCAAGTGACGGGCGCGCGCGAGATGCGCTATTACTGGGAAGCGTCGCACTACCGGGACAATGTGGGGCGCATGATCCTGGCGCGCCTGTTCGGCGGCCCGGAGCCGCCGCCGGCGGACTTCGGCGTGGAACTGACGCAGGCCGGCATCGACGCCCACCAGGCGGCCATGCGCGCCGCGCGCGAGCGCTACCACGCGCAGCACGCCGAGGAAACGGCCTACCTGCGCCACGCGCTGACCTTGCCCCGCGAACCCAAATAGGCGGCCGGCGGCGCCAGGCGTACGGCGTGGGGCAGGGCGCTTGCGCTATGATAATGTTTTGCCATCCAGCAAGTTCCAGGACTCCCCATGAAAATCGCCTTCTTTGCCAGCCAGCCCTATGACCGCCGTTTCTTCGACGAAGCCTTGCCGGCCCAGCCCGATTCCGCCGGCATCGAACTGGTTTACCACAGCGCCTTGCTGAGCCAGGAAACCGTGGTCCTGGCGCAAGGGGCCGATGCCGTGTGCGTCTTCGTCAACGACGTGCTCGACGCGCCCGTGCTGGAAGCCTTGCACGGCTACGGCGTGCGCGCCATCCTGCTGCGCTGCGCCGGCTACAATAACCTCGACCTGGAAGCGGCCAGGCGCCTGGGCCTGTTCGTCGCCCGCGTGCCGGCCTACTCGCCGGAAGCCGTGGCCGAATACACCTTGGCCCTCGTGCAAACCCTGAACCGCCACACGCACCGCGCCTACGCCCGCGTGCGCGAAGGCAATTTCTCGCTGGACGGCTTGCTGGGCGCCACCCTGCACGGTAAAACGGTCGGCATCGTCGGCACGGGCAAGATCGGCCTGGCCACGGCGCGCATTTTCAAGGGTTTCGGCTGCACGGTGCTGGGCCACGATCCGTTCCCGGCGCCCGCGTTCGCGGACCTGGGCACGATGGTGGAGCTGCCGCGGCTGCTGGCCGAGTCCGACATCGTCTCGCTGCATTGCCCGCTGATGGACAGCACGCGCCACATGATCAGCGAAGCAACCTTGCCGCTGATGAAGAAGGGCGCCATGCTGGTGAATACGTCGCGCGGCGGCCTGATCGACACGGGCGCCGTCATCGAAGCGCTCAAATCGCGCCAGCTCGGTTCGCTCGCCATCGACGTGTACGAGCAGGAAAGCAATCTGTTCTTCCAGGACCGCTCGTCCGACATCATCGACGACGACATCTTCCAGCGATTGATGACCTTCCCGAACGTGCTGGTGACGGGCCACCAGGGCTTCTTCACCATGGAAGCGCTGCGCGAGATCGCTGCCATCACGTATCACAACCTCGCGTGCTTCCGCCAGGGCAAGGCGTGCGAAAACAGCGTCTTAACCAGCTGACACCTGTTTTTTAGGCTTGGGCGGCGGCTTGGGTTTCGGCAGCGGCAAGGCGTCCGCCGTGCGCCGCGCCAGCTGGCTCAGCCAGTCGCGTTCGTCCCACAGCCCGCCATCGATGAGGAAATACGGCTTGGCTTGCGGATAGGGCGGCGCTTCCTGCAGCGTGCCTTGTGCGCTGATCCAGGCGCGGCCCGCGTCCGTCGGCTTGATAAACAGCTGGTCGTCGGCGACGATGGCGAACATCTTGCCGTCGCAATACAGGCCATACTCGCCAAACATTTTTTTCGCGCTGATGCTGCCCGCGCCCGCCATCTGGTCGAGCAAAAAATCCACCGTGCCTTGCTGTGATGCCATGTCGTCCTCCGTGTGAAAGAACAGTGTAGCGCACTGGCCAGGACGGGCCGCGGCGGCTACACTATCGCCATTATTTATTTTGCATTAGCTATTTTGCCATGACACCCCAGCATATTGTTCACCGCGGCATCCGCATCGCCACCCTGGCCGCCGGCGATGCCATCGAATCCCATTGCGCACCGGGCCAGACGGCCATCCGCGAGCAGGGCGACGGCTGGTGGCTGTACTTTGTCGACGAGGATGGCAAGGTCGACGGTTATGACAGCCCGTTCGCCAGCCATGCCGAAGCGCTGTGGGCGGCCAAGGCCGCAGCCGAGTTCAGCGCGCAATGAAGGCCAGTCCCTGGGCTTTCCTGGGCTTGCCGCAAGCCCCTGTGCCGGAAGCGGAAAGCGCGGACTACGGCGCCTGCCGCGCCGAGCTGCACGGCAAGCGCCTGGTCTTGCGTGTGGCCAAAACCACGCCGACGAAGATCGGCCAGTTCGTCACCGTCTGGAAGCGCCCCCATCCCGACGCCGACATCGCCCCGCTGGATGAAGCGGACCCCGTCGACATCGTCATCATCGCCGTGGCAGACGAAGACGGCGCGCGGCACGGCTTTTTCATCTTCCCGCGCAGCGTGCTGATCGAGCGCGGCGTCATGTCGCGCGCCGCCCAGGGCGGCAAGCGCGCGCTGCGCGTGTATCCGCCGTGGTGCGCGCCGGAGTCCATCCAGGCACAGCGCACGCAGCGCTGGCAGGCGGCGTGGTTTGTGACGGCGGGGGATCAGCAGGGGCTGGCAAAGCTGCTGGACATCGCCTGACGTTTCCGGCCCAGGGGCAGATATACATACTGAACGGCATGGGAAAGCGGGAATGAAGTCCTTTTTTGATGGAAAAATTTATCTGACGCTTTTTGTCGTGTTCGCGATCTTCGTTCTTTCCCAGCTGGGCCGCAATGACACGCCCAAGCGCGGTCCCGACGTCATGCAGTTCATCGAGAGCGACCTGGCCGAAGTGCTGCAGAACGGCGGCAATGTGATCGACCGGACGAGCCGGGTGCAGCTGCATGGTGTGGTCTATTCGGTGCGCTTCAAGGACGAGGGCTGGAGCGCTGCGCTGCGCGACAGGAATATCGCCACCTTGCGCAGGCTGGACTGGACGCAGCGTGCACCGGCCGTGCTGTGCAAGATGGGCGCGCAGGCGACCATCGGGGAAGGTGAGAGCATGTATCGTGGCCAGGGCACGAATAGCATCAATTTCGACTATAGCGCGAAGACCGTCAGGGCGTGCGCGGCGCCGGCCCCATCGTCGAGTTACTAGCGCTTTGGGGCGGCTCCAGTATCCGGTGCGCGATCGCGTCGGAATGGCAGCGTTGCCCTGCCTGCCTGGACAGGAAATTCAAAGAAAAAGGAGAGTGAAATGCAATTGCTTATAAATAAATATGGTCAGCACATCATTGATGCGGCGGCCAGGCTCTCGCAGCGTGAAAATGTTGCAGTATTGATCAATTTCATCAGGCGCCAGGCGCCATTGATGGAGCAATTCGATGTCCGCTATGGTGAAAACAGGTCCCGGTATTTTTTGAACATGGTCGAACTGTCATTGAATGGGGAGGCCTGCTTTCAAGATGAACAGGTATTGGGGAATATGCTGGCGACCCTTGATTCGGAAATTCCTGACAGCGAGGAGTTTGGCGATATCGAGGGCGATCTTGCACAAAATGCGCTTATTTCAGCCAGTTATGCGATTCAGTACATGCAATATGGCAAGCTTGCCGATTTTTGCGCTTCGGTAGAAAAAGTGCTTGAGACGGTGGATGTACTCCACTACTCAGAAAATCCCGATTACGATGAGCGCAAAGCGATGATGCGGGAAATCGGATTGCTTGGCCTTCTCGTCCGTGGGCTTAGTGTTCCCCTGACGAACACGGTGCTTGAAAATCTGGACGAGATCGCCAGAAATGCGCCGATAGGGGCAGATAGCGCTGAAATTTCTTGATGGCTGCCACCACCTCGGCTGTGGCGCAATCTCCGCCCAAGCACAGCGCACGCAACGCTAGCAGGGTGGTTTGTGGCGGCGGAAGATCAGCCAGGGCTGGCAAAGCTGCTCGGGCCGTGATTGTTTCCGTTCACCTTAGAATTTATCTGCACCTTGCCGCTGTGATATAAGGGCTTGAGAAATCTCTTTTTATCAGGATGGTAATAAAATCTTTATTGAGGTATTGTCATCGTCCGCTGGCGGCCAGAAGCAGCCGTTGACTTCATGAGTGACAGAGAGTTGACCATTCGAATGCAGTTTTTAAATCCACGAATCAAAGAATTCATTATTGTCTGTGTGATATTGACCTCATGTGCGACATCCGTATTCGCGCAGGAGCCGGGGCGAATGGCCCAGGTTGCAAAAGAGTCGTCTGGGGCCGAAAGCTGGCTGCATATCTATCGGGATGTATCGCCAATGATCGTTCCAGCCGATAAATGCCCATATGACGAATATCTGAATTTAGATCATGTGGAAGTCAAAGGGGAGTGGGTACTGGTGCATATAAGGACCATTCGTGATGGACCTTCCACGGAGTACCATGGCAAGCTGATACTGAGCACCTTGGCTATTGCCTGCGAACGGGTCAAGTTCGGCCACCCTTATATAGCCGGCTTTCACGATGTGGAAGGACGCATGCCGATGCACGAAACCACCCTTACCTTTGCGGAGCTGGATCGGCTTGCCAGTGGGCGTATACCTGCCGCAAATTCGCCAAGTGCAATCTATTATCGCTTTGCCTGCCTTGGCCTTAAGCCGCGGCCAGAGGAGGTCGGGTGGACTGGGTCCTGAAAAGGACGGCGACTTCCTCCTGCCACCTTCAGTCAGTCGAGCACAGGCGAAATTCAATGACGCCGTGATAACTTCCAACGGAACCGTATTGTGCAATCCAGCCTATGAATATTAACTACACATCCGATCAGCCATGCGCCGAGGCGTTTAAGGCCCTGTACGACACGACTGGCTGGGGGCCAATATCGCGCGGGACTGCTTTCTATCAAGATTCACTTGACGGCTCCTGGTGTTCGCGATCCGCCTATTTTGGCGGCCAGTTGGTTGGTTTTGTGCGTGTCATTTCGGATGGCCGCTTGCATGCGTTTGTCACCGAGATGATTGTTCACCCCGAATTTCAACATCAAGGAATCGGGGCCGCGTTGCTTAGTGCAATTCTTGACGATTGTCGCGATGCTGGCATTTCAGATGTCCAGCTTTTCAGTGCCAAAGGCAAGTCGATATTCTACGAAAAACTTGGATTTTCCTCACGGCCGGAAGATTCGCCTGGCATGCAATTCAATGCAGCCACCTGACTAGTCGTTCAAACCATCGCTGAATGACAGTTGCGGAGCAAATCGTATGTCTCATGTGGCGCGGAAATTCCCAATAACGGCAACCGGCCAGAAACGGACGCCTGGACGCTTGCCAATTCGTCTGGCCACACAAGTTCCATAATGCGGATTCAGGCCGGCGGTGTCGTTGCAAGCGAGAATGGGCTGCGGCACTGAAGCCCCCCGGTCTTTTAATCTCTGGGCCCGCCGGCTCAGCTACAAGTCAGGTTGCGACATGGAGTATTCGTTTTCACGCTTGATAATTGCGGCTGGCTTGGCTTGTTTAGCCATGGGCATGGCCGCCATTCAACAGATGCGCCTTGGTCGCCCCCTTCGTAAAGTAAAAAACTTCCTGCTGAAATTAGCGGTATTAATCTGGCTGGTGAGCGGGCTATTTGTCGGAACATTCTACAGTCACGGATTCGATGTGGCGTGGTACATTTTTGGCGCCGCCGTCAGTCTGGCCGGATGTGTCGTTGCGGGCATTGTGGTCCTTGCCTGGGCGGTTTTCACAGGGCGCAAGCAGGACAGTTAAGTGCTCTCAAGTGGGGGCGGACAGGATCTAAAAGGCCAAGTTTAATGTGGAATTTTTTTAAGCGTAAAAATACGCCAGAATTGCCTATCACGCCTCAGATTGTGGCGCAGGTTGAAGTTGAGATAAGTCAAAATAGGTCTGCAGAAAAAAATAAAATATCCTTCTCGTGCGCTGAAAAAATTCTTGAGTGTTTTGAAAACTCCCAGGGACTTCTTGCACCTGACAGCGAGAGTGAACTCGACTCGCCGCGGGTGCGCCAACAACTCTACAAAATTCTGCTGGAGCGGCCACTCGCGCCATACTCCACGCTAATTCGACAAGTCTTCGAGAAGGAAGTGCAGTATAGAATTGCGCTTTGGAATGGGACAATTAAGGATGATGGTGATTCTTACGAAGGAATTTATCGTTGTGCCTACTTGCTTTATCGCCTCGGCAGCACAAACGATATCCATAGCCTTTGGGTAGCAAAGCATATAAATATGGATGTCGGAACATCAATGGGCGTGGAATTTTTTATTGGGGCGGGATTTCAAGCGACAGTTTCATATTTGGCAGAATCGAACTTGCAGGATGCGGATGAAATATCCTCTTACGTAGCCGGCTGGTTCGATCAGGACGATTCAGAAAAATGGCAAAAGGACTGGGAGCTAAGTATGGTGCAGAATATTTCAAGTGCCAGCGATGCGTGAAGCCCCACAACGGCGCCAAACCTGCCAACGGCGGCAAGCAGCCGGAATTCGGCACGCCAGCAAACGCGGGCCGCAATTCATCCGGGAAAATGACCGTCCATGGCTGATATTTGACGGCCTGTCGCAATCCCGCATGGCGGCAGGACGGGCTGACGTATCGTCAAGGTTTCCTTCCTGGCATCCGTCCATCACCGTTGAAAGAATCGTTCATGCGAGTTCATCCCCTGGCACTGGTCCTTCCCCTGTTGTTCGCAAGTAGCGCCCGGGCGGACGCATTGGACGACATCGTCAAGGCCGAAATGAAGATGCGGCAAATCCCCGGACTGTCGCTGGCCATCATCGAGAACGGCAAGATTGTCAGGGCGCAAGGGTACGGTGTCACGGAAAAGGGCGGCAAGACGCCGGTCGGCCCGCACACGCTGTTCCAGGCCGGGTCGGTCAGCAAGCCGGTAGCCGCGCTGGGGGCGCTGCACCTGGTAGAGCAAGGCAAGCTTGGCCTTGACGAAGACGTCAATCCCCGGCTGCTCACGTGGAAGCTGCCGGACAGCGCCCTGACGGCCGAACAGAAGGTGACCTTGCGCAGGCTGCTCAGCCACAACGCGGGGCTGACCGTGCACGGCTTCCCCGGCTACGCCAGCAATGCGCCGCTGCCCACCGTGGTCCAGGTGCTGAACGGCGAGCAACCGGCGAATACGGCACCCATCCGCGTTGACATGGTTCCAGGCAGCAAGGTGCGTTACTCCGGTGGCGGCTATACCGTCATGCAACAAATGGTGGCCGACGTCAGCGGCCAGGCGTATCCCGACTACATGCGCGACGCGGTCCTCACGCCCTTGGGCATGCAGGAGAGCTCCTATGTGCAGCCGCCGCCGGCCGAGCGCGCGCGCCTGAATGCCAGCGGCCACCTTGCCGACCGCAGCCTGGTGGCGGGACGCTGGCATGTGTATCCGGAAATGGCGGCGGCCGGTTTATGGACCAACGCGTCGGACCTGGCGCGCTTCGCCATCGGCGTGCAGCAATCCCTGGCGGGCACGTCGAATCCGGTCATCTCGGCAGCCTTGACGCAACAGATGCTGACCCCGCAAATAGAGAACGCGGGCCTGGGCGTCTTCCTGCACGGCAGCGGCAGCGCGCAACGCTTCTCGCACGGCGGGCGTGACGAAGGCTTCGACACCTTGTTGACGGCATTTTCCCGCACGGGCCAGGGCGCCGTGATCATGATTAACGCGAATGACAATTCCCGCATGATGGACCGCCTGACCGACGCCATCGGCCGCGCCTACCACTGGCCGGATGCCGATTACGCCGTCTTGCGCAAGCACCCCGCCATCAAGATCGATGCCAGGGCGCTCGGCCGCTACACGGGCCGCTACGAGTTGGCGAACAACACGATAGGCACCTTCGATGTGCAGGGTGGCCGGCTGCGCAGCATTTACGATGGCTTGCCGGACGAAACTTTCGTGCCTGCCGGCGCGCACCGCTTCCAATCGACATCGCGCAATTGCGAACTGGCGTTCGCCATCGATGCACAAGGAGAGGTGACAGGCGTCGTCGTGACGACCAAGGACAAAGCCAGCACGGCGCCGCGCATCGGCCCGCTGATGCACACTTTGAAAGCGCGCACCGACCCCAAGCCTGCGCGTACCCGGAGTGTGCAGGCTTTGCTGGCCGATATCGCGCGTGGCGGCAGCGCCCTGGCCAACTCGGATTTTGCCACGCCGGGCATCAAGAGCAACTTTGGCACACAGGCGATTGGCGAACTCGCCAATGTGAAGTCGCTGACTTTTTTGCACGAGCAAGCTGTTGCAGGCCGCGCGATCGAACGGCATGGCAGCAAGGTGGACAACATTCTTGCCTTCCATGCCAGCGGCATCCAGCCGGAGCGCACGCTGCTGGTTTACCTGACGGCGGACGGCTTGTTTGCCGACTTCGATCTGGTGGACGACTGAACGCTGCGGTCGAGCACGGCGTTTCCCTGGAAATAAACAACTGACCGACAATTTCCCATGAAAAATCCCAATACGGACAACAAGACGCTGCTGCCATTAAAAACAGTGGCGTTTTCTTTCTTGCTGATGGCATCCGCCTTCGTGCATGCCCAGGCTGGCGATCATGCCCATGCGGAAAAGGCCGATGATTACTCCGCCAAAATTGACAAGCTGGTACAGGCAACCAGTCCACGACGTTTTAATGGCGTCATTCTCATCACGAAAAATGGAAAAACAAAATACTCGAAAGCGTATGGCTATGCGGATTTTGAAAACAGGATACCGTTAAGGCTGGACGATAATTTCAGGATTATGTCGAATAGCAAGCAAATGACGGCTGTATTGATTTTAAGGGAAGTTGAAAAAGGCAAGATAGACTTGCACAGTCCCGTAAGACGATACTTGCCCGATCTGCCGCAAGCCTGGGCCGATCAAGTGACCGTGCATCAATTGCTCAATTTTTCGGCGGGAATCACTGAAATCGACCAGCCGCTGAGCTTCAAGCCGGGAACGGATTTTCTGTACGGCGTGACAACGTATACCATGCTGGGTCAAATTTTTGAAAAAGTCAGCGGGAAAACGTATATCGAGGCAGCAAATGACTTGTTCAAGGAACTGGGAATGAAGAACAGTTTTTGCTATGAGGAAGATAAGAATAATAAGGTCATCAATGGCTATGTGAACACGGAAAATGTCTTCGCGCTGAAGGCGCATCCGGTGCAGGGAAAAGACTGGATCGGCTTCATCCCGGCCGGCGGTATTGTTTCAAATGCAAAAGATTTGACGATCTGGGATGAAAATCTGCATCGGGGAAGAATGTTAAAACCGGAAACCTATCAGCGGATGACGAGTTACGACATATCCAGCCAGCATGTCGCTTTTGGCGATGGAAAAAACGGTTATGGCTACGGCGTTTATGTGAGCGATACAACGCCCGTCAAATATATAGGCCACTCGGGAAAAGGCCTGGGATTTGCATCGATTAAGGTGTATTTTCCTGAAAAAGACGTCGATGTGGTTGTGTTGGAAAATCAATATAGCGAGGATAGCGGCCTTCATTACTATTTTGAAATAAAAATAAGGGAAATAGTAATGAATAGCAATCTTTTAAGATAGAAGGCCCGATTTGCTTCAGGAATATATGGAAGAACACCGCATCTGCGCGATTTGCAGTTTATGTGGTTCGTCCAGCGCCACTGTTTGCGCCAGCTGTGGCCTCGCTTTCGCTGGCATGGCCCGCTTGTCGCGCCGGATGAAGTCATCGACAATATGGCATGCCAATCAAGATATCGCCTAAAAAAATCCTGCTGTGCCTGCTCATCCTCAGCCCGGCCTGGTATGTCGCCGCATGCTGCGTGTTTTCCAACAGCCGCAAGGCGGCGTTCTATCAAATCCAGACGGGCGATACGCGACAAGCGGTGCTTGACCGCTTCGGCGCGCCGACGCATGTGGAGCGTGCGGGAGTCTCTTTCAAACAGTATTCCACCACGCCATGCGCCGCGCCTTGCGTCGAGCGGCTGTGGTTCGAGAACCGCTTGAACACGGAACTGGAGGTGTGGTCCTTAGAACTGGACCGGCATGGTCGCGTGGTGGGGAAGAATTATCTGATGTCGTCGTAGGCCGCCTGGCTAGGCGACTTTGCTGAGCACATAGCGGTACTTGCCCGACGCCTCCGCCGCGATTTCGTCGACTTCCTCGATAACGACATCCACTTGCGCGCCCAGCCTGGCCTGGAAGCCGGTGACGATGGCGGCGCGGGTGGCGTCGTCCAGGCGCGGCTGGCAGACCAGCAGCACGCGCGTGCGCAGCAGGGTTTCCTGGATGATCTTGAAGCTGCGCACCTGCGGCAGTTCGCGCACGATGTAGACGAGGGCCAGGCCGTGCATGACGGTGCCGTCCGCGGCGGTGAGGAAATCCGTGCTGCGCCCCTCGATCTTCTGCAGCAGGGGCAGGCCGCGGCCGCAGGCGCACGGCTGCGTGCCCAGCGCGCCCATGTCGCCCGTGGCGTAGCGGATGAACGGGTAGTCTTGCGTGGCCAGGTGGGTGACGACGATTTCGCCCGTCACTCCCGGCGGCAGCGGCTGGCCCTGGCCATCAAGGATTTCCACGATCACGTCTTCGGCCGTGATGTGCATGCCGCCGTCCGGGCATTCGTGGGCGATGAAGCCCGCGTCGCGCCCGCCGTAGCCGTTGGCCACGGGGCAGCCGAAGGCGGCGGCGATCTGCGCGCGCTGCTCGTCGTACAGGCGTTCGGCCGTGACGAAAGCCACTTTCACGCCCAGGCCGTCGAGCGGCAGGTCGCGCGCGCTGGCGTGGCTGGCGATGCGGCACAGGGCTGACGGGTAGCCGAACAGCATGCGCGGACGCCAGCGGCGCAACTGCCGCACGTAGCCGTCGAGGCGGTCGGGCGACATGGCAAACGCGGGCAGCAGGGTGGTGCGCAGCAGCGCATCGCGCAGGCGGCGCACGCGGTCTTGCGCATGCAGCTCGATGGGCGAACCCCACAACACGGCTTCGCGGTCGCCGATGTCGACGCCCCACCAGCGCGTGGCGCGCCACTTGGCGGCGATGTCGTGGCTGACCCTGCGCCGTCCCAAGAAAAACTGCAGCGGCTCGCCGCTGGAGCCGCCCGTGGCGAACGGGCGCAAGCCCACGGCGCGGGCGGACTTGAAACTGTCGCGCGCAGCCGCGATGTCGCGCTTGCGCAGCAGCGGCAGGCGCGCCAGATCGGCCAGCTGCCGCACCTGTTCCGGGTCGAAACCGCTGCGGGCGAACAGGGCGCGGTAATGCGGCACGTGCGCGCCCGCGTGGCGCAGCAGCGCTCGCAGGCGCGCCAGCTGCCACGCTTCCAGCTGCTGCGCGCTCCACCACTGCGAGCGTTCCAGGCGGCGCAGCAGGCGCGCACTGTGGTGCCCCTTCAACCATTCGTGCAGGGGAAACAGCCAGCGGGCGACGCAGCGCGTGTAGGCGCCGGGGCGCGGCGCGGCGCGGATGCGGCGGTAATGGGCGGCCAGCCGGGGCGCGATGCCGGGCCAACCGAAGGTGGCGGCGTGCGCCAGGCCCGCGTCTGCCATGGCCCGCGCGCGGGGCGGGTCGCGCAGCAGCGCCACGATGGCTTGCGCCATGGCGGCCGGCTCGCCGGGCGGCACCAGCAGCGCCGTCACGCCGTCCTGCAGCAGGGCGGGGATGCCGCCCACGTTGGTGCTGACGACCGGCACGCCGCAAGCCAGCGCTTCGAGCACGGAATTGGGCATGTTGTCGGCCAGGCTGGGATTGAGGACGATGTCGCTGGCCTGGTACAGGGCCGGCATGGCGGCGTTGTCGACGGGGCCGGTGAAGCGCACGGCATCGAGAACGCCGAGGGACCTGGCCAGGCGCGCCAGCGCCGCGCGCTGCGGCCCGCCGCCTGCCAGCACCAGGCGCGCCGTGGGATAGGTCCGTCGCACGAGGGCGAAGGCGCGCACGGCGCTGGCGTTGTCGTACAGGCTTTCCAGGTGGCGCGCCACGAGGATGCACGGGCCATCGGCCGATGCTGGCGCGCCACGTGCGGCGTGGGTAAAACGCTGCAAGTCCACCACGTTCGGCACGATGTGGGCCGTATGGCCATGGCGCTCGAAGACGCCGGCCAGGTAGGCCGAGGGCACAACGATGGCGCTGGCGCGGCGCAGGCTGAAGGCCACCAGGCGCGGCGAGCGGGCGAAAAAAGCGGCCGCTTCGCCACCCCGGTAATTGAGCAGGGCCGGCTTGCCTTTCAGGCTGGCGATCCACAACGCGGGCGCGGCCTGCAAATGCCAGGACCAGCCGGAATTGGCCATGATGTGGAACAGGTCGACCGTATTGGCGGCGCGCCACAGGCGCCACAGGTGCACGGGCAGGCGCAGCGCGGCGCGCAGGTAGCGGATGCGCGCCAGCCAGGGCGGCAGCAGGGGGCCGTTGACGGCCAGCAGCTGCACCTGCGCGCCATCGTCGCGCAGCTTGCGCGCCAGTTGCGCCGTCTGATTCGCCATGCCGCCGGCCGGCGGCGGCAGCGGGCCGACCAGCGCGATGCGCAGGCCCGTGAAGATCATGGCATCGCTCCCGCCGCCACGCGTGCCGCCGCCGCGCGCGCATACACTGGCGCGTAGCGGCCCACGCTGGCGTCCCAGCTGCGCTCCGTCTCGACGAAGGCGCGCGCCTGGCGCCGCAGCGCCGGCCAGCTGGCAGGCGCCAGCAGCAGGGCCAGTATGGCGTGCGCCAGCGCGTCGGCGTCGCCGGCGCGAAACAGCATGCCCGTCTTGCCATGCTCGATCAGTTCGCGGTGGCCGCCCACGTCGGACGCCACCACGAGGCGGCCCTGGGCCATCGCCTCGAGCGGTTTCAAGGGCGTCACCAGCTCCGTCAGGCGCATCGGCAGGCGCGGGTACACGCAGATGTCGATCAACTGATAATACTTGGCCACCTGCGCATGCGGCACCCTGCCGGCGAAGACCACGGCGTGGGCGATGCCCAATTGGGCCGCCAGCGCGTGCAGCGCCGCTTCCTGCGGGCCGCCGCCGGCCAGCAGCAGCCGCAATGCCGGCTGCGCCGCCAGCAGGCGCGGCATGGCGCGCAGCAGCAGGTCCAGTCCCTCGTAGGCGTAAAACGAGCCGATGAAGCCGATCGTCAGGTGGCCATGCAGCCCCAGCTTGTGCGCCAGCCAGTGGTCTTCTGCGGCGGTGGCGCTGAAGGCGGCCGCATCGACGGCGTTCGGGATGACGGTGATCTTATGCGCGGGCACGCCGCGCGCGCACAGCTCGCGCCGCAAGCCGTCGCAGATGGTGGTGACGGCGTCGGCGCGGCGCAGCGCGTAGGTTTCCAGCGCCCGCGTGAGCCGGTAGCGCAGGCCGCCGGGCCGGCTGCTGCCATGGTCGGCGGCCGCGTCTTCCCAGAAGGCGCGCACTTCATACACGACGGGGATGCCCAGCGCGCGGCCCGCGTTGAGGGCGGCGATGGCGTTCAGGGCGGGCGAATGCGCGTGCAGGATGTCGGGCTTGAGCCGCCGCGCCAGCCGGCGCAGGCGCACGGCCAGGCCGGTGATGACGGCCACCTGCCGCAGCACGGGCAGGCGCGCCCACCAGCGCGCATCGGGCGCCGTGCGGTAAAAATGCCAGCCGTCGACCAGCTGCTGCGCGCCATCCGTCGGCCCCTGCTTGGCACTGGTGAGCTGCATCGTGTGCCAGCCCAGCGCGCGCTGCTGCCGCAGGATGGCCAGGGTGCGGAAGGTGTAGCCGCTGTGCAGGGGCAGCGAGTGGTCGAGGATGTGCAGGATGCGCATGGATTTACTCCATTGCCAGGGCCGGCGCGGGCGCCGGCGTCTTGGGCGCACCTGCCGGCAGCACCTGGCGCAGGAAGGACTCGAACATCAGCAGCGCCCACAGGGGCGCGCTGTAGTCGCGCCGCCCGCTCGCATGCTGTTCCAGCAGCAGGCGCACGTAATCCATGTCGAACAGGCCGCACTGCGCCAGGGTGGGGCCCAGCAGGCGCTGTTGCAGGCGCTGGCGCAGCGGGCCGCGCAGCCAGTCGGCCAGCGGCACGGAAAAGCCCATCTTCTGGCGGTACAGCAGGGCGTCGGGCAGCAGCGGGCGCAAGGCTTTTTTCAGCAGGTACTTGCCTACGCCGCGCCGCAGCTTCAATTGCGGCGGCAGGCCGGACATCCACGCCACCAGTTCATGGTCGAGCAGGGGCGAGCGCACTTCCAGCGCATGCGCCATGCTGGCCCGGTCGACTTTGGTGAGAATGTCGCCGGGCAGGTAGGTCTTCAAGTCCAGGTACTGCACCTGCGACAGCGGGTCTTGCGCGGGACTGGCCAGCGCGTGGCGGCGCAGCACTTCCACGGCGCGGTAGCCGTGCAGGCTACGCCGCAGCTCGGGACTGAACAGGCGCGCGCGCATGGCGTCGCCCAGCAGGCTGACGCCGTGAAAATACGCGTCCGTCGTGTCGCGCGCCAGGCCTTCGAACGTGGTCTTGGCGCGCAGGAAACGGGGCGCCCAGTCGGCCTTCGGGTACCACCGCCCCAGGGTGCCGAACAGCGACTGGCGCAAGCCGGCGGGCAGCAGCGGGTCCATGGCCTTGCGCACCTTTTCCTCGCGCGTGTGCAGGCGGTAGCGCCGGTAGCCGGCCAGGCTTTCATCGCCGCCGTCGCCCGACAGGGCCACCGTGACCCGCTGGCGCGCCAACTGACAGACGCGGTAGGTCGGCATGGCGGAACTGTCGGCGAACGGTTCGTCGTACAGGTTGGCCAGCAGGTCGATCAGTTCGAAGTCGTCCTGCTCGACCTGGCGCGCGTGGTGCGCCGTGGCGTAGCGGCGCGCCACCAGGTCGGCGTAGCGCGCTTCGTTGTACGCCGGGTCGCCGAACGAGATGGAACAGGTGTTGACGGGCGTGCTGCTGGCCCCCGCCATCAGCGCCACGACGGCGCTGGAATCGACGCCGCCCGACAGGAAGGCGCCCAGCGGCACTTCGGCCACCATGCGGATGCGCACGGCTTCGCGCAGGCGCGCCAGCAGCTCGTCGGCCGCCTGCGCTTCGCTGGCGGGCGGGTTCGGCGTGAACGGGATATCCCAGTACGGCTGCGGCGCGGGCAGCGGCTGGCCGGCGCGGATGGACAGGGTATGCCCGGGCGGCAGCTTGCGCGCGTGCTGGAAGATGCTGCGCGGCTCGGGCACGTAGCCGTAGGCGAAATACTCTTCCACGGCCAGCGGGTCGAGCGCGCGCGGCATGGCCGGATGCGCGAGCAGGGCCTTGAGTTCGGAGCCGAACAGCAGGGTGCCGTCGTCCGCCTCGCCGTAGTACAGGGGTTTCACGCCCAGGCGGTCGCGCGCCAGGAACAGCAGGTGGCGCCGGCGGTCCCACAGGGCGAAGGCGAACATGCCGCGCAGGCGCTGCACGCATTGCTCTCCCCATTGTTCCCAGGCGTGGACGATGACTTCCGTGTCGCTGCTGGTGCGGAACGGGTGGCCGAACTGGCGCAGTTCCGCCATCAGGCTGCGATAGTTATAGATTTCGCCATTGAAGACGACGGCGATGCTGCGGTCGGCGTTGAACAGCGGCTGCTGGCCGCTGGCCAGGTCGATCACGGACAGGCGCCGGTGCGCCAGGCCCAGTCCCGGCTCGCGGTGCAATCCCCCTTCGTCCGGCCCACGGTGGCGCAGGCTGTGGTTCATGCGCGCCAGCAGCAGCACGTCGATGTCGCGCTGGCCCTGCAAATCAAAGATGCCGCTGATGCCGCACATGGGAGGCCTTTCAGGGAGTGGTGGACAGGGGGGAGGGCTGGCGCGCGCCCGTCAGGCGGTCGTACACGGCCAGGTAGGCGCCGGCCATGGCGGGCAGGCTGTGCTCGGCCAGCACCTGGCGCCGCCCGCGCGCGCCGTGGCGCGGACCCAGTTCGGGCATGCTGTAATAGTCGAGCATGGCGTCGGCCAGCATCTCGGGCGATCCGGGCGGCACCAGGGTGCCGCTCCAGCCCGACTGCACCAGTTCCGCATTGCCGCCCACCTGCGTGGCGACGATGGGCAGCCCCGTGGCCATCGCTTCGAGGATGGTGTTCGAGCTGCCTTCGGCCAGCGACGGCAGCACGAACAGGTCCATGGCGCGCAGCAGTTGCGCCACGTCGTCGCGCGCACCGGGCAGCCAGGCAAGGTGCGCCACGCCGGACTGGCGCAGCAAGTCCAGGCATGCCTGGCGGCACGGTCCGTCGCCGACGATGATCAGGCGCAGGCGCGCGCGGGCGCCCGGCTGCGCCAGCAACAGCAGGAAGGCGTGCACCAGCGAGGCGTGGTCCTTGACGGCCGCCATGCGGCCCACGCTGCCGATGACGAAGGCGCCGTTGCACAGGAAGCCGGGCGGACCCACGGCGGCCGGCGGGCCCAGGCGCGGATGGAATTGCACGCTGTCGACGCCATTGCCGATGTGCGACACCTGCGCGGGCGCCGCGCCGATGGCGTCCACCAGCCATTGCCCCAGGTCGGCGCTGACGGCGATGAAGTGCTGCACCAGCGGCAGCATGCATTTGCGCAGCAGCCGGTATTTGCGGCGGGTGCCGTGCAAGTCGCTCATGTCGCGCCCGTGTTCGCCATGCACGCGCAGGCGCACGCCGGCCAGGCAGGCCAGCAGTTGCGCTTCGAGGCAACCCAGGTTGCGCGTGTGCACCAGCGTCGGGCGCAGCTGTTTCAGCACGCGGTACAGGTGCAGATAGTGGCGCCAATCCTTGCCTTCGCGCTTGTCCAGGCTGATGATGTCGACACCGGGCGTGGTCAGGCGCTGGCGAAACGCGGTGGCGTTCTTCAGGCAGACGATGGCGTGCCGGTAGCGTTCCGGCGGCAAATGGTTGATCAGGTTCACCAGGCCGTTTTCCAGCCCGCCCACGTCGAGCTGGTGGATCACGTGCACGATCAAGGGGGCCGTGCTGGCCGCCGGCGCGCGGCCCGTCTCGGTGTCAAGGGCCATGCGGCAACTCCTGCAAGCGTTGTTCGATGACGGGCAGCGCCGCCCGCAGGAAGGCTTGCAGGTGCGCGCGCGGCGGCGGCGCCAGCTCGTCGTAGGCGGCAAGGACGATGAGGTCGGCGCCATCCTGGCGCCTGCCCAGCAGCTTGGCTTGCGCCAGCAGCAGTTTCACCAGCACGGGCCGGGCCGTGAAGACGCCGCCCTGGCGGTAGACGCGCCACACCAGCAGGCGCTCGCCGCCGTGGGCCAGCACGCTTTCGCGCACGTCCAGGGCGCCGCCGGGCAAGCCGACCTGCCGCACGCGCTGCGCCAGGGCCGTCCAGCGCGCGCCGTAGGGCGACGATAGATGCGTCAGCAATTCGGCATCGCGCACCTGGCGCGCATACCAGTGCAGTTGCAGTCCCACCGGCGCGCCGTCGCCGTCCTGGCGCGCATACGTGGCGGCAAACAGCGCGGGCTTGCCCGCATACGGCGCTTGCCAGTCGATACTCCCCGGTGCCGCATCGTGCAGCCGTCGCCAGGCGGGCGGATCGGGCAAGGCCAGCGCGATGGCGGGCAGCGCGGCGCCGTCGTCGCGGTGGCTGGCCAGCGCCAAGGCGGGCCACAGGGCCGCCAGCAGCAGGCAGGCGGTGCTGGCGCGCACGACGGCGCGCAGGCTGGCCGCGGCGTCGCCTAGGCGTACGGGTTGAGCTGGCGGCACGGCGCGCGCCGGCGGCAGTTCGCGCCAGCGCGCGGCCAGCCAGAACAGCAGCAGCGCCACCAGGCCGAAGAACAGCCAGCCGTAGATCAGGTGGTCGACGCCGACGGCCAGGCGCATGTTGCTCAGGTGGCCCAGCATCACGATCATATAGGCGCGCACGCCATTGGCGAGGATGGGCACGAGCAGCGCGGCGGCCATGACGGCCAGGCGCCGCCGCGTGCTGTGGAAGTTGACGTGGGCGAACAGGGCGCCCAGGGCCAGCGCGGCGATCAGGTAGCGCAAGCCGCTGCACGCTTCCACCACCGACCAGTTGCCCGTGGGCAGAGAGAAATTGCTGCCATCGCGAAACACGGGCACGCCCGTCCACTGCAGCGCGGTGACGGTGAAGGCGGCCGTGAAGTCGATCAGCGGTTCGAGGAAGACTTCGCCAAACGGCACGGCGAGAAACAGATACGCGAGGGGAAAGGCCAGCAGGCGCACGGCCGGCCAGCCGAGGATGGCCAGCACGCAGGCGGGCAGCATGGCCGTGGCCGCATATTGTTCCACCACGGGCACGTTGGCGGCGTCGGCCAGCAGCCATGCCAGGCCCAGCGCGCCCAGCAGCAGCAAGCCCGGCCGCGACGGCTGGGGCGCCAGCGCGGCAAGGCGCGCGCGCCGGCGCCAGGCCAGCCAGCAACTGATGGGCACGATCAAGAAGCCGTGCGCGAAGGTTTGCGAGCGCGACCACAGTTCCAGCATCGACCAGAAGGTGGCGTGGTACAGCAACACGACGGCGGCCAGGGCCAGCAGCAGGAGCGGCAGGGCATGCCGCTGGCCATGCCCGTCCGGCCGGACGGCCGCCTCCGGCAAGCAGGCCACCGGGTCGAGTTGCACGCTCATGTGGAGGGTTCCCGCACGGGCAGCACCGGCGCGGAGGCGCCGCCGGCCGGCGTATTCGACCCGGCCTCGGCCTCAGCCGATATGCCCAGCATGGCGCCCAGGCCGTGCAGGTTGCGCTCCCAGTCGTAATCCTGCAAGACCAGCTGGCGCGCCGCCGCGCCCATGGCCACGCCGCTCGCTTCGGCCGCGCCGTCCTGGGCATGGCGCAGCACGCGCGCGGCATGGTGGATGAATTCGGCCTCGTCGCGCGCCAGCAGCAGTTCCAGGCCCGGCTGGGCGGCGATGCCTTCCAGCGCCTGCGGCGTGGCCAGCACGATCTTGCCCATCGCCATCGCTTCCAGCACCTTGTTTTGCACGCCGCGGGCGATGCGCAGGGGCGCCACGGCCAGGGCCGCGCCCGCCAGGTAGGGGCGGATGTCGGGCACCTTGCCCGTCACCACCACGCCGGCCACCCTGGCCAGCGCCGTGACGGCGGACACGGGCGCGCTGCCGACGATATAGAACTGCAACCGGGGAAACTCGCGCCGCAGGGCGGGCCAGACGTGGCGCACGAACCATTGCACGGCGTCGATGTTCGGCCAGTAATCCATGGCGCCCGTAAACACCAGCGCCTGCACGCCGGCCGGATACACGCTGGCCCGGGCCGGCTGGGGCGTGAAATACGCCGTGTCGACGCCGTTGTTGAAGTATCCCGTCTTGCGCCGCGCCATCGGCGCGCACTGGCGGAACAGGGCCGCCTCGGCCGGCGAAACGAAGCTGGCGGCCGTGAACTGCTGGGCGATGTGGCGTTCGTACTGCAGCAGCAGCTGCGCTTCGCGCCGGTACAGCAGCGACATGGGCCAGGGTTTGCTGTCGCCGTACTGGCGCCACTTGTCGGAATCGACGTCGACGAAATCGATTACGCGGTGCAGGGCGCGGCCCGCGCTGCCGTCGATGTATTGCGCCATGGGCCCGGAAAAGGCCAGCGCATGGCGCACCTTGCCGCCGGACAGCAAGCCGTCGACCCATTGCAGCAGCCGCGCATCGCGGTAATAGTGCACGCTCATGGCTTGCCGCGACAGCAGCGCCTGCATGGCGCGCCAGCGGGCCGTGCCGCGCTGCAAGCCGATGAAGCGCGTGCTGGCGCACAGGGCGGCCACGCTTTTGGCGTGCCGCCAGTCGTCGTCATCGTCGATGAAGCAGCCCAGGTGCACGCGGAAATGCCGGCTCAGGTATTGCAGCATGTGCCACGAACGTATCTTGTCGCCCTTGTTGGGCGGATACGGCAGGCGGTGGGCGAGGAAGAGCAGTTCGCGCATGGTATGTCCCCTTGCTTAGCCCAGTTGCCGCACGATGTGCGGCCCCAGTAGGTTGGCCAGCGGCAGCGGCAGGCGGCGCCAGGCGCGGATGAACAGCGCGTATTTCGGATTCAGTGGATTGACTTCCGGCAACGCCTTGGCGCGCACGAGCCGGCACGCATACGGCAGCGGCTGCGGCGTAAAACCCCAGTTCTTCTTGAAATCGTATGCCCCGGTGCCGAGCTTGCTGCGGCCGAAATCGAACAGGCGGCAGCCGCGCGCGCTGGCGCGGCGCATCGCTTCCCAGTACATGAAATCGTTGGCGCCCGTGCGGCGCGCCAGCACGCTGCCGCCGCCATAGTACGGCAGCACTTCGTCGCGGAAATAGAACAGCAGCACGCTCGCTTGCGCCTGCTGGCCGTGATACACGGTGAGGATCTCGCAATCGCCGCCAAACACCGTGCGCAGCAGGGCAAAATGGCGGCGCGCGAAGACGGGCGTGCCCAGCCGGTGCACGCTGGATGCGTAGAGCGGGTAGAAACGCTCGAGGTCATAGTCGATGGCGCTGTGCAAGCCGCCCGCCATGGCCTTGCGCACGACGGCGCGCTGCTTGCGGGGGATCGCCAGCAAATTCTGTTCCGCCTCGGGGAACAAGGCGCGGCGGAAGGTGGCGTACAGGGGTTTGTGCAGCCAGGCCGCGTCCGGCTGTTGTTCCACCTCGCGCCAGCGGTATTCCAGGTGGCCCACGCCGAGGCGCCGGGCCAGCGCCAGCGCCGCGCCGTCGAGGGCCTGGCGCACGGCCGCGCCGCCGCCGGCGATGCCGCCGTACACGCAAAAGGGCAGCGAAACGAGGGACGAACCGAACAGGCGGCTGCGCACATGGGCCAGCGGCAGCACGCCGGCGATGCGCCCGTGCTGTTCCACGTACAGGAAATGGCTGTCGTGCCGGAAACCCTGCTGCATGACGGTGTGCCAGCCGGCGCGGTGGAAGAAGGTCGCTTCCGGGCAGGTATCGACGAAGGCGTCCCAGCGCGCATGTTCGTGCCCCTGCAGCGAGCGCACGGCGATGGCGGCGCTGCCATGCAGCGGGTCGGGAGGAAGGCTGGCCTCGTGCATCATGTGCTTTCCAGAAAAATACGGTCCATGCGGTCCCAGGAGAAATCGCCCGTCAGGCGCGCCAGCCGCGCTTCCATGCGACCCAGGTTCAGGTAGTGGCGAAAGCGCGTCCTGGCGTCGAGGCCCGCCGGGCGCGGCTGGCCGGGATCGAGTTCCCAAGGATGAAAATAGAATATGCCAGCTTGCCCGTCGCGCGAATTGATGCGTCGCAAAAGCCAGCGCGACAGTGCATACGGCATCAGCCTGAAATAACCGCCGCCGCCGGCCGGCACGTTGCGCCCGCGCAGGCGCACGGTGCTGACGGGCAATTCCAGCACGCCCTGCGGTCCCCGCGGGCGCCAGGCGAAGCGGGGCGAGTCCGGCATGCCGTAGTGGTCGTGGCGGATCGGGTAGATGCTGGAACTGTAGCGGTAGCCCGCTTCCTGCAGCACGTCGAAGGCCCACAGGTTGGCCGCGCCGATGGAAAAGCTGGGCGCCCGGTAGCCGTGCACGGCCAGCCCCGTTATTTGCTCGAGGATGGTCTTGCTGTGGCGCACGTCGTCGGCGAATTGCGCGGCCGACTGGTCGCAGGCGCGCAGGTGCGCATAGCCGTGGCTGGCCACTTCGTGCCCGGCGTCCGCCACGCGGCGCAGCATGGCCGGATAGCGCTCGGCGATCCAGCCCAGGGTAAAAAAGGTGGCGTGGATGCGCCGGCCTTCCAGCAGCAGCAGGATGCGCTCGATATTCGCCTCGACCCGGCATTCCAGGCGCGGCCAGTCGGCGCGCGCGATGTGCGGCGCGAAGGCGGACACCTGGAAATAGTCTTCCACGTCGATGGTCAGCGCATTGCGCAGCATGGCCGGCGGCGTCATGGCGGCCCCCGGCGCGCCGCCAGCCAGGGCGCGACGACGGCGGCGATGCGCTCGGCCGCGCGGCCATCCCACAGGGGCGGAAGGCGACCGCGCTTGCCGCCCGTGTCCAGGATGCCCCGCGCCAGCGACAACATGGCGGCCGGCTGCGTGCCGGCCAGGGTATTCGTGCCGTCGCTGACGGTGACGGGGCGCTCCGTCGTGTCGCGCAGGGTCAGGCAGGGCACGCCCAGGGCCGTGCTTTCTTCCTGCACGCCGCCCGAATCCGTCAGCACCAGGCGCGCCTCTTGCATCAGGCCCAGCATTTCCAGGTAGCCCAGCGGCGGCAGGCTGACGATGGCATGCCGCGCCAGCTGCGCTTCCAGGCCCGCCAGGCGCAGGCCGGCCAGGGTGCGCGGGTGGATGGGAAACAGCAGCGGCAGCTGGCGGGACAGCTGTCCCAGCGCCTGCAGCAGCGCTTCGAGTTGCGCCGGGTCATCCACGTTCGACGGCCGGTGCATCGTCAACAGGCCATACGCGGGCGGGCAGGCGTGGCCGTGGGCGCGCAGGGTGGCGGCGGGCGGCATGGCGCGCGGCAGCTGCTGCCGCAGGCTGTCGATCATGACGTTGCCCGTGAAGTGGATGCGTTCGGCGGCGATGCCTTCGCGCAGCAGGTTGGCGCGCGCGCCTTCCTCGCTGGTCAGCAGCAGGCTGGATAACTGGTCCGTCAGCACGCGGTTGATTTCCTCGGGCATGCGCCGGTCGCCGCTGCGCAAGCCCGCCTCGACGTGGATCACGGGCGTGCCGCGCTTGGCCGCCACCAGCGCGCAGGCCAGCGTGGAATTGACGTCGCCCACCACCAGCACGGCATCGGGCGCCAGCGGCGGATGGGCGTCGAGCACGGCGTCGAAGCGGCGCATGATCTCGGCCGTCTGCTGCGCGTGGTTGCCGGAGCCGACGTCGAGGGCGATGTCGGGCGGGCGCATGTCCAGGTCGATGAACAGCTGTTCGTTCATGGCCGTGTCGTAATGCTGGCCCGTATGCAGCAAGGTCACGCGCACGGCGGGGGCATGGCGCGCCAGGGCGGCCAGGATGGGCGCCATCTTCATCAGGTTGGGGCGCGCGGCCACCACGCACAGCAGGTGCGCCGGCGCGGCGGATGACAGCGATGGGTCGGACATTGCGGGCTCCTTAGAATTGCATGGTGAGCGTGGCGCTGACGCCGTTTTCGCGGTAGTCTCCGCCGCGGTTGCTGGCGTGCCGCGTATGCCGCACGTCGATGCTGGCCGTCATGTCCGGCTGCAGGATGCGCGTGTAGCCGGCCGTCAAGGTGATGTTGTTGTCGCGCCGGGGCGCGCTCAGCGAACGCACGCCGGCGTAGCCGGCATTGACATTGACGGTGGTGCGCGAATTGGCTTGCCAGCCCCAGCCCAGGTTGCCGCCGACCTGGCGCGTGCGGTCTTCGCTGCCGAACTCCACGCCGGGCAGCAAGCCGCTGTCGATGCCGCTGGCCGTTTGCGCCGTGCGGTCGACGGCCGTGACGCCGACGATCATCGTGCTTTTCGCCGTGGCGCGCGCCATCGTCAGCTTCAGCTGCTTTTGCAGGAAATAGCGGTGGCTGAAGTAATTGATGGCGCCCCGTTCCGGCCCCAGGCTGTTGGCGTAACGCAGGAAGGCATCGATGCGCAAGCGCCGGTCGCGCGCATTGGGAAAGATGCCGCGCCACAATTGATCGAGCAGCCGGCCCGCATCGCGGTCGCCCAGGCGCGAAAACTGCGTCGGCATGGTGGTGATGTTTTCGCCGTAGCTCAGTTGCCAGTTGGTATGGCGCTGCAGGAAGGTGGCGTCCAGGCTGTAGGTGGTGCCAAAGAAGCGCTTGCCCGTGCTGAAGGCCACGCTGGTGCGCGGCGACGGCGTCCACACGCCGCCCAGCGACCAGAAGCGGCCCGCCGGCGCCTTGCCGCTGGTCGACAGATAGCCTTCCTTTTCCATGCCGCCGGTGACCGTGGCCGCCCACTTGCTGTTGATGGGATAGCGCAAGCCCGCGCTGCTGCGCTGCATGCGCACGGGCGCCAGCTTGCTGTCCTGCGTGCGGCGCACGTCGTGGCTGGCGTTCCAGGTCCAGCCGTTGCCGCGCGGCTCGCCATTGAGCAGCAACTCCAGTTCATCGCTGTGCACGGAGAGCAGGTCGCCGCCGCTGTCGACCGTGTTGCGCGTGTAGCGCAGCTCGGCCGAGGCCAGGCCGCGGAAACGGTGGCGCAGGTAGGGGCTGATGCCCGTCGTGCGCACGGTGCTGGCATTGTCCGTGTCGGGCAGGCCGTCGATCAGTTGCGGGCCGAATGGCGAGATGTTGCGCCGGCTCACGCTGGCGTCCGCATCGATGAAGAACCAGTCCTGCACCAGCTCGGCGTCGGCCGAGGCGTGCAGTTCGTGGGTATCCGTATCGGCGCGCTGCCCCGACAGGTATTTGCGCCAGCTGTAATCGAGGTGCACGCGCAGGCGCGGGCCCGTGCCGATGAGGGCAATGGCGGGCGCGATTTCCGTGATGAAGTCCGATTGCGCCTGGCCGGACGGCGCGCGCAAGGCATTGTCCGTATAGCTTTCGCGCAGGCGCAGCGACGGTTTCACCAGCCAGTCGACGGCGCCGGCCGGCAGGGGCAGCAGCAGGGACAGGAACGGCAGCAGCGGCAGCGGAACCCGGCCGCTAGTCGTAATAGCCATAGCCGTAGTAGTCGTTGCCGGGGAACGATTTGGTCTTGTTGTAGATCAAATGAATGTGTTCGCACGACTCGATCTGCCGCAGCGCTTCCTTGACGGCGTGCTGCGTCGTCGTTTCCGCCTCGACCACCATCACCACTTGTCCCATTTGCCCGACCAGCGCGTGCGCCTCGCTGGTGATCAAGAGGGGCGGCGAATCGAAGATGACGACGCGGTCGCTGTAGCGGCTGGCAATTTCCGCCAGCAGGCGGCTCATGGCGCGGCTGGCCAGCAATTCCGTCGCATGCTTGTTGCTGCGCCCGGCGGGCAGGATGCTCAGGTTGGCCACGTTGGTTTTCAGGATCACGTCGCCCATGGCCAGTTGCGGGTCGAGCAGCACGTCCATCAAGCCCGGCTCCGGCGGCAGGCCCAGCACCTTCAGCACGGACGGGCGCGCCACGTCGGCATCGACCAGCAGCACCGTGATATCCATTTCCATGGCGATGCTCATGGCCAGGTTCACGGCGCAGTAGGTCTTGCCTTCGCCGGGCATGGCGCTGGTGACGACGATCAGGTTGCCGTGGCGGATGGCCTCGGCGCCGCTGGCGCGCGCCTGGCGCAGCAGCGGGCGCTTGATGATGCGGAAATCCTCGGCCACCGAGCTGCGTCCGCCTTCCTGCGTGAGCATGCCTTGCTCCGCCAGCCGGGCCAGGTTCAGGGGGCGGTACTGGGGCGACCGGGCCGCATCCGCGCCATCCGCACCCGCCGCGCCGTACGGCACGCCGGCCTCGGCCACGCCCAGGATGGTGGGTTCCTGCTTGCCGCTGTCCTTGCTGCTCATCGTCGCTCCCCCGGGATCTAGAATTTCAGCAGCGCGGCCGTCATGACCCCGCCGTACA
This sequence comes from Janthinobacterium sp. SUN026, assembly GCF_030397625.1. Classification (NCBI taxonomy): domain Bacteria; kingdom Pseudomonadati; phylum Pseudomonadota; class Betaproteobacteria; order Burkholderiales; family Oxalobacteraceae; genus Janthinobacterium; species Janthinobacterium sp. SUN026. The sequence continues at coordinate 298,400 of NZ_JAPQNU010000002.1, read as the reverse complement.
GCACGAACAGGCTGCCCAGGCAGGCGCCAAAGCCGTAGCGGGCGCGACGGCGGCGCACTTGCTGCAGCGCCGTCCAGTTCATCGATACCGTGCCCAGCACGTTCAAGCCCGTGGCGTCGCGCAGTTCGGCGGGGCTGAGGAAGGTGGGACGCACCTGGCTGATGAGCAAGGCCGTGGCGACGCCGGCCACCAGGGCCGCGCCCAGCGCCGCGCTGAACAGCAGCGGGCGGTTCGGGCCGACGGGCGCATATTGCACCGTGGGCGGGTCGATGATCTTGAAGGCCATCATTTCCGTGGTGGAACTGAGTTCGCCCGACAGCTTGGCCGCTTCGCGCCGGCCGATCAGCTTTTCATAGTTTTCCTTGTTGATGATGTAATCGCGGTTCAGCTGCGCCAGCTGCGATTCCACCTCGGGCACGGCATTGCTCTGCGCCAGCAGGCGTTCATTGCGCGCGTTGTATTCCTGCACGCGGGCGCGGATGGCGGCCACCTTGGCGTCCGCATCCGTCAGCGCCACCTTCAGCTGCTGCAGCATGGGGCTGTAGTTCTTGCCGGGGTCGCCGGCCGCCGTCTTCAGCTTGCTTTCCTCGATCTTGCGTTCTTCCAGCTGGGCAATGAGGCGCTTCGAGGAGATGATGTCGGGGTGCAGTTCCGTAAATTGCATGCGCAGGCTGTCGAGGTTCTTGTTGAGCGTGGCGATGCGCTCGTCGAGTTCGGGATTCGCGATGGCCGATGCGTTCGGTTCCAGGTCGAGCACGGGCTCGTCGCCTTCGATCTGGCTCTGGATGGCCTTGCGGGCCTGCTCCGCCTCGACCAGTTCCAGCTTGGCATTGTTCAGGCTATCGGACGACATCAGCAGCTGGCTGCCATAGTCGATGCCCTGGCGCGGCAGCAGCAGGTTGTTGCGGATCTTGAATTCCTTCACGAGGTTTTCCGCCGCGCTCAGCTTGTCCTCGTAATTCTTGATCTGCTCGTCGATGAATTGCACCGCCTTTTGCGAATCGCCCTTTTTCCCCTGGAAACTGCCTTCGACAAAGATGGTGAGCAGGCTTTGCACCACGTCACGCACCAGCTTCGGGTCGCGCCCGCTGTAGCTGATCGTGTAGATGTCATACGCGTTGGTGCCCGTGATCTTGATGCGGCTCATCAGGTCGTCGAGCTGGGCCTCGTGTTCGCGCATGGTCTTCGAATCGAGGTCGAGGTCGACCATGCGCATGACGCGCTCCACGTTCGGACGGCTGAGCAGGGTGCGGCTCATGATGGCCACCTGCTGTTCCGTGTTCGGCACGCTGGTCATGCCGGCCATCAGCGGCTTGAGGATGGTTTGCGTATCGACAAACACGCGCGCCGACGTCTGGAAGTCGTCTGGCAGGGTGATCACCTTGATGAAGCCGACGACGGCCACCAGCCACGCCACCAGCACCGCATGCCAGCGGTACTTCCAGATGCCTTTCAGGCTGGAAAGCAATTGCTGTATCAATTCTTCCATGTCGCTTCCTTCAAGTGACGGTGCTGCACGGTCGATGGGCTGGCGACGGCGTCTTGCAACAAATGCTTGCCTGTTGAGTAAGCAAAGTATAGGGCGGCTGAGAGGCAAAATTTCCCAAGATGATTGCTTCTTGATACGCCTCAAGGTTGACTTGCCGGGTTTTAATAATCATAGGAAGTTCGCGGCCCAGGCTGGTTCTGCGGGGCCGGCCATGGACGCGCCATCGACTCGAAGAGGCTCCGCATGAATCCGTTTCGCCGTGCATTTGTCTGCAACACGCTGGGCCTGGGCTTGGCCGCCGGCTTGCTGGGCGCCTGCCGCACGTCCCATCCGCTGGCGCCCTCCGACGACAGCGCGCCCATGCACGACTACCTGATCGGACCGGGAGACTCTGTCAACATCATCGTCTGGCGCAATCCGGAAGTGTCGCTGACGGTGGCCGTGCGGCCGGACGGCAAGATCACCACGCCGCTGGTCGAGGATTTGCCCGCCAGCGGCAAGACCTCGACCCAGCTGGCGCGCGACATCGAGCAAGCGTTGGGCAAGTTCATCCAGCAGCCCGTGGTGACGGTCATCGTCACCAATTTCTCGGGCCCGTATGGCGAGCAGATCCGCGTCATCGGCGAAGCGGCCAAGCCGCAGGCGCTGCCGTACCGGCTGGGCATGTCGCTGATGGACGTGCTCATCGCCGTGGGCGGCATCACCGATTTTGCGGCCGGCAACAAGGCCAGCATCATCCGCATGCGGGAAGGCAACCAGCAGCAGCTAGGCGTGCGCCTCGACGACCTCTTGAAGCGTGGCGATATTTCCGCCAACGTCATGATGCGCCCGGGCGACGTGCTGCTGATACCGGAGAGCTTCTTTTAATAGCGGACTCGGCAATATCAAAACAGCACTTATATTTGTCATTTTGTACTTGCAGGCAAATTTCAGCATGAAATTTTGCTATTAAGTAGCATATTTCTTCTGTTTTTTTTGCCTGGCGCGGGAACTTCTCCAGTTTTTCTCTTGTCACAAGGCATTGGCTTCAGTCCGTCTCGACGGCGGCCGATGAACGTGAGGACAAGATGAGCTTTGAAGATGAACCCATTATTTCCTTCGACACGCCCGGTACTTTCAATGACCTGGTGGTGGGCGAGGGGCAGATCGATCCGGCCATGGAGCATGAGCTCGACCTGCAGCGCTTTCATATCCGCATGGCCAATTCGCGCGGCCGGCGCGAGGCGGCCAGTTTGCTGATCCGCAAGATGTACGGCTGGCGCGGCTATGCCGTCGACCCCGGCATCGCGCATGCCCTGAATAAAATCACGCTGTTTGCGGAAACGGCCGGCACCACCGTCGGCACCATGACCCTGTGCCTCGACAATGACGAGACCGGCTTGCCGGCCGATGAAAACTTCCGCGACAAGCTCGACATCCTGCGCGAGGAAGGCCGGCGCCTGTGCGAACCGTCGCGCCTGGCCATCGACAAGGGGGTGAGCAAGCGCGTGTTCGCGGCGCTGATTCATATTTCTTATATCTATGCCCACAATATTCACGGCTTTACGGATTACGTGATCGAAGTCAATCCGCGCCACGTGGTGTTTTACAAGCGCATGCTGGGATTCCAGGACTTCGGCGGCGAGCGCGAGTGCACGCGCGTGGGGGCGCCGGCCGTGCTGCTACGGCTGGACCTCGATTACATGGGGGCCCAGATCCGTAAATACGGTGGCCTGATGGAACAGCATGGGGGTGAACGGTCGTTTTACCCCTTTTTTTTTCCGACATGGGATGAGCCTGGCATTACGGACCGGCTGAGGCAGGGGCGCAACTGATCACTCATTTGTTTTTCAGCAAGAGCGTCTGCATGTAGCTGCCCGGAATCGCGTAGGTGATGCCGCTCGGGGCGCTGATGGCCGCTTCCTTGAGGCCCTTTACGTACACCATGTTGACGATGCCGTAGACGAGACCGGTCTCGGGATCGAACAGGGGGCTGCCGCTGCTGCCCGGATACGCCGTCGCGTCCAGCTGGAACACGGTGTACGGCGCCTTTTGCAGCTGCGCCAGGCGCCGGATGTCGAGGCGCTGCGCGTTTTCGCTGGGCATGACCACCGGCGTCAGCGATGACACGGTGGCGCGGTGCGTCACGTGGTGCAGCCCGAGCAAGGTGCCCAGCGGAAAGCCCGTAAACGCCATGGCCTGTCCTTCGCGTACCGTGGCCGCGTCGCCCAGCGCCAGGGCGGGCAGGGGCGCGCCCGCCAGGCGCAGCAAGGCCAGGTCGTGTTCCGTGTCCAGCGCCTGGACCCTGGCGGGGCGAAATTGCGCCGCTTCGCCCTGGCCCGTGAGGATGCCGATGACTTCGTTCGGATTGGCGTCGAGCAGTTTCTGGATCACGTGGGCGCAAGTCAGCACGCTCAAGCCGTCGCCCGTCACGAAACCCGTGCCGATGAAATTCATCGGCGGCGTGCGCGTCTTTTGCAGGCTGCCCACGCCGACGATGGACGGCTTGATGCGCGCGATGGTTTGCGCCAGCGGCGCATCGGCGCGGCACGGCGCGCTGGCCAGGGCCAGGCAGAATAGGAGGGCGGAAAACAGGGGTGTCATGGCGGCGCGCTTTCAAGGTGGGGAGGTGGCGGGGAGGGCGCGGGCTGCAGCAGCGCGCACAGCAGCATCAGATGGCACAGCAGGGCGAGGCGCGGCACGTCGAGCAGGCTGTCGAACAGGCCGACGACGAGAAAACCCAGCAGGGCGGCGGCGCAAGCCAGCGCGCCCGGCTCGCCCCGCGCGGCGCGGCGCAGCAGGCGCAGGCCGGCCACGGCCAGCAGGGCCAGCATGGACAGTGCGCCGCACCAGCCCGTTTCCACCAGCAGGTGCAGCGCCATGCTCTTGATATGCCACGGCAAGTGATGGTGGTCGCTGCTGAAAAACCAGTAATTGTTGGCCTGCGTAAAACGGCCGTTGGCGATCAGTTCCTCGCCGCCTGGCGCGCGCAAGCTCAGGTTGTCGACGTCGAGCAGGGACGAAGCGGCCGTGCCGCTGGCCGCCAGTTCCAGCTGCACGGGCGGGCGCAGCAGCCAGGCTCCCGTTCCCAGCCAGGCGCTGTCGAACGGCACGTCATAGTGTTGCCAGGCCGCCGGCGGATTGCCGGGCGGGGGCGGGCGCAGGCGCAGGGGGATTTCCACGCAATTTTGTGCATACAACAATTGCCGCTGGCACAGCCGCACCTGCAGCACGGGCATGGGGCCGCTTCTGCGCACGTCGAGCGCCAGGGTGTAGCGCGTGGCCGGCTGCACGCGCAGGCGTTGCAGCAGCCGCAGCAGTTCGCCATAGCCGGCGCTGTAGCCGGGACTGGCCAGGCGCACATAATAATTGCCGGGCGCGTCCCTGTCTTCTGCATACGCGATGCTGGCCGGCACCTCGCGCCCCGGATTGTGCCAATAATAGGTGGCGGGAAAGCTGCCGCTGCCCATGCCGAACAGGCGGTCGCCCCAGTCGGGCGGCTGCATGGCCAGCACTTGCCGCCAATGGCGCAAGCGGCCCTGCATGTCGAAGGCCGTGGTGGCGAAACGTTCGGTGGCGTAATAGCTGGCCGACACGGGGATGGCCAGCAACAGCAGGATGCCGGCCGCGCCCGCGATGCTCAGGCTGGCCCGGTTCAGCCGCCACAGCGGCGGGTGCAAGCGTCCGTTGCACAGCATCAGCATGGCCAGCAGCACGACCAGGCCGGCCGGCAACAGGGCCGGCGGACCGGCCCAGTGCCAGCCTATCCAGGCGAGATTGCATGCCAGCATGGTCCACGCCATCATCGCCAGGCCCAGCCTGGCTGGCCCCTTGCCGCCGGCGCCGCCCGGCCACAAGGTGCCCGTCAGCAGCATGGCGGCCAGCAGGAACAGGAAATACGGGCCTTTCAGCCAGCCGGCCGTTGGCTGCAAGGCCGGCTCCGGCCACCAGGCGGCCAGCAGACCTTGCAGGCACAGCGCGCACAGCAGGCTGGCCGGCGCCAGGCGCCACGGCAGGGGCCGCGCGGCCAGCACGAAGCTGGCGGCGAGCAGGACGGCGGCGGCCAGCAAGCCCCGGTAGCCGGCCAGGCTGAACATGTACAGCAGCAGGGCGGTGCCCAGGCCGGCCAGCAGCAGCTTGAGCAAGATGCCCCGCACGGGCGGCCGTCCGCGCGCTTGCCGCCCCGCGCCGGGCGGCGCCCGCAGGGCTTGCCACAAGGCCAGCAGCATGGCCGCCGCCAGGGCCGCGTACAAGCCCCGTGAAAAGGTGGTGAACGCCGCGTGCAGGGCCAGGGCCAGCAGCAGCAAGGCCAGCGCCGCCTGCCAGCGGCTGCGCGCGCGCGCCAGCCACAGGCCGGCAAAGGGCAAGCCCAGGGCCAGGTAACCGTCCAGCGCGGCGCCGCCCGTGTGCATGGCGGAAAACGGCGCCGTGATGCGGTAGTCGCTCGACAGGTTCAGCAGGCCGGGAAACACGGCCCGTTCCCACAGGGCGAACAGGGACACCATGGCCAGCCCGGCCAGCATGCCCGGCAGCGCGTAGCGGCGCAAGGCGTGCGGATGCGCGTCGCGCAGCAGCAGCGGCAGCAGCAGCATGCTCCAGGCCCAGGCCTTGCCCAACCGCAAACTGTTGTAGGGGCTCAGATAGTTGTCCCAGGCATTCAGGTCGAGCGGCGCCAGCGGCAGGACGCCGCGCAGCAGCGCCGCCAGCCAGGCCAGGCTGCACAGCAGCAAACATAGGCGGGCGGCGGGCGACAGCCGCGCCGCTGTCGGCTGGCTGGGTCCGCCCAGGCGCCAATAGCCGCAGGCCACCGTCAGCAACAGCAGCACGTCGATTTCTTCGAGGAAGAACCAGCCCGTCCACGGCGCCAGGTCCAGCACGGGCAGCAGGGCGGGCACGCAGAACAGCCAGCAGGCGGGACGCCAGCACAGCAGCAGGAAATACGCGGGCAGCAGGATGGCAAACAGCAGGCCGGGCCAGCCGTGGCCCAGCGGATAATGGCGCAGGGCCAGCACGCAGGCCGCGCCCGCCAGCAGGGCCAGCGGCCGCGCCGCCACGCCGGGCATGGCCGCTTGCACAGCCATGGCCTACAACTGGGTCAGCAAGGCCTGCGCCGCGGCCCGCTGCGGAAAGTCCTTGTTGGCGGCAAGCAATTGTTCCAGTTGCTTGCGCGCACCGCCCTTGTCGCCCGATTTCGCCAGGGCCGCGCCCAGGTGGTATTGCACTTCGGGCGATGCGGGCGCCAGGCCCGCCGCCTTGCGCAGCAGCGTCGTGGCGCGCTTGACGTCGCCTTGCTCCAGCGCGATCCAGCCCAGGGTGTCGAGCACGGCGGCATTCTCGGGCGCCAGCTTCAGCGCCTGCTCGGCCGTGGCCAGCGCGCGCGGATCCTTTTCCTGCTGATACGCCCAGGCCAGATCGTTCAAGGCCACCACGTTGCCCGCATCCTTGGCGACGACATACTGGAACTGTTCGATGGCGGCGCGGTATTGCTTGGCTGCCAGCCGGGTGCCTGCCAGGTAAGTGCGCGTCGGCAAGTCTTCCGGATGCTCTTTCAGCCACGCGGCCATGCGCGCATCGGCTTCGCGCTCCTGTCCCGACGCCTGCAAGGCGCGGTACAGCTGCACTTGCAAGGGGCCGATGGGACTGATGCCGAAGGCGTGCTGGTACAGCTTGACGGCTTGCTGCGGCAGCTTTTGTTCCATCAGCACGTCGCCCTCGAGCTTGTAGCCGGCCGCCAGCTTCGGCTGCTGTTCCTGCACTTGGCGCGCCACGGCCAGCGCCTCGCGCTGGCGGTTCAGGGTCAGCAGCATGGCCACTTCCACCACGCGCGCTTCCAGCAGGGCCGGGTCGAGCGCCTGCGCCCGCTTGACGGCTTGCAGCGCATTGTGATGGTCGCCCAGCGCCATGTGCAGGCTGGCGATGCGCATCTGCAAGGGCGCCGACGTGCTCTGTATGCTGGCCAGCTTGATGTAGCTGTCGAGCGCGGCCGGCGCCAGGCCGGCGCTGTATTCCACCTGGGCGCGCAGGGCCAGCGCATCGGCGTCGCCCGGATGGCCCGTCTGCAGGGTGCGCGCCAGTTCCAGCGCCTTGTCGGGCGCGCCCGTCTTCAGGTAAAAGTTACTCAGCAGCAGGGCCGGCGCGACGGCGTCGGGATTGTCGCGGTTGGCCCGTTCGAGCCAGCGCCGCGCCTCGTCCGTCTTGCCCTGCGACGCGGCCAGCTTGGCCAGCGCCGCGCACAGGTCGGCATTTTTCGGCGCCTTCGCCAGCGCCCGTTCGAAGCGCTGCCTGGCTTGCTCCGGCTTTTTCTCGACCAGGTCGATCTGCGCCAGGTTGTTCAGCGCGGGCAGGTAGACCGGGTCCATGCCCAGCGCTTGCTCGAAGCTGGCGCGCGCGGCCGGCAATTCGCGCAAGGCCAGGTAGACGCCGCCTTTCAGGTTCAGCAGCAAGGGATTCGTGCCTTTCTGCTGTTGCTCCATCATCTTGACGCTGGCCAGGGCCTTGTCGTTCTGCTTGTTGCGCAGCAAGGTCATCACCAGCATGGTGCCCGCCTGCGGCGTGCTCTTGTCGAGCATGCTGGCCCGTTCCAGTTCACTGATGGCGCGGCCGTTCTCGCCCTGGCCCAGGCGGCTGATGCCCAGCGCCGCGTGCAGTTTGGCCGTGTCCGGCGCCAGGATGCTGGCCTGTTCGAAATACGCTGTCGCCTTGTCGTACTGGCGCGCGCGCAAGTGGGCTTCGCCGGCCAGCGACAGCAATTCCACGTCTTCGGGAAAGGCGGCCAGCATCGGCTGCAGCAAGTCGATCGCCGCGTCGGTCTTGTTGCGCATCAATTCGATCGACGCCATCATCTTGACGGCATACAGGTGCCGCGGATACACGGCCAGGAAGCGCCGCAGGTAGCTTTCCGCCTGGGGCGGCGAGCCGAGCGCCAGTTGCACGGCGCCGGCCAGCAGGATGGACGGCATGTGGTCGGGCGCCGCCTTGAGCACCAGTTGCAAGCCTTGCAAGGCGGCCTTGTGCTTGCCTTCGCGGAAATCGAGCAGCGCCTGGGTTTGCAGCAAGCCCAGGCTGTTGGGCGCCGTCTTGCGCGCCGTGGCCAGCTGGGCCGCCGCTTCCAGGTAGCGGTTTTCCAGGATGTCCAGGTTGGCCAGGTCGATGTGCGCCTGGGTATTGTCCGGTTTTATCTTGAGGATCTGCATGTAGGCGAGCCGCGCCGCTCCATTCTTGCCTTGCAGACGCAGCAGGTCGCCCTGCAGGCGCAAGGCGTCGAGGTTGGCGGGCGCGCCTTTCAACGCTTGCGCCAGCAGCAGCTCGGCCGCCGGCACCTGCTGCTGCAGCGCGGCCAGGCGCGCCAGGCCCAGCAAGGCTTCGAGCTGGTCCGGATGGGCTTCCAGCAGGCGCGCATACACGGCGCGCGCCTCGTCCTGGCGGCCCAGAGCCAGCAAGGCGTCGCCGCGCAGGGCCAGCACGCTGGCGGGCTGCGCCGCATCGTCGGGGATCTCGGCCAGCACCCTGTCGAACTGGCCCAGCATCAGCCAGGCCTTGCCCAGCAATGGCATCACTTGCGGCGACGCCAGGCCCAGCGACTTTGCCTTGCGCAATTCTTTCTCGGCCGACAGCGCTTCGCCCGTGTCGATGTAGATGCTGCCCAGCAGCAAGCGCGCGGCCTTGTTGTCCGGCTCCTTTTGCAGCAAGTTCTTCAACTGGATGATGGCGGCGCGCGCCTCGCCTTTCTGGCGATACTGCTGCGCGTCGGCCAGCAGGGTCTCGCTGCTCTGCGTGCCGTGGCAAGCCGTCAGCAGTGGCAGCAGCAGGGTGCAGCACAGCGCGGCGGCCGGCAGGCCGGGGAAAGGGCGGGGCAGGGAACGGGCCATGGAAGTCTCCGGTAGCGGCGTGCATGAGTGATCGGCATGGCCTAGCTTAAAAAGATGGCCGCCGCTCTCCTTGATTGCGCTCAACAAGCCGCCGATTCTCCGCGCGCCCGCCGGCCGCCGCCCCGCGTTCCTTGTTCCTGCTCAAGAATGGCCGGACCGGCAACCGTAGAATTTCCCGGACGGCGATGCTCAGGCCGCAACCCTACGGAGCACATGCATATGGACAGCAAGGCGGATAGCAAGGTGGATGGCAAGGCGGGCGTGGTGGCGGTGGTGGGGCTCGGTTATGTGGGCTTGCAGCTGGCCGTGGCGTTCGGCATGCGCCAGCGCACGATAGGCTTCGACTTGTCGGCACGCAAGGTGGAAAGCTACCGGCGCCACATCGACCCGACGGGCGAAGTCAGCCATGAACAGTTGCTGGCGGCGCAAGGGCTGAGCGTCGGCTGCGATCCGGCCGAGCTGCAACTGGCCGATTTCATCGTCGTGGCCGTGCCCACGCCCGTCGACAGCGCGCACAATCCCGACTTCTCGGCCCTGGCCGGCGCCAGCGCGGCCGTCGGGCGGCACATGCGGCGCGGCGCCATCGTCATCTACGAGTCCACCGTGTATCCGGGCGCCACCGAGGAAATCTGCATCCCCCTCCTGGAACAGCACTCCGGCCTGCGCTGGAAGGAAGACTTCCACGTGGGCTTTTCGCCCGAGCGCATCAACCCCGGCGACCGCGACCATACCCTGCACAGCATCCGCAAGGTGGTCTCGGGCGACGACGCCGCCACCCTCGACAAGGTGGCCGCCCTGTACGAGGGCGTGGTCGAGGCGGGCGTGCACCGGGCGTCCAGCATCCGCGTGGCCGAGGCGGCCAAGGTGATCGAAAACACGCAGCGCGACCTGAATATCGCGCTGATGAACGAGCTGGCCATCATCTTCGACCGCATCGGCATCGACACCCTGGAAGTGCTGCAGGCGGCGGGCACGAAATGGAATTTCCTGCCGTTCCGTCCCGGCCTGGTGGGCGGCCACTGCATCGGCGTCGACCCCTATTATCTGACGCACAAGGCGGAAATGCTGGGCTACCACCCGCACGTGATCCTGGCCGGGCGCCGCATCAACGACGGCATGGCCAAGTTCGTGGCGGAAAAGACCATCAAGGAAATGGTGCGGGCAGGTTTCAAGCTGAAGGGAGCGCACGTGAACGTGCTGGGCCTGACCTTCAAGGAAAATTGTCCGGACTTGCGCAACTCGAAAGTGGTCGACATGATCCACGAACTGCAATCGTACGGGGTGCAGGTGCACGTGCACGACCCGGTGGCCGATGGCCGCGAAGCGCTGGAAGAATACGGCCTGACTCTGGAAAGCTGGGAGCAGCTGCCGCGGGCCGAGGCCATCATCAGCGCCGTCTCGCACCAGGCCCTGCTGGCCAGGCCGCTGGCGGACTTCCAGGCCAAGGTGCTGGAAAACGGTTGCTTCATCGACATCAAATCGCATTTCGACCCCCGTCCGCTGGAAGACGGCGGCTTGCACGTGTGGCGGCTGTGATGGCGGCCGGTGTCTTCGATCGGGCGGCGGGCGCGGCGCAAGGCGCCCCCGCTGGCGCTCCCACTGGCGGCCCGGCTGCCGGCGCGTACGCGGCGGCCTGCGAACGGCTGGCGCAGGCGCCGCGCCGCTGGCTGGTGACGGGCGTGGCCGGCTTCATCGGTTCGCACTTGCTGGAAACCCTGCTGAACCTGGGACAGGAAGTGCGCGGCCTCGACAATTTCATGACGGGCTACCGCCACAACCTGGAGCAGGTGCGCGCCAGCGTGGGCGAGCAGGCGTGGCAGCGCTTCACCTTCATCGAAGGCGATATCCGCGACCCGCAAGCGTGCGCGCGCGCGTGCGGAGCAGGCGCTGGCATGGCCGGTATTGCCGGCATGGCAGGCATGGCAGGCATGGCAGGCGCAGGCGGCGTCGCAGGTGCAGGTGCCGACATCGCCAGTATCGGCGCCCCTCATGCCGGACATGCCGGGCGCCATGCGGGTCATGCCGCCGGTGCAAGCGACGGCGGCGAACCTCCGGATGGCCGTGCAGATCCGGACGGTCCCGGCGCCGGCGCCGGCGTTGCCGTCGACTATGTGCTGCACGAGGCGGCGCTCGGTTCCGTCTCCCGTTCGCTGGAAGACCCGCTGCTTTGCCACGCCGTCAATGTCAGCGGCTTCCTGAACATGCTGGCCGCCGCGCGCGAGGCGGGCGTGCGGCGCTTCGTGTATGCCGCTTCCAGCGCCACGTACGGCGACCATCCGGACTTGCCGAAAGTGGAACAACACATCGGCGCGCCCCTGTCGCCATATGCCCTGAGCAAATATGTCAATGAACTGTATGCGCAAGTGTATGCGCGCTGCTACGCCATGCAGACGGTGGGGCTGCGCTACTTCAATGTCTTCGGTCCGCGCCAGGACCCGCTGGGCGCCTACGCGGCCGTCATTCCCCGCTGGATCGCCGCCATGCTGGACAACGAGGCCGTGCACATCCACGGCGACGGCGCCACCAGCCGCGACTTTTGCTTCGTGCACAATGCCGTGCAAGCGAATATTCTCGCCGCCACAGGCACGGACCCGGCGGCCGTCAACCAGGTCTACAACGTGGCCGTCAACGCCCGCACCAGCCTGACGCAGCTGCACGCCACCATGCAGCAGATGCTGCTTGCCGCCCGCCCGCAGCACGTGCCGCAGGCGCCGCAGTACGGCGAGTTTCGCGCCGGCGACGTGCGCCATTCGCAGGCGGACATCGCCAAGGCGGCCCGCTTGCTCGGCTATGCGCCCACGCACGACCTGGCGCAAGGCTTGCGGCACACCATCGCCTGGTATGTGGCGCAGGCGGACGGGGCTTGAAAAACACGCCGGCCAGGCCGGCACATGCCGGCCGCGCTTGCGGTGCGCGCGCAGGCGGCCGGCGGCGTGCGCGTCCGGCACTGGCCATTCGCATGTTTTCATTGCCAGATATGCATGCTGACATGCATATCAGATACATATACACATACCCATACCAGATATGCCTACCAGATGCACATGCCAGATACACATACCCGATACCCATGCCAGATGTACATGCCGGATGCACATATCAGATGCGCAGGCTCGCCATCCGTCCGGTAGCCTGCCGCCCGGCCGCAAGACCGCCAGACCGATTGGTGCCTGGTGCCTGGCGTTCAGCGTTGCGTGGGCGGCGCTGTCGGCGTTGCTGACGTTACTGTTGACGTTGTTGATGACGTTGTCGGCGCGGGCGGCTCGGGTACGCCGTCGCTCTTGCTGCGCAGCACCCGGGGCGTGCCCCGAAAGTCGGCCGTATGCAGGGTGACGGGACGGCGCCAGACGCGGGCGATATACGCCAGTACCTGTTCCGCCCGCTCCAGATCGAGGCCGCGCCCATCGCGCAGGTGGTCATGGCGCAGCACCAGGCTGCCGTCGTCGTTGAGCAGGGTGACGGCGATGCACGGTGCGCCATAGTTGTATTTGGGCGCCAGGATGGTTTCGCGGATGACCCGCAAGTCGCGGCTGGCCAGCCGTGTTTCGCCGTCGCGGCGGCTTTCATGCACGAACAGGCCCAGGCGGTCAGCCAGTTCGGCGTCCAGATAGTTGCGTATGAAACTGCAGTCATCGTCGTCGCGGCAAATCTGGCGCGCCCGCGCCAGTCCTTCGCGCTCGATGATGTGTTCCCACATGCAAAAGCCCAGGTGATAGGGATTGACGGCCAGCGCTTGCTGGTGCTCGCCCGCGTATGGGCGCACCACGTCCGAGTGCGACTTGAGGGCGGCCAGGTACAGGGCCGGCGGCAGGAAATCCGCTTCGCGCAGCAGCCGCGCATGCCAGTACGAGGCCCAGCCTTCGTTCATGATCTGGCAGGCGTACACGGGATAGAAGTAAAACGACTCTTCGCGCACGGCCAGGAAAATGTCGCGTTCCCAATCGGCCAGCTCCGGCCCATGTTGCGCGATGAACCAGAGCAAATCGTATTCGGGCTGCGGCGGCAGGAGCGGGCGCTGCGTCACGCGGGCCCGTGCCGTCTCGCGCGCCGCCAGCGCGGCCGCTTCGCCGGGCAGGCGCCGGTAGCGTCGTGCAAACGGGTCGTCTCCCCCGGCGCCGCCACGCCTGCCGGCGACACCGGCCGGTCCAGATAGCACGGCATAGGGCGGGCGGTGCAGCTCGGCGTGGATGTCCACGTGCTGCTCCAGCGCCAGTGCCGCGTCGAGCACGGCTTCCACCTGTTCCTGCCCATGGCGTTGTAGCGCCATTTCCAGACGTTGCGCCCGCGCCGCGCTCTGTTCCAGGATGTGCTGGCCCGCCATGGCGCCGAAACGCAGGAACAGGGCATTGCGGCTGGCGAAATCGGCGTGGCCCAGCACGTGGGCCGTGACGAGGGTGTTTTCCGCCACGGAATTGTGTTCGGCCATGTAGGCATGGCAAGGGTCGCCGGGAAACATGACTTCGAACATGTGCGAGTTGCCCATCTTTTGATGCACGAGCTGGTGGATGTAGCGCACGCCGAACGACCAGTGGCGCATGCGCACGGGCAAGCCATAGATGGCGATCTCGGCCATGAAACTGTCCGGTACCAGCTCGAACTCGACGGGGGCGAACGCCAGCCCCAGTTGCCGCGCCAGCGCTTCGATGCGCGCCGCGTAGCCGTCCAGGCCAGTTGTGTTCGCCATGTCCGCCGTATCGGCCATATTGGCCGTGTTGGCGTGGCGCCGGGCGTCATGCCGCGTCATGCCGCGTCCTCCGTATCGGCCGCCTCGTGCCGGAAAAAGGTGCGGATGGCTTCCCACACGTCGTCGCTCTTGCCGAGGATACTGCTGTGCAAGGGCAAGCCGCGCCGTTCCTGCTCGGCGAACAAGCTGTGCATTTCAGTTTCCAGGCTGCGCGGCATGCCGGGCACGGTTTCCACATAGCCCATATAGTTAAGCAAGACGGCCAGTTCGCCCAGGGCCGCGCTGGCCGGCCCCCGGTCTTCGCTGAAATTCTCGCCATCGGAGGCATAGAACAGATAGGCGTTGTAGCGGCCCGGCGCGTAGTGTTCCTGTAGCAATTCGCGGCTCAGGCGAAAGGCGGTGGACGCCATGGTGCCGCCCATGCCATTGACCTGGAAGAACTCGGCTTCGGAAAATTCCCAGGCCCGCGTCGTATGGGCGATAAAGCGCGTCTCCACGCGCGCATACCTGCGGCGCAAGCCTTGCAAGGCAAAGAAAAAGAACGATTTGGCCAGCTTGCGCTCGGGCTGCGCCATGCTGGCCGACACGTCCAGCACGAAAAACACGACGGCGTTCGTGCTGGGCCGGGGTTGCGGCAGCACCTGGCGGTAGCGCAAGTCCTCATTGGTGAAGGGCACTGGCTGCGCTTGCAGGGCGCGCCGCTTGATGGCTTCCTTGACGGTGCGCCGCCGGTCCAGCCGCGAACGGGCGCCATGCCGGTCCAGGCCGCTACGCACGAGCCGCACGTCGTCGATGGCGCCCAGGTGGCGTGGCGTCAGGTGCGGCAATTCGAAGGCGTCCCACAGCCAGTCGAGTATGTCGTCGATGGGAAACTCCAGCAGCAGGTGCACGGCTCCCTCGCCATCGCCGCCGTCACCTTGCGTGCCGGCCCCGCCCGTGGCGGCGGGCCGGGCCGGGCGCAGGATATCGCCGGGCTGGCCGTCCCCCTGGCCCGCGCCCAAGCTGCTGCGCGCGGGCGCCAGGCGGAAACGCGCATGTTCGAGCAGGCGCATGGGCACTTGCACCGTGCGCTGCTGCGGTCCGCCGATCAGGTCGGGCGTGGCGACCAGCTCGGGCAAGTGCGCCTGCACGGCTTCGCGCACTTTCTGGTTGTGGCGCAGCCAGTCGCGCGCGCCGCGCGAGAACAGCGCGTACCAGGGCCGGGCCAGAGCTGGCGCGGCGCCCGCTGAAGCCGCCGCGCCGGCGGAACCGGCGGAGCCGGCCGTGGCGGCGGGGGCTGCGGTGCCTGCGGGGTCCGTGGAATCCCCCCAGGCCGGATGGCCATCCGGTGTGCCGCTGCCTGGCGTCGTGGTGGCGGCCATGGCTATTCCTGCGCCAGCAAGGTGGTCACGTAGTTGAGCGCTTCGCGCGCGCTATGGGCGTCATAGCCGTATTCGTCGACCAGGCGCTGCTCGACGGCGGAGATCCTGGCCCGCACGTCGTCGTCGGGCCGCTTGGCCGAGCCGACGAGACGCAGCACGTCGCGCCGCTGCTCGAACAGGTATTGCTGGATGGCGTCGTGCAATGGCGCATGGCTGGCCAGGCCAAATGCTTCGCCCCGCTTGAAGGCGCTCATGGCCTTGCGCACCACTTCTTGCCGGAAGGATTGCTTGCCCGAGTCGCTGATGTGGATTTTCTCTTCCACGGCGCGCAGGAAGCGCTCGTCGGGACGGCGCTCTTCGCTGGTGATGGGATCGCGGATCTGGCGGTTGTCGAGCATGGCTTCGACTTCATCGAGATATTTGTTCAGCAAGTCTTGCGCTTCTTGCTCGAATGATACGAACAAGGCCTTGTGCACGTCGGCCTTGACCCAGCGGTTATAGAAATCCTTGCGCGTGAGCACCAGGTAATCGACCCATTTGCGCTTGCGCCGCGGTTCGATGCGCGCATCGTTTTCGATGCCGTCTTTCAGGGCCAGCAGCACGTCCATGGTGGACAGGCTGTTGCGCTGGGCGGAAATGATGGCATGCGACAGGGCATTGATGACGAAGCGGGGCGACACGCCCGACAGGCCTTCGTCGGGCGACTTGTCGCGCTCGCGCATGCGGCGCAGGTCGGCCGGCTGCAAGTCGTCGACATCTTCGTTCGCGTAGATGCGCAGTTTCTTGACCAGCTCGGCCTCCTTGTCCTCGCCCTCGGGCATGCGGCTGAGGATGGCAAACACGGCCGCCGCATGCAGCAGGTGCGGATCGAGGTGCACGTCGCGGAAGGCGGGCGCGGCCGCGAGGATCAGCTTGCGGTAGATGCGCGCTTCCTCGCGGTAATTGAGCGTATAGGGCACTTGCACGATGACCATGCGGTCGAGCAGCGCCTCGTTTTCGCTCTCTTGCAGGAATTTGCGGAATTCGGCCAGATTCGTGTGCGCGAGAATGGTTTCATCGAGGTAGATCAGGGGGAAGCGCGACACCTTGACATTCTTTTCCTGCGTCAAGGTCAGCAGCAAGTAGAGGAATTCCCGCTTGACCTTGAGGATTTCGATCATTTCCAGCATGCCGCGGCTGGCCGCGTACACGGCGCCGGACCACGACCAGGCGCGCGGATCGCCTTCGTCGCCGTATTGCGCCACTTTCGACAGGTCGACGGAACCGACCAGGTCGGCCAGGTCGGCCGTCGTGGGATCGTGCGGCGCATACGTGCCGATGCCGCAGCGGCCCGCCTCGGACAAATGGATGCGCTCGACGGGCATGCGCAGGAAGTCGCCCGCATACTGCTCTTCCAGGCGG
Source organism: Janthinobacterium sp. SUN026 (assembly GCF_030397625.1). Lineage (NCBI taxonomy): Bacteria > Pseudomonadati > Pseudomonadota > Betaproteobacteria > Burkholderiales > Oxalobacteraceae > Janthinobacterium > Janthinobacterium sp. SUN026. The sequence goes on along the minus strand of NZ_JAPQNU010000002.1, from coordinate 281,618 downwards.
GCGCGGCAATGTGGGCACAGTTCGCCCTGCAGCTCGGCATCATAGCTGGCGCGAAAGTCGGCGCGCATGCTGTGCGGCACCAGGTGCAGCGGCGATTCGTGCACGGGACAGCCGGCGATGCCGTACAGCGCGCCTTCGCTGCTGTGGCTGTATTCTTCCAGGCCCCGCTTGAGCAAGATCACCATGGTCGACTTGCCGCCCGATGGCGGGCCCAGCAACAGCAACATGCGGCGGCCCACTTCGGAGCCGGCGGCGGCCGCCTTGAAGTAGGCGGCGACCCGGTCGATCGCCTCGTCGATGCCGAACAGCTCGTCGTCGAACAGGCGGCAGCGGAAGCGCCCGTTGCCGTCGGTCTGGCCATTCCAGCGCATCATGTCCCACAGGTACTGGTGCGCGCTGCGCGTCAGCAGGGCGGCGCGGCCGGGCAGGATTTGCTCGAGGAAGTCGGCAAAACTGCCGCGCCAGGGCGTGATGCGGTGTTTTTCCGCCCAGGCCGCCATGCCGTGCACGAAACCCGCATGCTGGGCCGCGCCACCGGCGTCCGTCGTATTGTCGGCGGCTGTATTGGCGCCGGCTGAGGCCGCTACCGCAGGGGCGTCGTCGGATTGGCGTGTCATACCAGGGCTCGTTATTGCAGGGCTCGTCATTGTTTCCTCATCCTTGCTGTTGCTGGCGTTGCTGCCGTGGAGCAGGCCCGGTTCCAGCCTGTCGGCCAAGTATACGGCGGCGCCTCTGCCCGCACGCCTGATCCCGCTCAACCTTGACGAGGGAACTATTTTTGCACTTGCTGTCCCCCAATGGGGCAGGGCGGCCAGGCATCCGCGCGGTTCAATCCAGATCAATACCGGCCCGCGCAGCCCGTCCACACTGGAAGCTTGCGGCGACCCACGAGGAGAACACGATGATAGGCAACGAAAATGGTTTCAGCGCCCCGCCCGGCAGCAGCGGCAGGGGACAGAGCGCGGACGATGAAGAGGCCGTCGGCCAATTTTCCGTCCCGGGCGAAGACGACAATACAATCGAGAGCGCGTCCGTCGCGGATGTGCCCGACGCGCTGAGCGGCGTCAGCATGGAATTGCTGGAAATCAAGCGCAGCATCGAGGACGGCATGCGGCAAAGCATCGCGCAAGCGGGCGGCGCGCGCGCGGCCGACGCCTTCAGCGACAGCGGCAATATCCAGGGCGTGTCCATCGGCCTGGGCGAGGGCGCCAGCGACAGCTCGTCCGGCGAGCCGGGCTTGCCGGCCCTGACCCTGTACGTGGCCGAGCCCACTTCCGTCGACCGCGCCAAGGCCGCCATCGTGGGGGCCATGGGCGTGCGCGCCGTGGCCAGCGACAAGGTGCCCGTCAACATCGTCGTCACGGGCGTGATCGATGCGCAGCCCCACCGTTTCCGCCTGCGCCCCGCGCCGGGCGGCGTGTCGGTCGGGCATTTTCGCATCACGGCCGGCACCATCGGCTGCCTGGCCGTGGGGCGCAGCGCACCGCGCAACAGCCGCCTGATGATTCTTAGCAATAATCACGTGCTGGCCAATTCCAACGGCGGCGTGTTCAACGATTGCATCGTGCAGCCTGGCCCCATCGACGGCGGCCGCTGTCCGCAAGACCAGGTGGCCGTGCTCGAACGCTTCGTGCCCATCAATTTCAGCGGCGGCGTCAATTTTGTCGATTGCGCCACCGGCTGGGCCTGGCCAGACAGGGTGCGTCCCGAACTGGTCTACCTGAGCGGCGGCGTGCCCGCGTACTTCCGCATCAGCAATGCGCTCGTGGCGCCCGCACTGGGCATGATGGTCGGCAAGTCCGGCCGCACGACGCAATTGACGCAGGGCCGCATCACGGGCCTGGGCGCCACCATCAACGTCAATTACGGCGGCGGCAGGATCGCGCTGTTCCAGGACCAGATCGCCATCACGGGCGTCAGCGGGGCGTTCAGCGCGGGCGGCGATTCCGGCTCGTCCATCTGGACTTGGAACCAGCAGCGCAATCCCGTCGGCCTGCTGTTTGCCGGCGGCGGCAATATCACGTTTGCCAACCAGATGCGGCGCGTGGTGGTGGCGCTCGACATCAATTTGTACACCTGAGCACGCTTTAGGAGCCGGTCGGGCGGCCGCGTGCCGCCTTGCCCGGCGCTGTTTTTTGCACGATGACGATCTTGCTCAAGTATTGCGCAAGGGCGGCCGCCGCGCATGGTCTTGGCCGGCGAAGCGTGCTGCAGCGCCGGTTGGCCGGGTGTATCATGCAAGGCATCGGGAGGGTTTGTCATATCAGGAGGGTGTGTCATGTCAAACAGTAAGTTCGCACAATCGCCATATGCCGTCTTCGAGGACGCCGCCATGCCGTACTTGCCGGATGCCCTTCCTGGACAGGGCCCGGGACAGCATGCCCAGGCCGCGCCGCACGGCCGCCTGGAAGCGGCCCGGCGGCGCAACGAGCGGGCGCTGATGGCCATCGACGGCGTGGAAGGCGTCAGCCTGGGGCAGACGGCCGTGGGCACGGAAGCGCTCGTCGTGTACCTGCGCGACTCGTCCGTCAAGCGGCGCGTGCCGTTGCAGGTCGAGGGTTATCCGGTGGAAACGAGCATCACGGGCCAGATTGATATCCAGCGCCGCTAGGCCAGCCGGCCTGGCGGCGGGGGCCTCCGGCCGCGGATGGCGGCGGAAGGCCCGTCGCCAGGCCTTCCGTGTTTACTGTCAGCCTGGGCTCAGGCGACCGATCGCTGCGGCCACGCCCGCGCCATAGGCAGGGTCGCACAGCGTGCAGTTGCCGATGTGGCGTTGCTTGACTTGCTCCGAGGCGCCCGAGATGGCGCGCGCCGTGTTGTCGAACAAGGCTTGCTGCTGCGCCGCGGTCATCAAGCGGAACAGGGCGCGCGGCTGCGAATAGTAATCTTCGTCGACGCGGTGGTTCCAGTGGTCGGCCGCGCCTTCGATGCTGAGCGGCGGCTCGCGGAAATCGGGCTGCTCGGCCCATTCCTGCTCGCTGTTCGGTTCATAGCCCAGGGTTCCGCCCTGGTTGCCGTCGACCCGCATCTGGCCGTCGCGGTGATAGCTGTGGAACGGGCATTTCGGCGCGTTGACGGGGATATGGCTGTGGTTGACGCCGAGGCGGTAGCGCTGCGCGTCGCCATACGAGAACAGCCGGCCTTGCAGCATCTTGTCCGGTGAAAAGCTAATGCCGGGCACCACGTTGGCCGGATTGAAGGCCGCCTGTTCCACTTCCGCAAAATGGTTGTCGGCATTGCGGTTCAGTTCCAGCACGCCCACCTCGATCAGCGGATAGTCGCCGTGCGGCCACACTTTCGACAGGTCGAACGGGTTGAGGTGATACGTGCCTGCCTCTTTTTCCGGCATGATCTGCACGTACAGCGTCCAGCGGGGGAAATCCTTGTTTTCGATGCTTTCATACAGGTCGCGGTGCGAGCTTTCGCGGTCCTTGCCCACCAGCGCCTCCGCTTCGGCATCCGTCAGGTTCTGGATGCCTTGCTGGGTTTTAAAGGTGAACTTGACCCAGAAACGCTCGTTTTGCGCATTCAGGAAGCTGAAGGTATGGCTGCCGAAGCCGTGCATGTGGCGGAAGCTGCGCGGCAATCCCCGGTCGCTCATCACCACCGTCACCTGGTGCAGGGCTTCCGGCAGCGAGGTCCAGAAATCCCAGTTGCTGTTGGCGCTGCGCAAGCCCGTGCGCGGGTCGCGCTTGATGGCGTGATTCAAATCGGGAAATTTCAAGGGGTCGCGCATGAAAAACACGGGCGTGTTGTTGCCGACCAGGTCCCAGTTGCCTTCTTCCGTATAAAACTTCAGCGCGAAGCCGCGGATATCGCGTTCCGCGTCCGCCGCCCCCCGTTCGCCCGCCACCGTGGAAAAGCGCGCGAACATCGGCGTTTGCTTGCCCACTTCGCCAAAGATTTTCGCCCGCGTGTAGCGCGTGATGTCGTGCGTGACGGTAAATGTGCCGTGCGCGCCGGAACCCTTGGCATGCATGCGGCGCTCGGGAATGACTTCGCGGTCGAAGTGGGCCAGCTTTTCCAGGAACCACACATCTTGCAGCAGGGCGGGGCCGCGCGGGCCGGCCGTCTGGATGTTCTGGTTGTCGACTACGGGCGCGCCAAAGGCGGTGGTCAGCTTTTTCATTGGACTCTTTCTTTATAGGGGAGGTCAACGGACGAGCCAGGGCCTACCCAAACACTGGCTGGGCTGAGCGTGTACGACGTGCTCACCGAGGCTGGTCCAGAGTAACAAATTTCTAAAAAGCAAATTCAGTGTAATCCATTTCGGAGCCGGCAACAGCCCCGCCGCGTCCGGGGAAGCGGCTTGCCCATCATAGCCTCTCGGCCTTGTCCAGCCCAACACGATTGACCTGGCACAAAGCGCAGCGTGATTTCCGACGTATTGGCGATATGTATTGGCGGTATCAGCGATATTGGGCCCAGTTAGCCCGCAGCCACGTCAGCACGGCGGCATGGCCGCGTATGTCGGCGGGCAAGTGGCGCTGGATCAGGCGTTCGCATTTGAGCGCCGTCGCCAAGCTGCCGCCGGACCAGCTGTTGCAGCTGTATAGCACTTCATACCATTCGTGGCGGTTCAGCAAGGTGCTGTCGGGGATGCCGCGCTGCGCCGGGTCGTCGCCCGCCGCCGGGCCATCCGGATAGCTGAACTGCAAGTCGCTCTTGGTCATGGGGCCCAACCGGTGATCTGCCATGCCTGCCTCGCGATGAAGTTGTGCGCGAACAGCCGTCCGTGCCAGGCAAGCTTATGCCACCGGCAAGCATTCCATTTGGCAATATGGGCCGGCCTTGACCTGGCTTAAAACTTGTTCCAGTTATTGTGCCGGTGCTCCGTCGCCTCCTTCATCAGGTGGCCGGCGCGCAGGGCGTCGTCCGCTTGCACCGTCATGGCCAGTTCCTGGATGGCGGGCGGGTATTCGTGGTGGGCCGCTTCTTCCAGCAATTCGCGGCCTTTCGCCAGATCGCGCGGCACGCCGCGGCCTTCGCGGTAGGCGTTGTACAGCAGGAACATGGCGTGTGGATTGCCCAGTTCGCTGGACTTGTCCAGCCAGTGCGCGGCGGTCACGGGGTCTTTCGGCACGCCTTCGCCATTCGCGGCCAGCAAGCCCAGCATCAGGGCCGCCTTCGCGTGGCCTTGCTGCGCCGCCTGGCGGTACCACAGCCAGGCCTGGGCCGGCGTGGCCGCGCGCAGCATCTGGCCCAGCTCGAAGGCCGCTTCCGTGTCGCCCGCGCGGGCCGCCTGTTCGAACAGGCTCAAGGCCTCGGCACGGCGTTCGGCGCGGGGCTGGTAAATCAGCGCCAGTTCGCGCTCGGCGACGGGCATGTCCTTGCCGGCCCAGCTGCGCACCTTGCGCTCGGCCTGGTGGTCGCCCGCCTGGCGCGCATGCATGGCAACGGCTTCGATTTCCGCCGCCGTGGGCGGTGGCGACGCCTGGCAAGCGGCCAGGACGGAGGCCAGCACGATGGCGGGCAGGGAGAGTGCGTGTTTCATTGTGATCAACTTTCATCAAAACGGGCCGGAACTGCGCTTGTTCCGGCCCTCGGACCTTATTTGCTCAGGTCGATGCGGTACTTGGCAAAGCCGCTGGCGTCGAGTCCGCCTTCGGCCGCCACGTTGGTGATGCCGCTGCCTTGCGCCAGCGCCAGATGGCCGGGCGCCGAGCGCAGGATCACGGGACCGGCCGTGGCCGTCTTGACGAAGCTCCAGCTGCGCGCGCTGCCATTGTTGGCCAGAGTCACCTTGCCGCCCTTGGTGCTCAGCGACGCCAGGTAGTTGCTCACCACGGCCTGGTTCGCATCGGGCGACTTGATGATGGTCTTGCTGCCATCGATGCCAGGCACGGCGCCGCCGCCACCGGCGCGGTAATCGTTGGTGGCGACGATGAAGTCATCGCCATCGGCGACGGCCGCACCCTTGTACGTGAGGTTGACGATGCGGCTGCCCGGCTTTTTCGTCACGTCGATCTGGTACGTCAGCGCATTGTTTTCCGCGTAGAACACGTCATAGTTATAGATCGTGCCATACGACGGCACCAGGTCTTGCTCGGCGCTGCTGGCCGGGTCGATCTGGTTGAATTGTTTGGCCGACGTTTCCAGCCACGCTTTCAAGTCCGCGCCCTTGATCTTCACGGCTTGCAGGTTGTTGTTGCTATATAAATACAGGTCGCCCGGATTGCGCACTTGCAAGCCGACCGGCGCGGCAGGGGAAGCGCCAGCGGCCACGTCCGTGAAGTCCGATGGCCCGTTGCGGCCCGCCTTGAATGGCGCGCTGCAGGAAATGACGGGGATGTTCTTGTAGCTGGACAAGGTGGCATCCGTGCTGGTGGCGATGAAATTTTTCACGTAATCGAGCTGCGCCTGGTTCACCAGCTGGATGGCGCTGACGTCGCCCACCAGCGCGAAATAGGCGGACATCTCGAAATCCGTGCTGATGCCCAGCGGCTGCTTGGCGTAGGCGATGGTGGCCGCGTGCTCGGTGGCGACCAGCGGGGCGATGGCCGGGTCGGCTTTCACGAGCGTCTTGCCATCCGTGTATTTGAAGCCGCGCGATTCCACCGTCGTCTTGGCCGGCTGCACCACCCACTTGCCGCCCTGATAGGCCATGGTCAGCTTGATGATGCCCAGGCGGCGACCCCAGCTTTGCGCCATGACGGTGGGCACGCCATTGACGAAGCCGTTCTCGGCATCGATCTTGGCGCTGGCGGGGAAGGCGGCAAACGAGGCGTCCAGGGCGGCCGCGCCCGTTTCCTTGCCTTTCGGGAAGATCAAGTGCGAGTGGCCGATCATCAAGGCGTCGATGCCCGTGCTGGTCAGGTGATAGCTGCCGTTTTCCATCTTCGGGCTGTAGGGGCTGGTGTCCAGGCCGCCGTGCGACAGGGCCACGACGAGGTCGGCGCCCTTGCTGCGCAATTCCGGCACGTATTGTTTCGCCGCTTCCTGCACACCCGTCACGCTGACTTTGCCAGCGAGTACTTTCTGATCCCATTCGAGGATTTGCGGCGGCACAAAGCTCAGCACGCCCACATTGATTTTCACGGTCAGCTTGCTGCCGTCGGGCGCCGTGGCGGCGAAATCGCGGGGCAGCAGGGTGTAGGGCTGGAAAATCGGCTTGCCGCTGGACACGCCGACGACATTGCTCAGCACGGAAGGGAAGGCCGGCGCGCCGCACGTGCCCGTCGGCTTGGCCACGCCGGGAATGCCGAAATCCGTGTTGGTGATCTGGCTCAGATAAGGCAAGCCGTAGTTGAATTCGTGGTTGCCCATGCCGCCCGCATCGTATTTCAGCGCGTTCATGGCCTTGTGCACGGCCAAGGTGCCGCTGCAAGGCACGGGCGCGGCCACGGCTTGCAGGTCGGCCAGCAAGGTGCCCTGGATGACGTCGCCATCGTCGAGCAAGACGTTGTTCGGATTTTCCGCGCGCGCCGCCTGGATCAGGGTCGACGTGCGTTCCAGGCCCAGGCTGGTGTCTTCGGCCAGCGCGTAATAGTTATAGCTGAGGACATTCGAGTGGATATCCGTGGTTTCCAGCAAGGCGACGGTGACCGTCGTGCCTTCGGGAATGGCCGGCGCCGTGTTCGAACTGCCGTTGCAACCGACGAGACCTGCACTTGCCAGCGCCGCCAGCATGATCCAATTTGTTTTCATTGCCGCCCTTAGAATGATTCAAAAGACGCGACTGTAACGCCGGCATATGACGCCACCATGACAGTGTGGCAGGGCGCATGGCGTCGTGCCGGCGCATCAATGCGCCGGCAGCTTTATCAACACCTCATTGCTGAAGTATGGTTCATCCTCCACCCAGAAAATATAGTCCAGGCCCAGGTAGTTGCGGGCAAAGTCGAGGACATCCTCGACCGAGTTTTTTTTCCCGGTGCGGGGATTGATCTGGCGCAGATTGCCGTCTTGCACGGCCATGCCTTTGACCAGATCGGCCGGGTAGTCCTTGATGAAGCCGTAGCTTTGGCCCATATGGCTTTTTCGATACGGCATCAGGTCGGGGCCGCCCACGCCCATTTGCAGCGTTTGCGCTTGCGCAAACACGCTGCGCATATAACCCTTGTCGCTCCACGGAAGCCATTCACCTGGCAAAAAATTCAAATACACCATGGTATTGGTGTGAGGAAAGGCGCCGGCCAGCACCCGCATGTTTTCCTTGATGGCATCGACATACTGTTGCGGCTTGAAATCATCGGGAAAAATCGTATTTCCTTTACCGTCTTCGACGCCGATGTCGATCGAGCTTTCGCTGAAATTAATGCCCTCGATTTTCCCGTCGAATTCCTGGCCCAGCGCCCGGATCAAGCGCTGGTAACGGTCGCGCACCGGTTGTTCCCACATCTTTGGCGACCAGCCGTATTCATCATCCGTCACCGGTTTGTGCGGGTCGCGCTCCGGCGCCGAGAGCATGCTTTGCTTGATGATGCCGCCCTGGTAGCGAGGATCGCTGAGCAGATAGGCCGGCACATTATGGCGCGGCGTGAAGGATTTTTCCTGCAGTTGTATCCACAGTTTTTTGCCGATTGAATCGAGATAGGCGATGTCGTGGCGGATCGCCGAAAAATCATACCGGTCCTGTTGCGGCTCCAGGCTGCGCCAGGTGTAGACGATTTGCGCGCCACGGAAGCGGGCATCGTTTAACGCTTTATCCGAGCGGATGTTTTCCCCGTTCAGTTCACGGTGACTAAAGTAAAGATAGTGCTGGATCGGCTTTTTTATGTCTGCGGCAATGGCGCTGCCCATCATCAAAACAAGTACGGCAAGAAGCCTTATGGAGTTGCGCAAGAACATCGATTCCTTGGTGATTGTGAAAATTGAACTGTGGCAAGATGGAGTATCTTCACGCGCCATGCAAGCATAATTGATCAAGCGCGACAAAATCTAATTTTGTATTAAATCTATATCTTCTGCTGATCTTTTGGCCAATTCAGGATTATTGCTATTATTTAAAACCCAGAGAGCAAGCTTGCCATTTTCAATAATTTCTTTTTTGGAATAGATTGTACTAAAATAATCCTGTAGTTTGTTATTGTCTGTCGGTAACGGCAAATTTTTCTTCTTCTCTTCAGGGATATCTTCGAAGTAATACCTTGATTTTTCCAATGAAGGATACTTCTTTAGCAAATAATCATTCACGGTATATGGCTCATAATTTCCCACGAATAAGTCTTTTGTCAAAATTCCTGTAATTGTAATTTTATTGATATGTTTTTTTAAATATTCAAAATTCTCTTTTGTGGTCGAGAAGTCGGATTGTAAAATTGTGTTATTTTTCGACAATTGCCTGACCACAGAAAGCCGAACATGATCGCCATTGATCTCTATTACTTTGAAAATGTAATAATCCGTTTGAATGCTTTGGCTTCCACCATTAACCCCTGTTGTTTTGTTGAAAATAAAACTTCCAATTTGCAATTTATGCTCAGGGCTGTTAATGGTTTGTTTCCATATATACGGGTTGTAAATCATTTTCTTAAAAGAATATATGGAGATGAGAGCGAGCAGGCTTATTATCAGTATTTTTTTCATTGGCTAGGCGAGAATAAAATATTTAAGAGCGGCTTGCTAAGGGCTAATAAAATCGAAGCCAGCCGATGTGATGCTCGCGCTGCCGCACGGTTGAGAAGCACGGCTGTATGTCTGCACGGGGGGGCAGAATCAGTCTTCATCGCATCATCCAGGGGCTGTCGACAACAGTTCAGCCGCCATGCGCTTACTTCGATGGCATCGCCGACGAGTTCGCACTCTAGCACGTCGAGGGCCGGGATACTGATCCTGCTGGTAGCGCATGGATTCCTCTTTTTCACGGTGGCAGGCAAAGATCGCCAGACAAATGCAAGTTGGTTGCATTATAATTCGAAAACGCAATTCATTTGCATTAGTGCGACCTTCGCCAACCCAGCAACTCAGCCAGCCTAAGGAATCCCCATGCCACAGCGCAAACTCCCTGTCACCGTCCTGTCCGGCTTTCTCGGCGCCGGCAAGACCACCTTGCTCAACCACATACTGCGCAACCGCGAAGGCAAGCGCGTGGCCGTCATCGTCAACGACATGAGCGAAGTCAATATCGACGCTTCGCTTGTCAGGGATGGCGCCGAGGCGGCCGGCGCGGCCCTGTCGCGCACGGAAGAAAAGCTCGTGGAAATGTCCAACGGCTGCATCTGCTGCACCCTGCGCGACGATTTGCTGCTGGAAGTGCGGCGCCTGGCCGCGGAAGACCGCTTCGATTACCTGCTGATCGAATCGACGGGCGTGGGCGAACCGATGCCCGTGGCCGCCACCTTCGACTTCGAGGATGAGCACGGCGACAGCCTGAACGACGTGGCGCGCATCGACTGCATGGTCACCGTCGTCGACTGTGCCAACCTGCTCAACGATTTCCACAGCGAAGACAGCCTGGAGCAGCGCGGCGAAATCGCGGGCGAGGGCGACGACCGCCAGCTGGCCAATTTGCTCACGGAACAGATCGAATTTGCCAATGTCATCGTCCTTAACAAGGTCGACATGGTGGCGGCGGACGAGCGCCTGCGCGTGCTGGCCATTTTAAAAGCCCTCAATCCCGGCGCGCGCATCATCGAAACGAACCAGTCCGTCGTGCCGCTGGACGCCATCCTGGGCACGAACTTGTTCGACCTGGAACAGGCGGCCGGCATGCCGGGCTGGGCCCAGGAGCTGGCCGGCGTGCACACGCCGGAGACGGAAACGTATGGCATCAGCAGCTTTGTCTACCGCGCCAAGGAGCCGTTCCACGCGCAGCGCCTGCACGATTACATTGCCCAGCCGATCAAGGGCGTGGTGCGCAGCAAGGGATATTTCTGGCTGGCCAGCCGGGCCGAATGGGTGGCCAGCCTGTCCGGCGCGGGCAAGCTGATGAATATCGAACCCGTGGGCCTGTGGTGGGCGTCCGTGCCGAAGGAGCGCTGGCCCACGGATGCGGCCTCGCTGGCGGAAGTCAAGGCGGGCTGGAGCGAGCCATATGGCGACCGCTACCAGGAGCTCGTCTTCATCGGCCAGGACATGGACCAGGCCGCCATCGAGGCCGACTTGAAGAAATGCCAACTCAACTACACGGAAACGCGCCAGGGCATGGCCGCCTGGCGCAAGCTGCCCGATCCGTTTCCCCAATGGCAGCGCATGGAAGAACTGGAAGATTAACCATCGATAGGAAACAAATATGACAGAATTGATCCCCGTCACCATCATCACGGGTTTTCTCGGCAGCGGGAAAACCACCTTGCTCAAGCGCATATTGCAGGGCGATCACGGCGTACGCATCGCCGTGATCGAAAACGAATTCGCTGCCGAAAGCATCGACCATGGCTTGCTGGTGCAGGACAGCGACGAGCAGATCGTGGAAATGAACAATGGCTGCATCTGCTGCAGCGTGCGCGGCGACCTGATCCGCATCCTGGGCGAGCTGCACGCCAAACGCGAATCCGGCACCATCGTTTTCGACCACGTGATCATCGAAACGACGGGGCTGGCCGCGCCCGGTCCCGTGGCGCAAACCTTCTTTGCGGAACCGTCCGTCAGCGAGTACTACATGCTCGACGCCATTTTGACGGTGGTCGATGCGCGTCATGCGCAGCAGCAATTGACGGCGCACAAGGAAGCGCAGGAGCAGGTGGGCTTTGCCGACCGCATCCTGCTGTCGAAGACGGACCTGGTCGGCAAGGACGAGCTGGCCGCGCTGCGCCAGCGCCTGGTCGCCATCAATGGCCGCGCCAGCATCCAGAAAGTGCGCTTTGGCAATGTGCCCTTGCGCGATATCCTGAACATCCGCGGTTTCAATTTGAACGCCATCGTCGAGCTGGAGCCGGATTTCCTGGGAGAATTGGGCCACCGCCATGGCGACGGCGTGCAATCGTTCGTCTATCACCAGTCCCAGCCCCTCGATCTGTTGCAGGTGGAAAATTTTCTCGATGCCGTGGTGCAGCTGTTCGGCAGCCAGCTGATGCGCTACAAGGGCATCCTGTACGTGGCCGACTTGCCGTGCCGCGCCGTCTTCCAGGGCGTGCACATGCTGATGGGCTCGGAACTGCGCGCACCGTGGAACGACGGGGAAACGCGCGCCAGCAAGATGATCTTCATCGGCCGCGACTTGCCGCAGGATATGCTGACCCGTGGCCTGGACCGTTGCGTGGCCAAGGCGGACAGCCCCGCCGAGGTGGCGGCGTGAGCGTGGAAGCGGGCTTGCCCGCCCTGGCGCTGATCTTTTTGCTGGGCATGCGGCACGGGCTGGAACCGGACCACCTGGCTGCCGTCGACGGCCTGACCCTGCGCAGCCAGGCCGCGGCGCCCCGCTGGACGCCGTGGATGGGCGCGCTGTTTGCGCTGGGCCATGGCGTCACCGTGCTGGCCATCGTAGCCGTGGCCGCCGTAGCGTCACAGCAATTTTCACCGTCGGAAACCGTGTTCGGCTGGCTGGAATGGCTGCCCATCGCCTTGCTGCTGCTGATCGCGGCCCTGAATGCGCGCAGCTTGCTGGCCGGTGCCCAGCTGGCCCAGGTGCGCGGCTGGCTGCTGCCGCGCTGGCTGCGGGGCGCCTCCGGGCCGCTCGCCGCCATTCTCGTCGGCATGCTGTTCGCGCTGGTCGTCGACACGGCCTTGCAGGCGGCCGCCTGGGGCTATGCGGCCGTCGCGCTGGGCGGCATGCAGCCGGCCTTGCTTACGGGCCTGGTGTTTGCCGTCGGCATGGGCGTGACGGATACCTTCGATGGCTGGGTTACGGCAAAAGTCATGCGCACCGGCCAGATTGACCTCGTGCGCGCCTTCCGGCGCCGCCTGGGCTGGCCCATCGTCGCCATTTGCGTGGCCATGGCCGCTTGCATGGCGGCCGGCAAGCTCGACCCGGCCTGGTCGTTGCCGGAAAGCTGGACGGCGGCACTCGGTGCGGCCATGGTGCTGCTGATGGCGGCCCTGTACGGCTGGACCTTGCTGGGTTTGCGCCGCGTGCGTGCCTGAGGCGGGGGCGTGGGTATAATGGAAAAAACTGCCGGATTCCACCATGCCCGCACCTGAAATCGTCATTCGCCTGCTGACGCCGGCCGACACCGCCGCCTTTTGCGCGCTGCGCCTGCGCGCCATCCTCGATTCGCCCAGCTCGTTTTCCTCGTCGCGCGAGGACGAGCTGGCGCGCACGCCCGAAGAACACGTGCAGCGCATCGCCGACGGCCCGCTGCACCGGGCGTTTGGCGCCTTCGATGGCGAACGCCTGGTCGGCTTTGCCGGCTTGCGGCGCGAATCCATGCGGCAACTGTCGCACAAGGCCTTGCTGTGGGGCGTGTTCGTCGATGTGGCGCAGCGGGGCAAAGGCGTGGCGCGGCGCCTCGTGAACGCCTGCATCGCGCAGGCCGAAGCGGACCCTGCCGTCATGCAAGTGCATTTGAGCGTGAATGCGGAAAACAATGCCGCCCTGGGCCTGTATGAATCGCTGGGATTTATCGCGTATGGCACGGAACCGCGCTCGATGCGCGTGGGCGAGCTATTTTATGACGAGCATCACCTGGCTTTATTGATCAGGTAATGCTGCCGCCGATTACTTGCAGCGCGGGCACAGGCCCTTGATCAGGTAATCGACTTCGCCGCCGCTGAAACCTTCCGGCAAGAGCACGGGCGGGGGCAGCTTGACTTCATTGAAGCAGGTGACGTTCGCGCATTTCGTGCACTGGAAATGCGCGTGTTCGTGCGCCTGGTGGCCGGCGCCCGCGCTGAAGCGCCACACCTGGTCGGCGCCCGCGATGCGGTGCACCAGTTCATTTTCCGTCAGCCATTCCAGCACCCGGTACAGGGTGACGGAATCGATGTCGCTGTCCTGCGACAGCGCTTGCTGGATTTCATGGTGGGTCAGCGAACGGCTTTGCGCCATTAAAAAGTCGAGCACCTTCACGCGCGTCTTGGTGACGCGGGCATTGGTGTTGCGGATCAGCGATTCGGCTTGCGGTGTAGAAGATGATGTCAACATGATAGGCCTGCTTGCGGGGGATCGGCTGGCGGCGTCATCGCCGTGCCTTTGCCACCCTCTGGGCCGTATCTTAGCATGCGTGCCGTACTCGATGGAACGGCGTCACGGTTTGAACGTCCAATAGCGGCCGGCCACTGTATCGACGGGGTCGAGAAAACGCTGGTCGGCGCGCGCCTGGTTGCGTATCAGATAAAACATGTCGGACAGGGCCGAGCGCTTTTCCGCAAAGTAAGAGTGCTTCATGAAACTCGTGTCCACGCCCGTGGCGTCGATGGTTTCCACGCCCGCCACGATCAGCATGCCGGCGCCGCTGTCGCCCGCGCGAGGGTAGCCGTGCACGGCTTTCGAGGCGGCCAGGGCCAGGTCTTGCGACGAGGCATACAAGGTGACGGGGTTGCGCGCGGCGGCCAGTTTCGGCGCGATATCGTGCTTGAAGATGGCGGCGTCGATATCGGGCGCAGACAGGATGATTTCCGTAATCTTTTGCGCCAGCTGCGGCTGCGCGGCCAGCAAGTCGGCCACGGCGCGCGCCAGGCCGCGGTTGCCCATGCTGTGTCCGACCAGATACACTTGCGCCGCCTCCGTGCTGGCAAGAAAGTCGCTCAGGAAGCTGGCGAGGTGGGGCGTGCTCCACTCGATATTGTTTTCATCGATGGTGTAGCCGGCCACCTCGCCGCGCGACGGCCAGCTGTAGAACACGGGCGCGCCGTCAAAGCCCAGGTCGTAGGCCATCTGTCCCGTGCGCCGGGCCGCATCCTCGAAACTCATGTTATAGCCATGCACGAAGATAAAGGCGCTCTTGCCAGCCGAGGCGCGGATCTGGGTCTTCAAGGCGGCAAGGAAGTTGCCGCGGTCTTGCACCTCGGCCGACAGCAGCACCACGTGCTTGGCCGGGTCGTCGCGAAATTCCAGGCGCCACAGCGACGGCGATTCCAGCTGCCCCATGCGGTGGTCGCGGGGGATGCTGACGTCGCAGCTGCCATAGCTGAGGGGGCCATTGCCGCCCATGATGTTGCGTTCGCCGCTGAAGCGCTGGGCCGGCGGCTTGCCCACGTCGCGCTGGCGGTCCGTGGCGAAATACACTTTCACCACCGCATAGTTCGACACGACGGCGCCCTGGTCGGCAGGGGCGGGCGACGGGGGAAATGGACGCAGCGGGGGCTGCACGGCATCGAGCAAGCCTTGCGCGGCAAACAGGGTTTCCATGTCGTCCGGCACTTTTGCGCTGGACAGGGCGGCGGACAGGGCCAGTTGCAGCCGGGTATCGGCAGGTTCGGTTTCCAGCGCGGCGATGGCGGCCAGGATGGCGGCGGCGCCGTCGAACTTGGCGATGGCTTGCTTGAGCCGTTCATAATGGCTGGCGACGGCTTCGGGAGCATGGCCGGGCGCGCCATGCCCGATGGCTGCCACGACGGCGGAAGTGATCAAGTCCATGCGCCACCTGCCTTTCAGGTCAATCTGGATTGAATGTCAACCCATATTGCCATAAAAGCACGCGGAAAGCGACTTGTCCAGCGTCCCGCGCAGCGGGCCTGTCAACGGTCAATGCTGCTTGTCGTCGCTGAACTGCTGCGCCAGGGATTGCAGGGGCGCCACGGTCAGGCCGCCGCGGCTCACGTGCTCGGGGATGGCCACGCGCACGGGCTTGCTTTGCATGTTGGACGACGATAAGACGTTCGTCGTCGTTTCCGGCGCCGCATTCCACACGGGATCGACGATGCCTTCGAACACATGTTTCAATTGTTCGCCCCACGTATCGCGGATCATGCGGAAATACTGGTTCTTTTCATCGATGGTGACGAAGCGCGTGACGGCCAGGCTGCCCGTCTCGTAGACGAGCAAGTCCAGCGGCAAGCCGACGGAAATGTTCGAGCGCAGGGTGGAATCCATGGAAATGAGCGCGCACTTGGCCGCCTCGTCCAGGCGCGTGAACGGGTTGATGACCCGGTCGATGATGGGCTTGCCGTATTTCGCTTCGCCGATCTGGAAATACGTGTTTTCATCGTGCGATTCGATGAAATTGCCGGCCGAATACACCTGGAACAAGCGGCAGCGCTCGGCGCCTATCTGGCCCCCGAGAATGATGCTGACATTGAAATCGATGCCGCAGTCGGCCAGCGCCTTCGCTTCGCGCAGGTGCACGGTGCGCACGGCTTCGCCCACGATGCGGGCCGCGTCGTACATGCTGGCCACGTTCCAGATGCTGCGCCCGTCCGCATCCACGTGCTCGGACACGATCTGGCGGATCGCCTGCGAGATCGACAAATTGCCGGCCGTCATCAAGACCAGCATGCGGTCGCCCGGGTTTTCGAACACGCTCATCTTGCGGAAGGTGCCCACCTGGTCCACGCCGGCGTTGGTGCGGGAGTCGGACAGGAAGACCAGGCCTTCGTTCAGGCGCATGCCTATGCAATAAGTCATTGTCGTAAATCAAATCAAAAGGGGAAGCATTTTACACCAGCCGGGCCTTGCCTACCGCCTGCAAGGCCCGGCCAGCCTCATTCCTGCCCGTTTACACGGGCACGATCTGCACATCGACTCGTAATGTTTCCGTGCCGCCACCCTGGCGCACGCCCCGCACGGGGGCGGCCGAATCGTAGTCGCGTCCGATGGCCAGGCGGCAATACGCATCCGTCATCAGCCGCGCATGCGTGACGTCGATGCTGACCCAGCCCGCGAAATCCGCGTCTTCCGCCCAGGCGTCGACCCAGGCATGGCTGGCCGCGTGGCCCGTCGTGCCCGGATCGATATAGCCGGACACATAGCGGGCGGGGATG
Organism: Janthinobacterium sp. SUN026; assembly: GCF_030397625.1. Taxonomy (NCBI): domain Bacteria; kingdom Pseudomonadati; phylum Pseudomonadota; class Betaproteobacteria; order Burkholderiales; family Oxalobacteraceae; genus Janthinobacterium; species Janthinobacterium sp. SUN026. The sequence continues at coordinate 264,878 of NZ_JAPQNU010000002.1, read as the reverse complement.
CCCCAGGCGTGGCAGCACGCGAGGAACAGATGGGCGTGGTCCTGGCACACGCCGCGCCCCAGGGCCAGGGCGTCGCCGGCCGTGGTGGTGACCATGGTGGCGCCGCTTTCATACGCCACCTTGCCGACGATGTGCTCGGCCAGGCGCAGCAAATGGCCCGTGCCGGCCGTCACGCGGCGGTCCGGCAGGCTGGCGGCCGTCAGTTCGATGATGGCGGGGTTGGCCTGGGTCAGCGGCGTCGGCATGGTAAACAATAGCGGCGACAGGGTATCGACCAGGTTCAGCCGTCCCTTGTGCGGGTAGATGGTTTCCACCACGCCGTGCGCCACCAGGCTCAGCGACTGATGGCTGCCGTTAATCGTCAGCATGTGCGACAGATTGCCGTAGGCATCCGTGTAGGCGTGGCACTGGCCCGGCGTGGAAATATGCCAGGACAGGGCGCGCTGCTGCGGCTCGATACGCGGCGTCAGGTGCAGCTGCTGGATGGTGTAGGCCAGCGGCGCACTATAGGCGTAATGGGTTTCGTGGCGGATGGTGAGCTGCATCAGGCCGCCAATGGTACGAGGAAGTCGCGGCTGACCCGGTTGCCCAGGTCATAGATGTTTTCCAGAAATTCCGTCAATGTATGGTGCAAGCCCGCCTTCATGATGTCGTCGATATGGCCGAATTTCAGTTCCGCATGCAATTTGCCGGCGAAACGCTCCGTATCGGCCGACACGTCGTTGCGGATATGTTTCAGGTTTTCCACCACGTCATCCATGCAGGCCAAGAGCGACCTGGGCATGTCGCCGCGCAGCATCAGCAATTCCGCCACCCGTGCCGGCGTGATCACGTCGCGGTAGACCTTGCGGTAGATTTCGAAGCCGGAAACGGAGCGCAGCAGGGCCGCCCAGTAGTAGAAATCGCGCTGGGTGATGTCTTTCGACGTGTCGCGCGCGCCGTGGAACTTCACGTCGAGGATGCGCGCCGTGTTGTCGGCCCGCTCCAGGAAGGTGCCCAGGCGGATGAAGTGGATGGCCTCGTCCTTGAGCATGGTGCCCAACGTGACCCCGCGCGACAAATGCGAGCGGTATTTCACCCATTCGAAGAACTGGCTGGGGTCCGTTTCCAGCAGATTGCTCTTCAGGCGCTTTTGCATGTCGAGCCAGGTGGCGTTCTGGATTTCCCACACTTCCGTCGTCAAGGTGCCCCGTACGGCGCGGGCGTTTTCGCGCGCGCCCGTCAGGCAGGCGAGGATGGAAGACGGGTTGTTCGGGTCGCGCACCATGAAATCGAGCACCTCGCGCGTGTGGAAGCGGCCATATTTGTGGTCGTACGCGCTTTGCAGCTCGGAAATGCCCAGGGTGGCGCGCCAGCCTTGTTCCGCGTCCTGCTCGGACTGGGGCAGCATCGACGTCTGCATGTTGACGTCCAGCATGCGCGCCGTGTTTTCCGCTCGCTCCGTGTAGCGGGCCATCCAGAACAAATGATCGGCGGTGCGGCTCAGCATGTTTTCTCTCCTGCAAAAGCGGATGTGGCTTCCAATACCCAGGTATCCTTGGTGCCGCCCCCTTGCGAGGAATTGACCACCAGCGAGCCTTCGCCGAGGGCCACGCGGGTCAGGCCGCCCGGCACCATGGAAATTGTCTTGCCGGACAGCACGAACGGGCGCAAATCGATGTGGCGCGGCGCAATGCCGGCCTCGACATACGTGGGGCAGGCGGACAGGGCAAGTGTCGGCTGGGCAATGTAGCCGCCCGGATTGGCCAGCAGGCGCTGGCGGAAATCCTCGATTTGCGCGAGGCTGGACGCCGGGCCCACCAGCATGCCGTAGCCGCCCGCGCCATGCACTTCCTTGACGACAAGTGTCGGCAAATTCGCCAGCACGTAGGACAAATCGGCCGGTTTGCGGCATTGGTACGTCGGTACGTTGTTGAGGATCGGCTCCTGCGACAAATAAAACTTGATCATGTCGGGCACAAAAGGATAGATCGACTTGTCGTCGGCCACGCCCGTGCCGATGGCGTTTGCCAGGGTCACGCGGCCCGCACGGTACACGGACAGCAGGCCCGGCACGCCCAGCGACGAGTCGGAACGGAAGGCCAGCGGGTCGAGGAAATCGTCGTCCACCCGGCGGTAGATGACGTCGACCCTCTTCGGCCCGCGCGTCGTGCGCATGTACACGGAATTGTCGTTGACAAACAAATCCTTGCCTTCGACCAGTTCCACGCCCATTTGCTGGGCCAGGAACGCGTGTTCGAAATAGGCGGAGTTGTACATGCCGGGCGTCATGACGACGACCGTCGGGTCGTCCACGCCCATGGGCGCGACGGAACGCAGGTTGTCGAGCAGCATGTCCGGGTAATGGTCGACGGGGGCGATGCGGTTGCGGGCGAACAGTTCCGGGAACAGCCGCATCATCATCTTGCGGTCTTCCAGCATGTAGGACACGCCGGAGGGCACGCGCAAATTGTCTTCCAGTACATAGAATTCGCCCTGGCCGGCGCGCACGATGTCGACGCCCGCGATGTGGGCGTAGATGTCGGAAGCGACGGAAATACCCTGCATTTCCGGGCGGTATTGGGCATTCTTGTAGATTTGCTCGGCAGGAATGATGCCCGCCTTGATGATGTTTTGCTCATGATAAATATCATGGATGAACATGTTCAAGGCTTGCACGCGCTGCACCAGGCCCGTTTGCATCTGCGCCCATTCGGCGGCGGGGATGATGCGGGGGATGGTGTCGAACGGAATCAGGCGTTCCGTGCCGGCATCGTCGCCGTAGACGGCGAACGTGATGCCGACCCGACGGAACGTGAGGTCGGCTTCGGCCCGCTTGCGGGCGATGGTCTCGGGCGATTGCTGTTCCAGCCAATTGCTGAATTCACGATAGTGTTCACGTACCTTGCTGTCCGTACCCACTTCATTTGCAGTCATTTCATTGAAAAAATTTGCCATGTTGTGATTTCCCTTGAGCCGTGTCTGGGTATAGCTCAGCAGGAAGCGTGCCAACAGGGCGGACGTGAACAGGTGTAAATATGACCACTTTTGTGGCGTCGCGCCATTCCTTGCACCAATTCGGTGCGCTAGGCGCCACTCTTGGGGACGTCGGCGGACGGGACGAAGGGGCGGCAATCGACGGGCACGTCGAAGATGAAGCTGGTGCCCGTTTCGGACGCGCTGTCGACGGCGATGCTGCCGCCGTGGCTTTCGGCCACGCTTTGCACGAAGGGCAGGCCGATGCCCCAGCCTGGCGCGGGGTTGTCGTTTTCGCGGCGCAAGTAGTCGAAGATGCGTGCGGCCTGTTCCGGCGCGATGGCCTGGCCGCCATTGTGGACGGTGACGATCAGGCGTTCGTGGACCGCTTCCACGTGCACGCTGATGGGCGTGTCGTCGCCATACTTGAGGGCATTGCCGAGCAGGTTTTCCAGCGCCCGCCGCAGCGAGTTCTCGCACCACCAGCCGGTGACGGCTTGCCCGCTGACCCGGCATTTGTCCGGCCGCTGCAAGTTCACCTGGCCGGCCACGGCGTGTACCAGCGGCAGCACGTCGAATTGGCTCAGCACCAGCGGCAGCTGCTGGCCCTGGTGGTAGCTGAGGCCATCGAGCAATTCCTCGATCATGCTGTCGAGCCGCTTGCTGTGCTCGACAATCTTGTGCGCCAGCAATACCACCCGCTCCGGGTCGGCTGGCCTGAACAGCAGCTGGGCGCTGGTGCTGATGACGGCCAGGGGATTGCGCATGTCGTGCGACAGGCCGGCCGCGACGCGGCGCCGGAAGCTTTCGTGCATGCTGGTAAATTCGCGTATCGATTCGCGGATGCCCACGTCGATCGACTTGTTGATCACTTGCCAATCCTTGCTGCGCAGGGTGATGCCGGACTCATGTGCAGTGGCGGCGAAGCAGTCGCGGAAGATCTGGTATTCCTGGATCACCTGTTCCGGGCCGTAATTGGTCATGCGCGCCCGTTCGTTGCCATGCACGGCGGGCACGTTGCTGTTGCTGGCGGCGTTGTCGCGCGGGTGGCCGGGGGTGAGGGCTTCGGCCAGGTTGTCGAAAAAGGCCGGCAAGGTATTGATGAGTATGGGCGTGAGCAGCTGGTCCGCGCCGCGCACGCTGGCGCGCACGCGCTGTTCCCAGGCCTCGAGGACGGCGTCGCGCATGGCGAAGATGCGCTGCGCGCGCTGCAATGGCTGCTGCGCGCCGGCCAGGCGACCCGCGTGCTGATCCGTGCTGATGCTCACCTGGCCTCCCTGACCGCAGTGACTATGCTTGCAATAGTATGCACCTAATCAGCCGGCGGGGAAACGCTTTATTGTCCAGTCTCGGCCTGGCGCAAGGCCGCATACAGGCGGGAAAGCGAGGCTGACCACTCGCTCAGCGAAAAGTTCTGTGGGTCATCATGACCATTCGCAAACCCTGTATCGAGCACGGCGTGGAAGGCGGGAATCAGCCACGTTCCCTTGCGCACGCTGGCGGCGATATACAGCAGGGCCAGGCGGTCGTATTGGGCCGGCGTAAAGCCGGGATCGGGCGCCAGGCCATCGTTGCCCTTGCCGCCGCCAGGCACGGAGTTGCGCGGTTGCACCAGTTCCACGTGCAGGAACAGGCCCGTCAGCGAAGGCTTGTCCTTTTCCAGCTTGCTGGCAAAGCTGGCCGTGCCGAAATCGCGCACCTGCAAGGAACCGCCCAGGCGGTTCACGTAGACATGGCCCTTCGGACCGCCGCCCAGCGCCGGATTGCGCAGGCTGAAGTCGTTGAAATCCCAGCTGGCGTCGTTGATGTGGTCGGGAATGGTTTCTAACAAGAAATTCGGGTAGCTGGTGTCGTGGATGACGAAATAGCGCGCCATCGGCGCTGCCAGCCGGCCCACGGCGCGCGACAGGGGCGCATCGACGGCGCCGCCCACGTCCGCCTCGGCGATGCCCTGTTCCGCCAGCCAGGCGCGCAGGCGGGCCGGCGCGATGCCCGCGCGCTGGCCGATGCGGGCGGCCAGGAAGTCCGGCAGCGGCGCGCTGTCGCCCAGGCGCGCATACAGCTTGACGGGACGCAGCAGGCACGTGGCTTGCGCCAGCGCATCGCCCTTGAAGCCGCTTTTCCAGGCGGCGTACGGGCAGGCGGCTTGTTTTTGGGCAAGGGCCGGCAGGGACAGGCAAAGCAACAGCAGCAGGGCAGGGAGTCGTTTCATGTCGGCATTGTCGCCGAAGCGCGCCTTGCGGCACAGGCGCACACATGAAAAAAAAGCTGCCCGAAGGCAGCTTTTCATCGTGCGACAGGTGCGCGGTCTTTAAAACGCCACGCTGGCCGACACGACCACGGTGCGCGGCGCGGCCAGAACCAGCGAGCCGATATTGAAGGACGACACGGCCGACGACCAGTAATTGCGGTCCGTCACGTTGTCCACGCGGGCGCGCACGGTCACGTCACGGCCCGCCACCTGGGTCAGGTAGCGCGCGCCGATGTCGATGCGGGTCCACGATGGCAGTTGCCGGGTGTTGGCCAGGTCAGCGTATTGCGTCGAGGTGTAGATGGTGCGGGCGTTCAGGGTCAGGCCTGGCGCGCCGGGCACGTCCCATTCGCCGCCCACGCTCATCTGCGTTTCCGGTGCGCCGATGGGTTTCTTGCCATTGTTGGCGGCCACGCCGGTATTGCTGAGCTTTGCATCGAGCCAGGTCAAGCCGCCCAGCAGGCGCACGCCCTGCATCGGCGTGCCGAAAATCGACAATTCCAGGCCGCGGTTGCGTTGCTCGCCATCAAGTTCGGCCCGCTTGCCGAGCACGGCCAGCAAAGGCTTGCTTGTCGTGAACAGGGCCGCGCTCATGCCCAGCTTGCCGCCGTCATACTTGACGCCGATTTCCTTCTGCTTCGATTTATACGGCGCAAACACCTCGCCCATGTTGTCGACATTGACCTGCTGGCCGTTTTCCAGATACGTTCCCGTGGCCGTCGGTCCCTTGACCAGCGCCTCGATGTAGTTGGCGTACAGCGACACGTCCTTGCTGGCCTTGAACACGATGCCGGCCACGGGCGTCGTGGCGCTCTCGTCATAGGCCTTGCCTTGCGGCGCCGAGGTGTTGTAGTCGTAACCGGCATCCTTGATCTGCTGGCGGCGCAAGCCCACGGTCAGCAGCAGCTTGTCGTCGAGGAAGGCCATGGTGTCGGCCAGGGCGTAGCTGTTGAGGATGGTTTTCTGGGTGATGCGCGGGTCGCTCATGATGCCGCCCGTGTAGGGCGCCGGCGGCGCCGTCACGTTGACCGGTGCGTAAATGTTGGTGGCAAACTTGTCGCCGATCGCAAACGCGTTCTTCGCTTCATTCCAGTGCCCGGACCAGCTGGCCACCAGGGTGTGCTTGACGGCGCCCGTAACGAGCTTGCCGCGAATGCCCAGTTCGCCCGTGCGGATTTCTTGCTTGCGGGCATTGTCGAAGCGCGACACCGTGGCGTCGCCATTGATCGAAGTCAACGTCGGCTCGGCCAGGCTGTTGGCTTCCTTGGTCGAGCGGGAGCCAAATGCGGCCCAGGCCACGACATCCTTGGCCAGGTCCACTTCGGCGCGCGCCGTGCCGAACACATCGTGTTCCTTCGAATAGCTCCACGGCTGGGCAAAGTTCTTCGACGCATCGGGTGCGGAGGGCAGCACGGCCACGCTGCCAATGCCGACGGACGGGCGCGGCGATGTCAGGTCGAAATTCTGGTAGCCGGCGTCGGCCGACAGGCGGTAGCCGCTGCCGCGGTAGTCGAGGCCGACCGAGAACATGCCCACGTCGTGGTCTTCGCGCTGGATGCCGGTCTCGCCCTGGCGCTTGGCGGCGTTGACGCGCACGCCGAATTCCTGGCGCTCGCCAAAGCGGCGCGCCACGTCGATGGCTGCATAGGCGTGGCCGCCCGATTCCACGCCCACCGTCAATTCCGTCAGCGGCGCATTGCCGGCGCGCTTGGGCATCAGGTTGATGGCGCCGCCGATGCCGCTGCCGCCCGGTGCCGCGCCATTCAGGAAGGCGCTGGCGCCACGGAACACTTCCACGCGCTCGAGCAATTCCGGCGAGACATATTGACGGGGCAGCACGCCGTACAGGCCGTTGTACGCCACGTCGTCGGAATCGAGGGCGAAGCCACGGATCACATACACTTCCTGGAAATTGCCATAGCCGCGCGACATGCGCACGGCCGGATCGCTCTGCAGCAAGTCGCCCACGCTGCGCGCTTGCTGATCGGCAATGAACTGCTGCGTGTAACTGGTGCTGCCGAATGGCGAGTCCATCATGTCCACGGCACCGAGGATGCCCATGCGCCCGCCGCGCGCCACCTGGCCACCCGCATACGCCTTCGACAACCCTTCCGCCGACGCATCGGCCGAGGCATTGACGACTACCGTGGGCATGGTTTGCGCGTCGCCGGCCGGCGCGGTGGTGGTGGCTTGGGCGGCGGCGCTGGCCAGCAGGAAGGCGGCCAGGGCGAACGGGGTAGGGACGAGGTGGAAGGTGCGCATGGAGTTATCTGGATATTAATGAGAATGATTATCATTATATTCCAGCGTGGCGCAGCGCGTGGGAAAGTGTGAGAAAGCGGTCAAGAAAGTCGCCATTCGTACAACACCGGGCAGGCCAGGGTGCTGGAATCTGGCGGAAAAAGGCGCGCCAGGCGATACCTTGCGGATTTATTAATGTGCATATTCAAGTTTCGCTAGAATAGGCCATCGCGCCCCGCGCCCACAGGACACCGCATGCCATTGCTTCACCACTTACCGTCCGCTTCCATGCGCATGCGCATACGGGACGGCTTGAGCCTGAAAGGCGCGGCCGTCGCGCTGATCCTGGCCATGCACGTGCTGGGCCTGTATTTCCTGCTCTTGCCGGCGCGGCAACTCAAGCAATACACGGAAGTGGCGTTCATGACCTTGCTGCCGCCCCGTGCGTTGCCGCAGACGCCGCCGATGGCCTTGCCGATGCCCATGCCGGCTCCTGCGCCGCGCGCGCGGGCTGTTGCGCCGCCCGCCGCGCCGCCCGTCTTCTTCGCGCCGCCGCCCGTGGCGGCGGAAGCGATCACCGTACCGGCCGAGGAATTTCCCGCCGCGCCAGCCACGGCGCCTGCCACGGCCGACTTGCTCACGCGCGCCCGGCTGGCCGCGGGCGCCGCCGACAAGGCCCTGCGCGGCGAACGCAGGCAAGACCAGCCGTGGCTGGCCGCTGCCGACCTCAAAAGCGAAAACACCTTCCAGAAACTGGTCGCCTCCGCCTGGCGCGGCGGCCCCGTCATCCGCGTGGAGGACTACCTGACGGCCGACGGCCGGCCCGCCACACGCGTCGTCAGCGCCGGCGGCGCCACGTGCTTTGGCATGGCCGAGAACCCGGGCTCGGGCGCCGATCCGGCCAGGACGGGCGGCAAGGTCAAACGCGTGCCTTGCCCGGGCTAAAGTTTCCGCGCAGTACACGGTTTTCACGGCATACGGGGCGCTCAACCCCGGCCGGTTCCCAAATATGCTAAGTTGCGTCTGCTAATCCTGTCGACACCAACTTGGACGCCCATGCACCCCGAACTCCTCATCCTCGCTCCCAGCCCTTCGGCCGCCGTCAACGCGCAGCTGGAACAGCACTACACCTGCCATCACGCCTGGCAAGTGCCGGCGGACGAGCGCCACGCCTGGCTGGCCGAACGGGCGCCGGTCATCCGCGGGGTCGTCACGACGGGCGCGCTGGGCTTGAACGCCGCCGACATGGCCTTGCTGCCGAAGCTGGAAATCGTCGCCGTCAACGGCGTGGGCCTCGACGGCGTGGCGCTGGACGTGGCGCGCGAACGGGGCATCGCCGTCACCACCACGCCGAACGTGCTGACCGATGACGTGGCCGACGTGGCGCTGGCCTTGCTGCTGGCCAGCGCGCGGCATATCGTGGCGCTCGACCGTTTCGTGCGCGACGGCGGCTGGGAACGCCGCGAGGCCATCGTCCCCGCATCCAGCCTGCGCGGCAAGACGGCCGGCATCTTCGGTTTCGGCCAGATCGGGCAAGCCATCGCGCTGCGCCTGGCCGCGTTTGGCGTCAAGGTGCGCTACTTCCAGCCGCGCGCCATTGCCGGCGCGAGCGCGCCGCGCGCCGCATCCTTGCAGGCCCTGGCGCAGGAAAGCGACTATCTGATCGTCTGCGCGCCGGGCACGCCGGCCACGCGCAAGATCGTCGAGCGCAGCGTGCTCGACGCGCTCGGCCCGCAAGGCACGCTGATCAATATCGCCCGCGGCGCCCTGATCGACGAAGACGCGCTGATCGCCGCCTTGCAGGATGGCCGCCTGGGCGCGGCCGGCCTCGACGTGTTTGCGGACGAACCGCGCGTGCCAGCCGCCTTGCGCGCCTTGCCGAACGTGGTGCTCACGCCGCACGTGGGCAGCCTGACCGTGGAAACGCGGCACGCCATGGGCCAGCTGGTGCTGGACAATCTGCAAGCCCACTTTGCCGGCTTGCCGCTGCTCACGCCCGTGCCTTGACGCCGCGCCGCCGCGTCAGGGCCGCACCACCCAGCGCACGTCTTCGAGCGACAGCAGCAGTTGCTCGGGCGCGCCGTCCGTAAAGAAGTTCAGGCGGAAATCCATGGCGGCGCCGCCATCCGTGGTCGGCTGCTGCGCGTCATACCATTGCTGCACCTGGGCCACCAGGGCCATGGGCGCGGCGGGAGGCTGGGCCGCATCGATGGGCGCGAGCACGGCCGGCAGCAGGCTGACCGGCAGCGAAGTGCGGGGAAAGCCCGCCACGGCCGGCATCACGCTGTAGGAATAGCTGCCATCCATGGCGATGCGCACGCTGCCCGAGGCGCCCGTGAAGAGGGCGTTGAAGAAGCCTCGCATATAGGCCGCCACGTCGCTGCCGCCCACCGGTGCGACTTGCCGCAAATCATAGCCTTGCCAGCTCAGGCGTGGCAGGATGGGGTCGCTGAACTTGACGACCGGCGTCTGGTACAGGAAGGCGTGCATGGTCGACACCTGCGTCTGGCTGGGCGGGCACAGGTAGCGGTTGCGCTGCACGTACAGCGAAGCCTGGGCGTTCTTGTACACCATCACGTTCAGCCCCGGCATGCGCACCTCGCGGCCGGTATTGGCCAGCGCGGCGGCAAACGACAGGTCGGGCGCGTCGGCGGCGATGGCCGCGTAGCGGTAGGCCAGCAGCGCATCGGGTGGCGTGGGCGTGGCCGGCGTGGCCCGGTACTGCTGCGCATCGATGTCGAGCACGGGCACGGGCACGCTGACGGTGCCGTTGCTCAGGGTGCCGGACAGCGGGTCGTAGGTGGCGGGCACGCCGCCGACGGTGACATTGAGCAGCGCATACCAGGCGTCGCCGCCATGGTCTTCCAGGCGCGCGTCGAATTCCACGGCCACGCTGGCCTCGCCTTGCGCCGCCGCCAGCCGCGCCGTGCCGAAATGCTGGCCATAGCTGGTTGCCACCAGGGTCACCAGTTGCTGGAAGGCGGTGGTGGCCAGTGTTGCCTTGGCGACACTATCGGGCGTATCCTGCTTGCCATCGAGGGGGGCGAGGAAGGCGTCGAGGTCAGCCGAGATGAGCGGATAGTTGCTGACGAAGGCGGCCAGCGCCGTGAACAGGTCGGGACCGGTCGCCGCGGACAGTCTGGCAACCTGCGACGGCACGTTGAGCACGACGCTGACGTGCACGGCATCCTGCGCCGCCTGGCGGTAGGTGTAGCTGAAGCCGTAATCCCACTGGGCCAGCTGGGCCGGCTGCAAGCCACCGGCGGCCAGGCGCATGCGGCCGCCCTGCGGCGCGGCGGACGCGGTGGCGGTCTGCCGGTTGACCGTGGGCGGCACGGGCAGGGCGCGGTTCAGCACGGGGATATATTGCGTGCCATTGCCCAGCGGTACCTCGAACGGACCGGTGATGAACAGCAGCCACTGGCTTTGCAGGTATTTTTCGATGCCGGGCACGGGGCGCTGGTCGAATTCCATGTGCGTGATCTGATAGCGCAAGTCCAGCGGCACATAGGCCTGGCCTTCGACGTTCTTCGAGATGAAGTTGAATGACAGCCGGCTCTGGTCCTGCGCGGCCGTGCCTAGCAAAGGCAGCCGGGTCGGGAACAAGGTGTAGTTCTGGTTGCCATCGCCGGCCGCGCCGTCGGCTGTGCCTGCAGCGGCGGGCTGGCCGTACAGCGCTGGCGGCGCGCCCTCGTCTTCGTCGTCCGCGCCCGTGACCTGGTCCACGCCGTACACCACCACGGCGCCGGCAGCAAAGGCCGGCCCCAGAGTGGTCAGCAACTGCTGCCGCATGGTGGCGGCCGCGCTGACGCGCGTGGCTTCGTCCCCGGCGCTGCTGCTGAGCACGGGGCTGACCGTGGCGCTGATGACGTCGGCCAGCGTCTGTTTCGCCTTGAGTACGAGGCCCAGCTGGCCGCTCTGCAGCGGATCGGCGACGCCGTTGAGGCGATCGAGGATGTAGGCGGGCGGCGCATAGGTGGCCGAGAGGAACTTGTCGATGGCGTCGAGACAGCTTTGCAGCCACAGGTTCAGGTCGACGCTATTGAGCGTCAGCGCATGCGGCGTATTGGTCGGATAGGCGTCGATGCTGACCGTGCGGCTTTCCAGCGAATTGGCGACGGGCAACGGCGCGTAGTAGCTGGCTTGCTGGCCCAGGCGGAAATGGATGCCCTGGCCCGGCGTGTCGCTGAAACGCACGGCGAACAACTGCTGCGTCTGCTGTCCGGCGCTGCCTATGCGCGTCAGCCCCGCGCCCGCGCGCATCGACCATTGCGGCGTCTTCAGGCACGCTTCGAGCGCCTTGGCAAACGTGGTGAAGCTGGACGCGCCGCCGTTCGTGTCGGCCTGAGGCAGCACGGCGCTGACCACGCTGGCGCCGTCCGGCAGGGCCGCCAGCGCGGGATCGAGCAGGATGGCCTGGCGCGTCAGCACCAGCGCCACGTCAAGCGCGATGCGGTTGGCGCTGGCCAGTTGCGCCAGCGGCACCGGCACCGACAGCGTGGCGGCGGGCGCCGTGGCACTGCCGCCGTTGGCCAGGGCTTGCAGGTAGATGGCGCAGGCGGCGGCGAAGTCGCGCACCTGGCGCGACCGGGCCTCGTCCAGCGGCTGCAGCGGCGTGGCCAGCAGGGAGTTGCTGAGGGAAATGCTCACCGCATTTCCGCTCAGTCCGGGCACGCCCAGGCCCGTATAGTCCTGGTGCAGCTGGAAGTACAGGCGTTGATAGAAAGGCAAGTCTTGCGCCGCGTCGGCTGGCGTGGCGTAGGCCAGGCCATCCATGCGCAAGGTCAGCAGCAGCGCGGGCGCGCCGCCCGCATCCGTGCCATACAGGTAGCTGGCCTGGACTTTCGGCCAAGCGGACAGGCCCAGCAGGCGATCCGTGTAGCGCAGCGGGGCGGGGGCCTGGTCCAGCGCACCCGTGTAGCCGGCCGGCGGCGCCTCGAACGGCGTGACGGTGGTGTTGCCGAACAGGTCTTGCCAGCGCAGGGCCAGCGACGCATGGCCGCCCACGCCCAGGTAGGGATTGTCGGCGGCGGGCGGCAGGCCGGCCGGCGGATTGGCCGGCGCCGCATTGAGCGTGGCGAACGGCCGTCCCTGGCTGTTGTTGCCCAGGTAGCCCAGTGCCTGGCGGTAGTCGTAATCGGCCAGCGCCGCGGCCGCATAGCGCCGGCGGTGAGTTTCGCCATCGTCGCTGCCGTCGCTGTCGTTCGCATGGTCTTGCGGTCCGAAAGGCAGGCTGTAGGGACTGGGCAGGAAAAACGGGTTGCGGCCCAGGCCGGCCGACAGCGTGTTGTACAGCGCGGACAGGGTCGCCTGCGCATATTGCTGCCGTTGCTGCGGCGTGGGATTGGGCGGCAGCACGGGTACGCCGTCGTTGGTGCGCTTGAGCTGGAACGACAGGTTGCCAGGCGCCAAGGTCGCTTGCGCATCGAGGGCCAGGCTGTCGACGTCGAGCACGGCGCCATCGGCGTACAGGCCTTCGGTGTCGGCCGCGCCCAGGGCCAGGGCGTCCACCGGCAAGCCGTAGTAGGCGGCCAGGGTGGCGAAGGTATTGCCGGGACCGCCAGAGTTGGCGGGCACGCGGTAGACGAGCGGCGGAATGCGCATGGTCGCGCCCAGCGCCACCGTCACGCCGGGATTGTAGGCGGCGATCTGCGCCGCGCTCAGCGGGGTGGCGCCGGCCGAGTAGTACGCGGCCAGCTGCTCCAGCGCTTGCGCGGGCGCGGCCATGTCTTGCAGGTTCAGCTGGTGCAGGATGCCGGCCACGGGCACGCTGGCGCCGGCGCGCAGCGGCCGCCCGGCGTTTTGCCGCGCCAGCTGTCCCACGCCCATGCCGTACGTGGCGGCCACGGCGGTCAAGGTGCGCGTGGCGGCCACGGCCAAAGGCTGGCTCTTGGCCGGCTTGCTCAGCGACTCGAACACCAGCACGTCTTGCTGCGGATCGATCGCTTGCGTCGTCAGCAGGGCGTTGACGAAGTTCGGCACGGTGTCGGCGGCGCCCGCCGCCTGGCGCGCCAGCGGCACCACCAGGGTCAGCGTGGCCGTGCCCGTGGCGTCGAAGACGGATGGGGGCAGGCCGGCGCCCGACACCATGTCCTCGAAATACAGATAGTATCCGCCGCCGCGCACCACCGATTGCTCCCACAGCAGCTTGATGAATTGCGAGGGGCTGTTGGCTATGCCGCGCGGCAAGACCGTCCCCTCCGCGTCCAGCAGCATGCGGCTGGCCGGCGGATGGCTTTCCGTGGACAGATTGGTTTGCGTCAGGAAGCACAGGTAGTCGGCATCGGCCTGGCCCGTCAGCGCTACCTGGTCGCTTCCGCCTTCGCTGTACAGCAGGAACAGGCCGGCCACCAGGGTTTCGCCCACGGCGGCCATGCCGCTCAGCAAGTATTCCAGGCGCTGGGCATCGGCGGCCGACGGTCCCACCAGCTCGTATACGTGGGCCAGGGTGGCGGCGCTGGCCAGCGCGGTGCCGCTGGCGTCGTTGGTGGCCACGGTGGCGGCCGGCATGCGCGTGATCTGGAAGTCCACGCGCGTGGCATAGGCATAGCCGCTCAAGTCCTGGAACACCGTGCTGCTGCTGTTGGGCGGCGTGTTGCCGATGCGGGGACGATAGGCGGGCATCAGGGCCAGTATGTCCGCGTATGGCGCCTGGGGGTACAGCGTCTGCAGCGTATCCTGGCGCTGGGTGATGCTGGCCAGCATGGCGTCGGGCAATTGCCACAGATACGGCGCAGGCGCGGCCTGGCTGGCGGCGGCGCGCGCGCCTGGCGCGGCGCCGGACGTCACGGCCGTCAGGCGCGCCAGGTCGGCGGTGATCCAGGCGGCGTAGCCTGCCGCAGGGAACTGCCGCGGCTGCAAGGACGCCAGCGGCAGGATGTGCAGCGCAGGCGACGGCACGAAGTTGCCCGCCTGCGCATACGCCAGCACGCCCGACAGCAAGCCGTATGCGGCGCCCAGGTCGATGGGCAGGCTGGTGCCGGGCGCGCCGGCGAAGGTGATGAAATCGAGGGCGACGCCATGCGAAACGGCATTGCGTCCCAGGCCGATGCGGTAGCCGCCGGCGGCGCTGGCGGGCGTGGGGAATTGCTGGCCCGTCAGCTGGTACAGCGCGTAGTCGGTCTGCGTCCTGCTATACAGGAAGGATGGCGACAGGCTCAGGCCCGCCGCCACCGGCAGGCGCAAGCCATAGGTGATGAAGCGCGCGACCTGGCCGGCGGCCTGGGCCACGGCGCCGCTCGCCTGCACGCCGCTCCACAGTTGCTCCAGCGGCAAGGCGTCGAGGTGGGCGATGGCCAGCCGGCCCGGAGCCGCGGCGAACAGATTGGCGATGCCGGCATTGTCGCGCCCCAGCGCGGCCGTCGTGGCGGCGAAGCGGCTGGCGATGCCGGCCAGGGTATCGCCGGCGACGGAAGTATAGGCCAGCGGCGGCACGGCGAGGGTGGCCGTCGGCAGCAGCAGGTCGGCGCGCGCATACAGCGATGCCTGCTGCGCCAGGGTGGCCAGCGGCACGCCCAGCGCGGCGGCGATGGCGCCGAAGCTGTCGCCGGGCGCGGTGACGTGGCTGACGGCACCGGCGCCGAAGTCGAAGACCAGCGTCACGCCCGTGCGCAGCGCGCGCGGTTCGGCATTCGCGCCGATGAGCTGGGCGGCGGTGGTGTGCCAGCGCCCGCCGGCGCCGGCCGGATCCGTGTAGCGGGCGGCGACGGCCGCCAGCGTATCGCCGGCCTGGATCACGGCGGACAGGCCGCCGACCTGCAGCGGCAACGCGCCGTTCAGCGGATACGCGGCATTCGGCAGCGACACGTCGTCCGCGTCGATGGCGTTGCCGGCCCGGTTGAAGGCGGCGACGATGCCGGCGATGCTGTCGCCCGGCTGCAGCGCATAGCTGTAATTGTCGAAGGCATCGATGGCCGATTGCAGCAGCGCGCGGCCGATCAGGCTGAAGACGTCGACGAAGATGAAGGCCGCCATCGATTCGGGCTCGGCGTCGTCCTGCGCCAGCAGCGCGGGCTTGGCGGGCGCCTTGCCCACCTTGGCGGCCACCTGGCGCAGCAGGCCGGCCACCGTGCTGCGGTACTGTTCCGTCGCCGTCGCGTAGGTTTCGAGGTCGATCGCCTGCGTGCCGGCGCCGCCTTGCGGGTCGGGGACGTCCAGCCGCAGCCCGTCGAACAGCGGGAAGAGCGTGGCGCCGTCCATATTGGCTCCCGGCGCGCTGATGTTCACGATGAAGCTGTCCGCGAGGAAGTGCAGCAGGTCGCCCATGCCGAATGGCTGCATGGCGGGGTCGGCCAGCACCTGGATGCCCGCCACCAGCTGCGCCAGCGTGACGCTGGCGGTCGCGGCGGCAGCCAGGTCCAGCGCCTCGGCGTCGGCCCGCACCGCCGGCTGCAGGGCGTCGAGCAGCCACGGGAAATACGCCTTGCACAGCAGATCGAACGAGGTCGTGCCCGTTCCCGCGCCGCCGGCGGCCGGGTCCGGCGCATCCATGGCGAACAGGCAGACGAACGCGCCTTGCTGCGCGCTGCTGGCCGTGGCGCCCTGCGGCGCCAGCACCGTGAATTGCGGCGCCGTCACCAGTTGCAGCACCGGCTTGGCGTCGGTGCGCAGCACGCGTCGCGGCTGGCGGCGCGGCCCGGCGCGCAGCATGGCGGCCTGCAATTCCATCGGCAGGCTGCGCGCGCGGCCGCGCGCCAGGCTGTCCAGACGCAGCGCGCCGCCGCCGTCCCACGGCGCGCGGCTGTCGTCGCCGATGCGGAATTGCGCGCTGACGGTGGCGGAAAAGCCCACGGAAATGGTGAAGCTGAAGATGCCCAGGTCGATCTTGACGCGCAGGCTGATGCGCACCGAGGCCGTCACGGACAGGGGGATGGCGCGGTAGGATTCGTAGCCGATCTGCACCGACACGGTGATATTGACGAGCAGCGAAGCGCTGATGATCTTCAAGTCCACTTCGCCGTACAGCATGCCGATCACGCCGAACGTGCCCGTCAGCTTGAAGTAGCTGCTTTCCTGGACGCTGCCGGAGGCGCCGGCGTTGGCCAGCGCGACGGCGTTGCTGCGGTCGTACGGATGGTAGGTGGCGATCACGCCTTCGATGATGCCGAACACGGTCAGCGCGAAACCGGCTTTCAGCGGCCCCTTGACGAAGTTGTAGCCCAGGCCCAGCTGCAGGCCCAGGCCGAAGACGATGACGGGATTGAAATACCCGAGATCGGTTTTCGGCACCTGCGTCGCCGTCGCGCCCGACAGCTTGCCGAAATACACGCCGCCCGAGCCCAGCACCGGCACGCCGTAGACGATGGCGCTGAAGCTGAACGAGCGCGTAAAGTCCATATTGTAGGGAAAACCGATGTCGATCAGGAAATCGCCATTCGTGTAGATCTTGATGCCTATCATCGGCAGCACAACGCTGACGGCGCCGAAGTTCAGGTTGCGGATGCTGTCGGGGAAGGTGAAGTCGATCTGGAACAGGCCCACGTCGTCGCTGATTTTCTTGTACAGGATGTCGACCACCAGGCCGGCCAGGCCGCCCATCTTGGGGCTGCCCAGGGTCAGGCGCAAGCCGTACAGGTTGGGATCGTTGAAGACGATCTGGACGTCGACGGCCCATACGCCGGCCGTCTGCAGCACGCCGAAATGCGCGGCGATCAGCCAGTTGCTGTCCGGCTGGTAATACGGCTGGCCGTGCACGCCGCTGCCCGGGTTGACGGGATTGTTCTTGCCCGTGGTGGGCGGCACGCCCGCGAGCGCGTCGATGACGGCCTTGGTCGAGCTGAAGTCGGACGCGCCGTTGATGGCCACGCGCTGGCCCAGCATCAGCAGGAAGACCTTGAAATAGCTGGAACCGGCGCCCGGCACGCTGGGCATCTCTTCCACGTCCTGTCCCTTGTCCGGGTCCAGCAAGTCGCCCATGCTGCCTTTGAGCAATGGTGGCACGGTGGCGTCCAGCGCCAGGGTCACCTTGCCGTCCGTATTGCGCTTGAAGACGATGCTGCGGATGACGATGAATCCCAGGTTGAGGGGTGAACTGAGCGTGTAGGTGGCGCTGAGGCGGTTCTTTTCGCCGGTTTTCAGCGACACGTTGACGGACAGGCCGTCCAGCGTGACCTGGTTCAGCAAGTCCCACGGCGATGGCAGCACGAAATATGGATCGCCCAGCGTGCGCACGAGCGCCTGGATCAGGCTGCCCAGGGACCAGCCCGCCAGGGTGAAGCTGAGCATCTCGTTGCCGCTGGTATAGGTTGCCGTGAAGCCTTCCCAGCTCACGTACAGCGTGTGGTTCGGCCCCTTGTCCGTCGGCTGGAACGCATAGCCGAAGCCCAGCTTCAGATTGATGGCGGTATAGATCCATACGGCGTCGGCCTTGCCCGAGAATTGCTGCGCGGCCGGTTTGGCGCCGTCATACTGTACCGAGAGCGTGGCTTTCTGCAAGCCGATCTGTTGCTGGCCAAGCAAGAACAGCCAGGTAAAGGTGGTGTCGACCGTGTAGCTGGTGGCCAGGTCCGTGCTGGGCTTGCCGCTGGGAATGACCGCGGCGATGGCGAACGCGGAAATCTTCAGGTTGCCCGGCAAGAAGACCGGGAAATCATAGATGCCGCCGGCGGCAAAGAATTGCTTGATCATCTCGCCCACGTCGAGTTCCTGCGCGAGCGAGGCGGAGAGGGTCCAGCGGGGCGGCGTTTCCTGGCTGCTGTAGGCCACGCTGACGGCCGCCTGCAGGCTGGCGCCCACGCCCAGCAAGCCGGAAATGGAACCGGCCCAGGCCGTGCCGGCGCCCGCCTTGCCGGCCTCGACAAGGGCCAGGGCGCCTTCCTGCTTGTCCGCGGCCACCGTGGCGCTGATGCCCGACAGGCTGATCTGGCCATCCGAAATGCTCAGGATGGGCGCGCCGCCCACCGTCAGGAAGGACAGGCTGATGGCGTAGTCGCTGGAAAACGCGAAGGACTGGGCCGCGCCGTCTATGCTCAGCGCGATATTCGACACCTCGGCCTGGATGGTGTCGGGCAGGCTGACGAGGCCGTTCGAGACGACGGACAGGAAGTCCGACAGCGTGGCCTTGCCGGGAAAGCTGGCCTGGAACAGCTGCGCCGAGTTGAACTGCACGTCGAATTCGCCGCCCGGCGTGCCGTCGAGGTTGCGAAATACCGTGGGCAACAGGGTGAAGGTGGTGCCGAACAGGTATTCATAGCGCGACTTGCCGCTGGCCTTGCTCGCCAGCGGCTGGTAAGCCGTCCAGTCGAGGAAGAACGAGGTGATGGTAAAGCTCAGCGCGGGCGTGGGCGCCGGGATGGGCTGCCAGCTGAGATCGCGCACGCTGCGCAGCTGCAGCGTGACCTGGTCCACCGTGGGGGCCGCCTTGGGCGGGATGCTGCCGCTGATGGTCATGCCGCCGAGGCCGAACGACGTCAGGAACTCCTGCAGCACGGCCGGGGTGGCGCGGAAATAGCTGGCGCCCCCGCCGATCAGGCCGATGGCGGCGGTGGGACTGAGGGGCGGCCCGTCGCTGCCCGCTTCCAGGCTGACCGCGTAGTTGCCGTCGCCGTCGGCGTTCGATGGCTGCAGCAGCAGCGACAGCGTGTAGTCGGCAGCGCCGGCGCCTTCCACGCTGAGCGTGGCCGTCAGGGCCAGCGTGGCGGCCTGGTCGCCGTCGGCCGCTTCCTCGTCGTCCGCTTCGCCGGCGCCGCGCAGCAGCAGCTGCATGCCGCCGTCGAGCAGCAGGGCGTCGGGCGGCGGCGCGTCGACGGGCGGCGGGATCGTCACGGTCAGGCTGGGCGCCGCCACGCGCAGGTAGCCGGCGAACGTGCAGTCGAGCTCGCTGAGCGTGGCCGACAGCACGCCGCTGGGCATCAGGCCGCCCAGTTCGAACGTCTTGCCGTCGTACAGCGCCATGTCCAGGTAGCCGCCGATCTGCAGCTTGCCCGGCGGCGCCGCCAGGTCGGAAAACAGTTCCAGAAACGGCGTCACGAAGGCGGGCAGGGCCACACTGGCGCTGAGGTTCTGCTTGGCGCCGCCCGTGACGGACAGCGCGCTGTCGCCGCCCCATGGATAGACGCCGTCGGCGCTGGAAAACACCAGCAGCGCGCCCGACAGCGGCAACTCGCTGAACGGCCAGCCGCCCATGAAGGGAAAGCTGCTGTCCCAGTTCCAGTCGGCGGGACTGGCGGCCACCTGCACCACCAGCACGGCCGCGTCATCCCCGCCGTCATCCCCGTCCTCGCCCGATGTGCGTGCGGCGGCAGGCTGCGTGGAAAACACCAGCGTGGCCGGGGTTCGCAGCAGACCGCCGATGAAGGGCAGGTTGGCCTTGCTGACCGTAAACACGCCGTCGCTCACGGCGCCCACGTCGGCTGCCGCGCAGCTGATCAGGAACTGCGCCGCGTCGATCTGGAATGCCTGGCCGATGATGGCGTCGAATTTTTCGGGCGGCGCGACGTCCGGGTCGGCCAGGCCCGCTTCCAGGAAGGCGGCATCGAGGGCGAACGGGCCACTACTGGCGGCGTTGACGATGGCTTGCTGCAGGTTTTCCAGCGCGGTATCGGTGGTGGCCATACGAACTTGCTCCTTGAATCAGTCATGATGTCCAGGGCGGACGCTCGCACCCGCCCGGACGCTCTGTCTACAGCACGGCAAACAGCGCCAGGTGGTCGCTGGTGCTGCGCAGGTAGCCGTAATTGGCCCAGCCGTTCAGGGTGCGCGCCTGGCCTACGGCATACACGGCCGCCGGCGATTGCGGCCAGACCATGCCGGCAGGCACGTTCGGAAATTGCGCGGGCAGCGGGCGCGTGCCGATGGGTACGCCCGGGGGCATGCCGCCCGCCACCGTGAACGGCGTGCCCGACACGGGGTTCATCACCGTGAACTGGTAGTTATTCGCCGCCACCAGCGGGTTGACGAGCATATTGTCGATCGAGAAAAAGTTGCTCACCATATCGCTGCCGATATAGTTATAGCCGGGATACGGCGCCGCCACCAACGCGCCGCCGGCCGTATTGTCGGACCACAGGAAGCGCGATTGCTGCGTCAGCTGCTGCTTGGTGCGCTTGGGGCGGATATGCGTGGCCAGGTAACCCTGGTACGCGTCCAGCGTCAGGTTCGGCGCCACCGGCATGGCAGGCGGCGGGTCCAGCAGCGGTATGTAGTTGATCGCGCGCAACTGGTCGTAAGCCGTCGTCCGTCCGCCCGCGCCGGGCGGCTGCGCGTAGATGGCGTTCAGGTTGAAGTCGCCGCAGATCAGCTTGACTTCATTGTGCGGCGCGCCGGCGGGCGGCGCCGCCACGTCGAGCACGCCGCGCAGCAAGATGTTGATGAAATTGGTGGCGCCGCCGTGGTTGGGCGGCGCATGCACGGCAAACAGGGTCAGGTTGCGCGTGATGACGTCGGTCCGGTTGGTTTCCACGAAAGTGACCATGAAGGGCTGGCGCAAGCCGTTGAAATTGACCAGGCCGCCAACGACGGGCGGCACGGCCGGCGCCGGCGCGGGGGCGAAGGCGATGCGCGCCGCCGCCATGCCCTCGGCCAGGCCGCCGTTGTACTGCGCGCCGGCCGGGATGGTGCGCGCCGGCTGGCCTTGCGGGTTGAGCAAATCCTGGATGTCGGGCGCGCCGGCGCCCCCGGCCGGGTAGGCGGCAGGCACGGCGCCGGCCGCCACGGCCGCCACGCCGCCGCCCGTCCACACGTTCGGCCCCGTGAAATAGCGCCGCACTTCCGTGGGCGTGCCAACCGTGCCCGATATGCCGCGGTACAGCACGGCGACCGATTCCGTGCGCCCGCCCGTGCCCACTTTCAGCGGCGGCACCATGCGCCAGGCAGCGCGGTTGGGGTCGGCGGGGTCGGTGCGCAGCTGTTGCAGCAGGAAGATCGCGCCCTGCAAGCCGCCCGTGTCGGGCGCCAGGTCGCCGGCGCCGGCCGCGCTGGCCGACACCTCGATCAACACGAAGATATCGGGCTGCGTGGCGCGCAGGATGGTCAGGATGTGATTGCGGCGCTGCAGCGCGGCCACGGCCGGCAGGTTGCCGCCGCAGCGGCCGCCTTCGCCATAGCGGGGCCGCTTGCGGCTGGGATTGTTGACCTTGTTGATGCCGAAGTTCTCGATATTCCAATACACGACGTTGGTCATGCTGCGCTCCCCAGTGAAATGGCCGGCAATGGCAGCGCGGCCAGTGCCTGCTCCTGGCGGGCGGCCGCATCGGCGATGTACGCGGCATACCAGCCCAGGCTGCCCGTATTCTTCGGGTCGCCAAACAGGAAGAACTGGATGTTCGCGTCGGGCGGCAGCTTGGCAATGCCGAGGAACTTGATGGCGATATTGTCGAGCCGCAGGCAATAGTAGTAAGAGTCGCCGTCGGGCACTTTTTGCCGCATCAGCCCGATATTGTCGATGGCCAGCTTGAAGATGCCTTGCAGGCTGATCAGCCTGGCGCCCGGCGCCGCGCCGGGCAGCGACAGGCCGACGAAGACGGCTTGCTCGTCGTCGTCGGCCGTGCTGGCGGGCGACCAGGCCAGCAGCAGGGTCGAATGGAAGCCGGCGGCCGAGACGAGCGCGCCCGGCCCGCCCATGGTGACGTCGTACACGATGCCGTGCCATGGCCCGTCGAGCGTGCCCAGGTTCAGCGCCGTGCTGACGGGCAGGAAGCCGAAATCGGCCGGCTTTTGCCCGTCGGCGGCGGCGATAAAGCCCGACAGTTCCAGGCCGAAGCCCTTGAACAGGCTGTCCGGCCTGGCCTGGCTGGCGTCGAGGTCGTAGGCCAGGTTGGCCGTCACCTCGTCGAAGCGCACGGCCGACGGCGTCGTCTGCGGATAGCGCATGTCGATCACCAGGTTGGAAAAGGCCAGGCCTGCGCCGTCCGGCGGCAGGTCCGGCGCCAGCGCGCCGAACGACAGCAGGTCCAGCACGGCGCCCGTGCGGTCGTCCAGGCTGGCGAAGTCCAGCGTGCCCCAGACGGAAAAACGGTTCAGCACGGTCGCGCCCGCGTCGGTGGTGCCCAGGCAGTTGAACTGGATGCGCTGGAAAGCCACATGGCGCAGCAGGTTGCTGTCGAGGCTGAATATCGATGGCGTGGCTTGCTCGAAGATGTAGATGCCGGTGCCGTTCTGGTCGATATAGCTGCCGTCGAGCACCACGCCGTTGTTCGGCATCGCATTGCCGCCGAAGGTGGTGGCCGTCACGCGCGAGCCGAGCAGGCCGTTGACGGCCAGCTGCACGTAGCTCTTGAAGGTCTTGATGACGGCATTGTCGAACAGCACCTGCAATTGCAGCACGCGGAATGCATAGTTGTCGGTGTCGGGCAGGGCGATGGGGGTATCGGGCGGCAAGCCGTTGCGCTGGCCGGCGGCGAAGGCCGGATCCTGGTAGTCGACCAGGCCGAAGGTGCTGGAATTGCCGTTGAGGGTGATGCTGCCGTCGCCATGCACCGTCACGCGGCTGGCCGTGAAGCCGAAATGGTGGGCGACGAAGCGCGTCAGGTCGAGGCCGGCCGCGATGCCCTGCAGGCCGGGCGGCAGGCTGGACGGATCCAGGTCCGCCTGCAGCACCAGCACGCCCGTCCAGGTGGGATCGCTGACCAGTTCCAGGAAATGCTGGTACGGCGATTCGGGCTTGTCCGCCGCCAGCACCTCGGCCGCTTCGATGACATCCTGCAGCCATTGCGACAGCCCCGTGTAGGCGATGCCCTGGACGTCGGGGCCGGCGTCGGCGGCCAGCGAAAAATCGGGCGCGCCCGACCAGGCGTTCGGATTGGCGACGCGTTCCCTGACGCTGCCGCTGCAATACTTGAGCAGCATCACGTTGCGGTAGGACGTGGGCGTCACGCCGACGCCCACCTGCGCTTGCATGGTCCAGCCCGCGATGCCCACGATATTGTCGAAGTGCGCGGCGCCGTCCGACAGGTGGGCCGCGTTGACGGCCACGAGGAACAGCTGGTTGGTCTGCAAGGCATCCTGCAAGGTCGCGTCCGGGAAGCGGAAGCCGAACGGCAAGACC
This sequence comes from Janthinobacterium sp. SUN026, assembly GCF_030397625.1. Taxonomy (NCBI): domain Bacteria; kingdom Pseudomonadati; phylum Pseudomonadota; class Betaproteobacteria; order Burkholderiales; family Oxalobacteraceae; genus Janthinobacterium; species Janthinobacterium sp. SUN026. The sequence continues at coordinate 241,449 of NZ_JAPQNU010000002.1, read as the reverse complement.
TGGCCGCCGCCGCCCAGGGTCTGACCCAGGGTCACTGACAGGAAGGCGTCCTGGTCCTGCGCCTGGCTGGACACGGTGGCGACCGCTCCCTGCGGCGTGGTGCGGTAGTGCGGCGCTTCCGCCACCGCGTCGCCGGCGGCCAGTCCACGCACGCGGCGGCAGGCGGCCGCACGCGCCTGCCAGGTGGCGCTGGCGCCGCTGGAAATGACGGCCTTGCGGGTGGCGGCGACGATGCTGCTTTCAAAGCTCGACAGCAGGGCGGCGCTGACATCCAGCGGGCCGCCGCTGACGGCGCCGCCATACGGCAGCAGGGGAAAGGCGTGCGCGGCGCCCTGCGGCACGGGCAGCGAGGGCGGGGTCGAGGCGAGCACGGTATCGGCAGCCACGGCGCGCAGCAAGGCGGCGGCCCGGGCGGCCGGCGGCAGGCCGTACATGGGACTACCCGCCGGCTCCGCATGGTATTGCGGCATGGCCGCGCCGCCCTTGAGCACGCTGGCCCAGCAACCGAGGTAATCGGCCGTCAGCGGCGTGGCCACGTTACCGGAATCGGGCAAGTCCAGGGTCGCGGCCTGGAACGGGAAGACGGACGCGTAGGCGGGCGAGCCGGGCACGAACAGCAGGCTGTCATTTTCCGGCGCGGCGCCATCATAGGTGGTCATGCTCAGCTGTTCCGAGCCGAAGATGCCGCATAACAAGTTTGTCTGCGCCCCGTCAGCCTGGCCGATGGCGCTCAGGCCAAAGCGCCCGGCCGGCGTCAGCAGGGCCTTGCTGGTAGCGGGCTGGGAAGGCGACCGGGCGGCGCAGCCAAAGGCCAGGGCGCCCGACTGCAGGCCGACCACGGGCGGCTGCCCGCTGGCGGCGCCCAGCGGCCGCAAGATCGTCGCATGGCCCAGCGCCGTGCGGTAGGTGGACGGCAAGGCGGGCCGGTCGGCCGGCAGCAAGCCGCAGCGCAATACGCCTTCCAGCCGCGCCTTGGCGGACAGCTTCTGATTGTAGGGATCGAGCGGGTCGACGGTGCCGACCCAGGCCAGGCTGGCCGACAGCTTGGCGGGCGCGCTCAGCGCCGGGTAGAACAGCTGCTGCAGCTGGCCGCTGGCCGTGTCGCGCGCGGTCATGGGGAAGCCGACGGCCAGGCCGCTTGGGCCGAAGGTGACGGGAGGGTTGACGGTGGCCGTGAACGTCAGGCAGCCCGCATTCGCGCCCGCCAAAGGCACGAACGTGCGGATCGTGCTGCCGCTGCCCGTGACGCGTATGCCGATATCGCTGGCATTGCGCTGGAAGGCCAGCGCCGGCGGCGTAGCCAGCGGCGCGGCCAGCCGCAGACTGCCGCTGGCGGCGTCGATGGACAGGCCGACGCCGGACAGCACGTTGAACAGCAGGTCCTGTCCCAGCCGGAAATTGACGTTGGTGCTGGTGGCAAAGCCCTTGGTCAGCTGGTTATAGGTGTAGCTGCAGCCGTAGTTCTTGAAGGAATCAGTCGGCGCTGCATCGGTGTCGCGCAGCCACAGCAGCGCGTTCAGGTTCAGTCCCGGCGCCGATGACTGCCGGTCGATATACGCGACGAGGGCGGCGATGAAGGGGCCGGGCGCCGCGTCCAGCGCCGCCGGACGGGCGCTGGCAAACACGTAGCTACCCATGCGCTGCGGCGACAGGCTGTCGGCATAGCTGATGCTGTCCGGGGGCGTGGCCGGCGGCGCGACGGGCGGCAGCAGGTAGCCGGCCCAGGCATGCTCCGCCTGCGGCGGCGATTCATACAGGCTGACCTTGCTGGCGGGATCGGTGGCGACGAAACTGAAACCCATGACAACCTCCACTCAAGACGCGACTCGGGCTGCGATGCGGCGGCATGGCTGCCGCGCGGCAACGCAATCGTTTACAACGGGTGGGCCCGGAAGGGCGTCGGATGGCCAGGTGGCTTGCCTGGACGCGGTGGCGGGCGGCCATCCAGAGCGCCCGCCCGCAGGCGGGCGCGGAACCGCCGCTTACTGCGAGTTGGAGGTAAAGGTGGCCAGCACGAAGCCCGTGTAGCTATACAAGGTGCCGCTGTCGACGATGTCGCCGGAGAGCAGCACGTTATACAGGCCCGTGCTTTGCGGCGAGTAGGTGACCGTCAGGCCGGCTTTCCACGTGACGACGCCGTTGCCCGTGTCGCTGGCCAGCTTGGCCGTGGTAAAACCCGTGGTGACGCTGGGATTCCAGTACGTGGTGCGGCCCTGGAACTGGAAGGCGATGCCGGTCTGGTTGTTGCTGTCGCCGCTGGCGATGGACAGCGCGATGCTGTTCGGCGTGGTGTTGGTGGTGACGCTTTGGCCGGAAGCCAGCGTATGGTTGGTGACTTCGACGCGAGGTAAGTTAGACATGACATTCTCCATGAGGTGATATCGGCCTGCACTTGCGGTGGGCGCCCCGTGGCCGACAGGTTCGGGGCAGTTGGGTAAGTCGGTAGAAATGGTATTGCGACGGCTTTGCGACCATGCCATAAAAATATGGCAGGACAATACACAATTTCAAATAAAGACAAGACATTTGATATTAATCAATCCGGAATTGATTAATATATTTCGTATTTGCTTATTCAAAAAAGTAGTTTCCGGCTATTCGTAATATAACCATGCCGGCTCTTGCGCATGACGAGTAGCGATTCTATGCCTATTTTTTTGCGCGATTCTCTCGAATTGTCGCGAAGGCAAGAATAATGCGGCTTCCGGACGCGGCGCGGGAATGTGCTGTAGGCCATTTTGCGCGGCGGCAGGCAAGCGGAATAGGAAATGCAATTGAATATAAACGGTTTATTGATTTAAATAGATGGCCTGCGCGGCTTTATTGCGCGGCTGGCGCGGGCGGGGCCGGACAGCGTTCAAAAACGGCTACCACCTTGCCAGTCAGCGTGTATTGCGTGCCGTCATCGAGGATGGGGCCATCGATGAGGATTTGATATTGCTGCGGACCGAGCGCCTGGAAACGCAGGGTCAGTCCTTTCTGGAACGTCACGATGGTATCGCCGCGGTCGGCGCCCAGCTGCAGCAGGATATTCGCTGTCGACAATAAAACCGTCCAGTAGGCGGTGCCGTTGGCGCGCAGCGCCACCAGGGTATTGTCATTGATATCGTTGCTGGCCGTGGCGATGGCGTCGCTGTTGACCGTCAGCGCCATGGTTTGCGGCGCCCGGCACGCGGGGGCCGGTTCGGCCAGCTGGCGCGCCAGCGCCGGGGCGTCGCCACCGAGCGATAGCAGCAGCACGGCAGCGAGCCAGGGGCCGCGCCAGTTCAGCTGATACATGGTGGAGGTGGTGTCCCGCGCATGCGACCCATCGTAACGAAATTCGGCCGGAAGAGCAAACGCATGCCGACCGCAGGGCGTCGCCATGGCCGCCATCCCCATCTGCTATCATCGTGCCGTTTTGGCCAGCGCCGCGGGCGCCGGTCCGGTATTTATGCAAGGAAAAAAATGAATAATCGCATTTCCCTGCTGCGCCAGCGCGGCGTGCAGGACAGCGGCAAGGTGGGCATGATCGAGCTGTTCTTCGACCTCGTGTTCGTATTTGCCGTCACGCAACTGTCGCATGGCTTGCTGGCGCATCTGAGCGCCATGGGCTGGCTGCAGACGGGCCTGCTGCTGATGGCCGTCTGGTGGGTGTGGATCTTTACCTCGTGGATCACCAACTGGCTCGATCCAGAACGCATTCCCGTGCGCATCAGCCTGTTCGCCATGATGCTGGGCGGCTTGCTCATGTCGGCCTCGATTCCCGAAGCGTTCGGCACGCGGGGCCTGGGTTTTGCGGGCGCCTACGTCGCCATGCAGGTGGGCCGGCCCCTGTTCGCCTGGTGGGCCGTGCGCCACGAGGAACTGTCGCGCCGCCGCAATTTCCAGCGCATCGCCCTGTGGGCCGTGCTGTCCGGCATCTTCTGGATCGCCGGCGGCATCGCGTCGCCCGAGCAGCGCATCTTCTGGTGGGGCGCGGCCCTGCTGATCGACCTGGCCGGTCCCTGGATGCAGTTCGGCATGCCGGGCCTGGGCCGTTCCTCGACGGCCGACTGGGATGTCGACGGCGGCCACATGGCCGAGCGCTGCGCGCTGTTCGTCATCATCGCCCTGGGGGAATCCCTGCTGGTGACGGGCGCCACCTTCGCCGGCCTGGAATGGACGGCCGCCAACTGGCTGGGATTCCTGTCGGCCCTGGTCGGCAGCATCGCCATGTGGTGGATCTATTTCGACACGGGCGCCGAGGCGGGCCACCACCGCATCGCCCACTCGAAGGATCCGGGGCGCATCGCCCGCAAGGCTTACACGTATATCCACGTGCTGATCGTGGGCGGCGTGATCGTTTCCGCCGTGGCCGACGAGCTGGCCCTCGTGCATCCGGACGAAGCGAGCTTCGCCGGCATCAGCGCCTTGCTGGGCGGCCCGATCCTGTATCTGCTGGGCAATGCCTTGTTTAAATGGGTCAGTAACGACCGCGCCACGCCGCCGCTGTCGCACCTGCTGGGCATCTTGATCATCCTGGCGCTGATCCCGATGGCATATGGCCGGCTGTATTCGCCCCTGACCCTGGCCTGCATCACCAGCTGCGTGCTGGTATTGGTGGCCGTGTGGGAACATATGGCGCTGCGCCGCCCGCCGCCGGAGATCGATCTCTGATGCGCGCTCCTTGATATTTGTTTGACCTCAACCGGACGGCGCAATGCCGTCCGGATCGCTGCGCGTGTCGAGTTGCAGCTGCAGGAACGCCAGGTCCAGCCAGGCGCCGAACTTGGTGCCCACCTGGCGCATCAATCCCACCTCTTCGAAACCCAGCTGCTTGTGCAGGGCGATCGAGCCGGCATTGCCTGCTTCGATGCCCGCCACCATCACGTGCTTGCCCAGGCCGCGCGCCCGCGCGATCAATTCCCCCATCAAGGCCTTGCCGACCCCGGCGCCGCGCCGATCGGCGCGCACGTACACGGAATGCTCGACCGTATGCCGAAAGCCTTCGAACGGGCGCCAGTCGCCGAACGAGGCGTAGCCGGCCACATTTTCTTCCGCATCGATGGCGACGAGCACGGGATAGCCGGCCTTTTCGCGGTCGGCCAGCCAGGCGGCGCGGTTGGCCGCATCGACCGTCCGTTCATTCCAGATGGCCAGGGTATTGCTGACGGCATCGTTGTAGATGGCCGTGATGGCCTCGATGTCGCCCGCATGGGCATCGCGTATCTGCATGTTGCTCTCCTTGCTAGGCGTCTACTATAATGGACAAATCATAGATTGCCGCCCATGCTTTTGTCCAATAAATCCTGATCATGTCCACTAAACCAGACGAATTGAACCAACGCATCGGCGCCAGGGTGCGCCTCGAGCGGGAAAGCCTGGGCTGGTCGCTGACGGAGCTGGCGGCCCGCTCGGGCGTGTCGCGCGCGATGGTGCACAAGGTGGAGCGGGGCGATTGCAGCCCCACGGCCACCTTGCTGGCGCGCCTGTCGGGCGCCTTCGACCTGAGCATGTCCGAATTGATCGCCCGCGCCGAAATGCGCGCAGGGCGCTTGCTGCGCCAGGCTGACCAGCCCGTGTGGATCGACCCGCAGAGCGGCTATGTGCGGCGCCACGTGTCGCCCGCGTCCGACATGCCGCTCGACCTCGTGCATATTACCTTGCCGCCCGGCGCCGTGGTGGCCATGCCGGCCGCCGCCTATGCGTCGCGGCGGCAACTCATCTGGTCGCTCAGCGGCAGCCTCGTCTTCATCGAAGGGGAGAGCCGCCACGTGCTGGACGAGGGCGACTGCCTGGAACTGGGCCCGCCGGCCGACTGCGTGTTCAGGAATGAAACGGCCACGGCCTGCACCTACGCCGTGGCCGTATTGAAAGGCGTTTGACCTTAAGTCAGCGCCGCCGCGCGCAGCTGGGCGATGAAGGCGCGCGCGGCGGGCGCCTGTTCGTGGCGGCGGAAGGCCACGGCGATTTCCGAGCTGATCTGCGGCCCTTCCAGCTCGCGGAATACCACACCGGGCAATTGCACGCTGGCCATCACCGAGTGGGGCACGATGGCGCAGCCCACGCCCAGCGACACTTCCGTCAGCACGGCCACCAGGCTGCCCGGGCGCGACACCACCTGGGCCGCAAAGCCGCCGCGCCGGCTCGCTTCCAGTGTCCCCAATTCCTGTTCCGGCACGATGAACGCCTGCTGCGCCAGCGCGGCCGGCCCCGCCACGCCGAGGCTTGCCAGCGGGCTGTCCGCTTGCACGGCCAGCACGAAGCGGTCGCGCAGCAAGACCACGCTGTCGAGTCCATCCGGCAAATGCAGGGGCGGGCGCACGAAGGCCAGGTCCACCCGGCCCTGGTCCAGCAAGCCGGGCAGGGCATCCATCGCGTACTCGCGCGCGCCGATGTGGATGCCGGGGTGGCTGGCGCGAAAGCGGGCGAACTGGTCCTGCAGCACGCCTGAGTAGGCGGCCGAGGCCACGTAGCCGATTTCCAGCCGTCCCAGCTCGCCCCGTCCCGCCCGCCGCGCCACTTCCTGCGCCTGCGCCAGCTGCCCCAGCGCGCGGGTGGCTTCGATGACGAACAATTCGCCGGCCGCCGTCAGGGCCACGGCGCGCTTGCTGCGCTGGAACAGGCGCGTGCCGAGCAAGCTTTCCGTTTCCTGCACCTGCTTGGTCAGCGCGGGCGGCGAAATGCCGAGTTCCGCGGCTGCTCGCGCGAAGTGCAGGCTGTGCGCGACGGCCAGCACGCAGCGGAAATGCCGTAATTCCATGTCTTTGTCTGTATTCACCATTAGTGAATTATAAGGCGATCATCTTATAACAGGAAATAATACAAGCGTGCTTACAATCGGGGCATGAAGAATACCAACTGGACCTTATATACGTGCTCGGGCGTGTGCGCGCTGATCATGCTCGACACCAACGTGGTGGCCGTTTCCCTGCCGTCGATCGCCCGCTCGCTCAACGCCAGCTTCGTCGACGTGGAATGGGTGGTCAGCGCCTACATGCTGGCGTTCGCCTCGTTCCTGTTGCCAGCCGGCAGCATCGCCGACCGCCTGGGACGGCGCAGGGTGATGCTGTTTGGCCTGGCCGTGTTCGCGCTGGCGTCCCTGCTGTGCGGCCTGGCCTGGACGCCGTTCGTGCTCAACGTGGCGCGTGCCGTCAAGGGACTCGGCGCCGCGCTGCTGCTCACCTCCGCGCTGGCCGTCATCGGCCACACGTTTCATGCGGAAAAGGAGCGGGCGCGCGCCTGGTCCGTGTGGGGCGCGGCCATGGGCGTGGCCATGACGGTGGCGCCCCTCTTGGGCGGCCTGATCACGAGCGCCATCAACTGGCGCTGGATTTTCTACCTGAACCTGCCCGTCGTGGCCATCTTGATGTGGCTGGTTAGCAGGCACGTGGATGAATCGAAGGATGCGTCCAACGCCAGCTTCGACCCGGCGGGCGCGCTGCTGTTTTCCGCCGGCCTGTTCTGCATCATCTGGGGCTTGATCGACGCCAGCGTGGCGGGCTGGTCCAGCCGCGCCACACTGCTGCGCTTCCTGGCGGGCGCGGCGCTGCTGCTGGTGTTCGTGCTGGTGGAGCGGCGCCAGCGCGCGCCCATGGTCGATTTATCCCTGTTTGGCCGGCGCGTGTTCGTCGGCGCCGTGCTGGGCATGTTCGGCTACGCCATCGCCGCGCAAGTGATGATGACCTTTTTACCGCTGTATCTGCAGAACGCCTTCGGCTTTTCCGCCGTGCTGGCCGGCTGCGCCATGCTGCCGTTTGCCGTCGCCATGGTCGTGCTGTCGCGCCTGGCGCCGCGCGCCATGCATTACCTGGACGACCGCGGCATCCTCGTGACGGGGCTGCTGATCGTCGCCGCGGGCAACGTGGCCACGGCCCTGGCCGCCGCCAGCCTGCAGTATGGCTGGGTGGCGGCGGGCATGGTCGTCACGGGGGCGGGGGCCGGATTGCTCAACGGCACCACGCAAAAAGCCATCCTCGCCTGCATCCCCCGCGAACGCACGGGCATGGGCTCCGGCATCAGCACCACCACGCGCTTCGTCGGCATCGTGCTGGCCGTGGGCGCGCTGGGCGCCGTGCTGGCCATGCGCACGGCCGCCTCGTTCGAGCAACTGGCGTGGCTGCACGGCTTGAAGGCTTCGCCGGAAATGATCGGTCGCATCGTCGCCGGCAACGCGTCCGACGCCTTCGGCCAGCTGCCGCCCGCCCTGCAAGCCGTGGCGCAGGAAGCGGCGCGGCACGCCTTCATCGACGGCTTTGCCAGCGTGCTGTACCTGGCTGGCGGCTTGGCAGCCGTGGTGGCGGCGCTGGTGTTCGTGCTGGCAAGGCCGCTGGAAAAAGTGTAACTGTTCAGCAAGTTCTGCGTGCGCGGCCTCTGCTTGTAATATGATGCCATCAGGAAATACATGGCAATCATATAACTACCGCAGGTAATCACATGCGCAGAAAACGCATCATCATCACCAGCGTGCTGGTGGCCGTCATCGGCGTGGCCGCTCCCCTGAGCCTGGCCTTTTACCTGTCGTCCGTGCGCGCCGAGCAGGGCGAGCAGGAACGCCTGCGCCTGCTGGCCGGTTACGCGCTCGAGCGCGCCCACCGTTCGATCGCCTCGGCCAGCATGGCCCTGCGCAGCGCCGATGCGCTGGAGCTGGCGCCGTGTTCGGAAGCCCATGTCCAGCAATTGCGCCGCATCACCATCACCACGCGCAGCATCGACGATATCGGCTATGTGGAAAACGGCTTGCTCAAATGCACGTCCACGGGCATCGAGGAAGAGCGCATCGCCGTCACGCCCGCCGACTTTACCCTGGACAATGGCATGGGCCTCGATTTCGACCTGCGCCCCGTCGTCAGCGGCGGCAAGCGCATGGTGGGGCTGTCGTATCGCGCCTACAAGGTGCTGATCGATCCCGTGCGCTTTTCCGACGTCATCGTCGACAGCGACATCCAGATGGCCGTGGCCATCGGCAAGCGGGGCGTGCTCGACACCTTGCACCATCCGGACCCGGCGCTGGTGCAAGCCTTGCTGGCCGGCCAGCCGGCGGCGGCCGGCGCCGTACCGGACGGCAGCATCCATGCCATGCTGTACCGCGATGGCTTGACGGCCGTCATGATCGAACCGCGTAGCAAGCTGAACGACAGGCTGCGGCGCGAACAGCTGCTGCTCTTGCCGCTGGGCCTGCTGATGGCTGCCTTCCTCGTCGGCATCGTCGTGTGGCTGTCGCGCCGCCGTTTGTCGCTGATGGGAGAGTTGCGTATCGCCATCGACCGGCGCGAATTCTTTGTCCATTATCAACCGATCATTGCCCTCGACACGGGCGTGTGCGTGGGCGCCGAGGCGCTGATACGCTGGCGCCGCCCCGATGGCAGCATGATACGGCCCGACCTGTTCATCCCCGTGGCCGAGGAAGGCGATCTGATCTTGCCCATCACCGACCAGGTGATCGATTGCGTCATCGCCGACATGCGCGCCGCGCTGCTGGCCGACCGCGAATTGCACATCGCCATCAACCTGTGCGCCAGCGATATCGAAACGGGCCGCGTGCTCGACGTGCTGGAGCGGGCATTGGCCGGCACGGGCATCGAGGCGCAGCAGATCTGGCTGGAAGCGACGGAGCGGGGCTTCATCAACGTGGACGCGGCGCGCGCCACCATCGAAAAGGCCAGGGCGCGCGGCCACGCCGTGGCCATCGACGACTTCGGCACCGGCTATTCCAGCCTGTCGAGCCTGCAAAACCTGCCGCTCGACGCCTTGAAGATCGACAAATCCTTCGTCGATACCATCGGCACGGACGCCGCCACCAGCAGCGTCACGCCGCACATCATCGCCATGGCCCGCACCCTGAACATGCTGATCGTGGCCGAAGGCATCGAAACGCAGCAGCAAGCCGATTATTTGCTGGAACGCAAAGTCGAATTCGGCCAGGGCTGGCTGTTCGCCAAAGCGCTGCCGGCCGCGCAATTCCTCGCCTTTTATCAAACGCGCCGCGCGCCAGCATCCCCATGAAACCGCCACGCTTTCCCTATCCCTTGCAGCCGCTGCGGGTACCGGGCGGCTGGCACATCACCGTCAACACCCTGTTCGAGGTGGAGCCGGGGCCGGACACCATGGAATGGTTCAGCAGCGCATTGCTGCTGTGGGGCAGCTGCCGCGACAGCGGTTACTGCTTCAATTCGCACTTCGAGCCGGAAGACGATCCGCAGGGCGAATTCGTGCTGGAGATGGGCAAGGTGGCATACGACCGCGACGGCAAGATCGTGCAGGGCAGCGACGCCTTCCTGGGCGAGTTTCGCACGCGCAGCAAGGCGGAGTTTGTCGCGCGGGTCGAGCAATTCATGCAAGACCCGGCAGCTTGATCGCTACGGTTTGCGCGGCAAGACCGTGTCCTGCCCGCTTTGCTTGAGCACGGCACTGGCGATCTTGCCCGCCGCATCGCGCGTAAACGCCAGTTCCGCGTCGATGGCGCGGAAGAAGAACTGGTCTTTCGCGCTGGCAAACAAGGGGGCGGATCCCATGCCCGTACCGGCCGCTTCCAGGCCTTGCTTGCCCAGGCTCACCGTCAAGGTGAAATCCTTGTCCAATGGATACTCGCCAACGTACTCGGCGAGCGCGGCGCGCGGCACGTCGATGGCCGCTTGCGGCTTTTTCAGCGGCGGCAGGGGCGTGCCGGGCAGCAAGGTGGACAAGCCCAGTGCATCGACGTCGCGCGCCGTATTCGTCAGCACCACCACGCCCCGCTTGCCGTCCGTCGTGAACGCCGCATAGCTGCTGTAGCCGCCCGTCTGGCCGCTGTGCCAGGCGTAGGCCTGGCCCTGTCGCTGTTCCAGCAGCCAGGACAGGCCGATTTTCGTGTCGTCGCCGGACGCCACCGGACGCTGCGGCTGGATCGCCAGCGCATACGGGCGCAGCGGCTTGAACATATATGCCTGCAGGTAGGCGACCATGTCGCGCGCGCTGGAATACACGCCGCCGGCCGGCGCCACCACATTCAAATCCCAGGCGGGCGTGGCTTCGCCCGACAGCAGATGGCCTGGCGCCAGGCGCGCCAGCATGCCGTGCGTGGGCTTGTTCGAGGTGGAGCGCATGCCGAGCGGCACGGCGATGCGCTTTTGCAGCAGCGCTTCATAGCTGGTGCCGGCCTGTGCGGCCAGGGCCGTGCCCAGCACGGCGTAGCCGATGTTCGAGTAGTCAAAGGCCGTGCCTGGCGCACGCGGCAGGTGGTAGGCGGCGAGAAACTGCCGCTGCTTCGTTTCCGTGTAATCGGCATACGGGTTGGCCGGGTCCTTGGGCGCAAAGTTGTCGGGCAAGCGCGGCAGCGAGGAATAATGCGTGGCCAGGTCGAGCAGGCTGATCGTTTTTCCATCGAAGGCAGGCACGGCATAGCCCGGCAACAAGGCCGCCACGGGCTCGTCGAGCTTGACCTTGCCTTCGACGACGGCGTTGGCCAGCAGCAAGGCGGTCATGGTCTTGGTGACGGAACCGATCTGGTAAACGGTGTCGGCGCCAGGCTTGGCGCTCTTGCCTGTCTGGCTGCTGCCAAAACCATATACGGCGCTGTCCTTGCCTTCGATCACGGCGATGACGATGCTGGCGTGCAAGCCCGTGCGCGTGAGTTCTTCCGCGCGCTGGCGCACGGCGTCGTCCAGCGCGGGCGCGGCCAGTGCAGCGCTGCCGGCGAGGCAAAGGGGGAGGAGGGCGAAAGTGGGTGTCATGGGTAACCTTGTCCAGAGTGGATCGAAGGCACGCCGGCGCATGGGGAAGGTGGCTGGCATGCATGGTGAAGGATACGGGCCCAACATGAAGGTTGCCTGAGTTTTATGTTTGCCGGTATGGCAAGGCTTGCGTTTGCTCAATGTTCAGCCATCGGCGCTTCCAGCAGGCACGCCAGCTGCGCGCGCATGTCGGCAGACATGCATTGCAGCAATTCACCGCGCCGGCGCGCATCGGCCCGTTTCTTTGACGGCACGTCGGCCAGATCGGGCGCCCGGTAGGGGGCGCAGGGCAAGTGATAATTACCGTCGCGCATGCGCAAGGCATGCAATTCCTGCCATGCCAGGTCGTAATCGGCGGCGATATGGCGCCGGCGCCGCGCATTCAGGGCGATGCGGTTGTCATTGCTGATCAAAAACAGGTTATTGCAGGCAAAAAAATCGCCGAAATCGCGCAGGGCCGTCACCATCAGGTTTTTCGGGCGGCAACCGTGCAGCGCCCGCGTGGCCGCCTTCACGGCTTGCGCGCCCGCTTCCGAGCGCAAGCCTTGCAGCGCACCCAGTTGCAGGGACACGCCATCGGCGCGCGGTAGGAACAGGAAGCTGGCCAGGTAGAACGGCTGGCCGTCGCGCGTCAGGCGCAGGCACAGTTCGCCTTCGCGGTAGCTGTCGTGGATGGCCGTCAGCTGCAAGCGGTACAGCGCCCCATCCTTGCCTTCGAACGCGGCCAGCACCACGGGCTGGCGCGCGGCCCGCTCGACCAGGGCGCGCGCCCCGGCTTGCCACAGGAAACGGTAATGGCCTTCCAGCAAGGCCAGTCTGTCCGCGCAACCGAGCCGGCGCGAGGCGTAAGGGCGGTAAATCTTGAAGCGCAAGCAAGGATGCAGCTGCGCCAGCGAATTCAGGCCGGGCATGCTGCCCAGGAAAGCTTGCCAGCGCGTGCGCTGGCGGGGAAAGAAGAGGGCGCCCAGCGCCGCTTTCAAACGGTGGCCGCTGGCAGGGTGCGGCACGGCGGCGCCGTGGTGCAGGGGTAAAGCGATGTCATTCATGATTCAGCCGGAAAAGGGCAGGCGCTGCACAATGAGAGCCTTGCCAATCTGAATGCTACGCGGGCCAGGTGAATTTCCTATTAAGAAGCCACGCACGCGGGCTTTAGAGGATGGCAACTAAACATTTGCCTTCTGGCAATATGGACGGTTATGCTCGCGGCACCTTCACTCCTGACTGATGCCGCTCATGAATCGCCGCCCATTGCTTGCCATTCCCATGCTCGTTGCCGCCCTGGCCGTCCAGGCGCAAGACCGCACGGCCGATCCCCTGGGGCCGTTGGCGCAATGCATCAACCGCAGCGAGTTCCAGTTCCGGCAGCAGGACCGCCTGCCCGCGCACGTGACGACGCGCAGCGTCAAGCTGGCGACGGGAGAGGGGCAGGTGTCGACGGCCGATGGCTATCGGCTGATGCTGTTCCGCAAGGGCAGCTTGCCCCTGGTGAACCTGAAAATCGAACGCAGCGCCGAAGGCAGGTTTGCCGCCGACCGCGACACCATCGTGGCGCAGATGCAGCAGATGGCCGCCAACAGCAAGGCGCCCCAATTGGTGTCGCTGGAAACGGACACGCGCCAGGGCGTGGAAGTGCTAGGATTGAACAATCCCAATGTCACGCAATCGGCGGGCATCATCAGTTTATACACCTTGCTGCATGCCGCCAGCGGGACGGTCGCCACCGCCTATCTGCTCAACCAGCCGGCGGACAAACGGGAATTCGCGACGGATGCGCAGTACCAGGCCTTGCGCGACCAGTTCATCAGCTCGCTGGCCGCTTGCATGGCCGATCCCGCGCCGTAAGGCAGGCGCACACAGGCACAGGCAAGCCAGGAAAGGAGATCACCGCCATGAAAAAAGCAGAGCCAAATACGCAGTCCCAGGATGGCGCGGTGAGCGCCGAGTCCGCTGCTCGCCTGATCGACGCGAAAATCGCCGCGCTGGCCGACTGGCGCGGCAAGACGCTGGCCACGGTGCGCGCACTGATACGCCAGGCGGACCCGGACGTGGTCGAGGAAGTCAAATGGCGCGGCGTGCCCGTCTGGTCCCACGCGGGCATGATTTGCACGGGCGAAACCTATAAACTGGCCGTGAAACTCACCTTCGCCAAGGGCGCCGCCTTGCCCGATCCGGCCGGCCTGTTCAATGCCAGTCTGGACGGCAACACGCGCCGGGCCATCGACCTGCACGAAGGCGCGCACCTCGATACGGCGGCGTTCAAGGCGCTGATACGCGCCGCCGTGGCGCTGAATACGACACCGAAACCCAAACGGACTCCGACTTGAGACATTATCTGTATCTGTGGCACGACCCGGCCGAGCGCATGCTGGTCGCTTCCGGCATTGAATTCAAGGATTTTCTCCCCAGCCTCGGCGAGTCCGGCGGCATCGTGCTGCGCAAGGGCAGCGCCGGAACGGCCAGGAAGCCCGCCGGCTACCAGACCCTGGCGCGGCAACAGTTGCCGGCCCTGGCCCGGGAAGACCTGCACGCCTGCGGCAGCCATGCCTGGGCCGACTGGCGGGGCGCGGCGCCGGCGCCCCAGGATGGGGACGTGGCCGCGGCGCTGGCCTATCACGCCGCCGCGTCGCGGCGCACGGGGCTGGCCGCCTTGCAAAACCGCTTCCTCGCCTTTGCCCACGACGACGGCTGGTACCTGAAACTGTTGTATGCGGCCTGGGACGATGCAGCCGCTGTTCTCGCCGGCGCCATCCCGCCAGCGCTGGGCACGCTCGACCTGGACGCGCTACGCCAGGGGGACGACGGTTACTGGCTGCAAGACGGCACGCTCGAAGTGGAATTGAAAACCCACGATATCGACAGCGTGCTGAACCGCCGTTTGTGACCGTATAATGGCATTCCGATAACTGATACGCGCCCGCCATGCTTCGTCCTCATTTCGCCACGGCATCGCCTCGCTTGCGCGCCGCCGCATGACGCCAGCCACGCTTCGGCCATTCGCGCTGGCGGACACGCCTTCCTGCGCCGCCATCCTGGCGCTGGCGGGGCGCGACACCTTCGGCCCTGTCGCCAGCGCCGCCGCTTTCACGGCAGCGACGCAGGGCGAAGAAATCCTCGTTGCCGAGCGTGACGGCATCGTCGCCGGCTTTGCGGCCGTGCACACGGGCGACGCGCCCGAGCATTTCCTGCACCATTTATATGTGCACCCGGCGCACAGCGGACTGGGCATCGGCACACAGCTGCTGGCCGCCGTGGCGGCGCGCTTCGGCCCCCGGCTGAGCCTCAAGACGCAGCTGGCCAATACGGGCGCGCGGCGCTTGTATGCGCGCGCGGGCTGGGTCGAAGACGCCGGCGACGGCGGCGTGGACATCCTCGGCGCGTGGATACGGGTGCGCTACCGCGCCGCACCGCCCGGGCGATGAAAGACCCTGGCGCCATCGACCCCGCCCTGGCGAGAATGATGGGCTGGTTCCTGATCCTGCTCGCCCTTCCCACCGCGTATTTTTCCTTCTGGCGCGCGTATGACAAGCTCGCCTCGCCAGCCTGGCCCGTGACCAGCGCCGAGATCGTACGCAGCAGCATGTATCAGCGCACGGGAAAGTCGCAGGACTGGTGCGTCAAGCTCAGCTACCGCTACAGCGTGGATGGCAAGGCCTACCGCAGCTCGCGTATCGGCGTCTCGCGGATAGGCAACGCCGGCTGCCACCGCGACCAGGCCGTCACGGCTTGGCGCCTGGCCAGCATGGCGCCCGGTGCGCACATCCGCGTGCATTACCGGCCGCGCGACCCGAACGATACCGCCGTGTTCCTCGCCAGCCTCGATTTCCTCGATTATTTTGGCGTCCTGCTGTGGGTCGTCCTGTTCGTGCTCGGCGTGTCGGAAGCGCGCAAGCAAGCGCCGCCAGCCGGATCCACTTTGTCAAACGTGGCATCCATGGGAGCACGGTCATAGTTTTGCTCGAGCGGCGCGCCGATCGGCGTCAACGTGAAATGCGGCACATATTTGCCCCGTCGGCCGTCATGGGACAGGCGAAATAGCGGGGCAAGCCCCGATAGCGGGCGATGTCCGTCCTGGGGCCATCATGGAGATCCCAGACCATGTGGACGGGTTCAAACATCGCGCTTCCGCTTGCTATCCATGAGCAGTCCCAGCCTGGCCGCCATGCCGGCATTGTCGCGCAGCAAGCCGTCGCGCTCCTGCGCCAAGGCTTCCATTTTCTGTTGCGATAGTTGCCCGTTTTCCGCCAGCATGTCGAGTTGCCGGTCTTGCGCGGCCAGCGCCACCTTGGCGTCGTTCAGCGCCAGCAGGGCCGTGTCGAGCTTGGCCAGCAGCGCGTCGGCGGACGTGGCCGCCTGCAAGTATTGAAATTCGAACTGGTCGCGCTCGGGACGCACGGTCGCCAGGGCTTCGCGGTCTGCCGCGGCCTGGGCCGCCAGCGTCGTTTGCTTCGCCTGCAGCTGCGCCAGCCGCATATCCTGCTGCACCAGCGTCGCTTGCTGGCCTTGCAGGCGCTGTTGCAGCTGGGCGTTGTCCTGTTCCAGGCGACTGATCCGTTGCTGCGCCTGGGCCCGTTCCTCGCTGCGCTGCGTGGCGGCCGCTTCCTGGTAATGCTCGAACTGCGAACGCACCTGCGCCAGCTGGCGGTTCAGGGCGGCGATTTCCTCGCCCCGGTCGGCCAGGCGCTGCGTCAGGCCCGCGTTATCGCTGTGCAAGGTGGCCAGGGTGACTGCGCGGAAATGGTGTTCTTCCTTCAATTGCGCCAGCGCGTGCTGCGTGGCGCGCAATTCCTGGGTGAGGGCGGCGCGCGCCTCCGTCAGTTTCAAGCGTTCCGTTTCCGTCTTCTTCAGCTGCGCCAAAGCCGCGTCGAGTTCGGCGCGGTTTTCCCGCATGCCCGTTTCCAGCTGCTGCGCCACGTCGCGCTGCTGCTTGTCGTACACGCCGCGCATCGCTTCCATCAGTTCTGCCGGCAAGCCTGATTCCGTTTTCACGGCGCCCACGCCCTGGAACTCTTCCTTCCAGCGTTTCAGCAGGGGAGCGATGGTGCTCTTGCTGCCCGTGCTGCCCAGCGCTTCGCGCACGCTGTCGACCGTGGGATTGCGCCCGTCGGCAGCGACGATTTGGGCTGCTTTCATAACATCAGAGTACAGAATGCCGGTGCGGGCCATGAAATCACCTATGAGCGAAATTTAGTAACGTATTACATAATACGTAATATCGCATAATATTACGATATAAATTTTGATCGTTTTTGAAAAATATATATCTCGATAAGATCGCTTATCGCGGGTTATGGGTGTGGTTTGCATGGTATTCTGCGTATTTCCCAGTACACCAGCCCGATTTCAGCGATTCCATGCCCGATTTGCCTCTTTCCAAACGCCGTGTCGCCGTGCCCAAAAGCGCCGCCTTGACTCCTGTGCCGTTACGCGGCGCCCTGATCGATGCCGAGCTGGCCGCGCGCCACCAGGCGTTTCTTACCGCCGCCACGTCCGACAACACGCGCCGCACCTACCGTTCCGCCATCCGCCACTTCCAGGCCTGGGGCGGGGCGCTGCCCGCCGACGAGTCCACCGTCATCCGCTACCTGCTGGCGTATGCGGACAGCCTGAACGCCCGCACCCTGGCCCTGCGCCTGACGGCCCTGTCGCAATGGCATGTGTACCAGGGCTTTGCCGACCTCGCATCCACGCCCACCGTGCGCAAGACCCTGGCCGGCATCGCGCGCCTGCACGGCAAGCCGAAGAAAAAGGCCAAAGCCTTGCCGCTGGAAGACCTGGAGCTGATCGTCGCCAGGCTGGCCGCGCTGGGCAGCGTCAAGGCATTGCGCGACAGCGCCTTGCTGCAGCTGGGATTTTTTGGCGGTTTCCGGCGCAGCGAACTGGCGGGGTTGATGCTGGAAGACGTGAGCTGGGAGCCGCAGGGCATGGTGATCACCTTGCCCCGCTCGAAAACGGATCAACTGGGGGAGGGCATCGTCAAGGCGATCCCGTTCGGCGACGGCGTCTGCTGTCCGGCCACGGCCTTGCGCGCCTGGCTGGCCGCGGCGCATATCCGCACGGGGCCGCTGTTACGCCCCATCAATCAATGGGGCCATGTCAGCGCGAAAGCGCTGCACGCGAGCAGCATCAATACCATACTGGAAAGCTGCGCCAGGCTGGCCGAACTCGATTACGTGCCGGAATTGTCCAGCCACAGCCTGCGCCGGGGGATGGCCACCAGCGCGCACCGGGCAGGCGCCGATTTCCAGGCCATCAAACGCCAGGGCGGCTGGCGCCACGACGGTACCGTGCATGGCTATATAGAGGAGGCAGGGCGTTTTGAAGAGAATGCGGCGGGAAGTTTATTGAAGGCGAAGAAGAAACCGGCGGGGTGAGGCGGCCGACAAGACCTTGCGGCGCGCCTTCAGCAGGTGACGGAACGCCTGATAATAATCATGGGTGCTGCTGCTTGTAGAGAAACCAGGTTAATACTGCCATGATCAGCAGAGAGAATAGGGCGCTGATGAACAGTATTCGTTGTGCGCGAGGCTTTCCAATCACGATTCCCAAGAGTCCAGCCCATGCGATTGGCAAGATCGCATAGATGACGACTGACACGATTTTTAGCGAGTTGGAGCATGATTCGCGACAAACGTTGCTCTTTGCAACGACCTCAACCGCATGAGGCACCATATCGAATGCGATGCCAACCAGGAACCCGAGGACAATAAAGGCGATCTTTTTAGCCATCATTTGACCTCAAAGAAAAGGATGCATTTCAAGTTCCGAAGGCGAGACCTGGCCGGCTGAAGTCACCTCAAATGCCATACTTGTTGTGAACAGCGGCCTTAAGCTCAGCCTGCGGCAAGCCTCCTCGCCGCCAAAACTCAAAAAAATACTCCAATGTTTCGGCAGAAGCGCCAATATCCATAGGATGCAAGGCGCAGATGGCAGTTCTTATTTTCAAAACGTCGGGCTCGTCCGATTGATCGCGCCCTTCAATTGCTCGCCAGAGCCGTACACGCTCAGCAATGACTTCCTCAGCCGTCGCCGCGCCGGTGATGTATCGATTCGCCACAGCTGCGGCTGATTTAGCAGCCTCAGGTAATTGTGAAGTTACTCTTCCTATCGCCTCAATCATGAATCGCTGAGATAAAAATTGTTCTGCAGGGTCATCCAAGTCCACCGCAGATGCGATAGCATCAAATAGTCTCTTATTCAACATTTGCATTAAGTTTCAGTGATTGCTCGGGGCCCACATCGGGACCGCTTCTGGCCGGTTGCGGTCGGTGGCGACCATCCGAAATTATTCCTCGTCACGCAATTGTTCCCGAGCTTTTGACAGCGCTTGACCATATTCCATATTAAATGGAGCTACTGATTTCTTCTCAAAAATGCAGCACAAATTCCAGAGCGCTCTTTGTTCTGCTTGGTCTATTATGTTCAATTGACCTGAATCAGAGTAGCGCCTCAAAAACTCAAATAACACAAGGGCCTCATCAGCAGTAAGTGTTACGTGAACTTCAGAATTTGTATGCTCGTTCATATGAATGATGTAAATTCGCGCTTTATCTTCGTCTGTAAATGGCCGATTGCCGCTGTTGGTGGGTGACGCATATGCCTTGTTTTTTCTGCTTTTGGCTGAGCTCAACCTAAGTCTTCAGGACAGCATTTCAAAGCAGTTCGTCAGTCCCTCCGAAGGACGTGACAAACGGCTGTATCGAAATAGTTTCTACTTGTGCCGGAATACGCAGCCAAAATGAATTCGGTGAGAATACGAACGTTGAGGTCATTACAAATCTGATGAGGTTGAAGTAAGGTACCGACCGAGACATAAAATCCTCCTGCAGCACAATCTCACGCGCAAGAAAATACGTAGCTACGTGACCGTTTCATAAAACCCGCGGCAAGAGGAGCGACGCCATTCGGATTTGTAACAAACTCAAATTTTCTTGGGCAGATTCGAGCAGCTTCGCGTTGCGCGTGAATGAATATGCGCTGCTCAATTGAACCCTCAGTTTCAGCTAGAGCCGGTGATGCTGTCACTACCAACATATGTTTGCCATTACCGAGAGCTTCATGCTCTGCTGCTACACCACCGGTAATGCCAACTGACCCGGTATCTCCTGTAAGTGTGGCATGAGAACAGCCGCCAAATAAGGATATAAAAGCAAGCATGAGGAGCGAATTTTTCATCTTTTCTTATACCTGAGGTATTCAATCGTAGATTGCGAGAGGCAGCTTCTGGCCCGTAGCGCAGGACCAGAATGGCGCAGTGTATGGCATTGTTGCTCTTTTGAAAAGTAGAAGACAGGAAAGTGATTTTACGAAGCGTTCTTGGACAATGCTTTGATGAAATTAATGCGCTCCCTGGCCGTGTCACCGTAGTGTTCGACGACACGTATCTGATAGCCATTGCGGATCAGCAAGCGCAGCATGGCGGAATAGCGGTTCATCGATTTTACGGTGACGGCCGCAAAGTCGTGCTCGCGTGCCCAGCTTTCCTGGCGCTCCAGCAGGCGCTGCGCCAGGCCCGTCTTGCGGTGCGCGAGCAGCACGCCGCCGAGCCAGCTATACAAGGAGCCATCCTCGGCGGCATAGCCCAGCTTGCAGCCGACGGGCTGGCCGTCCGCTTCCGCGATCAGCACCAGCGCGCCGGCGGGCAGGCGCTCCTGCAATTGCGCCAGGCTGCGCTCTTGGTCGAACTCTGGGATGGCCTGCAGCACCTGCCAGGCTTCCTCGATGTTGCCAATACGGATCATGCGGCCGCTTGTTCCCGCTGGGCCGGACGGATGATCATGCAGGTGGCCGTCGCGTGCGCATACACCTTACCGGCTTCGTCGCGGATCGTGCCTTCGGAAATGACCAGGTTGCGTCCCGCATTGATGACCTTTCCTTCCGCGTAGACCGTCACGTTGAAGGGCAGGGGGCGGCACATCTTGATGTTCAGGTCCGTCGTGCCGTAGCTTTCGCCGGCCGGCAAGACCGTGTGCGTGGCGCAACCCGTGACCGTGTCGAGCACGGTGGCGGCAAAACCGCCGTGCACGCCGCCCATGGGATTGGTGTGGTTTTCATTCGCCGTCGCCGTGAAGATGACCCTGCCATGCTCGATCGTGTGGGCGTCCATCGGCATGGTCTTGGAAATGCCGGGCCGGGGAAACAGGCCTTGCGCGAAAGCTTGCATCAGTTGCAAGCCGGTCATGTCGTTGGGGTGCATGGTAACTCCTGTGGGGTGAGGGTTGGGTTAAACGTCTTGCCGATTAAATGTCTTGCTGGAAACGCAGGCGCGAGGCATGCAGCAGGAAGCGGGCGACAACGGCCAGTTCTTCCTCGCTGAAACCTTGCTTCAGTTGTTCATTCAGGCTGTCGAGCAGGGGCAGGGCGGCGGCCAGCACCTCGCCGCCCCTGGGCGACATGTGCAGGGTGCCGGCGCGCGCGTCGAGCGCCGACTGGCCGCGCACGATGAGGCCGTTTTCTTCCATGCGCGTCACGAGGCCCGTGACGGCCGAGTTTTTCAGCTGCAGCGCCCGCCCCAGATCCTTCAATTGGCAGCCTTCCTCGCCTTTCAGGGCAAACAGGGCGACCACTTGCGTGCCGGAAAACCCAAGTTCGCTGGTAAACACGGCATCGGCCGAGCGAAACAGGTTCTGGCGCGCCAGATTGAGCAGATTGAACAGGCGCGGCGAGCGCTCGCCCAGCGGGCAGGCGGCGGCATCGGGTACGTCTGGGGTGGGGGAGGTATTGGTACGCATGCGAAGTATACTACTACGTATGCGTAATAAATCAAGCGTGAATTTTCAGTCGCGCTGGTGGCGCCCGATATAGCGGGCGCGCGGGCGTATCAGGGCCGCGCTGTCTGCCTGCTCGGCCGCATGGGCTATCCAGCCGGCCGAGCGGGCCAGCGCAAACACGCTCATGCCCGCGCCCTCGGGCCAGCCGAACGCCAGTTCCATGGCGGCCAGCGCCAGGTCGGCGTTCGGTTTTACTTCGAGCAACTCGCCCGCCATGGCGCACGCGGCCAGGATGGCGTGCAGCTGCGGGGACCCGCGCGACATCGCGGACAGGATTCCCAGCAGATACGCGGCGCGCGGGTCGCCCAGCGGGTACAGCGGGTGGCCGAAACCGGCGAATTCCGGCGCGATGGCTGTGTAAAAGGTAGCGATGGCAGCCCTGGCATCGGGCGCGGCCAGCGCCTGCGTCAACATGCACCTGGCCGCCGCGCTGCCGCCGCCATGCTTGTCTCCGGACAAGGCCGCCAAGCCCGCACCCAGCGCCGCCGGCAGGCTGGCGCCCGTCGAGGCGACGCAGCGCACGGCAAACGTCGACGCATTCAATTCATGGTCGGCCAGCAGCACGAGGGCGGCGCGCAGCAATGCAGACTGCTGCGCGTCCGCTTGCCACGCCTGGGCCAGCTGCCAGTGCAGCGGCATGGCGGACGGCGCCGTTTGCAGCAGGGCGGCGGCCAGGATGCGCATCACGGCGGGGCCGGATTGCAGCGAGTGCGGCATGTCCGCTGTCGTCAGCATGGCCATGGCAAGCATGGCGCGTGCCAGCGGCGGCGCGTCGGGCGCGCTGGCCAGCCCTGGCGGCTGGGCGGGCGCGTCTTGCTGAAAATAGTCACTCGCACCATCGTCCCACAACAGGCTGGCGGTCATTTCCAGCGTCGCGTGCCGCGCCAGCGCCGCCGCATCGCAGCCGCGATACAGCAAGCGGCCGTCGAGGATGTGGGAAATGCGCGTCTCCAGCACGGGCAAGCCCCAGTGCATGGCGGCCACGGCCGTCTGGCCGCCCCGCTTGGCGTCATTTTTACGGGCCGCCAGGCGCAGCACGTCTTCCTGCGGATAGCGCTTGCGGCGCGACGCACCGTTGCTGACGGAAGCGAGCAAGCCCCGGCTCACATAGGAATACAGGGTGGGCAGGCTGACGCCCAGCAGGCGCGCCGCGTCAAGGGCGGACAGATCGTTGTTCATGGCGGCCATTGTAGCGTTTGTCACTTTATATTGATTCATGGAATCAAGATTGACGGGCCGGGCCACGCGTCACTAGACTCATGCCTTTCCAGGAGTTTCCATGAGCACCTTTGCCATACGCACCCTGCGCCCGGAGGACGCCGCGCCCTTGCTGGCCTTCGAGCAAGCCAACCGGGCATGGTTCGAGCGCCATATCGACCGGCGTCCGGACGCTTTTTACAGCATCGACGGCATCCACGCGCACGTCGCGCAATTCCTGGACGAGCACGCACAGGGGCGCATGCACCCCTGCGTCATCGTGGACGAACACGGACAATTGATCGGGCGCGCCAACCTCAAGGACATTGACCGGGAGCAAGGCGTAGCCGAAGTCGGCTACCGCATCGGGGAACAGCAGGCGGGCAAGGGCCTGGCCACGGCCGCGCTGCAGTACCTGATTGCCCTGGCGCAAGACGAATGGCGGCTGGCCAGCCTGTGCGCCTACGCCATCGATGGCAATGCGGCGTCGATCCGCGTGCTGGAACGCTGCGGTTTTGCGCAGGGAGTGGCTGTGCCCGATATTGCCATCGTGGAAGGCAACGTCGTCGATGGCCACCGGTTTGCGCTGGAATTGCGGGCGGCTGGGGTAGACTCTGCCCTATGATAAATATGCAAACTTGCCAGATATGAATCAAGAAACCTCAAAACGCATCGTCGTCATCGGCGCCGGCATCGTCGGCGCATCGCTCGCCTACCACCTGGCCAGCAAGGGGGCGCAAGTCACCGTCGTCGAGGCGGGCGGCATCGCTTCCGGCGTGACGGGCACTTCATTTGCCTGGCTTAACGCGTCCTGCGCGGGGGTTGATCCCATCGCGGCCCTGCGCGGCGGCGCCATCGCCGCCTGGCGCTGGCTGGAAACGCAGGTGCCCGGCTTGACGGTGCGCTGGCATGGCGCCTTGTCGTATGGCACGCAGGATGGGCGCGTTTCTCCCTCGTGCAT
The DNA here is from genome assembly GCF_030397625.1 of Janthinobacterium sp. SUN026. Taxonomy (NCBI): domain Bacteria; kingdom Pseudomonadati; phylum Pseudomonadota; class Betaproteobacteria; order Burkholderiales; family Oxalobacteraceae; genus Janthinobacterium; species Janthinobacterium sp. SUN026. The sequence continues at coordinate 217,852 of NZ_JAPQNU010000002.1, read as the reverse complement.
GGTGATCGACCGTACCCGCATTGCCCAGCTGGAACCGCAGCTGCGGCAACCGCCGCAACAGGCGCTGTACGAACCGGAGCAGGGCGCCCTCGACGCCGTCGCCGCGACGCAAGCCTTGCTGGCAGCGGCCCGGGCGCTCGGTGCGACGGTCCGCACGCACACGCCCGTGCTGGGCTTTGCCATCCAGGACGGGAAGGTGACGGGCGTGGAAACGGCCGCTGGCCTCATCGATGCGGACGTGATCGTGCTGGCGGCAGGCACCGCCATTGCCGCGCTGGCGGAGCAGCTGGGCGCCAGCCTGCCCATCCACGCCTCGCCCGCCATCTTCCTGCGCTACCAGGCGCCACCCGGCTTGGTGCGCGGCATCATTTCCAGCCATGCCATGGAAGTGCGGCAAGACGAAGATGGCGCCATGCTGGCGGCGGAAGATTATGTGGACGACACCCCGGAAAACCAGCCGGCCGCCATGGCGCAGCGCACGGCCAGCGCGATCCGCAAGGAACTGGAAGGAGCCGAGGCCATCACGCCGGAGTACGCCTGCATCGGCCTGCGCCCCATGCCCGTCGATGGCGTGCCCATCATCGGCTACTTGCCGCAGGTCGAAGGCGCGTACGTGTGCGCCATGCATCCGGGCGTCGTGCTGGCAGGCATCGTGGGTCAGCTTGCCAGCGGGGAAATCGTCGATGGACAGCCAGCGTCAGCCCTGGAAGCTTGCCGGCCCGCGCGTTTTCAGGCGTAAATGACGTGAAGACCCCGTGCCGCGCCGATTCCTACGGCACGGGCACGACAAATACGGGCAGGATGAACGGCGGCGACTCTTGCGCATCGCCTTCCTCCGACGGAGCCTGCATGAAATCTTCGTTGCGCCAGTCCCCGTTCACCACGCGGTCGGCGATCAGAGACAAATCCTGCGTTTCGCGCACCTCGCGGCGAAACGGCAGCCGGCCATGCGAGCGCGACACGAGGCTGAAGCGCAACTGGCGGCACTGCGCATCGTGCCAGCAATAGAACAGCATCTGCTCGCCAACAAGTGCGCTGCGGCGTGCCGCGATCAATTCCTCGATGAATGCAACGATATCCGTGGCTTCTATGTGCGGCGTTTCTTCGTCCGTGGGCGAAAAGCTCCACATGTTCTCCATCGCTTCGCGGTTGATGTCGTCGGCATCAATGAACACTTCGTCGTCTTGCGCCATTTCCAGCCATGCATTGACTGTCCTGCAATTCATCATGTCGTCATGCATCCCATGTTTTAAAAGCCGTCCATACCGAGCGCCATGCGCCATGCGGAAGTTTGGCCTGCATGGAAAGTGACAGTCCGCCGTCGCCCATACGATCGCCTGGCTTCCATTGTTTATTCTTCAGATTAAGTGCCCGTGCTCTTCCCATGTCGACAGTTTTCATGTCTTTGATGTCATAGCCGACTTCCAATACGGGATGCAGCACTTCTCCATTAGCTGTCAAATATAAAGTATCGACATGGACCTTGGGTTTGTCAAAACGTTCGTAAAGCCTTGTTGCAGCGGATTTGAAACCCTGGCCAATGGCGATGCTGATGGTTGTTGGACCATTGCAGCCCAGAAGCGCGGCAAGCGCCCAATAATCATGATCAGCAGTGACAAGCCTGGCCAAACAGCGTTCTATCCATGCCGATTCATCAGTTCTGAATTCTTTCCAGTATGGAGAAAATGAATTTTGCAGATAGCCGACTTCGTGCAGCGCCCCGACCAGGTTAATCTGCTTGTCCACGCAGCCAATATCCTGCAACAGATGGGCTGCGGCTGCGGCGACCGCATACTCGCCTTTGGCCATGGCCTTATCTTCGAGTTTTTTCAGTTTGGTGTTAATACTCATTCTTTTCCTGGTGCGGACGATACCGCGCTCGTTGTGATTGCTGGCGTCCCTCGGAAGCGAGGACTGCGTTGATCGTCATCGCGTGGCCCGCATTGGCGCAAGCTTGAGCGAACGCGACTAAAGATACGCCGGTCGCCAACGCTCCATGCCTTCCTCTTCATCAAGCCATTCTTTTTTATCAATAAACCATTGCTGGTTTTTAAGACCAAATGTATATCTGTATCTATTCTTGAATCCCGAAGTCTGCTGCGTGGAAATGACAGCTTTACTTCCTGAGATGCATGAATTTAAAAATATTTCGGTGGGTGAGTATTCAGGAGGATCGCTGCAGAGCAATGACATCTGGCGACCTTGTTTTCTTTCTTTTTTGGTGCAAAAGCAATTAAAAATAGCATCAAGATCCTGCTTCATTTTTTCTTTGAGAGTAATCAGCCCTTTCTCTCGCACCTCGGGGTAGTAATGAAGTTCCCAACCATTCATGGCCAGAATAAAATCCTTCAATACATTTTCCACATCAACTATTTCAATACTCATCATTTCCCTTGGCTAGCAAATGTCGCTAGTGTCAATAAAGATGCCAGCGCCCGTCATTTCATGCTGCCATCTTTGATCATTCAAGTTCAGACCATTCAGGATTGTGCCACACCTCGACCTTGAAGCTCCGCCTCCTTGCCGTGCCGGATCAGCACTCAGGAACTGGCTTCTATTTATCATAAAAGCCTCAACATTCCTGCACTGACTTGCATGCACTCACCCCCTCGGCCCATCCAATAGCAACTCTGCCAACCTGGTCGTCAGCCACAAACTCGTCTCGCTCAGCTTTTTCCCATGTATCGATAAGCGCCGCACGGGCAGGCGCGACAGGGCCAGCGCAGGGCAGGGCACTTCCTGCAGATATCCCTTGTAGTTGTCGTAATTGGCGATGTTCAGGGGCAGAATTGCCCAGCCCAGCTCGTCCGCGACCATTTCCGCGATGCTGTAGAAACTGTCGGAAAACCAGACGGCGGGGCTGAACGCGTGTTCGCGGTTGAGCTCTGAATCCATGATCAGCTGGCGGTAGCGGGTCAGCTCGTTGCGGCTCACTTCCTGGCCGTGGGCCATAGGGTGGCCTTTGGCGACGAACACGCCTTGCGCCACGCTGCCGATGTGCTGCTGTTCCAGCACGGGCGAGATGGGGCCGCGGTCGAAGTGGAAGGCCACGTCCGCTTGCTGCTGCTCCACGTACTGCGCCACTTCCGACGCCGTGGCGTTGAGCATCACCAGTTCCAGCGCCGGGTAGCGCGCCGCCAATTCCTTCACCAGCGTGCTGATGGCCAAGTAGGGCAGGGCTTCGTCCAGGGCCAGGGTCAGCTGCGCTTCCGGCGCCTCGCTCAGCAACTGGGCGCGCAGCTGCAGGCGCTCGGCCTGGCGCAGCAGTTCGCACGCTTCAAGGTGCATCACCTTGCCCGCTTCCGTCAGCACGGCGCTGCGGCGCGAACGGTCGAACAGTTCAACGCCGAACTCCGCTTCCAGCAGACCGATCGAGGTGCTGACCACCGATTGCGCGCGGCCCAGCCGGCGCGCCGCGCCCGAGAAAGAGCCGGCCGCGACGGCCGCCTCGAAGTAGCGCATTTGTTCCAAAGTCCATTGCATGGCATCCACCTATCTGTTTTACAGATGGATTTTAACTTGAATGCCATTCAGGGGCGACATAAAATGCATTTACATTTTCAACAACACGAGATCCGCCATGAAAAACGCTCAAGCCTATACCCCCGCCATCAGCTTCAGCTGGTGCCACGACGCCACCGCCGAAGATGCGCTGTGCCAGCTCTACCTCGACAACGTCAGCGCCGACTACATCTCCCATTCGGAGCTGCAGGGCGAGCGTGCCGATGCGCCCGGCAACTGGCGCGCGGACTTGCCTGAGGTCATACGCGGCGAAATCCGCGCCGCCCTGTCGCACGACTGGGCGCATGGCGATTCGACCCTGCTGGCCGTCGCCACCTCGGGCGAGGCCATCGTCGGCATGGCGTTGGTTTCCATCGACACGCGCCAGCGCGCTTCGAAATCGTTCGCCGCGCTGGACGACCTGGTCCTGCTGCCTTCCGTGCGCGGCAGCGGCATCGGCAGCCAGCTGGTGGAGTGGGTAGCTGGCGAATTGCGCAGCCACGGCATCGCCCGCCTGTTCCTCGAATGCGGCGCGCACAACCTGACGGCGCAGACCTTCTTCAAGGGCCGCGGCTTCAAGCAAGTGTCCGTCGTCATGCTGCGCGAACTCGACGCGCCGGAAGTGACGGCCGCCGTGGATGACAAGGATGGCGACCGTGGCTGACGCCCGCCGCCCCCGACCAGCCCAGGCCCGTGGCAGCCTGGAACGTAAATATTTGCGCAGCACCAAATTCATCCATACCGATAGTTGTTAAAAGTTACACTAAAATCCATGAGTTGTTTATGCATCCAATGAAAAAATGGCTGACGCTGGCCATCGTCTCCAGCGCCTTGTTCCTCATCGTGGTCGACATGACCGTGCTCTACACCGCCTTGCCCGCGCTGACGCGCGACTTGCAGGCCACTTCCTCGCAAAAACTGTGGATCATCAACGTGTACGCGCTGGTCGTCTCAGGCTTATTGCCAGGCCTCGGCACCCTCGGTGACCGCTTGAGCCACAAACCCGTTTTCCTCGCCGGCCTGGCCGTGTTCGGCGTCGCCTCGCTGTGCGCCGCGTTTTCGCCCGCGCCGGAGTGGCTGATCTTTGCCCGCGTGCTGCTGGCCATCGGCGCCGCGCTGATGATGCCGGCCACCTTGTCCATCATCCGCCTGACCTTTACGGACAACCGCGAACGCTCGTTCGCCATCGGCGTGTGGGCGGCCATCGCCTCGGGCGGCGCCGCATTCGGCCCCGTGCTGGGCGGTTTCCTGATGGAACACTACTGGTGGGGTTCCGTCTTCCTGATCAACGTGCCCATCGTCCTGCTGACCCTGGTACTGGCCGCCGTCGTCCTGCCGAAGCGGGCCGGTAACCGCGACAAGCCGTGGGACTTGAAGGGTTCGCTGCAAGTCATGATGGGCCTGCTTGGTGGCGTGTATGCAATCAAGGAACTGGGCAAGTCGCAGCCGTCGTACGCGCTCGCCGCCGCCTCGTTCGCCGTGGGCGCCTTCTTCATGCTGAAGTTCGTGCGCCGCCAGAAGCGGCAAGCCAGGCCGCTGATCGACTTCGCCCTGTTCCGCGAACTGCCGTTTTCCAGCGCCGTGGCCGCCGCCATGGTGGCTTCCGCCGCCCTGATCGGCATGGAACTGGCGCTGAGCCAACACATGCAGCTGGTGCGCGAATTGTCGCCGCTGGAGGCGGGCTTGCTGCTGTTGCCGCTGCCGCTGGCATCCGTGTTTGCCGGCCCGTTGACGGGTTTCATGCTGCCGCGCGCCGACAAGGCCAAGGTCTTGTGGGGTTCCTTGTTGCTGTCCGGCATCGGCATGGCGTCTTATCTGCTGCTGCATGACGCAGCCGTCTCGGCGCAAGTGGCCAGCCTGGTGATCCTGGGCCTGGGCCTGGGCGCCGTCATGACGGCCGCGTCCAGCGCCGTGATGCTGAACGTAGCGCCGCAACAGGCCGGCATGGCCGCCTCGATCGAGGAAGTGTCGTACGAACTGGGCGCCGTCATCGGCGTGACGGTGCTGGGCACCATCTTGTCGGCCGTCTACAGCGCCACGCTGGTGATCCCGGAAAGCGCGGGCCTGCTGCCAAATGCCCATGACACGCTCGACGCGGCGCTGCTGGCCGCAGAACAGTTGCCGGCCGAACTGGGCTTGCAAGTGTCGGAACTGGCCCGCTCGGCCTTCGACAAGGCATTCATTGTCGTGCTGGCCACGGCTTCCGCCATCCTGATGGCGGCCGCAGCCACCATCCGCCACCTGCATCTGCGGGCACGCCGCGCCGCCTGATTGCCGCCCTTGAAACCACGGAAAAAATGCTGGCGCCGCCATGAGCGGCGGCGCCAGCAGGATTCGGTTTTGGACGAACGGTCGGACGCAAAACAATAGTTTTAGACAAAAATTAATAAATTTGATACAAGTGAGCCTGGCGGCTATGCTTCGGGAACGGTCGCTATCGGCCAGAAGCGGACAGTCGGCCCTCGCCAGCTGGTGTGGCCAGCACATTTTTATATTAGATCAAGAAAGAGCACATCTCCCATGAAGCCACTTCGCTTGTTAAGCTGCGCAACGTTGGTAATTGCATGGTTTGCAGCATCGACAGTCATTGCTCAGACGTCAATTGCCGAACAACAGGATGCACGGGTCATAGAAAATCTGCGTCAGAACGGCGCGGATGTTACCAAAGTACATAACATCGATTTCTTTCTTGTCTTTATTCGAAAGGCCGACGCGGTTGCCACGGCAGAGAAAATCCGAGCCTTGGGATACGAGATTGTAGGCATTGGCCAGCCACCCACCGCGAAGCAATGGGAAATTCACGCCAAACGTAAGATGGTGCCAGAGTTGCAAGCAATGCAGGCAACGACACGCGCGCTACAATCCCTGGCGGAAGTTCGCAAAGGGTATTACGACGGCTGGGGTGCCGTTGGAGTCAAATAGCGGATATTGCCCGATGGACTGCTTCATTGCGCTCACCGACCGCTACGGGGCGGAACCTGGCAGCGGCGGCAACCGGCCAAGAGCGGACTTTTCGTTGGCAATTATTTAAATAAGAAAACATGCACCCACCGTGGAATTTTACCTTTTAGTTTAGGAATGAAAAATTTTCCAAGGAGAAAAGCCGTGGACCATAAGAAAAACAGCAGATTTACACTCAATGATGTCTTGACAAAAACCAATGCTCAGCGTCTTTCTGAGGCACCAAAAAGCGAGAAAATTGTTCATTATTTTTTTGTTGTTGGCATTGCGATTGTTATAGTGGCCTCTCTTATTTTTATGGATTGATTTTTACTCATATACTCTATGGCAACTAATGCCACAGCATTACAGTTTAAATAATCGCACAAGAAATAATGTTTTCTATTTTAGAGACACGATGTATTTCTTAAAAGCAATGCTGCTTGTCGTAACGCCGTTGCTAACAGTACAGCCGACATTTGCGTTTGAGTCCTTGGGAAAAGTTGCGGATGTCGCAATCCGTGCCCTCGCTGATCAGACTGCAAAATAGCTCGCGCAAAATGAACTCGATGGCGTTTACGCATCTATATCGCCTAAACTCAAATTAGCTACTGGCCGCTATGGGCCGAAAGCAGCCGCTCATATAAGCTGAGGAAACAGCAGCCTGCGTCAAATGCTGCAACCATGGCCTCGGCAAGCTTCGACGCGCAATAGTGTCTAACATTCTTGCACGCGCGGCGCGTCGAAGTCGCTTGCCTCATGGGGGCTTGCGTCGAACTTTATGGTTCGTCCACCTTACTCCGTGACAATGATCTTCCCATTCATCTCCTCGTGGCCGCTGCCGCAAAAATTGTCGCATAAAAAGGCGTATTCACCGGCCTTGCCGGGCGTCAGCCTCACTTCGGTGACCTGGCCCGGCAGCAGGTCGGCGCGGATGCGCATGTCCGGGATGAAAAAACCATGGATGAAATCGATGGCCGTGAACGCCAGCACGACCGGTTCATCCTTCTTCAAGGTGATTTCGTTCGGCGTGTAGACGAATTTCTTCGCCTGGATGGCGATGATTCTTTCCTTTAAGGCAACTTTCTTCACGCCCTGGGCGTCGATGGCGGCTACCGTCAGCAGCGCGCCGATACCGCAGGCCAACCTTGCACATAGCTGTCTTCTTGCACGGTCCATGGTTCAGCTCCTTGTCACGGGAAATTCCGTGAGCTTGTAGTCCTTGTTTGCTTCCGCCTCCACCTCGCGCAAGCCCAGGCCCTTGTTCGGCGCGGCGGGGTCCCAGGGCAGGGGCGTGCGCTTTTCCTGCGATCCCGGCGCGGGCAAGGGGAAAATCAGGGACTTGGCGGCGTGGTGCGCGATGTGCTCCGTCATGTGGTGATGTTCCTGGTGGATATGACCATAGAACACGGTCACATTGCTGTACGGCATCAATAGGGCCATCGCCTTGTCGCCGTCGCGCGTGGCCCAGTCCCATTTGGGCACGAGGTCGAACAGGGGACGGTGGGTGAAGACGACGATGCGCGCATCCTTGGCCTGCTTGTCCAGGTCGTCCTTCAGCCATGCCAGCTGCGTGTCGCCGATGCGCGCGCCGGGGTCGGAGACGTTATCGAGGGCAATGAAATGCACGCCCTTGTGCTCGAACGCGTAGTTGGACGGGCCGAAGTTTTCCTTGTAGGCGGCGCCGTTGTCGAGCGAAGCGTCGTGCTCGCCGGGGATGAAGCGCACGTTTTTTACCGTCAAGCCCGCCGCGATGTCCTTGAATTCGGCCATGCGCTGGCGGCGCTCCTTCGGGTCGTCCGTGGTATGCGTGAGGTCGCCCGTAAAGATGATGAAATCGGGCTGCACCTCGAGCGCGTTGACGGTGGCGACGGCCTTCCTGAAGGTGTGGAGGGCATCGGGGTTGGCGGCGCCCGTGAAACCCCAGTGCACGTCGGACAACTGGACGAAATAGAAATCCTCGTAGGGAGCGGCTGCCGTTTTTCCGGCCGCCGCCGGCGCATGCCCGTAGAGTCCGGACATGAACACGGCGCCGCCGCCGACGGCGGCCAGTTTCATGAAGCTTCTGCGGTCCATCATGATGTTTCTCCTTGAAATGCCTGGCAATGGCTGGCAGGCGGTTGCACAACTGTCTCTATTTACTGGCCTGGGCCCCGCTGGCCCGTGCGGATTCCTGCTTCAGATAAGCGATCAGGTCGGCGCGGTCCTGCGCGGACGGCACCAGGTAGCCCATTTTTTGGCCGGGAATCAGTTTTTCCGGACCCGACAGCCATTGGTCCAGCGTTTTCTCGCCCCACACGATGGCGGACGCCTTCACGGCGGGCGAATAGTTGTAGTCGGCGACACTGCCGGCTTTCCTGCCGAACACGCCCTTGTGTGCGGGTCCCACGCCGTTGTAGTCGATCGAGTGGCAGGATATGCACATGGTTTTGTAGAGCACCTGGCCGTGCATGGCGTCGCCGGCGGTGGCGCTCCCGCTGAACGCCATCAGCGTGGCCGCGGCCAGGCCAGGGATGAAGCGGGGATGTTGCATGTTGAACTCCTTTCGCTTTGCGATTGCCAGGCCCCGATGCAATCGGGGCCTGCACATGCTATAACTGCGAAGGTGCGGCAAATATTCCCGCCTGTGCCGGTTTATTTTCTGGCGCAACCGTCATATCGGGAATAAACGGCAGGCAAAGCGAGTCTTGGGAGTTGAGACGCCAGACAGGCGGATGGGTGTTGATTTGAATGACATCGATAAAACCCGGTTCTTTGAAAAAATGGCCTTGCCTCACCTGGACGCCGCCTACAAGCTGGCACGCTGGCTCACGCGCAATGACCAGAATGCCCAGGACCTGGTGCAGACGGCTTTCCTGCGCGCCTACCGCTACATGGACGGCTACCATGGCGACGGCGCGCGCGCCTGGCTGCTGACGATCGTGCGCAATACGTATTACACGTCGCTGCGCGACAGCCGGCCGGAACACGCTGACATCGGCTTTGACGAGGAGCTCCATGGCCACGATGAGGAGGGATGCGGCAACCCGGAAGACATCCTGGCCCGCGCCGACGCGAAGGAGGCGGTCAACCATGCCCTGGATACGCTGCCGCAGCCATTCAGGGAAGTGCTGGTGCTGAAGGAGATCGACGATTTATCCTACAAGGAGATTGCGGACATCGTCGGCATCCCGATCGGCACAGTGATGTCGCGCCTGGCGCGCGGACGCAAGCTGCTGCTGGCGCGCCTGAAACAATCTGATGGTGAGAGCTGACATGGAGTGCAAGGAATCACAAGACAGGCTGTCCGCCTATGCCGATGGCGAGCTCGATGCCTCGGCCATGGCGCAACTGGCGCAGCATCTGGCCCAGTGCCCGGACTGCGCCAAAGCCTGCGAACAGCTGTTTGCCCTGCGCGCTGCGGTGAAACAGCATGCCGTCGGCCATGCCGCGCCCGCTTTCCTGCAGCAGCGCCTGCGCCAGGCGCTGCAGGAAGAGGGCAAGCAGGCAAGGAAAGCCCCGCGCGGCAGGAAATGGGCGCAACTGCCGTGGGCATGGATCAATTTTGGCGTGGCCAGCGCCAGCACGGCGGCCCTGGCCGTCACCCTGGCGCTGTATCTGTCCGTACCCTCGGACGCGGAACGGCTCGACCAGGAGATCGTTGCCAGTCATTTCCGTTCGCTGATGCCCGATCATCTGGCCGACGTGGCGTCCTCCGACCAGCACACGGTCAAGCCATGGTTCAGCGGCAAGCTCGACTTTTCTCCACCCGTGGTTGATCTGGCGCAAGTAGGTTTCCCCTTGATCGGCGGGCGCCTCGACTACATCAACGCGCGTCCCGTCGCCGCCCTCGCGTACCGCCGGCATCAGCATGTGCTGAACCTGTATGTCTGGCCCGACGGGGCACAGCGCGATGCGCCGCCGCGCCTGACTGTCAGGCAAGGCTATCATTTGCTACGCTGGAGCCGCTCCGGCATGCATTATCAGCTCATCTCGGACCTGAATGTGGCGGAGCTGATGGACTTCGAGCGGCGCTTCACGGCACAGATCGACAAGGAAAGTGTGCCGTGAATGCGCCGCGCCGCGCGCTTTACTTCAGCAAGGGCGCCACCTTGTCGCGCAAGACCGTCCATTGGGCGTCGTGCATGGCCTGGTTGGGGTCGTGTCCGGCCCGTTTCACCACGGTAAAATCCTTGGCCGGCGCCGTGATGCTGTCGAAGTAGCTGCGCGCAATGGCGGGCGAGGTGAGCAAGTCCGCTTCGCCCATGATGAAAAACACGGGCAAGTCGAAGCGCGTGCCCAGCGAGGGCAGGTCGACCTTGGCAAACATGCCGTCGCCGCGCATGCCAATGAACTGGATGTACGAGTAGTCATCGGCCGCCTCGGCATCGGCCAGCGCTTGCGGCGTGGCGTAGAACGGCGCCGGCTGCCACCAGTGCTTGGGCGGCGCATCCGTTGCCAATCCTTCATATTTGCGGTCGAAGCGGCGCAGGATGCCGAAGTTGCGCGGATCGCGCCAGGGCGGTGCGCCGAGCGCCGTCAGCTTGTCCACCGTGGCGGTATCGCCGGCCGCTTGCGCCAGAGCAAGCACTTCCCGGTACATGCCGGTTTCGTTGGCCCGCGCATTGACCACCTGCGCCGTGCCGATATACGCGTGGAACAGCTCTGGCTGCGCCTTGGCCATGTGCACGCCCAGGATCGAGCCCCAGGAACTGCCCATCAAAATGACTTTCCGCTGGCCCAGATGCTGCCCGATATAGCGGGCCACGGCGATGCCGTCGTCGCGCATCTGTTCCACCGTCAAGGGCAGCTCTTCCGTTGGGCGCTGTTTGCCATACGTCATGCCCGCGCCGCGCTGGTCCCACTGCACCAAGGTGTAGTGGCGTTCCCAGCCCGCATAGATGGCATCCGCGTAGGGACTCAGCGCATTGCCGGGACCGCCGTGGATGAACAGGATCACGGGATTGCCGCAGGCGGCGCCCGTGATCGTGATCCATTGCTCGATGCCATTGATGGGCACAAAGCCTTGCTCGTGGACGGACTGTGCGGGCGAAGCGCAGATGGACGGCGAAGCGGGCGGCGCCGCTTGTGCCGCGCCGAAACAAGATAACAGCAGCAATGCCAGGCCTGTGATGCGCATATCGTCCTCTTAGTTAGTTGGTGGGAACTGCAGCGTGCAATCCTGCGCCGGTTTGCCGGCGATAAAGCGGGTGCTGGCCTGTTCAAAACAGGCGGGCGCCGTCCACAGGATGAAATGCGGGGCGTTGTGCACGGTGGACAGGGCCACCTTGCCGGCCTTGTTCTGCGTCAAGGCCTGCACTTGCGCCTGCGCGCCCGCGTACGGGGTCTTCGGGTCCAGGGTACCCTGCAGTACCAGAGTGGGCGGCACTTTCGCCGGCAAGGCGCCGAAATAGGCGTCGCGCGGGTAGGTGGGCAAGCCGCCGCCCAGCAGGATGCGGGGCAGGGGACTGGTAAACAGCAAGTCCGCCTCGTCGCGGTCGATGTCGGCGGCGGCCCAGTCCGGGCGCAGCGACGCTTGCAGATTGTTTTCCGAATTGCTGATGATATTAACCAGCGGAATCGACAGCGGCGACTGGGGATAGCTGCCCAGGCCGGCTGCCGCCTGCGTCAACGTGGCGCGCACGGACGCCAGTTCCCCATCCTTGCCCTGGTCCAGCTCCTGCAGCAGATAGGGGATGCGGGCGCGGGCGGCAGGGACGTCGAGCATGCCGCCCAGGAAGTGTTTCAGGTTCTTGCCGGGGATCTTCGCCAGCAGCGCGGGATCGGCTTGCGCCTTGTCCAGCACGCGGCGGTACAGGGTTGTTGCCGGCTCGCCCAGTGCCGCGTGGCAAGCGGCATCCGCATCGCAGCGGGCCAGCACCTGCATGCCGACCGTGTTGACCACGTGCGAGCGCTGGCTCAAGTCCCAGCGCGCATCCGTCTGCGGCGGCACCAGCGAGTCGAGGATGACGCCCTTGACGGGCAGCGGCCCCAGCTGCAAGGTGCGCAAGACCAGTTGCGTGCCATACGACACACTGTATACATACATCGGTGGTTTGTTCTTGCCCTGTTCGCCTGCGATCAAGGCTTGCAAGTCGCGCGCCGCCATGGTGATGGAAAACTGGCCCGCGTATTCCGGCATCAAGTTGATGCCGGCAAAGCAGCTGCCCCATTCGGCACCCGCCAGGGCGCGGCCGCCGGGACTCCGTTCCGACTCTTCCACCTTGCACAGGCGCGAGGAATGACCCGTGCCGCGGTGGTCGGGGATGAGGAATTCAAAGCCGGGAAAGCTGCGGCGCAAGGTGGGCAGCAAGCTGTAGAACGAGGCGCCCGATTCGCCGGGGCCGCCCGCCACCAGCCACAGGGTGCCCTTGGCGGGCTTGCCGGCAGGCACGTCGGCGGCAATCTTGCGCACGAAGACGTGCATGGCGTCCGGCTCACCGATGCCGCGGCCCTGGGCGTCGTAGCTGCCGGGCACGTTCAAACCCGAGCACAGACTGCCGGGCACGGCCGTATCGGAGCAGGGGGTGAAGTACATCGGTTCGGCATGCAGGGAGGTAGCCAGCAAGGTAGCCAGCAGGGGGAGGCGGGGCAGAACGGTCATCGGCTACTTTGGCGAAGGTGGAGATCAAGCGCCAAAGTAGCGTTTTTTACAGCAATTGTCCAGATGGAAATATTTCTGCGTGGGACTATGTCTGCTTGCTATTGTGCAACAATCTCAAACCGTTGGCCACCACCAGCAGGCTGGCGCCCACGTCGGCAAACACGGCCATCCACAGGGTCGCCATGCCGGCCAGCGCCAGGCCGAAGAACACGGCCTTGATGCCAATGGCAAAGCTGATGTTTTGCACGAGGATGCTGCGCGTGCGCTGGCTCAGGCTGATGAATTCGGGCAACTTGCCCAGTTCATCGTCCATCAGGGCCACGTCCGCCGTCTCGATGGCCGTGTCGCTGCCGGCCGCGCCCATGGCAAAGCCGATGTCGGCCTGCGCCAGGGCGGGTGCGTCGTTGACGCCGTCACCCAGCATGGCGACCACGCCGAACTGCTGCTGCAAGGCCTTGATTTCATGCAGTTTATTCTCCGGCAGCAATTCCGCCTTGACCAGGCTGACACCCACTTCATCGCCGATGCGCTGGGCCGTCAGCAAGTTGTCTCCTGTCAGCATGACGGTGGTGACGCCCAGCGCATTCAGGCGGGCGATGGCGGACGCCGCCGTCGGGCGCAGCACGTCGGCCACGGCGATCACGCCCAGCGCGCCGGCCGAGGTGGCCAGCACCATGGCCGTGTAGGCTTGCTGTTCCAGCCGCGCCAGGATGGCTTGCAACTCCGGCGTCAGGGCGTTCAATTCCGTCATCAGGCGCGCATTGCCCAGGTAATACGTTTGTCCATCGATGCTGCCGCGCACGCCGCGTCCATGCAGGGCGGCAAACTGGGTGACGGGCAAGTGGCTGCTCGCGGGCGGACCCGCCTTGACGATGGCGGCGGCCAGCGGGTGGGCGGAATTGGCGTCCAGGCTGGCGGCCAGCAGCAGGATGGCGTCGCGGTCGCTGCCTTCCAGGGCCACCACGTCCGTGACGGCCGGTTTGCCCATGGTCAAGGTGCCCGTCTTGTCGACGGCGATGGCCTTGATGCGGTAACCCGTTTCCAGGAATTGTCCGCCTTTCACCAGTATGCCGCGCCGCGCGGCCGCCGTCAGGCCGCTGACCACGGTGACGGGCGTGGAAATGACGAGCGCGCACGGGCAGGCGATCACCAGCATCACCAGCGCCTTGTAGATCCAGGCCATGAAGGGCGCGCCGAAGAGCAGCGGCGGCAGCACGGCCACGAGGATGGCGAACACGACAACGGCCGGCGTGTAATAGCGGGCGAAGTTGTCGACGAAGCGCTGCGTGGGCGCCTGTTTTCCCTGGGTTTCCTCGATCACCTTGACGATTTTCGCCAGGGTGCTGTTGCCGCTGTTGGCGGTCACGGTGACGTCGAGCAAGCCCCGTTCATTGATGGTGCCCGCATACACGACATCGCCCACATCCTTGTCCACCGGCATGCTTTCACCCGTGATCGGCGCCTGGTTGACGGACGATTCGCCGCTTTGCACGATGCCGTCCAGCGCGATGCGCTCGCCCGGCTTGACGCGCATCAACGTACCGATGGCCACCGTGGCAACGTTCGCCTGGCTCCAGGCGCCGCTGGCGTCGGCCACGGTCGCCGTGTCGGGCGCCAGCTGCATCAGGCTTTGCACGGCATTGCGCGCGCGGTTCAAGGACAAGCCTTCGATCAGCTCGGCAATGGCGAACAGGAAGATGACCATGGCCGCTTCCGGCCACTGGCCGATGGCGATGGCGCCGAACACCGCTAGACTCATCAGGAAATTGATGTTCAGGGTGAACGTTTTCAGGGCGATCCAACCCTTTTTCAGGGTCGGCCAGCCGCCCGTGGCAATCGACAGCAGGGCCAGGGCGATAACGAGGGGCGAACTGTCCGCATGCGTGGTCCACGCCAGCGCTTCGGCGCCCGCCGCCGCCAGGCCGGAGACGACCAGCAAGCCCTTTTGCATGCCGCTGAGACTGCCTTCGTCCGGGTTACGGGAAACGGCGGCGTCCGCCTCCAGGGGAATGGCTTGCATGCCGATGCCGTGCAGGGCCGCTTCCACCGTGGCCAGTGTAGGCAGGGTGTGGTGCACGTCGAGCACGCGGTTCATCAGGTTGAAATCGAGGCCCACGACGCCGGCCATGGTGGCCAGCTTGTTGCGGATCAAGCGCTCTTCCGTGGGGCAATCCATGTTGGCGATGCGGTATTTGGCCGTGTTGGCGCCGGCGATGGCGGCGCTGGGCAGCGCAGGAGCGGACGCGGCGGCAGGCGTGGACGAGCACGCATGCTGGCTGGAACAGCAACTGGCCGCCTTGGGCGCAGGGCTGGGTTCGTGCGCATGCTTGTGGTCGTGCGCATGGGTATGGTTATGGCTATCGTGCGGCATCGCATCGTCCTTCCGGTTTCGTGTATGCTTCCATTAGAAACCCTGTAGCGGCTACAGGGTCAAGCGGAATTTGCATGTTGGAATGAAAAAGGGGATGCCATGCGTATCGGAGAATTAGCCAAACGGACAGATTGTGACGTGGAAACCGTACGTTACTATGAAAAGGCGGGCTTGCTGCAGGAACCGGGCCGCAACAGCGCCGGCTACCGCGAGTACCGGGAAGAACACCAGGAACGGCTGCAATTCATCCGCCATTGCCGCTCGCTGCAGATCGGCTTGACGGATATCCGCGCCTTGCTGGAATTTAAGAACAACCCGGCCGAAGGTTGTCAGAGCGTCAATGAATTGCTCGACCACCATATTCTGCGCATTGCCGAACAAATGGCGAACCTGCAAACCTTGCAGCAGCAACTGGTGACCCTGCGCCACCAGTGCGACCAGCCGCAGCCGTCGCAAGACTGCGCCATCCTGCAAAACCTGTCCGAGGCCGCCAGCGGCCACGACTGCGCCTGCCATACCGAACTTCATTGACGATTGCTGCATGCTGAAACTGTTACCTAAAAAAACTTTATTGACCTTATTCCTGCTGTCGCCGCTGAGCCATGCCGCCGATGCGCCGCCCGCAGCCGGACACTACCTGACCCTGTACGCCGTGCCGGGCGTGCCGCAAGACGATGACCCCTACACCTGGAGCACGGCCGGCGGCAAGCAGCTGGCGAAAGGCGTGACGAAGGCGGACGGCCGCGCCTATCTCAAGGGCGAGGAGGGCGAGGAAAACTATGTGCTGAAAACCGTCAGCATGCGCTGGCAGCTGAAGGTGCCGGCCAAGTGCTGGCAGGGCGCGCCGGAGGCCTTCCTGGATTGCGTGCAACTGGCCAAGACCACGAGCCGCTATGACGAAGAGCGGGAGGCGCTCAAGCTGGCGGAGCAGCAGAAGGAAGCCAGGATGCAGGCCAGGATCGCCGCCTACGCGGTGGAGGCCCGTGCCAACGACGATGCGCTGGCCTGGCTGGGGCGTTTGCCTGCGAACTGGACCCTGGAAGGGTATGGCAAGCGCCTGCTGGGCGTCGGCGACAAGATCGCCAGATACATCGCCGACGAAGTCCCGCAGGACGGGCCCGATGCGCGCCAGTTCGTCTGCCGCGCGCCCGCCGACTACGGCCCCGTGCCGGACCAGGCCTTTGTGGAAGCGTGGATGGCATTGCCGGATGACGCGCGCAAGGTGCGTGCCGGCCCTGCCTGGGATGCGCTGGCGGCGGCAGGCGGGAAGGGCAACTGGATGGCCCGCCTGGAACTGTATTACGCCTTGTCCAGCGTCAATGTCAGCGAATTGAGCTTGCTGGAACAGTACCGCATTGTGCAATTGATGGAATTGCTGCACAAGAAGAAGGTGGGCGGCCTGTACAGCTACTTCAGCGCCGCCATCCCGGCTACGCCAGGCAGCAATGACCACGCCGCCTGGCGCAGGCAAGACCAGGTTTTCCTGTATTCAGCCCTGCTGGGTGATTACCATCAGCAATACCGCATGGGCAATGTCTTGCTGCGGGACGCGGACCCCGCGCTGGTCGGGGCAGGCAAGGCCATGCAAGCCTGCGCCCGGGCCGCCATGCCGCACCGGCGCTAAGGCGCCAGCAACGGCGCGCCGCCTTCGCCCAGGCGGAAGGCGTCGACCACGCGCAATAGATCATGCGCCTGGTCCTGCATGCTTTGCGCGGCGGCGGCCGACTGTTCGACGAGGGCGGCATTGCGCTGGGTCAATTCGTCCATTTCCGTGATGGCGTTGTTGACTTCCTCGATGCCCTTGCTCTGGCGCTGGCTGGCCGCCGTGATGTCGTTCATAATTTCCGTCACTTGCTGAACGGAAGCGACGATATCGCCCATGGTGCGCCCGGCGCTGTCGGCCAGCTCGCTGCCCGTTTCTATCCTGGCCACGGAATCCTCGATCAATTGCTTGATTTCGCGCGCCGCCGTGGCCGAGCGCTGCGCCAGGCCACGCACTTCCGTGGCGACGACGGCAAAGCCGCGTCCCTGTTCGCCCGCGCGCGCCGCTTCCACGGCCGCGTTCAAGGCGAGGATATTGGTCTGGAAGGCAATGCCATCGATGACGGCGATGATGTCGACGATGCGCCCGGAACTGGCCTTGATCGAGCCCATCGTCTCGACCACCTGGCCCACCACGCGGCCGCCCTCGAGCGCCACGTTCGACGTCGACAGGACCATCTGGTTGGCCTGGTGTGCATGGCTGGCATTCTCTCGCACGGTATCCGTCAAGGCATGCATGGATGACGCCGTTTCCTGCAAGGAATGGGCTTGCGATTCCGTGCGGGCCGACAAGTCCGCATTGCCCAGCGCGATTTCGCTCGCTTCCACCGTGATGGTGGAGCCTGCCTGGCGGATGTCGCCCAATAAAGTGTTCCAGTTTTTCAGCACCGTGGCCAGGGCCCGCGCCAGCTTGCCCACCTCGTCGTCGCCCCGGGCGTCGATGCGCGTGGTCAAGT
This sequence comes from Janthinobacterium sp. SUN026, assembly GCF_030397625.1. Taxonomy (NCBI): domain Bacteria; kingdom Pseudomonadati; phylum Pseudomonadota; class Betaproteobacteria; order Burkholderiales; family Oxalobacteraceae; genus Janthinobacterium; species Janthinobacterium sp. SUN026. Next base: position 199,959 of record NZ_JAPQNU010000002.1, on the reverse strand, counting down.
CGCCGGCGGCCAGCGATTCGGCGGCGCGGCAAGCTTCGTCGATGGGGCCCACCACGGAGCGCGCCACCCAGGTGGCGATCAGGGCCAGCAGGGCAAAGCCGATGGCCATGGTGCCCAGCGACAGCCAGCCGGCGCGCTGGCCCGCATTCTTGGTATCCTGCAAGGCATCGACAGTGCGGTGGTCGAGATTGAGCAGCACCTGGCGCAACTGCCCGCGCACTTGCTGGTAATGCGTGGCGGCATTTTGCATCGCCGCCACGCCCGTATTCGGGTCCATGGACGCCAAGTCCAGCGCCTGCGCCACGCTGGCACGGTAGCGTTCGATACCCGGCAGCGCCTGGCCCGCTTCCGTGGCGGCGCCCGAAAATGTCTGCAATTGCTGCAAGCCTTGCGCAATGGCGTTCAGCTGGCCATCCGTTTGCGCGCCGAATTGCTTGAACTGCTCATCCGACAGGCTGGCCGCGATGGCGATCTTCGCATACACGTCGGCGTGCACCTGGCCCAGGGCAATAGCTTGCTGGTTCGCAAGCCGCTCGGCCGTCAGGGTGACGTCTTTCAGTTCGCGCATGCGCTGCTCGTTCTGCTGCATGGCGAAATAGGACAAGGCCCCCATGGCCAGCAGGCAAGCCAGCGCGACCACCGGGACGATCAACATCTTCTGTGCGATTTTCATCGGAGCCCCTATCGTCAAGAGAGCGGACAACCATCCCGGCGCCGGCGGCGCGGCGGCTGGCTACAGGTAGATGCCGCCGCAGACGACGGTCTCGGCCAGCTTTTCGCAATACATCACCTTCGGCTCGATCTTCTTGGTTTCCGGATTCGTGAATTTGTATTCCTGCCAGAACGTGCCCTTGCTCTTGGCCAAGTCGACGCGCTCCTTGACGAAGGCCTTGCCATCGATATCTTTCAAGTCGATCAAGTTCTTGCCCACCATTTTCGGGTTGGCGCCATGCGCGGCGACCGTGCCGTCGAGCTTATACACGACCAGGTACAGGTCGTGCAGGATGAATTGCGGGGACTTGGCCGTGATCTCGCCATACGCCTTGGCGTCGCCGGCGCTCTTGATATAGGCCACGCCTTTCTTGACCATGGCTTCGGCGTCGGCGCGCGTGGCGCCGCCCTCGGCAGCGCTGGCGACACCGGGCAAGGTAGCGGCGGCAAGCATGAGCGACAAGCACATGGCAGGGGCGAACTTGGGCATGAGAATCTCCTTCACATTGCGGCTGGGGGAAGCCGGCGGGGGAACCGGCGCAGTAAGGCGGCGCCTATCGAAGTGCCGACGGCTCATGGTAGCGCGATGCCAGTGGGCATGCGCTGGTGCAACAGATATTTTTTCAGACGGGCGTTTTTGCAACGGCGCGTGCACATTGCCGCAATGGATATTTCATAGGGGAAAGGAGGGCGCAGCCTATCGTGTCGATAGTGTGGCGCGTGCGCCGCGCTACCAGCCGGCCGGGTCTTCCGCCGCCGCGCGCGCCAGGTCCTCGCGCCAGTCTTGCCGCACCAGGCGGTAGATATCGGCAAAGAAGGCGCGCGGGTCGTGCATTTCGTCCCACAGGGCCGGCAGCGCGTGCGTGCTTTCGGGGTCATGTTCGAGGATGGCCTGGAAATCGTAATCAGGGTCTTGCAAGGCCTGCGCCAGCACGGCCACCAGCGCATGGCGGTGGCGGTAGCTGAGTTCCTTGTATTGCGACGTGATGTCGCGCCGTATCAGCGCAGCGCGCTGGGCTGGATCGTTCATGTTCCAGGCATCCAGCTCCACGCCCAGGGTTTCTTCGCGGTCATACACGTCGAAGGGACCGAGGAAATGGTGCAAGGTGGGAAGGTAGGGGGCGTCGCTCCAGGGGCCGCGCAACCCCTTTTGTTTCAGTTCTTGCATGATGATTTTCCGTTCACGCGCACTCGGGCAAGGTCCAGCCTTCATACCCGAGGTCGGTCGGGTAGATGGCGCGGTTCTGGCCCCAGTGGGCATGGTCGAGAATGCCGTCTTCATGCATGTCCAGCACCCATTCCGTGCTTTCCAGCATAGTGCCATCCTTGTGGTACACGCGGAAGAAGGTGGATGTGCTGAACGCGCGCACGATGTTGTTCGGCACGCCGTTGCCGTAGTGCGGCACATAGGTCTTGATCACGCACGTACCCTGGTCGTTCCATTGCTGGGCATACACGGTGGCATTGCGCGCCGCGCTCACCTTGATGAAGAGCCAGCCTGCCAGCAGGATGAGGAACAGGAAGGCGGCGGCGATCAAGCCGGTTTTCTTGAGTAGCTGCATGAGGTCATGGCATGGCCGAAAACGAAGTTGCCGCATTGTATGTCAAGAGCAGAAATACTTGCTGTACAGCACGTACTGCAAGTATTTCCCCGCGTATGGCCGTCTATTTCGCCAATACCGCCTGCAGCGCATGCGCCATTTCCAGGTGATGTTGCAACGCCGGCAAGGTTTTCGTGGCAAAGGCCTTGATGTCGGGATCGCTCGCCTTCTGGCTGGCATCCGTGAACAGTTTCACGGCTTCCTTGTGCGCCGCCACGCCGATGGTGGCCGCATATTCCCTGTCGAAGGCCTGGCCTTCCAGGCGGCCCAGCCGGTCGATCTGCGCCTTGTGTTTCGCGCCGGGCTGGTTGCTGACCTCGATCTGCTTGCTGCTGGCCAACTGTTTCAGCGCGTCGGCCACTGTCGTGTGGGCGGTAACCATGGCGTCGGCGAATTGCTTCACTTCTGCATTGCTGCTCTTGCTTTGCGCTACCTTGCTGGCGGCGATTTCCGTGCTGCCCGCATCGGCGGCCTTGCTGAGGAATTGCTTGTCGTACGCGCCCGGCGCGGCGGCCGCGATGCTGTTGATGGCGATCCCGCTCAACAGCGCCACGGCCGCGCCGATGGCCACGCTTTTCAGGGAGGGGGTACGGGAACTGGTGGTGGAGATAGGCATGGGAAATCCTTTCAAGTATGGCGTTTTATGCAAGCTGATGACAATGTTAAGCCCTCAGCCTGCGCACACCCATAGGACAGGCGCGGCCATGCCCGTAGGACTAGTCCTGTTCGTTAGCGCACAGTTCGACTTGTTTAATAGCAAATAAAGCGGCGATGCCCGCATCGCGGCGCCAGGCGGGCATGCCGATATCGAGCCACTGCGCCATCGCTTCCAGGTGGGAGGGTTCCGAAACGCTGTGTTCGAGTTCCTCCAGCACCGTGTCGCGGTCGATATACAGGCTGTCCAGCCAGGCGTCGAACGAGGGCGCCAGCTCCATCAGGCCATGGGCGCGCTTGCCCGTCCACTCCGGCAATTCCTGCACATAGGCCAGCACCCGGCCGCCGCCTTCTTCCGTCAAGTCCAGGTAGAGCATGGAATTGCCGCCATCGCGGGCGAACGGCAGGATGCGCACCGGCATGTCCGCATGCTGGCGCGCGGCGCGGATTTCGCCGACCAGGGTTTCATCGCAGAAATCGCCTTCGTCGGCGCTGAAAAAGGTATTGAAGCCCATTTTTTCCACGCCGCCATTGCCGTCCGGCACATCGCACGTGTAATCGAACCAGGCGCCGTTGGCGACGCGTAAGAACGCCAGGAAGGCGGGCGGCAAGGGCGCTTCCAGCAAGGTTTCGATGGCGGCGATCTGCTGCGCCGTGGGGGCAGGCTTGGCGCCCTCGAGCGCCAGGTGGCGGTATTGCGTGTAATGGTTGCTCATTGGTACTCCTTGTCGTTATTCTTGTTCATATGCACTGGCGCCGCATCGTCGCAACCCGTCTCCACCTTGGCCAGTGCATCGACGAGGCCGGCGCGCAGCACGGCCATCGAACGGGCCTTGTCATCGATCTGGGCAATTTTCGTTTCCAGCATGGTCCGTTTGGTCTGCGCATCGAGTGCGTTTTCTTGCCAGACGGCAATAACTTCGGCGATTTCCTTCAAGGTAAAGCCCAGCGCCTTGGCGTGGCCGATCAGTTCGATGCGCCGCAACGCTTGCGCCGAGTATTCCTTGTAGTTATTCGTCATGCCTGGCTGCGGCGCTTCTTCCAGCAAGCCCTGGCGCTCGTAAAAGCGCACCGTATCCTTGCTGACGCCCGTCAGGCGGGTGATTTCACCGATGCGCATCGTTTCCTCTTGACCGTGGACTAAAGTCTACAGTTTACATTAGAAACACTCTCAACTACGACACGTTTGCCATGCTCCCATACGACTACACCAACCAAACCGTGCTGATCACGGGCGCCTCGTCCGGCATCGGCCGCGTCTTTGCGCAAACCCTGGCCGCGCGCGGCGCGCACTTGCTGTTGCTGGCCCGTTCCGGCGCCGTGCTCGATGGGCTGGCCAGGGAGCTTTCCCAACGCCACGGCATCTGCGCGCACGCGCTGGTGGCCGACCTGGGCTTGCCCGGCGCCGCGCAAGACGCCCATGCACAGGCGTGCGCCTTGGGCATGCCGCCCGACGTGCTGATCAATAACGCAGGCTTCGCCACGCATGGCAGGTTCGAGAGCATCGACCTGGCGCGCCAGGCGGCCGAAGTCACCGTCAATTGCACGGCCCTCATGGAACTCACGCACTGCGTCTTGCCGCACATGCTGGCCCAGGGGCGGGGCGCCATCATCAACGTGGCGTCCACGGCGGCCCTGCAGCCCGATCCCTACATGGCGATCTACGGCGCCAGCAAGGCGTTCGTGCTGTCGTTTTCGGAAGCGCTGTGGGCGGAAAACCGCCAGCGCGGCGTGCGCGTGCTGGCCCTGTGCCCTGGCGCCACGGACACGGCCTTCTTCGACGTGGTGGCCGCGCCCGAAGCGGCCGTGGGCAAGCGCATGGCGCCGCAAGCCGTCGTCGATGAAGCGCTGCGCGCGCTGGACCGGGGCCGCAGCAGCCATGTGGCGGGCCGGCCGAACCGGCTGCTGGCCTGGCTGCCGCGCTTGCTGCCCCGCCAGACCGTGCTGGGCATCGTGGAAGGCATGCTCAAGCCACGGACTTGATGCGCATCAAAACGCCATGGTGGCAAACATGGCCAGCACGGCCGTTGCCATGACGATGGTCGACAGCCAGCCCAGCACCCGCAGGCGTCTTGAAATGGTGAGCGTGCCCATGATGGCGGGGCGCGAGGCCATCACCATCATCAGGGCCATGATGGGCACGGAAATGACACCATTGATGACGGCGCTCCAGTACAGGGCCTTGATGGGGTCGAGCGGCGTGAAGCACAGGGCCGCGCCGATCACGGTGGCCGTGACGATGATGCCGTAGAACTTTTTCGCGGCCCGGGGCGCCAGTTCCAGGCTGTTTTTCCAGTGGAAGGCGCCCGCCATGGCGTAGGCGGCCGAGCCGGCCAGCACGGGAATGGCCAGCAAGCCCGTGCCGATGATGCCCAGGCTGAACAGGGCGAACGCGAACTCGCCGGCGATGGGGCGCAGGGCGGACGCCGCTTGCGCCGACGTGTCGATATGCGTGATGCCTTGCGCGCCCAGGGTCACGGCCGTCGTCAGCATGATGAAGAAGGCCACCAGGTTGGAAAAGCCCATGCCGATGGCCGTGTCCATCTTGATGCGCTGGAATTGCCGCGGCGCCTGTTCCGGCGCCCGGCGCAGGGCTTGCGCGCCGGCATCCGCCTGCAAGTCTTCCACTTCCTGCGACGCCTGCCAAAAGAACAGGTACGGGCTGATCGTCGTGCCGAACACGGCCACGATCATGGTCATCGAGGCGGCCGACCAGGCGAACTGGGGCCAGACGGTGCGCAGCGCCACTTCGCCCCACGGAATGTGCACGGTCAGCACGGTGGCCACATAGGCCAGCAAGCCCAGGGTCAGCCATTTCAGGATGCGTACATATTGTTGGTAGGGAATAAACACTTGCAGCAGCAGGGACAGCAGCCCGAAGCCCATGGCGTACAGGTGGGTGGGACCGCCGATGATCAGGGTCAAGGCATCTCCCATGGCGGCCACGTCGGCGGCGATATTGATGACATTGGCCAGCAGCAGCAAGCCGACGATGGCGTACAGCAAGGATTTCGGATAGTGGCGGCGGATATTCGTCGCCAGCCCATGCCCGCTGACCCGGCCGATCTTGGCGCTGATCACCTGGATGCCCAGCATCAAAGGGAAGGTCAGGCACACGGTCCACAGCATGCCGAAGCCGAACTGGGCGCCCGCCTGCGAATACGTGGCGATGCCGCTTGGGTCGTCGTCGGCCGCGCCCGTGATCAGGCCGGGGCCCAGCTTGCCCAGCCAGGTGTCGGACGGGGTCGCCGCCTGGCGGGCGGCCTGCTGCGGTTCTGTGTCTTGTTCACTAGACATCTATACGGCCTGTTTTTGTGCCACGAAGGCGGCCGTCCGGTAGGGCACGCTGATGCTGTCCCGCCCGCGCAAGGCCGGCTCCGACGCGACCAGCTGGCCAATCTCGTCATCGATGCGCTGGCGCGCCTGCGGCGGCAAGGCGGCGATAAAACTGGTGGAGCGCACGCGGTTGAACAGCACGTCTTCGGGCGATCCCGTGTGTTCCTGGGAAAATTGTGTTTCCTGCAAGGGAGTAAACCCCGCATGGGGGAAGGCCCGGCGCCAGGCGCCCGTGTAGTAGCGGGGCGTGTCGCCTTCCGCCTGGTTGACGATGGCGTCCAGTCTTGCCACCCAGGGCACGCTGGCGTCGCGCAGATTCCACACGAGGCCCAGCCTGCCGCCCGGCTTGAGCACGCGCCAGATTTCATCGAGCGCCTCCGGGGTGGCGAACCAGTGAAACGCTTGCGCGCAGACCACGGCGTCGACCGAGGCGTCGGGCAGGGGAATGGCCGTTGCCGTACCCGCCAGCGCCTGGACTTGCGGCAAGGCCGCGGCCAGTCTTGCCAGCATGGCAGGCACGGGTTCCACGGCTATCACCGTGGCGCCCGTGTCCAGCAGGCGCGGCGTGAACTTGCCCGTGCCGGCGCCCAGGTCCAGCACGGTGGCGCCCGGCCCCAGACCCAGGCTATCCTGCAGCCAGGCCGACACTGCGGGGGGATAATCGGGCCGGCCCTTGACGTAGCTGGCGGCCGCCGTGGCATAACCGCCGGCTGCCGCGTGGTGGATATTGCTGCTCATGCAAGACTCCTTGGCGTGGTCGTGGCATGAGCGTAGCAGATTACGAACGCGATGGGGCGTCAGTAGCGCGCATCCTTGGGCTTGCCGCCCTTCGGCCAATCCTTGACCTTGTCGGGGAAGTCCGGGCGCGGCATGTGGGTAAAATATTCGGCCACGTCGACGGCGTCCTGGTCGGACAGGTTGCCTTGCCCCAGCGGGAATTTCTGGCCGTGGCCCATCACCATGTTCGCCTTGACGAAGCCGGCCGCCGTGTAGGTGCGGGCCATGCCGGCGCCGATATTGAAGGAGCGCTCGCCCCACAGCGGCGGGAAGGCCACCACGCCGTTGGCGCCGCGGATGCCTTCGCCATTCGCGCCATGGCAGACGGCGCATTGCTCGGCGTACACTTTTTTGCCGTGCACGGGGTCGGGCAGCAGGTTGCGGTCGATCTTCGCCACGCCCCGTCCCGGCACCTTGTCGTTCGCCTGCGTGGCGCCCTTCATCCAGTCGATATAGGCGACCATGGCCTGCAGGTCGGGACCATCCACGGGCAGGGGCTTGCCGTGCATGGAGCGGCGGAAGCAGCCGTTGATGCGCTCGCCCAGGCTGATGACCTTGCCCGCGCGCGGCGCTTCCGCCGGGAAGAAGGCGGAAATGCCGAGGAAGGGCGAACCGTTGGCCACGGTGCCGCCATTCAGGTGGCAACTGCTGCAATTGAGGTCATTGCCCACGTTTTGCGGCAGGCGCGTGCGGGTTTCCGTCATCAGCTGCATGCCGTGGATCAATTGATTGGCGTTCGGGTCGGCCGTCAGGGCGGCGAAGCGGGGCGTGACGAAGCCGCCCGCATCCGGCGCCTTGAGCTTGAGCTCCTTGCGCACCTTGGCGATGTGGCCGGGCGTGACGGGCGCGCCGTGGTTGCCCCATTTGCCGCGCACGAAGGTGAGGATTTCCGCCAGTTCCGTGTCGGACAGGCGGTCATATGCGGGCATGCCGAAGGAACGGGGCGACTGCTGCGTGACGGCCGACTGCCAGCCGGTCAATGCGATATGGATGACGGAAGTAGCGTCCTTCGACTGCACCGAGTCGTTCTGCGCCAGCGGCGGGAAGATGTTTTCCACGCCGCGGCCGTCGCGGCGGTGGCAGGTGGCGCAAAACTGCAGGTAGCCGAGACCGCCGCGCGTGTTGTACAGCGCGTCGTTGCCGGCCGCGACAGCCGGCGCCGGTTTGCTCTGCTGCACTGGCGCGCCCGGCTTGGCCGGCAAGCCGTGCAGGTAATGCGCCAGCGCATCGAGGTCGCCGTCCGTAAAGTATTGCGTGCTGTGCGTGATGACTTCCGTCATGCTGCCGGCCGCCGTGCCGAAGCTGTTGCGGCCCGTTTTCAGCAATTGCACGATGTCGGCCGGCGTCCACAGATTGCGCAAATTGACGGCATGCCAGCCGTCGAAGGTGAAGCCGGACAGATAATGCTTGCCGCTGCTGCCATCCTGGCCCATGGTTTTTTCCTGGAAAGCCACGCCGCGTGGCGTGTGGCACGAGCCGCAATGGCCTAGCCCCTGGGCCAGATAGCTGCCCCGGTTCCACATGGCCGACTTGGCGCTGTCGGGCTTGAATGGCGCATCGTCGAGGAAGACGGCGTTCCACAGCGACAAGCCCCAGCGCATGCTGAACGGCCATTTCATGTCCGTTTCGCGGTTTTGCTGCGCCACGGGCGCCACGCCCCGCTGCAAATACGCGTACAGGGCCTGCATGTCGTCGGGCGTGATCTTCGCGTAGGAAGGGTAGGGCATGGCCGGATACAGGTTGTGTCCGTCCGCCGCCACGCCCTTGCGCATGGCGCGGTCGAATTGCGCGAAGGTGTACGTGCCCAGGCCCGTCTTCGCATCCGGCGTGATATTCGTGCTGTAGATGGTGCCGAACGGCGTTTTCAATTCCAGGCCGCCGGCCATGGCGGCGCCGTTCGGGCTCGTGTGGCAAGCCACGCAGTCGCCCAGGCGGGCGACATACTCGCCGCGCTTGATCAGCTCGGCCGAGGCGACGGGTTTGGACGGCACTGTGGCGGGCGCGGCCCAGGCGCTGGCGCAGAAGGCCAGCATGCCCAGGAGCAGCAGCCAGGTAGTGATCGGAAAGAAGACGGCAGGAGGGCGGCGCGAGCCGCGATGCAGGATGGAAATGGCGTTCATGGTGACCCTTTATTATTCGGGCCAAGCTTACGCATTCCTTCCCAAGGCGAAAATTGGGAGTTTCTTTCGATCGACTAGGTAATTTTGCCTAGTGCATTGCGGCAACAATTCGTGTATGCCAACGCCAGCCGCCTGCCTGCCTCAGCCCATATATGCATACTCGGGCAGCGCGATGGCATCCGCCTTGGGCGTCAGGAACCTGGCCAGTATCGTCTTGATAATTGGCACGTTTGACATGCGCAACATCGCATGGCCGATGGCGATCCCGGCGCGCGAGTGCGGCGAGGCCAGGCGCGGCGCGAAGGTGGGCACGCTTTGCGCCTGGTCAACATACGGGCGCATGATCGCTTCATACGCAGCAAACGCTTGCGCGTGATCGTCATGGCGTCCCAGTTCTCCCGCCAGCACGTAGGCGCCGCACATGCCCAGGCTCGTGCCCATGCCGCTGATGGGCGAGGCGCAATAGGCGGCGTCGCCGACAAGGGCAATCCGTCCCTTCGACCAGCGCGGCATTTTGACCTGGGAAATCTGGTCGAAATACAGGTCGGTGGCGTCATCCAGGGCCGCCAGGATGCGCGGCGTCTCCCACTTCAGGGCGCCGAATTTCTGCTTCAGCAGGGCTTTTTGCTCGGTAATCGGCAGTTTTTCATAGGCGCTGGGCGCTTCCTGGAACGACAGCAGGGCGCGCGTGGTGCCCAGGTTATCGGGACGCAGGCACACGCTCAAGCCGCCCGGGGCGTTGAACCAGCGCATCTGGCGTTCGTCGCCCGGCGCGCGCGGGATGGTGAAATAGGCCGTATAGAGTTTGAACGAGCGGCGTTGGACTTCATCCCCGAACACGAGTTTGCGTGTATGCGAACCGACGCCTTCGGCGCCGATGACGAGATCGAACACTGCTTCGCCGCCCTGTTCGAAGCGTACCTTGACGCCATGGGGCAATTCTTCCAGCGCGGCGATGCTGTCGCCAAAGCGGTAGTCGACCGCGTCGCGGCCATGCTCGATCAGCAGCTTGGCCAGTTCCCCCCGCAAAATTTCCAGCTCGGCCACGGGACCGTTGCCGCCAAAGGCCCCGATGCCGAATTCCGCCTGCGTGCGGTCTTGCGCGTCGACAAACCGGAGTCCATCCTCATGCGTGGTCTTGGCGCGGATGGCGCTCTCGAGTCCCATGCGCTGCGCCACCAGCTTGCCTGCGCCGCGCACGTCGATCGTTTGTCCGCCATCGCGAAACTCGGGCGCCCGCTCGACAACGGTGACGTCCATGCCCAGGCGCGACAGCCAGTAAGCCAGGGTCGGGCCGGCAACGCTGGCCCCCGTGATCAGGATTTTTCGTTTGATCGTCATTTGATTTTCTTTTCTGTTGTGGTTGGCAAAGTGGTCTGGTAAACCGTGATCACTTGCTGGAGAAAGTGTTCTATCGTCGTCCGCTCGTCGGCGGACAAGCCGCTCAGCACGGCGTCCAGTCCGTTGAGCATCGGCGCGATATGCGTGTAGGTTTGCGCCACCGAGGCTGGCACGGGATGGACGAGCACGCGGCGCTTGTCGTCTTGCTGGCGCACGCGCGTCACGTGGCCGGCCCGTTCCAGGCGGTCGATGACGAGCGTGACGCCCGCCGTGGTGACGGCAAGGCGCGCGGCCAGCTCATTCGGAGACAGCGGACCGTGCGTGATCAACTGCTCCATCAGAGCCAAATCGGTCTGGTTGATGCCCATCGCGTTGCTCAGGTGCAACGCCGTTTCGCGCGTCAGGATCGCGATATCCTGCAACTGGCGGCCGATGACGTCGCCGGCGATGTGCATGCCGCGCGGATCGTCGGCCGCGAATGCTTGATTGTGTGTTGGCTGGTCATGCATGATTTACCTCAAGTTCAGATTTTGCAGCAGTGGGAAAGAAGAATGTCACGCCCATGAAGGCGATCAGGATGCAGGTCTGGATCGTCAATGCGGCGCTGAGCGCCCGGTCCGGCGTCAGGGCGGGATGCGCGGCAAAAAATGCGCCGCTGAACAGGGCCACGCCGATCGATGCGGCGATCGATTGCACGGCAGACAGCACGCCGGAACCGGAGCCGATCTGCTTGTTGTCCAGCGACGCCAGAATGATGCTGAACAAGGCTGCGATCACGAGGCCTGCCCCGATGCCGCAGACGAGCATGCCGGGCACGACATGCCACGCAGAAAATGCCGCCGTATTGCCCAGTTCAAATTGCAGCAGCGCCACGCCGGCAAGCTGGACACCGGCTCCCAGTTGCAGCACCTTGCGGCCGAAACGGGCCGCCAGGAACGCGCCGCTCAGGGTGGCGCCGCAGGCCGTACCCACGGCGAATGGCAGGTTGGCAATGCTTGCTTCGCCCGCCGTCAAGCCATGCCCGATCTGCAGGAAGAGCGTCAGCACCAGCTGCATGCCGACGAGCGAACAAAAGAACAAGGCGATGCCGGCCAGCCCGGCCGTGTAGGCGGAGCGCTGGAAGATCGACGTCATGATGAGCGGCGTCTGCCCGGCGCGCACCATCGCGGACTGGCGCAGGCCGAACAGGCCGAAACCCAGCACCGCCATCGCCAGCATCGGCCATCCCCACGCCGGCCACGCTCCCGCCTCGCCCAGCGGCAAGACGAGGAACACGGACGACAGCACCAGCAGGCTGGCGCCGGGGACGTCGATGTGGACGGAGCGGTCTCCCGGACGGTGGGGCAGGTAACGGCGCGCCACCAGGAAGCAGGCGATGCCGATCGGAATATTGATCAGGAACATGGCTCTCCAGCCCAGGCCGAATACGTTCGCTTCGAGCAGCATCCCGCCCAGCACGGGACCGAGTATGCCCGCCAGGCCCAGGATGGGACCGAAGATGCCAAACACCTTGGCCAGGGCCGGTCCCTGGTAGTTTTCACGCAGCAAGCCCAAGCCTTGCGGCAACAGCATCGCGCCGGCCAGCCCTTGCAGCAGGCGAAAGACGATCAACAATGCGATGGTCGGCGCCACGGCGCACAACAGCGAAGCGATGGTAAAGGCGGCCAAGCCGTATAGAAACATGGCGCGCCGCCCGTAGCGGTCGCCCAGCCTGCCGCCGAGCACCAGGCCGGCGCCCAGTGCCAGCGCATAGCCGCCGATCACCCATTGCATCTGGGCGGAACTGGCGCCCAGCGACTCGATCAGGGCAGGTCCGCCGACGTTGACGATGGTGGATGCGGCAAGGTCCATGATCTCGGAAACGATCATGACCAGTAAAATGGGCCAGCGAGGCAGTGCAGCAGTCTTCATACGAATTAATAGCTAACTTAGTTAGTAATAAAACGAGACAGTATACGGCCTGACCCTCTTTGTCAATGGCTCACGCGGGCTTTTCGTTCCACGCCATGATGCGTTCGCGCAGCCAGCGGTGCGCCGGGTCCAGGTGCATGCGCTCGTGCCACACCATCGCCATCTCGTAATCGGGCAGGGTGACGGGCGGCTCCCACGTGCGCAGGGCGCCCAGGGCGTTTTTCAGCAGGCGCGACGGCAGCAGGGCCACCATGTCGGACGCGGCCAGCAGGGGAGGGGCGATGAGGAAATGCGGCACGGACAGCACCACCTTGCGCGTCCGGCCCAGCGTTTCCAGCGCCGTATCGACGTTGCTGCGGAAACCCCCGCCGTTGGGCGAGACGACGATGAATTCCAGCGTGCAAAACCGCTCGAGGTCGGGCGGCGCTTGCAGCAGCGGGTGGTCGCGGCGGCCCGCCAGCACATAGTGTTCGGTGAACAGGGTGCGGTGGCGCAAGCCGGGCGGCGCTTCTTCCTGCGCCAAAAAGCCCAGGTCGACCTGGCCGTTTTCCAGCGCATGCGCCATGCGCGCCGGCACGGCTTCGAACACGGCCATGCGCGACAGGGGCGCCTGCGCGCGCAGGGACGGCAGCATGGGCAGCAGAATCGCATACTCGGTGGCGTCGGCCGCCGCCAGATTCCAGCGCACTTCGGCCGTGGCCGGGTCGAACGCCTGTTCCGGCTGCAAGACTTGCTCCAGCTGGGCCAGCACGGCTTGCAGCGGTGCGAACAGGGCCAGCGCGCGCGCCGTGGGCAGCATGCCGCGCGGGCCGGGCAACAGCAGCGGATCGTCGAAGGCGGCGCGCAGCTTGCCCAGTTGCACACTGACGGACGGCTGGCTCAGGTGCAGCCGCGCCGCCGCCCGCGTGACGTTGCGTTCGATCAACAGGGCGTTCAGGGTCAGCAGCAGGTTCAAGTCCAGCTTGTGCAAATCCAGCTTGTGCAAATTGTTCATGGCTATACCTTGTATATCAACTATTCATTTCCACTATGATAGCGCAAGCCCTACAGTAGTTCCTGTGATATCCACTCTTCATCCATTACAGGAATAAACTGATGCAACTCCATGAATATACAAGCTTTGATGGTCTGGGACTGGCCCAGCTGCTGCGCGACGGCAGCGTCTCGGCCGCCGAATTGCAGGACGCGGCCGCGCGCGCCTGCGCCGCCGTCAACCCGCTGATCAATGCCGTGGTCGAGCTGTGGCCGGCGGATTTGACTGCCATCGACAGCACACTCAGCACTGCGGCGTTCGCCGGCGTGCCCTTCCTGATCAAGGATGTGGCCGTCACGATGGCGGGCCGCCGCAGCGAAGCGGGCAGCCGCCTGGGCGCCGGCCATGTCGCCGCATTTGACTCCCACCTGATGACGCAGTTCCGCGCAGCCGGCCTGGCGACGTTCGGCCGCACGAGCACGCCGGAAATGGCGTTTGCCACCACCACGGAACCCGTGCTCTACGGCGCCACGCGCAATCCCTGGAACCTGGCCTTGAGCGCGGGCGGCTCCAGCGGCGGCGCGGCGGCGGCCGTGGCGGCCGGCATCGTGCCGCTGGCCCATGCGACGGATGCGGCCGGTTCCATCCGCGTGCCGGCCGCCTCGACGGGCCTGTTCGGCTTGAAACCGAGCCGTGGCCGGGTCTCGAACGGCCCCGCCATGGACGAGATCTTCAGCGGCCTGGGCGTGCAGCTGGGCGTGAGCCGCACCGTGCGCGACAGCGCCGCCTTGCTCGATGCCGTGCAGGGCGTGATGGCAGGCGAGCCGTATGTGACGAGTCCGCCCGGCCACGGCTGGCTGTCGCAGGTGAGCGTGGCGCCGGGCAATCTGCGCATCGGCGTGCAGCGCGCAGCCTGCAGTGGCGCCCATCCCGTGCCCGCCATCGGGGCCGCGCTGGACGCCACCATGCGCCTGCTGGAAAGCCTGGGCCACCACGTGGAAGAAGTGTCGCCCGCGCTGGGCGTGTCGTGGGAAGCGTTCGTGCACGCGAATGCCGGCATCTGGTGCGCCAACCTGGTGCCGTGGATCGATGGCCTGGCGCAGGAGAGCGGGCGCGGCGTGTCGCTGGAGACCCTGGAAGCGGCGACCCTGGCCTGTTACCGCCATGGCAAAACGGTCTCGGCGGTGGATTTCGTGGCGACCCTCGACGTGCGCAACACGGTCACGCGCCACGCGGGCGCCTTGTTCGGCCAGTACGACGTGCTGCTGACGCCCACCTTGCCGGATATGCCGTGGCAACTGGGCCGCTATGGCGAAAAGGAAGAACAGCTTGACGGTATTGGCTGGACGGCGCGCCTGTTCGAACATTCACCGTACACGCCGCTGGCGAACGTGGCGGGCTTGCCGGCCATGTCCGTGCCGCTGGGCATGTCAAATGAGGGTGTGCCGATCGGCATGCAATTCATGGCCGGCTACGCCAGCGATGACGTGCTGCTGCGCCTGGCGGGTCAGCTGGAGCGGGCGGCGCCGTGGGTGCAACGGCGGCCGCCCGTGTGGGCAGGGAACTAGGAAGGGGGAGAAGAGGAAGACTACAGAGCGGCGAGGCGGGCCGCGCCGCGGCTTTCCAGGCGAAAGCGGGCTTTTTCCCACAGCCGGTCGTGGAAGGGCAGGACGATCACGTTGCAGATCGGCTCGACCACGGCCAGCAAGCCGCCGAAGGCCATGGACCCCGTGGCCCAGTACATGACGCCGAAGGCCACGCCCATGTGCAGGGTCGTCTGGCTGAGCTTTTCGCCGGCCAGGGCGACAAAGCCCAGGCGGCTGGCGGCGTAGCGGCGGCGGATCGCGTGCCAGGCTTTTTCATGCCACGGCAACAGGGCTACGTTGATGATCGGTTCGATGATCGCGGCCAAGCCACCGAGCGCCAGGGACCCCGTCAGCAAGTAGGCGAGGCCGAAGGCGATCGACATGTGCGTGCAGACCTGGCTGAATGTTTTGATGGCTGTGAACAAGGGATGCTCCTTTCTGTTGAATTCGCTTATCCTTGATTTAGATAGTAACGATTCTCATTTACAAAAGGAAGTAAAATATTTCAACCGAACCCATAGATTGAGGCTATGGTTTGAGAAATATCAATTGCCCCTGCTGCGCACACCTCCCGCAGCCGCCATGGCCGTCAGCGTATCGCCGTCGCCTGCGACCACACGGCTTGCCAGCGCCCAGCGCGCCGCTCATAGCTATCGATATGCCAGTAGCGCGAGCGGGGCACGGCCTGGCCAGCGAAATGGATTTCAAGCTGGGCCTGGTAGCGCAGCACGGCCGCATCGCCATGCACGCGCACGGCGATCTCGCCCGGTTCCCAGCTCAGATAGCGGATGTGGCCCGCCGCGATGGCGCCCAGGTATTCTTCCCGGGACAGCAAGCTGCCGATGGGCGTGACCAGCTGAAAATCGTCGGCGTGCAGGGTGCGCGCCAGCGCCACGTCACCGTCGACCAGCGCCCGCAGGCGGCCGCGTTCGATGTCGCGCAGTTGTTCCTGCATGGCCGCTTCGGAGCCAGGGTGCTGTTCTTGCATGATTCCATCCTTCGCTGTGGGGGATTGACACTTTGACGTAATTTGTCCAAAAGCCATATTGACACTATATATATATAATGTCAATATGCCAGCATGTCACCCCACACCCTCAAGACCCAGCGCATACTCGACGCGGCCCTGGCCGTGTTTTGCCGCTATGGCTACCGCAAGACATCCATGCTCGACATTGCGCAGGCGGCCGATATGTCGCGCGCCGCGCTGTACCTGCACTTCAAGAACAAGGAAGACGTGTTCCGCGCCGGGTCCGAACGGGCCCATGCTACCGTCATGGCGCAAGTGGCAGCGGCGCTGGCCGAACCCGGCCCCGTCTTCACGCGCATCGAAATGGCGCTGCTGGCATTCCAGCAAGGCTTGATGGCGGAAATTTCCGCCAGCGCCCATGGGCAGGAATTGTTCGACGCCAATATGACCCTGGCCGCCGACATCACCTTGACGGCGCGGGCAACACTGGTGGCGTCGCTGGCCGGCGCGCTGGAACAGGCCGAAGCGGCGGGCGATATTGCGCTGCGCCGGGTGGACGCGACCGCCGCGCAGGTGGCCGGTTTGCTGGTCGCCGCCATGGATGGCATCAAGCATGCGCAAGGAGGAGGGGAGGCGTTGCGCCACGGCGTGGCGCTGCACATGCGCTTGCTGGGCGCGGCGCTGCTGCGCATGTGAGCGGCGAAGCTCGCATGCGCAGTCGGGCCTGGGCCGTTACGGCAGGGTTTTCAGCACATTCTTCGTCGGCACGGAGAAATTATAGTTGTCGTGGCGGTCCCAGTTGATCGACCACGTCATCACGCCACGGAAGTCCGGATACGCCTGCAGCGGCTTGATGGTGCCGCAATTGAGCAGGCGCGTCAGGCAATTCAGGGCATTGCTGACGTCGGCATTCGTCGTAAAGCCCGAACCGGCCGAGCTGCGGCCCGACGGCACGCCGAAGCCCACCTGGTCCGGACGCAGGCCGGCGAAGGTATTGCCGCCATAATTGAATCCCTCGATCAGCATGCGCGCCGTGGCCACCAGCTGGTCGGCCGAACCCGCCTTGATGGCGCCCGTCGCGTACGGCGTGTAAATGTCGCCATTGTTGTAGTACTGCGGGTGCAGCACCGTCAGCTCGCTGCGCAAGCCGTTGATGATGGGAATGTAGGCGCCCCAGATGCTGCCATAGCTCGTGTATCCCCCTTCCACATACACCCATTCGGGCGCCATCGACAGGTAAAAACTGCTGCCGACCTTGGTTTTCAGGTTTTTCACGGCGATCGGCAGATAGGTCTGGATGGCCGCGCCTTGCGCAACGCCGTTTTCCAGGTCCAGGTCGATGCCGTCGAAACCATATTTCGTGATGATGGCGTACAGGCTGTTGGTGAAATTCGTCGCTTCGGCCGTGTTGCCGACGGAAACGGAACCGTTTTGCCCGCCCAGCGACAGGATGACTTTCTTGCCCTTGGCCCGCTTGGCCGCCACGTCGGCGATGAATTGCGCTTCCGTGCCCGCACCCGGATCGATGGTCAGGCTGACATTGCCGCCGCCCGCGTTGTCGCCGAACGAGACGACGATCACGTCCCAGTCATCGCTGACCTGGCTGATCGGATACGTGGCGCCGCTGGGGTTGGTGAAGTTGTGCCAGTAGCCGATCAGCGCGTGCTTGGCCAGGCCGGTGGGCGTTGGCGTAGGTGTTGGAGTCGGGGTAGGTGTCGGCGTTGGTGTTGGCGTCGGAGTTGGGGTGGGAGTCGGCGTAGGTGTCGGAGTTGGGGTGGGAGTCGGCGTAGGTGTCGGGGTCGGCGTAGGTGTCGGTGTCGGCGTTGGGGTAGGAGTTGGCGTCGGCGTCGGCGTCGGCGTGCCGCAGTCTCCCACCGCCGTCCAGGGCTGGCCGCTGCCGGCGCCGCCGCTGCTGGTCGACGGGTTATTTCCTTGCGTCCACCAGTTAGCCGTGTAATTGACGTAGTTGTAACTGGCCTGGCCGCCGCCATTGTAGGCAGTGCCGCTATTCCACGGCGTGTAGCAGGCCACTGCTGCGGTCGCGCCGGCCAGCAACTGGCTTGCGCCCCCGCTGGATCCGTCGCCGCTGCCGCCGCCGCAGGCCGCCAGAGTGCCGCCGAAGAGGGTAAGGATGAGGGTATTCATGACTGTCCGGTTCACTTGCATCTCCTTGTGTATTTTTTAGCATGGCCGGGCGGCTGGACACCGTCCGATTTTTCAGAGTGCAAGCATTGCAGGTGGTAGTCAACTGGTTTTGTTCTTTGCGCAAGATCACAATACCAGTTGCGGCATTACCCCAGGAGATGGGCAATGCGGGCCATACCAGTGCCTGTTTTCCAGTGCGCTGGTATGGTGTCCGGAATGGCGCCGGGAGCAGGGAGGGGAAGGGAGGTGAACGCCAGGCAAGGTCTATGGCATCGTTTCCTTGCGCAAATCGGCATACGGCACTAGTAGAGCAAATAGGTCGGTTGCGTGATGTAATGCACCGTGGGAATGTGCTGCGCCTCCCATAAATACCGGCCTGCGCCAGGCCAGGCGGCATTCTTCGGACCGCCATCGCCCGCCGGACTGGAGGCTGGCAGCACGAACGCGGGCGCCGCATCGGCCTGCTTCAGCATGGCGTAGGAAGCGTCCATCAGGGCCGGCGTGCGCGGTGAAAACACGGCGGCCGGCTCGAACCTGCCCGTGAGGCGCAAGTAACCATTGCTGTCAGGCAGCACTTCCAGCGCACCCAAGTTCCCGATGGTGAGCATCGTGGCGATACCTTGCATCAAGCCATCGTCCTGGTGGCGATCCATAAACTGCTTCATGCCCACGCCGCCCGCGAAATGGCCGCTCGTCAACAGCAGCATGACGCTTCGCGGCAAGCTGTCCTGCGGCAGGCGCGCCAGGTACTGGGCCATGTCGACGATGGCGTTCGGTCCATTGTCTTCCAGCGCGTTCGTGCCATCCGTGTGGCTGCCCAGCACCATCAATTCCGCGGACTTGCCGGGGATGATGCCGACCAGGTTGCGCGTCTGCACCTGCCGCACGGTGGCAGCCATGGTCAGCCGCAAGACAGGCGCCGTGCCCGCCAGCACGCTTTCGCGCAGGCGCCGCCCCCGGTCACGGTCGATAAACATGCTGGGCAGCTGGCGCACTTTGCCGTCGTAAGGCGCATACAAGCCGTTCATCGACATGGGCGGCGTATCGAGAATGACGATCACGCCCGCCGCACCGGCTGCCTGCAGGCTGTCCAGCAAGGTGATGAACGGCCCCAGCATCTGGAACTGGCGCGCATACGGCGTGTCCGGCCCCATGGCGTGGTCCGGATCGTGGACATGCACGGCGGACCGATGGAAAACCTTGCCCGTCCACGCCACGGCGGGCATGTCGACGAGCACCAGCTTGCCGGCGAGGCTGGCATCGGGACTGGCCCCCGGCGCCAGATAGGCGATGCGCCCCGTAATGCCGGACGGCGGCGTCACGCCCGAATACGGAATGTAGCCAGCCGTGGGCAGCACGCCAGACCTGTCGTCGTGGACAACTTCCAGGCCCCAGTCTTCCGGCTGCACCGACCATTGCCGGAAACTGACCGGTTCAAAGCGCAGTTGTTTGACACCGGCGCGCGCCAGGCGTTCATGCAGGACGTCGATATATGCTTCATGCCGGGGCGAACCCGTGGCGCGCAGGCGGCGCTCGTCCAGGTCGACTTGCCAGTCCACCAGTTGTTTTCTGGACAGGAATTGCGTGGCATCGACCGTCACGGCAGCCGACGGCGGCAGGGCGCGCGCAGGCCAGGGGCCAGGCTTGCTGGAACAGCCGCACAAGACGGCCGCGATGGCCAGCGCGCCGGCAAGGGATAGAAAGCGCCGGCAATGCGGTAAAAGCAACGCCGTGCGTGCAGGCTGCCGGGTCATGCTGATCTTGAGACTTCTCATGCAAAATAGTCGGCAAACGCCTGATTTCATTGACATTGTAGGTATTGGAGATACTTCTCACGGACGGCAATTTACCACGAGACAAGGCGCCAGGCCGGCACGCCTCACCGAACTCCATGTCCTGGTTAACGCCAATCTGCTGGGCGACGACATGGAAAACCAGGCCAGCAGCATCATTGCCGCCATGCGGGCCTCCGGTGTTGAACGCCTGGTTTTCATCCTGTCGATGGGCATCGACGATGAAGTTCCCGGCACATTCGGCGAATGGACCAACGCCAGGCTGGCGCAACACCTGAAACCATTCCGCCGCGCCGCCGACGCCATCGAAGCACCGGGCCTCGCATAAGCCATCGTGCACCCAGCCTGGGTGACGAACGAAGACGAAGTCGGCGACGAACGGACGATGCGCCGCGCGCCATTCAACGGCACCGTGGTCTCGCGCCGGAGCGTGCCAGACCTGATCGCCAACATCATCGCAATATCAGCGACAGCAGCGCGCAGAGGGGGAAAATCGCATTTGCGATTGAGGAGATGGCAAAATGGAGGTTTTCTCAAATTCATCCATAACTTCGCATAATTTATATTATGTCAAATAACGAAAAGAGTGCAGAAACAAGACAGTACATGAGCGCGCTCCACTTGCATGCATATAACCCTATCCTCAAGGCCAGTCTACTCACATCGGCTGGCCTTACTGCTGTATGACAAAAGTCTGGCCAAACTGCATGCCGACTGCACAGCCGTGGCATCACTCCAGGCATGCCCGCTACGGCAGTACACGTTGCAGGGTTCGCGTAAACTTGGTGCATGCTTACGGGCGGCATAGAATAATGGGTATTACGCTAAGTTCTTTGCAAGCCGCGACAAAATAGGATAGCAGCCAGAGCAACTGGCGGATATGGGAACGTACCGGCTGGCCGTTTTTAAGTTTAGTTAGCTGATTACTCACGTCGGCAGCTGACAAAAACGAACAACATAAAACCGCTTCTCTGCGCAATAAGTTATCACTAAGGATTTGCATTATCCGATCTTCGATTTGCACGATCGTCAGCCCGGGCGGAGCCCGGCGAACTAATGGAATATTGGTTCCGTGATATGAACAATTATAGCCCGCGATTTTGCGACCCATTGCTGCGGGCATGCATAGTAGATTGCCCATGTTCTTTAGTGCTTGCCCCACTACCTCGTGAAGGCTAGACGCGCCAGTAGTTGGCTTGCCATGTTTTGAATGGATGAAAGTTAGGGTCTTTGATGCAGCATGAACTGCGATGTGATCAGCCCACTCATCTCCAAGGTCATCGCAAAATATATAGTCGGCGTTTTGATATTTATCCTCTGCAATAGTAAATACTGAGGTGGGAGGGAAGTTATTGAGCGCCCCCTTATTTGGGTGAGGATTATCTCTGGAAATGTCAATCTTTTCCCTATCGGCGAGAGCAAGTGTTGGCAAGCCTTGGAGCGCTGCAATGACTGACAGGGTTTCACCAACGATACCAGAGTCGCGGTAAATTCCGCCACTCATATAGACATGATCAGGCGAATCGAAATAGACAGAGAAGAGGTCTTTGCTATTAATATACGCGGACAACGCAACATCCTTCTTTCCATCGAATAAGGTGAAATTCCGAAAAGCGTCCAGTTCGACTTTAATTTTGCTTCCGCCCACCGCTAGGCGGCCGAGTGGGAAATCACCGTTCTTAATCACGGCGTTACTCGACAGTTGTCCGATCAGAAAATCCGTCATCTGCGGCGTTGCAACCGGACGTGCAAGTTTACGTTGATTGTCTTTCTTGAATTTCCGACGCCATACGAGACGATCCTGTTCAATTTTTGTTTGTAATCCTAACGTATCGAAAACTATAAGACTTGGGGTTAGATTGGGCATCGCCGTCGCAAAATCTATTGGCTCAGCAAAACGAGACAAAAAAGTTGATCTGTGGTTATTTGTTAACATCGCGCGAATCTGAGAAAACCACATCCCGACTTGATCAATATCGACTGCCGGCCCATACGCGGTAATTCTTGCGGCGCTCGCGGTAACAGAGATCACTGCTCCATTATCATTTGCCTTCAAACTACGCGGGATAGTTTTCCCGCTGCCGAACTGTGGCATTTCATTTTGTAGGGAGTTCCCCTCATACGCGCGACCTGTCAGCCCACTTTGCGCAGGGTTTATTATTTTTGAGACAAGTTTTAGGATATTGGCACCGTTAGTAAGCACGCTTGTAATTTGCCCGTAAGGAACAAGCGAGTGCCCTAAAAACAACGGCTCCACGTCAATAGTACCCAGATGACGAAGCTGCATGGCCGCGTACCCGCCTGCTTCGATAAGAAGTACATAAGCAAGAACCCGCTCTTGAAGAGTTCCGTTCGCAAAGGTAGGCGCGCGTACTGTTTCACCAAGTAAGAATGAAACGGAACCGTAGTTAGGCGGTAGTGCTGTCAAAAGAACTTTGTGCCGGACGACAATTGGAGCGGCATTCTCCAGTTCCGACCGAACACTTATCTCCTTCAACATGACCCGGAGCTGTTTTGCTTTTACCCTCTTTGTCTGGCGCAAAAAAACAAAGCTCCGCGTGAAGCTAAAGTCCTTAAGATTTACTCTCTGCATTATGAACTTTCCTAGGGTAATGGAGCCATCTCATTATGGCAGTAGTAGTGTTCATTGGCAAAAAATAAGTTATTTCTTAGAATTTATAATGCAAGTGAGTTATTGCTCTAGCTTTAACCTCACCTCGTTATACACAGGTCCAGACCGCCGATCAGTCGGCGTGAAAACAGTTGTGCATTCAATGGCTTAACACGCCCCTTGTAATTGACCGCAATTCACAAGCCCCCTGCTCTGCATTTCCTTGCCGTAGTACTTTGCTATGTAGCTGCCTCGGCCACGCCAAAGCCGAAACGGTGCGGGTCATCCTTGCCGATAGTGGTGATGGCCGTCGAAGAAACGGCGCAGTTGGAATGTGTTCCAGCGGTGCGCATTTGGGGCTGCGTCGCCTGGTTGGCACGTCTGCTGAACAGCGCACGCAGCCATCTCTGGCAGTAACGATCATCTGACAGTACCTGGACAAGCGGCCCCCTTCCCTGATCTGCCTGCAAATATCCTACGCCTGCGACTGCCCATCGGCAAACGCGGGCACTTCCCGCGAAACCGGCCTGCTTGCTAATTCTTACCGACGATACCCAAGCTTTCCATGACCCTGGCGGCATTATCCTTGCAGTCCACATCTTCCGGTTTTGCATCGATCAATTGAATCAGCGACAAAAGATGGGCCTTGTTTTGCGCCAGGCGTACTTCCAGCGATTCGATATCGGCTATCTTCTTCTTGAGCGCAGCCATCAATTCATCATGTTTCCATGATGAACTATCTTCCGGCAAGACTTGCTTGATTTCGTCCAGGGAAAAGCCCGCCTGCTGCGCGTCGCTGATAATCGACAGTACCGCCACGGCTTCCAGCGGATAGTCGCGGTAGCCGTTCGATTGGCGGCTCACGGCTTTCAACAAGCCCTTGGATTCGTAGAACCGGATCGTGGACGCCGCCAAGCCGCTGCGCTTGGCCAATTCGCCAATTTTCATTATTTTTCCCGCTGAAGTTGTAGTTTGTTATTCCGTAAAGCCTTGAGCAGAGCTTGCGCCACTTCCTTGCTGGAACCAGGGTTCTGGCCGGTGACGAGGCGGCCGTCCGTCAGCACGAAGCTGCCAAACGGGAAAAAGCCTTTGGCATACAGCGCCCCTTTGCTCTCTACCTCGCTTTGCAAAAGGTAGGGAACCTGGTCCTTAATGCCGGCAAGCGATTCTTCCAAGTTGGAAAATCCTGTCACGCTGCGCCCTTTTATCAGTGGCTCGCCCTTCTCGTCCTCCAGATCCAGCAAGCCAGCGGCGCCATGGCACACGGAGGAAACGACGCCGCCGTTGCGGTAGATGGCCTCGGCAATGCGCTTGAGGTCCTTGTTGCCCTTGAAATCCCACATCGTTCCATGGCCGCCCGTGTAGAAAACAGCCCCATAGGCAGCGGGATCGATGTCGGCCGCAGCTTTTGTCGATTGCAGCAATGCCATGAAAGCAGGATCACTCAGGTGACTTTTTGCCGCCTCATCCATGTACAGCCATCCCTGGCTGCGTTCATCCAGCGGCACCACACCGCCGCTGGGACTGACGAAGTCGATGCCATACCCGGCTTCCTTCAGCACATCATACACATGCGTCAATTCCGTGAGCCACAGCCCCGTATGGTCGTTTCTGCTCGGATATCGGGAATGATTGGTCATGACTATCAGCACTTTTTCCATGGCCGGATCGCGCATGGGGGACACCGGTTCAGCAGCAACCATCTGCAGGAACAGCAAGGGCATGACAGCCAGGAGCAGTTTCTTGAAAACAGACATGGGATCGTCCTCCGAATAGTTGAGTAGTCTGGGCCATGTCCGCCGAACACAGCGTGATCAACTATAAGCTTAAAGCCAACTTGAATGTCAAGCGGCAGATCGGCTGCCACGGGATTTTTGTGGTTCAAGGGGAGCGGCCCTTCTTCAAACCAGTGTCCCGAACGCGACAGTGCGATTTTTTTTCATTTCAGGGCTTGACCTTCAAGTTAGCTTAAAGCTTATCGTGAGGCTATCGCAACCTTGGAGATCAGCATGAAACCCTTTACCGCACTGACATTGCCCAATGGGACAGTCATTCCGAACCGCCTCGCCAAAGCCGCCATGGAAGAAAACATGGCTGACCAGGACCACGCGCCGTCAAAAGAACTGATCCGCCTGTACCAGTCGTGGGCGGACGGCGGCGTTGGCCTGATGATCACCGGAAACGTGATGATCGACCGCCGCGCCATGACGGGCCCCGGAGGCGTGGTGCTTGAGTCCGAGCAATTTGGCGCCCGCTTCGAGCAGTGGTCCCGCACCGCACGGTCACGCGGGGCGCAGATCTGGATGCAGATCAACCATCCAGGGCGCCAGATGCCCGCCGCCCTGGGACAGGAAACCATCGCGCCTTCTCCTGTGCCCATGGATATGGGCAACTTTTCCAGGCAATTTTCGGCGCCGCGGGAAATGACGGAGGCCGATATTGCCGACGTGAAGCAGCGCTTTGTCAACAGCGCCCGGCTGGCCGAGCGGTTTGGCTTTACGGGCGTGCAAATCCATGCGGCGCACGGTTACCTGATCAGCCAGTTCCTCTCCCCGCTGACCAATCAACGCACGGACCGCTGGGGCGGATCGCTGGAAAACCGGGCGCGCTTGCTGGTCGACATCGTCAACGGGGTGCGGCAAGCCGTCGGCAAGGGCTTCGCCGTCGCGGTGAAGCTCAATTCGGCGGACTTCCAGAAAGGCGGCTTCAGTTCGGAAGATGCCAAGCAGGTCGTTTCCATGCTCAATACCCTGGGCGTGGACTTGATTGAGTTGTCCGGCGGCAGTTATGAAGCGCCTGCCATGCATGGCCAGACCCGCGATGGCCGCACGCTGGCCCGCGAAGCCTATTTCCTGGAGTTCGCCAAGGAGATCGCCACGGTGGCCAGCATGCCCCTCATGGTGACGGGCGGCATACGCCGCTACCAAGTGGTGGAGCAAGTGCTCGACAGCGGCATCGCCATGGCCGGCATGGGAACGGCGCTGGCGATCGATCCGCAATTGCCCAAGGCATGGCGCGCCGATCCGTCGGCGAGCCCCCTGCTCAGGGCCATCACGTGGAAAAACAAGGTGCTGTCGTCCATCGCCTACATGGCGATGGTCAAGTATCAGTTGCGGCGCCTGAGCCAGGGCAAGCATACCAGGCCGCAGGTGGCGCCCGCCCTTGCGCTGCTGATGCAGCAATGGGAAACCGCCATCAGGAACCGCCAGTATCGCCGCAGGATGAATAGCGGGATTTGAACTGAATTTTTCCACATCCAACATTAAAGGTGCAAGCCATGAATATGCAAATTGCCGCGGCAGCAGCCGCCTCAGTATCGACATTGATGCTGAGTCTAGCCGCAAGCCCGGCGCGGGCCGAAAATCCTGCCGAAAGCACGCCCGTCATCATCGATATCGCCGGCCATGCCGTCCCCGTGGCCGCTGGCGGCCTGTACGAGCGCTTCCGCTCGAATCCGCCCTTATCGGTCATTGCGTCGGAAGCGCCGGACCTTGACCTGAGCTGGTTCAAGGGCATGCGGAAAGAAAAGGTCGACATCGGCTTTGCCTCGTATTCGCCGAATTTCTATTACAAGAACCGCAAGATCACGGCGGTATTTACGGCCGACCTTGCCCGCTTGAAGGAATTGATGCCGGAAGACATATTGAAGGCAGTCCAGCCGCTGCAAGTGTGGCCAGGCCGGGGTGCCGTGGCGTTGACGGCCTACGCCTACGAATACTGCGACAACGACAGCTACAATGAAATTTCATTGGCGATTGTGACCAACAAGCCCGGCGCCACCAGTTTTGGCCCCTTTACCTTGCTGGGCCAATCGCTGTCCCATGATTTCTGGGGCTATGTGCTCAAGCTTCCCGTCAATACGGAGCTGGCCAGGGTGCGTGGCGTGGTCGGCTACAACTTGCCCAAGTGGCTGACCGGTATCGACATACAGGAAACTGAGGCAAGCGTTTCCTTTGCCGTCACGGACAGCGCGACGGGCAAGCTGGATTTTGTTTTCGAAGGCAAAAAGCTGGGCGACCTGTCGCACGAGGCCGAGGTGGTGAGCAACAGCTTCACCAACAAGGATGGCGGCGGCAAGCTGACGTATGGCTATGCCGTTTCCCGCCTGCTGAGCCATGCATCGAGCACGCGCGCGGAATCGGTCGACCTGAAACTGGGCGACGGCAGTTTTTCCACGTATATCAAATCATTGAAGCTGGGGAAGATGATGAGCTATGAATACGTGCCGGCCTTCCAGAATGCGCTGTATGCCCCGCAGCCGCTGGCAACCCTCGGTGCCGGCAAGTGATTGGCTAAACAGCCGCCAGCGAAAAAGCACCGTTCCAGGTGCTTTTTTTATCGCCTTCCCTCCCGGTATATGTTGATGTAGATCAATCAATTTTCCTATTGTGTGCAGCAGAATATGATCATTCGCAAGCCTCTGTTGAACAGACCATGGCAGAGCGCCTGCGTCCTGCATTACGCATTCACCACTACACAAGGAATAACATGATCCCCACCACCATGAAAGCCGCCGTTGTCGAACAGCTGGGTCAACCGCTGGTGCTGCGCGACGTCGCCGTGCCGGTGCCCGGCCCCGGCCAGATCCTCGTCAAGACGGAAGCGTGCGGCGTGTGCCACACGGACTTGCATGCAGCGCGCGGCGACTGGCCCGTCAAGCCGACGCCGCCGTTCATTCCCGGCCACGAAGGCATCGGCCTGGTGGTGGCCGTGGGTACGGGCGTGACGGAAGTGCAGCTGGGCGACCGGGTCGGCGTGCCCTGGCTGTACTCGGCTTGCGGCCATTGCGAACATTGCCTGGCAGCCTGGGAAACCGTGTGCGCCGAGGCGCAGTTCGGCGGCTACACCAAGAATGGCGGCTTTGCCGAATACATCCTGGCCGACCCGCGCTACGTCGCGCACATTCCGGCCGGCTTGTCCGCCGTGCAGGCGGCGCCCATCATCTGCGCCGGCGTGACCAGTTACAAGGGCATCAAGGAAACGGGCGCGCGGCCGGGCCAGTGGCTGGCCGTGTCCGGCATCGGCGGACTGGGCCACCTGGCCATCGAATATGCGGTGGCCATGGGCTTGCGCGTGGCGGCCGTCGACATCGATGAAGGCAAGCTGGAGCACGCGCGCGCCCTGGGCGCCGAAGTGACCATCAATGCGCGCCAGGGCGACCCGGTCGCGGCCCTGCGCGAAGCGACCGGGGGCGGCGCCCACGGCGTGCTGATCACGGCGCCGTCGATCGATGCCTTCCAGCAAGGCGTGGCGATGACGCGCAAGCGCGGCACCTGCGTATTGGTCGGCTTGCCGCCTGGCGACTTCCCGACGCCGCTGTTCGACGTGGTCGCCAATTGCGTGACGATACGCGGCTCTTTTGTGGGCACGCGCCAGGACATGGCCGAGGCACTCGCCTTCGCCGCCACGGGCAAGGTCAAGGCCGGCGTGGAATTGCAGCCGCTGTCGGCCATCAACGA
The DNA here is from genome assembly GCF_030397625.1 of Janthinobacterium sp. SUN026. Classification (NCBI taxonomy): domain Bacteria; kingdom Pseudomonadati; phylum Pseudomonadota; class Betaproteobacteria; order Burkholderiales; family Oxalobacteraceae; genus Janthinobacterium; species Janthinobacterium sp. SUN026. Next base: position 171,971 of record NZ_JAPQNU010000002.1, on the reverse strand, counting down.
GATCTTCAGCCGGCTGGAACATGGCCAGGTTGCCTCGCGCGTGGTGCTCGATTTCAGCGGCAGCTGAGCGGCACGCCACCGGCAGGCTGCGCGGTGTGTCGTGCGACGGCAATGCGATTGATGTTGCTATGATGGCATTTCATAAAAGACACACCGAGGATATACCGATGAAGAAATCCCTCTCCCGCCTGCTGGCCTGCGCCGCCCTCGCCTGGTCGTTTTCGGCCAGCGCGGCCAGCGCGGCAGACTCGGCTGCGGCCACGCTGCCCGGACACTATTACCTGCAAGGCGTCATGGAAACGGGTTCCGAACTGCTGCTGAAAAAGGACGGCACCTTCGAATGGATGCTCAGTTATGGCAATACCGACGAGCAAGCCAGCGGCGAGTGGCGCGTTGCCGGCGACCTGGTGACCCTGGAGACGGGCAACGGCGGCAAGGAGCCGCAGTTTCGCGTGTTCGAGGAAGCGGAAATGCGCATCCAGAAACCCGCCGAAGCGGGCATGTGGGTGGCCATCGTCGGCTACCCCCAAGTGGGGCCGATGCCCGGCGTGGAAGTGAAGTTCGAAGCGCAAAGCGGCAAGACGGCCACGGCCGTCAGCGTGGCGAACGGCGACGCCATCGTCCGCATGCCGGCATCGGAACGCTGGGTGCGCGCCGGCTTGCGCCGCCAGGGATCGAAGGCCGACTATCGATGGCTGGCCGTGCCGGCCGAGCGCGCGCAGGAACGCATCGCCGCGTTCGCCGTCACCGATCCCCAGTGGTTGCGGGGCCAGGCCTTCCAGAAGCTGGCCTTGCGCGTCGTCAAGGGCGGCCTGAAGGTCGACGATGCGGACAACGGACTGGCCAGGGGCCTGTACGCGAAAGCGGCATCGAAGCAATAACCTTCCCCCCTCGTTTCATTCTCCAGGCACGCCGTCCTGGTCAAGCATATTGACCAGGATAGCGCTGTTTGCACCCGCGCACGCCCGTGCGCCGTTGACACCCCGCACTGTCTGTCCTATAGTCGCCGGGTTAACGACAAATGAGAATGAGAATCATGTTCAGTTCTATCAAGAAATGGCTCGTGTGCTATCCGCTCGTGGCCGCCAGCCTCAGCCTCTTACTGGCAGGCGGCGCGCAAGCGCAAGTGGCCGACCAGGGTGCCGGCGCCAAGCAGTTGTGGCAATTGATCGATTATGTTGCCGTCGATTACAGCGGTGCCGTCGAGCACGGCAAAGTGGTCAGCGAAGCGGAATACGCGGAAATGCTCGATTTCACGGACAACGCGACGACGCAGATCGCCGCCCTGCCCGCCCACGCTTCCAAGGCGGCCATTGCCGCCGCCATCGCCGACCTGCGCGCGGCCGTCGTCGCCAAGGCGGACGGCGTGGAAGTCAAGCGCCTGGCGCACCACGCGAACGGCTTGCTGATTGCCGCCTACCCGATTCCCGTGGCGCCGAAAGTGCTGCCCAACCTGGCGCGCGGCGCGGCCCTGTACGCGGCCCAGTGCGCGTCTTGCCACGGCGTGGCCGGCGGCGGCGACGGTCCGCTGGCGGCCAGCCTGGAACCGAAACCGATCGCCTTCACGGATGCCGAGCGGGCGCAGTCGCGCAGCCTGATGGCCCTGTACCAGGTCATTTCGCAAGGCGTGTCCGGCACCTCGATGGCCAGTTTCGGCCAGTTGTCCGACAACGAACGTTGGGACCTGGCGTTCTATATCGGCGGCATGTCGCACGACGCGGCGGCAAGCGCGCGCGGCGAAAAGCTGTGGCAGGACGATCCGCGCAGCAAAAAGCTGTACGCCGACCTGGCTGCCGTGACGACCCTGACGCAGGAAGCCGTGGCCGCCAAGCTGGGCGCGGACGAAGCGCAGGCGCTGACGGCCTACCTGCGCAGCCACCCGGACAAGGCCGAGGCGCACAAGCCGGCCGGCCTGGCCCTGTCCCGCTTGCGCCTGGCGGAAAGCCTGGCCGCCATGCATGCGGGCGACCGCGCGGGCGCCACGCGCCTGGGCCTGTCCGCCTACCTGGACGGCTTCGAGCCGATCGAGCCGATGGTCGGCGCGCGCAACAAGTCCTTGCTGCTGGCCGTGGAAAACGCCATGCTGGCGTACCGTTCCGCCGTGGCCAAGGGCACGGTGGCCGAGGCCGAGGCGGCGGGAGAAAAGCTGCAGCAACTGTTTACCCACGTGGAAGCGGAGCTGGGCGACGCCAAGGCCGAGCCGATGACGACCTTTATCGGCGCCCTGACGATCCTGCTGCGCGAAGGCGTGGAAGCGCTGCTGATCGTGATCGGCATCATCGCCTTCCTGCGCAAGGCCAAGCGCAACGATGTGCTGCCTTACGTGCATGCGGGCTGGGCCAGCGCACTGGTGGCAGGCGGCCTGACATGGGTGGCGGCAACGTATCTGGTGACCATCAGCGGCGCCAGCCGTGAAGTGAGCGAAGGACTCGGTTCCGTGTTTGCGGCCCTGGTCCTGCTCAGCGTGGGCTTGTGGATGCACCAGAAGAGCAGCGCCGGCCGCTGGCAGGAATACCTGCACGAAAAACTCACGGCGGCGATGTCGCGGCGCTCCGCCTGGGGCCTGTTCGCGCTGGCTTTCATCGCCGTCTATCGCGAAGTCTTTGAAACCGTGCTGTTCTATTCCGCCCTGGCGGCGGACGGCAATGGCGGCGCCCTGCTGGGCGGCTTCCTCGTGGCCATCGTGCTGCTGGTGGTGATCGCCTGGGCCTTGCTGCGCACGAGCGCCCGCATGCCGATCGGCAAATTCTTCTCGTGGACGTCCGCCTTCGTGGCCGTGCTGGCCGTGATTTTGATGGGCAAAGGCGTGGCCGCGCTGCAGGAAGCGGGCTGGGTCGGCGTCACCCCCGTCGATTTCATGCGCGTCGACTTGCTGGGCATCTTGCCGACCCTGGAAACCTTGCTGGCGCAGGCTGCCATCCTGGCCATCATCGTCGCCGGCTATGGCTGGAACCGTTTCTCGGCAGGCAAGCACAAGCTGGCCTGACCCTGTGACGCCCCGCAGTAACTGAAAGCCCCCGATAGCTGCCTGCAGCTATCGGGGGCTTTTACATTACAGCCGCTTATCGCGTCACTGCCCCTGCGGATGTGGCGGCGTTGTGCACTTTCACCCCTGCCAGCCAGGTTTCCTCCACCACGATGTCGCGCAGCTTGCGCACGTTCTCGTCCAGCGGGTCTTGCGCCAGGATCACCAGGTCGGCCCGCTTGCCGGCTTCCAGCGAGCCCACCAGATGATCCATGTGGCAATGCCAGGCGGCATCAAGCGTGACGGCGCGCAATCCCGCCATGCGGCTGATGCGCTCGTCCGGATTCAGCACCTCTTTCCCTGGGGCACCTTCCATGGTGCGGAACACCGCCTGCTCCATCATGCGCAAGGGGCCCAGCGGCGAGACGAAATGGTCCGAGTGCAAGCTGATGTGCATGCCCGCATTCAATGCCGAGTGGCAACGGTCCAGCAACTGGGCCCGCTCCTGGCCAAAGATGGTCTGCTGGAAGGTGTGTCCCCAATAGCCGACGTGGCCGATGAGGAAACTGGGGTTCAGCTGCAGTGTCGCCATTTTCGTGATGGCCTCGTCATTCAGCAGCGAGGCGTGCTCGACGCGCAGGCGCAGCTGGCGCCGCTTTTGCGCTTCCTCTTCGCTGATGCCGCCTGGCCGTGGCGTCAGTACCTTGTCGTAGCTGTTCAGCACATATTCCACCGCCTTGTCGCCGTTGGCGTGCACCAGCACGGGCCAGCCGCGCCCCACCGCCTTGTCCAGCATGCGGGAAAACACGGACGTGTCGGGGTAGTTGCTCAAGCCGGTGGGCGGCACCTCAGGTATCGAATGTTCATCCGAGCAGGCATAGGGCTGGCTCTGATAACCGGTCAAGCCCTGGTTGGAGCCGTCCGCGATCAGCTTGATCGCCTTGATGCTGAAACGCTGGTCGCCGTGATTGTCCAGGTCCGGCTTGTAATGATCGAGCCAATTGTCCAGTGCTTTTTCGTCGGGTTTGGTGAACAGCGCCGCACCGATGCGCACGGGACCGAGATGGGCCGCCAGCTTGAGCAAACCGATTTCCACCAGCGGCGCATCGGTGGCGCCCAGGCCCGCGTCGAAGACGCTGGTAAAGCCCATGGCCGAGGCATTGTCCAGCACCTGCTTCAGGCACGCGATAAATTCCGGTAGCTTGGGCAGCGGCGCAACCAGCAGCGCCTTGGCGATCCTGATTTCGGTCAGCACGCCGGAAGGACTGTCCTCGATGTTCGCCGCCTCCAGTGCCGCGGTATTGAGATAGGCCAGGTGGCCGGACGAGTTCATCAGCAGGATGGGCACCGTGCTGCTCAGCTTATCGAGTTCGCTGGCGGCGATGTCTTCCCACGACTGCATCAGCGAGGGATCGACGCCGAAGCCCAGCACCCAAGGGTTGCCTTTCTTGTCTTTCGGCAGCTGGTCCGTCTGCCCCAGCGCCGCGCCAATTCGCCAACTGATGCTCTTGAAACTGTATTCCGGATCCAGTTCCTGCTGCCGGGGTGCGCTCAGGAACGGCGTGAGCGACAGCCAGCTCTTGTACAGCGCGCTGGGCAGGATGTGCATATGGGGTTCGACGAAGCCCGGCAGCAAGGTGCGGCCGTCCAGGTCCACCTCGCTTGCCTGATGCGGCTGCATGGCCTGGCGCACCTCGTGCAGCGTGCCGGTGGCAATGATGGTGCCGCCGGCGATACCCAGCGCCGCCACCTGGTCGCTGCCATCCGCAGCCATGGTATGAATGTTACCGTTATGGAAAATCGTCGCTTGCGGCGTCAGTTTCTGGGCGTGCTGGGGATATGCCTGCTGGAACGCCGTGTCCAGTTCGCCGCTGAGTGCGGTTCCCGTCAACAGGCCGCTTGTCAGCGTAGGCAGGTGTGGCAGGTTGCAGCAGGCGCAACCGAGGTGGTCATGGCTCATGCAGATTCCTATCAGAGGTTAATGATTTAAATCAATGAAGTCATCCTTTATTCCGGCTCGAATATACCCGACAACAGAATATCGGGAAAACGCGACGCCTGGACTGGCTTGCTTTTTGCCAGTAACTTCTTCGAAGCATAACGAATTGCCGATCAAAAAAACTCAAACATTGTCACGTTAATGCAAATGGCGGCGCGGCTGCTTCCCATTCCTTGCCTTGGATTTATTTTCTGCAATGCATCCCATATAGTTTCCCTGAAGTAAATATATGGTTATTTATCGAAGAGTGACAATTGAATAGTAATTTTTTTAAAAATCCAACTATATTCAGCATTGCAGTGATGACACCGGCCGCCCGGATTCCGGCCGCATCCGCAATAGCCCATCCATTGAACGCAGCACCAACGAAAGCTTACCGATGAAAATTCAACGCGCAACAACCTGGTCGCTTGGTCTTATCGTGGCAGGCGCCCTGTTCTCTTCCCAAGCCTATGCGGCAAAAATCCCCGATTGCGGCAAAAGGGAACCCAGCAAAACCCTGCCCACCCCGCAAAATAGCGAATACGACGCATACCGCAACGCGAAAACGAGCGCGGTGGCGGGCGGTCCGGGCAATACCGTCTTCAATAATAATGAAAAGCGTCTCCCTGCCGCCGGCAAGGACGAGATTTATTATGAATATTATCTGGGTATCGGCGGCGATGGCGGAGCAGGTTCGCATCGCGCGGTATTGCTCGTGCAGACTCCGGCGGGCAAACGCAAGCTGGTGGAACGCTATTACACGCAGGACCACTATGCTTCCTTTTGCAGCCTGAAGAACTAATCGTTTTTTATTAATTTCCAGCGTGATTCAAGCGGCTCAGGTAAATACCTGGTGCCGCTTGAAATACCCGCATATCAGGCTCGATATTCAACTGTGCTGACTGCGCTTATTTAATGGATATTAGCGCAGGTCCGCAAAACAGGCTTTGATCTACAACAACTCATCAAGCGTGCATGCGGGAACCGCCCGCTTGCGTATATGATGCCGCCTGGACAAGATGAAATGGAAAGGCTGGCGGCGGGAATGACAACGATCACCGGGCGATTGCAGGAATGCGGCATCGATGCGGCGCAGGCAGACGCCCTCGCGCAAGATATTCAACAGAAGAAATATGGTCCCTTGCTGCAGCAGTTGCTGCTGCGCGGCCTGTGGTCCGACGTCATCGACGAGTCCATGCCGCGGCCGCTGTGGCTGGAACGCTGGCGCGAACTGGGAGAATCAGGCTTTCCCTTCATCAACTCCCCTGCCCTGCAGCGCCTGCTGGACGCGGGCGTCGACGTGCACGACCTGACGGACGTGGTGCGTTCCGCGCAGGTATTGACGATCTATAACATTGCCCAGCTGATCGACGAACCTTGCCGCGACCTCGGCTACGATCTGGAGGAAGCGCCCGATCTGGCGCTGGCGGCCGTGGACGACGCCGGCATCACGCACCGTTGCGGCAGCCTGCATGCTGCGCTGGAAGAAAGCGACCCGGCGGGCCGCCACGGCCAGCCCCGTACACTGGAACTGCGCCAGTTCGGCGGCTTGCCGGGCGAATTGCAGAAAGAAATCAAGGACTTGCTGGCGCAAAAGGCGTGGTCGCAGGCGGCCGCCCTGTGGAAGCGCGCCGCGGGCGGCGAGCTCAAGCACTGCCTGGCGACGGTGCAAAGCCTGGCGCGCCAGCTGTAGCGGCGGTGATAGCTTGCGTTACCAGTAGCCGAGCACTTTCCACCAGGTGGTGCCCACGACGGCAAAGATCAGCAGTTCCACCACGCACATGATGAAACCGACGCGCCACCAGTTGCCCATGGTCACGAAGCCGCTGCCGAAGATGATGGGCGAGGTGCCCGTCGCATAGTGGGTCAGTGTCATCATGATGGCCGAGCCGGCCGTCATCATCAGCATGAACGGCACGTGGTATTCGGCCGGGATCAGGTGCAGGCCCACCGTCAGGAAGGCCAGCAGCATGGCGCTGATATGGGCCGTCGTGCTGGCGAAGAAGTAATGCGAGAAGACAAACACCAGCACGAGGACGCCGGCGATCGGCAGCCAGTCCATGCCGCTGGCGATAATCGCCGCCTTCATGCCGGCCGAGAACCAGGCGATCACGCCCGTCTTGTTCAATTGCTCGGCCATCATGACGAGCGCGCCGAACCACACGAGGGTGTCCCAGGCGCTCTTTTCCGACAGCACGTCATCCCAGTCGATGGTGCCGGTAATGATCAGCACGAACAAGCCGACAAAGGCGACGACCGTGGCATCGAGCGAAAACGCGGGACCGAACAGCATGGCTGGGACGTTGGCCCACAGCAAGAGCAGCAAGGCGAAGGTGCCCAGCATGACTTTTTCCGACGGCGACAGCGGGCCCATGCTTTTCAATTCCGCCTTGGCGTAGGTGACGGCGTCGGGCGTGGCTTTCAGTTCCGGCGGCGACAGCCAGTAGATGATCAACGGCATCGCCAGCAGACAGACCAGGCCCGGCAGCAGCATGCACAGGGCCCAGGTGGTCCACGTCAGGTGAAAAGCCTGGCCGCTGGCCTTGGCCACGAAGTCGACCACCAGCGGGTTCGGCGCCGTGGCCGTCAGGAACATAGCCGACGTGATCGGGTTGGCGTGGTAGTTGACGAGGGCCAGATAGGTGCCGACTTTCTTTTCCGTGCCCTTGGCCGGGTCCGAATCGAAGGCGTTGGCGATCGATTTCATGACGGGGTGGACGATGCCGCCGCCACGCGCCGTATTACTTGGCGTAAACGGTGCCAGCACCAGTTCGCAAATCGCCAGGCCATAGCCGATGCCCATGGTGCGCTTGCCCAGCAGCGAGATGAACAGCAAGCCGATGCGGCTGCCCAATCCCGTCTTTTTCAAGCCGCGCGAAATCAGGATCGCCACGACGATCAGCCAGATCAGGGGATTCGAAAAACTGCTGAGCGCATCCGTGATGGCGCCCTTGGACGAGGTCGACGTCACTTGCGACAAGGACACGATGACGATGGCCATCATCGCCATCACGCCGATCGGCATGACTTTCAGGATGATCGCCAAAATCGTGGTGAGGAAGATCGCCACCAGGCCCCAGGCCTTGGGCGTCAAGCCATCGGGCGCCGGCAGCAATAGCATGCTCACCAGCAAGACCGTGCAAATCAGGGCGGGAACGAGGCGGAATGGGACGGCTTCCTTGAAATGCAGGAACATGTCGCGCACTGTTTTATACATCTTTATTACCTTTCGCTGTGGGCCGGGCATCCTCGCGGTCGGAATCGTGCACGCAGATTCATGGGCTGGAAGGCGCACAAACCACGCGCCCGCAAGATGACAGATGCCCAACAATTCTGTTCGGCAATATCATACACGCAAGGTTGGTGCGGCCCCTGCCCTCTAGCGCTACCGCTAGTCAACTATCTTGAAAATCGTTGACCTGTGAGCGACATGTCGCGCATCCGCCCCATCAACTCAGGCCCACATCCCTCCCGGAGACGCCCTGCGCGCCAGGCGCCAGCGTACCGGCATGCTGCAAGCCACGCAGGCAAGCACATCAAATGTAATATTCAGCCAATCCATAGGCAGGATCGCGGCGCGCATGGTTTGCCTCATCGTCGCTTAATTGCTGCCGGTACTCCGCCGTGCCAAACGTACTCTTATATGAAGAAGTATTGGCCGAAGTATTGGTCGAGGTATTGGCCAATTCGGCCTGGGCGAGCTGCGGCGGAGCCGAGCGAATCAGGAAGTCGCAAAAGGCATCCAGCATCCTGATATCGGGATTGGCCCGTTCGATCCAGAGAAACTGGCCCATCTCGTTGACTTCGAGGAAGACATAATCGTCGTCTGGTGTCACCATCAAGTCGATGCAGCCAAATAACAGCCCCAAACGAGCCATCAACTGATGGCATTTGGCTTCGACGGCAGGCGGCAAATCGACCTGCCTGGGTGCCAGTTCTTCAGGCGCGACAGCGCGCCAATCCAGTGCGCTCTTGCTGTTGCCCTGGCTTTCCAGCTGGACCGCGATGATCTTGCCGCCAAAATAATTCACGCGCAATTCATGTTTCTTGTGGATGCGTTCCTGATAAATCCCCACTGCCGCCTGCAGGGCATGATCGGAAAACACCTGTTCCGGCGAAATGGCAGCTGTCTGCAACAGCGCCGTCCCTTCTTCATTGCTCCACTCGCATATCCGGAAAGGTTTGTAAATTTTATTGCCCTCGGCAAGAAAAGCCCGCACCACCGCCGGCTCGTTGGACGCCAGGGTCCGGGGAATGGACAGGCCTGTCTCGCGCGCCAGGCGAAGCTGATATAACTTGCTTTTTGCGAGGCGGCGTTCGCGATAGGGATTGATCCAGCTCGCACGGTCCACCAGCAGCGACCAGACGGATTGATAGAAGGCGCAGTTTTCCTGCATGGCAAACGGATAATCCTCCGGGTCGATATTGCCCGGTACCGTAGGAATGGTCGGGCGCCTGAACCACAGCACGTCGACATCCTCAAATGTTTCAGAGAACCGGGGGCCGTGCACGCGCATTTCCGGACTTTGATCATTGGACATGATGACAGACGCCGTTTGCCGGTCCGGAAAATCGGCAACAAACCACCGGATTGCTTCGTGCCCCCGCTTGTTGAGCGCGGCGGCAACGGCCAGCGCGTGCGTGTCATAAACTTGGGTAGGAATGAGGAATTTCATTGATAACGCTCAGGTAAGGGAACGATCGGGGATCCGTCAACGGAATTGCCGGCGTTTTCCGGAAAAAGACATCAGTCCGGCTTTATTAGCGGCGTCGCCACGGTTTTACAAGCTGAATTCACGCAATAAAATGTACATGAAATGGCAAATCGGCATTCTCTCTTTTCATTATCAGACTTATCTTAATGAATTTAGAATGTCGAGATATTTTCTGTCGAAATTATCGCGGATGGCCGTCAATAATTTTAGATTCCTTCCATTGCCGATATTTTCGGCATGCCGCTCGATTATTGCGTAATGTGTCAGGAACTTCGTCCGATCTCCGGCCGCATAAGCAGCCAACGCCAGCACGAAATCATTGAACTTGAAGGGAAGATTGGCGCTATCGCCAGGGCGTAAGGCGAGCATGAAATTTCTTTCTGCTTCCACGCGCTTGTCCAGCCTGAGTTCGATCTGTCCCAGATGAATAAACAGGCTCGATTGGGGGCCATTGCTTTCCAGATAGCGCTTTAGTATGGACTCGGCCTCGGAAAAACACTGTGCGTCGGCCAGCACGCGCCAGCCGCTGTCGGGAGTCAAATCAAACTCTTTGAGCGACATTGAAGCAACTTGTGCCGTTTGACGGGCAAGTTCTGCGGGACAGTCCGCGATTGGTGCGGACATCGCCATGCCGTGCAGGCCAAGCAAGACGATAATGATGCTTAATTTATGCATGGCGCTATTTCAGTCAATGCCGCGATGTCATGCGGCAGAGCGAACTTTTTAATCGCAGTCAGCTTCAGGTTTTCCCGTCGGCGTGTAATCGCCGCCTGGCTGGGAGTCCGAATCCAGGCCACCAGAAACGGCAGCCACTTCCTCATTACTGAGTTCACGTGCCAGGATACGGCCCAGCGCACGCTCTTTCACAACAACTTCTTTTTCTTCAGCTTTCATTATTTCTCGCGATAAAAAATGAAACAGGTTGACAGAAAATATCAGGGATTCCCCCCTTGCTTATAGAGCAAAACAACTTTATCCAAAACAAAAAAAATGTCAACATTTATTTTTTATTAAATAATATGAGAGCTGCATATTTTTATGGTGCAGACCCCGTTGAATATCTCAACGGGCATTGCCTGATTTAACTCTAAGGTGGATAACACGAAAATCCTGCCGCAGGAAGCGCGGTGGCGCCTTCAACTGGCTTGACTACGACCTGAGCAGCGCAATGAACCCTGCAAGATGCACGCCGCTGCGCAGGACGCGGCGGAAAAGTGAGCCAGGTCAAGAGTCCGCATGCCGCCTGCGTCTTTCACGGTGGTTTTCAGCCCAAACTTGCCAGCCGCACTATAATGTTGGCACCGTGTGCGGCAGCATTGGCGGCGATAGACGGTAACAATTTCGTGTGGAGGCCGGTACAATAGCGTCTGGGCCTACACAGGGTTTCACTTTTGCCAGCAGTTGCCAGCAACTAACCATTTTTTTGACCAGCCAACAAATACTATGAGTTCGATGAATGAAGAGCGCGTTTTAAGCGTGCACCACTGGACGGATACCCTGTTCTCCTTTACCACCACGCGCGACCCGTCGCTGCGTTTCTCGAATGGCCACTTCACCATGATCGGCCTGCGCGTCGACGGCAAGCCATTGCTGCGCGCCTACAGTATCGCCAGCGCCAATTACGAAGACCACCTGGAATTTTTCAGCATCAAGGTACCGGGCGGTCCATTGACGTCGCGCCTGCAACACTTGCAAGTGGGCGACACCGTCATCGTCGGCCGCAAGCCGACGGGCACCCTGGTGTCCGACTACCTGCTGCCAGGCAAGCGCCTGTACATGCTGTCAACGGGCACCGGCCTGGCGCCTTTCCTCAGCATCGTGCGCGATCCGGACATCTACGAGCGCTTCGACGAATTGATCCTCGTGCACGGCGTGCGCCAGGTCGATGAACTGGCTTACCACGATTTGCTGGAAGAGCACCTGCCGAAGCATGAGTTCCTGGGCGAAATGGTCAGCGACAAGCTGCGCTACTACCCGACCGTGACGCGCGAAGACTTCCGCAACATGGGCCGCATCACCGAACTGATCGAAAACGGCAAGCTGGCCGAAGATCTGGGCGTGCCGGCACTCAATCCTGCCGAAGACCGCGTCATGATCTGCGGCAGCTCGGATATGCTGCGCGACCTGAAAGAAATGCTGGAAGCCCGTGGCTTCAAGGAAGGCAATACCTCGACGCCTGGCGACTTCGTTGTCGAGCGCGCGTTCGCCGAGAAGTAATCCGCAAGGAATCAGCAAGACCCGAGGGCCCGGTCCCGCCGCACACTGCGGCGGCGCCGGGCCTTTTTCATTGCCGCGTCAGCGGGCCAGCGGTGCGGCGCGCTGGTAGCGCAAGCCATTCATGAAGCGCTGTACGGGCAAGAAGGCGCTGCTGAGGATATCGTCCTGCGCCGCGTAATAGCGCGTCTCGATCTTCAGCAAGCCCAGCACGGTCGCATCGAGCTTGTCCGTCTGGTAGGGCCGGCTTTCCAGCGCGGCGCGCGCGGCCGCCGATTGCGGCGCCTGCCGGTTATTCCAGATCAACATGGGAATTTCATAGCCGCTCTTGTCCGAGGCCGAATGGCCCGCGTGATTGCGGTTGTAACCCACTTCCTGCCCGTGATCGGAAACGAACAGCAGCGACGCGGCACGGTCCGTCTTGGCCTTTTCCGTCATGCCGATCAGCGTACCGAGCACATAATCGCCATAGCGGATGGCGTTGTCGTACTCGTCGCGCTGGCTGCGTATCCAGCTTGACCTGCCCTGGTGTTCCATCTGCGCGCTGACGGCGTCGTGCGCCCGGTCGAAGTGCGCAAAGCGGCTGGGGTAGCGCATGTCATAGCTGGGATGCGCGCCCAGCAAATGCACGACGATGAGCTTTTTCGGCGCCTCGTCGCGCAGCGCATGGGCGAATGGCTGGAACAGGTTGCCATCAAAATTGTTTTCGCCACGACCGGTGCCGTAGTTGATGAAGTCGCTTTCATCGGCCTCGCCCGCCAGCAGCCCGATCCAGCCATCGTTGCGCGTCTGGTTCGACACCCAGAACGTCTTGTAGCCGGCCGCCTCGGCCAGCATCAGCAAGTTCGGCTTGGCCATCCACGCATCGGGATTGCCGATATCGGCCGGCGTAAGCATCGTCATCATCGATTCCACCGTGCTGGCGGCCGGCGAGATCACATCGTTAAATACCAGCAGCTTCGAGCGCAGGGCGTCGAGCTGGGGCGTGGTGGCGCGCGGATAGCCGTACAGCGACATCGAGGCGCGGTTGGTGCTCTCGCCGATCACCAGGATGACGGTGCGGGCATCCTCGCCCGCATAGCGCACGTTCCAGTCGCGCGGCGCGGCCATGGCCGCCGTCAGCGCGTGCTGCATGGACTTCATCGCCGCCAGTTGCGCGCTGTATTGCTGGTAGCGCAGCGGCCAGAACAGGGCCGGATTTTCGCGCCGCATGGTGGTATTGACGTGCAAGGACACGAGCAATGCGGCCATGAAGACGGCAAAGCCCTTTTGCGGCAAGCCCGGCGGCGCACTGTCGCGCCCGGCCTGCCGGCGCTGCAGCTGGCGGTCGGCCAGCAGCACGGCCGCCGTCACGAGCACGAACCAGCCGGCCGCTTGCGCCAGGGCGACGCTGTTGTGCAGGAAAAACTCTCCCGTTTCGGCTTGATCTGTCGCAAACATCGCCTGTAAAACCGCATTGGGATTCGGCCGCATGCCAAAATAGCCACGCAAGAAGCCCTTGATGGCGGCATCGAGGTAAAACACGGGCACGACCACGCGCACCAGCACGGTAATCGCGCTGGCGCCGGCATTGCCGCGCCACGCATGCAGCACGCCGCCCACGCCCAGCAGGCAGGCCGCCAGCAAGACGCTCAATTTCAGGCATTCGTTCGCGCTTAACTGATCGAAGAGGAAGAACAGCAGCAGGCCAGCAATGCTGAGCAGGACACGGCAAAACAGAATCAGCATGGAGGCGACAAGTAGGAGGTAATCAACAAGCGTACATGGAACAGGGTCATGCCCGCGGTAACGGGCCTGCGATTGTAGCGCAGGCTGTTGCAACTCGTGCCATCATTTTGCGTGGGCTCCTGACAGAAATTGTCAGTGCTTTTTATTATGCTTTCGGCACCAGCAGGCCAGCCAGCCTGTATTCATATTGATATCACCACCTGCGACAGGACTTTTCATGACACGTGCCATTACCATTCTGACCGAGAACTTTGCCGATTGGGAAACCGCCCTGATCAATTCCACGGCGCGCCTGTACTACGGCTTCTACACGCAGTTCGCCACGCCGGGCGGCTTGCCCGTCACCTCCTCCGGCGGCATGCTCGTCACGCCGCAACTGGCGCTGGAAGAAATCAATCTCGAGGAACTCGATTTGCTGATGGTGTGTGGCGGCAGCCACTGGCAAAGCGGCAAGGCGCCCGACCTGGGCCCGTTGCTGCGCGCCGCCCGCGACAAGAATGTCGTGCTGGCAGGCATTTGCGACGGCACGCGCGTGCTGGCGCAAGCCGGCGTGCTCGACACCGTGCGCCACACTTCCAATTCCGCCGACAACCTGGCCGGTACCGGCTATGCGGGCGCGGCCCTGTACCAGGACGTGCCGTGGGCCGTGGCCGACCAGCGCATCATCACGGCGCCCGGCACGGCGCCCGTCACCTTCACGCGGGAAGTCTTGCGGGCCCTGGACATCGCCGATGACAACCTGGCCGCCTACCTGGCCATGCACGGCGCCGAGCACGGCAAGACGGCACCTTAGTTGGCGCCCAGCACGCGCAGGCGCTCGGTGGCGTGCGTATTGCCCGGGTCCAGTTCCAGCGAACGGAGGTAATGCGTGATGGCTTGCGCCTTCGCGCCGTCCGCCTCGTACGCTTCGGCCAGGCTGTCGTGGCCATTCGCCCCTTGCGGGTACAGTTGCACACCCAACTGGAAGACGGCGGCCGCCTGTTTCGGCTGCTGCCGGCCCAGCAGGCGGTAGCCCCAGGCATTCAAATCGTCTTCGGTGGGGGCGGACAAGCCGTGCTGGCGCCGGATGGCCGCCAGTTTCTTGTCCAGCCCATCGAAACCGGCGCTGGCCGCCTGCTGGCGCAGCAAGTGGGCCGCATACGCGCCGCCCCGCTGCTGACGCAGGGCGGGAAGGTAAAAGCCGGCGACGGTATCGATCAGCTGTTCCGGCTGGCCGCCGGCCAGGTTACTCAGGATAACGACGGCCAGGCCATCGTCCGGATACACATAAAAGGCCGAGCGGGCGCCGCCGATGCCGGCCACGGCGCGGTGCGCATCGCGGCCGATGGTGGGCCAGCCCAGCGCCCACGCCCCCGGCTTGCCGTCCTTCAAGCTGGTCGGCTGCCACAGCCGTTTCACGCTGGCGGGCGCCAGCAAGCGCCCCGACTGCAGCGCGACGAGCCAGTTGGCCAGTTCGCCCGCATTGCTGTTGATGCCGGCCCCGGCCCGCATGAACACGGGGAAATCCTCGATCACGTTGCGGTAGCCCTTGCCTCCCCGGTCCAGCACGTAGGAACTGGCCTTGTTCGCGACCACGTCCTTCGCATCGCCAAAGCCGCTGTGCGGCATGCCCGCCACGTCGAATTGCCGGCGCTGGATGAAAGCGGTAAAGGGCTGGCCGCCTTGCAGCTCGATCAATTGCGCCAGCAACACGTAATTGGTCTGGTTATAGCGGTAGCGCTCGCCTGGCTGGGCTTCCACGGGCAGCGCCTGCACGGCAGTCCACGCCGCCGCGGCATCGTCCGGCTGCGGCCCCACCAGCTTGCCGCTGCGCTGGTCCAGCACGTCGGGCAAGCCTGAAGTATGGTTGAGCAATTGGGTCACCGTCACGGCTTGCCAGGCCGGCGGCAAGCCTGTCAGGTACTGGCCGATGGGTGCCGCCAGGTCGATCTTGCCCTCTTGCACCAGTTGCATCACGGCCACGCCCGCAAACGCTTTCGTTGCCGAATTGATGGAAAACAGGCTGGCATCCGTCACCGGCACCTGGTATTGCAGGCTGGCCACGCCGAAATTGCGCGACAACACGACCTTGCCATGCTGAATCACTGCCAGTTGCAAGCCAGGAATCTGACGCTCCTGCATTTCGCTGCGCACAAAGGCGGCGATATCCTGTTCCGCGCGCAAGGCTTGCGGCTGGCTGGTGGCAGCGGCAGCCGCGGTGACAGGAGCAGCCACGGCAGCGAGCGCCATGACGAGCAGGAAAGACGGGAGGCGTGGGTTCAAGATAAGGCTTTCGACAGTTGAAAACGGAACAGCAGCATCCCATACCTATTTATCAACGTCAACGACAATCTTGCCGGTCGGAAAGTTACTCTTCCAGCCACACATCCTCATACCCTTCCCGGTCGAGGATGAACTTGGCGCCGCTGGGCAAGGCCAGGTAATCGACCACCTGCGGCAGCATCTGGTGCAGGTGGTCCGCATGCAGGGGCTGGTAAAAGCCGCTGGCATCGTCGTGCTCGCCGCAGTGGATGAACCAGCTGATGGTGCCGTTTTTCGGCAGCACGATGCGCGTGCCGTAGATGGGCGACTGGGCCAGGCTGCCGATGGCGAAGGCCACCATGGGTTCGGGCGCTTGCGCGGGCAAGCCGAATTTGTCGCAGATGCGCTGCTGTGTGTCGCTGATCGGTGCGGTCATGGTGTTCTCAGGATCCGATGTAGTGGTAATGGAGGCGCAGCGCGCCGTCGTGGCCGGACATTTCCAGGTGCAAGGTCGCCTCGCCCGGCTGGCCATCGGCCAGCAGCAGGCATTCCAGGCCCAGCGGCCCGGCATCGGTGGCATACACATCGACGGCCACGCGGCCCCCCTTGCCCGGCACGAAGGCTTGCGCCAGCGGCGCCAGGGACAGCGCCTGGTTTGCCGCAAAATAACTGTCGAGCATCTCGATGATCTCGTCGGCCACGCCGGGCGACAGGCCCCAGTCGCGTTGCAGCGCAACAGGATCGCGCGTGTCGAGCGTCTGCACGAACGCGGCGGCCTGCGCATATGCCAGCTGCCGCAAGCTGTCTGTGATGGCCATGTCCATAGAGCGATTCCTGCCTTATCCATTCAACAGGCGCCATTATAGTGCGTGCCCGCGCGCATGGTCGATCCGTTTTCCATCGATAATCAGGCATATTGCCGCCCATTTAAAATGGGCCGATATTATTTATCGCACTGCAATAATATAAATTTCCCGCGTGATATTTGGTGAGTATTTCAGAAAGATAATCGCGAATACGATTCAATTCAAGTTGACGCTTATTTATTCCAGCGCTAAGATCGAATGGCCATATACCATGGCATACAACGCAAGCAGTACTTAACCATCACAAGAGGATAGTACAATGCAAAATCAAACCAAATTGTTCGCATTCAAACTGGCAGAGAAACAGGAACAAAAACCGGCGGTACCCGCCACCGCCTGGAAAGTGCGCGACGGCGTCGCCGTGGCCGGCTGCACCGCGGTGCAAGCTGAGCAATACCGCGACTCTTCGCGCTTCCAGCCGAACGACCGCGGCCAGTATTGCTGATCCCCGGCACGCCATAACCCCCGCCAGGCGTGGGGGTTTCATTCAATCTTCCATATTCAAACTGGCGCCGGTGCCAATTCCGGCGCGGCTTTTCTGCGCGCAATGCATAAAGCCATATGATCGCCTTTCAATTGGCGATTCCATTTTTTAAATATGTATTTACCGGTAAACATCGAAACATAACCATTCATAGAGGATATTCCCATGCATAAAGAAACCAAACTGTTCGCATTCAAACTGGCGGAAAAGAAGGAACAGGAAAAACCGGCCCTTCCCGCGCCCTGGAAGGTGCGCGACGGCGTCGCCGTGGCCGGCTGTACGGCGGTCGACAGCGAAGAGCAATACCGCTATTCGCGCATCGGTTCCAGCGATGGCGGCGAGTTCTGCTGATACGTTCCAGCTGAAAGCCTTGCCACGGCAAGGCTTTTTCACCTTCCCTTACGCAGGCCCCTCCATGCACAAAAAGGTCTTGATCATCAGCCATAGCGGCGATCTGCACGCCGACCTGGTCGGATCGCTCCTCGCCGCCCGCGGCCATGCCCCTTTCCGTATCGACCTCGATGCCTTTCCCCGCGATTACCAGCTGTGCCAGCGCGTGCAGGACGGCCGCACCAGCGCACGCCTGCGCCGCCTGCCCGACGGCGACTGGCTCAACTTGCAGGACGTGGGCGCCGTCTGGCTGCGCAAGGCGGCCGACTATGCCTATGCCAGCGCCGACCTGACGCCGCAGGAACGCGCCTATGCGCAACTGGAAACGGAGCAAGCCGTCTTCAGCGTGCTGTACGGTCTCGATTGCTACTGGCTCAGCCATCCGCTGGCCCTGCGCGGCGCCCAATGGAAAGGCGAACAGCTTGCGCGCGCTGCTCGCATGGGCTTTCGCGTGCCCGCCACCGTCATCACCAACGTGCCCGACGACGTGCGCGCCTTCCGCGCAGCCGTCAAAGGACCCATCATTTTCAAGTCCATGTCCACGCCCAGCCTGGCCGCCGAAACAGTCGAAGAGGTTGACAGGGTCAGCGCCGGCATCGGCACCACCATCGTCGACGACGCCATGCTCGACAGCCTGGACGCCGTCGGCGAACTGAGCTGCCAGTTCCAGGAATATATCGCCAAGCAATACGAACTGCGGATCACCGTGATCGGCAAGCAATTGTTTGCCGCGCGCCTGTATTCCCAGGACGATGCCCGCACGGCCATCGATTCGCGCGACATGTCGGCCCCCATCCGCTATGAGGCGTGCACCTTGCCGGCGGAAATACAGCAGCGCTGTCTCGCTTTCGTGCACAGCTACGGCCTCGAATATGGCGCCCTGGACCTGATCGTCACGCCGGAGGGCGAGTATGTTTTCCTGGAAAACAATCCTGTTGGTCAATTCTTGTACGTACAACAACTGGTGCCCGCCCTGCCCCTGCTGGAAAGCGTGGCCGATACCCTGATCGAAGGAGCCGTATGCCGCAGCCCGACCTGAAGCAGATCCCCGTCCAGCTGCGCGAGCTGGAACAAGTGCGCGACAGCCGGGCCATCGTCCTGGCCGCCTCGCACCTGGACATGGAACTGCTGCCCGCCTTGTACGAGCTGTGCCAGGGCATCGGCCCCGTGGCGCGCCTCGACGTGGTGCTGCACGGACGCGGCGGCATCGTCAACGCGGCGCGCCGCATCGCCCTCCTGCTGCGCCAGCATACGCGTCACCTGAGTTTTATCGTGCCCTTCCACTGCGAATCGGCCGCCACCCTGCTGGTCCTGGGCGCGGATGACATCATCGCGGGCGACCTGGCCCTGTTCTCGCCCATCGACCCGCAGCTCGAGGGCGCGGATGGGGGCGCGTTTTCCAGCCTGGACATCAAGGTCTTCGGCGACATGGCGCAACAGTGGTTCGGCGTGGATGCGGCCGAAGCGCGCCAGCAATCGCTGTCCCTGCTGTGCGGCAGCATCTTCCCCCCTTCCCTGACGGCCTTTTACCGCACCACGCTGGAACTGACGCAGATCGGCGAGGAATTGCTGGCGTGGCAATTGCCCGAGGCCGCACCCGAGGCGCGGCACGCCATCGTCGCGCAACTGGTGACGGGTTATCACTCGCACAACTATGCGTTGACGCGCGAAGAGCTGGCGCAGCTGGGCTTGCGCATGGAACGCGACGCGCATGCGGAACGGCTGGGCTGGGCCATTTCGACGCAATTACAGGCCAGCATAGGCGGCGCCCTGCGCAGCGCACCGGACGAGCCGTGGAACGATGCTCTGCTGGCCACGCGCGACGGCGTGCAGCTGCGGCGCCAGCGTCCGGGCGGCTTTGCGCCCGTGTGGAGCACGCAATGCTGACGTCCGTGCTGGCCACGTTACTGGCCGATACCGCGCGCTACTGCATCGCCTTGCTGCTGCTGGCGGCCAGCGTGGGCAAGCTGCGCAGCTACGGCGACTTTCGCGGCAACCTGGCCACCTCGTTCGGCGTGCCGCCCGGCGCCGCCAGCCTGGCCGCGCCGGCCCTCGTGATGGCGGAATTATCGCTCGCCGGCTGGCTGCTGGCCGGCGGTACCCACATACCGATGCTGCTGTCGCTCTTGCTGTTGACTACCCTCACGGCCGTCCTGGCCTGGCGCTACTTCACGCACAGCGTGGTGCGCTGCAGTTGCTTTGGCGAAGCGGCGCGGCCCGTGTCGCGGTACGACTTGCTGCGCAACGTGCTGGCGGTGGGCATCAACGGCGCCTATTTTGCGCTCGCGCAAGAAACGACCTTGCCCGTCGCCACCACGGCATTGGCAGCCGGACTGGCGGCCATCGTCTGCGTGGCCACGATTTCCCTGCACGACATCGCCACCCTGGCAAAGGCCGACTGATGGATGCCACGACCTTGCAATGGGTGCTGGCGGCCCTGGCGTTTGCCGTTGCGGGCAATATCTGGCTAAGCCTGGCCGTGCTGCGCGCCGGCCGCCGCGAACGCCTCGCGCCCATGGCCCTGGAGCCGGGCCAGCCCCTGCCCGCCGTGCAAGCCCGTCCGCTGGCTGGCGGCCCGCGTTTCCAGCCGGGCGCGGCCGGCCAGGCGGCCGTACTGCTGTTCCTGGCCAGCCGCTGCCCAAAATGCGGGGAAAAGCTGGCCGGCATCGAACGACTGCTGCCGCTGGCGCAGGAAGCGGGCCTGGCCCTGTGGCTGCTCAGCGAGGAGCCGGCCCGCCGGCTGCGCGCCTTCTTGCCCGGCGACAGCCTGCGCTCGGCCACGGCGCGGCTTGCCCTGCGCGACTACCGGCGCGTGAATCCCCTGATGAGCTCGCCATCTTATGTCTTTGTTAACTACCAGGGACAAGTGGAAGCTGCCGGCCTGATCGGCGACGAAGACTGGCTGGCCCTCGTGGGGCAATTGCACGCCGAACCGTCGCAGGAGCGCGCCGCATGAGCCATCTGAATGTCGGTCCCCATCTCGAACGGCTGCGCCTGCTGTATCCCGTGCGCTGGCGCATCGCCGCCGGCTTGCTGTGCATGGCCCTCACCGTGGGTGCGCAGCTGGCCTTTCCGCAAGCCATCGCGTATTTCATCGACAACGTGGCGGAACTGACCCGGCGCGGCGTCACGCCGGGCATGGTGGCCGCCATGCTGGCCTTCAGCCTGCTGTATGCGCTGATCACGACCGCGCGCTTCTATCTGCTGCAGTCGGGCGGCCACATGATCGTCATGGGCGTACGCCGGCGCCTGTTCGACGTGGTGATCAACCAGCCCATCGCCTTCTTCGACAAGCACCATGGCGGCGAACTGAACAGCCGGCTCACGTCCGACGTGTCGGCCCTGCACGAAAGCCTGACCATCGGCGCGGCCAACGCCTTGCGCTCGCTGTGCGTCTTCGTGGGCGGCATCGCCATGCTGCTGCATCTGTCACCGATGCTGAGCCTGCCGCTGGCCCTGTTCATTCCCGTCAGCCTGTATCTGGGCAAGTTGTCTGGCAGTAACTACCGGCTGCGCGCGCGGGCCATTTCCGCCAGCCTGGCCGCCAGCGGCAAGGTGGCGCAGGAATACTTTGCCCATGCGCGCCTGGTGCAGGCATTCAACCAGCAAGGCGGCGCCATGGCCCGCTACGCGCAAGCCATGCGGCAATTGCTGGACGTGTCCCTGGCCGGCACGCGGCTGCTGGCCGTGTTCCAGGGCGCGCAGGGCTTGCTGGCCTTCGTTGCCCTGCTGACTACCTTGTGCTTCGGCGCCCACCTGATCGGCCAGGGCCGCTTGAGCGTGGGCGAACTGACGGCCTTTGTCATCTATGCCAGCATGGTGACGGACACGGCCGGCTCCATCAGCGAGTTCTGGAACACGTGGATGCGCACCATGGGTTCGACCGACCGCATCTTCGACATCCTTCGCAGCCACCGCGCCGTGCCCGAGGCGCCGCCGCAGCCGCCGCTGGCCGGCCATATCGCGCTGCGCGACGTGCGTTTTTCGTATCCCGAGCGCGCGCAAGTCATGGCCCTCGACGGCGTCAGCCTGTCCATCCGCGCGGGCGAAAAAATCGCCCTGGTGGGCGCCTCGGGCGCGGGCAAGTCCACCATCGCCAGCCTGGTGCTTGGCCATTACCGGCTTGACGGGGGCAGCCTGCAATTCGACGGCATCGATGCGCACGTGCTGGGCGTGACGCAGCTGCGCCGCCAGATGGCCGTGGTGGAGCAGGAACCGGCCCTGTTTTCCGGCAGCATCGCCGACAATATCGGCTTTGCCGTGCCGGACCGCCGGGTGACGCGCGACGAGATGCTGGCGGCGGCGCGCCTGGCGCACGCCCACGATTTCATCACGGCCTTTCCAGACGGCTACGAAACCCTGGTGGGCGAACGGGGCGTGCAATTGTCCGGCGGACAGAAGCAGCGCATCGCGATCGCCCGCGCCATCCTGCGCGCGCCGAAAATCCTCATCCTGGACGAAGCCACCAGCGCGCTCGACGCCGCCAGCGAACAGCAGGTGCAGCTCGCCCTTGATACCCTGATGCAAGGACGCACCACCATCATCATCGCCCACCGCTTTTCCACCATCGTCAAAGCGGACCGCATCATCGTCTTGGACAAGGGCCGGATTTGCCAGCAAGGCACGCACGCCGAGCTGCTGCGCGCGGGCGGCCAGTATGCGCGGCTGATGCAGCAGCAACTGTCGCAATTCCAGCAGTTGCATGACAGCACGGCAACACTGTAAAGTAAGTCACGATGAAAAAAACCTGTCATGGCAGTTGCCACTGCGGCGCCGTGCGCTTCGCGGCCGAGATCGACCTGGCGGCGCCCAGCCTGCGCTGCAACTGTTCCTATTGCCTGAAAATCCGCTGCTGGGCCAGCCAAGTGCCGCCCACGGCCTTCCGCCTGCTGGCCGGCGAGGCGGACTTGAGCGAATACCGCTTCGGCGCCGGCCGCGAACGCCACTACTTTTGCCGCCACTGCGGCGTGCGCCTGTTCGGCCGTGGCGATTCCGCCCGCAGCGGTGCGTTTGTCGGCATCGGCGTCAACTGCCTCGACGATGCCTCGGCGGCCGAACTGGCCCGGGTGCCCGTCACCTTTGTCGATGGCTTGCATGACGAGTGGAATGTGCCGCCGCAGGAAACACGGCATCTGTAGGGCGTAGGCATCGCTGGGAAGGGAAATGCGGGAGCGCCGCGCCGCAGCCGGCCAGATAAGCACGCGCACCCCGTTGTCTGGATCGGCATTCTGGGCGATAATTACGGCCATGAACGATACCACCACCTTACCCCCATTGCCCGATCGCCTGTCGATCGACCCCAGCAGCCCTTACCACGTTGCAGCCGTGTTCGAGAACGACGTCGGCATCCGCTTCAACGACAAGGAGCGTCTTGACGTGGAAGAATATTGCATCAGCGAACGCTGGATCAAGGTCGCTTCCACCAAGTCGCTGGATCGCCGCGGCCGTCCGCTGCAGATCAAGCTGAAGGGCAAAGTCGAAGCGTTTTACCGCTAAGCAACGCATTCAACTGTCATCGAGGCCGATTTTCATCGGCCTTTTTTGCGTCCGCCGCTTGTTGTTCAAGCATCGCAGGCGACCAGACCGGCCGCGGCCGCCATGGGCAGCCACAGCATGGCGTCGGCCAGCACCTCGTCCGGCGCCCTGCCGCTGGACTGCGCCGCCTGCCGCGCGCACTGCGCCAGCGGCGCGCCGCCGGCCAGCGCTTGCAGCCAATAAAATTGCCAAGACCGCAACTCTTGCATGACGAGCCGGTAATGCATGCGCGTAATGGCGACAAAGGCGGGACTTGCCTCCGGCTGGGCCGGCACGGCGTCGCCGGGTGCGGCCTGCGCCCGTTGCCAGTAGTCGCACAGGGGGAACGACAGGGCCAGCAGCCGCGTGCACGGCGCCAGGCGCCAGGCCGGTGTATTTCCTAATAGCAAGTCCAATCCGGAAGGCAGCATGGGCGGCGCCAGCTTTTCCAGGCCCGGCGCCCTGCCCGCCTCGCTGCGTGCCCGTTCCAGCTGCGCCAGTTCCACGGGAAAGCGCAAGGCTGCCCCTTGCGCGCCGGCGGCACGCTGGCTGGCGGCGAGAAAATCGGCAAAGCCGCCGCCCAGGTCATACAAGGTCGGGGAAGCGGACGGGTGGCGCCAGACATAGGCGCGCGCAAAGAAGGCGAACAGCTCGTCGCCCATGACCTTGCGCAAGACGGGATAGTCGGCTTGCAGGCATTCGAGCAGGCGCAGCACATAGCCATCCGCATGGATGTGCAGCGGCGCCGGCCCGCCCCTGGCCCGTTTCAATACTTGCTCCTGCGTCAAGCCATGGCGCTCGCTGGCCAGCTGGACGCCGCGCGCCGCGCCGCCCGGCGCCGTCATCGCCGTCAGGAACCACGCCTGCAATTGCGCCAGCGGCGCGCGGGCGTCGCCAGATTCGCCTGCGGCGGTGCTACGGGGCATGGGCCGCCTCCAGGTGAAAGCCCAGCGGCGCGGACACGGCGGCGGCAGCCGTGGCGGGCGCCGCATCCGCGAATTCTCCCCGTTCGGCCGCGCGCGCCTTGTCGAGTTCGGCCAGCAGCTGAGGATACGGGGGAATGCCGGCATCCCATTCCAGCAGGGCCGACACGCCGCCCGTCAGCCGCTGCGCCAGCGCGTACAGGCGCCAGACGGCGGCCGGCACGGGCGCGTCGTGGGTGTCGATCAGCACGGCGCCGCACACGGTCGGCCCGGCCAGGTGGATCTGCACGATGTGCGCGTGCGGCAACTGGCGGATGTAGGCGGCCGCGTCATAGCCGTGGTTATGCGCGCTGACGTGGACATTGTTGACGTCAAGCAAGAATCCGCACCCCGTATCCTCGGCCAGGCGGCCCAGGAATTCCCATTCCGGCATGCTGGACTGGGCAAATTCCACGTAGGTGCTGGGGTTTTCCAGGACCAGGGGACGGCCCAGGAATTCCTGCACCTGCCGCACGCGTCCCGCTACGTGGCGCAGGCTGGCCTCGTCCAGCGGCAGCGGCAGCAAGTCGTGGCTGTTGAGCGAGGCGGCACCCGTCCAGCACAGGTGGTCGGAAATCCACACGGGCCGGATCTCCTCGGCCAGCTGGCGCAGCTTGCGCAGGTAGCCGAGATTGAGCGGATCGCTGCTGCCGATCGACAGCGAGACGCCATGCATGACGATGGGCACCTGCGCCGCCACCTGCTCCAGCACGTGGCGCGCATAGCCGTGGTTGTCGATGAAGTTCTCGCTGATGATCTCGAACCAGTCCACCTGCGGCCCGTGGCGCAGGATGTGTTCATAATGCGGTGGGCGCAGCCCCACGCCCAGGCCCAGGTTCGGCAAGCCCAGGCGTGGCGGCACCCCGTGCGTGGCCCGCATCAGGTCGACGGCGGCAAGGCCAGGCGCAGGTCGGTGGGCGGCGGCGGCGCCCCCACCGGCGTGCCGCGCGCCGCCATCACCTTGCCATAGGCTTCCCATGCCTTGTCGTAGACATTGTCGCCCAGCGCAAAGCTCATGCTCTGGCCCAGCGGAATGCTGCGGTGGTCGGGCGCGGGGCCGAAATCGTACAGGGTCATGGTGGCGGGCTCGGGCGGTTCCTTGCCCGAGGTGTTCGGATACAGCTGCGAGGCCGAAATCGGCACGGCGCAGCCGCCGAAGCCGCCGCATTTGTTGTCGCTGGGCGCGCTGTAGACCTTGTCGGGCTGCGGCGGAGGCGGCGGCACGTAGCACGGCGTGCCCGGCGACGCGGCCAGCTTGACCGAGTGGCCGCAGGACGAGCCGCCCGTGTCGGCCTGGGCAAAGCCGCAGCCGCCCTGGGCATGGCAGCCGTTCGAGCCGCGGCAGGTATGGTAGACGGCCAGCGCGGCGCAGGTGGACGAGGCCTCGCCCTCCAGGTGCATGCCCTGGCAGGCGTGGTACAGCACGCTTTTCTCGGCCAGCGGCACGCCCGTTGCCAGGTTCGGCGCCTGGCCCAGCACGGCCCAGCAGATGGCCATGCGGTCGCCCGCGCCCACCATCGACGGATACGGGAAGTCCAGGTCCTGGTTCAGCCAGTACTTGTCCAGCACGGAAGTGATGCCATAGATGGCGCCCGTGGCGACCGTGCTCAGCATCCCCAAGGTGCCGCTGCTATCCTTCAGGCGGTTCAGGGCGCCGGCCACGGCCGCCGGAGCCGGGATATTCCTGGGCGCGGTGGCCGGGTTGTAGCGCTCGTTGGTCAGCATGGCCTCGCTCCAGCGTCCCCCGTCCTGGTGCCAGCCGGCCCAGGTTTTTACGGGCAGCATGGCCTTCACCTGGCCGAAACGCTCGTAGTGGTCGAACGGGGCGCTGTCGTGGCGCGCCTGCGCGTCGCGCGATTCGGCATCCTTGCCATTGTTCGCGTAGGACGGATAATCGCACTTCAGGGCGGCCAGGTCTTCGCGGTAATCGGGCTGCACGGCCATCAGGCGCTGCGCCGCATCGCGGCGGTAGCGCTGGATGGCCGTTGCGCTGCCTTCGCCCTGGTCCGTGATGGCCGCCATCATGTCGATGGCCTTGTTGAACGAGCCCGTCTGGCCGCCATCCTGGTCTTGCGGGCCGAAACAGGTGTCGAACTTGGGAAATTCCGCCCGCGCATGGCCCTGCACCTGGCTGTTGAACATGTCTTGCTGCACCGAGCCGTTGACGAACAGCTTTTGCCACAAGGTCTGGCCATCCGCGTATTCGATGCCGATGTAGCGCGCATAGCATTCGTACATGTAGCCGATGGTGCCGAACAGGGGCAGATCATGCACGTGCTTGCCGGGCGTCCAGCCCACGAACGGTACCTCGGGGAAATATTTGGTGTGGTTGTGCTTGTCGAACTCGGCCAGCTGGGCCCGTGCCTGCTCCTCCGGCTGCTCGATGGCGAGGAACAGGTCGCACTGGTTGGCGTTCAGCTCTTCCAGGTTGACGCGCACGTGGCGGTAGCCGGACGTGTCCTGCAAGTCGACGATGTGCGGGATCACCGTGCGGCTCTTGCCATAGCAGGTCCAGCCGTGGTCCTGCGATTGCAGCTCCGAACCCGTGAAGCATGGCGCCGTGCCGATGGCCGTGGCCAGGTTGGCCGCCATCTGCAGGTGCAGCATTTCCTGGATGAAAACGCTGAAGATGATATTGAAGGCCTTTTGCTCCGCCAGCTCGGGCCGGGCCGTGGTGCCCATGCCCGGCCACTGGCGGCCTTCGTAATACGTGATGCCTTTCGAGTTGATCTGGTGCGTGCCCTGGATCGAATACATGGTGGCCATGTACAGGGGAATGGTGAACAGTTCGACGCTGACGGCCGCCTGGGCGATGGCGCGCACGGCGGCCTTGTCGGTGTCCAGCATGTCGAGCGGACGCCCGGTGATGGCGGGCTGGGTGCTTCCTAAAACGGGCATTTTCATTCTGTATCTCCACAGGAAGGATGCGTTTCGGATATCGGGCCGCGCCGCGCCATCTGCGTGCGCCGATCACGGCACAGAAATCATACGCCTGAGAAAGATACTTTTGCGGCAAGATTTATGCGCCGATCCAGACATTGACCTGCGTCAATATCGCCCCCCTTAGGCCGTGAAAATAGGCGTTTCAGGCGGTCATTCGATGACAATTGAATAGAATCGGCAAAACGCGCGCGTGTATAAGCGGCGCGCCGGCAAACGCCGGCGCGTGGCTTGCATGGTGATAGTCAGGCGCCGGGCGGCGGCTGGAAGGCGCAAAAGCCGGGCCACTGGTCGCGGCTGTCGCACACTTTCAGGCAGCCTTTGTCATCCTTGAACGTGGCGACCACCTTGATGTGGAAACCGTATTTTGGCGTGGTGGCCAGGAAGGCGGACGGGCAGCTTTGCTCGTTGCTGAAACGGAAAGTGATTTCTTCGCGGCGGCCCTTGCGCTCAAAGCCCAGCATGAAGGTTTCATTGCTGTTCCACTGCGCCTTGCCCGGCACGCGGAAGCGGTAGCGCGGGCTGCCCTGCTGCTGGCCGTCGAGTTTCTGGCCGAAGACGCGGCTGCTGGCCGTGGCCGTTTCGACCTTGGCGATCGGATAGGGCACGGCAAACATGTAGGTGCCGGCAAAACCCTGGTCGAAGCCGAGGCCCTTCTGGTAAAACGGTACGACGATATGCGGCGCGCCCGTGTATTCCACGGTATTGCGGGCCGTTACGCGCGACGTCAGCTTGTCATCGGGTGCTTGCCCGAAGACCACGTCCAGTTCCAGCAAGGCTTGTTGCTTGTCGATGTCTTGCGCCAGATAATCCTGGGCGAATATTTCCCCGTGCACGCAGCCGGCCAGCGCGGAGGCGGCGAAGCAGCCGGCGATCAGTCCAGGTATGCTCATGGCTGTTCCCCCTCGGGCGGCGCGGAAATGAGGCCCAGCCCCGTCACCTGCAAGCCGTTCTTGCCCTGTTTCCATTGAAATTGCTGGCCGAACCAGGCCAGTTCCAGCTCGCGCTGGATGCGGTTCGAATCCGTGCGGCCCTGGCGCGCCTTGATGGCGGCGCCCGCCTGTTCGGCAGCGGCCTGCGACAAGGGCTTCAGCCACCGTTGATAGGTGTCGGGCGGCAAGGCCAGGACGCCGGCCACGCCGTCGTCGCGCGTGGCGACGACGACCTCCACGCTGGTCGCCCTGCGGGCCAGATAGGCGCCGCGCCGTCCGTCGGGCGAGACGGAGACCAGCATGGCGGGCGCGTAATCGCCCGTGACGATGCCCGGCATGTCAAACCATAGCAGTTCGCCCGAGTCCGTATCGAGCGCGCGGCCGTCGCGGGCGAACAGCAGTATTTCGCTGCGGCCCGGCTGCGGCACGCCCCATTCGGGGTCGCGCTCCGTGCGCACCATGTCGTCGCGCCGCAAAGGACTGACGGGGCGCATCAACGGTTCGCCGTTCTGCACGCCGATCAATATCGTGCCCTGGCCCGTATAGCCCTTGGTAAAGGCCAGCAGCATGGGCTGGCCTTCGCGCCTGGCCTTGAGGGGCCGCACTTCCACCACTTCGCGCGCGCCGCCGGGCCAATAGCCGTGCTTACGGAAAGACAAGTTGACGAGCGGGTCGTGGCGGTCGCGCGTGACGACAAAGTCGCCGTATTGCTGCATCACCGGCACGTATGGCGTTTGCGCCTGCGCGGCGGGCAAGACGGTGGCCAGCAAGCTGGCGGCGGCCGCCAGGCGGCATAAAGGAAGAGACAGCATGGCATCCTGCAAGAGTCGCACGGGGCGAAGGAACAGCATCATAGACGATTCCTCGTCTGCAACACTGTCCGATAGGAAACATCAGTGGCGCTGGATTTCGATCAGCTCGATCTCGAACAGCTTGGGCCACAGTTTCCCCGTGACAAACAAACGCTTGCCGTGCGCATCCCAGGCGATTCCGTTGAGCACGGCGTCGGGATTGGCCGTGCCCCGCTGCTCGGGCGGCAGCAAGCCCGTCAGGTCGATCCAGCCCACGACTTTGCCGCTGGCCGGGTCGATGCGGGCGATCACGTCCGCGCCCCACACATTGGCAAACAATTGCCCGTCGACCATTTCCAGTTCGTTCAGGCGCTCGATGGGGCGGCCCTCGGCCTTCACTTCGAAGCGGCGCACCTCGGCCAGGGTTTTCGGATTGAGCACGCGGATGGCTGCCGTGCCGTCGCTCATGTAGACGAAATGACCATCGCTGGCCAGGCCCCAGCCTTCGCCCTGGTAGCTGAATTTGCGTTTCAGCTTGAACGTTCTCTGGTCGAACACATAACCGGTCTGCGAAATCCACGTCAGTCCCAGGATTTCATCGCCCACGTCCGTGATGCCTTCGCCAAACACATTCTTGTCCAGCATGCTTTTCTGCAGCACCTTGCCCGTCGTCAATTCCACCTTGCGCAAGGACGACTGGCCGTTCTGGCCCGTGCTTTCATACAGATGGCCATCCTTGAACAGCAAGCCCTGGGTAAACGCCTGGGGGTCGTGCGGATAGGTATTCTTGACGAAATAGCCATACACGGGAATGGCGGCCTGGGCGTAGCCCATTTCGCTCATCAGGCCCACGGTGCATAGCAATCCCAGCAGCAGCGAGCCTGCCGTGCGTTTGATTTTGGCTGTAACCTTGGCGTTGATGTTCATCTGGTCGGACGGAAGTTGGCGAGCGCCTATTGTAAACGTGCCGCGTCCGTCATGCGCGCCCTGACGAGCTCCAGCCAGGCGCGGGCGGCAAACGACAGCCGCCCGCCGCGGCGCCAGGCCAGCATCAGATTCCATTCCACGGGCGGGCCGGCCAGGGGAATGACGGCAAACTGCGATGGTTCCAGGGTGTCGCAATACATCTTCGGCAGCAGGCAGATGCCCACGCCCAGGCGGACCAGCGAGGCAATAAAGTCCCACTGCCCGCTGCGGCCCGTGATGCGCGGGGCGAAACCGGCGCGCTGGCAGGCGTCCAGCACGATGTCGTTCAGGGCAAACGCGGCGCCATAGAAAATGAAGGGGCTGTCGGCCAGTTCGGCCAGGGCGACGGAAGAACGTCCCTGCCACGGCGAGCCGGGCGCGGCCAGCAGGCACAGCGGCGAGCGCACGAGGGGCAGCGCCTCGAAATCCTGCCAGGTGGCCGCATTGCCCGGATAGTCGAGCATGGTGCCCAGCTCCACCGTGCCCGTGCGCAAGTCGCGCTCGATGGCTTGCGTGCCGCTTTCATACATTTTCAGCTCGATGCCCGGATAGCGCTGGTGGTACTCGGCCAGCCACGGCGCCAGGGTGGAATGGGTTTGCGGCGACACGCCGACCCGTAATTCTCCCCGCTCCAGATGTTGCAGGTCGCGCAACTCCACCTTCAGTTCCGCGTGCAGGGCCAGCAATGTATGCGCGCGCGACAGCACCACCTTGCCCGCGTCCGTCAAGGTAAAACGCTTGCCGGCGCGGTCCAGCAAGGCCAGGTCCAGCGACTGTTCCAGTTGGGCAATCATCTTGCTCACTGTCGGTTGCGTCACGTGCAGCCTGGCGGCCGCGCGCGTAAAACTGTTCTGTTCCACCACTTCGACGAAGTAGCGCAGGGAGCGGATATCCATGATGCATTCCAATATCGAATGATTTTCATGAGTTTAAGTCATTTTATCTTTTGATGTGGGGTCTCTACAATGAAAACTTCCCCCTGCCGTTTGAAAGCCTGCCGTGAAAGCCTTGCACTGTTCCACCGCCGCCCTGCCCGCCATCCCTGCCTGGCGCCAGCCCGCACAGACCGTGTGGCAAGTGGGCGTGCTGATCGCCGCCTGGTGGCTGGCTGATGAGGCCGCCTCCGCGCTGCACCTGCCATTTTCCGGCGGCGTCGTCGGTCTGTTCGTGCTGGTGGCCCTGCTGCTGGTAGGCTGGGTGCGGCCAGCCGCCATCGAACTGGGCGCGAACTGGCTGCTGGCCAACATGCTGCTGTTCTTCATTCCGCTGGTCGTGTCCGCGGTGCAATTTACGCAACTATTGAAGTCGCAAGGCCTGATGCTGTTCGTGAATATCGGCCTGGGCTTTGCCAGCGTGATGCTGGCCACGGCGTTGACGGTGGAATGGGTGTGCCGCTATGAGCGCAAGTTGCGCCTGCAGAAACTGCTGCGCCGGCGCGCCGCAAGGACGGCGGCATGAACACCCTGCTTTTGTCCCTGCTGTTTTTGCTGCTGACCCTGGTGCTGTTCTATGCCAACCAGGCGCTGCACCGCCGCCATCCGCATTTCCTGCTCACGCCCGCCATCTGCACCTCGGCGATATTGATCGTCATCGTGCAGGCGACGTCGACGCCGTTCGCCACGTATTTCGGCGAAACGCGCTGGCTGCCGTGGCTGCTGGGCCCGGCCACCATCGCCTTTGCGCTGCCCATCTTCCAGGAACGCAAGCTGATCCGCAAACACTGGCTGGCCCTGTCGCTGGGCAGCTGCGCCGGCATTGTTGCCTCGATGGCCGCCACCCTGTTGCTGGACCGGCTGCTGGGCGTGCATGGCGACATGGCGCGCAGCCTGCTGGCCCGTTCCGTGTCGACGCCGTTCGCGCTGGAAGCGTCGCGCCACATGGGCGGCTCGGCCCAGTTGACGGGCATCTTCGTCGTGATGACGGGCTTGTTCGGCTTGATGCTGGGCAAACCGCTCTTGAAACTGCTGCCCTTGCGCATGCGCATCGCCCGTGGCGCCCCGTATGGCGCGGCCGCGCACGGTTTTGGATTGTCCGTGGCGCGCCGGGTGGGCACGGAAGAAGGCGCCGTGGCCAGCCTGACGATGATTTTCTCGGGCGTCGTGACCGTATTGCTGGCGCCGTTGCTGGGCAGATTGTTGGGCTAACGGTCCACGGGAAAGGCGTTTATCGGGGATAATACGTCTTTCCCCATTCCAAGCAGCCGCGCCACGATGAAATACCCTGCAGTGCTTCCCTTCAGCGACATCCTGCCGCGCCTGAATGAATTCGATGCCATCATCGACGTGCGCAGCCCGTCCGAGTTCGCGGAAGACCACTTGCCGGGCGCCATCAACCTGCCCGTGCTGGACGACGAACAGCGCGTGCGCGTCGGTACCCTATATAAACAGACCAGCGCCTTCGAGGCGAAGAAGCTGGGCGCGGCGCTGATCGCCAGGAACATCGCGCAACATATCGAAGACGGTTTCCTCGGCCACCCGCAGCACTGGAAACCCCTCGTGTACTGCTGGCGCGGCGGCAACCGCAGCGGCGCCATGGCGCATATCCTGGCGCGCATCGGCTGGCCCGTCACGCAGCTCGAAGGCGGCTACAAGGATTACCGCCGCCATGTGAATGCGGAACTGGCCACCTTGCCCGAACGCTTCGACTTCATCAACGTGCTGTGCGGCCCCACGGGCAGCGGCAAGAGCCGTTTGCTGCAAGTGCTGGACAAGCAAGGCGCGCAAGTGATCGACCTGGAAGACCTGGCGGCCCACCGCGGCTCCGTGCTGGGCGGCTTGCCCGAGGCGGACCAGCCGGCGCAAAAAGCGTTTGAAAGCGCGCTGTGGCAGCAACTGCGCCATTTCGACCCGCAACTCCCCGTCTTCATCGAATCGGAAAGCAAGAAAGTGGGCCGTTTGCGCGTGCCCGATGCGCTGATGGACAAGATGCGCGCGGCCGCCTGCACGGACGTGCGGCTGGCCACGGAGCAGCGCGTGCAACTGCTGATGCAGGACTACGAGCATTTCGTCGGCGATGCGGCGCGCCTGAACGTGCAGCTGGCCCTGTTGACGCAGCTGCACGGCAAGGAAAAAATTGCCCACTGGCAGCAGCTGGCCACTTCCGGCCGCATGGCCGAGCTCGTGGAAGAGTTGCTGGTGCAGCATTACGACCCCGTCTACCGGCAATCGATCGCCCGCAACTTCAGCCGCTACGCCCAGGCGACGCCGCTGGTCTTGCCCGACATTTCAGAACATGCCTTTGAGCAAGCCGCGCGCGCATTATGTGCTATCGTCGGCGAACACCGTACCGCCAGCGCCGCGTAAGCGCCGGCGCAGCTTTTGATGACCTTTTTGAGCAGGATGACGACCATGTCCGATAGCGCAGCAACACCCAATACCCCCATCCGATTGACCGAATTTGCCCATGGCGGCGGCTGCGGCTGCAAAATCGCGCCGGGCGTGCTGGCCGATATTTTAAAGGGCAGCGGCGGCTTTCCCCTGCCGAAGGAATTGCTGGTCGGCATAGAAACCTCGGATGACGCGGCCGTCTACCAGCTCAACGACGAGCAGGCGCTGATCGCCACGACGGATTTCTTCATGCCCATCGTCGACGATCCGTTCGACTTCGGCCGCATCGCCGCCACCAACGCCATTTCCGACGTGTACGCCATGGGCGGCACGCCCATCATGGCGCTGGCCCTGGTCGGCATGCCGATCAACAAGCTGCCCGTGGAAACCATCGGCCTCATCTTGAAAGGCGGCGAAACCATCTGCGCCCAGGCCGGCATCCCCATCGCGGGCGGCCACACCATCGATTCCGTCGAACCGATCTATGGCCTGGTCGTGCTGGGCCTGGTCCACCCATCGCAAGTAAAACGCAACGCGGGCGCGCGCGCCGGCGACAAGCTGGTATTGGGCAAGCCGATCGGCGTGGGCATCCTGTCGGCCGCGCTGAAAAAGAACGCGCTGGACGCGGATGGCTACGCTTCTTTAATCGACAACACCACCAAATTGAATACCCCGGGCAAGAAACTGGCCCTGCTGGACGGCGTGCATGCGCTGACGGATGTGACGGGCTTCGGCTTGCTGGGCCACACCCTGGAACTGGCGCGCGGCGCCAAGTTGCAGGCGCGCATCACCATGCGTGACGTGCCGCTGCTGCCGCAAGTGCAGCAACTGGCACAGAACGGCAACATCACGGGCGCCTCGAACCGCAACTGGCAGGGCTATGGCGCGCAAGTGGCGCTGGACGACAGCCTGAGCGCCATCGACAAGGCGATTTTGACGGACCCGCAAACGGCCGGCCCCCTGCTGGTGGCCTGCGCGCCGGAAGCCGTCGAGCAAGTGCTGGCGATTTTCCGCGCCGAAGGCTTTGGCGACGCCGTCGTCATCGGCGAGATGCAGGAAGGCAGTACCGGGGTTTCCGTAATCTAATGAATATTTTTTGCAAAGGCAGTCCCATGACCACATTCTCCAACTCATTTTCCAAGTTCCCCGCCATCCTGGCCACCGTCGCCGCCACCCTGGCCATCCACAGCGGCCTGGCGCAAGCGCAGCAAGTGCTGCGCGTCTCCGCCATCCCCGACGAAGCGCCGACGGAATTGCAGCGCAAGTTCAAGCCGCTGGGCAGCTACCTGGAGAAAAAGCTGGGCATGAAGGTGGAATTTACGCCCGTCACCGATTACGCGGCATCCGTCGAAGGCTTGATCAATAACAAGCTCGACATGGTCTGGTTCGGCGGTTTTACCTTCGTGCAAGCGAACGTGCGCAGCGGCGGCAAGATCGTGCCCCTGGTGCAGCGCGAGGAAGACACGAAGTTCCGCTCGGTATTTGTGACCACCAGCAAGGACATCAATCAATTGTCCGACCTGAAAGGCAAGAATTTCACATTCGGCTCGGAATCGTCGACCTCGGGTCACTTGATGCCGCGCTACTACTTGCTGGCCGCCAAGATCAACCCGGACACGGACATGAAGCGCATCGCGTTTTCCGGCGCGCATGACGCCACCGTGGCGGCTGTGGCCGGCGGCAAGGTCGATGCTGGCACCTTGAACATTTCCGTGTGGGAAAAGCTCGTCGAAACGAAAAAGGTCGATCCAAGCAAGGTGCGCGTGTTCTACACGACGCCAGGCTACTACGATTACAACTGGAGCGTGCGCGCCGACATGAACCCCGTCGTGCGCAAGAAGCTGACGGACGCCTTCCTGGCGCTGGACCCATCGACGGCCGAAGGCAAGGAAATCCTCGAACTGCAGCGCGCCACCAAGTTCATCCCGACCAAGGCCGAGAACTACAAGGATATCGAAGCGGCTGCGCGCGATGCGAAGTTGTTGAAGTAACTGCTGAAACTTGCCGGATGGCGTCCTGCGGACGCATCCGGCACACTCCCCCACACCGAAATCTCGCATGACATTCCAACTTCACAAGGTCAGCGTCCACCACGCGGGCGCCGCCGGCAATGCGCTGGCCCTGCGCGACCTGGACCTGGACGTGGCCCAGGGTGAGCAGATCGCCCTGATCGGCCCGTCCGGCGCCGGCAAGACCAGCCTGCTGCACACCTTGGCGTGCGCGCTGCGTCCCGAATCCGGCACCTTGGACATCCTGGGTATTTCTCCCTGGCAAATCGGCAGCGCCGAGCGCCACGCCTTGCGCGCGCGCCTGTTCCTGGCGCCGCAAACGCCACCCTTGCCGCCGCGCCAGCGCGTCGTCAACGCCGTGCTGGCGGGCCGCTTGCCCCAATGGAGCTTGTGGACGGCCATCCGTTCGCTGCTGGCGCCCGTCGACCCGCGCGCCGCGTGGGAAGCTTTAGGTAAATTCAACCTGCAGGATAAGCTGTATGCACGGGTCGACCGCCTGTCCGGCGGCGAACGCCAGCGCTGCGGCATGGCGCGCGCGCTCGTGTCGGATGCGCAAGTGTTCCTCGTCGACGAACCGCTGTCCGCGCTCGACCCCACGCTGGCCTTGCAGACGATCCACGTGCTGCAAGCGGAAGCGACGGCGCGCAACGCCACCCTGATCTGCAGCCTGCACCAGGTGGAAATCGCCCGCGCCTGCTTTACGCGCATCGTCGCCTTGCGCGACGGCAAGATCGTCTTCGACTTGCCTGGCGCCCAGGTCAGCGACGCCATGATCGCCGAACTGTACCGCAACAAGGCCGATACGGCGCCGCAGTTCGAGGCCGTGGAAATGCAGCTGGACGCCGCGAGGCCCCTTTGCTGACGAGCACCGCCATGCCGCGCGACCCCGCCTGGCGCGGCCGCCTGACCGGCGCCGCCATCGTGCTGCTCGTGCTGTGGCCGATGCTGGCGCAGGCCGAGTTCAAGCCGTGGATTTTATGGGATGCGCAAAGCCTGGCGGCCACCTGGCAATTCCTTGCCAGCTTCGTGCCGCCCGCCCACTCGCTGGAATTCCTGCAACTGGTGGCCGTTTCCAGCTGGGAAACCATCGCCATGGCCACGGCCGGCATGGCGCTGGCCATGCTGGGCGCCATCCCCCTGACCTTGCTGGTGACGGAACGATTGTCGATTTCGCGCCTCGGCTCCGGCCGGGTGGCGCCCCTGGCCGCCGCCCTGCGCCACGCGGTCCGTGCCTTGCTGGTGCTGCTGCGCAGCGTGCCGGAACTGGTGTGGGCATTGTTATTGGTGCGCATCGTGGGACTGGGGCCGACGGCGGGCGTGATCGCCATCGCCCTCACCTATTGCGGCATGCTGGGCAAGGTCTACGCGGAAATCCTCGAATCGTCGGATGCGTCCGCCTGCAACGCGCTATTGCACAACGGCAGCGGCCGCCTGAAAGCCTTGCTGTACGGCGCCCTGCCCGAATCGGCCGCCGAACTGGTGTCGTACACGATTTACCGCTGGGAATGCGCGATCCGCGGCTCCGTCGTCATGGGCTTTGTCGGCGCGGGCGGCCTGGGCCAGCGCATGGATGAATCGATGAAGATGATGGCGGGCAGCGAACTGGCCACCATGCTGATGGTCTTCGTGCTGCTGGTGGCGGGCGCCGACGCCGTCTCCGCCATGTTGCGCCGGAGGCTGGCATGAAGAGCGACACGTCCATGCTGCCTGTTTCAGAGCCTATCCGTTGGTCCACCTGGGCCTTGCTGGCCGGTTTGTTGCTGCTGGTCATCGCCAGCTTCGCCACCCTGCCCCTGAAATGGGGTGAGTTTTTCAGCGCGGACGCCGTGCGCACGAGCGCCGACTTCCTGCACGGCTTCGCCCCGCCCGAGCTGGCCAGCCCCTTCCTGATGAAGGTCGGCGTGGCCACGTTCGAGACCCTGGCCATGTCGGCCATCGGCACGGTCATCGCGGCCGTATTCGGCGCGCTGCTGGCCCTGCCCGCCAGCGGGCGCTTTGGCACCGTGGCGCGCAACGCGACGCGCGGCGTGTTGAATGTGCTGCGCTCGATCCCGGAACTGGTCTGGGCGTCAATTTTACTGATCGCCGCCGGCCTGGGCCCGTTCGCGGGCACCCTGGCGCTGGTCCTGCACACGGTGGGCGTGCTGGGCCGCTTGTTTGCCGACGCCTTCGAGAATTGCCCGCCCTTGCCGGCGGCGACCTTGCGCATCAACGGCGCGCGCCCCGCCGTGGCCTTCCTGTACGCGACCTTGCCGCAATGCAGCCCGCAAATGATGTCCTACACCCTGTACCGCTGGGAAAACAATATCCGCGCCGCCGCCATCCTCGGCGTCGTCGGCGCCGGTGGCCTGGGGCAGATGCTGAAATACCATCTGTCGCTGTTCCAGATGCAGAATGCCGCCACCGTCATCGTCGCCATGCTGCTGATGGTGGCCGCCGTCGATGGCCTCAGCTACCTGCTGCGCCGCGCCATGACCCGTTAAATTTTACTTTTCACAAGGAACGCCCATGTCAGGCTGGTGGACCATTATCTCGACAGAAACGCCGGAACAGCTGGCCGACATGACGAAAATCAACAAGGACGCGTTTCTCGCCACCTGGGAAGCGGGCCTGTTCGGCGCCGACTGGATCGCGCAATTGTGCACCCAAGGCAAGGCGACCCAGCTGTCGTCGAACGGTTTTCCCAACCGCTACACGGCTTCGGCGGACGTCATCGCGCCCCTGCTGCAGGCGGGCATTGCCCAAGCGCAGGACGGTGAGTTTCCTCAAGACAAGCCCACGGGCTGGCCCGGCAGCATTACCGTGCACCGGGAACGCGTTGCCGCCTGCCAAGCCGGGCAACTGCTGACGATCGAAGTGTGGGACCAGTCATGACGCAAGCGTTGATCATTCGCAAGGAAACTGCGGCCGACGTCGACGCCATCGACCGCCTCACGCGCGACGCCTTTCTGCATGCGGAACACACGGACCATACGGAACAGTTCATCGTCAAGGCCTTGCGCGACGCGGGCGCCCTGAGCGTGTCGCTGGTGGCCGAACTGGAAGGCGCCATCATCGGCCACGTGGCCGCCTCCCCCGTCAGTATCAGCGACGGCACGCCGCGCTGGTATGGGCTGGGTCCCGTTTCCGTTGCCCCTGGCCATCAGCAACAGGGCGTGGGCAGCCAGCTCATCGGGCAATTGCTGGACGACTTGCGCCAGCTGGGCGCAGCCGGCTGCGTGGTGCTGGGCGAGCCACGGTATTACGGGCGTTTCGGCTTCCGCGCGGACGCTGCCTTGACCCTGCCGGGCGTGCCGGCCGAGTATTTCCAGACACTGCATCTGGCGGGCCCCTTACCAACAGGCAACGTGACCTACCACCGCGCGTTCGAGGCCAACAGCTAGGCAAAGTCTTACGCGCATACAACACTGCAGCATGCACGGGCACCAGCAAGGCATTGATGCTGTTAATATTGCCAAATACTTAAATGACTGGCGCCATCCATGGATGCGCGCCACGCCATTCAAGCATGATGAACGTCTTTCCCGCCTATGCGGGCCACCCTTGCATGGAATTGCCGGCACCATGAAAAAATTGTTTTTTGGTATTACCACCGCCTGCTGCGGGCTGCTCACCAACGCCAGCGCCGCCCCTGTCGAAGACTTTATCGGCACCTGGAAACTGGAACGCACCACCGTGCCGAACTATGTTGTCATCAAGCACGATGGCGACCGGCTCGTGGCCCTGCGCTACTCGCGCAATGTCCTCACCAACAAGATCGTCGAACGGCGCTTTCCCGCCAGCTATGCGGACGGCGACATCACCATCGCTGCGGGCGAGACAGTCATCGAGGCGCGCAGCGTGAACGACGTGGCGACCGTCACGATGCTGGCGGAAGCGTACAGAAAGATTTCCTCGTCCACGGACGCGCCCACCAGTTAAGGAATGTCGCAGACTTGAATCACATCCTCATCCGCCCCACCGGCGCCGCCGACTGGCCGGCGCTGAAATCCACGCGCCTGGCCGCCTTGCTTGACGCCCCCACGGCCTTTGGCGCCAGCCACGCCAGCGCGGCCGCTTTTTCGGACGCCGACTGGCAGCAGCGCGCCGTCAGCACGCCGCAGCGCACGTTTTTCCTCGCCTTTGACGCAGAACAACCCATCGGCCTGGCCGCGCAAGTGGTGGCCGGCAATGGCGAATGCCACCTGATCGCCATGTGGGTGGCGCAGCCATACCGGGGCCAGGCCGTGGCACAAGAGCTGGTCGAGGCCGTGAAACGATGCGCCGTCGGCAATGGCCACACGCGGCTGGTACTCGGCGTCGCACCGGAAAATGCGCGCGCGGCCGCGTTTTACCAGAAACAGGGCTTTGTCTTTTTACCGGAATGGGAAGCGCTGGAAAGCCATCCCCATATCCGCGTGCAGAAAATGGAATGGCTGGCGGTAGCATGAGTTCTATCACTGCGCGTAGCGGCCATTCTTGCGCCCCCCCGAGGATGAATCGTGTTTGACTGGATTTTTGACGGCATCGTCTGGATCGTTCGTCTGCTGATCTATAACCTGTTAGGAACGGTCATTGAAAAGCTGTTCTATTGGCCGGGCTGGGCAATACTACGACTACTCACGCTTGGCCACTACCCGCCGGCGAGAGCGTTGCCGCATAATCGCTTTGCCGTCGCCCTGTTTGCTGCGGTAGTCATCGCTTCCGGCCTGTTGATGGCATTGACGTAATACAGTGTTTTATCAAATAAAGGGCAACAGCAAGGAATGCCCGCATCCGGGCCCGGATGCCCTGTTTTCCTTCGCGCTGTGGCGATAACAATGTTTCATGCACTGCTCATCAGAATAGAGACGGAATTTCATGTGCCGCTGTAAAGAACTACCATTGGCCATTGCAGATCTCGGCGAAAGGGAAAAAAGCTTTAATTATCAAGGTGCACAGGAATTTTCTGCCTATTTTCAGGAACTGGACACGGAAGACTTCTCACCAGCACTCGACCATGAAAGGTCTCACTATGTGTGCAACATATGTTCGCAAAAATGGTATGTGGAATGCGCACCTGAGCAGACAAGCTGGCCCCTGTTTGCCATGAAAGAGGTGGCGGGTACGCTGACCTGGAAGTCGGCCAGCGTGGCGGCCCAGAAGGCTTTTCTGGAGGTGCTTGCACATGGTGGATTTTCCGGGGAACCATGCTTGTTTAGAAACTGCACCGGATTGGCCTTGAACGGGCGTTTCGTTTGCTACGCACACCTGCAGTAATCAGCCATGCATGCCCCGCTGGAGAATTTACCATCCTTAAAAATTAATGGATT
This sequence comes from Janthinobacterium sp. SUN026, assembly GCF_030397625.1. NCBI lineage: Bacteria > Pseudomonadati > Pseudomonadota > Betaproteobacteria > Burkholderiales > Oxalobacteraceae > Janthinobacterium > Janthinobacterium sp. SUN026. The sequence goes on along the minus strand of NZ_JAPQNU010000002.1, from coordinate 131,656 downwards.
ATGCCGAAACATAAAGCACTTGCCGAAGGACTTGCACTGGTCTTTCAAGGTATCGCACATCTCAACTCGACATTTCCAAACCGGAAATTTACTGTTGATGGCCGCCTTGTGGGGGATATTGGAGAGATCATTGCCTCGCTTGAATATGACGTGATGCTCGACGAAGTATCACAGCCCCTCTACGACGGAGTCAGCAGCGATGAAAAACGTGTGCAAGTAAAGGCAACTTTCAAGGATAGCCTGACCTTCAAGGGAACACCCGATTACTTTCTCGGTTTTAAGCTCTTTCCCGATGGAAATTACGAGGAAATATATAACGGTCCGGGCAGTATCATTTATGACAGATACGCGCATCGACGCGGCATCGGCACAACTTTGCTTTCTTTCCCCAATGTCGTTTTAAAGCAGCTTTCAAGTGCGGTAGCACCCGGTTCAAGAGTGCGGAAACGCGACATGCAAGCGGATGAAGATGGTCATGAAGATACGCAATCGACCAGGCACGACATTATCTGCATATGAATAGCTTGAATGTTATTTAAAGGAATTACTCATCACAGTTCCCGAAATATTTTTCCGGCAACCCGGATGCTGTAATTCCAAACCGCATGAATTGCCGTCCTTGCCAGGCGCTCTTTCCCGGCCAATAAATAACTACCCCTGCCATCTGGCGGAAAAGCGTTGAGTCACGGGATTCTAAAAAGAGCGTGCTGCATTTTTGCGGCGCCATGCGAAAAAACAGCTGATTCAAGCATTCCATTGCTCCAGATTGACACTCTGTCCTAAAAATCCCCATTCATCGCCATTCTTTTCTACACTCATGTTTCCTTGAATGGGCAGGAAAAACAGACTGCTCTGACTTGATAAACAATGACGTGAGAGGCAAATGAACAGGATGAATATGCGTGCAATCGCCGGACTTCTGCTGTGTGCATGCGGCTCCGCCGTCCACGCCCAGGCTGATGTAGAACAAGCCGTGGCGACGGCCGTGGAACAGGTCGTGGAACAAACTGAACCCGCGGCGGCGTCCGTCAATGTCAAAGGCATCCGGGATCCGGATTGGAAACCCTACAGCGCCATGCTCAAGGGAGTGAAACGCTTCGAGGAAAAACACGGTCTGGCGCCTGGCGCTGAATTGCGCTTCATCCTGGAGCCGCGCCGTGCCGATGTCGACATGCACGCCATTGCGCTGCGGCTGGAAAGCGACGAGGCGGGCAAGGCGATACCGCTGGGAGAGCGCAATATCTTCACCTTGCCTGTGGAACAGGGTGCGCTGTATGAGAAGGCCGAGCTGACCGTGAACCGCAAGGCGGGGTCGGTCAGGTGGATACCCTACGTCAGGAGCGCGGCCACCAGCGACACGATCCGCCGCCTGGGCGACCTGCGGCTGGCGTGCGAAGTGCATTGGGCCATCGACAAGGAAACCTTGCCTTTCGCCATGCGCACCACGATGAGCGCATTGGGCGGCCCATGCAATTTCGTGTCGCAAAAGGGAACCTACAGCTTTTCCGAACCACGGCGCATCACGGCGGCAACGATCAGTTTTAAAGGCAAGAGCGCACCCGTACCCTTCAGCGGAACGTCGTTCACGCCGCCGCTGCGGGAACAGGACTGGAGCGACGACAGCGTGCTCGAACTGACGTTTGAAGACGAGAAATAAGGTTTTGTTCCTGCCGGCATGGGCGCAACGGGAGAGCAGTCCGCACATTCAGGCGCAGAATGTGCACTGAAACATGGTCCCGTAGGTTGCGCAGGACTTGCATAAAACATCATCAACAGGAGCTTGAAAATGGTTTTATCAATATTCAGGGAATTACATCATGCAAAGTAAAAAATCCAAAGGCCACAAAATTGGATTTTTTGGTTTCCTGACTGGGATAATTGGGTATTTGACGATCAAATATTTATCCGAATCTTTCGGATTTTTCCTGATATATCTGGGATTCGTTCTGTCACTCTGCGGTATCGTCATGGTGTGGATTAATATCCTTGCCAAGAATGACTCCAACTGATGTGCCATACGGTGGCGGGCCAAAGCTGCGGGATGCCTGCCTATTTTACCCGCTGCTTTTCCAGCTTGCGCGCCAGGGTGCGCCGGTGCATGCCCAACCTTCTCGCCGTTTCCGAGATATTGAAATCCGTCTCGGCCAGCATTTCGTGGATGCGTTCCCATTCCAGGGTCTTGATGTTGGTGGCGCGGTTCGTCAGTTCGATGTCGGCGTTGCCGGCCACGTGGCCGAAGGCCGCTTCGATGTCGTCCGTGTTCGACGGTTTCGCCAGGTACTGGCAGGCGCCCAGCTTGATGGCTTCGACGGCCGTGCCGATGCTGGCGTAACCGGTGAGCACGACGATCAGCATCTCCGGGTCGTGCTGGTGCAGCATCTGCACGCAAGCCAGGCCGGAGGTATTGCCGTTGAGTTTTAAATCGACGACGGCGTAGTCGGGGCAATGCTGTTCCAGCAAGGCGCTCGCTTCATCGAAATTCGTGGCCAGGATGACCTGGTAGCCGCGCCGTTCGAACGAGCGGCCCAGGGTGCGGGCAAACGCGGCGTCGTCTTCCACGATCAGTAACAGACGGTCATCCTGCATGGTGGTCGCTTTCTCTTTCCAGTTTGATGGCCGCCAGCGGCAAGGCCAGGTGCACCACCGCCCCGCCCTGCACCCTGTTGCGCGCCGTCACCGTACCGCCCAAGGTACGCGCGACATTCACCACCAGGAACAGGCCGAGGCCGCCGCCGGGCTTGCCCTTGCTGCTCTGGTACGGTTTGCCCAGGTGCGTCAGCATCGACGGCTCGAAGCCGGGGCCCGCATCGGTGATGACCAGGTGCAAGGCATCCGCTTCGCGCGTCGCTTCGAAGCGCAGCCAGTCGGGCGACGCTTCCAGCGCATTGTCGAGCACATTGCAGATGGTTTGTTTCAGGGTCGAATCGAAAACGACGGGCACGTCGTGCTCGATGCGGTTATCGTACTCGAAATCCTGGATAGGCCGGCTGGTGCGCCACTCGTCGACCAGGTCGTTGAGGAAGGTGTTGATCGTCGTCTTGACGGACGATTCGCCGCGCGCCTCGCCCGCCGACAGCAAGATGCCGCTGACGATGCTCTTGCAGCGCTGCAATTGCGCCTGCATTTCCGTGATTTCTTCCAGCAATTCGCTGTTCTTGCTCAATTCCGGCATGCGGCGCCAGTCGCCGAGGATGACGGACAGGGTCGCCAGCGGCGTGCCCAGCTCGTGCGCGGCGCCCGAAGCCAGCAAGCCCATGCGGATGATGTGCTCTTCTTCCGCCGCGCGCTGGCGCAAGTCGGCCACCTTGGCGTCGCCGGCGCGCTGGTTGCGGTTGATGCGCGTAATAAACACCACCAGCAAGGCGGCGTTCAGGATGAAACAGATCAGCAAGCCTTGCACGTACAGGCTGGAAAAGCCCCGTTCCGGGTCGATCGGCAGGATCAAGGGGCCGGGCAGCAAGGCCAGGCCCGCCAGGCACAGGCTGGTAATGGCCACCATGATCCAGGTCGACCACACTTCCAGCAGGACGGCGCTGAGGATGACTTGCAACAAGTACAGGAAGGCAAACGGGTTGCTGATGCCGCCGCTCAGGTAGAGCTGGGCCGTCAGCACGGTGACGTCGACCAGCAGAGCGAGGAACAGGGCCGTGTTGGACACGGGCTGGCGCTCGTGCCAGCGCAGCAGGCTGGCTAAATTAAAAGCGATGAGGCAGGACAGCACTTCGAGCATGTAGGGCACGGGCAAGGCGATGCCCAGTCCCACGCCCACGCCGAAGATCGTGCTGATCTGGCCGATCACGGCCAGCCAGCGCAGCTGGATCAGCAGCTTCATGTTCTGGTGGCCGGCCGGATGTTCCATCTCGGCCGCCACCGCACCGCGTTCTAGCACCTCGCGGTTGGGCAGGATCTCAATCCTGCCCGGCATGGTCGCTTTCTTGCGATAGATCAAGGTGCTGTTGGGACAAGCTGGCCTTGCGCGCGCGGCGACGTTTGTCTTCGCGCACGATCCACCAGCTGATACCGGCTACCATCAAGGCCAGGGTGAACCACGTCAAGGCATACACGAGGTGGCTGTTGTGGAAGGAAATCACGGTCAGCCCGCCGACGGGGGCGTCCGCAGCCGTTTCCGACTTTGCCTTCGCATCGACAAAGTATGGCGCCACGTTGCTCAGCATGTGCGAGGCGCCGATGGCGGCCACGTCGCGCGAATACCAGTGCTGCGTGGCAGGACTGTTTTCGCGCAGGAAACCGCCGCCCGTCTCGCTGACGCGCAGCAAGCCGTCCACGTGGACGATGCCGGCCGGCGTGCTGGCGGCGATGCCTTCGCGTTTCGGCACGAAGCCGCGGTTGATCAGCACGGTGCTGCCATCGGCCAGGCGCAAGGGCGTCACCAGCCAGTAACCGCTGCCCAGTGCCGTCGTTGCTTGCACCAGGGTATTGAAAATGGGGAGATACGTACCGGAGAGTCGCACATGGCGGTATTCATCCGTTTGCTGCGCGACACTGGCCCAGGCTGCGGGTCCAGGCGCGTCCGTTGCGGGCGCATGTACGCGTTGTTCGACGCGCTCGATCAGGTCAAGCTTCCAGAACAGGCGCTTGACTTGCCAGGTGCCCAGGGCACAGAAACCGGCAAATAAGATCCCCGCCAGCAAGGCCAGTGCAATTTTCGAATAATGCACAGCCATGCCGCGTGGGCCTGGCGCGGCATCTTGCGATGCGGCGCCAGGGGCGCGCCCGGTGTTGCTTGGGCGCGTATTACTCATCATGGAGCCGTTTTCGTATGCATGTACTCAGGCATCAGATCCGGCATCATGTTGTGGTTCATGTGGTACATGACCCACAGGGAACCGGCCATGGCAATACCCACGATCATGATCGTGAAGATCAGCGCCATCATGTTCCAGCCGCCTTCGGACTTGGTGTTCATGTGCAGGAAGTACACCATGTGTACCACGACTTGAACAGCCGCGAACGCCAGCAGGACCAGGCCCATGGTGCCCGAGTTGGTGATGGCTTTCGTCATCACCAGCCAGAACGGAATGGCCGTCAGGATCACCGACAGGATGAAGCCGATGGTATAGCTTTTCAGGCTGCCATGATCGTGATCGTCATGGTGGTGGCTATCGCCGTGTGTGTGGTGGTCGCTCATGGCAGCACTCCCATCAGGTAGACAAAGGTGAAGACGCCGATCCAGATGACGTCCAGGAAATGCCAGAACAGCGACAGGCACATCATGCGACGGCCGTTTTCCGGGGTCAGACCATGCTTGTTCAACTGGAACATCAGGGTCACGAGCCAGATCACGCCGAACGTCACGTGCAAGCCGTGGGTACCGACCAGGGCGAAGAACGACGACAGGAACGCGCTGCGCTGCGGACCGGCGCCTTCGTGGATCAGATGAATGAATTCATACATTTCCAGCGACAGGAAGGCCAGGCCGAACAGGCCCGTGATACCCAGCCAGACCAGGGTGCTGCGCAATTGCTTGCGCTGCATGGTCAGCATGGCGAAGCCGTAGGTGATCGACGACAACAGCAGCATGGCCGTGTTGACGGCCACCAGCGGCAGGTCGAACAGCGCGGCGCCCGTCGGGCCGTCCGCGTAGCTGCGGCCGACCACGGCGTACGTGGCGAACAGACAGGCGAAGATCAGGCAATCGCTCATCAGGTAGAGCCAGAAACCCAGCAGACTGCCGTTTTCCGGGTGGTGCTCGCGCACAAAGTAGCTGCGCGTGCTTGGTGCGGCGCCAGCGGCGCCGGTGTTATGGGCGATGGTATCAGACATGGCTGCTCAGCAATTTAGTATAAGCGTCTTCGGTACGGACCACTTCTTCCGCAGGAATGTAGTAATCGCGCTTGTAGTTAAAGGTATGGACGATGATGGTGACCATCATGATCACGAAGCCAACGCTGGCGACGAGCCACATTTGCCAGATCAGGCCAAAACCGACCAGTGCGGACAGTGCGGCGATAACGAAACCAGCCCAGGTGTTCTTCGGCATGTGGATCTTCGTGAAACCGGACGTCGGACGCTGGTAACCGTGTTTCTTCATGTCGGTCCATGCATCGAGTTCGTGCACTTGCGGCGTGAAGGCGAAATTATAGTCTGGCGGTGGCGACGACGTCGACCATTCCAGCGTACGGCCGCCCCATGGGTCGCCGGTCACGTCGCGCAGGGCGTGACGGTTGCGGTAGCTGACGAAGAACTGGATCAGCATGGACGCGATGCCCAGTGCGATCGAGACGGCACCAAACCAGGCGATGATGGTCCAGATTTGCAGCGATGGATCTTCAAAGTGGTTGACACGACGGGTCACGCCCATCAGGCCCAGCACGTACAGCGGCATGAAGGCCAGGTAGAAGCCGACGAACCAGAACCAGAACGAGCACTTGCCCCAGAACGCGTCGAGCTTGTAACCGAAGGCTTTCGGATACCAGTAGTTAATCGCAGCGAAGACACCGAAGACCACGCCGCCGATAATCACGTTATGGAAGTGGGCGATCAGGAACAGGCTGTTGTGCAGCACGAAGTCCGCTGGTGGTACGGCCAGCAATACGCCGGTCATGCCGCCAATGGTGAAGGTGACCATGAAGCCGATCGTCCACAGCATCGGCAGTTCGAAGCGGATACGGCCGCGGTACATGGTAAACAGCCAGTTGAAGATCTTCGCGCCCGTCGGGATCGAGATGATCATCGTCGTGATGCCGAAGAAGGAGTTGACGCTGGCGCCTGAACCCATGGTGAAGAAGTGATGCAGCCATACCAGGTACGAAAGGATCATGATGACGCAGGTGGCGTACACCATCGAAGCGTAGCCGAACAGGCGCTTGCTGCTGAAGGTGGCAACGACTTCCGAGAACACGCCGAACAGCGGCAGGATCAGGATGTAGACCTCTGGGTGACCCCAGATCCAGATCAGGTTGACGTACATCATGGCGTTGCCGCCCAGTTCCGTCGTGAAGAAGTTAAAGCCTGCAACGCGGTCCAGCGACAGCATGGCCAGCACGGCCGTCAGCACCGGGAAGGCGGCGACGATCAGGATGTTGGTGCACAGTGCGGTCCAGGTGAAGACCGGCATTTTCATCCAGGTCATGCCTGGCGCGCGCATCTTGACGATGGTGGCGATCAGGTTGACACCGGACAATAGCGTCCCGACCCCGGCAATCTGCAAGGACCATATGTAATAGTCTACCCCCACGTCCGGACTGCCGACGATGCCCGACAGCGGTGGATATGCCAGCCAGCCCGTGCGGGCGAATTCGCCGACGAACAGCGAAGCCATGACCAGGGCGGCGCCCATGGTGGTCATCCAGAAGCTGAAGTTGTTAAGGAAAGGGAAAGCCACGTCGCGCGCGCCGATTTGCAGCGGCACCACGTAGTTCATCAGACCCGTCACGAAAGGCATCGCGACGAAGAAGATCATGATCACGCCGTGGGCGGTGAAGATCTGGTCGTAGTGATGCGGCGGCAGGAAGCCGGCATTGTCGCCAAAGGCGATCGCCTGCTGGGTGCGCATCATGAGCGCGTCGGCAAAGCCGCGCAGCAGCATGACCAGGCCCAGGATCATGTACATGATACCGATTTTTTTATGGTCGATACTGGTAATCCAGTCGCGCCACAGGGTACCCCAGACGCGGAAATACGTCAGTGCCGCAACGAGTGCGATACCGCCCAGGGCGACCATTGCAAAGGTCGCCAGCAGGATAGGTTCGTGAAATGGAATTGCATCCCAAGTCAGACGGCCGAATATAAGCTTCGTCAGATCAATATGGTCTAGCATTGTTACTCTCAGAGAAAAAAGGGAGGCGCCAGGCAAGCGGCGCCAGTATCTGCAGCGCAATGCGCTGCGGGATTCATGCAGTCGTTACTTGGCTTGAACGCCCTTTTCAACTACTGCATCGCTAGCGACTACTGCCGTTACGGCCGCTACCGGGCTATTTGCCATCGTCAATTTGTATGGCTCGACCGGCGTCACGCACAGAGCGTCGGAAACGATGGTGCGGTTCAGAATTGCCTTGTACAGATCGCTAGGTACGGCGCTGTAGCGGCGGACCGGGTCGCGTTCGCTAGGCTGGGCCAGCGACAGGTAGTCGTCGCGGTTCAGCGCGCCGCCACCGGCACGTGCCGATTCCACCCATTTGTCGAAGTCCGCATCATTCACGCCGTGGAACTTGAAGCGCATGCCCGAGAAACCGGCACCGCTGTAGTTGGCGGAAAAGCCCTTGTAGACGCCAGGCTTGTTGATGACGGCATTCAACTGCGTTTCCATGCCAGGCATGGCGTAGATCTGACCTGCCAGTGCGGGGATGAAGAACGAGTTCATGACGGACGACGCGGTGATCTTGAAGCGGATCGGACGATCGACTGGCGCGTACAGTTCATTCACGGAAGCGATGCCTTGTTCCGGGTAGATGAACAGCCATTTCCAGTCCAGCGCCACGACTTCGACGATCATCGGCTTGTGGCTGGCAGGAATCGGACGGTTGGCGTCGATGCGGCTCAGCGGACGATAAGGATCGAGGGTGTGGGTGCTGATCCAGGTCAGCAGGCCCAGCACGATGATGATCAGCAGGGGCGCGCCCCAGATGATCAGCTCGAGGCGAGTCGAGTGGTCCCAGTCCGGCTCGTATTTGGCCGCGGTGTTGTTTTTTCTATAGCGCCATGCGAAAAGCAGGGTCAGGGCGATTACCGGAACGATAATCAACAGCATCAGCAATGTCGAGATGACAATCAGATTGCCTTGCTGAACTGCGATGTCTCCGGACGGATTCAGTACCACCGTATTGCAACCAGCCAACAATGCGAGAGGTAAAAGAAGCAGTCCGCGACGAACTTTTAATGAAAACATACAGGAAAGTCCAGTACAGGGGATGAAGATATGGTACTGTATTCTCACTGGAGCGCGTTGGCAATTGGACGTTTTGTCCTACCCCTTGCTCGGATTTTCACTCGGTAGTTGCGGAGTTTTCCTACAGCTATCTATTGAATAGTCCTACTCCGGGCGTGAGACACCCGGGGTATGTTACGCGTTGGCCGAACTCGAAACTATATTGGAGACGATCATCATGTCCAGCACGCGCATACACAGCGGGGATGTACCCGCCGACTTTTCCCCTCACTCCCTGCGCGACGCAAGCGGGGCCGGCACGGTCGAATCGCATATCGACCCCGGTGAGATCGCCGTCGGCGTGATCATCGGCCGCGCTTCCGAATACTTCGACTTCTTTGTCTACGCCATCGCTTCGGTGCTGGTGTTTCCGCGCGTCTTCTTCCCGTTTGAAGAGCGCCTGGAAGGGACTTTATATGCCTTCCTGATTTTCTCGTTCGCCTTCATCGCCCGTCCGTTCGGCACCGTGATCTTCATGGAGATCCAGCGCCGCATGGGGCGCAGCGCCAAGCTAACCTTCGCTCTCTTCCTGCTGGGCGTGTCGACGGCCGGCATCGCTTTCCTGCCCACGTATTCCCACCTGGGTTTTGCCGCCATCATCTGGCTGTCCGTGCTGCGCATCGGCCAGGGCGTGGCGCTGGGCGGTTCGTGGGATGGCTTGCCGTCGCTGCTGGCCCTGAACGCGCCGGAAAACAAGCGGGGATGGTACGCCATGCTGGGCCAGCTGGGCGCGCCCGCCGGCTTCCTGATCGCCGCCGGCCTGTTCTGGTTCATGCTGACCACCCTGACGGATGAAGACTTCCTCGATTGGGGCTGGCGTTATCCTTTCTATGTCGCCTTCGCCATCAACGTGGTGGCCCTGTTTGCCCGTCTGCGCCTGGTGTCGACGAATGAATATGCGCGCCTGCTCGACGAACGCGAACTGCAGCCCGTGAGCGTGTTTGAAATGAGCCGCGGCCAGGGCCGCAACGTGCTGATCGGCGCCCTCGCCGCGCTGGCCAGCTATGCGCTGTTCCACCTGGTGACCGTGTTCCCGCTGTCGTGGATTTCCGTCTACCAGACTCGCTCCGCGCCAGACTTCCTGCAAATCCAGATGCTGGGCGCCGTGCTGGCCGCCGTCGGCGTGGTGATTTCCGGCTTGCTGGCCGATAAAGTGGGCCGCCGCACCACCCTGGGCGTGCTGGCCGTGCTGATCGCCATCTTCAGCGCCTTCGTGCCGACCCTGATGGGCGGCGGCAATACGGGCCAGGACGTGTTCATCCTCGTGGGCTTCAGCCTGCTGGGCTTGTCCTACGGCCAGGCAGCCGGCGCCGTGACGGCCAACTTCCCTGCCCGCTTCCGCTATACGGGCGCGGCCCTGACGTCCGACCTGGCCTGGCTGGTCGGCGCTGGCTTCGCTCCGCTGGTGGCGCTGGGCCTGTCAGCCAACTTCGGCCTCGCCTATGTCAGCTTCTACCTGCTGTCGGGCGCCGTCGCCTCGCTGGCCGCCCTGAGCCTGAACCGGGCACTGGAAATCCGCGACTGACATATATATAGTGTGCAGCGCGCACAGCACTGAAAAACGCCGGCTCCGTCCGGCGTTTTTTTCATCCCCGCGCCAGCTTGACGCCACGCTTCCTGGCCACGCTTACTGTATCGCCAGCTGCCGCCCGCCCGTGCCTTCCTTCTTCGGCAAGTCCAGCAGCAGCACGCCATTTTCATAGCGGGCCTGTGCGCCGGCTTCGTCCACCTCATGCTGCAGCACGAAGCTGCGGTATTGCTGGCCGTACTCGCGTTCGCTGCGCACGACCTTGCCGCCGCCGTCCCGCGTCACCCTTTCATTCTTGAGTTCGGCGCTGATGGAGACGCGGTTGCCATCGATGGACACCTGGATATCGTCTTTATTTACGCCGGGAATGTCCGCCTGCAACAGATAGGCTTGTTCGGTTTCGGCAATGTCGACACGCATGCGTCCATTGCCCACGTCGCGCACATGCAAGGCGGGCGCGAAAAAGTCGCGCATGAATTCTTCCATGTCGCTGAAGGGGTCGAAACGTCCCAGCGGGTGCTGCGGATCGCGGTGGATCAAATGATTGGCCATGATGTCCTCCTGCATGGGCTGGCTTGCACACGGCGGCCGCCTGCAAGGACGCCGCCACCTCCTGCATCTTAGGATGACAACAGCCAATCTCTTTGATCTGCCTCAATCGTGGCCAGCTTGATTTTCCCGCCACTTTGATCTGTGCGTTGCCTCGCCTTGCACAGGCGTGCGAGTCGGCAATTGGGCGCAAGACTGTTATGCTAGCGCACGCCATACTTGACCACCAGAAAACTTGCATTTCAATTAAAATTGATTCTTTCGCGACAGCCTTACACGGACATGATGAATACCAAGACACCGATCGATTCCTTCAGCTTTCGCCGCATCCTCGCCCGCAACGTCACCTTGCCGTTGGTCATCGGGGTCATCACGGCCCTCGTGTTCGTCGCCCTGATCGCCTACCTGCTGTCGGCCCTGCGCTCGGTCGAGCATTCCGAACGGGTGATCGGCAATGCGAACGAGGTCATGAAATTGTCCGTCGACCTGGAAACGGGCATGCGCGGCTACTTGCTGACGGGCGACGAAACGTTTTTGGCGCCATATAAATCAGGCAAGGCAAAGATCGCCGTCGAAATGAACACGCTGCTGGAACTGGTATCCGACAGCCCCATCCAGGTCGACCGGCTGCGCCGCATCCGCGCGCTGCAAGGCCAGTGGCTCGATTATGCCGAAGGCGTGATCGCCCAGCGCCGCAGCAACCAGGAATTCCTCGCGCGCGTGCGCCAGGGCGAAGGCAAGCTGGAATTTGACGAAATCCGCCGCGAATTCCTCGCCTTCCTGTCCATGGAACAGCGGCTGCGCCAGGAACGGGCCGATACGGCCGAAAGCCGCACCATGCTGGCCGTGGTGGTCTTCCTCATCCTCAGCCTGGGATTGTCGGGCTTGCTCGCCTACCTGGGACGGCGCGAACTGCTGCGCCTGTCCGACATCTACAACGATGCGCTCGAGCAGCGCGGCAAGGATAACGACGTGCTGCAGGAGCAGGCGTGGCTGCGCACGGGGCAGACGGAATTGGCGGCCCACACGAGCGGCCAGCTGGGCTTGCCGCAACTGGGACGGCACGTGCTGGACTTCCTGGCCCACCGCCTCGACGTGGCCGTCGCCACCCTGTACGTCGTCGACGAGGATGGCAGCCTGCGCCGCACGGCCGTGTACGGCTTCAGCGACCAGGGCGTGAAGGACAAGCCTGTCTTCAAGCTGGGCGAAGGCCTGGTGGGCGAGACGGCGCGCGAAAAGCGCCTCAAGCATGTGCAGCAAGTGCCCGAGAATTACCTGACCGTGACGTCGAGCCTGGGCCACGGCACGCCGCTGGAACTGGTCTTGACGCCCGTCAATAACGAAGGCGTTGTCAACGGCGTCATCGAACTGGGCTTCACGCATCCCGTCAGTGCCCGCGCCAAGGAATGGCTGAACCTGATTGCCGCGAATGTCGGCACGTCGCTGGAAGCGGCCCTGTACCGCCAGCGCCTGCAAAATGTGCTGGAAGAAACCCAGCAATTGAATGAAGAACTGGAAGTGCAGCAGGAAGAATTGCGCACGGCCAATGAAGAACTGGGCGAGCAGTCGCGCGTGCTGGAACAGTCGCAAGCCCACTTGGAAGAGCAAAAGGCGGCACTGGAACAGTCGAACGAGCAGCTGGCCGTGCAGGCGCTGTCGCTGGACCAGAAAAACATGGCCATCGGCGAAGCCCATGCACAGCTGGAAGCGCGCGCCGAAGAGCTGCAGCGGGCCAGCCGCTATAAATCCGAATTCCTGGCGAACATGTCGCACGAACTGCGCACGCCGTTGAACAGTTCGCTCATCCTGTCGAAGCTGCTGTCGGACAATACCAGCGGCAACCTGACGCCGGAGCAAGTGACGTTTGCGCAAACCATTTATTCGGCCGGCAACGATTTGTTGACCCTCATCAACGATATCCTCGACATTTCCAAGGTCGAGGCGGGCAAGCTGGAATTGACGCCGGAAGCCGTGCCCTTCGACGAACTGCTCAGCAGCATGAAGATGCTGTTCGGCGCCCAGGCGCAGCAAAAGAAACTCGTTTTAGACGTCAAGGTGGCGCCGGACGCCCCGCCATCGTTTGTCAGCGACCGCCAGCGCTTGGAGCAAATCCTGAAAAACCTGCTGTCGAACGCCATCAAGTTTACCGATACGGGCAGCGTATCGCTGCATGTGAGCACCGCTGCGGCCGGCCAGGTGCGCTTCCAGGTGCAGGATACGGGCATCGGCATCGCCGGCGACCAGCAGCACAAGATTTTCGACGCCTTCCACCAGGCCGACGGCACCACAAGCCGCCGCTACGGCGGCACGGGCCTGGGCCTGTCGATTTCGCGCGACCTGGCAGCCTTGCTCGGTGGCAGCATCGAGCTGGCCAGCACGCCCGGCCAGGGCAGCACGTTCACCCTCGTGCTGCCGGCCGTCATGCCGGAACGCGCGGCGGAAGCGGCCACCGTGCCCGCCGCCGCGCCGCAGGCGCCCGCCAGAATCGCGGCCGCCGCGCCCAAGGCGGCGCCTGCCGCCAAGCCCGTGCCGCTGCCCACCTTCGAGGATGACAGGAATAGCGTGCCCGCAGCCAAGACGGGCCAGCGTTCCGTGCTGGTGATCGAGGATGAGCCGTCGTTCGCGGGCATCTTGTTCGACCTCGCGCATGAAATGCAATACCGCTGCCTGGTGGCGCACGGCGCCGACGAAGGCTTGCGCCTGGCGCAAGAATTCCTGCCCGACGCCATCCTGCTCGACATGGGCTTGCCGGACCGCCCGGGCTTGCTGGTCTTGCAGCAGCTCAAGGAAAACCCGCTGACGCGCCACATTCCCGTGCACATCGTCTCCGGCAACGACCAGATGCAGGAAGCCATGCAATTGGGCGCCATCGGCTACGCCACCAAGCCGCGCACGCGCGAGCAGCTGAAGGAAGTGTTCCGCAAGCTCGAATCGAAGTTTACGCAAAAGATGAAGCGCATCCTGCTGGTCGAGGACGACGAACGCCAGCGCGAAAGCGTGGTGCACCTGATCAGCGACGACGACGTGGAAATCACGGCCGTGGCGCTGGGCGAACAGGCGCTGGAATTGCTGAAAACACAGATTTTCGACTGCATGATCATCGACCTCAAGTTGCCCGATATCCAGGGCAACGAATTGCTCGAACGCATGGAACATGAAGAGTTGTGCTCATTCCCGCCCGTCATCGTCTACACGGGCCGCAACCTGAGCCGCGAGGAAGAAGCGGACCTGATGAAGTATTCGCGCTCCATCATCATCAAGGGTGCCCGCTCGCCCGAACGCCTGCTCGACGAAGTCACCCTCTTCCTGCACAAGGTGGAATCGGAACTGTCGAGCGAGCGCCAGGGCATGCTGCAGCAGGTGCGCAGCCGCGAGCGCGTGTTTGAAGGGCGCAAGATCTTGCTGGTGGACGACGACGTGCGCAATATCTTTGCCCTGACGAATGCGCTGGAACAGAAAGGCGTGGTGGTGGAAATCGGCCGCAACGGCTTCGAAGCCATCAGCAAGCTCAACAGCGTGGACGATATCGACCTCGTATTGATGGATGTCATGATGCCGGGCATGGATGGCCTGGAAGCGACGCGCTTGATCCGCGCCGACGGCCGCTACAACAAGCTGCCCATCATCGCCATCACGGCCAAGGCCATGAAAAATGACCAGGAAGAATGCCTGCAGGCGGGCGCATCCGATTACTTGGCCAAGCCGATCGACCTGGACCGTTTGTATTCGCTGCTGCGCGTGTGGATGCCGAAGATGGAACGCATGTGATGACACGCCATGCCCGGGAGCGGCGCTGATGTCCCTGCGCACCACGGACGCGCAACTACAGACGCTGATGGAGGCAATCTATCAGCGCTACAGCTATGATTTCCGCGACTACTCTTTACCCTCGCAGCGGCGGCGCCTGCATCAGGCGCTCGAACGCCTGCATTGCGCCGACTTGCCCGCCTTGCAGCAGCTGGTGCTGGACGATGCCGCCGCCTTTGGCAAGCTGCTGCAGATTTTGACCGTGCCCGTCACGCAAATGTTCCGCGACCCGGCGTTTTTCCGCGCCTTGCGCGAACAGGTGGTGCCCGTGCTGAAAACCTATCCGTCGCCGACCATCTGGGTGGCCGGCTGCTGCACGGGCGAGGAAGCGCTGTCGCTGGCCATCCTGCTGCACGAGGAAGGCTTGCTCGAACGCAGCACGATTTACGCCACGGACATCAATCCGCAAGCGCTGGCCACGGCCGCGCGCGGCGTGTATCCGCTGCACCGGCTCGATGAGTACGGCGCCAACTACCTGGCCGCGGGCGGCCTGGGCCAGCTGGCCGACTACTACACGGCCGAGCATGCGACGGCGCGTTTCCAGCAGCGCCTGCTCGACAGGATCAACTTTGCCGACCACAGCCTGTCCACAGACAGTGTTTTTATTGAAACGCAATTGATTTGCTGCCGTAACGTGCTGATTTACTTCAACAAAACCTTGCAGGAGCGGGCCCTGGGCCTGTTCCACGACTCGCTGTGCCACCGGGGTTTCCTGGGCCTGGGCAGCAAGGAAAGCACGCATTTCACCCGCTTTGCCGCCGAATTCGAGCCATTGCCGGGTCCCGAAAAGCTCTACCGCAAGCGTGCGACGTCGCACGCCGCTTCCCACTACGCTGGACGGCAAAGCCATGCCAGGAATGAAACATGATGAATGAAACAAGCACCAAACTGCTGATCGTCGACGACTTGCCGGAAAACTTGCGCGCGCTAAATGCGCTGATACGCGAGAGCGACCGCAGCGTCTACCAGGCATCCTCGGGCGAAGAAGCGCTGGCCCTGCTGCTGGAACACGATTTCGCGCTGGCCATCCTCGACGTGCAAATGCCGGAAATGGATGGCTTTGAGCTGGCGCAATTGATGCGCGGCACGGAAAAGACGCGCCACATCCCCATCGTCTTCGTCACGGCGGCCGGCAAGGAAATGAATTTCGCCTTCCAGGGCTATGAAAGCGGCGCCGTCGATTTCCTGCACAAGCCGCTCGACATCAACGCCGTGCAAAGCAAGGTCAACGTCTTCGTCGCCCTGCACCAGCAGCGCAGCGAAACGCGGCGCCAGGTGCAGGCGCTCGAGCACAGCCGCCAGCAGCAGGAAGCGCTGCTGAAGGAATTGCGCGCCACCCAGGCGGAACTGCAGCGTTCGCTGCGCTTGCGCGACGAATTCATGTCCATGGTGGCGCACGAGCTGCGCACGCCGCTGAACACGCTGTTCCTGGAAACGCAGATGCGCACCGTCAACCTGGAACGGGGCAACCTGGCCGCCTTTGAACCGGAAAAGCTGGGCAAGATGGTGGCGCGCGACGGGCGGCAAATCCGCAGCATGGTGCGCCTGATCGACGACATGCTCGACGTGTCGCGCATCACCAGCGGCAAGCTGTCGATCCGCCGCGAAGCCGTCGACCTGACCAGCCTGGTACGCCGCGTGGCGGACGACCTGGTACCGTATGCGGCCGCCGCCGGCAGCGTGCTGGAAGTGCTGGCATTCGAACCCATCCAGGGTTACTGGGACGCCTTCCGCGTCGAACAGATCGTTGTCAACCTGATCAGCAATGCCGTGCGCTACGGCCAGGGCCAGGCCGTGGAAATCAGCCTGGCGCACACGCAGAACAGCGCCGTCATCGAAGTGCGCGACCATGGCATCGGCATCAACGCGCGCGACCAGGAACGCATCTTCGACGCCTTCGAGCGCGTCATCCACCAGGACCGCACGGGCGGCCTGGGCCTGGGCCTGTTCATCACCAAGCAGCTGGTCGATGCGCACGGCGGCGCCATCACCCTGCAAAGCCAGCCCGGCAATGGCGCCCTGTTCAGCGTCACCCTGCCGCTGGCCGGCAGCTGAGGCCCGCATGAGCAGCACTCCTGCCACCAGCAGCCAGGCCGGCGCCAGCGGCGTGGCGTTCCTGCTGCAACTGGAACGCCGGCTGCGCCTGCTGCAAGACACGGGCGAGATCCTCGCCCTGTCGGCCCAGCTGCTGGGCCAGCGCCTGGGCGCCCAGCAAGTGGCGTGTTTCGATATTGACCAGGTCCTGCAGTGCCCCACCCTGCAGCATGCGTGGAGCGATGGCCTGGCGCCGGGCGCCGCCGGCGAATATTTCCTCGGCGATTGCGCGGCAGGCCTGTCCGAGGCGCTTGCCGCGGGCCAGGCGCTGGCCGTCAGCGACGTGATGAATGACCCGCGCACGGCCCAGCCCGCCGCGCAAGCCACGTTTGCGCGCCTGGGCATCCGTGCCTTCCTGAACATTCCCATTGCCAAGGATGGCCAGCTGGCGGCCCTGTTCGTCGTGCACAGCCGCGCGGCCCGCCTGTGGCATGCGGACGAGATCGAACTGGCCGTGCAAGTGTCGGAGCGGGTCTGGTCGACCATTTTGCGGGCCCAGGCGGAAGCGCGCCTGCGCGCCCTCAGTGCCAGCATGGAAACGCAGGTGGCCGAGCGCACGCGCGAATTCGGCCGCACCTGGAACGTCAGCCCCGACTTGCTGGGCGTGCTCAACCTCGACGGCTATTTCGAATACTCGAACCCCGCCTGGCAAGCCACCCTGGGCTGGTCGGCAGAGGAAATCCGCACGACGAAATTCCTCGAACTGATCCATCCGGACGACTTGCCGCGCACCCACGCGGCCTGGGATGCGGCCAACCAGGGCCAGCCCGCCTTGCGTTTCGAAAACCGCTACCGCCACAAGCTGGGCGGCTGGCACTGGCTGTCGTGGGTGGCCGTGCCCGAAGGCGACAAGGTGTATTGCAGCGCGCGCGACATCACCGTGGAAAAGAAGCTGGAAGCGGACCTGGCCGCGCGCAACAGCGAGCGCGAGCGGCTATGGCGCAGCGCGCAAGACTTGATGGTGGCCATCGATGGCGAAGGCTGCTTTGCCGCCGTCAACCCGGCCGCCGGCGCCATCCTGGGCTGGTTGCCCGAGGAAATGCTGGGCCGCAGCATCTTCGACTTCGTGCTGCCCGAGGATGCCGCCGCCACGCGCGAGGCCTTGCTGCAAGTGGGCAAGGAGTCCATGCCCAGCTTTGAAAACCGCTACCGGCACCGCGATGGCGGCCACCGCTGGCTGTCGTGGGTGGCGGCAATCGAAGGCGACCTGGTGTTTGCCACCGGACGCCACGTCACCCTGGAAAAGGAAGCGCAGAATACCTTGCGCCGCATGCAGGAATCGTTACGCCACAGCGAGATGGCCCTGCTGCAATCGCAAAAGCTCGAAGCGCTGGGCAAGCTGACGGGCGGCGTGGCCCACGACTTCAATAACGTGCTGCAAATTATCTCGGGCAATTTGCAATTGCTGCAGCTGGGCCTGGACAACGACCCGCTGGCCGCCAAGCGCATCGCCAGCGCCTCGGCCGCCGTGGAACGGGGCGCCAAGCTGTCGGCCCAGTTGCTGGCCTTTGCGCGGCGTCAACCGCTAAAACCGCTGGTGACGGACCTGGCGCAACTGCTGCGCGCGACGGAAGAGCTGCTGCGGCGCGCCACCGGCGAAACCATCGAAACGCGCTTGCTGCTGGCCGACGACTGCTGGCGCGCCCTGGTCGATCCGCACCAGCTGGAAAACGTCATCCTCAACCTGGCCATCAACGCGCGCGACGCCATGGAAGGCGAGGGCCAGCTGACCATCGAACTCAGCAACAGCGTGCTGGGCAGCGACTACGCGGCGCGCCATGCGGACGTGGCGCCCGGCGACTACGTGCAGCTGGCCGTCTCCGACACAGGCACGGGCATTCCCGCAGAACTGCTGGACAAGATTTTCGAGCCGTTCTTCACGACCAAGAAAGAAGGCGAAGGCACGGGCCTGGGTTTGAGCATGGCGTACGGCTTCCTGCGCCAGAGCGGCGGCCACCTGACGGTGGACAGCCTGCCGGGCCATGGCAGCACCTTCCGCATCTATCTGCCGCGCTCGCTCGAAGCGGAAACGGAACTGCCGCTGCAACTGGGCGGCCCCGTGCTGGGCGGCAAGGAAACCATCCTCGTCGTGGAAGACGACGTGCAGGTGCAGACGACGGTGGTGGACATGTTGCGCGGCCTCGGCTATGCCGTGCTGCGTGCCAGCGATGGCGAAAGCGCGCTGGCCATCATCGGCAGCGGCGTGCCCATCGACCTGCTGTTTACGGATGTGGTGATGCCAGGCAAGGTGGCCAGCACGGCGCTGGCGCGCCAGGCCCGCGTGCTGCTGCCGCAGCTGGCCGTGCTGTTCACCTCGGGCTATACGCAGGACGCCATCATGCAGGGCGGGCGGCTGGAACCGGGCGTGGAATTGTTGAGCAAGCCATACCGACGCGAAGACCTGGCGCGGCGCATCCGCCACTTGCTGGCGAATGGCCGCCACGTGACGGCCCTGCACCAGTACCGCGCACAGCTGTCGCCGCAGCCGGCAACAGCGCCGCCGGCAGGCCGCCATATCCTTCTGGTGGAAGACAATGCGGACGCGCGCGCCATGACGGGCGACCTGCTGTCCATGCTGGGACACACGGTGCTGGCCGTGGGCACGGCCGAGGAAGCCTTGCCCCTGCTGGACACGCCGGGGCTGGACCTGCTGCTGACCGATATCAGCCTGCCCCGGATGTCGGGCGCCGAGCTGGCCGAACTGGTGGCGCGCGAGCATCCGCGGCTGGAAGTGGTGTTTTCCACGGGCCATGCGCCGGCCAATTCCGGCGTGCTGGACCCGCAAGCGCGCTTCCTGGTGAAACCATTTACCGTCGAGCAATTGCAGCAAGCCTTGCTGCCGACAGGCTAGTAAACGTCGAGCCGGCGCGCCTTCAGTGCGCCGGCCAGCTCTTCCAGGCCAAACGGCTTGCGCAGGAAGCGCGCGCTGGCGTCCTGCATCAGGCTGGCGCCCCAATCATGCCCGGAAGCAAATACCACGTCCAGCTGCGGCCAATGCGCGCGCGCATGGCGCGCCAGTTCCAGGCCGGACATGGTGGGCAGGCTGATGTCCGTCACCAGCACGTCCAGGCCCGGCAAGGCCAGCAGGGGCAAGGCTTCCTCGGCGCTGGACACGCCGTGCACGGTGTGGCCCAGCATATTGAGCATTTCCGTCGTCATTTCGCGCGCATCGTCATTGTCTTCCACCAGCAGGATGCGCCGCCCGGACGGGTCCGGTGCGCCGACCAGGCGGCGGTCGGCCAGCACGTGGCGGATGCGCCGCGCCAGGTCTTCGCGCTGATAGGGTTTGCTCAACAATTCGACGCCCGGATCCAGCCGCCCGCCCTGCATGATGGCGTTGTGCGTATAGCCCGAAGTAAACAAGACGGCCAGTTCCGGCAGCAGCAGCCTGGCTTGCTGCGCCAGTTCCTTGCTGCTGACGGGGCCCGGCATGACGACGTCCGTAAACAGCAGGTCGATGGCCACGCCCGTGCCCAGCAGGGCCAGGGCCGAGGCGCCGTCATCCGCATGCAGCACGTCGTAACCGAGACCGCGCAGCATGTCGACCACCGTATGTTGCACTGGAGCATCGTCTTCCACCACGAGGATGGTCTCGCTGCCGCCCAGCACGGGACCCGTCAGGCCCGGCGGCGGCTCGGCCAGCGTTTCCAGCGAACGGGGCAGATAAATCTTGAACGTCGTGCCGGCGCCCGGCGCGCTGTGCACCTTGATGTGGCCCGCGCTCTGGCGGATGAAGCCGTAGGCCATGGACAGGCCCAGGCCCGTGCCCTCGCCTTCGCGCTTGGTGGTGAAGAAGGGCTCGAAGATCTGGTCGATCACGTCGCGCGTCATGCCGTGGCCCGTGTCGGTGATGGTCAGCAGCACGTATTGCCCTTCCAGCACGTCGGCATGCAGGCTGGCGTAGTCCGCATCGAGCGTGACATTGCTCAAGGTAAAAGTGAGGCGCCCGCCCTTGTCCATCGCGTCGCGCGCGTTGATGGCCATGTTCAGCAGCACGTTTTCCATCTGGTTCGGGTCGACCAGGGTATGCCACAAGCCTTCGCTGATGAAGGTTTCCTCGGCAATCGCTTCGCCCAGGGCGCGGCGGATCAGCTCATGCATGCGGCGCAGCAAGCGCCCCAGGTCCGTCACCAGCGGCCGCAAAGGTTGACGCCGCGCAAAGGCCAGCAGTTGCGACGACAGCTTGGCGCCCCGCTCGACGGCCGAGGCGGCCGAAGCGAGGCGCCTGGCCGCCTGCGGATTGTCGGCCACGGTCAGCTTCAGCAACTGCAAATTGCCCGAGATAATTTGCAGCACATTATTGAAATCGTGGGCCACGCCGCCCGTCAGCTTGCCGATCGATTCCAGCTTCTGTGCCTGCAATAAAGCTTGCTCGCTGCGCACCAGTGCCAGCCGCGCCTCCTTCTCGTCCGTGACATCGCGGCCGATGGCGTGGATCAGCTTTTGCGCCGGCACGGCCGTCCAGGAAATCCAGCGGTAGCCGCCATCGCGGCGCCGGTAGCGGTTTTCCATGCGCAAGGTGGGCGCGCCGTGGGCCAGGCGCGACAAGTCCTTCAAGGCCGCCATGCGGTCGTCGGGATGCACGAGGCTGATGAAATCCATGCCCAGCGACTCGATTTCCGGCCGGTCGAGGATCTTGCTCCAGGCGGGATTGACGGCGATGATCATGCCGGCCAGGTCCGCCACCAGCATGATATCGGTCGACAGCCGCCACATGCGGTCGCGGTCGGCCGTGCGGTTGGCCATTTCCACTTCCAGCGAGGAATTCAGATAGGCCATCTTTTCCAGCACGTTCTTCTGTTCCTGCACGTCCGTATTCGTGCCCACCCAGCGCAGCACCGTGCCCGCCTCGTCGAACAGGGGCAAGGCGCGCGCCAGGAACCAGCGGTAGGCGCCGTCGCTGGCGCGGCGCATGCGGAATTCGTGTTCGTAAGCGCTGGCGGTGGCGACGGCCCGTTCCCAGCTCTTTTGCGTGGCCTGCACGTCGTCCGGATGCACGCAGTGGCGAAAACCGCTGGTGACGAGCGACTTCAGCGATTGTCCCGTGTATTCGCAGACCTGCTCGTTGACCCAGTAGGTGGCGCCGCTGCCATGCGCCAGCCAAGCCTGGTTGGGCATGGTGGAAGCGAGCGAACGGAACTGCGCTTCGCTGTCGAGCAAGGCGTTGCGCGCCTGCCAGTGTTCGTCGATATCCTCGCACGAGCCATACCATTTCGCGGGCTGGCCGCGCTCGTCTTGCCGGCAGTAGGCGCGCGAGTGCATCCAGCGGTAGCGGCCGTCTTGCCGGCGCACGCGCATTTCCTGGTCGAAAGGCTGGCCGCTGCCCACGGCTTCGCTCCAGGCCGCCAGGGAATGGGGCACGTCCTCGGGGTGGATGGCATCCAGCCAGCTGGTGCCCAGGCCGCTGCCGCCCGTCCATTCGCGCCAGCGCTGCGCCACATAATCGAGCTTGCCGTCGACGTCGGCCGTCCACAGCACTTGCGTGTTCAATTCTATGGCGTAATGAAAATGTTCGCGGCTGTCGTGCAGCGATTGTTCCAGCTGGCCCCGTTCGATGACATGCGCGGCCACGCGCGCGGCCAGCGCCAGCAATTCGGTCTCGGGTTGCGTGGGATGGCATGGCGCCTGGAAAAACAGGCCCAGCACGCCGAGGATATGTCCCTTGGCGCCAAAGACGGGGGCGACCCAGCAGGCGCGGTAGCCGTGCAGCATGGCTTCCTTGCGTCCGGCGCTCCAGTTCACGTCACGCGTGATGTCGCCGCAATACACGGGCGCGCCGGAAAAGGCCGCCGTGCCGAACGGGGATGGCTGGTCGCCGCCGTGGCGCAGGGCCAGGCACAGGTCTTGCGGCAGGCTGGGCGCGGACAGGCCGCAAAAGCGGTCGGCTTCGTCGATGAGCACGAGGCAGGCATGCGCGCCGCCCTCGGCCAGGTCTTGCAGCGCCAGCAACAAATGCTCCAATGCATGAGCCAGGTCGGCGCCGGCCGCGATGCTGCCCAGCGCAGTATGCTCGGCGTCCAGCAAGGAAAGAATGTTGTTTGCGTGCACCGTGTCGATAAGGGGAAAACTGATGCCCGAAATATACCATGGGGCACCCCTCTTGCAGGAGGAAAACAGCGCAGCGCTTGATCTCTGCGCCCACGCGGGCCTATGCTAAAGTGTTGCTCTCTTCTCAAGCGAATTCCAGCATGCCTACCTCCTTGCCCTCCTCCCTGATCACCACCGCCCTGCTCACCTCCGCCCACGGCGCCGTCGCCGCCCCCATGAGCCTGGACGACTACCTGGCCCTGAACGGCCCCCCGCCCACGGTGCAGATCGCGTACGGCCCCGCGCCGTCGCAATACGCGCAGCTGTTCCGGCCCGACGGCAGCGGACCGTTTCCCGTCGTCGTGCTCGTGCATGGCGGCTGCTGGACGGTGGCCTTCGGCGGCATCCAGCAGATGCGCAACGTGGCCGGCGCCCTCGTCGCGCAAGGCATCGCCGTGTGGAATGTGGAGTACCGGCGCGTGGACGAGCCGGGCGGCGGCTATCCGGGCACCTATGAAGACATGCACGCGGCGCTGGACAGCCTGCAACAGCACGCGCCCCAATACCAGCTGGACGTGAAGCGCATCGTCGCCATGGGCCACTCGGCCGGCGGCCAGCTGGTGCAGTGGATCGCAGGCAGGGAAAAGCTGCCGAAGACCAGCCCCCTGTACCGCGACAAGCTCCTGCCAGTGAAAAATATCGTCAGCCTGGGCGGCCTGGCCGACCTGCGCCATGAAAAGGACTTGATCAAGACCAGCTGCGAGCGCGACATCGCCCAGCTGGCAGGCAGCGCCAGCACCGAGCGCCCCGACATCTACAGCGACACCAACGCCGCCGACCTGATGCCCAACGGCAGCCGCACCGTCTTGATCACAGGCGAGCTCGACACCATCTCCCCGCCCAGAGTCGCGCACGACTATGCAGCCAAGGCAATCAAGGCCGGCGACCATGCGGAAGTACTGATCTTGCCCGGTGCCAGTCATTATGACGAGATTGCTGCGACGTCGAATGCTTGGGGGATGATATTGCCGGTGGTGCGGGGGATGCTGGGGATGGAGGGCGACAAGAGCCAATAAGGCAAGCGATCAATGGATGCGAATACACAGTTTTCAGACCGGGTAATGAAGGTGAACCATGCGGGAGAGCAAGGTGCCATCGGCATTTATACGGGCCAGATCTTCATGGCACGTTGGACGGCAAGCCATATCGTGCAGGAACTGCGCGCCTTCAGGGCGCATGAGCGGGAGCACAGGACAATATTTCACGACGTTCTCAAGCGCCGTGGCTTGCCGCGCTGCCGCAGCTATTACCTGTGTGCGGCCGGAGGCTATGCGCTGGGCATCGTCACGGGACTGTGCGGAGCGCGCGCGATCTCGCTGACCACCGTGGCCGTCGAACGGGTGGTCCTCCAACATCTGCGGCACCAACTCACCATGTTGAGCGAGGACGATGACGCGGTACACGCCATTGCAGCGATACTCAGGGACGAGCAGGAACATCACGACCAGGCATCGATCTACACGCAAGGCAGCGGGATGTTCGGACGCATGCTGAGCGCTGTGGTGTCCGGCGCCACGGAATCGGTGATCTGGCTGGGGATGCGCCTTTAAGCATCACGAAACACGACGATCTGCACCAGTATCAATACTTATGATATCGAGGGCCACAAGATCGCGTTGTATTTACAGGTCTGCGTGCCTGGTGGATTGGCGAGGGAACGCATGCTCAATGAAGGCCGCGAATCTGCCGGCTGAGATTATCCGTTTCTCATTTCAACTGATACTATTGGCCCGGGCGGCAAGCGGCCAGAAGCGGTCATGCGAGTTGTATTCTAAAACCAAAGCCTTGCAAGGAAACACTTGGATTTCACAGAACTTGCTTTTAAGAGGATCGATGGATCCTGGATAAGGACACTCGACTACGTCGATTGGGCAAATGAGTTGCTGGAAAGCGGTTGTGATGCGCCTAGCATTTGGGAACTCGCTGTGTGCCGCTGGGACGACTACGTCGATTCGGATCAAGTTGAACGATTATTTCAGTCATGCATAAACGAACTAAGATTGGAACTCCCGAGTGACTGGTACAGCGCTCTACGTACTTATTCGAGTAGCATTTGTCAAAAGATGCTTCAAGGCTTACTTTTGCCTTGGGTATGCGTGCAAGAAATGCTAACAATTTCTGATGATTACAATGAGCCTTATATCCACTGGATCTGGCTGGATCTCGTAGACGACCTCGATCCAGCAAAAGCTCAAACCGGCTGCATAAAATTTAACGGAGCGCTTGACCTAAATAAACCCGAAGAGTGCATCCAGACAGTCGCTCAGCAATTCGTTTTCCTCTGTTCTGTATCTCTACCTGAAAGATTTCCGTGGATATGGCGCTGCGAAATGTGCCAGGCACTTAGCGAGGAAAACACATTTACGCAAACCAAGACATGCACCTGTACTCGCTGTGGGGGCATCGCCACAATGAAAAATATGCGATTTTTCGAAAATCGAGACGCATTGGTGAAAAGTCTCGACAGCGGCGAAAAGGCCGACGCAAAATGTTGAGCTGTGTCCGCTGTGGGGCGGAACTTGGCAACGACGGCAACCGGCCAGAAGCGGACGGTTGTGCAAACATGCGAGATGTAGCGCATTACAGTCATTCATCAGCTGAGTAGGGTTAGCAATGCAAGAAGAATCAAAAGAAGAAGTTCGCAGGATTTTGCAGGGAGCCTTTGGCAGCCTAAATCTCCATAGTGAGCTTCCATCAAGGGAGTTTTACGCGAGACTAAGCGTTGTTGGGCGTCCTGACGTATGGATACTGATCTATGGCGACTACATGGATTTCTCTTATACGGAAAATTCTTCACCAGCCCCACTCATCACCGAAGTTTTTGTAGTACTTCAGCCTGCACAGATCATCGATTGGTCGCCCGGCCGGCTGGCATGTGTTCAGTACAGGTCAGCTGACGCTAACATGCTATTTCAAGCGATCGATGCATTACTAAAGAAACTATATGGACTTACCGAATACAAACTCGCTGGCTCCCTAGAAAAGTTTGGACGCGCGTAAGTTTGTGGGAAAGATCCATTATGGGGCGGTAACAATCGGCCAAGAGCTGCGTTACGTTTCCTGCCCCCTGAAGCAGGGGGGGGACCGGCGCAGAGAATTTGCCGTGCAAAAGTTGGGCAGATAATATGGAGCAATAATGTGCGGTACTTTTACAGTAATGGGGCATCGATACCGCTGGATGTTGGTCCGCGAGACAGCCGCGTATCCGGCTTTGACCCGTGCACTAATGCTCCCTCATGTGGTCGATGTTCTTAGAATCGCAAGTGAAGATTCAGATTTTAATATCGTTATGCGAATAGACGGCACGGCCTATGTTGGGGACGGGAGCATTCATCTGGGTCCCATTCTCTGCATTGGAGATGTAGCCGTTTTAGCTCGGCCATCGAGATGGCCAACTGATGCTCTGCTGCGATTGCGGCCGAGGATCGCTCGGGTGCGCGAAGGCACGCCCTTTAAGGTTGCCGCTGAGCGAGTCGTTCAGTGGGTCACCAGTTGCGCCTTTAAAGCCGTCAGGGTCAAACCGACTGAGTGTCTCTGGGTAGATTACGAATAGTTCGGGAGTGTCTGCTTCGGGGCGTAAGCAGACCTTCCTCAACCGCAAACTGCCAACGACAGCAAGAACCCGCCCGCGCCTCAATCAAAGGCTCTCCGGGCCCAGCGGGCCTGAAAAATGGCCAGGGCAAGGCGCGCGGGCGAAGACAGTACGCATGTACGGCGAGCCCAAGCAACGCAGCCATGGACATTTTCTCAGGCCCGCGGCTCTGGCCCGCCGTTCAAAACAATACGATCACTGAACACGCGCCAGGTACTGGGCCAGCTGGCCGAAGGTAGCCTTGAACCCCACCTTCATCGACTCAAACCCCTGCTTGAAAGTCTCATGCTGCTCATCCGTGGCCTTGTGCGGCGTCGACCGCAAGGTCATCGTCGTCTTGCCGTTTTCCTCCGTAAGGGTCATGACATTGAACGATTCCAAAGGCCAGGTGGCGCTGACCGGATGCTGCACCGCATTGCCCTGCTTGTCGGCGAATGACAAAATCGACACGATCTTTTCCGGCGCTTCGATCGCCTGGTAGGTGAATTTGCCCCACATCTCATAGCCATTGTCGGCGCGCATGCCGTAATGGAAAATACCGCCCGGCTGCAAATCCAGCGCCAGCACGCTCAATTCGAAGCCGACGGGGCCCCACCATTGGGCCAGGCGCTCCGGCTCCACCCACGACTGGAACACCAGTTCGCGCGGCGCGTCGAAAGTTTGCGTGATGACAAAGTCGCTGCTGTCGCGGTGCTGTCCGTCCTGCTTCTGTTCTGCGGTGGTCATGGCGGTCTCCTCAGGGTGATGGTCTGGCACTAATGTACCAGCGGCGCAGATAAACGGGAAGGCCTGTACGCCTGTCAAACCAGCATGCTAAAATATTAGTTAGATACCTAACCATTAGACGACTCACCTTATGACTTCTATCGAAGAGCGCTTTTCCGCCGCCCTCCACAAGACGGCGCGCGGCTGGCGCCATGCCATCGACCGGCGCCTGAAAGACCTGGACCTGGGGCAAGCAAGCTGGATGTGCATCGCCATGATCGCCAAGTCGCCCCAGCCGCCTTCGCAAAGCGAACTGGCCCATCAATTGGGCGTGGAAAACCCCACCATGGTGTCGATGCTGGATCGGCTCGTGAAATCGGGCTTCGTGCAGCGCCAGCCATCGGAAACGGATCGCCGCGTGAAACTCGTCGTGCTGACCGAGGCGGGCATGCAGGTATATGACACCGTGCGCAAGGAAGCGGATGGTTTCCGCAAGGAACTGCTGCAGGGCATTGATCCCGATCAATTACGGGCCGCCACCGAACTGCTGGAAGCGTTGCAGGCGGCCACGGAGAAATCCGCATGAGTTCGGCCACAGCCGGCGCCGCACCGGCGCTGCCCGCTTCACTAGACCCCAGCCTGAACCGGCGCATGATCACGATTTCGATCATGCTCGCCACCATCATCCAAGCGCTCGACGGCACCATCGCCAACGTCGCCCTGCCCCACATGCAAGGCAGCCTGTCCGCCTCGCAAGACCAGATCACCTGGGTACTCACTTCCTTCATCGTTGCCGCCGCCATCGCCACGCCCCTGACGGGCTGGCTGTGCGACCGTTTCGGCCAGAAGAACACCTTTCTCGTTTCCGTAGCCGGCTTCACGCTCGCTTCCGTGCTGTGCGGCCTGTCGGGCACCCTGTCCGAGATCGTCGCCGCCCGTCTGCTGCAGGGCGTGTTCGGCGCGGCCCTCGTGCCCCTGTCGCAGGCGGTCTTGCTCGACATCAATCCGCGCGAAAAGCACGGCTCGGCCATGGCCATCTGGGGCATGGGCGTGATGATCGGCCCCATCCTGGGACCGACCCTGGGCGGCTGGCTGACGGACAGCTACAGCTGGCGCTGGGTCTTCTTCATCAACATCCCCATCGGCGCCATGGCTTTCTATGGCATCTGGCGCTACATCCGCAAGGACCCGCCGAACCGCCGCATGAACTTTGACATGTTCGGCTTTGCCACCCTGAGCCTGTCCATTGGCGCGCTGCAGATGCTGCTGGACCGGGGCGAGCAGAACGATTGGTTTTCTTCCACGGAAACGTGGATCGAAGCCATCGTGTTGGCCATGAGCTTGTGCTACTTCATCGCCCACACGGCCCTGCGCCCGGCCGGCAAGTCCTTCCTCGACTACCGGTTGCTGAAAAACTCGAACTATGTGAGCGGCTTGCTGTTCATCTTCATCGTCGGCATGGTGCTGTTCGCCACCCGCGCGCTGACGCCGTCGATGCTGCAAGGCTTGATGAACTATCCGGCGGCCATCGCCGGCCTCGTGACGGCGCCCAGCGGCCTGGGCACGATGCTGGCCATGCTGATCGTCGGCAGGCTGACGGGCAAGATCGATACGCGCATCCTGCTGGGCGTGGGCTTTTCGATTACCGCGTTCTCGTTGTGGCAAATGGCCAATTTCACCCTGGACCTGGTGCCGAAGACGGTCGTGTGGAACGGCATCATCCAGGGCATCGGCCTGGGCCTGGTGTTCGTGCCCCTGAGCGCGGCCACGTTCGCCACCCTGTCGCCGCAGATGCGGGCGGAAGGCACGGCCATCTACAGCCTGGTGCGCAATATCGGCAGCAGCATCGGCATCGCCCTCGTGCAAACCTTGTTGGTGCGCAATACGCAGATCGCCCATGCGTCCCTGACGGAACACATCACTATCGCCAACCCGGCCCTGCATGACCCCGGTATTGCCCAGGTGTTCGACCTGGGCACGAGCACGGGCATGGCGGCCCTGAATGGCGAAATCACGCGGCAGGCATCGATGATCGCCTACCTCGACGACTTCTGGCTGATGATGTGGCTAACCATCCTCGTGCTGCCGCTCTTGCTCCTGATCAAACCACCAAAGAAGAATGCGCCCGTCGTGGTCGACCACGCGGCCATGGAATAACCCTCATGCACACACCTATGAAACTCTCCCTGAGCGTCCTGGCGCTAAGTTTGGCCCTGGCCGGCTGCGCCAGCATCCCGCCCGACACGCAACCGTTGCCGCAGCAAGACCTGGCCACGATACAGCTGGCGGCCGACATCCACCTGGCCAGCGAAGGCTGGCCCGCCGCGCTGTGGTGGCGCCAGTTCCAGGACGCCCAGCTGGACCAGCTGATTGAAAGCGCCCTGTCCAGCAGCCCGAACCTGGATGTGGCGAATGCCCGCATCGGCTCGGCCCTGTCCGCGTTCGATGCCCAGCATGCGCAGCGCGGTCCCAGGGTAGACCTGGGCGCGAATGCCAGCCGCCAGCGCTATTCGGGCAATGGCCTGATGCCCGCCCCCATCGGCGGCAATTACTACAACGAGGTGACCGTGGGCGTGCAAGCCCATTACGACCTCGACTGGTGGGGCAAGCACAAGGCGCAGATCGCGGCCAGCCTGGGCGAAGTCAACGCGCGCCGCGCCGAATACGCGATGGCGGAGCAGATGCTGGCCGCCGAGATCGCCCGCCACTACTTCAGCATGCAGAATGGCTGGGCACGCATGGACAACCTGCATGCGCTCGTCAAGCTGCAACAGCAGCTGGTGGTCGACAAGGAAAAGCGCATCGCCAACGGCCTGGGCGTCAGCGACGACCATTTGTCCGCGCAAACGCGTTTGAGCTTGCTGCAACAGCAGATCGCCTTGCTGGAAACGCAGGTCGTCACGGAACGGGAAGCCTTGCGCGCCCTGCTCGGTGCGGATGCCTCGGCCCTGGCCAGCCTGCAGCAGAAAGAGGCCCAGGCGCTGCCGCACGCCCTGCCCGGCAAGCTGGGCATGGAATTGCTGGCGCGCCGGCCCGACTTGCAGGCGGCCCGCTGGCGAGTCCAGGCAGCCATGAGCACGATCGAGGCGGCGCAAGCCTCGTTCTACCCCGATATCGACCTGGGTGCCTCGTTCGGCCTCGATGCGATCAAGCTGGGCAAGCTGCTGCAGTCGGGCAGCCGCACCCTGTTCATCGGCCCGGCCCTGTCGCTGCCCCTGTTCGACAGCGGCCGCCTGCAGGCGCAGCTGGCTGGCGCGCGCAGCGAACGCAATGAATTGATCGCCGACTACAACCAGAACGTCTTCAATGTCGTGCGCGACGTGGCGCAGGCGGGCGCCAGGATGCAGGGCGTGGAAAACCAGCTGCGCCTGCAGCAGGAAAACCTGCGCGCCAGCGAAGCGCAGTTGCGCAATGCGAATGCGCGACTCAAGCAAGGTCTGGCCGACCGCGCCACGCAACTGAATGCGGAAATGACCGTGCGCGGCCAGGTGGACCTGGGTATGCAGCTGCAAAACCAGCGCCAGGACGCGGAAATCAACCTGACCGTGGCCCTGGGCGGCGGCTACCGTGGCAGCAGCGATTTCGCCGCCGGCGCCGACACCGTCACCACCAAACAATAACCAACGATTACGGAACACATCATGAGCAGCGATACCACCTCCACCTCCGCACCTACCGACAACCCGGGCAAGCGCAAGACCGTCCTCATCGCCATCACGGCCGCCTTCCTCGTGGCTGGCGCGGCCTGGGCCGCGTATTACCAGCTGGTGCTGGCCAAGGAAGAAGTCACGGACAATGCCTACGTGGGCGGCAACCTGGTCACCCTGTCCGCGCAAGTGACGGGCAATGTCGACGCCATCCGCGCCGACGAGACGCAAATGGTGAAAGCGGGCGCCCCGCTGATCACCCTCAATGCCATCGATGCGGAGCTGGCCCTGAGCCAGGCCGAGGCACGATTGGGCAACGTCGTGCGCCAGGAGCGCGAACGCTATGCGAACGTGGCGCAGTACGATGCCGTCATCGAGCAGCGCCGCCTGGCCCTGGCCACGGCGCAGGGCAACCTGGCGCGCCGCGCGCCGCTGGCCGCGGACCAGACCATCTCGGGCGAAGACCTGGCCCATGCGAAACAGGCCGTCGACGATGCGAAAGCGGCCTTGACGGTGGCGCAGCGCCAGGCCGAGTCGGCCAAATCGGGCGTTGCCGGCGTCAGCCTGGCCAGCCATCCGGCCGTGCTGTCGGCCAGGGGCGACGTGCTGCAGGCGTGGCTGGCCGTGCGCCGCAATGCCGTGGTCGCGCCCGTTTCGGGCTATGTGGCCAAGCGCAGCGTGCAGCTGGGCACGCACGTGACGGCGGGCACGCCCTTGATGTCCATCGTGCCGCTGGATCAATTATGGGTCGATGCGAACTTCAAGGAGTCCGAATTGCGCAATATCCGTGTGGGTCAGGCGGCCACCATTGAAACGGACTTGTATGGCAGCAAGGTGGTCTACCACGGCAAGGTGCTGGGCATGTCGGCCGGCACGGGCAGCGCGTTTTCCCTGCTGCCGGCGCAAAACGCCACGGGCAACTGGATCAAGGTGGTGCAGCGCGTGCCCGTGCGCATCACGCTCGACCCGAAGGAATTGGCCGCCCACCCGCTGCGCATCGGCCTGTCGACCACGGTGACGGTCGACACCAGCCATGGCGAAGGAGCCACCCTGGACCAGCCGATGGTGGCCAGCACGGTCTACACGACCCAGGCGCTGAGCCAGCCCGTGGATGAGGCGGAGAAGATGGCGGACGCCATCATTGCGCAGAACTTAAGCCACTGACGCCTACTTCGCCTTCCCCGCCGCCGCCACCTGGTCCAGTATATGCTTGGGCACAGCCGCATAGTGTTTGAATTCCATCGTGTAGGTGGCGCGGCCCTGGGTCAGCGAACGCAAGGTTGTCGAGTAACCGAACATTTCCGCCAGCGGCACCAGGGCCTTGACGATGCGTCCCGCGCCGCCGGGAATGTCGTCGACGCCCTGCACCATGCCGCGCCGCGCCGTCAAGTCGCCCATCACGTTACCCATGAACTCTTCCGGCGTTTCCGCCTCCACCTGCATCATCGGTTCCAGCAGCACAGGATGGGCCTTGCGCATGCCATCCTTGAAGGCGATGGAGCCGGCCATGCGGAACGCGTTTTCGTTCGAATCGACGTCGTGGTAGGAGCCGAAGGTCAGCGTCGCCTTGACGTCGACGACCGGATAGCCGGCCAGCACGCCCGACTTCAAGGTTTCGACGATGCCCTTGTCGACGGCCGGGATGAATTCGCGCGGCACCACGCCGCCCTTGATGGCGTCGACGAATTGATAACCGGTGCCTGGCGGCAAGGGTTCCAGCTTGAGCACCACGTGGCCGTACTGGCCCCGTCCGCCCGATTGCTTGACGAACTTGCCTTCGATATCGTCCACCGCGCGCGTGATGGTTTCGCGGTACGCCACCTGCGGCTTGCCGACATTGGCTTCCACGCCGAATTCGCGGCGCATGCGGTCGACCAGAATTTCCAGGTGCAACTCACCCATGCCCGACATGATGGTCTGGCCCGATTCCTCGTCCGTATGCACCCGGAACGACGGGTCTTCCTGCGCCAGGCGGTTCAGGGCGATGCCCATCTTTTCCTGGTCAGGCTTGGTCTTGGGTTCGACCGCCTGGGAAATCACGGGTTCCGGGAAAATCATCTTTTCCAGCACGATGATGTGGTCGATGGCGCACAGGGTGTCGCCCGTGGTCACGGCTTTCAGGCCCACGGCGGCGGCGATGTCGCCCGCATACACTTCCTTGATTTCCTTGCGCTCGTTCGCATGCATCTGCAGGATGCGCCCCAGCCGCTCGCGCGCGCTCTTGGTGGGGTTGTAGACCATGTCGCCCGAGTTCACGACGCCCGAATACACGCGGAAGAAGGTCAGCTGCCCCACGAACGGGTCCGTCATGATCTTGAAGGCCAGGGCCGAAAAATGCTCGTCGTCCGTCGGGTGGCGCTCCACCTCGTTGTCGTGCTCGTCGTGGCCCATGATGGGCGGCACTTCCATCGGCGAGGGCAGATATTCGATGACGGCGTCCAGCATCGCCTGCACGCCCTTGTTCTTGAAGGCGCTGCCGCACAGCATGGGCACGATTTCATTGCGGATGGTGCGCGCGCGCAAGGCCTGCTTCAGCTCCGCTTCCGTGAACGTGTCGCCGTTCAGGTAGCGTTCCGTCATCTCCAGCGTGGCTTCGGCCGCCTGCTCGACCAGGTGCTCGTGCCACTCCTGCGCCTGCGCCAGCAGCTCGGCGGGAATCTCGCCATAGCTGAACTGCACGCCCTGGCTGGCGTCATCCCACGTGATGGCGCGCATTTTCAGCAAGTCGATGACGCCCGTGAAATGCTCTTCCGCGCCGATGGGCAGCTGGATGGGCACGGCCACGCCTTTCAGGCGCTCGGCGATCTGCTTGCGCACACGCAAGAAATCCGCCCCCACCCGATCCATCTTGTTGATGAAGGCGATGCGCGGCACATGGTATTTGTTGGCTTGCCGCCAGACGGTTTCCGACTGCGGCTGCACGCCGCCGACGGCGTCGTAGACCATCACGGCGCCGTCGAGCACGCGCATCGAGCGTTCGACCTCGATCGTGAAATCCACGTGGCCGGGCGTATCGATGATGTTGATGCGGTGTTCGGGGAAGTTGCCGGCCATGCCTTTCCAGAAGGCCGTGGTGGCGGCCGAGGTGATGGTGATGCCCCGTTCCTGCTCCTGCTCCATCCAGTCCATGGTGGCGGCGCCGTTGTGCACTTCGCCGATCTTGTGATTCACCCCGGTGTAGAAAAGGATGCGCTCGGTGGTGGTGGT
Source organism: Janthinobacterium sp. SUN026 (assembly GCF_030397625.1). Classification (NCBI taxonomy): domain Bacteria; kingdom Pseudomonadati; phylum Pseudomonadota; class Betaproteobacteria; order Burkholderiales; family Oxalobacteraceae; genus Janthinobacterium; species Janthinobacterium sp. SUN026. The sequence continues at coordinate 97,553 of NZ_JAPQNU010000002.1, read as the reverse complement.
CTTGCCGGCGTCGATATGGGCGCTGATGCCGATGTTGCGGTAGCGCTCGATAGGTGTTTTGCGGGTCATCACAATCTCCATGGCTAGCCCGGCGCGCCAGTGTCAGCACCGGTTTTCCAGTGTAGCAGACATCGATTTGGGCGGCACGGCGGCAAACCGTTTACCAGGCGCACAACACTGTCGGCCGCGCGCACGGTAGCCGCACGGGGTAAACAAGGTAATCCGCTATACTTTCATAAGTATTAATCTAATAAAGATTAATCAGGATCAAGACGCACGGTAATTTATCGTGTAAGGCGACGCCGCCGGCATGCAGCCCAGGTGCGCACCGAACGACATGCCCCACTCAGCCTATGACTATCCGACTAAGAAAAATAATTCTCTCTTCCCTGCTGGCGTCGCCGGCACTGGCCATGGCCGGCGAACTGGAACAGCAAATGCAGCGTTGCGCCGTGCTCGGTGACGCCAGCGCCCGCCTCGGTTGCTTCGACACCCTGGCCAAGGCGGCGGAAAAGGCCACCATCGCCGCCGGCGGCGATCCCGCCACGGCGGCGGTCACCCTGGCGGCAGCCGCCGAAGTCGCCCCCCTCACGTTTGTCAGCCCGCCTGGCGTGGCCACGCCGGACGCCGTCAACGCCGCCATTCCCGCCATCGCGCAGGCTGGCGCGGCGCCGCCGGAGGCGCCGATTTCGCGCACGCAACAGTCCTGGGAGCTGAACGACGCCTCGAAGCGGGGACTGTTCAACTTCCGCCCGCACCGCGACACCTATCTGTTGCTGGCCAATTACAGCGACGCGTCGAATGACGAACCGTTCCAGGATTTCACGCCGGCAGGCATCAAGAGCCAACACGTGGAATTGACGTTCCAGCTGAGTTTCAAGATGAAGCTGCTGGAAGACATCGCCGGCACGCCTATCGACATGTGGTTCGGCTACACGCAGCAAAGTTTCTGGCAGGCATATAACCGCAAGGCGTCGAGCCCCTTCCGCGAGACCAATTACCAGCCGGAACTGATGCTGGTCATGCCGATCAACAAGAATTTCGCGGGCATCGAATTCAATTACCTGAACTTCGGCCTCGTGCACCAGTCCAACGGCCAGACGTCGACCCTGTCGCGCAGCTGGAACCGCGTGTATGCCGAGCTGGGCATGGAAAAGGATAACCTGGCCGTCGCGGCGCGCGTCTGGCACCGCCTCGACAACAGCGCGGTCGACAATGACAATATCGACATCACCGATTACCTGGGACATGGCGACTTGCGCGTGAGCTACCGCAACAAGGGGCACGAGTACGCCGTGACGGCGCGCCGCAATTTCAGCAAGAAGCATGGCTCCATGCAGGCAAGCTGGGCTTTCCCTTTGAAGGCCAACCTGAAAGGCTATCTGCAACTGTTCTCCGGCTATGGCCAGAGCTTGATCGACTACAACTATTCGCAGAAATCGATCGGTGCCGGTTTCATGGTTGACCTGTAAGCGGCACCTCAATGACAAATGGCGCCGAGGGCGCCATTTTTTATTGCGGAAACGTAAATCTCAACGCCGCCCGCCGCCCAGCACGCGGGCCGGCAGCATGACGATGGCGCGCAGCAATTCGAACACGCCTTCCACGCCGATGCCGATCAAGCGGAATGGCAGCAACAGCAGCCAGGCCAGCGGATACAGCACGAGGGCCAGCAAGGCCAGGGGCCAGCACACCAGCAAGAGCAGCAGCCACAGCACGAATCCCAGCATTGCGTTCCCCCTAAAATGAAATGTGCGGAGCAAGCCGTGCTTGCCCCGCTACCGTGACAGCACTATAGTAAAGCGCCGCGACGGCGGCAACGGCCATGCGATGAACTGCGTGCTGCGGGGATGAACGGTACGAAAACGGGAATGAACGGGGCTTATTGACCGACGCAAATCACTTTCGTGACGTATTCATGCGCATTCGGCTTCTTGCTGGTGGCCCATTTGATGGCCTGGTTGGCATCTTCGATGGTCATGACGGTGGCCTTGTCCTTCGACTTGATGAAGGACACGCCTTCAAACACGCCTTCCTTGCTGCGCATTACCTTGGCAAACACGGGCGGCCTGGTCTCGCCATCGCTGATTTTGTTCTGTTGCACGAGGTAACGCTGATCGATCTGTTCCATGATAGTAAAGCTGTCCAGTGGGTAAAAGACAAAATATACCCTGAATGGACAAACGCCGCAGGATGAAATCGCTGCGGCGTTGCCTTTACATATTAATGATGCTTACGCATACACGGCGCTCTGCGTCACCGGCTGCAAGTTGACGTCATAGATGACCTGCGCGCGGATCGACGCTTCCAGCGAAGGAATCGAGCCGCCCGCGCGGTACTGGAAAGTCACCTGCAGCACGTCGCCCGCCTTCACGGCGATCGGCGTGGCCAGCGGCAAGCACATGTAGTGGTTCAGCCAGTCGATGGTGGTCGAACGCTCGGGCACGACGGCCAGGATGTTCTTGGTGACGAAACGCAAGGCGTTCAGGGTGCCGCTGCGCTCGACGACAAACTTGCCGTCGAAGCCGAACACGCTGTCCGTCGGCTGGCTGAAGTCGATGATGCTGTAGACGGAAGGCGGCGCCAGTTCCTGTACGCCAGGGTGGATGGCCGTGGTTTCCTGGAATTGCACGATGGGCGCATAAAACCCTTCGAAATCGTATTCCTGCTGCATCGGCTGCACGGCCATGATGACGGCTTCGGGCAGGAAGATGGGCAGCGGACCGCCAAAACGGGCCAGGTAGCGGCGCTTGAACGATTCGATCACTTCCACCTGCTTTTCGCGCAGCATGCCGACATGGATCATTTCGCAGATGACCACGTCGACGGGCTCGGGCGGCAGGTATTCGAAGGCGTCCGCGTGGACGACTTCGACTTTTTCACCGTTGGGATTGAGCGCCAGCATCTTGCGCGCTTCCTTGACCATGTCCGGATTGAACTCCACGCACCACACCTTGTCGGCGCGCGCGGCCGCAAACCACGACAGCACGCCCGTGCCGCCGCCCAGCTCCAGCACCTTCATGCCGGGTTTTACCGCGTAATCGATCGCCGACTTGAACCCGTGCATGCGGTTCTGGTCCATCAACATATTGTGGTGGTAATGGACGGGGATAAATTGCCCCAGGTAACAACTCTCGATTTCTCGTTCATTCAGCATGTCTGTCCTCTTGGAGTCTGGCTCCGATGGCCGATCGGTTTTGTCATTCCAGAAAGCAGTGATATCGCACGGGCTGCGCGAGGGGCGGCGACAATACAGCCGGCGCCTGACGGTGATGTGATGACCCATGCGAGGTATCTCCTGATTAATGCGACACGATCATTATCGTTAATCGGTAGGGAGAACAAAGGGCTGAGGTGAGAGGCAATTCCATGCCAGTTTCAGCGCTGGCATGGAAAGTATTGAAATTAAAACATCACTTGCGGGCTGCGCGCGCCTTCTGTGCCGCTTCGATGATGGCGACCACGCCGGGCTTGTCGCCCGCCTGGGCAAACTGCACGGCCGTCCAGCCATGGTCGCTCTTCAGGCTGGCATCCGCGCCCCAGGACAGCAGCAGCTTGACGGCGCCCTCCTGCCCTTCACGGGCGGCAAACATCAGCGGCGTGACGCTTGCGGGCGCGCGCGCATCGACCACGGCGTCGCGGTCGAGCAATATCTTCATGATGGGCAAGTCGCCGGCCGAGGCCGCATAGTGCAGCGCCGTCCAGCCGCTCTGGTTGACCTTGGCACCCTTGGCCAGCAAGGCGTTCACGGCGTCCTGCTTGTGCTTGTAGGCTGCCATCATCAGCGCCGTGTTTCCGTTGGCCGAACGGGCTTCGATATCGATGCCAGGCGAATCGAGCAATACCTGGAACACCCGGTCCGCATCGTCGCGCAAGGCCAGCACGAGGGGAATGTCGCCCCGCTGGGCGTCAGGCTGGTTCGGATTCATGCCGTCAAGCAGCATGCTGCGCACGCCGCTGACATTGTTGACGGACACGGCGCGGAAGAAAGCATCGGGTTCCGGCGCCGCGTGGCTGCCCGCCGCGCAGCACAGCAGCATCGCCAACGCGAGTTTTTTCATCATGTCTGACCTTAAGAAGTTACGGCAACTGATTGAATAACTTAAAGAAATTATCCGTCGTCTGGCGCGCCACCTGGTCCAGCGGGATGCCTTTCAAGGTCGACAGGTATTCCGCCACGTGGGCTACATAACCAGGTTCGTTCATGCGGCCGCGGAACGGCACGGGCGCCAGATACGGCGAATCCGTCTCGATGAGGATGCGCTCGAGCGGCACTTCCAGGGCCACGGCCTGCAAGTCTTTCGCGCTCTTGAACGTGACGATGCCGGAAAAGGAAATATAGAAGCCCATGTCGATGGCGGCGCGCGCCACTTCCAAGGATTCCGTAAAGCAATGCATGACGCCGGCCACGCCGCCGTCCGACACGCCCGCACCCTCTTCGCGCATGATGCGTATGGTGTCTTCGCTGGCCGCTCTTGTGTGAATAATCAAGGGCTTGCGCGTGATTCTTGAAGCTTTGATGTGAGTGCGGAAACGCTCGCGCTGCCACTCCAGGTCGCCCGTCAGACGGAAATAGTCGAGGCCCGTCTCGCCGATGGCGATGATCTTCGGATGGTCGGCCAGACGGACCAGGTCTTCCACGGACGGTTCAGGCGTGTCCTCGTAGTCGGGATGCACGCCGACGGATGCAAAGATATGCGGATACTGCTCGGCCAGGGCCAGCACCTGTGGAAAGTCCGGCAAGTCGACGGACACGCACAGCGCGTGCGTCACCTTGTTCTCAGCCATCTTGGCCAGGATCTCGGGCATGCGAGCAGCCAGCTCGGGGAAATTGATATGGCAATGGGAATCGATATACATAAGGCGGGATTGTACCGGAGCACGGGAAAACTGGCAGGGGGAAGGTGCAAATCCCTACTGCCGCTGACTGCTCCCGCGTGGTTCGCCTATTGCCCCTGCGGCGGCTGCCACAGCTCCACCTTGTTGCCTTCGGGATCGATGACCCAGCCGAACTGGCCATATTCGGAATCGGGCGCCTTTTCCAGCACGTTGCAGCCCTCGTCGCGCAGGGCTTGCAGCAGCGCGTCGAGGTTGTCGACGCGGTAGTTGATCATGAAGGAGGCCTTGCCGGGCGCGAATTGCTCGCTGTCCTTGGCCGCGACGGACCAGATGGTGGTGCCGCCAGTGGGCTTGCCATCGGCGTCCGTCCAGGTGAAGGCTGCGCCGCCCCAAGGCTGCACGTCCAGGCCCAGGTGGCGCTGGTACCAGGCGCGCAGCGCAGCCGGGTCTTGCGCGTGGAAAAAGATGCCGCCGATGCCAGTGACTCGCTTCATTTGACGCCTCCGGTGCGGCGCTGCCGCGTGGTTTGCAAGGATGACTGACTGTAACACCGCGTTCCCGGCATGGCAAACGGACCCGGCCTGGGGAAGCGGCCAGCCTTGACTGGCATGGCTAGGCAAAAATATTATCAAGATGTATAGTGGCTTGCCGGAGTGCAACCATGGGGTTGCGCGCGGAACCGTGGAGAGTGTTCATGCTGAAAGTTGCCGGCCCTTTGATACTGCTGGCCTGCCTGGCCCTGACAGCGCATGCGCAAGACAAGCGCGATGCGCCGAAGGCCATCCCCGATGCCGGACTGTGCCAGCCCGTCTGCGCCTCGGCGCGCCAGGATTGCCGCGCACAAGCGCAAGGCGCCACGGAAAACGATACCAGCCCCATGCTGCTGCTGAAGCCGAGCAGCAATCCCTACGTTGCCGCTGGCAAAGAAGCCGGCGCCCAGTCGCAGCAGTTGCGCCCGACCGAAGCCGAAGCCTTCCGCGCGCGGCGCGCCGAGCGCCAGCAAGCGTGCGAAGTGCAGTACCGCAGTTGCACGCGCACCTGCGGCTAAGTCATTCCAAACCGGCAAAAAAGCGCGCAATCCGGATTAACTTGGCAGCGCAAGTGTTTGATTTTATTGGCAACTAGATGCGTAGTCGAGCAGCATGTCTTCCAGGAACAGCTTGGGCGACAGCGGATGCTCGGCAATCGCCCGGCGTTCGTTGGCAGCCTTGATGGCGGCCATCAAACGGCTCACGTTGATGCGTCCCGCCAAGGCTTCCAGTTCGCGCCGGTGGCGCGGGTAGTAGCGAATGGTGCCGGACAGCTTGACTGAAAACACGTCGTACAGCCAGCGCTGGAGTGATGCCACGAGCGGCGCCAGCGGAGACTTCTGCAATTTATCGGCCGCTTTCAGGGCCGCTTCCACGCCAGGGTTAGCCAAGACTTGCAACAATTGTTCCGTCTCTTCGCGGCCACCCGATTCGGACTGGGCCAGTGCGGCCAGCGGCGCGCCGCCCTGCTCGCGCAGCCAGCTGTCCGCATCGTTCAAGCCTTGTTGCTTGAGCCACGTTAAGGCTTGCTCATGGCTGGGCATCGGCAAGGCAAATTTCCTGCAGCGCGACAATATCGTCGGCAGCAGGCGGTCCAGGCTGTTCGATGCCAACAGGAACAAGGTGCCCGGCGGCGGCTCTTCCAGCGTCTTCAGCAAGGCATTCGAGGCGGGCGTGTTCAGCGCCTCGGCCGGGTACAGCACCACCACGCGCAAGCCCTGGCGGTGCGTGGAGATGTTCATGAAGTCGGCCAGGTTGCGGATCTGCTCGATCTTGATGTCTTTCGACGGCGTCTTGGTCTTGGCGCTTTTCTTCGCGCCTTCGCCCTCTTCGCCGTCGTCCGCCACGTCGTCTTCCAGCGCTTCCGGACGGACCCGGCGGTAATCGGGATGGTTGCCCTGGCTAAACCAGCCGCACGAGGCGCAGGCGCCGCAGGCATGGCCGTCGGCGCGCACGTCTTCGCACAGCAATGCCTGCGCGAAATGCTCGATGAAGTCGGCCTTGCCGATGCCCTGCGCGCCATGGAACAGGATGGCGTGCGGCATGCGCGGGCGCAAGGCTTGCAATTGCTGCCAAGCGTCCTGCTGCCACGGATAGAGAGAATTCGTCATTTTATTCTTTTCAAATCAACACGTTGCGATGCTTTTCTCAAGTAACACATCAAGCAGCTGCGCCAGTTGTACTTGAATATCGGCAATGCTTTGCGTGGAATCGATGATGCGGAAACGCTGCGGGAACTGGGCCGCGCGGCGCAGATACTCGTTGCGCGTGGCGGCGAAGAAGTCGGCCTGCTCCTGCTCGAACTTGTCGAGCGCACGCGTGGCGTCCAGGCGGGCACGGGCGACGGCCAAGGGCACGTCGAACAGGAACGTCAGGTCCGGCTGCAGGTGCGGGTGCACCCACGCTTCCAGTTGCTCCATCTTGCGCAAATCCATGCCGCGCCCGCCGCCCTGGTAGGCGAAGCTGGCATCGCTGAAGCGGTCGGAAATGACCCATTCGCCGCGCTCGAGCGCGGGCGCGATGACTTGCGCGATGTGTTCGCGGCGGCTGGCGAACATCAGCAAGGCTTCCGTTTCCAGGTGCATCTTTTCATGCAGCAGCAGTTCGCGCAGCTTTTCGCCCAGGCTGGTGCCGCCCGGTTCGCGCGACGAGACGAGAGTCACGCCCCGCTGCTGCAGGTAGTCGGTGACAAAGCCGATATGCGTCGACTTGCCCGCGCCATCGATGCCTTCGAAGGTGATGAAACGGGGTTGATAGTGTGGTGTCATGAAGCTTCTAGTTTGAAATAATTAACGCTGGTATTGATTCACGGCGCGGTTATGGTCGGGCAAGTTGGCCGAGAACTGGCTGGTGCCGTCGCCGCGCGCGACGAAATACAGCGCCTGCGTGCGGGCCGGCGCCAGCGCCGCCGTCAGCGATTGCGCGCCAGCCAGGGCGATCGGCGTGGGCGGCAGGCCGCCGCGCGTGTAGGTATTGTACGGGGTGTCCGCTTCCAGGTCGCGTTTGCGGATCTTGCCCTGGTAGTTGTCGCCCATGCCATAGATCACGGTCGGGTCCGTCTGCAGCAGCATGCCTGTCTTCAGGCGGTTGACGAACACGCCGGCGATCATGGCGCGCTCGGACTTTTGTCCCGTTTCCTTTTCCACGATGGAGGCCATGATCAGCGCCTCGTACGGGTTTTTATACGGCAAGGCCGGATCGCGCTTGTCCCACGCTTCGGACAGGCGGCCGATCATGGCCGCGTGCGCCTGCCTGAAAATCTGCATTTCGCTGGCGCCCTTGGCGAACAGATACGTATCCGGGAAGAACAAGCCCTCCGGCAACACATATTCCGGGCTGATTTTCGCCATCAGTTCCTTGTCGGACAGGCCCGCGGTATCGTGCTTGAGACCGGCATGGTTGGCCATGGCCATGCGCATCTGCTTGAAGGTCCAGCCTTCGATGATGGTCAGCGACTCTTGCGCGAACTCGCCGCGCGCCAGTTGCGTGATCAAACGCTGCGGCGTGGTGCCCGGTTTCAATTCGTAGGAACCGGCCTTGATCTTCGACGTCTTGCCTTCGATGCGCGCCAGCATGTTGAACAGAATGGGCACGATGGGCACGCCCGCGTCCGCGATCTGCTGGCCGGCCGCATGCGCGCCGCTGCCCGGGCTGATCGTAAACGGAATCGCGTCGCCGTCCGTGGTGATGGGCTGCTGCGCCCAGTACACAAAAGTACCACCGACGCCGATGGCGGCGATGACCGAGCTGACTACAAGTTTTTTAAAGAAAGCCATTGTTCCGATTCTTGTGATGCGGGCGCTGATGGCCAACGTCCGCTTGTTATGATCGTTCATTTGTGAAGCAAGTGCGCGCAAAGCGGCGCCAACACTGGCAATCTTGCCGCTGCCGACGCAATCTGCCCGACATCACTATAATGAACCCGTAATGATAATGCTTAATCGCTGATCTAATGGAAATTATGAATAACTGGAATCAATTTTTAACCGCACAAGGCGCCCGCCCCGTTGCCGCCGATGGCGCGCCTGACAGCACCGCCCCCATCGCCACCGCCCCTATCGCCGACTTCGGCCAGTCCCTGACAGTGTCCCAACTGCAAGAAGGTTTTGTCGCGGCCATCACGGACCAGGGCTTGATCGGCTTGAACGGCGACGAGGCAGCCAGTTTCCTGCACGGCCAGCTGACCAACGACGTGGAGCACCTGAGCCCGGAGCAAGTGCGCCTGGCCGGCTACTGCACGCCGAAAGGCCGGCTGCTGGCCAGTTTCCTGATGTGGCGCAACGCCACCACCATTTATCTGCAATTGCCGCGCGCCATACAGCCAGCCATCCAGAAGCGGCTGCAGATGTTCGTGCTGCGCGCCAAGGCCAAGCTGCACGATGCCTCCGGCGACGAAGCGAACCAGGTCGTGCTGGGCCTGGGCGGCAAGCACGCCAACGCGGCCCTGTCCGCCTGGTTCCCCGTCCTGCCCGCCACGCCGTTCAGCAAGGTCGAACACGCGTCCGGCACCCTGCTGCGCGTGGCCGACGCCTTCGGCAGCCCCCGCTATGAATGGCTGACGTCGGCCGCCACGGCGCGCGACGCGTGGACGCCATTGACGACGCAGCTGGCCAAGGGCGGCAATGACGCCTGGCATTTGTCGGACATCCACGCGGGCATCCCGCAGATCACGGCCGCCACGCAAGAGCAATTCGTGCCGCAAATGGTCAATTTCGAGCTGCTGGGCGGCGTCAATTTCAAGAAAGGCTGCTACCCGGGCCAGGAAATCGTCGCGCGCAGCCAGTATCTGGGCAAGCTCAAGCGCCGCACCACCCTCGTCAGCATCGCTGACGCAAGCGTCGCCGCCGGTGGCGAACTGTTTGCCGTCAGCGACCCCGAGCAGCCTTGCGGCATGGTCGTCAACGCGGCGCCCAACGGCGACGGCGGCATCGACGCCCTCGTCGAAATGAAGCTGGGGGCGATCGAAGAAGGTTCAAGCGCCGCCGGCGCCGTACGCTACGGCTCGGCCCAGGGCGCCGCCGTGCAGTTCCTGTCCATGCCTTACGTGCTCGACGCACTCGACTTGTGAGAATGCCATGAAAGATCTGTACGTTTACTATCAGGTAAAAGAAGAGCACGCCCAGGCGCTGGAAGCGCGGGTCCGCGCCCTGCAAGGCAAGCTGGCGGCCGCTTCCGGCGTGGCGCCGCAACTGAAGCGCCGTCCGGAAGCCAAGGACGGCTTGCAGACGTGGATGGAAATCTACCCCGTCGTCGGCGAAGGCTTTACGGAACTGCTGGCCAGCGTGGCCGAGGAAGCGGGCTTGCTGTCCCTGACGGCTGGCGCGCGGCATACGGAAGTGTTCATGGATTTGCCCCCATGTGCCTGATCGTTTTTGCCTGGAAAGTCAATCCGCACATCCCGCTGATTGCCGCCGCCAACCGCGACGAATTCTATGAACGCGCCAGTGCCCCCGCCGGCGCCTGGCCCGAGCACCCGCAAGTGTATGCGGGCCGCGACTTGCAGGCGGGCGGCAGCTGGATGGGCATCACCCAGGCCGGCAGCGGCAGCTCGCGCTTTGCCGCCATCACGAATATCCGCAGCCCGCAAGACCGCAACCCGGACGCCCCCTCGCGCGGCGCCCTGGTGGCAGACTACCTGGCCGGCGACATGTCGCCACAGGACTACATCGCACAGATCCGCCCCGGCTGCACAGCCTACAACGGTTTCAACCTGGTGCTGGGCGACGCGGATACCCTGATCTGGTTTTCCAACCGGGGCGACGGCGATGCGCGCAATGGCCAGCCCTTGGAACCGGGCATCTACGGCCTGTCGAACGCCCTGCTCGACGCGCCGTGGCCGAAGGTGCTGAAAACCAAGGCCCAGTTCGCCAGCCTGCTGTGCCAGGGCGCGCCCGACGAAGCGTATTTCGACATGCTGGCCGACACCACGCGCGCGCCCGACTTCCGCTTGCCGGACACGGGCGTGCCGCTCGACCTCGAGCGCGTGCTGTCCGCCGTCTGCATCGAAACGCCGGGCTACGGCACGCGCACGTCCACCGTCGTGAAACTGTTCCCGGACTCTCCCGGCGAATTGCACGAGCTGGTGATCCAGTAATTGCTGCGGGGCCGGCACCGTCCGGTTCCGCCCTGTTTCCCCCATCCATTCTCTCCCGCGCGGCTTGTTTGCCTTGCAAAATATCGTTCGCGCAAAAAAAGAAAGCGCTTGCGCAAGCGCTTTCTTTTGTTTACGATAGCTTCAATCGCGGCGACACAGCCGTACCCAATCGCAGTACACAATAATAAAAAAACTCAGGAGACACCATGGCCACCATGGAAGATGTAGCGCGGGCGGCGGACGTATCGCTGTCCACCGTCTCTCACGTAGTCAACGGCACCCGCAAGGTCAGCCCGAAAACCGTCGCCGCCGTCAACGCAGCCATGCAGCAGATCGGCTATGTGCCGAACATGCTGGCGCGCGCGCTGGCCGGCTCCTCGTCGGGCACCATCGGCGTGGCCATTTCCGCCTTCACCAATCATTACTTCAGCGAAACCGTGCGCGCCATCGAGGCGGCTTGCACGCGCCATGGCTTGATGATGCTGTTTTCCGATACGCATGACGACCCCGAACAGGAGTTGAAAGTGGTGCAGAACTTGCACCAGCGCCGCGTCGACGGCATCGTGCTGGCGCCGTCCGGCGATCCGCACAACCGCGCCCTCGACTATTTAAATAGCAACAAGATCGCTTCCGTGCTGGTCGACCGCATGTCGCCGCAACCGTTCGACCAGGTGGGCGTGGAAAACACACACGCCACGGCCGAGCTGGTCAGCCACCTGATCACGGTCCACGGCCACCGCCGCATCGGCTTCATCGCGGGCGCGCCCGGCCTGTCCACGACGGACGAGCGCATCGACGGCTACCGGCTGGCCTTGCAGCGCGCCGATATCGCCTTTGATGGGGACTTGCTGCGCTCGGGCGACTCCAACCTGGAGCGCAGCGGCGCGGCCACGCGCGAACTGTTGGCCTTGCCATCGAACAAGCGCCCCACGGCCATCGTCGCCGGCAATAACCTGATGACCATCGGCACCATGCACGCCTTGCGCGACGCGCACATTGCGGTACCTCAAGACGTCGCGCTGGCCGGCTTCGATGATTTCGACTGGGCCGATTATTTCAGCCCCCGCCTGACCGTGATGGCGCAGCCGCTCGAAGAGCTGGGCGCCATGGCCGTCGACCTGTTGATCGACCGCATCGCCAATCCGGGCCGCGCCCAGCACGTGCAGCGCCTGTCGCCAACCTTGCGCGTACGCAACTCCTGCGGCTGCCCCTGACCTTTACATATAGACACACCATGCATCCAGCGATTTCCCTCGGTATCGACCTCGGTACCTCCGAACTGAAAACCGTGCTGATGGACAGCGCAGGCAGCGTGCGCGGCCAGGCGTCCGTGCGCATCGACACCAGCCGCCCGCATGCAGGCTGGTCCGAACAAGCGCCGCAAGACTGGTGGGCCGCCTGCGTCCAGGCGCTGGCCCAGCTGCGCGCCGGCTGGCCGCAGGACTATGCACAGATCGCCTGCATCGGCCTGTCGGGCCAGATGCACGGCGCCGTACTCCTCGACCTTGATGACAACGTCATCCGTCCCGCCATCCTGTGGAACGATGCGCGCGCCGAAGCCGAAGCCGCAACCCTGGCGCGCGACTATCCCGCGTATGCGGACGTGACGGGCAGCCTGCCCATGGCGGGCTTGACGGCACCGAAACTGCTGTGGCTGCAAACGCACGAGCCTGACGCCTTCGCCGCCATCGCCTGCCTGCTGTCGCCAAAGGACTATCTGCGCCTGCAATTGACGGGGATCAAACTCACGGACATGTCCGACGCGGCCGGCACCCTGTGGCTGGACGAGGCCCGACGCGCCTGGTTCGCACCCATGCTGGCCGCCTGCGGCCTGACGCCGGAGCAGATGCCGGCCCTGGCTGAAGGCGACGCCGCCACCGCTACCGTGCTGGCGTCCATCGCCGACCAGCTGGGCTTGCAGGCGGATGTGGTGGTGGCGGGCGGCGGCGGCGACAACCCTGTCTCGGCCGTGGGCATCGGCGCCGTCAACGGCGGCGACAGTTTTATCTCGCTGGGCACCAGCGCCGCCATCGTGTCCGTGACCGAAGCACCGCTGGGCAACCCGGCCGGCGGCGTGCACAGCTTTTGCCACGCCCTGCCCGGCCGCTGGTATGCGATGGGCGCGATATTGTCCGGCGCCAGCTGTTTGCGCTGGGCCACCGGCGTGCTGGGCCAGCCCGACGAAGCTGCCCTGCTGGCGCTGGTGGAAGCGGGCTTGCCGCTCGACGCCCCCGTCGCCCCTTCCGCGCCCCTGTTCCTGCCGTATCTGTCGGGCGAGCGCACGCCGCATAACGACCCGCAAGTGCGCGGCGCCTTTTTGCAACTGGGCCACGACAGCACGCCGGCGCAGCTCGGTTACGCCGTGCTCGAAGGCGTGGCCTTCGCCTTGCGCGACGCCATGGCGGCCGTCACGTCGACAGGCGCCGTCGTTCCCCACTGCATGCTGGTGGGCGGCGGCGCGCGCAGCCAGTACTGGGCGCAATTGCTGGCCAATGTGCTGGGACGCGAAATGCGCACCCTGCACAACAGCGAACTGTCGGCCAGCCTGGGCGCGGCCAAGCTGGGCTTTGCCGCCATCGGCCAGCGCCAGCTGCTGTCCACCGGCTTGCCCATCAAAAACACTTTCCTGCCCGATGCCGCGCACAGCGCAGCCTTGAGCATCCGCTACGGCCGCTACCGTAGCCTGTTTCCCGCCGTGCAAGCCTTGCACCAACTCAGTGATAAGGAATAGTAATGAATCAGCTGCAACAATTGAAGCAACACAGCACCGTCGTCGCCGACACGGGCGACTTCCTGCAACTGGCGCGCTTCGCGCCGCAAGACGCGACCACCAACCCGTCGCTGATCTTGAAGGCCGTGCTGCAGCCCGAGTACGCGCCCTTGCTGGAAAGCACGGTCGCCGCGCATCAATCCGCCAGCCTGGACGATATCGTCGATCAGGTGCTGGTGCGCTTCGGCCTGGAAATTTTGAAAGTCGTGCCGGGCCGCGTCTCGACGGAAGTCGATGCCCGTTTGAGCTTTGACCGCGACGCCACCGTCGCCCGCGGTCGCCGCCTGATCGCCCTGTACGAGCAAGCCGGCGTGGCCCGCGAACGCGTGCTGATCAAGGTCGCCGCCACCTGGGAAGGCATCCAGGCCGCGCGCGAGCTGGAAAAAGACGGCATCTTTTGCAACCTGACCCTGCTGTTCGCGTTTTGCCAGGCCGTCGCCTGCGCCGATGCGAACGTGCGCCTGATTTCGCCGTTTGTCGGCCGCATCTACGACTGGCACAAGAAGTCGCAGGGTGCGGCATGGGACGAAGCGGCGCGCAGCTTGTCCAACGATCCAGGCGTGCAATCGGTCACGCGCATCTTCAATTACTACAAGCAACATGGCATCGCCACCCAGGTGATGGGCGCCAGCTTCCGCAACGTGGGCCAGATCACGGCCCTGTCCGGTTGCGACTTGCTGACCATCAGCCCGGATCTGCTGGCCAAGCTGGAAGCGGCGGATGCGCCGTTCGAACGCGCCTTGGGCGGCGACCTGGGCGCGCCGCAACCGGCCGTCACCTACGACGAAGCCGCTTTCCGCTACGCCTTGAACGACGACGCGATGGCGACCGAAAAGCTGGCCGAAGGCATCCGCGGCTTCGCCGTCGATGCGGGCAAGCTGGACGCCATGATCGAGAAATTGCGCACTCGCTAAGTTTTCACCCAGTTTTTACCGTAGCACCGTTTGTTTTTTACAATAAAAACCCTTGGAGATCCTCATGAAAAAAGTCATTACCGCCTCCCTGCTGCTGTCCGCCGCCTGCGGCGCCTTCGCCGCCGACAAACCGCTGAAATCCATCGGCGTGAGCGTGGGCGACCTGGCCAACCCGTTCTTCGTGGCGATTGGCCGCGGCGCGGAAGAAAGCGCGAAAAAACTGGGCGGCCCTGGCGTGAAAGTCACGACTGTTTCCAGCAAGTATGACCTGAACACCCAGGTGGACCAGATCGAGAACTTCATCGCCAACAAGACCGACATCATCATCCTGAACGCCGTCGATTCCAAGGGCATCGCGCCAGCCATCAAGAAAGCGCGCAATGCGGGCGTGGTCGTGATCGCCGTCGACGTGGGCGCCGTGGGCGCGTCGGCCACCGTGATGTCCGACAACACCATGGCGGGCGACGTATCGTGCGCCTACCTGGCCAAACAGATCGGCGGCAAGGGCAATGTGGTGATCCTGAACGGCCCGCCCGTGACGTCCGTGATCGACCGCGTGAATGGCTGCAAGAAGACCCTGGCCGCGTTCAAGGATATCAAGATTCTGTCCGACAACCAGAACGCGGGCGGCAGCCGCGACGGCGGCATGACCGTGATGTCGAACTTGCTGACGGCCCATCCGAAGATCGACGGCGTGTTCGCCATCAACGATCCGACGGGTATCGGCGCCGAACTGGCGATCAAGCAGTCGAAGCGCACGGACGTGAAACTGATCACGGCTGTCGACGGCGCGCCCGATGGCCAGAACGCCCTGAAAAACAAGGCCGGCCTGTTTGCCGCCACCTCGGCGCAAAACCCGTACCGCATGGCCACGGACGCCGTGCAGATGGGCTACGACATCATGAACGGCCGCACGCCGAAACAGACCATGGTGCTGTTGCCGACCCCGGCCATCACCAAGGAGAACGTCGCCACCTACACGGGCTGGGTAAAGAACTGATCTGCCTGACCTGAACCACGTGTTGCCCGCCCCGGCCCCGGCCGGTGGCGGGCGGCAGTTTCACCAGCAAGGATATCCCCATGAGCGACGATATTATTTTTGAAATGCGCGGCATCGAGAAGCGCTTTGGCGCCACGCGCGCGCTGCGCGGCGTGCACCTGACGGTGCGCAGCGGCGAAATCCATGCCGTGATGGGCGAAAACGGCGCCGGCAAGAGTACCCTGATGAAGATTCTGTCGGGCGTGTACACGCCGGACGCGGGCGAAATCATTCTCGACGGCAAGCCGATTCGTATCCGCAACCCGGGCGAGGCCCGCGCGCTGGGCATCAACCTGATCTACCAGGAATTGAGCGTGGCCAAGAACATGACGGTGGCGCAAAACGTCTTCATGGGTAGCGAGCCGCAAGGACCGTTCTGGACCGTCAAGGGCGGCGAAATGCGCGCGCGCACGAACGCCATCCTGGCCGACCTCGGTTCCCGCTTCGACGCGGACACCATGGTGTCCACCCTGTCGATCGCCGAGCAGCAGCAGGTGGAAATTGCCCGCGCCCTCGTGCACGAAAGCCGCATCCTGATCATGGACGAGCCCACTGCCGCCCTGTCCGACCGGGAAACAGAACAATTGTTCCGCATCATCGAAGAACAGCGCGACAAGGGCCTCGCCGTGCTGTACATCAGCCACCGCATGGCCGAAGTGGAGCGCCTGGCGCGCCGCATCACCGTGCTGCGCGATGGCGCCTATGTGGGCGAGCTGGGCAAGGATGAGCTGGATCAAAAGAAAGTCGTGCAAATGATGGTGGGCCGCCCCGCCGACGACTTTTATTCGCACCAGCGGCGCACCACGCGGGGCGCCGAGCGCTTGCGCGTGGAAAACGTGGGCGGCGGCAAGGTCAAGCCCGCCTCGTTTTCCCTGCATGCGGGCGAAGTCACGGGCCTGGCCGGCCTCGTCGGCGCGGGCCGCACGGAATTGGCGCGCCTGATCTTTGGCGCGGACAAGAAACAAACGGGACAAGTGTGGCTCGATGGCCAGGAAGTGCACATCCAGCGCCCGCTGGCGGCCATCCGCCACGGCATCGGCTACCTGCCCGAGGACCGCAAGAGCCTGGGACTGTTCATGCAATTGTCGGCCATGGAAAACATGTCGATGAATATCCTGTCCAAGCATGCGACGGCGGGCGTGGTCAACCGTGGCGCCCTGACGCAGCTCACGCGCGAGGCGATCAGCAACCTGAACGTCAAGGTGTCGGGGCCGGACGGCATCGTCGGCGGATTGTCTGGCGGCAACCAGCAGAAAGTATTGCTGGCGCGCTGGTTGGCCATCGCGCCGAAAGTGCTGATCCTCGACGAACCGACGCGGGGCGTGGACGTGGGCGCGAAGAGCGAAATCTACAAGATCATCCACCAGCTGGCCGATGCGGGCACGGCCGTGCTGTGCATTTCCAGCGAACTGGCCGAGCTGGTCGGCATCTGCGACCGCGTGATGGTGATGTGCGAAGGACGCCTGACGGGCGAAGTGACGGGCGACGACATTACGCAGGAAAACATCCTCGCCTATGCCACGCAGCTGGAAGCGGCATAAAAATAATCATTCAGGAGATTCAACATGACAACGACTACCACCCGCGGCGCCGCGCGCGCCGGCGAACCCTTCAATGCCTCGAACCTGATGCGCCGCCTGGGCATGCTGCCCGTGCTGGTGGTGCTCTACCTGGCCATGTATGGCTTGACCGTGTATTTCTCGGCCGACGGCACGTCCACGTTCATGACCAGCAATAACACCATGAACATCTTCCGCCAGGTGTCGATCAACATCGTGCTGGCGTCCGGCATGACTTTCGTCATTTTGACCAGCGGCATCGACCTGTCCGTCGGCTCCGTGCTGGCCGTCTCGGCCGTGGCAGGCATGCTGATGTCGCTGTCGGCCCAGTTCGCCGGCTTCTCGATTCCCGCCTTCCTCATCGTCGGCCTGCTGCTGGGCGCACTCAATGGCGTGCTGGTGGCCCTCGTCGGCCTGAACCCCTTCGTCGTGACCCTCGGCACCATGACGGCCCTGCGCGGCGCCGCCTACCTGCTGGCGGACGGCACCAGCGTGCTGAACACGGAAATCCCCAGCTTCGAATGGATGGGCAACGGCAGCTTCCTGGCCGTGCCCTGGCTGATCTGGCTGGCGGCGGCCGTTGTCGTACTGACGTGGTTCATCTTGCGCAAGACCACCCTGGGCCTGCATATCTACGCCGTCGGCGGCAATATCCAGGCAGCCCGTTTGACGGGGATCAAGGTCGGTCTCGTCTTGATGTTTGTCTACACGATCAGCGGCCTGTTCGCGGGCCTGGGAGGCGCCATGTCGGCCAGCCGCCTGTATGCGGCCAACGGCAACTGGGGTACCGGTTATGAACTCGATGCCATCGCGGCCGTCGTGCTGGGCGGCACCAGCCTGATGGGCGGCGTGGGTTCCGTCTGGGGCACAGTCATCGGCGCCCTGATCATCGGGGTGATGAACAATGGCTTGACGATCCTGGGCCTGTCCTCGTTCTGGCAGTATGTGGCGAAAGGTGTCGTGATCGTGCTGGCCGTGATTCTGGACAAATGGCGCCAGAGCCACGCGCAAAATTAAGCGTAGCCGCGCGGCGTCCGTATTCGCGGACGTCGTGCGAACCACGCCTGCTTGATTAATCAGGCAAACTGCAGGCGCATTTCGACATGCGCAATCCCCGCCTCTTCGAATACTTCCCCCTGCTGCACGAAACCGTGGCGCGCATAGAATGGCGCGGCTACGGTTTGCGCGTTCAGCACCACCGCCAAGTCTCCCCGTTCGCGGGCTTTGTCCATCAGCAAGGTCAAAATGGCGCCGCCCACGCCCGTGCCGCGGCCCGGCTGGCGCACGGCCATGCGGCCGATGTGGCCGTCAGGCAATAGCCTGCCCGTGCCGATGGCATTGCCGGCATCGTCATAGGCGACGGCGTGCAGGCAGACGGCGTCCATGTCGTCGAGTTCGATCTCGGCCGGCACTTTTTGTTCATCGACGAAAACTTCAAAACGGATGGCGGTGGCGTCAGGGCCCAGGGTGGCCCAGTCGCCGAGGCGGATGGTGTGCTTGGTCATGGTGTAATGTAGAAAGAGACAGGCCGCAATTGTCGCACGACCTGCCTTTCCACAGAGAGATCAGCTGAGCTTGATCAACTGCTTGCCGAAGTTACGGCCTTTCAACAGGCCGATGAAGGCCTCGGGCGCGCTGGCCAGGCCGTCAGCCACGGATTCGCGGAATTTCAGCTTGCCCGTCGCCACCAGCGTGCCCAGTTCACTCAAGCCTTGCGGCCAGAATTCCGGCTGCTCGGAAACGATGAAGCCGCGCACGGTGAGGCGGTTGGTGAGGATCAGGCGCGCATTGTCGAGCGGCGTCGGTTCGCCGTTGTAGCCGGCGATCCAGCCGCACACGGCGATCCGGCCAAACGCGTTGGTGCGCGCCAGGGCCGCATCGAAGATGGCGCCGCCCACGTTTTCAAAGATGGCGTCGATGCCGTCCGGCGTGGCCGCCGCCAGGTCGGACACCAAGCTGCCCGCCTTGTAGTCGACGCAGGCGTCGAAACCCAGTTCATTCACCACATACGCGCACTTGTCCGCGCCGCCGGCGATGCCGACCACGCGACAACCTTTCAATTTCGCCAGCTGCCCCACGACGCTGCCCACGGCGCCGCTGGCCGCCGACACGACGACCGTTTCGCCCGCTTTCGGCGCCATGATCTGGTTCAAGCCATACCACGCCGTCATGCCCGGCATGCCGACGGAACCCAGGTAGGCGGAAGCGGGAATGTGCGTCGTATCGACCTTGCGCAGCATGGTGCCGTCCGACACGGCCACTTCCGTCCAGCCCAAAGTGCCCACGACGGTGTCGCCCACGGCAAACTTCGGATGCTTCGATTCCAGCACCACGCCCACCGTGCCGCCTATCATGGTTTCATCGAGCGCCTGCGGCGCCGCATAGCTTTTATTGGCGCTCATGCGTCCGCGCATATAGGGGTCGAGCGACAGGTACTGGTTGCGCACCAGCAATTCGCCATCCTGGATGGCGGGAATGTCTTTGGTTTCCAGGCGAAAATGTGCCGGCTGCACTTCCTCATTGGAGGCGGGGCGCGAGGCGAGGACGATGCGTTGGTAGGTGGTCATGATGCTCCTGTCAATAAAGTGAGAGAGTTACATGCTGATGAACAAGGTGTCTGCTGCGTAAAGACTAAATCTCATAATCCATACATTGGCGCGCTTCGCGCACGGCGCCGAAGAATGGCTTGATTTTCACGTGCTCGGGGTGGTTCTGGTAAGCGTCGAGCGCCTCGCGGCTGGCAAATTCGCTGTACAGCACGATGTCGTAGGTCGCTTCCAGGCCAGGCTGGGCCACGGCTGCCTCGAATTTCAGGATGCCGGGCACCAGGTCCGAGCAGGAATCGAGCAGGGCTTTCAGTTTCAATGCATTGGTGGCGCGGTCGGCGCCTTCGGCGTGGTCTTTGAGTTTCCAGAAAACGATGTGCTTGATCATGGCGGCAGGCTGCTTGTTTATTAATGAAGCATTACTGTAACCGCTATCGGCGCGTCTTGCAGGAACAGGGCGCGAAATGCAAACGGGCGGCCCTGGAAGCCGCCCGCGGACCAGGTTTACCTATATCACAGCACTTCGAACAGCCCGGCCGCGCCCTGCCCGCCGCCGATGCACATGGTCACCACCACGTATTTGACGCCACGGCGCTTGCCTTCGATCAAGGCGTGGCCCGTCAGGCGGGCGCCCGACACGCCGTACGGGTGGCCGACGGCGATCGCGCCGCCGTTCACGTTCAGGCGGTCCATGGGGATGCCCAGGGTGTCGGCGCAGTACAGCACTTGCACGGCGAACGCTTCATTGAGTTCCCACAGGCCGATGTCGGCTACCGTCAAGCCCGCCTTTTTCAGCAGCTTCGGGATGGCAAACACGGGCCCGATACCCATTTCATCGGGTTCGCAGCCGGCCACGGCGAAGCCGCGGAAGATGCCCAGCGGCTGCAAGCCTTTCGCTTCGGCCACTTTCGCATTCATGACGATGGCCATCGAAGCGCCATCGGAAAACTGGCTGGCGTTGCCGGCGCTGATGACGCCGCCCGGAATGGCCGGGCGGATCTTCGCCACGCCGTCATACGTCGTGTCCGCGCGGATGCCTTCGTCTGCCGAGATCGTCACTTCGCGCGACACCAGCATGCCGCTGGACTTGTCAGCCACGCCCATGACGGTGGTCATCGGCACGATTTCCGCATCGAACAGGCCGGCAGCCAGGGCCGCGGCGGCGCGCTGCTGGCTTTGCGCGCCGTAGGCATCCTGGCGTTCGCGCGAAATCTGGTAGCGCTTGGCCACGGTCTCGGCCGTCTGCAGCATGGGCCAATACACTTCCGGCTTGTGCTGCTGCAGCCAGACGTCGCGGTACATATGCGTATTCATCTCGTTTTGCACACAGGAAATCGATTCCACGCCGCCCGCCGCATAGATATCGCCTTCACCGGCGATGATGCGCTGCGCCGCCAGGGCGATGGCCTGCAAGCCCGAGGAACAAAAACGGTTGACGGTCATGCCGGCCGTCGTGACGGGGCAGCCGCCGCGCAAAGCCACCTGGCGCGCGATGTTGCCGCCCGTGGCGCCTTCGGGAAAGGCGCAGCCGACCAGCACGTCCTCCACTTCCTCCGCCTCGATGCGCGCGCGCTCGACGGCAGCCGCCAGCACATGGCCGCCCAGGGTGGCGCCATGCGTCATGTTGAACGCGCCCTTCCAGGACTTGGCCAGGCCCGTGCGGGCGGTCGATACGATGACGGCTTCATTCATGCTGTGTCTCCTTGTGGGAATGTTATATGGTCGGGTGATAGATCTGCGGAATCAGAATAGCACATTTAAGTACGGTCGTTCGCAAAGTTGAAATGAATGGCAATTTGTAAGCTTGCTGTAAGTTTCAAGCAAGCATGACGTAAGGTTCGGAGAACACACTCGCCTCCAAGCTGTTGCAAGAATGGTCAAAAAGACCTCGGCACCAGTTCACTATAAAACATAGGGAGACAAACCATGGCATCACCATCCGGCTCTGCCGACGTACGGAAAATTTCCACCAAAGGAACGCCGATTACGCCAGAGGAACGCAAGGTCATCTTTGCATCCTCCTTGGGCACCGTCTTTGAATGGTACGATTTTTACCTGTACGGTTCGCTGGCATCGATCATCGCCAAGCAATTCTTCATCGGCGACCCCACCACCACCTTCATCTTCGCGCTGCTGGCCTTTGCCGCCGGCTTCATCGTGCGTCCGTTCGGCGCGCTGGTCTTCGGCCGCCTGGGCGACATGATCGGCCGCAAGTACACCTTCCTGATCACCATTCTGATCATGGGCGGCTCCACCTTCATCGTCGGCTTGCTGCCGGGCCATGCGTCCATCGGCATCGCCGCACCGATCATCCTCGTCATCCTGCGCATCCTGCAAGGCCTGGCGCTGGGCGGCGAATACGGCGGCGCAGCCACCTACGTGGCCGAGCATGCGCCTGAAGGCAAGCGCGGCGCGTTCACGGCGTGGATACAGACGACGGCAACCCTGGGCTTCTTCCTGTCGCTGATGGTCATCCTGGGCACCCGCCTGGCAACCGGCGAGAAGGATTTCGAAGCGTGGGGCTGGCGCATTCCCTTCCTCGTCTCCGTCATCCTGCTGGGTATTTCCGTGTGGATCCGCCTGGCCATGAATGAATCGCCGGCGTTTGCCAAGATGAAGGCCGAGGGCAAGACCTCGAAAGCCCCGCTGACGGAAGCGTTCGGCAAGTGGAAAAACCTGAAGATCGTCATCCTGGCCCTGATCGGCCTGACCGCCGGCCAGGCTGTCGTGTGGTACACGGGCCAGTTCTACGCCCTGTTCTTCATGATCCAGACCCTGAAGGTGGACCTGGCAACGGCCAACGTGCTCGTCGCCGTCGCCCTGCTGCTGGCCACGCCGTTCTTCCTGTTCTTCGGCAGCCTGTCCGACCGCATCGGCCGCAAGTACATCATCCTCGGCGGCTGCCTGATCGCCGCAGCCACCTACTTCCCGATCTTCAACGGCCTGACCCACTTCGCCAACCCGCAGCTGGAAGCGGCACTGAAGAACTCGCCAGTGGTCGTCGTGGCCGATCCGGCTTCCTGCCACTTCCAGTTCAACATGACGGGTACGAAGAAGTTCCCATCGTCGTGCGACATCGCCACGGGCTTCCTGTCGAACAGCTCGGTGAACTACACGAAGGAAGACGCGCCGGCCGGCAGCATCGCCAAGGTGCGCATCGGTACGAAGGAATTTAGCTCGTTCAACGCCGTCATGACGGCCGACGGCCTGAACTTCGATGCGGACAGCAAGGCCCACGAAGCGGCGCTGAAGAAAGAATTGGGCGCCGGCATCAAGGAAGCGGGCTACCCTGCGAAAGCGGATCCGGACCAGATCAACAAGCCGATGGTCGTCCTGCTGCTCTTCATCCTGGTGCTGTACGTGACCATGGTGTATGGCCCGATCGCCGCCATGCTGGTGGAAATGTTCCCGACGCGCATACGTTACACCTCGATGTCCCTGCCCTACCATATCGGTAACGGCTGGTTCGGCGGCCTGCTGCCGACCACGGCCTTCGCGCTGGTGGCCTTCAAGGGCGACATTTATTATGGCCTGTGGTATCCGATCGTCGTCGCCCTGGCGACTGTCGTGATCGGCACCCTGTTCGTCAAGGAAACCAAGGACAACAATATCTACGCCGACGATTAAATGGATGCCAGCCCCGGCCGCAAGACCGGGGTCCGCAAAGCAAAACGCCGCTGACTGGTCAGCGGCGTTTTTTTATGTGGCGTCTATGGCGGCAGGCTTACTTGTCGTTTTTCTTTTTCAGCTGGTCGCGCTGCTGCACGTATTCCTGGTAGCTGGTCTGGTTGCGCTTGCGGCAGGCGTTGCGGTCGTCAAAATTATTGAGGCTGTTGCAATACTCGCCGATCTTGTCCCGGTTTGCGTCATACAGTACTTCACAGCCAGTAATGGCCAGCAAGAAGGGAATGATCAGATATTTCATTGCTACTCTCATGGATAGGGACGGGATTGCGCGAAAAACACCAGATTGCCCACTGGATAAGCGGGCAGCTTTATCTTAACGCGATCCTGGCGAAAAGTACAAGCGCTCGGTATTACTTATTAGAAAGGATTACCTGCGCGCGCCCCACTGCATGCTATGGTGGAAGTTTCTCCCACCGGACTCGTCCCCAGGCATGCCGACCATTCCTCCCGCCCCCTGCGGCCCGCTGCAGCACCATTTCGACGCCTTGCTGCAAGACGTCTGCGCCAGCCTGGCTGCGCACGCCGGCAACTTGCTGGACGGCATCTACCTGTATGGCAGCATCGCCCGCGGCGATGCCACGCCGGGCGTGTCCGACCTCGACCTGACCCTGGTGCTGCGCCAGCCGCCCACGCCGCCGCAACTGGAAACGCTGGAAGCGCTGCGCCTGGCCCTGCAGTCACGCCACCGGGAAGTACTGAAAATCGATTTCGATATCGGCCACCGGGCCCAGGTGCTGGCGCCGGAGCACCTGTACAGCTGGGGCTACTGGCTCAAGCACCAGTGCCGCTGCCTGTGGGGCGAGGACCTGGCGCCGCACTTTGCGCCGTTCGCACCCTCGCGCGCCATCGCCCTGGCCGTGAATGGCGACTTTGCCCGCGTGCTGGACGATTATGCGCGGCGCCTCGATGACGAGCGCGACCCTGCCGCCATCGCCCGCCTGCAGCGCGAAGCGTCGCGCAAGCTGATCCGTTCCTGCAACCTGCTGCGCCAGGATGGCGATCCCGGCTGGCCCGCCAGCCTGGACGAGCATGTCGCGCTGTTGCTGCGCCGCTATCCCGCCATGCAGGCGCAGGCGGCCTATTTTCTTGCCCAGGCCAGGCCCGGCGCCGCGCCGGCCAGCGGCTTTGCGCCGGCGCTGCGCCGATTCACGCAGTGGCTGGTGCAGCAACAGGCGGGCTAGACGCCGGCCTCGTCGTTCAACAGCGGATTGCCGGCCGCAAACGCCGCCAGGTGTTCGAGCAGCACGCGCACGCGGGCCGGCAGGTAGCGCCGCTGCGTCCACACGGCGTACACGTGGCGCGGCTGCGGCATCCAGTCGGGCAGCACGCGCACCAGGCTGCCGCTGGCCACTTCGTCGCGGCATTGCAGAAGCGGACACAGCAGGATGCCGATGCCCGCGTCGGCCATCTCCACGGCCAGGCGCATCTCGTTCACGCGCAGGCGCGCCTGCGGTTCGATCACCATTTCGGCGCCGTCGCCGGGCCGCCGCAAGCGCCAGGTGCGCAGCGGTTCGGCCACGATCAGCTCATGCTTTTCCAGCTCCTGCAAGTCGCGCGGCACGCCGGCGCGCGCCAGGTAGCCGGGCGCGGCCACCATCACCAGCGCGGCGCTGCCCAGGCGGCGCTGCATCAGCGAGGAGTCGTCGAGCGAGCCCACGCGGATGGCCAGGTCGGCGCCGCTGCCCACCAGGTCTTGCAGCAGGTTCGACAGTTCCAGCTCCAGGCGGATGTCCGGATACTTCTGCATGAAGCTGACCCAGGCCGGCGTCAGCAAGCCGCTGGCGAAGTTGACGGGCGCCAGCACGCGGATGCTGCCCGAGACGGCCGACAGGCTGGCATCGAGTTGCTGCGTGGCTTGCCGCAGGGCATGGACCAGGGGACGGCACTGCTCGTAGTATTGCCAGCCTTCCGCCGTCGGCTGCAAGCGGCGCGCGCTGCGGTTGAGCAAGCGGTAACCGAGCTGGCTTTCCAGCTTTTGCAGCCGGCGCGTGACGGTCGCGGCGGGCAAGTCTTCCTTGACGGCCGCCGCATGCAGGCTGCCCGCCTCGACAATGGAAACAAACAGGGCTAAATCATCGAGCATGATTGCATTTTCGGAATTTGAAATTAAAAATATGGCCCTAGTATAGATTGCTGCAAGTTGTTACGCTGCCCTTTCCTTACCATTTTGAAAGTGTCCCATGTCCGAAGCCCTGCGTTTGCGTTGCGTATTTGCTTTCCTGATGTCGCTGGTCATGACCCTGCTGATGAGCGCCTGGGTCACCTGGCTCAATATCGGCCTGCAGGCGGACTTCCTGCCCCGCTGGCGCCACGCGTTCTTCGCCGCCTGGCCCGTGGCCTTCTGCGCCGTGATGCTGTTCGCGCCCCGCGTGCAAGTCATCAGCCGCAATATCGTCACCCGGCTGGCGCGCCCGGCGCCGACCTGCCCCGCCTGCGCGGCCGATGGGCCATGTGCGTGCGTCCGCCGACCTTAACCAGCAGTCGGCCACCGGCAGTATCACTCGGTCACTCCCGCCCACGGCCGCCCTGATCCGGGCTATGCTATGGCCGTCCTTGTTTTTACTGCGGAGTGACCATGCTCGACCACGTTTCCCTCACCGTCAGCGACCTGGAACGCGCCGAGCGCTTCTACGACGCCATCTTCGCCGCACTCGGCGTGCCCAAGGTGGGCAGCGACCATGCCAATGCGTGGATAGGCTATGGCGAGCGCAGCGATGCCGAACACCCCGAACGCAGCTATTTTTCCGTCCGCCTGGGCCCCGCGCCCGACGACGCGCCGCGCCGCCATTGCTGCTTCAAGGCCCCCTCGCGCGCGGCCGTGGAAGCGTTCTGGCACGCGGGACTGGCGCAGGGCGGCATCGACCTGGGCGCGCCCGGCTTGCGCCACTATCACGCCAGCTATTACGCGGCCTTTTTGTTCGATCCGGACGGCAACCGCATCGAAGCCGTCTGCCACCGCGCCGACGCCGGCTGACAGGACGGGAAATCCGTCTCTGTTCGGCATTTCCACTTCGTGACGATTTGCCTATAATGGCTGGCACGCCATACCGGTCCCCGGTCCCTGCACCAAGAAGGAGATTCATGCATCATCTATTCGTCGGCCGCCCCGCGCGCACCATGCTCCTCTCCAGCGCAGGCTTGCTGCTGGCAGGCTGTTTTTCCGGCTGCTCCCTGTTGCCATCGACCCCGGTCATGCCCGGCGTGCCGGCTACCGCCGCCCTGCCCGACGCCAGCATCGCCTACACCGTGAGCGGCCAGGGCGGCGTGCCCGTCGTGTTCCAGTCGGGCATGGGCGACGGCAAGGATGTGTGGGCCAAGGTGGCGCCCGAAGTGGCCAAGCAGCACCGCGTGCTCGTGTACGACCGTCCCGGCTACGGCGACAGCAAGAAAACCACCACGCCGCGCGACCCGTGCACCATCGCCGCCCAGCAGCGCGCCCTGCTGGCGCAAGCGGGCCTGAAACCGCCGTATGTGCTGGTCGGCCATGGCTTGGGCGGGCTGTACCAGTATGTGTATGCGAAGCTGTACCCGCAGGACGTGGCCGGCCTGGTCTTGCTCGATCCCACGCATCCGCAGCAATGGAACCGCCTGCAGACGGACGCATCCACCTACGCCATGCTCGTCAAGACGCGGCGCAAGCTGATGTTCAACAGTACGGAATCGGCCGAATTTGATGCCCAGACGCAATGTCTGCAGCACGTCGACATGGGCAGCCCGCTGCGCGTGCCCGCCATGCTGCTGGTGCGCGACAAGTTCGGCATCGAGGAAATGGGCTCGTTTGAAAACGTGGTGCGGGCCCAGGAAAAGGATTGGCAGCGCCTGTCCGGCGCGCCAGCCATCGAGCGCATCACGGGCGCCGGCTACTACATCCAGAAGGACAACCCCGTCATCGTCAACGAGGCGGTCAAGATGGTAGCGAAGAAGAAATAAAAAAAGGGCAGAGAAATCTGCCCTTTGTCATTCAACAACCCAACATCAACTATTGAAGCCCTTGCCTTCGCCCGCCAGCTTCACCAGCAGGGGCGCCGGCGTCCACGCTTCGCCGTGGCGGCCTTTCGCATAGCCGGCGATGGTGTCGAGCACGTTCGGCAAGCCGACCGTGTCCGCGTAGAACATCGGGCCGCCGCGGAACAGCGGGAAGCCGTAGCCCGTCAGATACACCATGTCGATGTCCGAGGCGCGCAGGGCGATGCCCTCTTCCAGGATGCGCGCGCCCTCATTGACGAGCGCATACACGAGCCGTTCGACGATTTCCTGGTCGCTGATCTTGCGCCGCGCCACGCCGATGTCGGCGGAGTGCTGGACTATCATGGCGTTGACCTGTTCCGAGGCGTACGCCTTGCGGTCGCCCGGCTTGTAGTCGTACCAGCCGGCGCCCGTCTTCTGGCCATAGCGCCCCAGTTCGCACAGCAGGTCGGCCGTCTTCGAGTAGCTCACTTCCGGTTTTTCCACATAGCGGCGCTTGCGGATGGCCCAGCCGATGTCGTTGCCGGCCAGGTCGCCCATGCGGAACGGACCCATGGCAAAGCCGAATTTCTCGACGGCCTTGTCGACCTGCTCCGGCAGGCAGCCTTCTTCCAGCAGGAAACCGGCTTGGCGGCTGTATTGCTCGATCATGCGGTTGCCGATGAAACCGTCGCACACGCCGGAAACGACGCCCGTCTTTTTCAGCTTTTTCGACAGCGCCAGCGCCGTGGCCAGCACATCCTTGCCCGTTTCATTGCCACGGACGATTTCCAGCAGTTTCATGACGTTCGCCGGGCTGAAGAAATGCGTGCCGACCACGTCCTGCGGGCGCTGGGTGAACGCGGCGATCTTGTCCAGGTCCAGGGTCGAGGTGTTCGAGGCGAGGATGGCGCCCGGCTTCATGACGGCGTCCAGCTGCCTGAACACGGTTTCCTTCACGCCCAGCTCTTCGAAGACGGCTTCGATGACGATGTCCGCCTGCGCGATGTCCGCATACGCCAACGTGCCGGAAACGAGCGCGATGCGCTGCTCGGCCTTGTCCTGCGTCAATTTACCCTTCTTGACCGTGTTTTCATAATTCTTGCGGATGGTGGCCAGGCCCTTGTCCAGCGCTTCCTGCTTCGTTTCCAGCAAGGTCACGGGGATGCCCGCGTTGGCGAAATTCATGGCGATGCCGCCGCCCATGGTGCCGGCGCCGACAATCGCCGCGCTGGCGATGGCGCGCACGGGCGTCTCGGCCGGCACGTCGGGCACCTTGCTGGCGATCCTCTCGGCAAAGAAGGCGTGGCGCAGGGCTTTCGATTCCGGCGACTGCACCAGCTGCATGAACAGTTCGCGCTCGTACTTCAAGCCCTCGTCGAACTTCATCGTCACGGCGGCCGCCACGGCATCGACGCATTTCAGCGGTGCGGGGAACGGGCCGGACATGGCTTTCACGGTATTGCGCGAAAATTGCAGGAACGCTTCGTGGTTCGGGTAATCGACCTTGCGCTCGCGCACTTTCGGCAGCGGGCGCACGTCGCCCACTTTCGTGGCGAAGGCCACGGCGGCGGCCAGCAAGTCCGCGCCGGGCGCGATGACTTCGTCGAACAGGGCCGTGCCGGCCAGTTTTTCGGATGCCACGGGCGTGCCCGAGACGATCATGTTCAGGGCCATTTCCAGGCCCAGCACGCGCGGCAGGCGCTGCGTGCCGCCCGCGCCCGGCAAGATGCCAAGTTTGACTTCAGGCAAGGCCATCTGCGCGCCAGGCGCGGCCACGCGGTAATTGCAGCCCAGCGCCAGCTCCAGGCCACCGCCCATGCAGACGCTGTGGATGGCTGCCACCACGGGCTTGGTCGATTGCTCGACGACGTTGATCAGGGTGTGCAGCGTTGGTTCCGTGAGCGCCTTGGGCGAATTGAATTCCTTGATATCGGCGCCGCCCGAAAAAGCCTTGCCGGCGCCCGTGATGACGATGGCTTTGACGGCGTCGTCCGCCAGCGCCTGGCGGATGCCGGCCACGGCGGCCGTGCGCGTCGCCAGGCCCAGGCCGTTGACGGGCGGGTTGGCCAGGGTAATGACGGCAACGGCGCCGTTCACTTGATATTCAGCACTCATGTCTCTTCCTTGTTGGTCTATAGGTTTTTGCTTGGCGATGAGGTGGTTGCAAGGGATGAAGCTGCACTATACCGCATAAAAGAACGCTCGTATTATTTTTGTCGTGCGCGCGCCGGCGCCAGCATGGTACGCCATGGTACAACATCATTTGCGGAAAGATTCTGCTGCATGCAGCAAGGTCCAGTAGAAGCTATCACTTGGATATTCATTTAAATAATAAAAGCACAATAATAATAACGCCGTTTTATTATGCAAGGAAATGCGTTTGTTATATGCCGACATGGGCCAATTACGACAGTTTTTACATTATTTATTCCCGCCCCTTGTTTTTCGCCAGATGCTGGGGAATAATAAAATTGTTGATACAAATCAATACTCTACAATTTATCTACAATAAGGCATACCGCAGGAAAAACACTGGCGGCCGTTCTGCGCGCACATTCTCACCGATTATCACCAGATGTCGACCGCGGCAATAACATTGCTGCCTTTTATGGATAGCAGTAAAAGTAATAGCAGCGGCATTATCGTTCCCATTCCTCTTCTCACCCCGAAGGAAATACTATGGACGCAGCCAGCCATGTCAGCCACTCCCAGGATCTGGACTTACAAGCGATAAATACTGCATTGAACCGTGTCCAGGCCGTGATCGAATTCGAACTCGACGGCACCATCCTGCATGCGAACGACAATTTCCTGCGCGTCGTCGGCTATACCCTGGCGGAAGTACAAGGCAAGCACCATGCCATCTTCTGCGACCCCGAGTATGTCAAGACGGATGAATACAGCAACTTCTGGGCCAAGCTGGGACGTGGCGAGTTCGACCATGGCGAATACAAGCGCCGCGCCAAGGATGGGCGCGAAGTGTGGATCAACGCATCCTACAACCCCATCCTCGACGCGGACGGCAAACCGTATAAAGTCATCAAGTTTGCCACCGACATCACGGCCACCAAGCGCCGCAACGCCGATTACGAAGGCAAGATCGACGCCATCAGCAAGGCCCAGGCCGTGATCGAATTCCGGCTCGACGGCACCATCCTCGACGCCAACGACAATTTCCTCAAGTCCGTCGGCTACACGCTCGACGAGATCAAGGGCAAGCATCACCGCATGTTTTGCCTGCCCGACTACGCCAACAGCGACGACTATGCGCAGTTCTGGCACAAGCTGGGGCAAGGCCAGTTCGACGCGGGCGAATACAAGCGCCTCACCAAGGACGGCCGCGAAATCTGGCTCAACGCCTCGTACAACCCCATTTTCGATACGGAAGGCCGGCCCTTCAAGGTGGTCAAGTTCGCCAGCGACGTCACGGCCCTGAAAAAGCGCAACGCCGAGTACGAAGGCAAGGTCAGCGCCATCGGCAAGGCGCAGGCCGTGATCGAATTCGACATGCAGGGCAATGTGCTGGATGCGAACGACAATTTCCTCGCCGTCATGGACTATGACTTGAGCGATATCAAGGGCGAGCACCACCGCATGTTTTGCGAGCCCGAGTATGCGAGCAGCGCCGAGTACAAGAAATTCTGGCAAAAGCTCAACCGCGGCGAATTCGACGCGGGCCGCTACAAGCGCCTGGGCAACCATGGCAAGGTGGTGTGGATACAGGCCACCTACAACCCCATCCTGGACCTGAACGGCAAGCCGTATAAGGTGGTCAAGTTCGCCATCGACATCAGCGAACAGGTGAACCTGGAAAACAGCATCCAGTCCAAGGCCGCCAACGACAGCCGCAAGGTCAATGCCTTGCTCGAGTCGGTGGCGCGCGCGGCGCAAGGCGACCTGACCTGCAATATCGTGCCCGAGGGAGACGAGCCGATCGACCTGCTGGCCGGCGGCATCAGCAAGATGATCATCGACTTGCGCGGCGTGATCGGCAACGTGGTGTCGGCGGCGAACGGCTTTGCAGACGCCTCGCACGCGATCGCCGAACGGGCCACGGGCGTGGCCGTGGGCACGCAGGCGCTGGGCGCCACGGTGGAAGAAATGAACGCCTCCATCGACGGCCTGACATTTTCCATCAATTCCATCGCGGAAAACACCTCGAACGCCGATTACCTGGCGAAAGCCACGCAGCAGGAAGCGGAAGCGGGCGCGCGCGCCGTCGCCAAGTCGATCGAAGCGATGGACTTGATCAACCGCTCGTCGGAAGACATCGGCGAAATCGTCAAGGTGATCAGCGAAATCGCCAACCAGACCAACATGCTGGCCTTCAATGCGGCCATCGAGGCGGCGCGCGCGGGCGAGCACGGCCTGGGCTTTTCCGTCGTCGCCGACGAGGTGCGCAAGCTGGCCGAGCGCTCCTCGCAGGCGACCAAGGAAATTTCCAAGCTGATCAACGAATCCGTCAAGCGCGTCTCGACGGGCAGCGAAATCTCCCGCCAGGCCAGCGACGCCTTCGACAAGATCGTCTCGGGCGTGGCGAAGACCACCCTGGCCATCTCGGATATCTCGAAGGCGGCCAACGAGCAGCTGCTGACGGCGCGCGAAGTGTCCACGGCGATCCAGTACATTGCCGAGGAAACGGAAAAGTCGGCTGCCAACTGCGACAGCATCGCCCGCTCGACGGATGGCTTGAACGAGCGCGCGGGCAGCCTGAACCAGACTGTCTCCGGCTTCGTGGTGTAGGCCATGAGCCACGCGGCCACCTTGACGCCCGAGGTGCTGACGACCCTGATCGCGCTGGTGCGCCAGCATACGGGCATCGCCATGACAGCGCGCAAGAGCGTCTTGCTGGAACGGCGCTTGCAGCCACGGCTGCAGGCGCTGTCCCTGCACAGCTACCAGGCGTACCTGGACCGCGTGGCCAGCGACCGCGACGAGGTGGCCCATTTCATCGACCTGGTGACCACCAACGACACCCTGTTCTTCCGCACGCCGTCCATCTGGGATTACTTCCGCGACCGCTACCTGCCCGCCTGGGCCCGCGCGCATCCGGGCGGCTGCCTCGCCATCTGGTCGGCGGCCGCCGCCAGCGGCGAAGAACTGTATTCGATCGCCATGCTGTGCGAGCAATTCAAGCAGCAGGCGCCCGCCTTCCGCTACCAGATCCTGGCCAGCGACATTTCGCAGCAGATCCTGGGCGCGGCGCGGGCCGGTCAGTACAGCGGCCGCTCCGTCGAGCGCATCCGCCTGTCGCATCCGGACTTGCTGCGCAAATATTTCACGCCCGCGCCGTATGGCGTCAAGGTCAACGAGGAATTGCGCCAGCACGTCAGCTTTGCCCAGCATAATTTGCTGGAAGCGCTGCGCCCGGCCCAGCGCTTCGACCTGGTCTTCCTGCGCAATGTGCTCATTTATTTCGACGCCGAGCACCAGGAAACCGTGCTGCGCCAGGCGCGCCTGAGCCTGAAGGACGAGGGCCGGCTGATCCTGGGCGAGTCGGAAACCATCGCCCGCCTCGGCACCGGCTATCAATTCGAGTTTCCCATGATTTATAAGGCGGGTACCGCATGAGCATCATCATCGAGCATAAGCTGCCGCTGCAACATGTTGGCATGGGGCAACTCAGCGTGGGCACGCAGGGCGAGCAGCTGCAAGCCTTGCTCGGCTCCTGCATCGGCATCGGCTTCATCTGGAAGAATGGCCCGTGCTGCGGCCTGGCCCACTGCCTGCTGCCGGAAGCGCCCGGTACCGCCGGCGCCCCTGGCGCTCCGAATGCACGCTATGTGAGCCAGGCCGTGCCCTCGCTGCTGCGCCTGATGGGCGTGCGCCAGGCCGATTACGCCGATATCGAAGTGGTGCTGGCGGGCGGCGCCAGCATGTTTGGCCCGCGCAACGGGCGCTTGCAAGTGGGCCGGCAAAACGCGGAAGCGGCGCAAAAATACCTGGACCAGTGCGGCTTGCACGTCAGTTTTTGCGCGCTGGGCGGCCGCCACGGGCGCCAGTTGCTGATCGATTGCGCCCGGCACAGCTATGCCGTCACCGATGTGGTGGCGCAACCCGAATTGATTCCACGCAAGGAAGGCGCATATGGATATGCATGAAGCAACGGGCTTGCAAGCGCAGGGCGCCAGCGACACGGCCACCGAACTGTTCGGCTCCTTCCACCTGGGCGACGATGAATTCGCCCTGCCCGCCAGCTGCATCCGCGAGGTCGTCAATTACCCCGCGAAAGTCACCGCCCTGCCCCTGTCGCCCGCCTACCTGGAAGGCATGTTCACCTTGCGCGGCAGCGTCATTCCGGTGGTCAACCTGGGCCGCTTGTTCCGCGCCGACGCGCCGCGCGCCGTGGCCACGGACAAGATCGCCATCCTCGACTTCCAGCAGGTGCTGATCGGCATCGTCTTCCAGGATACGGGCGAAATCCTGCGCGTGCCCGCCAGCGCCCGCAGCGCCCTGCACTATGCGGCCGGCGACAGCCACGCCGTCATCGCCGGCACGATCCTGCAGGACGGCGGCGCGCGCCTGCTGCAGGTACTCGACCCGCACGCCCTGCTGCGCATCGAAAACGTGCCCCACGTGCTGGCCCTGCAAGCGACGGGCGCCAGGCTGAGCACGTCCCGCTACCACGCGCAAAGCGAACGCCGGCAGTGCGTCAGCTTCCATGCGGCGGGCGCCACGTTTGCCTTCGAAATGCTGGCCATCCAGGAAATCATCCGGGTGCCGGAACTGCACAGTTCCCTGCTGAACAGCGAACTGTGCCTGGGACGCATGCATTTTCGCGGCAGCCAGGTGGCCGTCGTCGATTTCGGCGCCCTGCTGCAGGCGGGCGAACCGGGCAAGGCAGCCACCGGCGACCAGCGCATCATCGTCGTGCGCCTGGAGGACACGACCGTGGGCTTCCTCGTCGACTCCGTCGACAGCATCGTGCATTTCTTTGGCGACGAAGTGCTGCCGATTCCCCTGCTGAGCAAGGCGCGCGCCGCCATGTTTGCCGGCTGCATCACAAAAGAAGGCCTGGGCGATATCATTTTCCTGGACCACAAGGAAATCCTGTCGCAGGCGGAGATCGTCGAAATGCGCGACGGCCACGCGCGCCTGTACCCCAGCGACCCGGAAACGGCCACCGCCGCCACGCGCAAGGCGCAGCGCCGCGTCTACATCACGTTTACGGTGGAAACCCGCTTCGCCGTGGAAATCGGACAAGTACGCGAAATCATCGATTTCAGCGGCGCCATCACCACGCCGCCGGGCATGCCTGCCTGCATGCGCGGCATGCTGAATTTACGCCAGCAAATGATCAGCATCATCGACTTGCGCCAGCTGTACGCGATGCCGGCCTTGCCGGACGCCAGCGCGGGCAAGATTCTGATCGTGGAACGGGGTGACGAGCGCTACGGTTTTCTCGTCGACCATGTCGATAACATCATGACGATATCCGACAGCCAGCGCTTTGCGGCACCGCAAATCATCCGCACGGGAGAGCATGACGACTTGCGCAGCGAAATGGATGAAATGATCGATATCGGCACGGATGCGCAGCGCCAGACCCTGTCCGTCTTCCAGTGCGATCATTTGCTGGAAAAGCTGGGGTCGGCGCTGCCGCAGGCGGCCTAGGCTGCTTTACATGCCCGGCAACTTGTGCCCCTTGAACTGCTCGCGCAGCTTGTTTTTCTGGATCTTGCCCGTGGCGCCCATGGGCAAGGCGTCGATGAACAGCACGTCGTCCGGCGTCCACCACTTGGCGATCTTGCCTTCGAAAAATTGCAGTAACGCATCGCGCGTGACCGTCATGCCGGGACGCAGCACCACCACGAGCACGGGGCGCTCGTCCCATTTCGGGTGGAACACGCCGATGCAGGCCGCCTGCAGCACGGCCGGGTGCGCCATGGCCAGGTTTTCCAGGTCGATGGTGCCGATCCACTCGCCGCCCGACTTGATCACGTCCTTGCTGCGGTCCGTGATCTGCATGTAGCCGTCCCCGTCGATGGTGGCCACGTCGCCCGTGGGGAACCAGCCATCCTGCAGCACCTCGCCGCCCTCGTTCTTGTAGTACGAGGAAATGATCCACGGCCCTTTCACCAGCAAATGGCCGTAGGCCACGCCATCCCACGGCAATTCCTTGCCATCGTCGTCGACGATCTTCATGTCCACGCCATAAATCGCATGGCCCTGCTTTTGCAGGATCTTGCGCTGTTCCTCCTTCGGCAAGTCCAGGTGCTTGGTCTGCAAGCCGCCGGCCGTACCCAGCGGCGACATTTCCGTCATGCCCCAGGCGTGGATGACCTCGATGTCGAACTTGTCGATCAGGGTATCCATCATGGCGGGCGGGCACGCGGCGCCGCCGATCACCGTGCGGCGGAAGGTAGAAAACTGCAAGTTATTCTGCAAGGCGTGATTGAGCAAACCCAGCCAGACGGTGGGCACGCCGGCCGAAAACGTCACTCTTTCCGCCTCGAACAGTTCATACAGCGACTTGCCATCGAGCGCCGCGCCGGGAAACACCATGCGCGCGCCGGACAGGGGCACGGAATACGGCAAGCCCCACGCGTTCACGTGGAACATGGGCACGACGGGCAGCACGGTGTCCGAAGCGCGCACATTCAGGGCGCTGGGCATGGCCGACGCGTACGCGTGCAGCACGGTCGAGCGGTGCGAATACAGGGCGCCCTTGGGGTTGCCCGTCGTGCCCGACGTGTAGCACAGGGTGGCGGCTGCATTTTCGTCGAACAGGGGCCAGGCGTAATCGTCGGAATGCGTGGCGATCAAGTCTTCATAGCACAGCAGGTCGGGAATCGTGCTGCTGGCGGGCATGCGGTCGCGGTCGCACATCAGCACGAAGTGGCGCACAAAGGTGCAGTCGGCGGCGATTTTCTCCACCACGGGCAAGAAGGTCAGATCGAACAGCAAGACCTGGTCTTCGGCATGGTTCGAGATGTAGGCGATCTGGTCGGGGAACAGGCGCGGATTGATGGTGTGCAGCACGGCGCCCGAGCCGGACACGGCATAATAGGCTTCCAGGTGGCGGTAGCCATTCCAGGCCAGGGTGGCGACCCGGTCGCCCATGCCGACGCCGAGGCCATGCAAGGCGTTCGCCAGGCGCCGCGCGCGCTGGTGGCAATCGCGGTAGGTATAACGGTGCATATCGCCCTCCACCCGCCGCGAAATGATTTCGCTGCCTCCATAATGACGCGCTGCAAACTCGATAATGCTGGAAATCAGCAGGGGCTGATTCATCATCTGGCCCATCACTGGACTCAAGGGAAATGCCGACATCGTGTCTCCTGGGTTGGATACTCGGTTATTGTTGGAATTTAAAGATTTTCCTTAGTTTCGTACGGTCGTGCGGAAATCGTCAACGCATTTCGATATTGCATTGCAGCATGGAATTTTCGATTCCGTTTTTTGCCGCCTTGGCCCCATTTCCGCGCCCGCCACGCAGCTTGGCGCCGTGCGGTAAAATCGCCTTCCAGGCTGGCGCACCTTGCCGGCCCCTCTTATCTGACTGGAATTGCCATCACCGCTCATACCTTACCACTGGATAACGCCTTTGCGGCCTTGCCGCCCGCGTTCTATACGCGCTTGATGCCCACGCCCCTGCCCGCCCCGTATTTCGTGGCCGCCAGCGCGCCGGCCGCCAGCCTGGTCGGCCTCGATGCCGCGCGCCTGGCCGGGCCCGATTACGTGGAGCTGCTGAGCGGCAACACGGTTGCCGAGCGCTCGATTCCCCTGTCGGCCGTGTATTCGGGCCACCAGTTCGGCGTCTGGGCCGGCCAGCTGGGCGACGGCCGCGCCATCTTGCTGGGCGATATCGCCACCGAACACGGCCCGATGGAGCTGCAGCTGAAAGGCGCCGGCGCCACGCCGTACTCACGCATGGGCGACGGGCGCGCCGTGCTGCGCTCGTCCATCCGCGAATTCCTGTGCTCGGAAGCCATGGCGGCGCTGGGCATTCCCACCTCGCGCGCGCTGTCCATCATGGGTTCGCAGCAAGGCATCATGCGCGAAACGGTGGAAACGGCCGCCGTCGTGACGCGCATGGCGCCCAGTTTCGTGCGCTTCGGCTCGTTCGAACACTGGTTTTACCGCAAGAAGCCGGAGGAGCTGAAAATCCTGGCTGATTACGTCATCGACGGTTTTTATCCCCATTTGCGCGCCGCATCAAATCCATATCAAGCCTTGCTGGCCGAAGTGTGCGTGCGCACGGCGCACATGATTGCGCACTGGCAAGCCGTGGGTTTCATGCATGGCGTCATGAACACGGACAATATGTCCATCCTGGGCTTGACGCTCGATTACGGCCCCTTCGGCTTCATGGAAGCGTTTGACGCCGAGCACATCTGCAACCATACGGACCAGCAGGGCCGCTATTCCTACGCCAACCAGCCGCAAGTGGGCCACTGGAACTGCTATGCGCTGGGCCAGGCCCTGCTGCCGCTGATCGGCGAAGTGGAGCTGGCGCAGGCGGCGCTGGACGGCTACCAGCCCGCGTTTGCGGACAAGATGAATGCCTTGCTGCGCGTCAAGCTGGGTTTGCGCACGGTGCAGGACGACGACACGGCCCTGTTCGACAGCATGTTTGCGCTGATGCAAGCCAATCACGTGGATTTCACCAACTTCTTCCGCGCGCTGGCGACCTTGCAAGTGGCGGCCCCCGAACACGACACGATGCTGCGCGACATGTTCATCGACCGCCCCGCCTTCGATGCGTGGGCGACGACCTACCGCGCGCGCCTGCTGCAAGAAAAGAGTATCGATGCCGAGCGCAGTGCAGCCATGAACCAGGTCAACCCGAAATACGTGCTGCGCAACTACCTGGCGCAAGTGGCCATCGAGAAAGCCCAGCAGCACGATTACACGGAAGTGGCGAAATTGCTGGAAGTTTTGCAAAAGCCATTTGACGAACAGCCCGAACACCAGCACTATGCGGCCCTGCCGCCCGACTGGGCCAGCCACCTTGAAGTCAGCTGCTCATCCTAAGGAGTCCTTATGACCACGAATAAAGTCAAGAAAACCGACGCCGAATGGCGCGCCATGCTCGATTCGATGCAATACGAAGTCACGCGCCACGCGGCCACGGAACGGGCCTTCACGGGCAAGTTCTGGGACCACCATGAACACGGCGTCTACACCTGCGTCTGCTGCAACACGCCACTATTTGCCTCGGACACGAAATTCGACTCGGGCTGCGGCTGGCCCAGCTATTTCCAGGCGCTCGACCCGGCGAATGTCACGGAAATCGTCGACCGCAGCCACGGCATGGTGCGCACGGAAATCGTCTGCGCCGTCTGCGACGCCCACCTGGGCCACGTGTTCCCGGACGGCCCGCCGCCGACCGGCTTGCGCTATTGCATCAATTCGGCTTCCCTGCGCTTCGATCCGCAGCCGTGATGCCGGCAATGGCTTGGGCCTTGCTCCTAAGCCATTCCTAAGATGATTTTAATAAGACCAGTGTAAAGTCTCGCCATGAAATTTCTATTCGACCTCTTCCCCCTGATCGCCTTCTTCACCGCCTTCAAACTGGGCGGCATGTATGAAGCGGCCACGCACGATTTCGTGCAGCAATATCTGTCCGGCTTCGTGTCCGGCGGCCTGATCAAGGCCGACCAGGCGCCGTGGATACTTGCCACCCTCGTCGGCATCGTCGCCACGGCTTGCCAGGTCAGCTATCTGCTGCTGCGCGGGCGCAAGGTGGACGGCATGCTGTGGCTGTCGCTGTTCATCTTTGTCGTGTTCGGCGGCGCCAGCATTTACCTGCATGACGATTTCTTCCTGAAATGGAAGCCGACCCTGATCTACTGGCTGTCCGGCCTGGCCCTCTTGATCGCCCACGTGGGTTTCAAGAAAAACCTGATCCGCAAGACCATGGAAGCGCAAGTGCAATTGCCGGATGCCGTCTGGAACCAGCTGCTGGCCGCATGGATCATTTTCTTTGGCGCCATCGGCGCACTGAACCTGTTCGTCGCCTTCGTGCTGTACAAGGGCGACATGGCTGCCTGGGTCAGTTTCAAGGCGTTTGGCGCGACGGGCATTTTCTTTGCCTTCATCGTGGCGCAAACCCTGTTCCTGGCCAAACATATCAAGGAAGACGCATGATGCACACCACCACCGAAAATACTTCGCCGGAAACGCGCATGCAGCGCATTCGTACCCGCCTGGAAACGGCACTTTCCCCTCTGGAATGCGTGCTGGAAGACGACTCGGCGCGCCACCGGGGCCATGCGGGCGCCGCCTCGGGCGGCGGCCATTACAATCTACGCATTATTTCTAGTCAATTTGAGGGGCTCAGGCTCGTCATGCGCCATCGACTGGTGTATGATTCCGTGCACGATATGATGCATAATGAGATACATGCATTGGCGATTGTGGCATTGGCGCCGTCCGAGGTAGCATAAGGATGGCGTTTTTGGCGTACCCGGATCACTTGGGTATGCCCTTGCTTCTGGCGCCATGCCTGGATTTCTTTCCATGCGTTTTTTACGAAACTTTCCCTAACAGGATTTAATAATGACTTTTAAGCCAGCCCGCTTGCTGATCGCACTACTCGCCGTTGTCGCGGTACCTGTTTTTGCGCAAAATGTTGCCGTTGTTAATGGCAAGCCTATCCCATCGTCGCGCGTTGATGCAGTCGTCAAGCAAGTCGTCGCCCAAGGCCAGCAACCGGATTCGCCGCAATTGCGCGAAATGATCAAGAAGGACTTGATCGGCCGTGAAGTGCTGATGCAAGAAGCGGAAAACAAAGGTTTCGGTAAAGATGCAGCAGTCAAGCAGCAAATCGAGAACGCACGCCAGGCCATCGTCATCAACGCCCTGGTCGGCGACTACCTGAAAAAGAACCCCGTCAACGACGCTGAAATCAAGGCGGAATACGACCGTTTCGTGGCCCAGACCGGCGACAAGGAATACCACGTACGCCACATCCTGGTAGCGACCGAAGCGGAAGCGAAAGACATCATCGCCAAGCTGAAAGGCGGCGCCAAGTTCGAAGACCTGGCCAAGCAATCGAAAGATGCCGGCTCGGCCGACAACGGCGGCGACCTGGATTGGGCAGCGCCATCGTCCTTCCCGAAAGTCTTCTCCGACGCCTTCGTGAAACTGCAAAAAGGCCAGGTCACCGACACCCCGGTGCAAACGCCTAACGGTTTCCACGTGATCAAGCTGGACGACACCCGCGCGGCAAAATTGCCAACCCTGGAAGAAGTCAAGCCACAGATCGCCGAAGCGCTGCAGCAAAAGAAACTGCAAGCGTATCAGGAAGAAATGATCAAAAAAGCGAAAGTTCAGTAAGAACTGACCTCCCCGGCGCCCTTTTCGGCGCCGGTCGTGTATTCTGCGCCTGAATGCGTACTGCACGGCAGTCGCGATCTTTTGTATCGGTTTTTGTATACTTATTAGGAATGAACATGATTTTGAAGCCAGCCCGCCTGATCTTAGCCCTGGTCGCCGTTGTAGCGATCCCTGCGTTCGCGCAAAACGTGGCCACCGTGAACGGCAAGGCCATCCCTTCGTCGCGCGTCGACCAGGTCGTCAAGCAAGTCGTCGCCCAAGGCAAACAAGCCGATTCGCCGCAATTGCGCGAAGCCATCAAAAAAGACCTGATCGGCCGTGAAGTGCTGATCCAGGAAGCCGACAAACAAGGCTACGGCACGCGTCCGGAAGTCAAGTCGCAGATCGACAATGCCCGTCAAAGCATCATCATCAACGCCCTGCTGGCCGACTACGTGAAGAAGAACCCAGTCAAGGACGCTGAAATCAAGGCCGAATACGACAAGTTCAAGGCACAAGCGGGCGACAAGGAATACCATGCACGCCACATCCTGGTAGCCACCGAAGCGGAAGCGAAAGACATCATCGCCAAGCTGAAAGGCGGCG
This sequence comes from Janthinobacterium sp. SUN026, assembly GCF_030397625.1. NCBI lineage: Bacteria > Pseudomonadati > Pseudomonadota > Betaproteobacteria > Burkholderiales > Oxalobacteraceae > Janthinobacterium > Janthinobacterium sp. SUN026. Next base: position 56,259 of record NZ_JAPQNU010000002.1, on the reverse strand, counting down.
CCAAGTTCGAAGAACTGGCAAAAGTATCGAAAGACGGTTCCGCAGCCAATGGCGGCGACCTGGACTGGGCTAGCCCAGCTTCGTACGTGAAGCCATTCTCCGACGCCATGGTCGCCCTGAAACCAGGCCAGGTCACGCAAACGCCCGTGCAATCGCAATTCGGCTTCCACGTGATCAAGCTGGAAGAAACCCGTCCGACGAAGTTGCCGGCACTGGAAGAAGTCAAGGGCCAGGTGGCCGAGTCGCTGCAACAGAAGAAACTCGCCGCCTACCGCGATGAGTTGATGAAGAAGGCAAAAATCCAATAAAAACGCCTGATATAAGCTACTGCGCGTCGCGCTTTGCGGCCTGCGATGCTCACCGCCTCGGCGGCCCCGTACTTTCGTACGGTTGCGCGTCTCGGCCACAAATCGCTGCCGCTCGCTACGCTTCTATCAGCCGTTTGGATGGCTGGACAAGAGCGCTCTTCGGAGCGCTTTTTTTACGTCTGAAAAAAGCGAGATGCGATGGATTTACATGCAGAACTGAAGGCGGCGCTGGAAGCGGTTGCCGAACCGGGCCGTGCGGGGCCCATGCAGGCCTACATGCGCGACCAGTTCGTTTTCCTGGGCGTGGCAGCGCCGCAGCGGCGGCTGGCCGCCAGGGGCTTGCTGGCGGGCTTGCAAGGCATCGGTGCCGATGCCCTGCTGGAACATGCGCAACTGCTGTGGCAACAGCCGGAGCGCGAATACCAGCACGTGGCGCTCGACATGCTGGCCCTGCACCGGCGCCAGCTGGGCATCGAGCACCTCCCCGCCCTGCTGGCACTGGCGCGCCAGCGCGCGTGGTGGGACAGCGTCGACGGCATGGCGGGCATCGTCGGCGAGGTGCTGCAGGCGGAACAACAGCGCAGCGGCGACGGCCATGCGCACATGGAGGGCGCCTTGCGCCATGAGGACTTCTGGCTGCGCCGCATCGCCATGCTGCACCAGCTGGGCTGGCGGGCCGAGACGGATGCGGCCTGGCTGTTCGGCGCGGCGCTGGCGCTGGCCCACGAAGACGAGTTTTTCATCCGCAAGGCCATCGGCTGGGCCTTGCGCGACTACGCGCGCCACGCGCCCGAGGCCGTGTCGACATTTGCCGACGCGCACCGCCAGCAACTGTCGGCGCTCAGCTACCGCGAAGCGTTGAAACACCAGCCACGCTGAAGGCCGAGCCGCCCAGCAGGCGCAGCGCCGCATCGATGCGCGGCGCGGCATCCCAGGCCGGCGCGGGCGCCAGCAAGCCCAGGGCCATCTGCCGCAGGGGCTCGGCAATCACCATGGCCAGCAGCAAGCCGGCCAGCTCCCGCCCATCCTGCAGCGCCAGATGGCCGCGCGCGGCCTGGCGCTGCAGCCAGTCGGCCAGCAGGGCCGTGCCCCGCTCGATGCCGTTGCGCTGATACACGGCAAGTAAATCCGCGCGGGCGGGAAACTCCGTGCACAGCAGGCGGAACAGTCCCACGGCGTCCGCCGTCAGCACGCGCGCCGCCATCGCCTGCAAGATCTCTTTTAACAGCGGCAACACCTCGCCAGGCCCGGCCGCATCGTGCGCCATGGCCGGCAGGAAAGCGTCCGTCCAGCCGCGCACCACCAGGGCGACCAGTTCCTCGCGGTTGGCCGCGTATTGATACAGCGATTTCTTTGCCATGCCCGCGTGGCGCGCCACCGCTTCCATGGTCGTGGCCGCATAGCCTTCGTTCAGCAGCAGCCAGGTAGCCGCCTGCACGGCCGCCTCGCGTGCCTCCTCGGGAGGCCGCGCCGGACGGCCCCGTCCGCGCAAGGCCTTGCTCTCTTCTTCCTGCATGCCAGCTCCAAGCTTGATCGATGAGCAATTTTACACTGAAACATATTTAGGAAACGCTAAACGTTTCTTTAATATATAATTGGCTCACCTCAACAAAGGAGAACGACATGACGCAGCATATTGAATTCCCATGGAGCATTACCAGCACGGGCGACTTGCTCGACCCATTCCCCCTGCACCTGGAAACGGGCGTCACGCGCCTGGAAAACGGTTGCCTGCTGGTGGCAGCGCGCACGGAACTGCACGGCTGCAGCGGGCGCATGCTGGACTGGTGGTTTACGTTTTTCGAGACGACGCAGCACATCAAATGGTGGCACCCGCACGATCACGTGGCCCATCATGGCTGGAACAGCGCGTGGAAAAAGGGAGAAAGTTACTATGGCGCCTCGATCGAGGCAGTGGAATCGCTGGGCGACATTCCGCCCGTGAAAGCCAAGCTGAAGTTCCATGATCCGAAGGATGTATTTGATACGGCGCAACTGCAACAGGCCAGGGACAGCGGCGCCCTGTCGGCCGCCATCTGCGCGCGCATCGGCTTCGGCGACCATGTGGTGCTCGATCCCCAGGGCGACCCGCTCGATGGCGAAATGCTGCACCTGACGCGCGACACCCCCACGGGCTGCGTGCTGCGCAGCCGCTTCTTGCTAGGCCGCAATAGCCTGAACCCCATGCGCGACGTGCCCGACGTGCTGGGCCTGAACTTGCTGCGCCATTGCTACAGCGAATTTACCTACCTGTCGCGCTTCTTGCCGTCGCTGTACTACGGCGAACATGGCAACGGCGAAAAGGCCCCGCTGCCCTGGTAAGGCAGGTCCTTACAGCCGCTTGTGCATGCGCGCCAGCGGCAGTTTGAGGCCATCGGGCAAGTCCAGATAAAACTCTTCCGTCACGGCAAAGCCGCTGGCCAGGTACAGTGGCACGCCGGGCAAGGTGGCGGCCAGTTCCAGAGAGGTAAAACCGGCGGCCAGCGCCTGGCGTTCGCAATGGCGCATCAGCATGCTGCCCAGGCCCTGACGCGCGGCGCCTGGCTCCACAAAGAAGGCGCGGATGCGGCCCGGCTGGCTGGCCGGATCGAGCAGCGGGTCCGGGCCGCTCTTGGCGCGGTCGGCGCCATACAGGGTGGCGCGCCGGCTCCAGCCGCCGCAGGCCAGCATGGCGCCCTCCCGTTCGATGACGAAATACGTCTGGTCGGCAACGAGCTGCGTATCGACGCCGAACACGTGGCGCGTCACGGACTCGGCCTGTTCCGGCGTATAAAACCCCGCGCTCAGCGCCACGCCGGAACGGGCAATCAGCGCGTTCATGGCAGGCACATCGGCCGGCAGCGCCACGCGCAAGCTGCTCAAAGCGCCAAAGCTGAACCAGGCGCGGCTGATGCGTCCCTGCTCCACTTCATACGTCGCCACCAGTTCCTGCGCCGACACGCCATCGTCCGTGTCGCCATGGACGATTTCATGGTCGATCACCAGCTTGCCGCAGGCGATGCGGTTGAGTAACTGCGCGTGCGGTTTGCTGGCGGCGAAGCGGGCCGTGAAACGGGGGCCGATTTGCCCGCTGCCTGTGGCCAGCAAGGCATCGGGATGCTGGAATTGCTGTGCGTCATCGGCATAGATGGCCAGCAAGGCCGGCACGTCGTGCGCGTTGTAGGCGTCCAGTTGGGCCTGGACCACCGCGACGGGAGAAATGCGTGTATCGTTGGCAAGCGCCATGCGTGTACCTGTTGTGATGTGGGTGGAAAGTTGCAAAGCGTAACACTGTCGCTCCTGTCGCGGCGCGGTTTGCTGCGATAATTATAAGACTCGTCATAAGATTCGTCGCCAGACGCATCTTGCGACGTCACCAATCAATCGCAAATCGCAGCAGGAGTAGATATCATGAAATGGGAAGGCAATCGCGAAAGCGACAATGTGGAAGATCGCCGTGGCGAAGACGGCGGTGGGGGCGGCGGCGGTGGCGGCTTCGGTTTTGGCGGGCGCTCGATCGGCATCGGCACCATCGTCATCGCCCTCGTCGGCTCGTATGTGCTGGGCGTCAATCCCTTGACCTTGCTCAACCTGCTCAGCGGCGGTGGCGGCCAGATCAGCACCCAGCAAAGCCAGTCGCCCGCGCGCCAGCCGCCCGAATCGGACGAGATGGCCCGCTTCGTGAAAACCGTGCTGGCCGATACGGAAGACACCTGGGGCGCCCTGTTCAAGGCCGAAGGCGGCAGCTATGTGAAACCCAAGCTGGTGCTGTTTTCCGGCAGCACGCCGACGGCTTGCGGCACGGGCCAGAGCGCCAGCGGGCCTTTCTATTGCCCTGGCGACCAGAAAGTCTACCTGGACCTCGATTTCTTCAACCTGATGCAGCAGCGCTTCAAGGTCTCGGGCGAATTTGCCGAAGCCTACGTGATCGCGCATGAAGTGGGCCACCACGTGCAAAACCTGATGGGCTTGTCCGAGAAGGTCGACAATGCCCGCCGCACGCAATCGGAGCGCCAGGCCAACGCCATGTCCGTGCGCCTGGAATTGCAGGCCGACTGCTTTGCCGGCGTGTGGGCGTATCACGCGAACGCCGACCGCAAGATCCTGGAACAGGGCGACGTGGAAGCGGCCCTGAAAGCGGCCACGGCCATCGGCGACGATGCGCTGCAGCGCCAGTCGCAAGGCCATGTCGTGCCGGACTCGTTTACGCACGGCACCTCGGAGCAGCGCGTGCGCTGGTTCAGCAAGGGCATCGAGAGCGGCCAGATTTCCCAGTGCAACACCTTCGAGGCACGCCAACTGTAGGCCCTTGCCGGCCGGTTGCAGGCGCACTGGGCACGGCGCGCCTGCCCGTGCCACGCTACCTCACGTCGATGCGCCCATATTGTCCGTGCGCCTCGTCAGCCGGCCCGGCCGCATAGAACAGGGTATTGACGGGCTGGCTGTTGAGGCCATTGCCGAAGGCGATGCCCCACAAGCCATCGATCACCAGCGGCGTGCCGTCGGGCTTGAGCAGCGGCCCGCCAGCCTTGCCCGTGACGGTGTCATAGGCGTTGATCTTGCCATCGCCAAAATTCCCGATCAACAGCATATTGCTGGCAGAGCCGAAGTCGGCCGGCGCCAGCGCCATGCCCCATGGCGCATTCAAGGCCCCACCGCTCACCAGCCGCTTGATCAGCGTGCCGCCGGTGTCGTACACATTGACGATGCCCAGGCCCGCGCCCGCCTCCTCGTCGTCGCCGCTGGCTTCGCGCTTGGCATAGGCGACATAGATGCGCTCGCCGATGGCCTGGATGCCGAACGGTGCATAGCCGGCCGGCAAGCCGGGATCGCTGAACGCGCCAGGCCAGCTGGCCCTGGCAAAATTGGCATCGAAGACGTCGACGCGCCCGTTATGGAAATCGGCCGCGTACAGGTAGTTGGCGCCCGCATAGGCGGCAATCGCCAGGCCCTTGTAGACGCTGCCGCCGGCGCTGCCGTCATACACGACCAGGGCCGTGACGGGACTGACCGTGGGCGACCAGGCCGAGATGCTCCCGCTTTCGCTGGCGAAGATGAAGGGGCTGGGCGCCGTCACGCCATTCTGGCTCAGCTTGAAATCCTGCGTGCCGTTGAAGACGATGCCCGTCGGCCCTGCCGGCGTGCTGACCACCAGCGATTGCGGCACGCCGTTGCCGTCGTATAAGGTCGACTTCGCCGTGCCATTCGCCGCCACCCAGACGAAGCCGCGCGGATTGAACGCCACGCCCCAGGCATTGACGAGGTTAGGGTCCGTGTGCGCGGCCGGCAGCGCGGCCGTATCGGACACGAGGCTGGTCGCCGCATATGCGTTCAGGGCTGGCGGCTTGTGATGGTGATGGCCGCCGCCGCAGGCAAACAGCACGGTGGCCAGCGCGGCGGCGAGACAGGCGCAAACAATCTGCCTGGTGGTATGCGTTTTCATGGCGTTCCCCTTCTGCGTGATCGGCAGAGTTGCGCTGCCTGCCATCAGGGTATAAGCGGACCGTGCCGGGCGCTTGAGCCGCGTCAAGCGCAGCGCAGATAGGGCTTGCGCCCCGTCAGGGTATGCCGACGTCGTAGCGCTTGCCCAGCTTTTTCAGTTCGCCTGTCTCGATCAGGCTATTCAATTCCTGGTCGAACTGCAGGCGCAGCTTGTCGAAGGCGGGCGAGCGGGGAAAGGCAAAATAGCCATTCTGCACTTCTATGACTTTGGGCAAGGGTTTCACTTGGCGCCCATAGCCGAGGCGGGCGATCACGGGGTCGGTATTGCGGCGGTTGCTGACGAACACGTCGACGTGGTTATGCACCAGCATCTTCAAGCCGTTTTCCACGTTATTCGCCACGCTGACCTGCAAGCCGGGGCGCACGCGCTCCCAGTCCGCGCCATAGGCCCAGCCATTGAGCAGCACCACCCGGCGGCTCTTCAGCACCGCGTAATCGCCATCCCAGCCGAAGCTGGCATCCTGGCGCGTATAGAAGACCATCTGGTCCTGGTAAAACGGCTTGTCGGCAAACGCCATGCCGGCGATACGCTCGGGCGTCTTGTAGGGCCCGATCAAGATATCGGCCTGGCCCTGCACCAGCATGGCTTGCGCGCGCGCCCACGGCACCATGCGGAAACGCACGGTATTGCCCGTCCGGGCCGCCATCAGGCGCAGCAGTTCCGCGCCCAGGCCGCCATACTCGCCGCTATCCTGGTACTCGAAGACGCGCTCGAACTGCGCGCCCACGGCCAGCAGCTCGCGCGCCTGCAGCGGCGCGGCAAATGCCGGCCACAGCAGCGCCAAGGCCAGCAGGCGCCGCCCTGCTCCGCTCATCAGCCGACGATGCGCAAGGAGTAATCGGTGGCCCGCACATCCTTGGTCAGGCTGCCGATCGAGATGCGGTCCACGCCCGTTTCGGCAATCGCGCGCACGGTATCGAAATTGATGCCGCCGGACGCTTCCAGCAAGGCGCGGCCATGCGTCAAGGCCACGGCATCGCGCATCATGTCGTTGCTGAAGTTATCGAGCAAGACGGAGACGGCGCCCCCATCCAGCGCTTCCTGCAATTGCGCCAGGGTTTCCACCTCGATCTGCACGGGCACGCCCGCGTCGAGATTGCGCGCGTTTTCCAGGGCCTGGCTGACGCCGCCCGCGGCAGCGATATGGTTTTCCTTGATCAGGATGCCGTCATACAGGGCCAGGCGCTGGTTCTTGCCGCCGCCCACGCGCACCGCATACTTTTGCGCCAGGCGCAGGCCCGGCAAGGTCTTGCGCGTGTCCAGGATGGACGCTTTCGTGCCGGCGACCACGTCGACATACTGGCGCGTGGCCGTGGCGACCGCCGACAGCAATTGCAGGAAATTGAGGGCGCTGCGCTCGGCCGTGAGCAAGGCGCGTGCCGGCGCTTCGATCGTGCACACGACGCTGTCGGCCTTCATCATGTCGCCTTCGGCGTAATGCCAAACGATGTCGATGCTGCGGTCCAGGCTTTTCATGATGCCTTCGAACCAAGGCGCGCCGCACAGCACGGCTGCTTCGCGCACGATGACACGGGCCGTGACGATGTGGTCTGGCGGCACCAGTTCACCCGTCAGGTCGCACTGGCCCACGTCTTCCAGCAAGGCGGCCAGCAAATTGCCTTCGAATGCGCGCGCCAGGGCGGGATCGAAAGGAGCGAAAGAATTAACGAGGGTACTCATGCTGGACCGATTCCTTGGAACAATTTAGTTTCTTTTGCCAGGTCCGCGCCCGGCTTGAGGCCCGCCTTCTTGGCGGCGGCGAAGTCGAGCATGCGGTTGATTGAGCGCACGGCCAGCTGGCCGACGGCAGGATCGACGTGGATTTCGTTATGCATGTTTTCCAGCGTTTCAGCCAGGTTCAGCAAACCGTTCATGGCCATCCACGGGCAGTGCGCGCAGCTCTTGCACGTGGCGCTGTTGCCGGCCGTGGGCGCTTCGATGAAACGCTTGCCCGGCGCGGCCGCGCGCATCTTGTGCAGGATGCCGTTGTCGGTGGCGACAATGAACGTGTCCGTATCCATGGTTTGCGCTGCCGCAATCATTTGCGACGTGGAACCGACCATGTCGGCCAGGGCCACCACATTCGCGGGCGACTCCGGATGCACGAGCACCTTGGCTTGCGGATACTCTTCCTTGAGCAAATCGAGTTCGATGCCCTTGAACTCGTCATGCACGAGGCAGCTGCCCTGCCACAGCAGCATGTCGGCGCCCGTTTCTTTCTGGATATACGAACCCAGGTGCTTGTCGGGCGCCCACAGGATTTTCTTGCCTTGCGCATGCAAATGGGCAACGATGTCGAGGCCGATGGACGACGTCACCATCCAGTCCGCGCGCGCCTTGACTGCGGCGCTGGTGTTGGCGTAGACGACGACCGTGCGGTCCGGATGGGCGTCGCAAAAGGCCGTGAATTCGTCCACCGGGCAGCCCAGGTCGAGCGAACAGGTGGCGTCGAGGTCGGGCATCAATACCGTTTTTTCGGGACTGAGGATTTTCGCCGTTTCGCCCATAAAGCGCACGCCGGCCACGACCAGGGTCTTGGCCGGATGGTCGCGCCCGAAGCGGGCCATTTCCAGGGAATCGGAGACGCAGCCGCCCGTGGCTTCCGCCAGGTCTTGCAGGTCAGCATCAACGTAGTAGTGGGCAACGAGCACGGCTTCGCGCTCGATCAGCAAGCGCTTGATGCGCGTGATCAGTTCGGCTTTTTCGGCCGGGGAAGGCGTCGCTGGCGTGCGTGCCCAGGCGTGGGCAGTGCAGCTGGCTCCGTCTTGTGGATGTTCGTACTCGACGGATTTGATGGCTAAAGTTTGCATGGCTGTGTCAAACAAAAACGGGATAGACCGGCACGATTGCAATAAAGCAGGTGCGCCGGAACGAAAGGACCGCGGCGCGTCGGTGTGGTGATACCAGAGTACACCACCAGCTTTCCAAACGCCTGATAAAACCGTAGCGAGCGGCAGCGATTTGTGGCCGAGAAGCGCAACCGTGCTGAAGCACGGTGAGCATCACAGGCCGCAAAGCGCGACGCGCAGTAGGTTTGATCAGGTGTTTAATCAATACCCTGGCTCTTGAGGTAATCCTCGTAGTTACCGCGGTAATCGACCACTTCATCTTCCTTGATCTCGATGATGCGGTTGGCCAGCGAAGAGACGAATTCGCGGTCATGCGACACGAAGATCAGGGTGCCCGCGTATTTTTCCAGCGCGATGTTCAACGATTCGATCGATTCCATGTCCATGTGGTTGGTCGGCTCATCGAGCATCAGCACGTTGTGGCGGCCCAGCATCAGCTTGCCGTACATCATGCGGCCCTTTTCGCCACCGGACAGTACCTTGACGGCCTTCTTGACGTCGTCGCCGCCGAACAGCAAACGGCCCAGGATGGAACGCACGGCCTGGTCGTCGTCGCCCTCTTTCGTCCACTGGCCGATCCAGTCGGTCAGGTTCGTATCCTTGGCGAAATCTTCCGTCGGATCTTGCGGCATGTAGCCCACGTTGGCGTTTTCCGCCCACTTCACGCGGCCCTGGTCCGGCTGCAAGCCGGCGATGTCGCCCGCGATGCAGCGCAGCATGGTGGTCTTGCCGGCGCCGTTGGCGCCGATGATAGCGATGCGTTCACCCGCCTCGACCATGATGCTGAAATTCTTGAACAGCTGGCGATCGAAGCCTTTCGAGATATTCTCGACTTCCACGGCCAGGCGGTGCAATTTCTTTTCGCCGTCGAAACGCACGAACGGATAGGCGCGCGACGATGGCTTGATATCATCGACCTTGATCTTTTCGATCTGCTTGGCGCGCGATGTTGCCTGGCGGGCCTTCGACTTGTTCGCGGCAAAGCGGCGCACGAATTCCTGCAGCTCGGCAACCTTGTCTTTCGCTTTCGCGTTGTTGGCCAGCTGCTGGTTGCGCGCCTGGGTCGAGGCGAACATGTATTCGTCGTAGTTGCCTGGATAGATCTTCAGCGTGCCGTAGTCCATGTCGGCCACGTGGGTGCACACCTGGTTCAGGAAGTGGCGGTCATGGGAAATGATGATCATGGTGGAATTGCGCTCGTTGAGCACGTCTTCCAGCCAGCGAATCGTGTTGATGTCCAGGTTATTCGTCGGCTCGTCGAGCAGCAGGATGTCCGGGTTCGAGAACAGCGCCTGCGCCAGCAGCACGCGCAGCTTCCAGCCTGGCGAGACATTGCTCATCGGGCCTTGATGCAGGTCAATGGCGACGCCGGCGCCCAGCAGCAGTTCGCCCGCGCGCGATTCGGCCGTGTAGCCGTCGTATTCGGAAACCTTGCCTTCCAGCTCGGCGGCCTGCATGTAGTCGTCGTCCGTCGCTTCCGGGTTCGCGTAGATCGCGTCGCGTTGCTGGATGGCGGCCCACATTTCCGTGTGGCCCATCATGACGACGTCGAGGACGCGCATGTCTTCAAACGCAAACTGATCCTGGCGCAGCTTGCCCAGGCGCTCGTTGGTATCGAGCATGACGTTGCCGCCCGACGGGTCCAAGTCGCCGCCCAGGATCTTCATGAACGTCGACTTGCCGCAGCCGTTCGCGCCGATCAAACCATAGCGGTTGCCGTCGCCGAACTTGACGGAGATATTCTCAAACAATGGCTTGGCGCCAAACTGCATCGTAATATTTGCGGTTGAAAGCATGTGATATTAGGTCTTTATTCAGTTAAAACAGCTAGTTAAGTACTTTTCCCCCATTATACAGCACCCACCCCCATCGCTCTATAGCGACCAGGCTAAACAGCCGCTGAGCGCAGGCAGGAACGGACATGGCGCGTCGCACCGATGCCCGGCATTTCCATCAAACAACACCACTAGCTGCAGGCGCAACATTGTCCGATAAAAAAATCATAGTAAATAATCTATGTTTTGTTACAATCAACTCGCCTCATTTAACGAATGTGTATCATCACGAAAGGTAATAAGCATGAAATTGTTTTCTGGTTACCCTTATTTATTATTGATCAGCATTTCCGCATTATCGCTGGCTGGCTGCGCGGCCCCCGAACCCGCTGCGGCCGACGGCGCGCCCAAACTTGCCGCCGTCAAATGCAAATCCAGCTCCACCGCCTCGCTCGGCACATGGATCGCCAAGAATTGCGGCAGCAGCTCGGATGTAAAAAACATTGATACCAAGGAGTTCCTCGATTCTATGCAGACACCGGGGTCAATTCCAGGCAAGCCATAATCCCGGGCTTGCTCCCCTCAGGCTGGCGCACAGGCGCGCCGCCTTCGCCAGGCCGGATGTAACAAGCGCATCACTTGCGACCCGATACGCCGTGCAACACGACCGGGTCTGCAAGACACGCCATCAGGCACCGCGCCGCCAGGCGCACGGTAAAATAGCGCGACACGCACCCAGTACCTTTCACCTCACAGGCATCCCTTGAAAAAAACTACCATTGCCGCCGCTGCGGCCGTCATTGCCGTCGCTGTCACCGCCTACGCTTCGCCCTATTACACCTTGCACCAGATCAAGACCGCGCTGGCCGAGCGCAACGCCGATGCCCTGGCCGCACACGTGGACTTCCCCGCCCTGCGCGCCAGCGTCAAGACGCAGCTGGAAGCGAGCATGGCGCGCAGCATCGAGGCGACCGCCGGCAGCGGCAACCCGCTGGCCGCGCTGGGCCAGTCGATCGCCAGCGCCATGCTGGGCAAGATGGTCGATACCATGGTCTCGCCCGCCGGCGTGGTGGCGCTGGTCAACAAGAGCGCCGTCAGCCCGCAAGCAGAGCCAAATCCGGATGCGCCCGCCGATGGCGCGCGCAAGAAGGCCGACTATTCAGCCGGCTATGCCGGCCTGAACACCTTCATCGTGCGCGCAAAGGATGGCAATGCGCAGGAAGGCGCGCTGATCCTGCTGCGCCATGGCGTGTGGGGCTGGAAGCTGAGTTCGATCGAGATTGCGTCGGCGATGGCCGCACGCTAGAAGAAGCGCGCATGCGCAGGCAATCTGATACACAATGCGGGCCACTTGTATCCGATTGCAGGAGATTTCATGCTGAAACACACGACCCTGGCACTGGCCATGGCCTTTGCCGGCGCCGCACCATCCGCCCATGCCCACGATGGGATCGCCGCCGCCGAGCGCAGCCACTCCGTTGCCGCGCGCATGCAGGCGGAAACGTCCAGCGCCGCCGATCCGGACGCCCCGGCACTGCTACCCGTGCCCAGCGACATTTCGCTGGCCGAGCTGGAGCGCCGCCTGGCGCTGGGACAGGCGCAGGCCGCTGAAAAACACTATACCAGCGCGCTCGATCCAGCCGTGCTGAGCAGCCTGGCGCAACAGATGGGCTGCGACGATATCGTCGGCATGCAGCCGTTCGGTTTCCCGCTGGAACAAGCGCAAGCGACCGTCCTGAGCGGCGCGCACCTGCTGGCGCGGTGCCCGGACCGGGCCTATGTGACGATCACGGCCATGTCGATGGCCGGCAAGACGGGCAAGCGCGCCCACATTTCGCCGCAGTCGTTCAAGCAGCAGGTCGATGGCAGGCCCGCGCGGCGCCTGTACTACAAGGCGCCCAACGGCCGCCAGAAGGAGTCGCTGACCATCATCGACGGCAGTTATGCGTACGCGCTCGAGTACTGGTCGCTCGATGACAGCCAGCAACGCGGCATGGTCGGCATTCGCAGGATGGAAACATTGACGTTGCCACAATAAAACAGGCAAGAACAGGTGAAATACTGTATATTCATACAGTTATCTATTATTCCCCTTTCGAGCATGCCTGCGCACCCGCCCATCCAATTACCGTACACCATCTGCGTCAGCGCCACGATCGACGCGGAGGTCGAGCAAACCATCCTCGAGGGCTTGAATGCCTACAACGATGCCATCACCGGCTATAGCGACAGACAGGTATTGAGCGTCGTCGTGCGCGACCGCGACAGCCAGCGGGTGCTGGGCGGCGCCATGGGCCGGACTTCGCTGGGCCTGCTGTTTCTCGATTTGTTTTATTTGCCCGCCACCTTGCGGGGACTGGGACTGGGCAGCCAGATACTGGCGCAGTTCGAAGAGGAAGGACGCCGGCGCGGCTGCGCCTCGGCGGTGCTGTACACCATCACTTTCCAGGCGCCCGAGTTTTACGAGCGGCGCGGCTGGCGCCGCTTCGGAGAAATTGCCTGCAGTCCCGAGGGGACGAGCCGGGTATTCATGAGCAAGCCCCTGTAGGCGGCATGCAACAAGGGCTGGCGGCAAACCTGCCGCCAGCCCTGGTAGCGACCGCTGCTTACATGCCCAGGGACTTGAGCAGGTCGGCGTTGTCGTCGTCTTCCGGTTCCGCGGCAGGCGCCGGGGCGGCGTCCCGTTCGCGGTTCGCGAATTCGCCATCCATCAGCGAGTCGGCGTCGACTTCGCGGGAATCGAAATCGTGCAACTTGATGAACTCGGTACGGTCGATCGCCAGTTCCAGATAGAAAATATTGTTCTTTTCCGTGTAGAAAGTGACGCGGCGCATTTCCGGGCGGTCCAGCGGCGTGTCGACGCTGAGCATCACCTGCTTGTTCAGCACCAGCATCTTCGGCTGGCTCTGGGTGATATTCGTTTGCAACTCGCGCCGCACCTTGCCCGTGAAGTCGCCCACGATCTGGTTCATCAGCTCGCCCATGATGTTCGACACTTCGTCCGATGTGTAGAAGCTGGCCAGCTCCGACTTCGGCATACCCATGTGCAACATGTAGCGCTCGTAGATTTCCATCGCCGTATCGGCGGCAAAATTGAGCACCACCAGGCCCGTGAAACCGCCATCGAACATCACGAAACAGCCGATATCCGGCTTCAGGCCCGTCTTGGTGATGCGCTGCACCATGCCTGAATAATTGACCTTGCTTTGCGTTGCAACGTTGAGCACCCGAACTACCGAGTTGCACAAACTCATCAACAAATCTTCTGTACCGTACACAACATCCTTTTCTGCATCCATGAGCAACCTCTCCTACTATTTTAAAGATGACAGCACTGTTCCCTGCCCGCCGCGAGCCGAAACCTGACAGTTTCGCTCAGCTGGCGGACGACTTCACCTTTGCATGCCTGACCTTGCGTGGCGGCGCACGCCGCGTTGCCGCCGCCCCGAACCGCCCTCTTACCTTTTTCTGTATAGAAATAAGTATCATGCGCAGAATACCCAGATGTAACATTTCCGTCCAGCCATACCTGCATTTACTTGACGATCTGTGCGGAAATACCAATACACTGCAATGCAACATTATGCGGAAGATAAGCATGCAGGAAGATTCAGGCTGGCACGGTTGAAACCATGGCAAAAAGGCAGCATCACGTATACTGCCCCGCGGGACGCAACTACCGAAAGGCATGAGAGGATGAGTACACTGCAGGAACAGGCAACGGCGGAAATGATGGAGGCCGTGGAGGCGTGGTTTGTCGAGCGCCTGAAGCGCACCGACCTGGACAGCGCCGTGAATCGGACCACCTTGCAAGTGGGTATCTTTAACGATCTCTTGCTCGACTACAAACCCGGCCGCACCACGGCCGACGATTACCATCTGGCCGATGCCGGGGATTTCACGCAGAGGACGCCATCGCGCCTCGATGAAGCCGTCGTGCGCAACAGCATCGCGCCCCAGTTAGTTGCCATGGTGCAAGCGAAGCTGGCAACGCTGGCCGACACGCCCCTGATCGACTACCGCTTCAGCTTTCGCGGCAAATTCCAGACGGCACAGGGCACGCTGCACCTGAATCTGCTCGATCATGTCAACGAAGGCAAGCGCAGCGCCCTGCTCGCGCGCATCCACACCTACGTCGAGCAAAAACTCGAGCGCGGCAACCGGCCGACGAAAAAGCTGGAAACCTTCTTCCTGGCGCGCCACCTGCTCGATCCCCAGCTGTTTCCGCAGCCCGATATCGCCTGGACCATCGCACAATTCGAGCGCATCGAACAGCTGAACAAGTCGCGGCCGCAAGCGCTGGCCGAACATCGCAGCGACATCATCCAGGCCGTGTCGGCCTGGGCGGAAAAACAGTTCTTGCCGCAGTTCTATGACGTGCAGACCTCAAGCTACAGCGGCACGGAATACACCTTGAAAGCGGGCGCGGCACCCGATGCGCAGGCGCTGGCGCCGATCGACCTGCTGCTGTACGGGGCCGTGATGATCTTGCGCCACGAACCGAGCTACGCCAAATCGACGGGCCTGAAATTCCTGGAAATCGCGCGTGAACTGGGCAGCGAACGGGCCGTGCGCATGCTCAAGGAAGGCAGCGGCACCTTCCCCGACGGCGACATCCACGTCAAAAATGCGCTGCTGGAATGCCGCGCCAACGACGTGTTTGCCACGATCAGCATCACGATTGCCCAGGAAGAAGAAGGCGCGTATGCGCAGGCGCTGGCGTTCATCACGCACCTGCTGAACAACGGTTTCCCGAAAAGCTACCAGATCAAGCTCAAATCGAAGGTCAAGGAATATCTGCCCTTGAAAGGCCTGGCCCGCTCCGACACGCACCGCTTCTTTGCCAACGCCCTCGCCCATGCATCGCTGCAGCCGCAACTGGAAGCGTATGCGCGCGCCGCCATCGGGCAATACGAGTTCTATGCCGACACGGAAGGCGAAAAGAATTGCATGCCCGGCAGTTACGCCACGTTTGGCCTGGGCTTGCTCGACGCACGCCATTTCCCCCTGGTGCAGCACTACATGGCCAACGTCGACGAGGAACACCAGTCCGTGCAGGATCAGTTCACGGCCGCCTTCGCCGAACGGCATGGCGTCACGCACGAGTCCATCCCCGTGCTGGCGGCCTGCCTGCGCGCGTGCACGGATAACGCCAAAGTCAAAATCCAGGCGGAACTGGAAGAGGTGGAGAAACTGGAACTGTTCTGCCAGCAACTGCAAGGGCTGGAAGGCTATCTGGTCGAGCACATGCTGTATCCCATCTGGGGCAAGCTGGAAAAACTGGCGGCCCTGGCGCGCAAGGCGCAAGGCCGACGCAAGGAGCTGCTGCAGGCCTTGCTCGAAGCGGCCAGCAAGACCGGCGCCTGAGGTGGACAACGTTGCGTGCGCAACGTTATGACTTTCACCATATATAATGCGCGGCGCCAGAGTTGCCTTAAGGCATCTTTTGGCGCCTGACATTGAATCGTGGAGAAAATACATGCATCAAACACAACAAACATCGCGCACCGTCCTGCTGGCAGCAAGCTTTGCCGCCGCCGTGGCGCTGGCCCAGCCCGCCATCGCCGCCGACGCCGCGGAACTGGCCCCGCTCGATGCGGCCAACCTGTACATCAAGACCATCATCAACCTGGATGAAGCCAGCGTCGCCAAGCTCAACGCCTACCTGCGCCCCACCCGCCTGGCCGGCCACCAGAGCGCCGAATACGCGTCGTACAGCGACATGAAGGAAGCGGACGCCAAGTTTCCAACGGAAACGGGCAAGCTGATCGCCGACCTGTTCCCCGCGACCATGCGCGCGGCCGTGACGCCGGCCGCCGAATTGCTGGCGACGAACGTCATCGCCGCCAAGAAGGGCGCCGCGTGCCAGGCCACCAAGGCGGACCCGGTGACGGTGGAAAACGGCATCCAGACGGCCGCCGTCAGCTTCGAATGCCAGATCGTCAAGGTACCGCTGGCATGGGCGCCTGCCGCCCAGCAACTGGCGAAGAGCGGTTGCAAGGTCGAGCAATGCAAGACCGGCCTGCAAAAGATCGCCGCGACCTACGCGAGTTCGCCGAAACAGACCTGGCGCGCCGTGTTTGCCGTCAGCCGCGAAAAGAACTCGGAAGCCTGGCGCAACGATTTCGCGCGCGAAACCTTCGATGAAATCTGGGAATACCTGTAATCCTTCACTCATCCCTAAGGCTGCCGGTGGATAAACCCAAACTGACACCCGTCGCCCAGCCGGCAGGCCTGGCCCTGCTGCGCCTGCTCGATCCCGACCACGTGGACGGTGCGCTGAGCAAGCAGGTATTGGCGCAAGACCTGGCCAGCCTGCACGGCAAGCAATTGCTGGCGCTGCTGCGCCGGCTGCGTGCCGCGCAATCCAACCAGCAGGATTATGCAGGCGCCACCCCAGAGCAGGCCGAGCAGCAGTTCGGCGCCGCCATCGCCGCCGTCAAGGCGGTGCTGGCCACGCGCCCGCACATCCCCAACAAGCAGGAAGCGAAGGCCTTGCGCCAGGCGGCGGCCAAAAAGCGTTAATCGAGGCGCAAGCCGGCCGCCAGCAAGGCCATGCCCTCGCCGAACGCGGGGGCGATGACGCGTACCTCGGTCGGATCGAGGTCGCCGAAGTTGACGTACGCCAGGGCCGGCGCCGCGCCCGCGCGATAATCGAGCAGCAGGCATAGCGGCCCGCCATCGGAACCGATCCCCAGGCACTGGCCGCCCAGGTAGCGCTGCAGTTGATACGCGCCATTCAGCGCCACCAGCTCGCGCGCGGGCCACAGCGACAGCGATTGCCCATCGACATCCCCTGCGCCGCCATCGGACCAGCACAGGAAGTCGTGTAAATCCGGCGGCAACGGCAGGCCCATGGCCTGTTCGATGGCAGCCAGGGATGCCGGCGTGGCGCCAGGACTGGCACGCCAGTACGGCGCGACGGCGGCGATGACTGGGGCAAGACGCATAGAGATGGGTTTCCTTTGAATAGGCGCGCGGCGGGCTGCCTCAGCGCGCCATCATCGGCGAGCGGACGCCGGGCGTCAAGCGGCCATCCAGCCGTGCGCGCAAGCTCGTCGGCCCCCTCCTATAATCTGAGGCTCTATTGTTTCCGCTACAGAAAGTTCCCCATGTCCACACAATTTCCCCGCCATGTAATCGGTTGCGCCGTATTGGCCTTTTCCGGTTTGATCGCCATGCAGGCCGTCCATGCCGAAGAGACGGGCCCCATCGACGCGCGCGCCGTGTGGCAGGAACGCTCGCTGTCGGCCTGCCGCACCGGGCAATCGCACTCCGCGCCCGACGTCTGCCTGCTGCGCACCATGAAGCGTACCGGTGCGCCCCCGCAAGCCATCGCCGCCGCCAGGATGCTGGTCGGGGCAAACATGCCAGGCTACATCTCTGCCTGGCGCCCGCTGGGCAAGGTGGCGCTGGCCACCGTCACCTATCCGTTTCGCGCCAACACGAATGAAAGCACCTTGCTGATCGGCAGCGATGGCGCGGCCATCGATGTCGACGAGCACTCCGTGCGCGAGGAAGACCGGGCCACGCCTGCCTGGCAAGCGTTTACCGCCGCCCACCCGGACGCCGCGCCGTTCGCGCCCGCCGAGTTCGTCGGCAGCACGGCCACCGGCGATGGCGGCCAGAGCGTGCTGTTTTCCACGCCCCTGATCACCTGCCACGCCTGCGCCGACGATGGCGCGCTGCTGGTCGCCTACACGATCGACAAGGCCGGTATCGTGCGCGAGCGAAAACTATTAACGATCAGGTAAGGCTGCATCAAAGACAAGAAAGATGAGATAGAATTGCTTGGTGGCATGTCTATACGAGTACATGCCATCGATCCAAACTTACTTATCACAGGAAACCATGCGCCGCTCTTGCCTTGCACTGCACCTCACCGCCGCCCTGCTGCTGTCCAGCCCCTTCCACCTCGCCACTGCCGCGTCCGCCGCTACCGCTTCCTCCAGCGCAGCCACGCCGCTCGTCATCGGCGAAAGTTTCAGCATCGATTCGCAGGCGCTGAAAGAAAAACGCCACATCAATGTGTACATGGCGCGCGCCTGGGATACGCCGCCCGACGCCCCGCTGCCCGTGCTGTACATGCCCGACGGCGGCGTGGCCGAAGACTTTTTGCACGTGGCCGGCTTGCTGCAAGTGTCCGTGGCGAATGGCACGATGCGCCCCTTCATGCTGGTCGGTATGCAAAACACGCAGCGCCGGCGCGACCTGACGGGCCCGACCGGGAATGCGGAAGACCGCAAGATCGCCCCCGTCGTGGGCGGCGCGGCCGCCTACCGGACCTTCATCCGCGATGAGCTGATGCCGGAAATCAAGCGCCGCTACCGCACGACGGGCGAGACGGCCATCGTCGGCGAATCGCTGGGGGGCCTGTTCGTGGTGGAAACCTATCTGCTGGAACCGCAGCTGTTCGACCATTACGTGGCGTTCGACCCCAGCCTGTGGTGGAATCAGGGCGCCCTGCCGCGCCAGGCGGCAGCCCTGCTGGCGAAAGGCACGCCGGGCAAGCACAGCCTGTACCTGGCGTCCAGCAGCGAAGCAGGCATCGCCGTGGAAGTGCAGCGCCTGGCCGACGTGCTGGAAAAACAGGCGCCGCGCGGCTTGCAATGGCACGTGGAAAAGATGCCGGAAGAAACCCACGGCACGATCTATCACCCGGCCGCCCTGAAAGCGTTTCGCAGCGTCTTCAAGCCGGCCACGCCGCCGCAATAAGCAAGACGGCTACGGCGCCGGCAACGCCTGCCCCATCTGCTCGCGCAGCCAGTGCAGCAAGGTGGTGCGGCGCGCATCGCCATCGAATGGCAGCGGCGACAGCAGGAAATAGGCGCTGCCGTCGCGCCGGAAACCGTAGGGCGCGACCAGGCGCCCGCTGTCGAGGTCTTCGCGCGCCATGAAGACTGAGCCGATGGCCACGCCGAGGCCGGCGCAAGCCGCTTGCAGGCTCAGATAGAAGTGCTCGTATATCTGGCTGCTGCCCTGGCCGCCGCCGTCGGCATCCTTGCCGGCGTCGCGCCAGTGGGTCCAGGCGGCCGGGCGCGACGCCGTGTGCAGCAGGCGCTGCGCGGACAGGTCCAGCCGGCCTTCCCGCAGCAGGCCCGGCGCGCACACGGGCGCGATCCATTCATCGCACACCTTTTCCGCATGCAAGCCCGCATCCCACAGAAAATCGTTGCGGCGCAGCGCCACGTCCACCGCGTCGCGCTGGAACGCCACCGGCCCGCCTGAGGCGAACAGGTGCAGCGGCACCTCGGGATGGCGCTGGTAAAAGTCGCCGAGGCGCGGTATCAGCCATTTCATCGCGATCGTCGGCTCGCACGACACCACCAGCGGCCCCTGGCGCACCGGCTGGCGCACGGCTTCGAGGGCGGCGTCGAGCCGCTCGAATGCTTGCTGGACGGCATCGCGCAGCTGCGCGCCCGCCGGCAGGAGGAACACGCCGCGGTTGCGGCGTTCGAACAGGGGCGTGCCCAGCGACGTTTCCAGCAGGCGGATTTGCCGGCTGACCGCCCCGTGCGTGACGTGCAGCTCCGCGGCCGCCTGGACGAAACTGCCCAGCCTGGCCGCAGCCTCGAAGAACCGCAAGGTGCCCAGCGCCGCCTGCCTAGTCATGATCTGTCACTTTTTCTCACACATATCCGCAAGATATCATCGTTTTTCATGGAAGGCCATTCTAGCGATAATTTGTCTTCCGGCAGCCCGCATGCGCGCCGCACCCTTGCCCAACAGGCGAGAAATAGTCACCGATGGCCGTGCGGGCGCCACCACTGTCCAAGGAAGACACATGATTGCATTGCTTGCCGTTGCCCTGATTACCCTGCTCGCCTCCATCGTCCCCGGCCCCGATTTCGCGATGGTCACGCGCAACAGCTACCTGCATGGCCGCCGTGCCGGCCTGCTGGCCGCGCTCGGCATCGCGCTGGGCGTGCAAGTGCACGTGTTCTATACGATGTTTGGCGTAGCGCTGCTCATCGCCGGTTCGCCTGGACTATTTACGGCGATCAAGCTGGCCGGCGCCCTCTACCTGGCCGTGATCGGCTGGAAAACCTGGACCAACCGCGCCGGACTCGTCATCGACCTGCACGGCGGCGCCAGCGTGCCACGGCGTCAAATCTTGCTCAACGGCTTACTGACCAATGCCCTGAACCCGAAAACGACCCTGTTTGTCATCAGCACCTACACCCAGGTGGTGCAGCCCGGCACGCCATTGGCAGTCCAGTTCGGCTACGGGCTGTGCATGTCCGCCATCCACCTGGCCTGGTTCGCCCTGGTGGCCGTCTTTTTCTCGCAAGCGCGCTTCCGCATGCGCATGGTCAGCCACCAGCGGACCATCGACCGGCTGATCGGCTCGGTCCTGATGGCGCTGGGCCTTGCGCTCGCCTGCGCCAACATGGACAAACTGTAATCTGGCGCGGGACGTGCCCGCCGCATCCGGCGGGTAAAATCGGCGACCCTTCTCCCCCCGCCGAGTACAGATACCAATGAGTTTTTTACAACTATTTATTCTTTCCATCGTCCAGGGCTTCGCCGAGCTGCTGCCCGTGTCCAGCTCCGCCCACGTCATCATGGCGGAAAAGCTGATGGGCCTGGACCCGACGTCGCCGGAGCTGACCATGCTGCTGGTGATGCTGCACACGGGCACCATGTTCGCCGTCATCGTGTATTTCTGGAAATCCTGGCGCGCCACGTATTTCAGCTCGGCCACCGCCTTCCGCAGCAATGCCTTGCTGCTCGTGGCCGCCACGGCCCTGACGGGCATCGTCGGCTTTGGTTTGCTGAAAGGCATTACGCACGTCATGAGCAAGGATGCGCCCGGCTTTGAAATCGAGCACCTGTTCGGCAACGCGAAACTGATGGCTGCCGCCCTGGCCGCCGCAGGCGTGCTGATCATTGTGTCGTCGCGCCTGCAGGCGCGCCAGCATGGCACCTTGTCCATCGGCAAGGCGATGGTGATCGGCGCCGTGCAGGGACTGTGCCTGCCATTCCGGGGCTTTTCCCGCTCGGGCGCCACCATTTCCGCCGGCATCGCCATGGGCGTGCCGCAGCGCCGCGCCGAGGAATTCAGCTTCGCCCTGGCCGTCGTGCTGACGCCGGCCGTGCTGGTCAAGGAAGGCTGGCGCTTCTACCAGGCCGTGGCAAATGGTAGCCTCGATCATCTGGAACACGGCAACAGCGTGCTGCACCTGCTCGGCCCCAGCCTGCTGGGCATGCTGCTATCGTTCCTGGCCGGCTTGCTGGCCCTGCGCTGGCTGTCGCGCTGGCTGGAACAGGGGCGCTGGCATTTCTTTGGCGCATATTGCCTGCTGGCCTCCTTGGTGGTGCTGTACGTAGGGTAAAATCGCCGGGCTTCTCACATCCCAGCCAGCTCTACTGAAAGCCAACGATGAATTTCGCCGCCACCGCCGCCCTCTCGCTTGCCATGTCCACCGATGCCTTCGCGGCCGCCGTGGGCAAGGGCGCCGCCCTGCACAAGCCGCAATGGCGCGAAGCGCTGCGCACGGGGCTGATCTTTGGCGTCATCGAAGCCATCACGCCCATCATCGGCTGGGCCCTGGGCAGCGTGGCCGCGCCCTACGTGGAAGCGTGGGACCACTGGATCGCCTTCAGCCTTCTGGGCATCATCGGCTTGCTGATGATACGCAATGCCCTTTCCGATGCCGACGAGGAAGAAGCGCCGGCCCAGTCGCACTCGTTCTGGGTGCTGGCCGTGACGGGCCTGGCCACCAGCATCGACGCCATGGTGGTGGGCGCGGGCCTGGCTTTGCTGGGCGCCAACATCGTCGTGACGGCGGCCGCCATCGGCTTTTCCACCTTCGTCATGGTCACCCTGGGCGTGATGCTGGGCCGCGTGCTGGGCACGGTGGCGGGCCGGCGCGCCGAGCTGGTGGGCGGCCTGGTGCTGATCGTCATCGGCTGCGTGATCCTGTACGAGCATATCGGCCATCCGGCCTGAGGCCGGGCAAGGCCTGCGCACGCCATGGCCGGTGGCGCAGGCGACGCGCCACTTTGTGCTACATTCAAGGCTCTGCATTCCTGTCCCGCAAGGTGACCATCATGGAAACTCTTGAGCTGCTTTTTGCCTCGCTGGTGCGCGAAACGGCCGAATCGATACGCGACCACCACGTCCCTTTTGCCATCAAGCACGACGAGCGCGCCTATTTCGAGTGGATGGACGGGCATCCGATCGATGGCTATATCCAGGAAGCATATCGGGAGATCGAAGAAACGGCCCAGCAGATCCGTGCCATCCGCGCTGGGTGATGACGGCGGCCGCAAGCTACTGCGCGGGCGGCTTTGCGGCTGGCGATGCTCACCGCACGTCAGTGCGGTTGCGCTTCTCAGCCACACATCCACTCCGCTCGCTAAGCTTGCCGCTGCCGTCGCGACGTTCGTTGAATCGTGGCTTGAAATGGCGGTCTTGATTCAGATCAAACACTCTGCTGTTCGATACGCGTAAGCAGGTCTGGGCCACGACAATCAGGTCTGGAGGCGGGAGACATGGATCAGGAACAAAAACACCAGATCAGGGGTTATGAATTTCATGTGACGGGGGCGCTGGAGAAGGATGGGCGCTACCGGGGCATGATCTTGATCAGCAAGCGCGGCGATACCTTGCAGGCGTATGCCAAGCCCGTGCTGATTGAAACGCCGAGCAGTTTCAAATCCGTGCATGCGGCCTTGATCGAGGCCTCGGCGTACGCCCAGGAACTCATCTATAACGGCGCCATCAAGGCGCTGCTGCCGGCCGAGGCGCCGCTCGCGGACACGCAGGCTGGTACGCAGGCGCCGCAGCCGCCGGATTTCGTCGGCAACTGACGCCGGCAAGCCAAACCAGCGCCCCGGGCGCGCGTATAATGACGCGCTTTCCCGGATGAAAACGCAAAACCATGGAATATGTGAATCTGCCGCTGGTCTTCCTCGTCGGCTGCGCCCTGATTGCCTTGCTGGCCAAGAAGAATGACTATTCGTGGTACCTGTTTTTCTTCGCCATCGCCGTGCCCACGCCCCTGTTGCTGCTGGCCTTGCCCCATGTGGTGGGCGTGGAGGCCGCTTCTTTGACCTCCGTCCGGCTGGGTACCGCCCTGCTGTTCCCCGTGGCCGGCTTGCTGCTGTCCCTGCGGCGAAAACACTGACCCGCAAGCGGTCTCAGCGTGCCGGCACGCCATCGGCCAGGCGCCAGCCGACGGACAGCGCCAGTTGCTGCGCCTCTTTTTCATTGCTGCAATCGTCGTAATCGCAGGTATCGGCATACGCGCCGCACGCCTGGTTCTGACTGACATACGAGCCGACCCAGCGGCCATCGCGGCGCTGGCTGGCCGTGGCGCTGATGGTAAAACCCTTGTGGATGGTGGGATTTTCAAAAGGCATAATTCCTCCGATGCAAGAAGCGTCAGGGACCTGACTGGCTTCCACTGTGCGCCTTGCGGCCGCCCACGTCTGTACGTTTGACCACACTCACGAAAAGGGCGCGCGCCGCGCTCGCGCCGGCAGGCGATCGGGTATGATTTCCCCATGTGTGGACGATTCGATCAAAATGACACGGCGCGCGTGCTGGCGTCATCCTTCGGCTGGACCGACGCGGTGTTCGACAGCGAGGCGGAAGCGCACCTGAACGTCTCGCCCGGCACCTACCGGCCCATCCTGCACATCCAGGATGGCGTGCACCGGGTCGACGATGTCTTCTGGGGCTACCGCCCCGCCTGGGCCGCCGCGGCCACGCCCGCTCCCGGCAAGAAGAAAATCCCCATCGCCATCAATGCCCGTCTGGAAAAGCTCGCCGGCGCCTACTGGAAACCCTTGCTGCGCGCGGGGCGCGGCATCGTCTGCGTTTCCGGCTGGTATGAATGGACGGGCGAGAAAGGCGGCAAGCAGCCGTGGCACATCCACCGCAAGGACCGCGCGCCCCTGTTCCTGCTGGCGCTGGCCCAGTTCGGTCCCTACAAGGTCAATCGGGAAGAAGCGGGCTTCGTGCTGGTGACGGCCGACAGCATGGGCGGCATGGTCGACATCCACGACCGCCGCCCCGTGGCCGTCAGCCGGGAAGACGCGCACCGCTGGATTGACCCCGCCCTGACACCCGAGCAAGCGCTGCACCTGGCGCGCACCTGCATGCTCGACGTGGACTTGTTCGAATGGCATGCCGTCGACAATCCGCTGGTGCCGTCCGCCAGGGCCAAGCCGCCACCGGCCGCGGCGCAAAGTGCGTTCGACTGGGGTACGGATTAAGGCAGGCGCGCCAGGCGGCGCCACAGCGCTTCCATGGGACCTTGCCTGAAATGGCGCAGCCAGTAGCGGCTCAGCAGCACCTGCCCCGCCATCATCACGACCGCCAGGCCCAGCATCTCGGCGGGACGCAGTGTTGCGCCCCATCCCAGGCCCGGCCCCTGCAGCAGCCAGGTGCCGATCAGCGATTGCAGCAGGTAATTGCTCAGCGCCATGCGTCCCACGGGCGCCAGCCATGCACCGAGCCAGCGCAGCATGAAGGGGCCGGCCAGCATCAGCGCGGCCACATAGCCGGCCGCCAGCACGGGGCCGCCGGCGAACAGGCCCACTTCGAACAGGGCCGTGTCGAACACGGTTTGATACGGATCGGCCACCTGCCACGCGACGGCCCCCGCCGCCAGCAGGTTGAACGGCAAGCCCGCGCCCAGTCCCACGGCACGCACCCGGCGCCACAGGCGCTGGTGGCGCTGCGGCTGCGTCAGCCAGCCGAAACGCACGGACAAGATGCCCAGCAAGAACAGCACGATGATATGCGGCAGCATGACGGCCGAGTACAGCAAGGACACGAGGAAATCGTTGGCGCGCAGCCTGGCGACGGCCCATGCGCCGCCCTGCGTGTAGACCGCGTAGCGCTCCGCAAAGGCTTGCAGGTCGCGCGCGATGTCCGGCGCGCCGCCCTGCTGGCCCACAGGAATCAACAGGCACATGAATAATAGAAATCCGGCCGCCACCAGCCAGGCGCGGTTGCGCACGCGGCTGAGCCTGGCGGACAGCAGGGGCAGGACCAGCATGCCGGCGACGGCATACGAGGTCAGCACGTCACCGCTCCAGATGCAGAAGCCGTGCAGCAGGCCGAACACGAGCAGCCAGCGCAAACGGCGCCGGTAAGCCGCTTGCGCCGCCTCCCAGCTCCCCAGCTGGTGTCGCAGGGAACGTGTCTGCAGGGCAAAACCGGCGCCGAACAGAAAGGCGAAGATGGGGTAAAACTTGAATTGCGCCAGCGCCGCCACGCCGAAAATGACGAGCTGGTCGAGCACGGGCGGCTGCGCCGGCAAGGTGCCGTAGCGCAAGGACAGGCTGCCCCAGGCGAACGACCAGATATTCACCAGCAGGATGCCAAACACGGCGATGCCGCGCAGCACATCGAGCTGCAGCAACCTGCCGGGCTTGGCGCCCGCGGAGTTCAGGACGTTCAGGGGCGCGCCAGGGTCGGGTAATCGCCCACCTGCAGGCTGAAACCGGACGCATCCGATTGCAGCCGCGCCTGGCCGCCGAACGGCAAGGTGACGCGGCGGCGGATGTGGCCGAATTCCAGTCCCGTCAGCACGGGCACGGGCAGGCGCTCGCGCACGTAGGCCAGCATGGCGTCGACATCGTAGCCCTTGTCCATGGGGCTCAGTTTATAGCCGGAAAAGTCACCGAGCACGACCGCTTGCTGGCGCTGGATCACGCCCGCGTGCAGCAGTTGCAGCAGCATGCGCTCGACCCGGTACGGGTGTTCGTTGACGTCTTCCAGGAACAGGATGCCGCCATCGATCTGGGGGAAATACGGCGTGCCCAGCAAGTGAACCAGCATGGCCAGGTTGCCGCCCCACAATTTACCCGTCAGCTCTACCTGCGGATTGCCCGCCGCCGCGCCCGTGACCGTGTGCGTGGGACCGGCCAGGCACGACCACAGTTGATCCAGCGTAAATTGCTCGGGCTCGTCGCGGATGAAATCGTCGCAGATCATGGGGCCGGCAAAGCTGGCGCGGCCCGTTTTTGCCAGCAAGCCCATGTGGAAGGCCGTGAAGTCGCTGTAGCCGACAAACAGCTTGCCGCTGTCCGCCATGCGGTCGAAATCGATGTCGGGCAGGATGCGGCTGATGCCGTAGCTGCCGCGCAAGGCGATCACCACTTGCACGGCCGGGTCGGCGGCGGCCGCGTTCAGCTGCGCCAGGCGGCCCGCATCCGTGCCGCCGAAGCGCTGGAATGTGTGGTCGGGGTCGTAGTAATTGTGGACGGTGGCGCCTTGCGCCTGCAAGCGGGCGATGCCGCGCGCCAAAGCCGCCTCGTCGGGCGCACAACCGCCCGGCGCGACGATGGCGATGCCAATCTCAGGTGTCTTCAAAATATGCCTGGCTAGTCAAGTGGTGGGCGCGCCTGGCTCAAGCTGGCTGGGAGCGCATCTGGGGCGCCATCTTACCTTGCAGATGCACATCGATCAAGGCGAGCAGGCGCTCGATCAGCTGGGGCGGCATGTCGTGCCCCATGCCTTCGATCACTTCCAGCCGGGCGCCGGGGATCAGCGCCGCCGTATCGATGCCGCAGGCGACGGGGATCAAGGGATCGGCCGCGCCATGGATCACCAAGGCCGGGCAACTGATGCTCGGCAGCAAGGCCGTGCGCTCGCCCGAGGCGGCGATCGCCACCATTTGCCGCGCCACGCCTTCGGGGCAACTGCCCCGCTGCAGCGCCGCTTCGATGCGCTGGTACAGCAATTTTTCCGACACGGGATAAGCGGGACTGCCGATCACGCGCACGGTGGCGGCCATGTGCGCCATCAGTTCGGCGCGACTGGCGTTGCGTTTCGGGCGTTGCAGCAGCGCATTGCGCGCGGCCCGCGTGGGGCCGGGCAAGCCGCGCCGGCCGCTGCTCGACATGATGGAGGTCAGGCTGAGCACCTGCAGCGGCGCGCGCGCCGCCATCACTTGCGCGATCATGCCGCCCATCGACACGCCGATCACGTGCGCCTGGGCAATCCGCAGGGATGCCAGCAAGCCCAGCGCGTCGTCCGCCATGTCATCGAGGGTGTAGGAAGTCTTGAGGGGCCAGCCCAGCAGGTTTTTCACGTAGGCCAGCGGCAGATACGGCTTGCCCGCCAGCGCCATCTTGCTCGACAGGCCGCTGTCGCGGTTGTCGAAACGCACCACCCGGTAGCCTTGCTCGACGATGCCTTCGACGAAGTCCGCCGGCCAGGCAATCAGTTGCATGCCCAGGCCCATGACCAGCAGCACGCACGGGTCATCGGGGTTGCCGTGGCTCTCATAAGCTATGTTGAGGCCGTTCGCCATGATGGTTGCCATGATTGCCTCTCTTCCAGGAACCAGCACGCAGGCACGATCGCTGCGGCCTTGCAATCAGCATACCACTATTGTGCTTCAGACATGAGACCGGCACGCGGTACACAAGCTGAAGTGTTGCCGCGCCGGTACGGCGCGCGGCAACCGTGCAGAATCATCGCTACTGCTTACTTGGCCTTCGGCAAGGAATCGGCCAGATCCACCCAGCTTTGCGGCTGCGGTTTGCCGCGCTCGCGCACGCCGAAGAAGGAGACCACTTGCGTGCCGTCGTTGTCGAAGAACTCGACGGAAGTGACGCCGCCGCGCTTGACGATCCAGCCGCTGCGCAGGGCCGTGTCGCGGATGTGTAGGTTGAAATCCGGGTCCAGCACGTTGAAGAAGCCGCCGGCGGCCATGGTTTTCTCGATCTTGCCGCTGTAGATCTGCGTCAAGCCTTCATTGCCCAGGAACACCATGATGGCGACCTTGTCCTTGGCCGCGTTTTCCAGCAGGGTGCGCAGCGCCGCTGGCGTCACGCGCTCGACCACGCCGGCCGGCGCCAGGCGCAGGGCCTGTTCGCGCGACAGGTGGAATTCGCGCATGATTTGCGCAAACTGGTGCACGTCCGTCATGTCTTTCCAGGCCAGCTGGAATTCCTTGACGTCGATCTCGGCATCCGGCTTTTCCGCCGCTTTCGGCGCCACGGCCAGCACGTTCAGCTCCGCGCTTTGCTGGGGCATGCGGAAGGTCGCCACCAATTTATCGTAGACGGCCACGCCCGGCTCGTTGCGCAGGTAGATCTTGTGCACGGCCGTGCCGTTGGCGTCGAAAAATTGCAGGCTGCGCGTCGGCTTGCCATCGCGGCCCGCTTGCTCTACCGCAAATGCGTATTTCCAGTTTTCAAAGTGGAAACGCAGGTCGATCTTGCCGCCCAGGTAACCGCCGGCGATATTGCGCTGGCGCGCCTCCGTTTCCGGGTCCTTGGCGTCGGCCTGCTCGGACTTATCGCCCGCCTGCTTGAATTTGCTGGCGACGCCCGTCGTTTCGATGACGCCGTTTTCATTGCGCGTGATCGCTTGCACGGTGCCCAGGTCCAGCGCGGCGCGCATGATTTCGCGCGGCTGGTTGCCGTCGGCCTGCAGGCGCGTGACACCCTTGCCGATGTTGGTTGCCAGCAATTGCGCTTCGGATACACCCAGCGCGCGCGCCGCGTCGCGGATCTGCAGCTTCGGCTGCTCCGTGCGCAAGGTGGACCAGCGTTCCGCCAAAGTGGCTGGGGCCGCGTATGCGTTTGCGATCAGCAGGCTGCCTAGCAGGGATAGAACGAGTTTGGATAACTTCATAGAGAGACCATTCAATCAAACATGGAAAAAAAGAGGGGCAAGCACCCCTCCCCGGTAAAAATCAATAGTTGACGCTGAGGCTGGCGGCGACGTTGCGGCCCGGCTTGGCGTAGCGCTCGATCTCCAGGCGGCTGGCAGCCGTGGTGCCGGAGGCCAGGCTGCGCGCGGCGGCGTAATCCCAGTACTTGCGATCCGTCAAGTTGTACACGCCGACGATGATCTTGGCGTTCTTGTGCACGTTCCAGTAGGTCGACAGGTCGAAGATGGTGTACGACGGCACCTTGAAGAGCGGCGCGGTCCCGCCCATCAGCAAATCGTTCGGCGCCTGTTTCTCGCCGGCATGCAGCGCCGTCAGTTCCAGGCCGAACAACTTGTTCGTATGGTCATAGCCGAAGGTCAGCGCCGTCTTGGCCGGCGCCACCGAGGCCAGGCCGCCGCTCTCGCCCGTCAGGGTATTGAAGGAGCGGCCCTTGGCCACGCCCGTGGCCAGGTCGACGCGGTAGCCCTGCATGGCCGGCAACCAGGCGCCCAGCTCCGCGCGCAGGCTCAGCTCGGCGCCCCAGGTGCGCGCATTGCCGATGTTTTCCGGACGGAACAGGCCCAGGGTGAGGGTCGGGTAATTCACCGGATCCAGCTCTTGCGCCACGTACTCGATCATGTTCTTGTACTCCGTCTGGTAGACGGACGCCTGCATGCTCAAGCCCCTGGTCACGTCGCCTTTGAGCCCCAGTTCATATGCCTTGCTGGTTTCCTTGCCCAGATTCGGATTGCCCAGCACGGCATAGCCATTCCCCGTGCCCGTATAGCTGATGGAATCATAGGTACCCGTGCGTTCGATCGCCGTCGGCAGGCGCGTGCCGCGCGTGAACGTGGCGTAGGCTTGCATTTCCGGCAGCACTTCCACGGACAGGCTCAGGCTCGGCGTGAAGTAGGAATCGCTTTCCTTGCGCACTTCCTTGGCCGCATTCGGCACGCCGATCAGGTAGTTCTGCAGGTTTTTCGGCTCCAGTTTGCGGTAGTCGGCACGCAGGCCCGGCGTCAGCACGGCTTTCTTGCCGCCCAGGTCGAAACTGAGGTCGTCGCGCACGTACAGGGCCAGCTTGGTGGCATCCATGTCGGCCATGCGGTTCTTGCGCGTGATCTGGTGCTCGCCCGTGGCGATGAGGGTGCGGTCTTCCATCCAGGGCCGGCGCGATTTGGCCTGTTCCAGCTGCACGCCGTACAGCAGCGCGTTGTCGGCGTTAAGCTGCTTGAACGCTTCCGAGGTCAGGCCGATGCTGTCATTCTTGAAGCTGGTGTCGATGGCGCGCAGGGAGTTGCCGCGGTAGACATAGCGCCCCTTGCTCTTGTCCTCGATCTTCGCGTTCTGCAGGTAGACTTTCGAGGTCAGGCGGTCGAACAGGGCGAAATCCTTCAGCACCACCTCGTGGCCCAGGCTGACGCGGGTGCGCTTGGTGGTGGAATCCTGCTGCACGCCGTCCGGGTACATGGCGCTGACTTTATTGTTGAGGTCGCGCTTGTTCTTGCGTTCGAACATGTCGACCGTCAAGTCCAGCTTTTGTTCGCCCGGCAAGGCCCACACCAGCTTCGACAGCAGGGCGTTCGAATGCCAGTCATCCGGGTTGACGGTGGCGCTGCCGCGGCTGTCCAGCTGCTCGCCATCGCGGTGCACGTACACGGCCAGGCCTTGCAGACTGGCGCCGATCTTGGCGGCGCCAGTCAGGGTGTGCGCATTGCTGCGGTCCACCGTGGCGCGGCCGTATTTATACGCCACGTAATGGTCCACCCCTTCACCCAGGTAATCTTCGGGCGACTTGGTGATGAAGGCCACGCCGCCGCCCAGGCCGGGATTGGCGCCGCTGACGGCCGTCGTGCCCGAATCGATGCGCACTTCGCGGAAAGTTTCTGGATCAAAATAATCGCGGCCCATGCCGAAGGCGTTCATGTTAGTGCTGTCCGGCTTGGGTGCCGCGTCGGGCAGGGAAATGCCGTCGAGTTCCAGGCTGACCCGGTTGCCTTC
This sequence comes from Janthinobacterium sp. SUN026, assembly GCF_030397625.1. Lineage (NCBI taxonomy): Bacteria > Pseudomonadati > Pseudomonadota > Betaproteobacteria > Burkholderiales > Oxalobacteraceae > Janthinobacterium > Janthinobacterium sp. SUN026. The sequence continues at coordinate 25,218 of NZ_JAPQNU010000002.1, read as the reverse complement.
CAGGCCGCGGATGTTGTAACCGGTATTGCCCGCGCCATCCCACATGCCGCCGCCGCCCGAGGCCGCCATTGACGTGCTGATCAGCGGCTGATAGCGCACGACGCCGGCCATGTCCGTCACGTTGCGGCGCTCCAGGTCGTCGCTGCGGATCACTGTCTTGGTGCCCGCGCGGCGCTCGTAATCCTGTTTGGCGTTCACGACGATTTCCGGGAAGACAGGCAGCTTGGCCGGTTCCTGCGCGGCCGTGCCTGCATTGATGGCGGCGTTTTGCGCGGCCACGGGCAGCAGCGGCGCGGCGAACAGGCCCAGCAAAGCGGCGCGCAGCACCAGGTTATGGCGGCGGACAGGCAGGTGAGCTGGGGATACGACGGGTGCAGCGAGGCGCTGCGTAGGCACAGTAGTCATGATGATCCGGTGGAAGAGTAAAGGCTGGCTCTTGAACCCGGATCGATAACGAAAGTGTTAACGATGTATAAGGAAAGTTTGCTGGCGAAAACAATACTGTAACACGAATCATTCTCATTTGAGAATGGCAAAGTGGTCTAGACAGATGTTATTTCGCAACAGTTATGAAAAATGCCAGCCGGGGTGGCCGGCATGGCTGTCACGCGGGACAAGGCCATGGCGGCCCCGCCCTGACTGGCCCAGAATCAGGCCGGCGGATGGGCCAGCTTGCGCGCTTCCGCCTGCGCGCGGCGGCGCTCGGCAAAGAAACGCTTGAGGAAAGCGCCGCACTCATCGGCCAGCACGCCGCCAGCGATGGCCGTCTGGTGGTTCAGCGCCGGCTGCTCGAACAGGTTCAGCACGGAACCGCAGGCGCCCGTCTTCGGGTCGCCCGCGCCGTACACGACGCGCGCCAGGCGCGCATGCAGCATGGCGCCCGAGCACATCACGCACGGCTCCAGGGTCACGTACAGCTCGCAGCCGGGCAAGCGGTAGTTGCCCAGCTTTTCGGCGGCCGCGCGCAAGGCAATGACTTCCGCATGCGCCGTGGGGTCGTGGCGGCCGATGGGCTGGTTGTAGCCGACGGCGATGACTACCCCATCCTTGACGACGACGGCGCCGACGGGCACTTCGCCCAGATCCCATGCGTGCTGGGCCTGTTCCAGGGCCAGCTGCATGTAGCGCGCGTCCTGCGCGCTAGCGTGCGTTTCAGTCATCGGTCACTTCTGCCCAGCAATTCGGCGTTTCATGCAGCACCAGCTTATGCAGGTGCAAGCCCGTGCCGAAATGGTCGGTAAATGCGGCTTTCAGGATCTCGAAGGCGATGCGCGCCAGGTTTTCCACGGTCGGGATGCGGTCGATGACGACGGTTTTATGGTCGGGCAGGCTGGCCAGGAAGTCGCGCACGGCCGTATCTTTTTCATACACGAGGAAGGCGTGGTCCCACACATCGACCAGGTGCTGCTTGGCCAGGGTTTTCACGTCGGAAAAGTCCATGATCATGCCATTGTCGGAATTGCCTTCCGCTTCGATGACCTTGCCGACCAGGGTGATTTCCACCGTGTAGCGGTGGCCGTGCAGGTTGCGGCACTGGCTTTTGTGGTCGGGAATGCGGTGGCCCGCGTCGAATTCGAGCTTGCGTGTGATAGTCAGCATATTATTTGTTTTAAGGGATTTGCAGGAGTTTATGGGTTTGCAGGCTCAGCTTCCACTTCGGGTTGCTTTTGCATGTTTCGATGGCCAGCTTCATGTTGTGCGCGGCCAGGGGGCCGTCCATCGCCTGCACGAAGAAGTTCTCGAAGTCCAGTTGTTCGTAGGCGGCCAGGTCTTGCTGGAACTGGGGGATGACCACCTTGATTTCATTGCCTTTGTGCACCACCAGGGTGGAACCCATCTTCGGGCTGACGCAGATCCAGTCCACGCCGGCCGGCACGGGCAAGGTGCCATTGGTTTCGATGGCGATGGTAAAGCCGACCGCGTGCATGGCGTCGATCAGCGCCGTGTCCAGCTGCAGCAGCGGTTCGCCGCCCGTAAACACCACGTATTTGCTGGGCGCGTAGCTGGCGGGCCACAGGCTGTCGATCAGCGCGGCCAGTTCGGCCGGCGTCTTGAACTTGCCGCCCAGTTCGCCGTCCGTGCCGACGAAATCCGTATCGCAGAACTGGCACACGGCCGTGGCGCGGTCGCTTTCGCGGCCCGTCCACAGGTTGCAGCCGGAAAAGCGGCAAAACACGGCCGGACGGCCCGCGTGCGCACCTTCGCCCTGCAGGGTATAAAAAATCTCTTTGATGCTATAAGTCACTGTATTTCCTAAGAGCTGGCTGGCGTCATCGCGCAGGGCGAACGCATCGGGGCCGGCGCGTGGCGCCGTTACCGCAAAAGCCGATTGACAACCCTCTATTATATGCCGCCGCGACACTTCCCGTGCAAATGCCGTGCCCGCCGCCTGCCGCTGCGGCGTCCGGGGCCGGAAATCGACATGGGCAGGCATAACTGCGCGGCTTTTGCGTTTAGACAATGTAAATGATCCCAAGTTAATATATTTTCTGTAAGAACATTGCCTGATGGAAAACATTAAGGGAGCATGGACATGCTGCAACGCTGGCTACGCCCGCCGTACCGCCTGAGTATTCTGGCCTGCCTGGCGGCGGCCGCACTCGCGGCCCTGCACGCCAGCCATGCCGCCGGGCCGATGCAGGTAGCCGGCACGCCCTCCCCCTTGATGCTGGCCTGTGCCGTCCTGCTCGGCGCCCTGGCGCTGCTGCTGTGGCGCCAGCGCCGCCTGGCGCTGCGCCTGCAGGCACTGGAACAGCTGCGCGCGGAGGCGGAACAGGCGCGCCTGGCCGGCGAACAGCACAAGGCGCGCGCGCAGGAACGCCTGCGCATCGGGCGCGACATCCACGACGACCTGGGCCAGCATCTGCTGACCCTGAAAATCGACCTGGCCATGCTGCAGACCAGCACGCATGACGCCGCCCCCTTGCTGGCGCGCCAACTGGATATGATGGCGCGCAATATCGACCTCAGCATCGCGGCGCTGCGCTGCGTCATCCACGACCTGCGCCCGCCCGCCCTCGACGCGGGCCTGCAAGCGGCGTGCGACGGCTTGCTGGCCGATTTCAAGCGCACCACGGGCATCGATTGCAGCTGCGACTACCGGCTCGACGCCGCCGCCGGCAGCGCGCACGGCCCCCTGCTGTATCACGTGCTGCAGGAAGCGCTGGCGAACATCGCCCGCCATGCGCGCGCCACGCATGTCCAGCTGAGCCTGCAGCAAGCAGGGGCCACCCTGGCATGCCGCATCAGCGACGACGGCGTCGGGCTGTCGGGCTCGCCACCGCGCCTCGGCTGCGGCCTGTCCGGCATGCATGAGCGCGTGGCCGCCGCCGGCGGCAGCCTGCACATCGAAAGCCGCAGCGGCGCCGGCACCACCTTGCGCCTGTCCCTGCCGCTGGCCGCCTGCGAGGAGGCGCCCCTGCTGCACGACTGATCGTGGCGCCATAAATATTGCTCAATATCAACACCTTCCGCCCCGCTGCGCTGCATCATGGCCAACGAGCCAGCCCCATTCACCCCAAGAAGGATGCTTACATGCCGGATAGCCATGCTCATGCCAGCGCATCGCCCTGCGATGAAGCCCAGGGTTTCGCCGTCAAGATGATGGAATTGCTGGTGGTGCCCACCTTTGTCCTCGACGTGCATGGCCAGGTGATGATCTGGAACCGCGCCTGCGAGCAGCTGACGGGCGTGCCGGCGGCCGAAGTGCTGCGCACGCGCGAGCCGGGCCGCTGCTTCTACAACGACGAGCGCCCCACCCTGGCCGACCTGCTGCTGGCCGGGCGCGGCGGCGACATGCGCGCGCTGCACGCCCAGCAGCAATACCGCAGCAGCACGGGCGGCAATCTGTGCGCGGAAAACTGGTGCGACATGCCGCGCACGGGGCGGCGGCGCTACCTGGCCGTCGATGCCAGTCCCATCTATGGCAATCACGACGAGCTGATCGCCGTCGTCGAAACCCTGCGCGACATGACGGATGAAAAACGCGCGCACGTGGAACTGGAACGCCTGGCCACGCGCGACGGCCTGACGGGCCTGGCAAACCGGCGCTGCTTCGACGACACCATCCTGGCCGAGTGGCAACGTGCCCAGCGGCAGGGCCAGCCCCTGTCGCTGCTGATGGTCGACGTCGACAATTTCAAGGAATACAACGACAGCCATGGCCACCAGGGCGGCGACCTGTGCCTGCGCAAGGTGGCCGGCGCCGTGGCCAGCGAAATGCGCACGAACGACCTGGTGGCCCGCTACGGCGGCGAAGAATTTGCCGTCATCTTGCCAAACCAGTCGCTCAAGGGCGCGGCCATCGTGGCCGAACGCATCCGCCAGCGCGTGGAACGGCTGCAACTGCCGCGCAAGCGTCCCGACGGCGCCTGCGTCACCGTCAGCATCGGCGCCGCCACGGCCCTGCCCGGCCCCGGCACGGAACTGGGGCAGCTGATCCACACGGCCGACTGCGCCCTGTACCGCGCCAAGCACCTGGGCCGCAACCGCATCAGCCTGCCGGAAACGACGCTCACGTAGGCAACAGGGAAGCACGACCAAATTTGGTGTATATTTAGTCCTATCACAGTTTTTCGCATTCGGAGCCGCCATGGACCTCAAGGAACGCATCAAGCCGATTTCCTATCTCAAGGCCAATACGACGGACATCGTCAACAGCTTCGACGCGGGCCAGGACGAGCCCATCATCATCACGCAAAATGGCGAAGCGAAGATGGTCGTGCTGTCCATGCACGCATATCAGGAAGGCAAGCGGCAAGCGCGGCAGATGCAGGAGCAGCATGCATTCATGAAACTGATCGCCATGGGCAACCAGGACATCGCGCGCGGCGACGTGGTGTCCGAAGAAGACTTCCTGGCCAGCCTCGATCAGGACTGACATGGCGCGCATCGTCGTGCTGAAAAGCGCGCAAGCCGATTTCAATGAACTGCGCAGCGACTGCAAGGCGCGCCACACGGCGGCAGCGTACGCGCAGTTCATCGCAGCTTTCCGGCAATTATTTGCCGATCTCAAGACCTTCCCCGACAGCGGCACGCCCGTCGCGGCCGCCCGCGAAGTTGGCATGGATGTGCGGCAACGCCTGTGCGCAGATATCCGCGTCATCTACCACCATGACCGGGCGCACGACACCGTGTACATCCGCATGTTCCTGCCCACCAAACGCGACTTCCTCGCTCACTTGACGGCGCGCATCCTGCGGCCCGACTTTTAATCTCCCCCCAGCGCAGCGTTCCGACAGCGCCTTGCCCCTATGCACGGCGGCACGAATATTCTATGCTGCGGCGTTGCACTTTCCACATTCCAGAAAAAGAAGGAGCCCCCGTGTCAAGAATCATGCCTGTGTTGTTACCCGCTTTCGCCCTGGCCCTGTCGGCCATGGCCTCGTCGAACCTGGGCGCCGCGCCCGTCAAACCGGCCGCCGCCCATAGCGCCGCGGCCAGCAAGGCCGATCTGCTGCCATTCAAGGCAACGGAAAAGACCTTGCCCAACGGCTTGAAAATCATCATCGTGCCGACCGGCTTCCCGAACCTCGTCTCGCTGCAGATTCCCGTGCAGACGGGTTCGCGCAACGAAGTCGAGCCGGGCAAGTCCGGTTTCGCCCACTTCTTCGAGCACATGATGTTCCGCGGCACCAAGGCGTATCCGCCCGAGAAATACCAGGAAGTCATCACCCGCGCCGGCGCGCGCCAGAACGCGTATACGAGCGATGACTTGACCAATTACCACACGACGTTTGCCAAGCAAGACCTGGAAACCGTGCTGAAGGTGGAAGCGGACCGCTTCCAGCACCTCGACTATGCGGAAGACGCGTTCAAGACGGAATCGCGGGCCGTGCTGGGCGAATACAACAAGAACAGCGCCAATCCCGTGTCGAAACTGTTCGAAGTGATGCGCGACAGCGCCTACACGACGCATACCTACAAGCACACGACGATGGGTTTTATCCAGGACATCGAAGACATGCCGAACCAGTACGCGTACTCGAAGCTCTTCTTCGACCGCTGGTACCGTCCCGAGCGCACCACCATCATCATCGCCGGCGACGTGGAACCGCAGCAAGCGATCGCGCTGGTGGAAAAATACTGGAGCAGCTGGCAGCGCGGCAAGCAGCAGGCGGCCGTGCCCGTGGAACCGAAGCCGCGCGGCCCCGTCTACAAGCATGTGGCCTGGCCCACGCCGACCCTGCCGTGGGTGGCCGTGGGCTTCCACGCGCCCGCGTTTTCCGTGAAGGACAAGGACCAGGCGGCGCTGGCGACCCTGCTGTCGCTGTCGTTCGGCCGCACCTCGCCTTTATATAAACGCCTGGTGCAGAACGAGCAAAAGGTCGACCAGTTGTTCGACATGACGCCGGACCGGGTCGACCCGACACTGGCCGTGCTGGGCGCGCGCGTGAAAAACATCGACGACGCCGTCTACGTGCGCGACGCCATCCTGGCCACCGTGGCGCAGCTGCGCGATACGCCAGTGAGCGACAAAGACCTGGCGGACGCCAAGTCGGCGGAAAAATACGGCTTGATCCGCTCGCTCGACAACACGGAACAGATCGCCGGCACCCTGGCTTCCTTCGTGCATTTCGACCGTTCCTACGCCACCATCAACCAGTACTACCGCCTGATCGATACGCTCACGCCGGCCGACCTGCAGGCGGCCGCGCGCAAATACCTGACGGACGAGGGCCTGGTGGTGACGACCCTGTCGCACCAGCCGATTGCGGCCGCCATCGCCGCCACGCCAAAGCTGGCCAGCCTGCTGCCGGCCGCCTCGACCGCGAAGTTCGACGTGCTGGTGCAAAAGTCGGCGCTGCCGCAAATCCGCTACAAGCTGCTGTTCATGGCCGGTTCCGCGCAAGACCCGCAAGGCAAGGAAGGTCTGGCCGCGCTGACGGCGTCCATGGTGGCGTCCGGTGGCTCGTCCGAGCGCAAGATCGACGAAGTCAACCAGGCCCTGTTCCCGCTGGCCGGCAGTTTCAGCCAGCAGACGGACAAGGAAATGACGACGTTTACGGGTTCCATCCACCGGGATAACTGGACCCAGTTCAACGCCATCGCCCTGCCGCTGCTGCTCTCGCCCGGTTTCCGCGAAGACGACTTCCGCCGCCTGAAGGATGCGCAAAAGAACGCGCTGCTGCTGGACCTGAAGGACAATAACGAAGAGGAATTCGCCAAGGAACGCCTGCAAACCAATGTGTATGCGGGCACGCCGTACGGCCACCCCGTGCTGGGCACGGTCGCCGGCATCGACGCCATCACCCTCGACGACGTGAAACAGTTCTGGAAGAGCGCGTATGCGCAAGGCGCCGTCAAGGTCGGCATTTCCGGCGACGTGTCGGACGCCATGACGGCCTCGCTGACGCAGGCGCTGGCAAGCTTGCCGGCCGGCCCAGGCTTGCCCGCCACCGTGAAACCCGCGGGCCGCAAGGCGCAGGGCCTGGAAGTGGAAATCATCGAGAAAAACACGCGCGCCACGGCCATTTCCTTCGGCTTGCCGCTGGACGTGACGCGCACGCACCCGGACTTCCCCGCCCTGTGGCTGGCGAAGACGTGGCTGGGCGAGCACCGCGCCTCGAATTCCTACCTGTACCAGCGCATCCGTGAAATCCGCGGCATGAACTATGGCGATTACGCGTACATCGAAGCCTTCCCGCGCGGTATGTACCAGTTCTTCCCGAACCCGAACCTGGGCCGCAAGGCGCAGCTGTTCGAAATCTGGATCCGCCCCGTGGCGCCGGACAACGCCCACTTCGCCCTGCGCGTGGCCCTGACGGAACTGGGCAAGCTGGTCGACAATGGCTTGACGCAGGACGATTTCGCCACCACGCGCGACTACCTGATGAAGAACGTCTTCGTCATGACGTCGACACAGGACCAGCAACTCGGTTATGCGCTCGATTCGCAATGGTATGGCACGCCGGAATTTACCAAGTTGATGCGTGATGGCTTGTCGAAACTGACGCTGGCCGACGTCAACCGCGCCATCCAGCAGCACCTGTCGGCGAAGAACCTGTCCGTGGTGATCGTCGCCAAGGATGCGGCCGGCTTGAAGGATAAGCTGGTCAGCGACGCGTTCTCTCCCATCAAGTACGACGGCAACAAGCCGCAGGCGCTGCTCGATGAAGACAAGGTCATCGGCGCGATGAAGCTGGACATCAAGCCGGCAGCCGTCACCGTCACGCCGGCAGCACAGGCGTTCGCCAAGTAAGTTTGTGCCAGATCAACCTCGTCCGATGCAGCTTGCCGGATGGGGTTGATCTGGCATTCGGCGCGGCCAAACCCGCCTTCATTCCGCAAATCCCGGCCTTGGTCGGAAAGTAGCATCTTGGCAATCTGGTTATCCGCATACTGTTTTTCGACTCTTCCCGAGTGAAAACCATGACAAGGATAACCATGCACCTGTTCCATCCCCACCTTTACGCCACCTGCTTCCTCGCCGCTGCCGCGCTGCCGGGCGCCCTGTACGCGCAAGCGCCGGCCCTCGCCGGACAGTGGCAATTCCAGACGGCGACGGGCACGACCACGACGAATGGCGTCGAGGTCGACCTGATCGACACGGGCATCCTAGACATCAGCGAAGAGCAAGGTGGCTTGCGCGCGACGATCGCGTGGCTCGACGAAAGGGGCCAGCTCACGCCGCCCCGCACGGTCGACGGCACGGCCGGCCCCGCCGGCGCCGTCTTCCGGCACGGCGGCAAGCGCGTCAGCACGGGGCGCAACGGCAAGGAGATCAGCACCGACGTGACGATACGCTGGACCCTGCAAGCCAGGGGCAACGTGCTGAGCGGCGAGCGCCTGGTCGAAACCGATGAGAACGAACCCAAGCCCGTGAGCGGCACGCGGCTCAAGGAACGCTATGTCCCGCCCACGCTGCCGGCCGCAGCGCTGGCGACGGCGGCAAGCGGCGCCGCGCGCGGCCCTTCCACGCCGGCCGAGCGCGCGCGCGTGGTGCAGATGGCGAACGAGGCGCAGCGCGATCCCCTGGCCGTGCAACAGCGCGACGGCGCCTGGCTGGGCGCATGGATAGAAGCGATTCCCGACTTCACCTTACCGGCAAGCGCGCTGGAAAGCTGGCTCTCCATCGCCGGCCGGCCGGCCATCCGCGAGGCAACGGTCTTTCAATACCTGGCCAGCGCGATGGCCTTCCAGATCGAACACCCGGAGCAGGCCGGGCAGCAGAGCGCCAGCGACCTGGCGGGCATGCAGGGCGTGCTGCGCGCCTACGAAACCCTGTTGCGCCAGGATAAGCTGAACCGTTCCGCGAAGCTGGATGCGGCGCTGGCGGCGCGCCAGCAAGACAGGCTGCCCGCCTTCCTCGCCACGCTGTCCGGCAGGAATGCCGGCATCGAAGCCGCAACGTCGCCGTCCAACGATGCCACGGCGCGCCGGATTGTTGCGCTGGGCACCGGCGAGCCGCGCGCGATGGACTGGCTCGACATCCTCAGCAACCGCTTCGGCGGCCGCATGGCCGGCAGCGACGCCTACACGCATGCGGCGCAATGGGCGCGCATGCAACTGCGGCAATGGGGCGTGCAAGCGGAGCTGGAAGAAGCGGGCCAGGTGCCCACCGGCTTCAACCGCGGCCCGTGGTCGGGCAAGATGCTGGCGCCCGAGGAACAGCCGCTGCGCCTGGCGACGCCCGCCTATTCGGCCGGCACGCGTGGCGTGCAGCGGGGCCTGGCCATGATGGGACCGGCCACCCTGGAAGAGGCGCAGGCGCGCGCCGCGCAATTCAAGGGCAAATGGGTGCTGATCGGCGGTGAAAACGGGGGCGGCGGGCGCGATGGCAGCACCATCCACCAGCCCAGGGCCATCACCCGCGTGCTGATGCAGGCGGGCGCCCTCGGCACCATCCAGTCCGGCGAAGAACCGCTGTATGCCGCCAGCGCCGCGCCCACCGCGTGGGCGGCCCTGCCGACCTTGCCCGACATCAAGCTGGCCGCGCCCCAGTATGCGGGTATCCGCCAGCGCCTGGCGCGCGGCGAGCCCGTCACCCTGGAGTTTGACATCCGCAACTGGTTTTATCCGGGCCCGGTGACGTATCACAACGTCGTCGCCCGCATTCCGGGCACGGAAAAGCCGGAGGAAATCGTGCTGATCGGCGCCCACCTCGACAGCTATGACGGCGGCACGGGCGCGGCCGACAATGGCGGCGGCGTGGCCACGATGCTGGAAGCGATGCGCCTCTTGGCGCTCTCCGGAGCGAAGCCGCGCCGCACCATCATGCTGGTGGCCTTCGGCGCGGAGGAAATCGGCCGCAAGGGATCGTTCGCGTTCGCCGAGCGGCATGCGGGGCAATTGGAGCATATCGTGATGATGCTCAACCGCGACGGGCGGCCCGGCGCCATCGACGGCATCGCCATTCCCTCGGCCTGGAAGAGCGTATTTGGCCGGGTCGAGCTGGCCCTGCAAGACATCCACCCCGTGTTCGGCTTTGCCGCCAGCATCAATGACGTGCCGCGCGACGCCAGCAAGGCGATGAGCGCGCGGGCAGGCAGCGATGACGCCGTCTTCAGCCTGCATGGCGTGCCGACGCCGAAATTTACCGTGCTCGGCGACTTCGACTATGCGCGCGTGCATCACACGGTGTTCGACACCTACGACAACGTGCAGCCCTTCAGCGCGGCGCAGCAATACTCGGCCATCGCCATCGCCTTGACCGCGTATGAAGTGGCGAATGCGCCGGAAGAGATCAACAGGAAAGGCTACTATCGCGCCGCCAAGGCGGCGCCGTAGACCTCCCCGCCCGCGTCACTCGAAGGGATTGGCCACCGACGTCACTTCGGGCGGCGGCAGCTGGTCGGGCAAGTCCTGCTTTTCCAGTTGCGCCACCACGTCGCCCAGCAGTTTTTGCAGCTGTTTCGCCAGCGCCAGGCCCGGCTTGTCCAGGGTCAGGTCGATGTCGCCGCTGATGCTGATGCGGTCGATCCTGTTTTCGATGCTCAGGCTGCCGATCTCAAGCACATCGCTTTCATTGGCGTACGGGACGAATTTCTTTGCGCACATGGGATTTCCTTTCAAAGGGATTATTTTTTCGACTTGCTATTGATCTTGGGCAAACTCAGCATGCGCAACTTTTGCTGGCGCGTCAGCGACGGTAACAGATCGATGCCTACCCTGTCTTCCAGTTGCGCAATGCTCAGCACTTCATATGCCTTGGTATCGACGTTTTCAATGAAGTAGGCGGCGCCGGCGCGCTGGCGCGGGCTGTACACGGCCTTGTACAGATGGCTGGGCACAATCACTCTTCCCACCTTGCGCAGGTTGCCGCCAATGAAAGCCGGCCCCGTGATCACGTACAGGTCGCCCTCTTTCTTCGCCATCTTGCGCACGGCGCCCTCGATGCCGGCCCACACATAGCGGTTGTTGCGCGCATCCTGCGGCACCATGTTGGCCAGGGTAAAGCTGTCGCGCTGGCTCTGGCGGTCCGGCATGTCGCCGTTGGGCGCCATGTGGCCACGGTCGAAGCCGCTGCGCGCATAATCGGCCAGCTCGGCGCGCTGGGCGGCGGGCAGCTTGCGTTCCGCGTGGAAGGAATTTTCGCGCGACAAATCCTGCGCCGCTTCCAGATTGTTCGCCGTCAAGTGTTCAGCCGACCACAGGGGCGTGCGCGTAATCCCCGAATGCATCACGCCAAACACGTTGTAGCACAGCTCCCTGGTTGCCACGTCCAGCTTGGGGTTGGTGATTTCCGGCTTGCGGCCATCGACGTAGTGGGCGGGACAGGCATCGGCATGCGCCAGGTTCGCGGCAAAGGCGGAAGCCAGCAGGCCGCACGCCAGGGTCAGCCTGGCGATCGATCGTTGAAACATATTTCCCTCTGAAATCTTTGCAGGCCAGCATTCTAGCGGACGGCGGCCCTCGCCACAAACCCGCACAAACCTGGCGTGCGCGGCGGCGAACGGGCGTGCAGGCGGGCGTGCGGGCGGCCCTGTGCAGAGCTGGCGCAAATAAAGGCCAACAGGCCGCGCACAGCCATTCATATCTGCTAAGATTACCTTGATTCGTTCGCATCGACCATTCAAGATTTGGAGAGCATATGATCAAAAAAACCCTGCTGCTGATCGTTGTCGTCGTCGCCGCCATCCTCGGCTATGCCACCACCAAACCCGACACTTTCAGTGTCCAGCGCGAAATCACCATCAAGGCACCGCCCGAGAAAATCGCCGCCCTGATCACGGACTTCCACTACTGGGCCGCCTGGTCGCCGTGGGAAAAGCTCGATCCGGCCATGCGCCGCACGTTTACGGGCCCCGCCAATGGCCTGGGCGCGCAATATGCGTGGACAGGCAATGACAAGGTGGGCGCCGGCCGCATGGAAATCACGGAAGCGGCCCAGCCCGAACGCACCGTCATCAAGCTGGACTTCCTCAAGCCGTTCGAAAGCCATAACACCACCACGTTTGCCATGACACAAGAAGGCGACAGCACCAAGGTGAACTGGACCATGACGGGTCCCAGCCCTTACGTGAGCAAGGTCATGACGGTCTTCGTCAGCATGGATACCATGATCGGCAAGGATTTCGAGAAGGGCTTGAACAACCTGAAGGCGGCGGCGGAGCGCTAAGCCTTTTCCGTCGCGATGAAAAACAGGGCCGCGCGGCCCTGTTGTCGTTGGCGCCGCCCCTTGCGGGGCAGCCGGCTCAGAACTGCTCGATCCAGGCCGCCAGGTGATCCGGCGTGAGCGCCGGTTCAGCCTGCACCACCTTGCCCTGCAAGCCCATTTCCGTTTTACTCAGCTGCAAGGACCAGCCGCGCCGCGCCAGCCACAGCAAGCTGGCCAGCCAGAACGAGTGAATGGCCGAAACGGGCGTGGTGGTGGGCGTTTCCAGGAATTCCGTCAGCAGGCGGCCATCGAGGAACAGCGCCGTGCCGCCCTGGTTTTGCAGCGCCGCGCCAAACACGGGCAGCAGCATGTCGATCGCCTGTTCCACGCCGCGCCCCGGATGCTCGCGCTCGAGCGTGTCGAGCTGCTGGCGCACGGCGGCGGCAAAGGCCGTGCCGCGGAAGGCTTCTGAACTGACCAGGTCGGCATAATCCATCAACAGCCAGTCCGGCTCGGGCGGCGTGACGCCGGCCGTCAGGGCCGCCGACAAATACGCTTCCACGGGCAGCTGCTGTTCCGGACCGGCCAGGCTGGCGCACAGCGCGTACAGGCTGCCGATGCGGTTGGCGACGGCTTGCCGCTGGCGCACCATCAGCTTTTCGCGCAGCAATTGGGCGTGTTCGTTGCGCAAGCGCGCCAGTTCCAGCGCCTGCTTGAGTTCCATGCGCAGGGCCGCGATATCCCACGGTTTCTGGATGTAGCGGTGGATCTGCCCCTGGTTGACGGCTTCCACCGTGTGCTCGAGCTCGGAATACGCGGTGGTCAGGATGCGCACGATGTGCGGATGGCGGTCCCAGGCGTACGACAGCAGCTCGTTGCCATAGGCGCCCGGCATGCGCTGGTCCGACACCAGCACGGCGATGCGGTCGGCCTGCTCGTCCAGGATGCGCTTGCCCTCCTCGACCGAGGTCGCCGTCAGCACGTCGGCCAGCGGCGCGATGGCGCGCTGGAAGTATTTGAGGGCGTTGGCCTCGTCATCGACATAGAGTATCGTCGGCAAGCCTTGCGCCGGCTCACGCTGGGCCGGTAAACGCAGATTGGCGTCAATCATGCTCGTTCCTTATATGTACTGGAAAATTCAGGGTTACCGTGGTGGAAGTGCCAAACTCGGTGGCGATGTCGAGGTTGCCGCCGAACGACTGCATCATGCGGTGGCAAAACACCATGCCCCAGCCCTTGCCTTCGTCGCCGTTGGCACTGACGGGGTCGATCAACAGCTGTTCGACAATCTCGGGGGCGATGCCGGCGCCATTGTCGCGCACCTTGATGCGGCCGGCGTCGATGCGGATGCCGATCGCAGGATGAGCCTGCTCACCGGCCGAGCGCAAGGCATTCGCCAGCACGGACGACAGGATCAGCGCGACGCAATTGGGCGACTCGGCAATGGAGAAATCGTCGCCCACGTCCACCGTGATGGCGGCGCGCTGGGCCGTGCTCAAGGGATAGCTGTCGAGCAAGGCGGCCAGCAGCTGGCGCGCGCTGCCGGCGCGGCGTCCGCCCTGCATGCCGGGCCCGGCGCTGGCCAGGCGCACCGTGTCGACAAAGCTGGCCAGCACCGACAGGCAATAGCGCGCATTGTCGTGCATCAAGGCGGCCGCTTCGCCGATCTCGGCCTGCGGCGCGGCTTCCGCCTGCGCGCGCCGGGCGATGCCGCGCGCAAAATTGGCGATGGCCGCCAGCGGCGTGTTCAATTCATGCGCCAGAAACGCCAGCGATTCTTCCATCGCCACCAGGCCCTGGCGGCGCGCGGCGCGCTCGCGTCCCGTCTGCACGGCCAGTTGCAGCGCCGTCTGCATGGCGGCCAGGTCGAGCGGCTTTTCCAGCAGGCGGAACACCGCGCCGCCGTTGATCAGTTCGAGCAGCACATCCTTGTCCGCATACGCGGTGACGAGCATGCAGACGATGTGCGGATAGCGCTGCGCCACTTCCTGCAGCAATTCGCTGCCCAGGCGGTCCGGCATGCGGTAATCGGTGACGAGCACGTCGATCTGTCCGGCCTCGTCTGCCAGCAAGGCGAGCGCCGCATCGACGCTCAGCGCCGTCAGCACGCGGTAGCGGGCCCCGGCGGCGCGTTCGAAATACTTGCAGGCGAGCGCTTCATCGTCCACGTACAGCACGCTGGCGCGGCTATCGTTATCCATGCTAACGGCCCTCCCAATCGGAGCGCTGCAAGTCGAAATTCATGCTGGCCCACGCGCCCAGCTCGCTTTCGGCCGTGAGGGTGCCGCCGTGGCGCTCGATCACGCCATAGCTGATGCTCAGCCCCAGGCCCAGGCCCTGCCCCACTTCGCGCGTGGTAAAGAACGGCTCGAACACGCGCGCCAGGTTTTCCGGGGCGATGCCGGGACCGTTGTCGCGCACGCTGATGCGCAGGCGGTTTTCGTCCCAGTGGGCCGTGATGCGGATCTCGAACGGCGGCGCATTGCCCTTGCGCATGGACAGCACGGCATTGCCCAGCAAGTTGATCAGCACGCCCACGATGGCCGCTTCGTCGCCGCGCACCAGGGTGTCGACCGGCAAGTCGTGGCTGATGCTGACATTCTTCGTTTCATGGCCCACCAGGCGGATGGCCGCGTCGAGCGCGCTGCGGAACTGGAAGTGTCCCGTTTCCAGCTGGTTGCCGCTCTTGCGGTAGGCAAAGGTCTTCAAGTCGGACACGATGTGCTGCACGCGCAGCATGCCCTGCTTGGCGTCGGCCAGGCATTCGCTGACGAGCGCGCTTTGCTTGGCGGCCGGGTCTTCGATGGCCACCTCGATGGCCATCATGCAGAAATTCACGGGGTTATTGACTTCATGCAGCATGCCGGCGGCCAGGGTGCCGATGGCAGCCATTTTCTCCTGCTGCAGCATCTGCCCCTTGATATCGGCCAGACTTTTGTTGGTTTCTTCCAGTTGCGTGTTCTTTTGCGCCACTTCCGCCTTCAACTGGAACAGCATGAAGCGGGCGCGCTCATTGAAATAGGTAAACACGGCACTGATGCTGGCCGACATGATAAGGAACAAACAATTGACGACAAACGTACCCGCCAGGTCGAAGCCGCCCGCATGCCAGGCACAGGCGCCCACATACAGCAGGCAGGAGATGGCGCCGAAAACCATATTCTGCCACAAGCCGAAGGCCAGCACGATGCCCGACGAATAGATGGCCAGGGTCATGCCCACGTAATAGATCGAGGTGGCGCCCTCCGTGACGGCAATCATCCAGGCGATCATGATCTGCGGCAGGATCAGCCAGACAAAGGTCAAGCCCTGGATGCGGTCCTGCGCCCAGCGCGTGCGCATGGCCAGCACGACGCAAAAGATCAGCACGGACACGAGGATGCGCGCAGTGGTGAACGCCGACTGCTTGTCCGGATACAGGGCCGAATCGAGGCCCATGCCCAGCAGGATCAGCACGATGCCCGTGTACGCCCCGCCGCGGCTGAATTCCAGGCGGAAGTCGCGCAAAACGGCCGTGTAGCCGGCGTGCAGGCCTGGAGTATCCATCAAGGAATGCTCACTTCCGCGAACACATTCACGCCCGTGGCATCGACATAGATCAGCGGGTCCGTCGCGTGCTCGGGCAGCAAGGCCGACAAGCCCTCTTCATTGCGATAGATCAAATGCCATTCCAGCAAATGCTCCATGCCGAACTTGCCGGGGTTGTTCGCGTGCACATTGGTGACGAGCAAACGTCCGCCCGGCCCCACGCGCGAGGCGAAATGCATCAGCAGGCGCGCGCACACCTTGTCGGACAGATAGTCGAACAGGCCGGCGCAATACACGGCGTCGAAACTGCCGGGCAAGCCCGTTATACCGGCGCCATGGCGGCGCTTGAGCAGGTTGTGCACGGAATCGTGCACATAATCGATCTCGACCACGCGCCCCGTGCGCTGCATGATGGTGGTCAGGCGCGCGCGCGTCCAGTCCAGGGTCTCGCTGCTGAAGTCGACCAGTTCGAAGGCCAGCCACTGCGCGTCCGGGCACGTTTCCAGGAAGCGCTGCACCTCGATGGCCGGGCCGCAGCCCACGTTGAGCACTTTATACACGCGCCCGGCAGCGCGCGCCGCGGCCGCCTTTTGCGACAGGAATTCCGTCAGGATGTCGATGCGGTTGCGGTGCGCCGTGGCCACGGCCGCCTGCAGGAAGGCCGCATTGACGATCTGAAAGTACGTGCTCGGCCCCTGGCGCGGATCGTCCAGCAGCTGGTTGACCATCTGGTAATCGCCCGCGTAACCGAGCGGCTTGGTAAACGTGCGGAAGACGAACGGCGCGCGCAGGATCAATGGGTGCAGCGCCGCCTGGGCGAAGGCACGGTGCGCGGGCGCCCGCTCTTCCTCGACGAGCGAGGCTTCCACTTCGAGCTGGCGCAGGTACAGCTGGGTTTGCTCCATCAGCGGCAAGGCCAGCTCGTCGAAGATATCGGGGCGCAGCCGGCCGTTTTCCTTGGGCAGCGAGTCGGACAAGTCGACTTGCTCGACCCAGCGCGACACTTCCGACAGGAAGGCGCGCATTTCGTTGACGACGATCTGGTAATCGCGGCGGATGCGGAAACGCTCGCCCCAGCCGGCGACAAAAGCGCTGGACTCTTTCTGCACGGCGCCCTTGACCACCACCACGTCGCTCAGCTCGCGCCACTCGTCGATCAGGGTCACGGAAACGATGGCGGTCAGGCCCGTGTTGACGCTGCTGATGACGACGGCCTTGCCCACGTAGGCGTTTTTCGCCCCCATGCGCACCGTCACGTCATTGAGCACCTCGCTGACCTGCACAATCGAGTATGGATTATAGATTTCCATGACCAGCGAATTGCGCTGCAAGTTGAAAATCGTGCCGCGCACCGCCTCACCCTGGGTGTTGCGGAAACTGACGACTGGATCGATCTGCGATTGTGAATACACGATTGAGCATTATCAAGTTGCCCGGTTTCCGGCGCACCCCACGGGTGACGCCAGTTTCCAGGCTGGGTTAAGGCACGGCACACCGGTCGTCTGCCGCCGGCACCGCCATCAAGATGACGGAATTGCGGCGTCGTTTGACGCCGTGCCGGAGCGCCTCAAAGCGCGTCTGTTCGCTCTCTGATCGAGTGTACTATGGATGTAGCAGAACGGGCAATTGTTCCCTCAGGAACGACTGTCCGTGGCGCTGGCGCGCAACGCCGGCGGTCAACCTGCCACAAAAAGGGCCAAAGCATGGCGCAGCAACTGCGGCGTTTGGCCCGTCCAGCGCTTGAACGAGCGGCGGAAGTTGGTGGCATCATGAAAGCCAAGATAGGCGGCCACGGCGTCGTTGTCGTAGCCATGCGCCTGGAACAGATAGATCGCCTTGTGCGCGCGCACCTGGTCCAGCTCGGCCTGGAAATGCGTGCCATGGCGCGCCAGGTGGCGTTTCAGGGTGGCGGGACTGACGCCGAACTCCTGCGCCGTGCGTTCCAGGGTCGGCGCGCAGCGGATGTTCGCCAGCAGATAGTCGTACAGCGCGCCGAGCAGGCTCGCCGCCGGCACGGGCGCCAGGGCCGCCGCGCGCAAGGCCAGCGCCGCCGCCGTGGCATTGCCGCGCGGCCAGGGCTTATCCAGCCAGCTGGAATCGATGAGCATGGCGTCGACCTGGCAATCGAAGCGCAGCGCCTGGCCCAGGTGCACTTCGTGCTGCTCGACGTGGCGGGGCCGCGCCCGGTTGAAGCAAAAGCGCCACGGCAGCGCTTCGCCCGCCAGCCAGCGGCACATGGCCGCCAGCGCCGTCATGTGCATTTCCACCAGAAAAGGCAGCTGGCTGGGCGCGCCGAACGCATCGACCCAGTACAGCACATGCATGTCGCCCGCCTCGCGCAAGCGCGGCTGCAACAGCGGACACAGCAAGGTGTGAAAGCCGCACAGGATGCCAAGCGCCTGGCGCAGATTCTGCGCCTGCAGCAAGGCGTGGCTGGCCGCACCGTAATGGCCGGGCAGCATTTGCTGGCCCAGCATGAAGCTGGTGTCGGCACTGTCCAGGCCGCGCGCCACGTTGGCCAGCAATTGCAGGTATTGCGCGGCGCTGACCTGGCTTTCCGCGGACGGCAGTGCGCCGCCATCGAGGCCCGTGCCCTTGAGCAGCGGCGCCACGGCCAGTTCGCGGCTGCGCGCATAATCGAGCACCAGCGCCGGCTGGTGATGGGCCGCGATGCTGGGGTCGCCCTGCTGGTTCAGCGGCATCAGGCGGGCGCGGCGGAACTGGCCCTGGGGCCGGCGCTGCGGCCGGGCGTTTCCACGGCCCGGCTCAGCTCAGCCAACACCACTTCCGGCACGCCATCGGTGAGCGCGCACGCATGCCGCAGGCTCAGGCGGATTTCGCGGTTGTCGTTGGCGTGGTGGCGCATCTGCCCCACCATGGCGCACAGGTGGCGCGCCTTCGCGGCCGCATCCTCGCGCGACACGCCCGGCATCAGCACGGCGAAGCGGTCGCCCGCATAGCGGCACAGCAAGTCGTCATTGCGCAAGTTCAACAGCAGCATGTGGCCCACGGCTTGCAGCACGCGGTCGCCTTCGCGGTGGCCGTATTCGCGGTTAATCAAGTGAAAGCTGTCGATGTCGAGCAAGACCAGCGCGCAATCGAGGCCGGGCCGGCGCTCCTGTTCCAGGCGCATCTGCGTGCGCAGGTAGCTGGCGTCGGCCAGCTGCGTGATGCGGTCGAAGGCGCGGTGGTCGCGGAACAGGCGTTCGCGCTTTTGCAGGTGCTCGTTCAGGCGGAACTGTTCCTGGCGCCAGTAATACATGCCGATCGTCAGCACCAGCATGCCGAACGGAATCAAGGCTTCCAGCCAGTTATCCCACACGGCGCTCTTATCGACGGCAAAGAATTCGTCAAGGCAATCGGCCCAGGAGCCCAGCATGATGGCGCACAGGCCGCCGGCGATCAGGCGCGTCACCCGCCCGCGGGGACGGCTGCTGAGGGTAAACAAGAACCAGATGCCCGCCATGACGGCCGTGCCGCCTTCGCAGACGATATCCATCCACTTCCAGATGGCAAACGGTTTAAGGTGCCCCAGTGTGGCGTACAGGAACAAGAACAGGGGCAACGCGAGCGCTGCGGCAATCAGGCTGTTACGGTGCAACGGCAGCATGTGGGAAACCTTTAAAAGTGGTGCTGTCGCCACGATAGCGCCCGCCCATGACGGCACGATGACATGCCCCACGCCCGTGCGGCAGGTGCAAACGGCTCATCATTAACAGCGCAGCCGATGCAAATCCGGCAAGCCGCATCCCATGCGCCCTGCGCTGGCAGGTCATTTCAGCTCACCATGATTCATTTCCAGCTGGAAAGCGCTCACAGGCCGTTGTTTTCAAGGTGGCAAGCCCTTGCCTGTCACGCAATCGTCATATTTGCTGCCTAGAATCCGCCCGGTTCCTTCCCCTAACCGAGCTCTTCATGAAAACCATGCACACATCGTTCCCCTCCCCGCTGCGTCTGACGGCCGTGGCCCTCGGCATCATGGCCGTCTTCAGCGGCCAAAGCCATGCGCAAGCGCAAGATGCGGATGGCCAGCCGGCCGCCACCGTGGTCGTCAGCGGCCAGCGCGCCAGCCTGCGCAACGCCATCGCCGCGCAAGAGAAAGCGGACAATATCATCAGCGTCATCAGCAGCGACGATATCGGCGGCTTGCCGGACAAAAACGCGGCCGAGGCGCTGGCCCGCTTGCCGGGCGTATCCGTGCAGCGCGACCAGGGCGAAGGTCGCTACATCACCGTGCGCGGCCTGGGCCCGGACTTGAACGCCGTCACCATCAATGGCGCGCTGGTGCCGTCGCCGGAAGCGGGCCGCCGCGCCGTGGCGCTGGACATCCTGCCTGCCGGCCTGATCCGCACGCTGGAAGTTTCGAAGACCTTGCTGCCGGAAATGGACGCCAACTCGCTGGGCGCCACCGTCGAAGTCAAGTCGCTGTCCGCCTTCGACTTGCCGGGCAAGCTGCTGTCGGCCAACGTGGGCGCCAGCTATGATGAAAAGACGGGCAAGACCAGCCCCAGCGGCGGCGCCCTGTGGGCCCAACGCTTCCTCGACGGCAAGCTGGGCGTTGCAGCCGGCCTGAGCGCGGAAAAGCGCTCGTTCGGCTCGGATGACGTGGAAACGGGCGGCGCCTGGAGCAAAGGTAAATTGTCGGGCCTGGAATTGCGCGACTACCTGCCTGTGCGCAAGCGCGGCGCGCTGGCCATCAACCTCGATTACCGTCCCGAGGCGGGCAACAGCTGGTTCTTGCGCTCCTTCCTCAGCGAATTTTCCGACAATGAAGTGCGCGACCGCCTGACCATCAGCAATATCGCGGGCGGCAGCCTGGCGGAAGGCCAGACGGCCAGCGCGCGCGCCGAGCGCCGCATCCGCCAGCGCAAGTACACGCAGCAAGTGCGTTCCTTGGTGCTGGGCACGCAACAGAAATCGGGCGACTGGACCCTGGACGTGAAAGGCGGCCTGAGCCGCGCCACGGAAGACACGCCGGAATCCCTGAACGACGGCCGTTTCCGCGGCACCAGCAATTTCGCCGGCATCAGTTTCACGGATACGCAGGAACCGAAATTGAGCGGCCCCGCCTCGCTGTACGACCCGGCCAGCTATGCGCTCAACGCCATCACCCTGCAAAAACGCTACTCGAAGGACAATGAACACCACGCGCGCATCGACCTGGCCCGCAAGTTTGACATCGCCACCCTGAAGTTCGGCGCAAAAGTCAGCCGCCGCGAAAAAACCAATGACACGGATCAATGGGCATATAACAGCAGCAAGGCTTCCAGCGGCAATTACTGGGGCGCCGGTTCCACGTCGATGAGCAATTTCGTGCAAGGCCACACGCTCGACTACGACTTGGGCAACATCGGCGTGGCCCTGGACCCGTCCCTCATCCGCGCCCGCGTGGCGGGACTGGACCGCACCAAGGCGCGCCTGGCGACCGAGTCCATCATCAACGACTACCGCATGCATGAAGACATCAACGCCATGTATGTGCAGAACAGCTACGACTTCGACGCCTGGCACATCCTGGGCGGCGTGCGCGCCGAGCGCACCAGTTTCGAAGCAAACGGCTCGCAGGTGGATAGCGCCGGCGTCGCCACGGCCTTGACGCGCGAACGCTCGTACACCAATTGGCTTCCAAACTTGCAAACCCGTTATGACCTGGATCAACATACCAGCGTGCGGGCCGCCTGGACGCAAGCCGTCGTACGCGCCAACTTCAGCCAGCTGGCGCCCGGCATCAGCCTGGCCAGCAACACGGAAGCCGTGATCGGCAACCCGGACTTGAAGCCGCTGAAGGCCAACAACCTGGACCTGGGCATCGAAAGGGTACTGGGCAATGACGGCGTGATGTCGGCGTATGGTTTCTACAAGGACATCAAGAATTTCACGTACACGACGAACCTGGCCGGCACGGGACAGTGGGCCGGCTACACGACGGCGACCTCGTATGCGAATGGCGACGCGGCCAAGGTGAAAGGCATCGAACTGGCCTACATGCAGCCGCTGCGCATGCTGCCGGCGCCCTTCAATCGTTTCCTCGTCGGCGTGAACGGCACCCTGAGCACCTCGAGCGCGCAAATCGGACGCTTCGACAAGGCGACGAACAAACAGATGAACCGCGACATCCGCCTGCCGGGCCAGTCGAACCAGGTGATGAACTTGATGCTGGGCTATGAAACGGGGCCGGTCAGCGCCCGCCTGGCCCTCAACTACAAGTCGCCTTACCTGCTGGAAATGGGCAACGACATCCTCGACCAAAGCCAGGACCATATCGTCGCCGGCCAGAAACAGCTCGATTTCTCGCTGTCGTACCAGATCAACAAACAATTCCAGCTGATGTTCGAGGCGGCAAACCTGAACAACGAAAAATACTATGTTTACCAGGGCACGAAGCAATACAACGTGCAAAACGAACAATATGGCCGCACCTTTAAAGTGAGCCTGAAAGCCAGCGCCTTCTGATGATGATTTCCAACAATATGAAAAAAACCGTACTCTGCAGCGCCCTGCTGGCTGCCTTTTGCCTCGCGGGCACGGCGCAAGCCGCGCCTGCCAACACTGTGCCTTCCTTCACGCAGGAAGCGGAGGAACTGTCGCGCCTGCCCGGCGGCGGGTGGCTGCTACTCGACAAGCACGGCTTGCGCCTGTTCAACGCGGCCGGCCAGGAACAGGACCGTATCGCCGTGCGCGCCAAGCAACTGGACACGCGCAGCGACGGCAACAAGGTGCTGGCCGTCTTCCTGGAAGCGGACACGCAGCGCCCGCTGCCCGTCTCCGTCGACGTGCAGGCCGGCAAGCTGATCAAGCTGGCGCCATTTCCCGTGCCGACATTTTCCGTGGAAGCGTCGTGCCTGTACCGCGACGCCCAGCAGCTGGCCCATCTGTTCTTGATCGGAAAGGATGGACAAGCGGAACAGTGGGTGATGCAGGGCGAGCAGCGCAGCCTGGTGCGCAAACTGGCCTTGCCGCCGCACGCCAAGCATTGCCGGGTCGACGATGGCGCCCAGCGCCTGCTGGTGAGCGAGTCGAATATGGGCGTGTGGGCGTATGACGCCGAGTCCGAAGGCATGGGCAAGCGCGAAGTGGTGGCGCTGCGCAAGCCGTATGGCCAGCTGGACGGTGGCGCCAGCGCGCTGGCCGTGCTGCCGGGCGGCGTTGCCGTGCTCGATGGCAAGGCGGACAAGCTGCACCTGCTGGCACACCAGGGCGGCAAGTGGACGGCGCAGTCAGCCCAAGCCGTCGCCTTGAACGTGCGCAAGGGCGACAGCCAGCTGGCGCTGGACAAGGACTCCTTGCTGCTGCGCGGCAAGAACGGTTGGCAAGCGCGACCCTTGAAATGGGCTGGCAAGATGGAAACGCAGCCTGCGGTAGCCATCATTGCCCCACAGGCGCAGACGGAACCGATGGCGCGCCAGGGCGACGCGGCCGATGATCCGGCCATCTGGCTGTCCAGCAACCCGGCCGACGCGCGCATCCTCGGCACCAACAAGAAGCAAGGCTTATTGGTCTACGACCTGCAAGGCAAACAGACCCAGCTGCTGGAAGTGGGCCGCCTGAACAACGTCGACGTGCGGCAGAATATCCAGTTGGGCAGCAGCAAGGTCGACCTGGCCGTCGCCACCCAGCGCGACGACAACAGCATGATGTTGTTCACCATCAATGCCAGCGGCGACGTGGCGGAAGCGGGCCGCTTCCCTACGGGATTGAAAAGCATCTACGGCATGTGTCTGTACCAACCAGCCAGCGGCGGCGTGGAAGCGTTCATCAACGACAAGGACGGTACTTTCCAGCAATACAGCATTGGCTTGAACGGCAACAAATTCAGCGCCACCCTCATGCGCAGCTTCAAGGTCGCGACCCAACCGGAAGGCTGCGTGGCCGACGACGCCAACGCCCGCTTGTTCCTGGGCGAAGAAACGCGCGGCATCTGGACCACCTCGGCCGACGCCGCCAAGCCGGACGCCCTCACCATGGTCTTGCCTGTGGGAGCGCACCTGACGGCCGACGTGGAAGGCATGGCCATCTACCGCCAGCCAGGCGCCAAGCCGGACACCGGCTACCTGATCGTTTCCAGCCAGGGCGACAGCAGCTACGTGGTGCTCGACGCGCAAGCGCCATATGCAGTGCGCGGCCGCTTCAAGGTGGGCTTCAACTTGCCCGCCGGCATCGACGGCACCTCGGAAACGGATGGTCTGGACGTCACCTCCGCCAACCTGGGCGGCGCGTACGCGCAAGGCATGCTGGTAATCCAGGACGGCTACAAGCGCCTGCCCGATGGACCGCAGAACTTCAAGTATGTGGCGTGGGGGGATGTGGCCAAGGCGTTGAAGCTGGACTAATCAGACTGGAGCGGGGCCGACCCCGCCGGAGGAATGCGCCTCAATGGGGCGCATTCCAATCCCGCGGAGCCCCGCCCCGATACTATCTGCGCGGCATATCGATATGAAATGGCAGGCGCTTGCCCCACAAGTCCACCATGCCCGACACGGCTAGTCGATCCGCCGACAATTCAATGATGTTGACAGCCGACACGTCACCATACTCCATCATATAGATACCCGATTCCTCCGCCTCGGGATGCATATCCAGCATCCCGATCGCAAACGCTCCTCCCTGCCCTTCCGGTATGCGCAAGCCATGCAGGAAAAAAGCCGGCGGATACAGCGCCCACGACCATTCCGCGTCCTCCGGCTCGGTCAAGCGCATAAACACCTCATCGTCGCCATGGATATCGATATTCAGCTCCAGCATGCCGCTGCCATGCGTTTCCAGACTAATGCTTGATTTCGCTACATCCACTTCAAAATTGGTGTTGCCGATACTGAAGACAGTCATTCAATACTTCTCCTGAGTTACAAGCAAATAGACGGCACGATAAACAGCAAGAAATGCAGAATTGCCGTGTCTTCACCATATTAATTTAACTATTATCAATGCGCACAGCAATGACATTAAACTTTACCATTTTTAATAATGCCAATTAATGCAAGAAAGGTCCGTTTATCCGCAAAACAGATAAAACTTGTAATGTCCGCTTGCGCCTGCGGATTCAATCGGTGGTCGCAACACTCTAACCTAAATGTCTAGGTTACAGGAGTGTTGAAGATGAAACAGAAACCACGTATTTATTACACCGAGACGCAGAAGGCCTTGATGTGGGA